>NZ_FOWT01000002.1:0-702555 GCF_900115535.1 Pseudomonas sp. NFPP28 | reverse complement strand
CATCGGTAGTGAAATTAAAACCGGTGGCGATCTTACGATTCAGAGCCAGGGTGATCAGAAGTACCAGGCTGCCAAGTTGCAAAGTGGCAATGACCTGACCATTGCCAGTGGCGGTAGTGTGACGTTTGAAGGTGTTAAGGACCTTCATCAGGAAAGCCACGAGAAGTCCAATAACAATGCTTTTTGGGTGTCATCCAAAGGCAAAGGCAATACCGACGAAACCGTGCGTCAAACGCAAATGGCTGCCGCAGGCGCTATTGTGATCAAAGCGGTGGATGGTTTGAAAATTGATGTAACGCAGGTCAATCAGCAAACGGTTAGTCAGTCCATTGATGCAATGGTCAAAGCTGACCCGCAATTGGCATGGATAAAGGATGCAGAAAGGCGTGGCGATGTAGATTGGCATCAAGTTAAGGAAATTCACGAGAGTTTCAAATACAGCAACTCCGGACTTGGTCCTGCGTCGCAGATCATTATCGCGATCGTGATGGCTACTGTCGTAGGGCCTATGGCTGCGACTGCGGCGGGTGGTGGTGGTGTCACGGCGGCGGCGGTGGGGGCTGTTGCTTCAGGTGCCGCGACTAATGCAACCGTCAGCGTTATCAATAATCGGGGCAATCTGGGGGCAGTGTTCAAGGACGTCACCTCATCGGATGCGATGAAGGGCTACGTGATATCGGGCGTGACGGCAGGCCTGACGAAAGGGCTTTTCGATGGTTGGACAGGCACGCAGACCAATCCAAACACAGGGGCCGTTATCACTTCGCCAGCCCTCAACACCTGGACCGGCGTTGGCCAGTTTGCGGCGAACCAAGCCTTGCAGAACGGTACGTCGACTTTGCTGAGCAAAGCGCTCGGACAAGGTGGTGACTTTGGTGATGCACTCAAAGGCGCATTGTTCAATACATTGGCTGCAGCAAGTTTTAATGCCATTGGCGACTACACCCATGGGGTACTGACGGAAGGCTACCCTCCTAAAATTGTGGTTCATGCAATGGTGGGTGGCTTGCTCTCTAAGGCCACAGGCGGGGACTTCAGAACGGGGGCTTTGGCAGCCGGGATCAACGAAGCTCTAGTCGTTCATCTGGACTCTTTGGTTAAAGGCGATAAGACCCTTTTGTCCATGAGTTCACAGATTGTGGGAGTGCTGGCAGCGGCTTCGCAGAAGGATGCTGATGCGAAGTCGATCGAGAAGGGTGGCTGGGTTGCGAAGAATGCTACGCAATACAATTTCGGGGAGCATCTTCCGGCAGGATTGGCGCAGTACGGGCAGGCGTCAACTACCCTCGCCGAATACATGCAGAAACAGGGGTATTCTGCTGAAGAAGCTGCGCAAGCGCAGTTGGCCCTTGCACAAGGTCAAGGTTTTGATGGGCCACAGCCTGCGAATGAGTTTGTGAAGGCGTGGGCCATGTTCATGGCCGGAGAGCTGACAGGTTTAGGCATTGCGGCAGTTTTAGGTAAGATGGGATTGTGGGGTACAAAAGCGACAGGCGTTGCGGATGAAACTGCAGGTTCAATTAGGAACGTAAACCCAGGTTATCCAGATGCTGGACGAACCCATAACTGTGTTAATTGTTCGATTGCTACTGATGCAACACTTGCAGGTAACCCAGCATCTGCATTGCCGATAAATTCCACCAAGGGTGTTCCGTTGACAGTGCTGGAGAAGCAATATGGCGCTAAGTTTAGCGGTGTATCTTCAACCGAGACTTTTACCCAACACATGCTCGGTGGCGGGGACGGCGCGCGCGGGATTGTGTTCGGTTCCTATGGTCCAGGTCAGCCAGGCCATGTTTTCAACGTGGTTAATCAGAATGGAGTTATCCGATATCTAGATGGGCAGACTGGGAAGCCAGCTAATATGAATAATTTTAAGACGCTACAGTTGCTGAGAACTAATTAATGATTACCTATGAGAGTGCGCTGGAACGAGCTAATGCGTATTTAAAAGACTCAGATATTCCTCTGCAGTTAACGCATGAGGGAGAGTTTTCTGATGGATGGTTCTTTTGCTATCAATCTAAAGAATATTTAGAGACAGGGAGTTTTTCGGCTCAGCTGGCTGGAAATGGACCGTTCCTAATTGATAAGGAAACAGGAGAGCTTCATGTTCTAGGGACTGCCAAGCCTTTAGAAGAATATCTAGAACAATATGTGACGAGCAAGTTAAAAAGACAAGGTTGATTTGTTGGTGCAAAAGGAATTTCAATAACTATAAATGGACTGCTGTTGAAGTGGTTGAGCAGCTGAATGTAAAAACGGCGTGGATGGCCCGCCAAAGCAAATTATTTGGAATGTTGTGGATAAGGGGTAAATGGGCTCTGATCCCAATTAGTCGCGTTTCTCTGATGAAAGTTGCGGCTCATGTTTACTCTGCATTCTTTCCTGATGATGGAGGCAGTGCTTTAATGTCTGCTGAAAGATTAGAAGATCGCTACTCAAAGAAGTCTCCAGTCTAGTTTAGGACGTTTATTTAAGATAAAAAGGGGGGGCGGATTTGTTTGTTATATATTTGCTAGTCTGAATAGAAAATAAATCTGTCCCATTTTTTAGTCGGTTCTTGATAGCTTAGGGTTGAAGTGATGAAAATTTATCAGGGAAATATTTCTAAAGAATCGTTGAATCTGTTTGTTTCAGATATTGGCGCTGGGGAGTTCTTTTCATATGTAGGAAACTTGGTTTCATTGGAACAAGCAACTTCTGTTTTAGGGTTGCTCTCACCTGATTTTATTGAGACGGATGGCCACATTTTCTGGCTGCCTAACGCTCAGCGATACGACCTGAAAAAAATCATTTAAAAGGTTTGGTCGAGACCGAGTCTGGTACTCTGGAGCAAAGTGCTTCGCATAGAGACGTTGAGCGATACAGAAATATATTTTCAATAAATCAGTTCTTTTCAAAGTGGGAAGATGCACCTGGTCGGCCCGTATTTAAAGTTGGTCTATCGGAAGAAGGCTATCGGCTTTGTCATTTATTCGCTGAGCAGGTCAGTAGATATTGGAGTCGCGCATTATTAGACTCTTTTCCAGAGAGGGCATTTCAGTTTGAAATTGCTGACGATCTCCTCGATGAATATGGCGTTTGCCTGACCTTCTGGCAACAAGATATTTAAGAAAAGGAGACGGATTTTTTTATTCATTTGCTAGGCTGTAACTTTCGGTAAATGGGGTCTGACCCGAATGGCACTATGATTTGGTAAGGCAACAGCTTAATAAGAACTATGGCGGCTCTGTAGATAAGGCTAGAAAATGATTGAAAAAATTAAATTGTCAAATCCTAGGCAACTGCTTGATCTCGATCAGTTGTTGCCTGGTGGTGGTGAAAATAGATTTGAGATGTTTTATTCGGGAACAACTCTTGACTTGGATGTTTATTATGATGATGAGGATTCTAGTGTTGCAGAGGTTAAAAAGAGTATTCGTTTCTTAAAGGTTTCATATTTTTTAAAGCAGCCATTTCCTGGTTATAGTTTTTTTAGTTGTAAGGATGATGGTGATATTTCAATGCTTGGGTCTCTTGTTGAATATGGATATTCAGATATTATAGCCATGCAGCAGGGCAAAGAGCTTTCAGGTGGTGACAAACATTATAGGCTGTTTCTGCATTCTGTAGGTGTTGCGTTATATGTAGTTGCAAAGTCAGTAGAGATTTGAGTTTGTGAGGTGGTAGTTGTTATGGTTAGAATGATCTTGCGTAATTTAAATATGGTTATATGACTTAGGGTCTTGGTGCTAGAAGTAGATGGGGCCGCCCCTGAGGGGGGGGGCTGGTTAAACACAGTGTCAGATCCTGAGGGGGCAATACTAAAGGCGAATTAATGAGTAGGTATAAACTTACGCCCACGATAACGACTTACGATCCGAAGGTTCTGCCGGATAGCAGAGTGGCTGACATGTCTAGTCGAGCCGCAGTCCAAGCCGAGTCTATGTTCAAATCCAATCCAGCGATGAGAGAAGCTAGTATTAAAATTAATGGATATCACTTCCAGGTGACAGGTAATAGCAAGACTGGAGAAATAACAAACTCCTTTATCACTATGCCGCCGAGGACAAACTAATGGCTAGCTTAGCTTGGCTTGAGAGCCTCAAAGAGTCATTTGCTTCAACTGGTCTGGATTACGAAGACCTTTATGGATTGATAGAGGCTGCTATGGTGAGTGAAAAGACTAATTTTCCAGCGTTTATCTATGACGCTTCGCGAGGAGTTGGCTTCTCTGTGAGTGAAGGATTTTTTTACTCTCTTGATCAAGACTGGGACTATCCAGAAGATTTCAGTGAGGTCAGTTTCTTTCTGGGCGAAGTAGAAATTTCAAGTCTGCCAGTGGCTGACTACGTTTCTCTGATGAACGTTGCGGCTGATGTGTACTCTACTTTCTTTCCTAATGATAGGGGTGGTGTTCTAAGGTCTGCTGAAAGATTAGAAGAACGTTACTCAAAAAAGTCTCCAGTCTAGTTGGTGGATGTTTATTCAGGATGAAGATGCGAGCAATCTACCGGCAGTGCAGTGCTTTCATCCATTGTGAGCGGGGTCTGACCCTGAGGGATCCGTTGTGCCTGGCAGTGACCTACTGCTGCTTGAGGATTTTTACGAGTTGGATTTTAATGATGTGGATGATGAGTTTCTGATTATTGAAAATGGTGAATATATAGAGGGTATCAGCTTTATTACCGACTATAGAGCACCATTGGAGTGTGAGTCTAATCAGAAGATCGAATATATCGGTGCATGACTGGTCGTTTCAATAGAAGAAAGTTTTGAACCAAGTATGCTGGGCGATAAAATAAAGAGTTTAAAGGGGGGCAGCCCGCGCGCAGTAAATGGCGGCTGACCCTGAGGAGTCCCGTTATAGTTGTTGGAGAGTAGCTGTGAACGAATCTGATTTTAATGATATTAAGAAACAATTGATTAGGTACCTCTCAACCGGGCTTGTCGAAAATGCAATTAAATATTTCAAGGCCCGCTCGCACTTGCTGTCTGAGTCTGCATGTGCTGAATGTTTAGGTGATATATGTTTCTATCAGCGTGACTTTGCCCAGGCTATTACGCATTATGAAGTCACTACCCAGTTGGCCCCTGATCAAGTCATAGCTCGATATCTTTTCCTTGCAGGCGTATCGAATGAGCGTGCGTCAAATGTTGTCGACGCATTCAAGTATTATCAGGCCGCCATTGAAGCCGAACCTACATTTGTCGATACGTATCTTGAACTAGGTGCGATGTTAGTTAAGGTGGGAGATCTTGAAGGCGCCTTGCAGTGTTATGAGGATGCTATGGAAATAAAGCCTACAGACTTGGCTATTCATGTAAGTCTGGTGTCGATTTTGGGGGAGCTTCACAAGCGCACTCCGGAAAAATATGCTGATAAGTATTTAGGGGTCAACGCGGAAACTGAAAAAATTAAGCATTCCGGAACGTCGACACCCTCGAACCATCACGCTGCGTGGTAAGTGAAATTGATAAAGGGGATCCTAAACGGGGCGGATTTATTGAGTTTGAGGTAGGTGACGAAACGAATCGAGTGATGATGCTGTATCTAATTCGGGCCGACAATCGCCTCGCGCTGAATGGCGGGCTCATGGGGTAAACGGTGTCTGACCCTGAGGGATCCACTAAAACCACCGTATATCCATTGATGTAAGGAATAAGATGAATATTCGTTTTTTTTTGGAAGAATCAACTGGGGTAGCAATACCTTGGTGTTGCACGGATGCGTTGGGGCCTGATGATGTAGATATTCTTGCTTGCCTATTGATCGACGATGGGGGGGACCTTTTGTCGAAACTATTCCTTGGCTAGATGAGGGCCTTAATAGATTGAGAGCAGTGAGGCGAGAGGATGAGGTCTCCACTGAATGGGCCCGCGATGCCTGGGCAACCCATATTTCGAAAAGTGGAGTTAAAATTTATTCACTTTATGATGAGGACTTCTCAATAACTATAAGTTTGGATGACTTCGAACGGGCTTTACGCGGTTGGAAGGACTTTCTCCTGTCATTGTAGGTAGGTAAGGCTGCTGGATAGGGCGTCAGCAAACGAGGTCAGCTCACGATTCCATTCTTTGGTGGTTTAGTAATTTTAAATATAGTCTGTCCTTAAGTACTGTAGCTACGAATTGCCACAACTTCGAAATAACGCCATCTGGAGGTCGAACCGCTCAGACACGCATTGTAGGTGATCCGGTAGCTGACTGCCGCCGCCTCCTTTTCCTACAAGTCATTGCTTTGCCACGCTTTGACAACCCAATCCAACCCGACTAACTTTCCTGGCGTGACGCATTCATGCGACCCACGCTATGCAGCTAACCTATTTTCTGCGCCACATTTCGTCGTGGCCCCAGTGCGCCTAACAGCTAGCAAGTGACTGTTAATCATTGGGTCCCTGGTTCGAGTCCAGGTCGTGGAGCCAGATAGCGACATAAAGAGAAGCCTGCAGAGATGCAGGTTTTTTTTGCCTTGGTTTCTCCTTGGCTATCAACGCGTCCAGTCTGGCAAGCCGGTACTAGGGCTGTGAAACTGTGGCGTTGCGAGGCACGGCTGCTTGGCGAATCGTGTAGCGAATATGCAGGATAACGTCCGTCAGGCTTATCAGTAGCTCGCGTTGACGCGTCGTGGCGTTCGGAAATGACAGCACGAAGACGCCCTCGTTGATCGGTATACCTTCGAACGGGAAATACTTGCCGTCATTGAAATCAAGTTGGAACTGGCCATTGTCATCAAGCCCGTGGGACAACGCTATCGCCTTGCAGCCGTCAGCGAGCGAATGGGTGGAGGCATACTGAAGCACTGCCTGGACCTCCTGGTAAGGGCCGAGCACCACCGGTAACGACACGCTCAGCGTCTGGATCTGGCGCAACGTGCCCAAATTCAGTGCGCTGGGGTAATCATCGTTTATCTGCATGGTATTCAAGTTGAATTTGATCGCCAGCAGGTCGCTCGCCAGGCTTACCTCGATCACCTCGGGTTTGCTGGGCGAGGTAACGTTGTTGAGCAGGTCGCGTACTACGTGACTCATGGTCTGCTTCGACAATTGCTGCAGGGAAACAGTGCGTTGTACCTCCAACGTGCGGCGGTCCCAGTCCAGGTATCTGTTTTCAATGTGCTGAAGGTTCTGCAGCAGGCCTTCACCCGCCAAAAGGCCCTGATAGGTGTCGCTCCAATTGCCCGGGCGCAGATACGCCGTAGTATCGCCTGTTTCCCATTGATAACTGCGCTGTGCGCGGGCGCAGACATCGACGGCCAAATCATAGAGTTGGTAATACAGCGCCGCGAGGCGGCCGGCCTGCCAGTTGAAGAGCGTCTGGCTGTTGAAGCGGGTGCTCAGCGTATCCAGGACCGCTTGGTTATAGGCCTGTTCCCGTTCTGTTTGCGCCGACTGTTTGTTCGCCATGGTGATCTGTTCCGTTGCTGAAAGGATCTGCGCGTCCAGTTGGGCAATGTCATGCGCGCTCTGGTCACGCAGGGCCTGCCACTCTTCGCGTCGGCGTGCATATTGCTCGGAAGCCTCGAGTTTGTTGGCTTTGCCGTTGTTGGATTGCGCATCCAGCTCCAGCACCTTTGCCGCCGCTTGGGCCAAGCCGCCAAACTCCTTGTAGCCGATGCCGTAGGCCATGCCAGCTGTGAAATGGGTTGGGATCTGGTTTAAGAGGGCCGCGGTGGTGGTCAGTGCGCCGGCGCTGAGTTGTTTGTCATTGGCGCTGGTGCGCAAATCCATGGCGCGTTGTTCGTTGTCGGTGATATGCCGGTCATACAAACCCTTGTAATGCAGTTGACGCTTCTTAACGCCGGCTAGGCTCGCCTGCAACGAGGCCAGGTTGTGTTCCAGTGACGCGATGTTCGCCAGATGCACTTCGTTGGCCATACCCAACAAGGCGCCCTGTTGGGTCTGTTGCAGTACCCCCAACGCATCGGCGTCGCGCCGCTCCAGGATGCCCTGCAAGTTGCTGCCAAACTGGATCACCTGTTGCACGGCCGTACGGGCGCGCTCCAGCAACAGCGGGAAGCGTTGGCTCCAAAGGCCCAGGCCGGCCATTGAGGGCGCCGGGTCGCTGCCATCCCCGGCTTGACGGGCCTGCTGCAGGGCGGTGGGGGAGACGGGTTCTTCGAACAGCCGCAAAATCAACGGCTGGCCGTCAAGTGAGAGGTTATTGCGCAGGTTGAACAGACGCTGCTCCACCCGCCGCCAGTAATCCAGCAAGGCGTCATCGAAGGGTGCCTTGAACGGGCCGTTGGTCACTTGGATCTGCCCAACCAGGCCGGGTGCCAGTGCCTTGGGGTTGTCATCGAACAGCTTTTCCAGGCGTTTCAGTGACACGCTGTTTTCGACACTCGCCTGACCCAGCGTCGGATCAGCCCAGTTCAGCAGCAGCGGCATGGCTGGCCGCTTACCCAGCAGTTGCAGGGCCTGGATATACCACATCTTGGCTTCGGTCAAACTGTCACGGTTTTGCTGGCGGTACAGATGGTCGCCCCGTGCGAGCAACAGTTCCAGCCAACGCAGGTACACGGCCAGCTTATAGTGCATGGGGTCGTTGGCGGCGATCAGGTCTGGGTCATAGGTGTTTTCCGGCGAGGAAGTGTTCCAGGTGGTGTCCTGCTGCAATGGCTGGACGTTCCAGAAGCGCGGTGTGCTGCCGATCATGTCGAGACTGCCGTCTGCCTTGCGATAGCCGGCGGGATTGAAAATGCGCTTGAACCAGCGCTCGGCCTCGTCGAAACGCTGCTCGGCCAGCAGCCGATTGGCGATCAGGAAAGGCACGTGGAAAAACAGCTCCCAGGTATATTGGCCTATGCCACCTTCGAAGCGCATGGGGGTATTGATGATTGTGCCGCCCCAATTCGATCCACTCGGGTCGACAGGGATGGCTTGCGTGTTCCAAGAAAGCAGCACGTCGGTGCCTTCCTGCATCCGTTGTTCCAGTAGCGGCCCTCCAAGGGTCGTCATCACATGCTCGGCACCGCCGTTGGTTCCGTTGGATCGTAGGTGAAAGATTTGACTGTGTCCCAAGCGCTTGGGAGAAGTCACCATCCACCAGTTGACGTTCGGCGTGAAGTTCGTGATTTTTGCGGGTTGATCGAAAACCGCTCGCACGAGAGGGACATCGTAGACAATACGCTCACTGTATTCGGGGAAGGTAGTTATCAAAAATAACCTAATCGTTATACCGTGATTCGACGCTATGACTTGCTGGCTATAACCTGTTGGCAAACGCACTCTTTTATTTGCATTCGTGCGGATCTCTATAGACGAATATAGAGGTTCAATGCCGCCGCCTTTTGTCAATGTAACAAAGTACGCATGGTCGTCGTGATTCTTGGGGGTAGATGTAAAAGACAATGCTCCACTCGTTATTCTAAAGTCAGTAAGAGTGGCGGTGTTGTCCTCGGCTCTCGCTGATGCCGCTACCGTCAAGGTATCAATCGGGGGAGCCAAGCGAGCTTGGTATTTAAGTGGTGGAAACACTGGGTAGTTGGTATGCGTGGTGACGGATTCAATGTCATAGTTAAAATTGAACTCCCACGACTTACCGGGCGAGTCGATATGTTGTAGAAGTTTGTTTAAAAGACATAAGTAGCGCACGTTGGTGTTTGTTTCCTGTTGAACGAAAAACACACCCAATGGCCGATCTGCTGAGCTCCCTTCCTCTCTTAGTTCTGCTGCAAACAAACGTGTAGGGCTGACGAGATCCGTAGAAGGAATTAAATGTTCCAATGGATAGCTACGCTGCGCCCATTGACCATTTGCCTGCAACGAAGCGAGGTGCAGCTCCCACGAGACAATTTCCCATGCCCGCACATCGTTTTCCGAACTACTGGCTTGATCAACCTGCAGTTTACGAATCTTTTTGTGTAACCACATCACATGGACCCGGTGATTGAAGTACACAATCGCTGGATCACCTTCTGCTTTGATAGGCACTTGGATCCTGGACCACTCACTCCAGGCCACAGGATTACGCAATCGACCGTTGACTCCGCCGCTGCTGCCATCAACATAGCGCCAGTAGTAGTCGCCATCCTGATCAAGCGAGCGACCCAAGAAATAGACCGGTGTGTCGCTCACATCCGGCTCGACCTGGTAGGCGCTGAACGACCTGATATCCAGCACAGCCCGCAACTCCCCCACATAATCGCGCATCGCCTGCTCAACCCGCTCTTCGGTCACCCGTCCCTGGTTGATGGTCTGCTCCAGGTTTTTGAACAGCGTGGTCTTGCGGTAACGCAGTGCCGGGTCCAGATAACTGGCCGGGTAGTGCAGCAAGAGTTGCAACCCGGCCCAAGTGGCATAACGCTTGTTGTAGGCGTCCCACTGGTCCAGGTAGCGGCCGGGGCGCGAAGCCTCTGCCATGGCGGGTAGGCTGACGCCGGGTTCCAGGTACTGGCGACAGCGATGGATATACAGCTGAACGCTGGCAATCGCCTCGGCAATCCGGCTGGTCGTGACCTGGCCGCTCACCTGCGGGTCCAGCAGCAGGTACTCGTAAAGGTCGTCGGCCGTTTTGATGTTTGTGGCGAGAGTACCCAGCTCACGATCAGGAATGACGTACTGCAGGTAGTAGCTCACCAGCGCATCGCGCTTGGTTTGGTTGAGCGAGTTTTCCAATGCGCTATTCATGATGCCTCCGGTTCAGGCGTGGGCAGCGGCGAGGATATTGGCAGCGAATTGTTCAAGCGTATTCTGATCGGGTATCAGTCCGGCCAACAGATCCAGGAGGCTCAGATCCGTCGGGGCCTGGCCCAGCTTCTGCCCCAGTTGCATGCGCGCGACGAGCGGGTACAGCTCACGAAAGCTCCTGGGCGAGACGCCTAGTGATTCCATGCAGCCGAGTACCTGGATTTTGTCCCAGCCATGTAACAGCGCAAGCTCCTGTGCTATGTCCGCGGGCGCCGTCCACTCGCCGGCCGCAGCGCGCTGCAAATACCGCCGCCCTTCGGCCACCGGCAGTACCAGCAATTTCTGCCAGTGCCGGTAGCGTGACAGCAGCAACAGTAATGGCAGGTCAGGAAGCGGCGGTAATAATTCGCCGGTCAGCAGCGAACGGGAAGGGCGCGGCATGATGAGTGCCAGGTCCTGCTCGCTGAGTTGCGCCCAATGGCACAGCAGGGCGAACTGGGCAATCAGGTTTGCATATTGCACCAACTGTGGGAGATCAGATTCCAGGGTAGATAACCCCCCTCACCGGGCTACTGTAATAGGCTTGGATCTGATTCCAGAAGGTCAACACCGAGTAGCCGGTAAATGCCGGATTCATGCGAGCGGCAACGGCATCCATCCATTCGATCAGACGCAGGGACGTGCTCGGTTTCAAACCAAACTGCGCACCGATGTGCCGACACAGCAGTTCGAACAGCGCCTGCTCGCTGCGAGTATCACCGGGTTGTCCACTGAGTGTGCTGTAGATGTTCTGCAAAAAGCCTTGCAGCTCCGGTGTCGCGACCTGGCGGTAGTCGCGAGAGGTCATCACAATCAGACGGGCGGCATCCAGACCTTCGCGCCGCATCCAGTCCACCAGGTAACCCGTGCGTTCCAACGCCGCGAGCGCTGCCCCTACCGGACGCTCTTGCTGGCTGAGACTCTGAGCGATCACTCCCGGTGCATCCAGCAGATTCCACAACTGCAATGCTTCGTCCGGAGCCAGCCCAAACAGGCGTGGGATCGCCACCAGCCGATAGAGTGCGTCTACATGCGTTATATTCAGGGTGGGCAGGACATAGCCGATGGCGCCCCCATTATCGATGACTCCAGGCAGCAAGCGGGCCAGCATGATGAGCACATCGGCACTGATGCCCAACCCTCGGCACAATATGGCGCGTGCCGCCTGTGAAGGTGCGTCGTCGCGCGGTGGCGACAGGAACAGGCGCGTACTGAGAAAATCGTCGTTTCCAAACAACTCCCGGAAAAACGACTGCTCGCCCGGGCGGTGGTAGGTATTGATCGAGCCGATACACGCAACGAAGGCATTGACGGAAAAACCGTAGCGTTCACGCAGCGGCAGGTAGACGGCCAAGGCTTGGAGTGGCCGGGTCAACGGGTAATCGGAGAGGTTGACCGCCGCCGCCACGATCAACCAATCGAGCTCTTCGAAGGTTATCCCGATGCGCCGCTGAAGCCGGATCACGCGATTGAGCCGTTCCAGATTTTGACCATGACGGTTGTACAGCCTGCTGGTCGCCGGGTTGTTGGCAGGCGGCGTCGCGGGGTGCCCTGCCCGTGTTCCTACGTACGCATACAGAGGGGGGTAGGGGTTGACGTCACTATCCCAGCCGTGAATGTAGCGGGCGCCGTACTTCTGCGGGGCAATCAACGGCCACTCCAGGGAGATTGGGCCGTTTGATACATATTGCCGAGGCCTGGGTCGGTAGGGGGGGGAATACCCAAGAACAAAGGTTAGAACAAAATCAGATCGGCTCAGCACTCCTGAGTCGATATCCAAGGTTATTCTCACTTCTCGCGTCACTCCTGCCGGCGTGCCGTTACTCCAATGGATCAGGGGGTCGTCACTCGTGACCGATTCGTTTCCCCAGCGCATTTCAATAAAGAGTGACGCATCGTCCATATATGAATAGGTGACGGTATGCCGGGCATTTACCTGAGCCACCCAAGTAATCTGATCAGCCTCCCTATCTATTCTCATGTCGTAGATCGTGACTAAAGAATAGCCACCATCATCAGGCGAGTGATCGATCCTTAGTTCTACCGGTTTACGGTATTCGAGTGTGCGATCGCCCACATCTCTCTGAATGGCACCCACACCCAGTGCCTGCATCAACGTCTCCTGGTCCAGCTGAGTACGTTCCAGCAAGGACCGATCCTTCTGGATCGCTGTAATAGCGGCCTCCGACCCCACATGCGTCATGTCCGCAATTCGGCTCAAACCGTAGTATCGCCCGACTGTGGCCTGGGTGTTCTGCATGCCCTGCGTCAGTATCCCGAACTCCTCAGGCGATAACGCCAGCCGATCGCGCACGCAGCCCGGGGTCAGTACTTGGGTGATCCATGCATCAAAGGGGATAGATGAGAACGCGCGCGCTTCGTTATCGCCCAGCGTGGCCCATATTTCGGCTTGCGAACTCTTCAAGGCAGCCAAGCCCTGGCGGATCTGCTCGCTGGCATGGTTGTAAGGCAAGATCATCGGAAAAACCTTGGTACGCAGCTGTTCCTCGGCATCCCCCACTACGCCTTGCTCCAATACCTCCAGGATCAGGGTCAAGGTGGATATTTCTTGGTTCAGGTGGGTGTCACTCAACGGCAGGCGATTCAGGTCGGGGCGCCGCTTGTTCAGCTGCAAGCCGTGGGTGGCGGGATGCAACGGTTTGGCGACCCGGTACAGCGTCGTCAGGTAACTGCCAGGGGAAAACAGCGAGCCCACCGAATCGGGATGGGCATAGAGCAGGTTCCGGCCGAACCAATCTTGATAATTGCCGCTGGAGCCGATGGCGCGATCCAGCCACTCGGCATCATAGGCAATGCCCAGCTTGGCGATGGCCTGGGCGATCGGCTCGCCGCGTGCGGTCAACTGGCGATGCAACCGGGTCAAGGCTGCGGCGTGGGCTTCGGCCTGTTCAAAAAACTGTTGCGCCGCAGCCCGCTCGCGCTTCGCGGTTTTCTTTCCCAGATAGTTGGATATCGTCTCGGCACGGCCCTTACGGACGACGTCGAACACTGACTCGTAGCCCCGCTCGGCCAGTTGCTGGCGAAACGCTTTGATCTGCGCCACATCACTCTCGGGGGGCGGGGTGACTGCCGGTTGCGGCTTGTCTGCTGTCTTTACTGTCTTGCGGATGCGTGCGGGCGGCTTGGTCTTCGCTGCAGTAGCGCTGGGTGCGCTTTTCTTTGCCATACGTTTCTCCTGACGTACAACATTGCGCACACCGCGGTGGACCGTGCATTGAGTGGGTAATATAAAGTAATAGACGATTTGTTTAAGAGAGCAAGACGAGGCCGTTTCTGGTCCTTCACTTAACAGTAAGCCTCACCGGCGTGTTCTTTATGAACCGGCAGCACGGCGATCTCGTAAATCATGGCGTTGCTTCCTGAGTGGGCACGACGGCTATCGCGTTCTTGCCCCAGGCCTGGACCAGGTTCCGCGGCTGCGCTATGTCCATGATCGAGGCCGTGAACGCGTGTGGCCGCCGATGGTATCGAACACCACATCAACGCCGCGCCCGTCCGTTTCCCGCAGGATGGCGTGAACGTAATCTTCCTTTTCGTAGTCGATGATCACATCGGCGCCCATGCGTTGTGCGAACTCAATATTGGCTTCACGCACGGGGGGGAACACCCTGGCGCCGATGGCCTTGGCCAGATGGATCGCCACATGGCCGACTCTGCCGGCGCCGCCATGTATCAGAGTTTTGATCCGCCTCCTATAGCGCACTGTTCACGATCGTGAGTATCAAACGGCTCGGATGCCCGGCGCCGATATGCACGGTATTGCGCGCCACCTGCGGATGCTCGCCCATGCCTTCGGCCTCGCCACTGTTGGGGTTTACATCGAAGCGCGGAAAGTTGCTGCTGGCGATATCCAGGCGCAGGCGGTGGCCACGCTTGAACAGGTTGCAGGTGGCGAAGGGTTCGATCACCACCTTGAACGGCTCTCCCGGCGTGAGCGGAGCCGGGTGTTCCCACGAGTCGCGGTAGCGACACCGGATAATCCCGTCGGTGATATTCATGGCGTACCCCTGCGGGTAATCGCCGCTCGGCGGGTAGACGTCCACCAGCTTGGCGGTGAAATCGGTATCCGGCGCACTGCTGTGCACCCACAGTTCGACTTTCACCGGGCCGGCGACCACCCAGTCGTGCTCAAGCGGTTGGGTTTCGAAGCTCACTACGTCATGTCGGTCGCACAGTGCCGAGTGGTCACCCCGGGTGCCGAAAAAGTCCGGGCTTTCGATCTGGTTGAAAGCGCCACCCACGAACACCGGAGCGCCAGACGTCAACGAGCCGCCAATGGTCGGCACCGGGTGGGCGGGATCGCTGAAGTAGCTCAATGAACTGGGCGGCCCCACAGGAGCGAGCGGCGAAAGGGCTTTTTGTGGTGTCAGGTAGAGGTTCAGCTGTTGGCTGCCCGCGAGCGGCCAACACGGCGACTTGAGCCAACGCCCGCCATGCTCCAGCCGACCCTCTGCATTTTTTCGGCCGCTGCCGCCCCCCATCAGGAACACATCGACCTGATGGGTGGCGTGCCGTCCGGCGTCGGTCGGTTTGAGCCAGCGTTGCATCCATTCCACTCGGCAACTCAACCAGTCTTCGCCCAGGTTGCCGTCGAAAGGCGCGGCGTTGCCAAATTCGGCGTTGCCGCTGTAGCTGATGTTGCGGTCACCGTGCAGCCACGGGCCCATGATCAGGCGTTGAGGTGACTGCTTGCGTGCGGTGAACGCCGTGAAATTGTCCAGCGTGCAACTGACATAGGCGTCGTACCAACTGGACATGAACAACACCGGGATGTCCGGGATCTGCTCGTAGAAACCTTCAGCGTAGATACCCAGTTGCTTCCAGTACTGGTCAAAGTCACCGTGGGACCACTGCTCGAACAGGTAGTTTTCATACTCCGGTACATGGCGCAATGGCGAATGCCCAGGGCGCCACGGCATGCGCGCAAACCAATCGAGAATGTCTTCCTGGGCCAACGCCTCTCGCAACTGCGGGTCGGCCTGCACGGCGGCGCTTTGCTGGGCTTGCTTGTAGGCCCAGGTCGCTTGCTTGAGTTCGAACGCGCCGCCCTGGCGAATGCCGCACTGGTAGGCGTTGGCGAACCCCCCCGAGTCCAGCACCATGGTCTTGAGACCTGGCGCATTGCAACAGGCCATCGCCATCTGCGTGTGCGCTGCATAGGACAGGCCCATGCTGCCGATGTGGCCATTGCACCAGGGCTGTTCGACGATCCAGCGCAAGGTGTCGTAGCCGTCTTCGCCTTCATTGATGTATTTGGTGAACACACCTTCGGAACGGTAACGCCCGCGACAATCCTGGAAGATCGCCACAAAGCCCTGCTCGGTAAAAGCTGCGGCCATTTGCTCGCGGGTAAGGTGCAGCCCGTCCAGGCGTTTTTCCGAGCGTGAGGGGCCAGATTTGTCGTAGGGCGTGCGCTCGATGACAACCGGCCAGGGCCCGGTGCCCAGCGGTAGATAAATGTCGGTGGCCAGGCGCACGCCATCGCGCAGGGTGATCATCTGGTTGCGTACAATGTGCATGTTTTCGAATGCGGGGTGGGTCATGACAAAGCCTTGGTCAGTCGAATTCAATAGCCGGTGAGGGCGGCGCAGGCGAGCAGAAGCAACGCCACCGTCGTGCAGATCAGGAACAGCGGCAGCACAAACCGAGCCCACTGCACCCAGCCCACATTGGCCGCAGCAAGCAGTACCAGCAGGCCGCTGGAAGTGGGCGTGATCATGTTGGTCAAGCCGTTGCCCAGCAGGAAGGCATACACCGTGGTCTGCGGGCTCACGCCGGCCAGTTGGCCCAGCGGACCGAAGATCGGCATCGTCACGGCGGCCTGCCCGCTGGTGGATGGAATCACCACATCCAGGCTCATCTGCGCGAAGAACATGCCGAACGCCGCAGGCAGTTGGCCGTGCTGGCCAATGATCTGCGACAGGCCGTGCACGATGGTGTCCAGCACCTGGCCGCTGGCGAGGATCGACTCCACGGCCGTGGCCAGTGCGATCAGCACGCCGGCCATGAGCATCTTGTTCATGCCTTCGACAAAGGTGCTTGCCGTGGTGCTCGGGCTCATGCCTGCGATGGCGGCGAAGACGATGGTCAGCGCCAGGTAATACGAGGACAGCTCGGGGTATTTCCAGTGCCAGGTATTGGAGGCGTACACCAGGAAGCCGACGCCCACCCCCAGTGTGATCAGGCTCAGGGCATGCCGCACGGAGAGTTTTTTGCCCGAATGGGAAAACGTGGCTGAGGTATCAAAGCCGCTCCGGCGGATGTAGAACAGGATGTAGCCCACGGCCAGGGTGACAAAAATGAAGTACGCGACGATGCGCATGCTCAGCCCGCTGAACACTGGCAGGCCGACCAAGGGTTGCGCGACAGACAGCGCGATGGGGTTGGAAATCGAGCCCATGTACCCAGTCTTTACCGCCAGCGCGACGATTGCCAAGCCGACGATGTTGGGCAGGCCCAGGCGGTTTGCCATGGCCACCATCACGGGCACGAACATGATGTATTCCTTCGCCAGCCCCATGAAGGTGCTGCCTGCCGACAATGCGAGCATCAGGGTTGGCACCAGAATGTAGACGTTGCCTTTGGTGGCACCGAGCAGTCGGTCCAGGCCGGCATCGATGGTGCCGGTCTTGTTCAGCACGGCAAACATGCCACCGATGAACAGCACCATGAAAATCAGCCCGGCGCGTTTCTCGATGGCCAGGGGAATGGCCAGAAAGGTCTCGGCCAGCGATACCGGTTGTGCCACGGTTTTATTCGACGAGCGCGGCGGCAGGGCGAAGAGTTGGCTGAGCGAGGTGTCTTTTTCCAGTACCTGATAGGTCCCGGGAATCACGCGGACGTCTTGGCGTTCAAACTGGCCGGAGCGCACCACATAAGTCAGCACCATGGCCAGGAACACAATGCTCAGCAAGATGATTGCCGGGTTGAGTTGGCGGGTGTTTTTGGGTGGCGCGGTGTCGGTGACTGTTGGCGCAGTGGATGACATAGCGGTGCTCTCATCTTTTTTTTATGGGGATAGCCAACGGCTACATCGGCACAGTAGGGCAATCATAAATACCTCACAACGTTATGAAGAACGCGTATTGGGCTATGCGTTTCAAGGTGTTGTCGGGTTATCTGTCATAGCCTGATGCGCTTTTGTCATAAGCTTGTCGCCCCTGTTTTAATTCGATAGCGTTGTTTGCTCATTCAGGTCATTAACACCGAAGAACATCGGCCAGGAAATACCTGGTCAAGTCACTTTTCTTACTCTCTGCCACAAAAAATAAAACACAGCTGAGGGCTTAACTATGCGTGCGTTTATAACGACCGGCGGGCTTTTGTGCGCCAGCTTAATGGTGCCTGGTATATCAAGCGTGCGCGCCGAAGGTTTCCTCGGGGATTCCACCGGCCACCTTGCGTTGCGTAATTACGCCTTCAATCATGACAACCGCAGCGGCGGCAACGACCGTGTCGAATGGGCACAGGGGTTGTTGCTGACGATGCGTTCCGGATTCACGTCCGGGACCGTCGGGTTTGGCCTCGACACCCTGGGCCTGCTGGGGCTGAGGCTTGACTCCAGCCCTGCACATGCCGGTACTGGCCTGTTGCCTGTGCAGGATGATGGCCGCGCCGCCCGTGATTTTTCCAGCCTCGGCGTGACCGGCAAGCTGCGTTTCGCCGATGTCGTGGTGAAGACGGGCACGTTGTTGCCCAAGAACCCGGTGGTCAGTTACAACGATGGGCGTTTGCTGCCACAGACATTCCAAGGCACGCAGTTTGAATACACCGGTATCGAACATCTATTTGTGCAAGGTGGGCGACTGGATCAATCAAAGTTGCGTAACTCCAGCGATAACGTCGATCTGATACCGAGCGGTTACAAAGGCCCGAAGCATGGTGATTTTTACTTTGTGGGTGGTACGTATGCACTCAATAAAACCATCAGCCTGTCTTATTACTACGGTGAACTTGAAAACTTCTATCGCCAGCACTTTTTCGGGGTTGTGCATAAAGTGGCTGTCGGGCCAGGTCACTTGACGACGGACGTGCGTTATTACAACAGTTTTGAAACGGGGGCGGCCTATAACGGTGCTGCGGACGCCGACATGTTCAGCGGCTCCTTGAGTTATCGGCTCGGCGGGCATACGTTCGGAGGCGGCTATCAGCAATTGTCCGGTAACGCCGCATTGCCCTATTTGAATGGTGCGGCCACCACGTCCTTTACCAGTCCGGGCGTGAGCAAATTCATCCTGGAGGATGAGAAAACCTGGATGCTGCGCTACGACTATGACTTTTCCGCCCTGGCGATCCCGGGCTTGAGTTTCATGATCCGCTACTACAAAGGATTCGACGCCAAGTATTCTGGCAAACCGGCCGATGAGCACGAGCTGGATACCAGCCTCAAGTACGTGATCCAGGACGGCACGTTCAAAGGCCTGGGGGCAGAATTTCGCAACACGGCGTACCGCTCAAATGTGCTCACCAGTTGGGACTACAATCGCCTGTACCTGACCTACGACATCAAGCTCTGGTAGGGCTGCAAGGCTGGACGCCGCAGGTGTTGCCAGCGGAAACTGCGCCCAGTCGTGTCTGCTTGGAGCCCGAGCGTGAATCTCAAACAACTGGAAGCGTTCCAGGCCATCATGTCGACCGGTTCGACCATCGATGCCGCCACGCGCATGGGCTTGTCCCAGTCGGCCATCAGCCGTTTGCTCAGCCAGCTCGAAGAGTCACTGGGCTTTGCCTTGTTCCTGCGCAGGAAGGGCAGGCTGACGCCGACCTCCGAGGCCGAGGCGTTTTTGCCGGAGGTGTCGGGGCTGGTCGACAACATGCAACGCGTCCAGCGCATGGCCGACGACCTGCGCCTGGGGCACGCTGGCCGGGCGCTGCTGCGTGTGGCGGTGCCCACCAGCATGACCCACCAATGGTTGCCCCGTGTGGTTGCCGAATTCATGCAGGGCCGCGACGACCTTGTTATCGAACTGGTCACCGGTTCCTACGATGCGCTTGAGCGCGCGGTGCTGGACCGCAGCGTCGATTTTGCCTTTGTGCGCCTGCCCACCGAATTGCCGGGCTTCGACGTGGTGCCGGTGTTGCAGGTGCAAGGCGTATGCGTGCTTCCCCAAGCGCACGCGCTGTGCGAAAAGCGCGTTATCCAGGTGAGTGATTTGCGCGGTGTGCCGCTGGTGCTGCTGGGCCGCCAGCGCAACCTGCGCACGGAGCTTGACCAGGTGTTTCGGCAGGCGTCCATTCTTCCCAACGTGCGCATGGAAGTGCATTCGGCAGGTGCCGCCTGCGCTTTCGTCGCCGAGGGCATCGGCGTGTCGATCATCAACGAATTGCTGGCCAATGATTTCTTGGACTTGCCGATCGTGACGCGGCCTTTTCTACCGGTTTTGCCGTATTCATTCGGCCTGGTTTTTCGCAGTGATGTTCCCCGTACGGCCCTGGCGCAAGCGTTCTCCGATTTACTTGCCCAGCGTTTGCGAATGGCGATGCCGCAGGTGCATTGACGTCAGCGCAGCCCTTCGAGCGCGCGCCACAACTTCCTCATCGTCGGGTTCTGGTTTTCAATCGCGCAGTACGAGCGAATCTCCAACCGCGTACTCCACGCCTCGCCACCCGCCCGCACCAGCAGCCCACGCTCCAACTCATCCACCACCGCGCTCTGTGGCAACCACGCCACACCGTAACCTTCGATAGCCATGCGCATCAGCAGCATGGCCATGTCGGCTTCGTAGCAGCGCTCCAGCACGGCAGGTGCAGGGCCGTTCTTGATCACGATTTGCGCGACCCTGCCCAGGAACGTGGTGGCCGTGTAAGCCAGATGCGGGACGGGTTTTCCCGTGCTCCCCGGCAGGCGATACAGCGGTCGGCCGCGTTTGTCCGGCGCGCACAACGGAATAAACGCATCATGCCCCAGGGCCAGGCTGCCGAAGCGTTGCGCATCCAGCAGGATCGGCGCCAGCGGGTGGTGGTAGACGATCATCAAATCGCAACTGCCTTCTTCCAGCGCAATCACCGCGTCATGAATATTCGCCGCCACCACCCGTGCATTGAACTGCTCGGTCTGGCGCTGGAACTGCGCCAGCCACTTGGGCAGGAAGGTCATCGACAGGCTGTGTGCGGCGGTCACCTGGATCGAGCGCCCTGGCATGCGTTCCACTTCACGCAGGCTGGCGCGCAGGCGCATCAGGCCGGCCAGGGCTTCGCGGCTTTCGCTGCAGAAGGCGGCGCCTGCGGCGGTCAGTTGCACCGGGTAGGTGCCACGGTCGACCAGTTCGACGCCCACCCATTCTTCCAGTGAACGAATGCGCCGCGACAACGCCGATTGCGTCACGCAGCGCACTTCGGCGGCGCGGGAGAAATTTTTCCACTCGGCGATGGCCAAGAGGTCGTCCAACCATTTGATCTGCATGCCGGTTCTCCAGGCGATGAGCCCTGAGTGTATGCCGCCGCGCGCAGCCTGGGCTGGGCTTTCTGCAAACTATTCCAAAAGCGCATGGGGTTAGCTGGATTACTCATCATGGCGGCCGGGGTGGGTCCCTAGAATCCGCTCCATACAACAAAAGCCATCTGAGGGCCGCACCTGTGAAGAAGAACAAACTCCCCCGTCGAATCGCAGTTGGCATCGTCTTGGGCGTGCTGGTGGGTTGGGCATGTCACCACTATGCAGGAAGCGAGCAGGCCGCCAAGGCGCTGGCGGGGTACTTTTCGATGGTCACCGATATTTTCCTGCGCATGATCAAGATGATCATTGCGCCGTTGGTGTTCGCCACCCTGGTGGGCGGCATCGCGAGCATGGGCAATTCGCGCTCGGTAGGGCGCATCGGCTTGCGTGCGATGCTGTGGTTCGTCACGGCGTCACTGGTCTCGCTGATGCTTGGCATGGCCCTGGTCAATCTGTTCCAGCCGGGGGCCGGGCTGAACATGCAGGTGGTGCAACATGCGACGGCAGCGGTGCCGGTCAACACCGGGGACTTCAGCCTCAAGACCTTCATCAGCCACGTATTCCCGCGCAGCATTGCCGAGGCGATGGCCAACAACGAGATCCTGCAGATCGTGGTGTTTTCGCTGTTCTTCGGCTTCGCCCTGGCCGGGGTCAAGCGCGCCGGCTACACGCGCATCACCGACACCGTGGACGAGCTGGCCAAGGTCATGTTCAAGATCACCGACTACGTGATGGCTTTCGCGCCGATCGGCGTGTTCGCCGCGATTGCCTCGGCGATCACCACCAACGGCCTGGGCCTGCTGGCCGATTACGCCAAGCTGATTGCCGAGTTCTACCTGGGGATCGCCCTGCTCTGGGTGTTGTTGTTCGCCGCCGGTTACCTGTTTCTCGGACGCTCGGTGTTCACCCTCGGCAAGCTGATCCGCGGGCCGATCCTGCTGGCGTTTTCCACGGCCAGCAGCGAGTCGGCCTACCCCAAAACCATGGAGGCGCTGGAGAAGTTCGGCGCGCCCAAGCGAGTCTCCAGTTTTGTGTTGCCGCTGGGCTATTCGTTTAACCTTGACGGCTCGATGATGTATCAGGCGTTCGCGATCATGTTCATCGCCCAGGCCTACAACATCGACCTGAGCTTCACCCAGCAACTGCTGATTTTGCTGACGCTGATGATCACCAGCAAAGGCATGGCCGGCGTGGCGCGGGCGTCGGTCGTGGTGGTGGCGGCGACGCTGCCGATGTTCAACCTGCCCGAGGCGGGTTTGTTGCTGATCATCGGTATCGACCAGTTCCTCGACATGGCGCGCACCGCCACCAACGTGGTGGGCAACAGCATCGCCACGGCGGTGGTGGCCAAATCCGAGAGCGCGGAAGAACCCGCTGAGCTGCCGCAAGGTGTGCACGCATGAAAACCACCTCCCGGCTGGGCATCGTCGGCGGGCTCGGTTCGCTGGCGGGCGGCGATCTGTTCTACAAACTGGTCAAGTCCCGTGCCGTGCTGGAGGACCAGGGGCGCTATCACTTCCTGTTTGAGCAGCACCCGTTCAAGGATGTACTGCTGCCCCTGGACCGTAACGCGAGCATGACCGCGCGCAAGTTCTATGTGTTCCAGGTATGCAAGACCTTTGAAAACACCGGGGTGGATGCGGTGCTGCTGCCGTGTTTCGCCAGCCAGACCTTTCGCGCTGAAATCCAGCAGGAACTGGGCATTCCCGTGCTGGACATGATGCACGCGCTGGTCCGGTACATCACCCGTCGAATAGCGCCTGGCACCACCCTCGGCGTGATCGCATCGGACTTCGTGCGTCACGGCGGCTTGTTTGAACAGCACCTCGGCCAGCACTTCAACCTGGTGTACCCGGAGGACCACGCCCAGGCCGCCTTGATGGAGGCGATGTACGGCGTCAACGGCATCAAGGACGGCCACCTTGACGGTGTGCCGCTGGAGTCGGTGTACCAGGCGTGCCTGTCGCTGCACGGACAGGGCGCCACGGTGATTGTGCCGGGCATGACCGAGCTGTCGCTGGTCTGCGGCGACCTGCAACGGCGTGGCATCAGCGCCCTCGACATCAACCAGATCTACGCCGAGTTCGCCACCCAGGCCGATGGTTCGGCGCGTCAGCCACCGTTCAAACTGGGCATCGTCGGCGGCGTCGGCCCGGCGGCTACCGTGGACTTCATGGGCAAGGTGGTCGCCCATACCCCGGCCGGCAAAGACCAGGACCACATCAAGATGGTGGTGGAACAGAACCCGCAGATCCCCGACCGCACCGCCAACCTGCTACGCGATGAAACCGACCCGACCCTGGCCCTGTACGCCACCTGCAAACGCCTGGAAAGCGCCGGCGCCCAGGCCATCGCGATTCCGTGCAACACCGCCCATGCGTTTGTCGAACGCATCCAGGCGCACCTGCGCGTGCCCATCGTCAACATGCTCAGCGAGACGGTGGAGTGGATCGTGCAGACCTACGGCAGCGGCCAGGCCGTGGGCTTGCTGGCGACGTCCGGCACCCTGCAAAGCCAGGTCTACCACCAGGCCGCGCGAGGCTGCGGCTTGCAACTCATCACGCCTGGCTTTGATTACCAGGCGCTGGTGATGGAGGCGATCTACGGCGAACGGGGGATCAAGGCGGGGTTTACCGCTGGCGTGTGCCGTGAGCAGTTGCTGCTGGCGGCAGAGCATCTGTGTGAACAGGGGGCGAAAGTGTTGATTCTCGGGTGTACCGAGTTGCCGTTGGTGCTGGCGCATTGCGAGGTGTTCGAGATCGGTGCCCACCGGGTCGCCCTGGTTGACCCCACGACGGTCCTGGCGCGCCGTTGTGTCAGCCTTTCGTCGGGAGCTCATCATGTCGGATAAAAAAATTTTGTGAGCGCCGCTTGAAAATATTCAGCCCGAACCTACTTAGGTTTTACGCGATGCCGAATGCGGGTCGCGTATCAAATCACTTGGAGAAACCTCAGGAGATTTTGCAATGGCTACTACTCTTTCGTTGGCCCCACTGTTCCGTCACTCTGTCGGCTTTGACCGTTTCAACGACCTTTTCGAATCGGCGCTTCGCAGCGAGGCCGGCACCACCTACCCACCTCACAACGTCGAAAAGCACGGGGACGATCATTATCGGATCGTGATTGCGGCCGCAGGCCTGGTGGAGGATGACCTGGAAATCCAGGTGGAAAAAGGCGTGTTGACCGTCGCCGGCGGCAAGCGCGAACACGATGAGGGCATCACCTACCTGCACCAGGGCATCGCCCAGCGCGCGTTCCGCTTGTCGTTCCGCCTGGTCGACCACATCGAAGTGCAGGGCGCCCAGCTTTCCAACGGCCTGCTGAGCATCGACCTGCTCAGGGTGGTACCGGAGGAAGCCAAGCCAAAACGCATTGCGATTGGTGGCGCTGCCAAGGCGGATGTGAAGTCCATCAGCGAGCAGTGAGTTGAAATGAATAAAGGCGCTCTTTGGAGCGCCTTTATTTTGCCCAATGATTCACAGTCATTTTCTATCTTATTTGCGCTCGTCGTTTGAGCCCGAGTCCACCCCTGCGCGGCCGGGCACGATGCCAAGGGCTCGGGATCGTCCGGTGCATATGGGGTCATGCCTTTATGAAGAATTATTTAAGAATGACCTGGCACATCCTGTCGGCGTGAGTGCTTTCTGGGCGTAATGCGTTTTTGACTCCCTTCATTAACCCCTAATAATCAATTGCTTGAAAAAGAACAGTCAGTGTCGGATCGGGAAACCGTTCTTAAGCTGGCTATCTTTTTATGCGCGTTTTATTCCAAAAAGGTCTTTTGTCGAAAAAGCGGCGACATGATTTATTCAAGTTGAAGTGTAACAACTTATTTCAGATTTTTTGCCGCTTTTCGGTACCGATCTGGGGGCTTTCTGTCGGCGAACAGGGGATATCCGTTCGTTGCGACGCAGTGGTTTCGGCCTGTGACATTGATGATTTTGCTTCCACCCACGCGGTGGAGTGCAAACAAGGGATCTGTATTAATTATCGAGGCTTGAACCGATGAACCACATGATCAACTCCATACTTGAAGATGCGTCAACCCGTTCCTCTATCAGCCATACACACCCCGCGCTTGTGCATGATGTGTTGTGGCGCGCGTTGGAACAGGCACTGAAGACCAGCACCGATGATGTTTCTCACAGTCCGCATACCCGAGCCTGCCTGAGGATCTACGCCGAAATCGATACCCTGTCTTATCTGGATAAAGCAGATTCGAAATTGGCCGCCGCCTTGGGCAAGGCCTTCTTTGAGTCGCGTTCCAGTAAAGACGTCGAGGCGTTCTGGAAATTGTTGTTGATCAAGCAACTGCTGTTTGAAGTATCTGTCAGGGGCGTCGCTTCCCATATTGCTTCGCAGGCCAATCATAACCCTGTGTCTCCGCCGACCTTTGCCGGGTCGTCCAGGGTGAACGTCAGCCTGGGCCTGCTGTGCAAGGAGACCGATCAACTCAAGCACTCCGTTGTCCAGGTGTTGCAAAAACTCGCCCAGCATCTGGAAGACCACGGGCTCAAGAAACCCCAGGCCACTCAAGAGATTTTGTTGGCGCTGTACAACGCCGTGTGGTCGGGCAACCAGGGTGTCGATATCGAGTCGCAGATCTTCTATGCCAACAGCGTGTACGACGCATTGCCCGATGTCTATCAGGCCCTGGGTCTGGCGGCCCGGACCCAGTGGCTCACGGTGTTCACCTGGTTGTATGGCGACAAGGATGGGCGGCCGTACGACACAAACCAGCACACCGAAACCTTGGTTATCGCCCTGGAATCAGCGCTGCGCAGCCGTTATATCGCAGACATCAATAGCCTGATCAAAGACGGTGGCGCACGGCATCGCCTGGAAGAGATTCGTGCCCGACTGGACAAGGATCACGCCGATGCCTTTGCCGCCCCGGCCGAATTGATCGAAGCGCTGAGCAGCATCCGCTTCACCCAGCCTGCGGGCATCGACCCGTTGTTGCTGCGGGTGCAGGCCTTTGGTTTTCATTATGTGGAGATCGAGTTCCGCGAAAACGCCGAGATGTTCAGCAGCGTGGTCGATGAGATTGTTTCCAGCCAATGGCAACAGGATCCTGGCGCAGGCACATCCCGCCCCTATCGTGACCTGGATGAGCGGGAGCGCCGGACGGTGCTTGATGCCGCGCTGGCGGACGACAGCGTTCAGCCGCCCACGGATTTCTGGCAGGCCTACCTGCGGCGCACCGCTGCGATTTATGAAGAGAAAGCCCTGCGCTACAAGGGCCAGGACTACATCGCATTGATGGAACAGGACCCGGGCTACATTCGCATGTACGACGCCCGCAATGCGGTCGAACGTTTTGAGATGATCGACCGTTATCGCGACCGCATGAACATCCACGGGATCGCCGAGTACACATCGAGCCTCAGTGTGCTGGAAGTCCTGTTTTTGATGAAGGCGGCCCAGGTGCGGGAGGGCATCGACATCGCCCTGCAACCCGAAGACCTGGCGGGCGCCGAGCAAACCCTGGCCACGGTGCATGAGATTTATGAAAGCCCGGTTTACAGGCAGCACTTGGCATCACGGGGCAACCGCCAATACATCACCTTCGGCCCCAGCGACACTGGCAAGCAGGGTGGCAAGGGGATGCACAAGCTGAACATGGCTATCGCTCACCAGCACCAGCGGATCGCGGCTCGGTACGGTATCGAGGTGGTTACCCACGTGATCATGGGGGGCGAGCATGCGCGTTGTAATGGAGTGATCGCCGATACCCTGCAAGAGTTCGGCGCCCTGGACGGACCGGAAACCCGATTCATGCTGGCCGGGTGTGCGGAAATGCGCGGCCATTTGTTGACCCGCAATCAATCGGTGAATTTTCTCAGCCAACTCTACCGCATGCATGCTGAGCCCCGCACGCAGCCCTCGGAGGCGGTAATCGCCGACAGGATCCAGCGTTGGTCCGATGTCGTGCGCCGCTACCAGTCGCGTTTTTTCGAGCATCCGGCGCTGCCAGCCTTGCTGCGGGACATGGCGCGATTCGACGTGGTCAGGGCCACCGCCAAGGGCACTCGGCCGCCGTCACGCCTCTTCAATATCAAGGTCTTCGAGTCCAGGCCGGATGCCATTCGTGCGATTCCCTGGACTCGCGCCCTCTTGGCCAGTGGACTGCACAGCGAACTGATCGGGGTCGGGCAGTTCGCCGATGAGCCCGCGGCGAAATTGTTGGAAGCCTTTACGGAGGACGACAGCTTTCGCAGCTATGTCAAAGGCATGGCGTACGCCATCGCCCGAACCGACCTCACGTGCGCCTGGCTGACCTTGGCGGGCAGCGTTCCAGAGAAAACGCACATCCTGTCGCTGGCGCAGGCGTTGCACACCGAAGCTGTCGGTACCGGCGAGCAACTGTTGGCCAGCCTGCATCTGGAAGTGGTGGCGGGTAAGCGTTTTGTGCACAAGGCCACCACCGGCGTAGAGCCGCAGGACCCGTGGAAAATCAAGGAAAACTCCCTGCTCAATCTGTGGCCTAGCCTCAAGGCCGAGGTCTACCGCAAAGAGAAAAACCTGCGCATTTATCGGTTGTTCCTCATCTATGCCAAAAGCAACCCAGACTTTATCAAGGCCTCTTCACTGAACGATTTTTACAGTGGGTTCCTGGCGGCAGCCAGTACCGATACAGGCTTGGTCGATCCTGACAGCGCCTGCCACTTCACTTGGTAAAGCACCCGCCGACAGCCGGGGCGACCTGGCTGTCGGCGCGGTTGTGCGCCGTTCAAGAGGATCACAAGCATGGCATTCACCACCCTGATACTCGATGCACCCGGCCCGCCGTTGTTATTCGAGGAAGTCGACCGATTCCTCGCGCTGGGCCTGGTCGTCACTCTGAATCTCTACTATTTCACTGATAAGGATGGTATCCGCGAGCACTATGGCGAGCGCATTCACTACACCGAGATCAACGGTCACGACCGGCAGGCTTTCATGGGGGCCGTGATGTTGGCCGGAGGGTACAGCGTGTTCAAGACGCGCCTGAATATTCCCATTGAGGGCGAACTGATTCGCAACGCTGCGTCACCGGCTCTGCCAACGCCGCTGCGCGCTATCGCTCAAGCCGGTACGGGCGTCAACCATATCGACCGGCAAGCGGCCCAGCAGTGTGGCGTGACCCTGCTGAACACTCCAGGCGCCAACGCGGCTGCGGTTGCTGAATATGTCCTGGCCCAGGCGTTGTATTTATCCCGGGACCTTGACCACTACAACGCTGAAACGCACAAGGGATGCTGGTCCAAGGGCACCTTGGCGCCAGGCCTGGAGTTCGGTGAACTCACGCTAGGGGTGGTCGGCACGGGCAGCATCGCTCAAGAGGTCGCACGCAAGGCGGGAGCGCTTGGTCTCAAGGTCATCGCCACCGGTTCGGAACGCTTTACCGACCAGGTCGCGCGCAGCCTTGGCCTTGAGCGCCGGCAAACCCTCGAAGCATTGCTGAGGGAGGCCGACGTGGTCTCGATCCACGTACCGTTGACCCCGCTGACCCGCGGCCTGTTTGGGCTGACCCAGTTCAGGCAGATGCGCCAAGGTTCGATACTGATCAATACCGCGCGCGGCGGCATCGTCGATGAAGCGCAGTTGGCGAGTTTCATGACGGCGTTTCCCAGGCATATAAAAGCAGCCGCCATCGATACCTTCGCCCTGGAAAAAGACTGCTTCCACTCACCACTGGCAGGCGTCGGCAATGCCCAGCTCACACCGCATATTGCAGGCACCACAACGACGGCGATCCGCAAGGCTTCGCGGCAGATTGTCGACAAGATCCACGCGCTCAGCCTGGCGGCGAACGCAGGTTAACCCCTCAACACAAGGAAGCCTTCCTCATGCAACGCTCTATTCATCAACGCCTGGACGCCCTCAGTTGTACCGACCTCAGCGATGCCATGGATCGCCTGAAAATCCTTTGTCAATGTACCGACATCAAGCCGCTGGACCGGTCCTTCAGCCTTACGGGCAAAGCCTGGACCCTGCGCTACGGACCTGTTGGCCTGGAGGGGGGCTCGGTGGGCGACTACATCGACGACCTTGCCCCAGGGCAAGTGGTGGTGATCGACAATCAGGCACGCCTCGACACCACCGTATGGGGCGACCTGCTGACCTCTACGGCTGCCCGCAAACAATTGGCCGGCACGGTGATCGACGGTATCTGCCGCGATGTCGATCGTGCGTTGGAACTCCATTACCCGATCTTTTCCCGGGGCAACTGGATGCGCACCGGCAAGGATCGCGTGCGTGTCGAGGCGATACAGGAGGCGGTGACGCTGGGTGGCGTGCGGGTTAGACCGGATGACTGGCTACGGGGCGATGGTGACGGGCTAGTGGTCATTCCTGCGGTTTCAGTGAGCGAGGTGCTGACGGTCGCCGAAGAAATCCACCAGGCCGAGGAACAGATTCGTGCGGCCATCGACGCCGGTGTCCCATTGCGGCAAGCGCGCGCAGACTATGGGTACCACGCCTTGCAAACCCCGCGCGGCTGACAACCCTGATCGAGCCAACGGCGTAAGCAAGCAGTGGCACACTGGGCGCGGACGTGTTGCAATCCCCCGCAGCCGTAACCGGGTGGACCCAGTGTGAAACGCCATTTCGAAGACCTGCAGCTCGGCAGCATCGAGCTGTTTTGCCTCGCCGCCGAAGCCAACAGCTTCACCGCCGCCGCGCAGGTTGCCGGTGTCACGCCGGCGGCCGTGAGCCGCAGCATTTCACGCCTGGAAGAGCGCCTGGGCTCGCGGCTGTTTGTGCGCACCACGCGCAGCATCCGCCTCACTGACAGTGGCCGCACCTTCTTCGAACAATGCCGCCAGGCCCTGACCCAACTGGTGGAAGCGCAACAGGAGGTGATGGGCGCGCAAGCAGTGCCGTCCGGCCTCTTGCGCATCAGTATTCCCACCACCTACGCCCATCACCGTCTGCTGCCGCTACTGCCGAAGTTTCGTGCGCTGTACCCGCAGGTGACGGTGGATATCCACATCAGCAACCGCAATATCGACTTCGTCGCCGAAGGCTACGACCTGGCGGTCCGTGTGCGCGCCCAGCCCGACTCATCGCTGATTGCGCGCCTGCTGGAAGACGCCGAGTTGGTGGTGGTCGCGGCACCGTCCTATCTTGAGCGCGCCGGCATCCCACAGACGCTGGAAGATCTACCCGCCCATGAATGCATCCAGTACGAACTGCCCAGCAATGGCCGGCGTATCTCCTGGCTGTTTCAGGTGGATGGCAAGGCGCAAGAGTATGCGGGGCAGGCGGGGTACAGCTGCTCCGACGATGTGCTGGGCGGGGTGACCCTGGCCAGGCACGGCGCGGGGTTGTTTCAGACCTACAAGTTTATTGTCGAGCAGGAACTGGCTGACGGCAGCCTGGTAGAAGTCCTGCAGCCGTTCGGTGGGCGTTCACGGCCGTTTACCTTGTTGTATCCCCATGGTCGCTATGTGCCGCATCGGGTGCGGGCGTTTGTGGATTTCCTGATGCAATGCCGGGACGAATCGGCGGCGCCGTAGACGCGGCAATATCCCAGGTCAGCAGCAGTTGGCTGATCGCCGCGTCGATGCTGGCGTGGGGAACGTTGTCGCGCGCAAGGATCGAAATGCCCTGCAGGAAACTGTCAAATACCGTCGCCATCACCGCCGGGTCAATCGTGCCTGGCAATTGCCCTGCACGTATCGCACGCTGCACACAGGCCACAATCCCCGCCCGTGTGCGCAGCCGCGATTGCGTCAATCCATTCGCCACCCGCGCATTCTCGGGGCTCGGCGCACTCATCACGCCCAGCGCCACCATGCAGCCCTTGGGATGCCCGTCTTCACACTGCATACGTGCCGACTGGCGCAGCGCCGTTTCAACCGCCTGACGCGGCGACAGGCTTTCGTCCCACAGGCATTCGGTGACCTGTGCGTAGGTCGTCAGGTAGCGCTGTACACATTCGTCGAACAGCGCCTCTTTGGAACCGAACGCCGCATAAAAACTCGGCGCGGAGATACCGCCACCCAGGCCAGCCTTGAGTTGGGCGAGTGAGGTGGCGTCGTAGCCGTGCTGCCAGAACAGGTGCAAGGCCTGGTCTACGGCGTGATCGCGGTCGAAGGTGCGGGGGCGGCCCATTTGTGCCATGGCGGATCTCCGGTGGGGGAAGCGAGATAAATACTAGTCGATACATATGTCGTTGACAACGCGCTATGTCCGGTCGCAACATTTGTATCGATCAGTATTTAAATCTCGCTCAAGGAGTTACCCGTGACACCTTCACTCACTTTATCGGCGTCATCCGACCGCCTGCCCATCGGCGCCTTGCTCGCCCTGGCCATGACCGGCTTTATCTGCATCGTCACCGAAACCCTGCCCGCCGGCCTGTTGCCGTTGATCAGTGACGGCCTGGCGATTTCCCCGTCGATGGCCGGGCAGATGGTCACCGCGTATGCCTTGGGCTCGGTGCTGGCGGTGATCCCCATGACCATCGCGACCCGTGGCTGGCGCCGGCGTAATGTGCTGTTGCTGACCATCGTCGGGTTCCTGCTGTTCAACTCCATCACCGCGCTGTCGTCCCACTATGGTGTGACCCTGGTGGCGCGTTTTTTCGCCGGTGTGGCAGCGGGGTTGGCCTGGAGCCTGCTGGCCGGTTACGCCCGGCGCATGGTCGCGCCGCACCAGCAGGGCAGGGCGCTGGCGTTGGCGATGGTCGGCACGCCGATTGCGCTGTCGTTGGGTGTACCGCTCGGCACCTGGCTGGGTGGGTTGGTGGGATGGCGCACCACGTTTGGCCTGATGTCGGCGGTGAGTCTAGTATTGATTGCGTGGGTGTTGGTCAAAGTCCCGGACTACGCTCCCCAGCCCGCCCATCAACGTATGTCGCTGGGCCAGGTGCTGAGCACGCCGGGCGTACGGTCGGTGCTGGCGGTGGTGATCAGTTGGATGCTGGCGCACAACATTCTGTACACCTACATTGCACCCTTCGTGGCGCCGGCGGGGTTGGCCGAGCGGGTCGACCTGGTGCTGTTGGTGTTCGGGGTTGCCGCGTTGGCAGGGATCTGGCTCACGGCCAGGCTCGTTGAGTCGTTGTTGCGCAAGACCGTGCTCGTCAGCCTGGCGGTGTTCGCGGTCGTCTCGCTTGGGCTGGGCCTTTTTGGCAACCTGCCGGAAGTGGTCTACCTCGGCGTGGCCGTGTGGGGCCTGAGTTTCGGCGGCGCCGCGACCCTGCTGCAGACTGCCCTGGCCGATGCGGCGGGCGATGGCGCCGACGTGGCGCTGTCGCTGAATGTGGTGGCCTGGAACAGCGCGATCGCCGGCAGCGGTGTCGTCGGTGGGGTGTTGCTGGAGACCTGGGGCGTGGCCTCGTTTCCGTGGGCGATGCTGCTGTTGATCGGTGTGTCGCTGGCGATTGCCTGGAGCGCCCGTGCCCATGGTTTCAAACCAGGTGCACGGGCTGCGGGAAAACCTTCAGCAGTCGGGCACTAATCTGACATCTGCTAGTCAATAATCCTCGCAATATCATCCACTTGGCTCCGTACGCCGGAGCCAGCCGCTTCACTCCTTTTCGAAGATTCAATGCATGTACCTACGCAAACTTGCCGTTGGGCTGACCGCCTTTGTTTTGCTGTCTTGCGGGGCCAACGCCCGCAGCCTGCCGGACCTGTATTCCAAACAGGAAAAGCAACTGTCCTTCGACAGTTGTGCCGACCTGTTCCCCGCCGCACCGATCAACACCGCCACCGTGCCAACCGCGATGAAACCGCTGGCGCTGTGTTCCGACCATTTCGCAGTGCTCTACTCGCAAACCAGCAAGACCCCGCTGGTGGTGGTCGAACGCCTGAATGCCGCCTTGTTGAAAGACGCCAAGGGCGAGGAACGCACCAACCAGTTCTACGCCGACCCGCGTATCCCCAAAGGCGGTCGCGCCGAGTTGAGCGACTACCGCGCCCAGCACCCGGCGGTGGACCGTGGTCATCAATCCCCGGCCGCCGATGCACCGAATGCCAATGCGATGGCGCAGTCGTTCGCGCTGTCGAACATGGTGCCCCAGGACCCCACCAACAACCGCAAGGTCTGGAGCAAGGTCGAGGCCGACGTGCGCAAGTTTGCCGTGCGTGCCGGTGGCGACGTGTATGTGTTCACCGGCCCGTTGTTCGACCCGGGCTACGGCACCATCGGCCACAACAAGGTCTGGGTGCCGACGCGGTTGTTCAAGCTGGTGTATGACGCCTCCAGCAAGCGCGCCTGGGCCTATGTGCTGCCCAACGCCGAGACGCGCATCCAGAAACCGATGGACTACGCGACGTTTGTGAAGAGCACCGGGCTCAAGTTGCTGGGTGATCTTCCGGTGTCGGGGTCGGTGGGGCGGGGTTGACCCCCATCTTGCGGGCCAATTGGGGTGAGCAGGCTTGTGTGGCAAGCCCGCTCGCCACAGATGCATGAGGAGCCTTACCTGGCTTTTTTCAACGCCTTGAGGCGCTGTGTCGCACGCTGTACGGCCGCCATCTTCTCCGGGCGTTTCATGCGTTTCCATTTGCGGATGTCATCCTTGGTGCGTCCGCAACTGACGCAGAGGTCGCCGCTGAGCTGGCAGAGGGAAACGCAGGGGTTCTCGATGTCTTTGGCCACGGGTTCACCGGCTGATGGAGGAAAGGGGCGCCGTCAGGCCACACGCATCCCGGGATTATCTACACACAAGGGTATACTCGCCACCCTCGCAGCCTACTCCTTTCAAACAGACCGAGATTCCCCATGAGTACCTCTCTGCCTCTCACCCCCGCGCGCAAACCCGTCGCGCCGCTGGTGGCCTTTATCATCCTGGTGCTGGGCGCCCTGTTCCTGCAAAACAGCGTCGGTTCGCACCAGGTGCTGTTGCTGGTGGTTGGCGCCGCACTGGGCTTGACCCTCTACCACGCCGCCTTCGGTTTCACTTCGGCCTGGCGCGTGTTCATCAATGATCGCCGTGGCGCTGGCTTGCGCGCGCAGATGGTGATGCTGGCGCTGGCGGTGCTGCTGTTCTTCCCGGCGCTGGGGGCGGGCACGCTGTTTGGGCAGCCGGTGACCGGGCTGGTGGCGCCGACCGGGGTGTCGGTGGTGTTCGGGGCATTTGTTTTCGGCATCGGCATGCAGCTGGGCGGCGGTTGTGCGTCGGGCACGCTGTTCACCGTCGGCGGTGGCAATGCGCGCATGCTGGTCACGTTGCTGTTCTTTATCTGCGGTTCGTTGATCGCCACGCACCATGTTGACTGGTGGTTCGGGCTGCCGGCGTTCCCGGCGGTGTCCATCGTCAAGAGCTTCGGCGTGGTGCCGGCATTGGGCTTGAGCCTGGCGGTGTTCGCGATCATTGCGTTGGTGACCGTACGGTTGGAGAAGGGTCGCCATGGTCAGTTGGAAGAGGGCGTGAAAAGCGAGCACCGAGGCCTGCGCCGCTTTCTGCGCGGGCCGTGGCCACTGGTGTGGGGCGCCATCGGCCTGGCCCTGCTCAACTACGCCACCCTGGCGCTGGCGGGACGGCCCTGGGGCATCACCTCGGCGTTCGCGCTGTGGGGCGCCAAAGTCGCCAGCGGCCTGGGTGTGGACGTGGCCAGCTGGGCGTTCTGGCAGATGCCGGGCAATGCCAAGGCCCTGGCCGCGCCGGTGTGGGAAGACATCACCAGCGTGATGGACATCGGCATCGTCCTCGGTGCGCTGCTGGCCGCCGGCCTGGCCGGGCGCTTTGCCCCCAGCCTCAAGATCCCGGCGCGCTCGCTGGTGGCGGCGGTGATCGGCGGCCTGCTGCTCGGCTACGGCTCGCGCCTGGCGTACGGTTGCAACATCGGCGCGTACTTCAGCGGCATCGCCTCGGGCAGCCTGCATGGCTGGGTATGGCTGGTGGCGGCGTTTATCGGCAACAGCGTGGGCGTGCGGTTGCGGCCGTTTTTCTTTGCGGGGGAGCGGCGGCAGGTGGCGTTGAGCGGTTGCTGATTCAGCTTTGCGGCGAACTGTCTGGCGCCTGAGCCGCTTCAGCCGCCAGCTTTTCGCGGTCCGCCTTGCTGATGTACTTGTCCTTCTTTTTCGGCGCCAACTTGGCATTCGCCTTCCTGGCTTTTTCCTTGAAGAGCTGCTGGAGTTTTTTCTGGCGATTCATGTGGGTCTACCCGGTTTGTACAGGCCCGGGATGATACCAGCTAAAAATCCGCCGCCGTGCGCCGTGCCGCTGTCCGCCACAAAAAACCAGTGATCAGAGCCACCACCTGTTGCTGAATCACCGCCCGTGGCCGAGCCCCCTCGCCATCGCGGCAAATCATGCCATCGCCCGGCGAGTCTTCTTCGATCAACGCCATGCCACCCGGCTTGCAGATCGACATAAAGCTGAAGTGCGTAGCATCGCTGATCTCCACATACTCGGTCGAGGCCTCTGGCATACGCCTGACCATGTCGGCGGACTCCAGGTTGGGGTCCATATCTTCCGTTGGCACGCCCCCCGCAATCACCAGCGCCGGCACCGGCAGGGCGGCCAGGCTGGCGTCGGTGAAGCCGCGTGACAGGCCCAGGTCCAGTGTCACTACAGCGCCGACGCGTGGGTCGCGCGGGTCAGCGGCCAGTTGGGCCTTCGCCGCCGTAGCCGTGGGAGAGCACCACCAGCGGATGTTCGCCGCTCGCGGCGGGGTACCAGACGACCATTTGCAGCGGGCGTTGCGCATCAGGGACGCTGATGTTCTTGAAGCCGATGGGCTTGGTATCGGCGAATGCAGGCATCGCCAAGCCAATCAACAGCAGCGCGGTGAGGGTGGTTTTCACGGTTTTATCGTCCTTGATGTGAGGGCGGCATCATGCCTTGGAACAGGGGTTTTTAATAGAGGCGAGGCGGGACTAGGAAGTTACTGACAAAGTCCTACTTGTAAGTATTACAGATAAGGACTTCATGTTTTTAGGAAGCGGGTGCCTTACTTGAATTGAAAAATCGTGCAAGGGTAGTGGTGTGATTCCTACTGCTGGAATGATTGGAACCTCAGGTGCTCACTTATGAACTAGGGTGAAGATTATGAAAAGCTCGAAAAGTATCAATAAGGTTTGGATTGTTGTGTGTGTTGTGTTGGCGATTTTTACAAAGGATGTGGTCTTGGCGGCAGAATACTCCATTGCTAAAACAGTGGCGCCAGGTCCCATGCTGGTGTTATCTAATTCCAATACTCATCCGGGTGTGGAATTCGCAAGTTTTAACGTGCTGGCCTCGGATATTCCTTCAGGAACACTCGCGGATCCCAAGCAAATACTGGAGGTTCAGTGGCGTACAACCTACTATCCCGGGACTATTCGTGAGGAGGTTAGGCTGTGTTACTACCGTCCATTTAGTTTAGAAGAGAACTGTCAGATCATCGCTCCGAGTTCGTCGGGTGTGCTGATGGATTTTAACAATCAGTCCTTTGGTAATGGCTCAAAAATTCAGATTTTTCATAAGGTGTGGGGCGGCACTCCACCGTACGCTCGTCCTGCCGGTGCCGATTCAGTGACTATTAAATATAGGTATTAGTGTGCGGTGTGATGCCCGCAGCCAATTTGGCTGCGGGTATTTGGATAGGTAAGAAACTTTTACATGACCATTCACATGCCTAACGCAAGGTGAATACTAATGATCACTATCAGCCCTAATACCTCCTCGTCAAACAATCGCGTGACGAATGATTCCGTCGGCATTGTTATTCCGTCCACAGTCTCGCCTGACAACGTCGAGACTGATGCGCTCGCTAAGCGTAATGACGGCATCACCACCGTCTCAATCCTGGCGCTTCAATTGAGTGATGCGGCACAGCGTGCGGAAACGCCCACGGGTCAAACGAATGCCGACCCCCTCGAACTCATCACCGACGAACAGTATTTCGCCAACAAGGCACAACACGACGCAGAGCTTCCAACGGCCAATAACCCGGAACTCCTGGCCCGTGCGCGGCAAGCGACTGGTTTCCTCAACGGTCATGACAGCAACCCCTTCAAGGGGCTCGGGCGAGATCAACTCAACCTGATCGCCCGCGACAACGGCGGCGCCTTCACGGTCAATGAGCGAAGGGTGGCGTGGCAAACGGCCAAGTCGATGGAGCCTTCAGGCGGTTCTAGTTCGGGGCAGGCTGCCAGCGTCGGCCGTGAGATCATGATTTCGCGCGTGTTTGGCGGTAGAGAACCCCCAGTCGCCCTTCCACCGGCCACTTCAGTGAATGCCCTTCAAAGAGCAAGCGACTTCCTCAACCTCGATGATCGTGCCTTGGTCGCGGATATGTATGCATATCTACAGTCAGAAGGTGCGGATTTAGGCCACGTTGATCTTTTGGTCTGGGCACTCGGCGAGTATCGACGCTCCAGCGACGGTCGCCAATACATAGCCACCAATGGCTTTTACGTAGACGGGTATTGGACGACGTTTAATTACAAGCCAGAGGACGAGGCCATCGCCTCACGCATACTGACCAGTTCAGCGCTCAGCAGCACCCGTGTTGACCCTGGCTTTGTGAAACACATCCTGAACCCAGGCATGGGCGCGTTCACCCACATCGGCGGCATACCGTTCCTGGAGCGAATGGTGAAAAAATTCTCCGACGAGGGCGCGGATCAACCTCCACTCGGCAGCGAGTACGCCACCTTCAAACACGCCAAAACTGCGGACCATATCGTCACCACCACGCACAAGGACATCAAGCTTCCACCCTCAAAGGCAGTCTCCCAAGTCATCGACGGTGTCTGGAGCCTCACTGAGTACGGCAAGGCCGCCGGTTACGTGCTGGATGCAGTCACCCATCGGGTCTATAAGCCGGAGGACCCGCCAAACGATCCAACTCTCCCGCGTCAAAACGTGAATGGACCTGACGGTGATGCGCCCAACAAAACCTTTCTGGACGCTCTCGGTGAGACTCGCGACCCGCCCCAGTCGCGCTGGGTCTGGCCCGGCCACCTGTTCAAACTGATGAAAAACTTCAAACCCTGAGGTGCCGGCGCACTGCATGACAAACCCGTGAATCTTGCTATTGGCCAACACGGCCCCATAACTAGGCGGGTATCCACTGAACGCAAGGGCAGACCATGACCAACTCAACCGAAACCGCCATCCTCGCCGGCGGTTGCTTCTGGGGCATGCAGGACCTGTTGCGCCGCTACCCCGGCGTGCTGCACACCCGCGTGGGCTACACCGGCGGCGATGTGCCGAATGCCACCTACCGCAACCATGGCAACCATGCCGAAGCGATTGAAATCGTGTTTGACCCGGCAGTGATCAGCTACCGGCAGATTCTGGAGTTCTTTTTCCAGATCCATGACCCGAGCACGCCGAATCGGCAGGGCAATGATTTGGGGCCGAGTTATCGTTCGGCGATTTATTACCTGAGTGAGCAGCAGCGGGAGGTGGCCGAAGATACGGCGGCGGACGTGGATGCATCGAAGCTGTGGCCGGGGAAGGTGGTGACGGAGATCGAGCCGGCGGGGCCGTTTTGGGAGGCGGAGCCGGAGCATCAGGATTATCTGGAGCGGATTCCCAATGGCTATACCTGCCACTTTATTCGGCCGAATTGGACGTTGCCCAAGCGTGGCTGAAAGCACTGCCTGCAAGCGCGAGTCGTTGTAAGGGGCAGCCCTTTCAAGGTCTTTAGGTAGAACTGACGATAAGTACCCCTGTGGCGAGCGGGCTTGCCCCGCGTTGGGCTGCGAAGCAGCCCCAAAACCCGCGGTCGAAGAGGGCCTGACTTCGCGCATTCCTCCTTCCAGGGTTGCTTCGCAACCCAACGCGGGGCAAGCCCGCTCGCCACAGTTGCAGTGTTCGCCCTTATGGGACGCATCAGCCGGAGATGGCCGGTTTCTCACAGACCTTGATCAGCTTCGCGCTCCATCAGCTTATCCACCAACAAAACCCCCAACTCACTCAACTGGTGAATGGCCAGCGCCACATCCCGCTGTTTACCCGCCAACGCCTCCGACAGGTCGAGCAGCAAGGCGCTGACCGAGGAAAGGGTTTCGTAGCAGTTGACGATCAATGTTTCGTTGCTGGCATCGCTGGCGATGCTGAAGAGTGGCGCAGGTGGTGCTTCGGCACCGGGATTGAGGTAATGGTCAATCGCACGATTCGCCGCATGATTGAGCTTCAGGTCGGGACCGTTTGGAGGATTGGGCGTGACTTTGAACATGTGTGTTGTACCTGTTTTAGGGCCAACACCTTTTCGCTACTAAACGAGAGGGTGGCGGCTGTACGCAGGTTAGTAGACCGGGGAAACACACAAAGCCGGCGCGCCCGAGGGCGCCCTGCGCACAGCCACCATCAAGCACAGACAAGAACATCTGATCGATGAGGCTCATGCACTTTATGTTGTCACTCAGGCTACTAAACCCGATCACTGAGTGTTCAGCGACCGAGCCACCTTAGAGACGCTCACCCAAGCGCACAAGCCGGCGGATTCTGACGCAAGCGTAGGCAACCGGGCAAGGCTCGCGCCTTTCGTCCCGGCAGGATTAGGACTTGTCGTACGCCATGTACGCGTTCTGCAGCACGATATGGTCCGCCACGTACTTCGCATCGTGCCAAACCCCATAGATAAATGAAGATGCGCGGTTGACCAGGTTCGGCAAACCCAGGAAGTAAATCCCGCTCTGCGCCGAGATCCCGCGTTTGTGGAACGGCTCGCCTTTCTCGTCGAACGCGTCCACCTTCAACCAGCTGAAATCGAACTTGAAGCCGGTGGCCCAAAGGATTGTGGTCACGCCCGCTTCAGCCAGGTCCAGGCTCAACATCGGGTTCACCAAACACTCTGGATCGGGCAACAGTTCCCAGGCCTGTGGCTCCGGCGGAAACGGCAAGCCATTGGCCTCGATATACGCATCCGCATCGCGCAGTACGTCAAAGTAAGCGCGGTCGCCTTCAGCCACGTTCTCGGCCAACCCCGGTTGAAACGTCATGACGCCCTCCGCCCAGTCCTGGGTGACGCCCACCAATTGAATGCCTTGATGTGCCAGTCGGCGAAAGTCCACCGTCTTGCCGCCTTCGTAACCACTCACCGCAAACGCCACGTGCTTTTTCTTCGGCTGGATCTTGACTTCATCCCACAAGCCCAACGCGCCCAGCCACCAGCAATAGTCGCGGCCACGATAGGCGCGGGGCGGGCGGTAGTGTTCGCCCACCGAGAGGTACACGGTCTTGCCGGCCTTTTGCAGTTCTTCGGCGATCTGCGAGCCGGAGGCACCGGCGCCGACCACCAATACGGCGCCTTCGGGGAGTTGGCCGGGGTTCTTGTAGGCGCAGGAATGCAGTTGGTGCAACGGTGCGCTGGCGGGGACGATGTTCGGGATTGACGGGCGCTGGAACGGGCCGGTGGCAGCAACGACGTTGGCGGCTTCGATCACGCCCGCGGAGGTGGTGACCTTGAAGCCGGGGCGGCCTGCGTGGCGTTCCACCGACTGGACTTCCACGCCCGTGCGGACAGGGGCCTGCAACTTATCTGCGTAGGCCTCGAAGTAGTCGGCCATGCGCTCTTTCGGCGCGAAGGCTTCCGGCGAAATGCCTTCGAAGGTGAGACCGGGAAAGCGGTCATGCCACGCCGGCCCGTTGGCGACCAGAGAGTCCCAGCGTTCCGAGCGCCAGCGTTCGGCAATGCGGTGGCGTTCCAGCACGAGGTGGGGCACACCCATCAAGGACAGGTGCTCGCTCATGGCGACGCCGGCCTGGCCTGCGCCGACGACCAGGGTGTTGATTTTTTCGACGGACATAGGCGGTTCCTGAACAGTCATTAGGCGGTTTGGCCAAGCAATTCGGCCACAGCCGTGATTGCCAGTTGGTAACCCAGCGCCCCCAACCCGGCGATCACACCGGTGGCGGCCCTGGACACGTAGGAGTGGTGCCGGAAGCTTTCGCGCTGCCAGATATTGCTCATGTGCGCTTCGATGATCGGGCCGTCGAACGCCAGCAGCGCATCGAGGATCGGCACCGAGTTGTAGCTGAGCCCGGCGGCGTTGATCACGAGGGCGTCGGCGTGCAGGCGTGCTTCCTGAACCCAGTCAACCAGCACGCCTTCATGGTTGCTCTGGCGAAAGTCCAGCGTGAGGCCCAGGGCGGCGGCGTGGCGTTGGCAGCGGGCGTCGATGCTGGCGAAGCTTTCGCTGCCATAGGTGCCGTTTTTATCCAGCCCGTACAGGTTGGCGTTAGGCCCGTTGAGGAAAAACACACGATGGGTCATGGGGCACTCCAGGCAATCAGCGCTTTCATACGGCCCAATCGTCCGGCACCACGGCGATCACATCGATCTCCATCAACCACTCCGGCTGGCCCAGCCCGGAGATCACCAACCCAGTGGAAATCGGGAACACACCTTTGAGCCACTTGCCCACCTCCTGGTACACCGGCTCGCGGTAGCGCGGGTCGATCAGATAGGTGGTGGTCTTCACGATGTGCGACAGGTCCGAACCTGCTTCTTCCAGCAGTTGCTTGACGTTCTTCATCGCCTGCTCGGCCTGGGCGCGCGGGTCGCCGAGGCCGACCAGGTTGCCGTCGAAATCGGTGCCGATCTGGCCGCGCACGTAAATGGTGTTGCCGGCGCGCACGGCCTGGCACAGGTCGTTGTCCAGCGCCTGGTTGGGGTAGGTCTGTTGGGTATTGAACATGCGGATGCGGGTGTGGGTCGGCATAACGGTAACTCGTGGGAAGCGGGATAGATCCAGCTTCACACCGCGCCGGCTGCGGCGAAACCAGCATTTGCGCGGGGTAGTGCTTAGGAAAAACCGAAGCCCGTGCAGGTCATCGGTTTGCGCCTGACCCGGCACGAACCCTGCAACACCACCGGTACAGTCATTGTTGAGGGGCAGGCGTCATGCTCAGTCGTATTACTCAGCGTCAACTGGAGTATTTCGTCGCGTCGGGAGAGGCGGGCAGCATCAGTGCGGCCGCCGAGCGCATTCATGTGTCGTCGCCGTCGATCTCGGCGGCGATCACCCATATGGAGGCGGAGCTGGGCATTCAGTTGTTCATCCGCCATCACGCCCAGGGCATTTCCCTCACGGCGGTGGGGCGCCTGGTGATGCAGGAAGCCAAGCTGATCCTGGAGCAGATGACTAACCTCTACACCATCGCCTCGGAGTCCTTGAACACGGTGCGCGGGCCGTTGCGCGTGGGCTGCCTGGAGTCGCTGGCGCCGATGATCACGCCAGAGCTGGTGTTCGGTTTCGGCCGTGCGTTTCCCGGCGTACGGCTGACTCAAGCCGAGGGCAACCATGAAGAGCTGCTGGAAAAACTGCGCAGCGGCGAGCTGGATATCGCCCTGACCTACGACCTGGTGACCAGCCAGGACATCGACTTCCAACCCCTGGCGCAACTGCCGCCCTACGTGATGGTGGGCGAGTACCACCCGCTGGCGAACTCACCGGCCGTGAGCATGCAAGACCTGGAGGCCTACCCGGTGGTGCTGCTCGACACGCCGTGGAGCCGTGACTATTTCCTCAGCCTGTTCATCCAGGCCGGCACCACACCGAACATCATCATGCGCTCCACCAACCTTGAAACGGTGCGCGCCATGGTGGGCAACGGTATCGGCTATTCCTTCGCGAATGCGCGGCCCAAATCGAACATGTCCCAGGACGGCAAGCGCGTGATCCGCCTGCGCCTGGCGGGTGCACACCGGCCGATGCGCCTGGGCTACGCCACCGCCAGCAACACCCAGCTGTCGCGGGTGGTGTCGGCGTTTGCCGAGCGGTGCCGCATGTTTGTGTCCGACCAGTACATCCCCGGCATGGCGCCGCCGAGCTTTTTTGACCCGCATGCGGTGCGGGTGTTGAGCGGTGTGAGCTGAGCTTGCACCAGTAAGTGGCATGCACAATACGGCCGATTCAAGCCTGCACCAAAGGTGGGAGGGGCCCCCTCCCACATTGGATTTTGGGTGCTCTCAGGCTGCATAGGTTCTGCCTACCCAGTGCCCCGGCTTTTACGAATTGACCCCAACCGCCTCCCGCCACGACTCTGAACCCATCGATGTAGATCAACTTCTCAGGGCACAGCGACGATGACATTCGACTGGAACTACATGTTGGGTTTGCTGGGCGATGCCGAGTTCTGGCGCGCGACGTGGACGGTGATCAAGCTCAGCACCTTGACCTGGGTGTTGAGCATTGGCCTGGGCTTTCTGCTGGCCCTGGCCAAGCAATCCAGACATGGCCTGCTGAGCGTGCCGGCCCGCGGCTACATCTGGCTATTTCGCAGCCTGCCGTTGCTGGTGCTGCTGATCTTTATCTACAACCTGCCGCAAGCGTTGCCCGGTACCTCGGCGGTGCTGGCCGACCCGTTCTGGTCCGGCCTGTTGGCCCTGGTGATCTGCGAGACCGCCTACGTGGCTGAGATCCATCGCGGTGGCCTGCTGTCGATTCCCAAAGGGCAGGGCGAGGCGGCTCGGGCGCTGGGCCTGAAGTTCTTCGGCACCCAGTGGCGCGTGGTGATTCCCCAGGCGCTGCGGGTGGCGTTGCCGTCGCTGGCCAACGAATACATCTCCATCGTCAAGCTCACCTCCCTGGTGTCGGTGATCTCCCTGACCGAGATCCTGATGGTCGGCCAGCGCCTGTATTCGCAGAACTTCCTGGTGATCGAAACCATGGCGGCGGTGGCGTTCTTCTATGTGTTTATCGTCACGGTGTTCGACTTCCTGCTCAAGCGCCTGGAGCGCTTTCTCGACGTCAACCAGCGCAACGTGTCCCGTGTTCCCGATGCGGCGGTGCTGGCCCTGGCGACCCAGCAGCGCACTGCCTTGGCGCGCCCGGCCAATAATGGCGAGTCGGCGTTGCAGGCCACGCGGTTGCACAAGGCCTACAACGATATCGAGGTATTGGGCTCGGTGAATCTGCAGATCCAGCCCGGTGAAGTGGTGTCGGTGATCGGTCCGTCGGGCTCCGGCAAGACCACGCTGATCCGCCTGCTTAACGGTCTGGAGCAACTGGACAACGGCGAGATCAGGATCAATGGCCAACCCTTCATCCACTTGAACAAAGTCGGCGCGCAGAAACCCCAGTACATCGAGCACGCCGAGCATCGCCTGCACATCGGCATGGTGTTCCAGAGCTTCAACCTGTTCCCGCACTTGAGCGTGCTCGACAACCTGCTGATGGCGCCGAAATACCACCGCCTGGGCGCGACCGCCGAACTCAAGCAACAGGCCTACGCGCTGCTGCACAAGGTCGGCATGCTCGACCACGCCTGGAAGTACCCGCACCAGTTGTCTGGCGGCCAACAGCAACGCGTAGCCATCGCCCGCGCCTTGATGATGCGCCCGCAGATCATGCTGTTCGATGAGCCTACCTCGGCGCTGGACCCGGAGAAGGTCAACGAAGTGCTGCAGGTGATCGAAGCCCTGGCCGAGGAGGGCATCACCATGGTCATCGTCACCCACGAGATGAACTTCGCCTTCAAGGTCTCCGACCGCATCGTGTTCATGGAGAAGGGCCGCGTGGTCTGCGACGACACGCCGTGCGCCCTGCGCAGCGGCCACAACCCACGCGTGGAGGCGTTCCTCAAGGACGTCTCGCTGGCGTGATCTCTTTAACGTTCAGGAAACACTAAAATGATCGAGCAATCGCAAATCGAACAATTCCAGCGCGACGGCTTCCTGGTGGTCGAAGGCGTGCTGTCGCAGGATGAAGTGGCCGCGTTGCAGCACGACTTCGACCAATGGGTGGAAGAAAGCCGCAGCCATGACCGGGGCTGGGGCGCCACTGTCGATGGCCGTGAGCGCTTTGACCTGGAGGGCGACCACCGCGCCGACCACCCGTCCCTGCGCCGGGTCAGCTCGCCCACGGAGATTTCGCCGGCTTATGAGCGCGTGGCGTTGCACTCGCGCATGGCGGCGATTTGCGCGCAGTTGATCGGCGCCCGGGGCACGCGTTTTCACCACAGCAAGATCAACTCCAAACTGCCCCACACCGCGACGCAGGTGAAGTGGCACCAGGACTTTCTGTTCACGCCCCACAGCAACGACGACATCGTCACAGCCTTGCTGATGGTCAGCGAAGTGACGCCGCAGAACGGCCCGCTGAACGTGATCCCCGGCAGCCACAAGGGCCCGCTGTGGTCGCACTGGCAGCACCAGCGTTTCACCGGTTCGGTGGACGACAGCGTGGTCGCGCAACACTGCCAGCAACCGGTGGCCTGCTACGGGCCGGCCGGCTCGGTGTGCTTCATGCACACCCGGCTTTTGCATGCTTCCAGCCCAAACGAGACCGAACTGCCGCGCACGCTGTTCATCAGTGTCTATGCCGCTGAAGACGCGCTGCCCTTCGGCGAAAACCCGTTGCCCAGCGCACATGCCGGCCTGTTGGTGGCCGGTGAAGAAAGTGGCTTGGTGCGTTCCACCGACAACCACATGCGCCTGCCGCAGAAGCCCCGTGGTGCGTCGTTCTTCGTGCAACAGGCGGGACAAGATTCAGCCACTGCCTAACCCCCCTAAACCCTTGCAGGTAATCACCATGACAGCGTTTCGTAAAAGTGTTCGTCCCCTTGCCGTGTGCCTGCTGGGCGCAGCCGTTGCACTGACCTCGTTGGCCGCTTCGGCGTTCCAGCAGGACGGCAAGATCATCGCCGGTTCCGACGTGACGTTCTTCCCCTATGAGTACATGGATAACAACAAGCCGGCGGGTTTTGATATCGAGTTCATGGACGGCCTGGGCAAGGTCATGGGCCGCCAGGTCGAGACCCTCGACACACGCTTCCCCAACCTGATCACTGGCCTGCAGGCCGGGCGTTTCGATGTGACCAACTCGTCGATGTACATCACCGCCGAGCGGGTCAAAGTGATCGACATGATCCCTTATCTGAAAAGCGGCGAGTCGATCCTCACCCTCAAGGACAGCGCCTTCCAGCCCAAGACCCCGGAAGAGTTCTGCGGCCACAAGATCGGCTCCATGGGGGCCACCTCGTGGCTGGCGCAGATGAACAAGCTGTCCACCGAATACTGCGTCGCCAAGGGCCTGAAGCCGATCCAGATCAGCGAATACAGCACCGACCCGCAAACCACCCAGGCGCTGCTGGCCCACGCCGTCGAAGCGCAGATCACCGATGCCGCCGTGGCCCGAGGCGTGATCGACAAGCTCGGCAGCCGCGTGGTGATCTCGTCCGACACCCTGATCTACCCGGTGCTCAACGGCTTCGGCGTGAAGAAAGGCAATGACACGGTGAAAAAAGCCCTGCTCGACGGCCTGGAAAAATACCGCGCCACGCCGGAGTACGCCGCCCTGCTCAAGAAGTACAACTTCCAAGCGCCGACCGATGCCGACATCGCCGCACTGATGCCGAAGTAAACCTACACGCGCGTGCCGCATTCGCCTGCGGCCGCGCCCTGCGGAGAGCGATCCATGGCGTTATCCCACGAAGAACAGACGCGCATCGACCTGGCGGCGACCTTTCGCATCATCGCCCACCTGGGCATGCATGAAGCGGTGGCCAACCACTTCAGTGCCGCCGTTTCGGCTGATGGCAAACAGTTTCTGCTCAACCCGAAGTGGAAGCACTTTTCGCGTATCCGCGCGAGCGATCTGTTGCTGTTGAATGCGCACGACACGGCCTGTGCCGATCACCCCCACGTGGACGCCACGGCCTGGTCGATCCACGGGCAGATCCACCGGCTGTTGCCACAGACCCGTGCGGTGCTGCACCTGCACCCGGTGTACACCACGGCGGTGGCGTGCCTGGCCAGGCCGCACATCCCGCCGATCGACCAGAACACCGCGCGTTACTTCAACCGCGTGGCTGTGGACGAGTTGTACGGCGGCATGGCCGACACCGAGGCCGAAGGCGCACGGCTGGCCGGGTTGCTCGACGGCAAGACGCGCTTGTTGATGGGCAACCACGGCGTGATGGTCACGGCCGGTTCCATCGGTGAAGCCTTCGACGACATCTGGACCCTGGAACGTTCCTGCCAGATCCTCGTCACGGCCTGGTCCACCGGACAGCCGTTGCGGGTGCTGTCCGATGAAGTGGCAGAAAAAACCGCGCGGGGCTGGGAAGGCATCGCGGACTTCTCGCGCCAGCATTTCGAAGAAATGAAGCAGCTGATGATCGACGCTGACCCTTCCGTGCTCGATTGAGGACACCTCCATGACGTTTTCCGTTGTCGCCCGCTGCGCCGAGACGGGCCAGTTGGGCATTGCGATCAGCTCATCGAGCATTGCCGTGGGCGCGCGTTGCCCATGGCTGCGTCCCGGCGTGGGCGCGGTGGCATCGCAGAACATTACCTTGCCGAGCCTGGGGCCTCAGGTGCTGGATTTACTGGAGCAGGGCCTGACACCGAGTGAAGCACTGGCGACGTTGGCCGGTCAGGATCACAGCGAGTATCGGCAGGTCAGCGTGATTGATCACCTGGGCCGCACCGCGCATTTCAGCGGTGCGCAGACCCTGGGTATTCACCACGCAGTGAGCGGCGAGCAATGCGTGGTGGCAGGGAACATGTTGGCCAACCCCGGCGTAATCGAGGCCATGGTGGCGGCGTTCGAAGCGGCCCCGGGGCATCTGGCCGACCGCCTGCTGGCCGCGATGCACGCCGGTGTGGCAGGTGGTGGTGAAGCGGGGCCGGTGCATTCGGCGGCGCTGGTGATTGTCGATGACCTGCTGTGGCCAGTGGTCAATCTGCGTGTGGATTGGGCCGATGCGGACCCGATCAGCGCCCTCGACCAACTCTGGCAAGCCTATCGCGGGCAACTGCAGGATTACATCGACCGCGCCCTCAACCCGCAGATCGCACCGGGTTATGCGGTGCCGGGAGATGACCGATGAACAGCCGCGACCTGCTGGCGCAACTGGTGCGTTTCGACACCACCAGCCGCGAATCCAACCTGGCCTTGATCGACTTCGTGCGCACCTATTTGCAAGACCACGGCGTGGCCTGTGAGCTGGTGTACAACGCGCACAAGAGCAAGGCCAACCTGCTTGCGACGATTGGTCCGGCGCAGGTGCCCGGCATCGTGTTGTCCGGGCATACCGATGTGGTGCCGGTGGACGGGCAGCGCTGGCGCGTGGCGCCGTTCGAGCTGACCGAACAGGACGGCAAGTTGTACGGCCGTGGCACGGCGGACATGAAGGGCTACATCGCTTGTGTGCTGGCGTGCGTGCCGGCGTTGGTGCAGGCGCCGTTGCGCATGCCGGTGCATATCGCGCTGTCCTACGATGAGGAAGTCGGTTGCCTGGGCGTGCGCTCGCTGATCGAGCGGTTCCACGGGCAGCCGGTCAAGCCGCTGCTGTGTGTGATTGGCGAACCCACCGAACTCAAGCCGGTGCTGGGCCACAAAGGCAAGCTGGCGATGCGCTGCCAGGTGCATGGCGCGGCGTGCCATTCGGCGTACGCGCCGGCGGGCGTGAACGCCATTGAATACGCGGCGCGCCTGGTCAGCGAATGGGTGCGGCTCGGCGAAACGCTCAAGGCGCCAGAGCATCTGGATGCGCGTTTCGACCCGGCGTTTTCTACGGTGCAGACTGGTTTGATCAGTGGCGGCAAGGCGCTCAATATCGTGCCGCAGGACTGCAGTTTCGACTTTGAAGTGCGCTCGCTGCCGGCCCAGGATCCCTGGCAGGTGGTGCAGCAACTGCGCGACTACGCCGAGTACTCACTGTTGCCGGCGATGCGCGCGGTGAGTGCGCAATCGGCGATCAGCATCAGTGAGTTGTCGAGCTATCCCGGGCTGGCCACAGCGCCTGAAAGCCAGGCCGCCGAATGGGTGGCGCAGTTCTGTGGCTCGCAGGATTTTGGCACGGTGGCCTTTGGGACAGAGGGTGGTCTGTTCGACCAGGCCGGTATTCCTACGGTGGTGTGTGGGCCTGGCAGCATGGAGCAGGGCCACAAACCGGACGAGTTCATCAGCCTGGCGCAGTTGCAGGCCTGCGACCGGATGTTGGCGCGGGTGCTGAAGTTTGTGAGCGTGTAGGTTACCGGTGGGAGGGGGCTTGCCCCCGATGGCGATGGGTCAACTAACAATGCAGTGACTGGATGTCCGCAATCGGGGGCAAGCCCCCTCCCACATTTGATCTTTGTTGTGCCCTCTAACTGTCAGTGCTTTGCCACACCCACCCGCCACTGCGCAGGCGGCAGGACTCCATTCACCAGGTAATTGCCTACGATCCGCGACTTGTACACCCGCGGGTTATGGTTCGCCAGGGTGCGCGCGTTGCGCCACAGCCGGTCCAGCGCCTTGCTGCTGGCGGTGGCACTGGCGCCCAGGGCGTCGAACAAGGCGGTGGTCGCGGCCAGCGTCGCATCCACCACCGGGTTCACCGCCAGGCACACTTCCAGCTCGGCCAATGCAACCTGCGGATCATCGTCATGCAGTGGCTGGTCATGGGCAATCACAGACTGCGCGGTGTACTCCAGGCGTTGCGCCGCTTGCTGGGCAATCGCTTGAGCAGCGTAGGCTTGGCTCGCGACTTCGCCAATCACCTGTAGCAGTTGCACGTCCTGGCCTGCGGTGTCGGCATTGCCGGTGGTGAAGGTGCGGGCGCGCTGGCTGAGTTCTTCGGCACCGCTGAGGGCGGCGCGTCGGGCGATTCCGGCGAGGGTGCTGAGGTGGTAGAGCTGGAAGAACGACTGTCCATGGCCGAAGCGCTGTTGGGTGGGGCGCGCGTCGTTGTCCATCACCGGTGCGTGATCGAAGATGCAGGTGCCGCTGGCGGTGAGGCGTTGGCCGAAGCCGTTCCAGTCGTCGACGATCTTCACGCCGGGGGCTTTCAGGTCGACGACAACCGTATACACGGTGCCGTTTTCACCGGTCGCGATGGTATTGATCAGGTCGCTGTAGAGCGCGCCGGTGGTGTAGAACTTCTTGCCGCTGATGCGCAATGCGCCGGCGGCATCGCGGTGCAGGCGGGTGTCGAAATCGCCACGGGCTCCGTTGCCGACTTCGGTGCTGCCGGGGGAGAGCAGGGCGCCTTGGCCGAGGCGGTCCAGCCACTTGGCGCGCCAGTCGAGGTCCTTGGCGCTGAGCACGTCTTCGCAAAAACCAAAGTGGCCGCGCAGGGCCTGGGTGATGTTGGAGTCGGCGGCGGACAGTTCCGCAAGCAGCGTGAGCAGCTCGACCAGGGTCGCATCCTGGCCGCCATAACTGGCCGGCAGGCGCCAGCGCGGCAAACCCAGGGCGTTCAGTTGCTGGATCACCGTGGCGAGGCTGGCGCGTGTCTGATCCGCCTCGGCGGCCTGCGCGAGAATGTGCGCAAACAGTGGGCGAAACGGCGCGGCCAGTTGTTCGTAGCGGGCAGTGGGCGGAGCGCCCCAGATATTCAAAGCGGGAATCGACATGCAATGGACCTTGCTGAAAGTGGTTCAGGTGCTGGGGTCCAGTGGTCTGGTGACGTCACCCTAACCCAGCGGCAGCGAAGGTTTTAATACGAAAAGCAACTAGCGACCTGTGGGACGGTTCTATCGATAGTGCCCAACAGTATTAAACCCCGCGCTTTTATTGCGTTAGCTTCTACCTGACGCGACCAGACTGCATGCCCACAGATGGTTAAACCAACCCTCTAACCCTGTGGGATTTTTCATGATCAACCGTCGAACACTGCTGTCCTTGCTGGGCGTGGCCTCTCTTGTGCTCTATGGTCCGTCGGCCAGCGCCGCCGAGCCGTTGACCCTCGTCGTGGGTGACCAGTTCTTTTCCAACCGCATCGTGCTGGAGCTGTCCGGCGAGCTGGAGGACCTGCCGTACAAAGTCGACTTCAAGCGCTTCAACACCGGTTCCCCGGTAGCCTCGGCCGTGGCCAGCGGCGCGCTGGATGTGGGCATCGTCGGCGACACCCCGGTGATCAGCCTGGCCGCCAACGGCGCACCGGTAAAAGTCGTCGCCAGCACCCAGACCAGCCTTGATGGCGTGGGCATTGTGGCGCGCAAGGGCATTCACTCGGTGGCCGACCTCAAAGGCAAGACCGTCGCCATCTGGAACGGCTCATGGAGCCAGCAACTGGCGTACAAGGCGCTGGATGAAGCGGGGGTGCCGCGCAGCAGCGTCAACTTCAAATACCTGCTGCCGGCCGAGGCCAGCCTGGCGTTGACCCAGGGCGACATCGACGCCTTCGGCACCTGGGAACCCTACGTGTCGTTGCAGGAAAAAGAAGGCAGCACCCTGATCCGCAACGCCAAGGGCCTGATGAGTGCGCCGACCTACATCGTGGCGTATGAGCCGGCCCTGGCGCAGAAAAGCGCGATCATCAAAGACTTCATTGCCCGCCTGACTCGCGCCCGAGCCTGGAGCAACACCCACGTCGATGAATACGCCGAAGCCTGGGCGAAGGCCAACCAGTCGGCGCCGGAAATCGCCAAGGTGTGGTTCAAGCGCGATGCAATCAAGGTGCTGCCGATCTCGCCGACGATTATCAGCGAGGCCCAGGCCACGGCGGACTTTTTGGTGGATGCACAGATGTTGAAGCAGCGGTATGACGTGGCGCCGTTGTTTGATCGGGTGCTTTAAACATCGGGGAAACAAGCGCTCATAAGGTGTGAACAAAGTGGCCGAGGCGGCTGGGGTGAACCGGGAGAGTCTTTATAAAACGTTGAAAGGCGGCTCGAAGACCCGCTACGAGACGATCCAGAAGCTGATGCTGGCCTTGGGCGTCGAGCTGACGGTACAGCCAATTGCAGGGGCGAGCGTGCTCGCGAAGAAAACCTAGGCATTGCGTTTATCCGGAGAGGACGCTTTATCCTTGGCGATCTTCGCGAGCAAGCTCGCTCCTGCAGGAAGGGGTTATCGCACCAGGCAGGGTTGCTTGTTGTTGAAGCGCCACCCCGGAATCAAGAATTGCATCGCCACGCTGTCATCCCGCGCGCCGAGGCTCATGCCTTTGTAGACTTCGTGGGCCTGGGCCACGGCGTCCAGGTCGATCTCCACACCCAGGCCTGGTTTGCTTGGGACCTTCACGTAACCACCTTCGATTTTCAGCGGCGCTTTGGTCAGGCGCTGGCCGTCCTGCCAGATCCAGTGGGTGTCGATGGCGGTGATGTCGCCCGGTGCTGCGGCGGCCACCTGGGTGAACATCGCCAAGGAAATATCGAAGTGGTTATTGGAGTGCGAGCCCCAGGTGAGGCCCCACTCATGGCACATCTGTGCAACACGCACCGAGCCCTGCAGGGTCCAGAAGTGCGGGTCGGCGAGGGGGATGTCGACCGATTGCAGCTGGATCGCGTGGCCCATCTCGCGCCAGTCGGTGGCGATCATATTGGTGGCGGTCTTAAGGCCGGTGGCACGGCGGAATTCGGCCATGACCTCACGACCTGAGTAACCGTTTTCTGCACCACAGGGGTCTTCGGCATAGGCGAGTACGTGGTGCTGGTCGCGGCACAGGCGGATGGCTTCCTTCAGTGACCAGGCGCCGTTCGGGTCGAGGGTGATGCGTGCATCCGGGAAGCGTTCGGCCAGGGCGGTGACCGCTTCGATTTCGGCGTCGCCGCTCAATACGCCACCTTTGAGCTTGAAGTCGTTGAAGCCGTATTTGGCCTGGGCGGCTTCGGCCAGGCGTACCACGGCGTCGCTGGTCAGGGCTGTTTCGTGGCGCAGGCGGAACCAGTCGTCGTCGCTGTCGGCTTCGTTGCGGTAGGCGAGCGTGGTGGCGTTGCGGTCGCCGACATAGAACAGGTAGCCGAGCATTTTTACCGCATCGCGCTGCTGTCCTTCGCCGAGCAAGGCCGCCACCGGCACTTCGAGAAACTGGCCCAGCAAATCGAGCAGCGCTGCCTCCATGGCGGTGACGGCATGGATGGTGATGCGCAGGTCAAAGGTCTGCAGGCCGCGACCGGCGGCATCGCGTGAAGCAAAGGCGCTGCGCATCTGGTTGAGGATGCGCTGGTACTGGCCGATGGGCTGGCCGATCACCAGGCTGCGGGCGTCTTCCAGGGTTTCGCGGATGCGCTCGCCGCCGGGCACTTCGCCGACGCCGGTGTTGCCCGAACTGTCCTTGAGGATGACGATATTACGCGTGAAGTATGGCCCATGGGCGCCGCTGAGATTGAGCAGCATGCTGTCGTGGCCGGCGACGGGGATGACCTGGAAGTGCGTAACGACGGGAGTATTCATGGCAGGTTCCTGACGGGTCTCAAAGTGGTTTGCCGAGGGCGGCGGTGGGCACGCCGCTCGGTGGCTTCAATGCGGCAGAGGGGGCTGTCCTGGCAAAAAACACCAGGATCGCGGCGAGCACCGAGGTGCCGGCCAGGCCATAGAGGCCACCCTGGATCGAACCGGTGGTCTGCTCCAGAAAGCCGAAGGTGGTCGGCGCGACGAAGCCGCCCAGGTTACCGATGGAGTTGATCAGCGCGATCACCGCAGCGGCAATGCGCACATCCAGGTAGCCCTGGGGGATCGGCCAGAACAGTGACGATGCCGACTTGAAGCCGATGGCCGCAAAGCAGATCGCCACAAACGCGAAGATAGGCCCGCCGGTGGTCGACATGAACATCCCCGCCGCCGCAATCAGCAGTGCTGCCGCGACCCAGGCCTGCTGGAACTTGAACTTGCCGGACAACGACGCGAAGGCATACATGGCGATGATCGAGATCAGCCACGGGATCGAATTGAAGAAACCGACCTGAACATCACTCAAGTCGCCCATCTTCTTGATGATGCTCGGCAGCCAGAACGTGGCGGCATAGATCGTCAGCTGGATGCAGAAATACAACGCGCAGAACAGCAGGATCTGGCGGTCCTTGAGCAGCTTGCCGAGGGTCGGCTTGACGCGGGTGAGGGCTTCGCGGTCGCGTTGTTCCTGGTCGATGGCATTGACCAGTGCGTCCTGTTCCTCGCGGGTCATCCATTTGGCGTCGTGGGGTTTGGAGTCGAGCCAGAACCACACAAAGAACCCCAGCGCCACTGAGGCCAGGCCTTCAATGGCAAACATCCATTGCCAGCCGTGAAAGCCAAACCCTTCGATCTGCAACAGCGCGCCGGAAAGCGGACCGGAAATCAGTGACGCGACCGCCGAGCCACTGAGGAAAATCGCAATGGCTTTACCACGCTCCACACCGGGCAACCAGCGCGTGAAGTAGTAGATCACCCCCGGGAAAAAGCCGGCTTCAGCCACGCCCAGCAAGAAGCGCAGGATGTAGAAGTGGGTTTCGTTCTGAATGAACGCCATCAGCGTGGCGACGATGCCCCAGGTGAACATGATGCGGGTCAGCCAGATACGCGCGCCGACCTTTTGCAGCAGCATATTGGAGGGCACTTCGAAGAGGGCATAGCCGATGAAGAACAACCCGGCACCGAAGCCATACGCCGCTGCGCCGATGCCCAGGTCGTGTTCCATGTGCGTGCGCACAAAACCGATATTGACCCGGTCGATGTAGTTGAGGATGAACATGATCACGAACAGTGGGAGCACATGGCCCTTCACCTTGCTCACGGCGCGCGTGAGGACGGCATCATTTTCGGGTGTGGCAGATGCATGGCTTGAAGTGGTCACCATTCCAGACTCCCCCTGATTGTTTTTATGTGGGTTTGCGTGTCGAGTTGCCAGACATCATACAAGCTGTTTTATTTTTTCTGCAACATCCTTGGATTTTCTTGGTTATAGAGCGCTTTATAAATTGGTTGTCATACAAGTTGGCGATTTTTTGGGCATCAACCACCCCGTAGGCGCGAGGGCCAGGTGGGGATGTTAAGCTTGCGGTTGCTCAACCCTGTGGACGCGTAATATGCCCATCGATAATGGAAGCTCTGTCCGCAGACGCTCCACCAACCTGGCCCAAGGCGTGGTCGACGCGCTGACCCAGCGCATCCTGCTCGGCCAACTCAAACCCGGTGAAAAACTGCCCTCGGAATCCACCATCGTGCACGAGCACGGCGTGAGCCGAACGGTGGTGCGCGAGGCTATCTCCAAGTTGCAGGCGTCCGGCCTGGTCGAGACCCGCCACGGCATCGGCACCTTTGTGTTGGAGCAGCAGGCCCAGCAAGGTTTGCGTCTGCATGTGGACACGGTGGCCAGCGTGCGCAACATGCTGGAGTTGCGCCTGGGCCTTGAAGTACAAGCCGTCGCGCTGGCGGCCGTGCGCCGCACCGACGCCCAGTTGGCCCACATGCGCCAGGCGCTGGACGACTACCAGGCTTCCCTGGCCAGTAACGACAGCTGCGTGGAGGAAGACAAACGCTTTCACCAACTGATCGCCGAGGCCACCGGCAACACCTTCTTCACCGAAATCATGCTGCACTTGGGCAATGCGATGATCCCGCGCACCCAGGTCAAGGGCGATGAGCGCGGCGGTGCCGACTTCGCCAGGCTGGGCCAGTTGGCGAACCTGGAACACGAGGCGATCTTCAACGCGATCAAACGCCAGGACCCGGACGCCGCCCGTGCCGCCATGGTGCTGCACCTGACCAACAGCCGCGATCGTTTTTCCGGGGAGCAGGGCCGTTGAACGAACATAGCTTATCCCTGCGCCTGGAGCGCGTGGCCGCTAACGTACCGGCGAGTGCGCGGCTGGCCGATATCGGCTCCGATCACGGTTATTTGCCGGTGGCGTTGCTGCGTCGCGGCCTGATCACGGCGGCAGTGGCGGGAGAGGTGGCGACCACGCCATTCCATGCGGCGCAACGTACCGTGCGCGACAACGGCCTGGAACAGCAGGTCACCGTGCGCCTGGCCGATGGGCTGGCGGCCATCGAACCCCATGACGGCATCACCGCTATCAGCGTCTGCGGCATGGGCGGCGAGACGATCCGCGACATTCTTGAAAGCGGCAAACAGTACCTGAGCGGTCAGGAGCGCCTGATCCTGCAACCCAACGGTGGCGAACAACCGCTGCGCCAGTGGCTGATGGACAACGGCTACGCGATCCTCCATGAAGAGCTGCTGCACGAGAACCGTTTCTACTACGAGATCATCGTCGCCGAGCGCACCGGACCGGTGGCCTACACCGCCGAACAGCTGTACTTCGGCCCCCTGCAAATGCAGGCGCGCAGCCCGGCGTTCCTGGCCAAGTGGCAGCGCCTGTTGCAGCAAAAGCACAAGACCCTGGCCAGCTTCGAGCAGGCGCGGCAGGCGGTGCCGCAGGAAAAGTGGCAGGAGATTTCCCAACAGGCCAGGTGGATCACCGTGCTGCTGGCTTGATCGACCCTCATTCAAACCTGATGACCAAGGAAAACCACCATGGCAGACGCCATCGACCCCACCTTCTACGACCGCGCCGACGCGCATATCGAGCTGTCGAACGCGCAGCTCAAGGCCCACGAAAACCTCGGCCAGGTCAGCGCCTCGATGATGTTTGGCACCACGCGCTTCAACGCCTGGGCCAGTGCGCGCAACTTCAAGTCCGGCGCGGAAATGGCCGATGCACGGGAGGCGATGTTGAAGTACTTCTGCGACCAGTACCGGATGATGCTTGAGGATAATCTGGATGATCACATTAATAACTTCAGCCGGTACATGACCGGACGGACGCAAGGGTAAGCGAGGCTGTCGGCGGGTGAAAATGTAGGAGGGGGCTTGGATTCGTGGCGTGGTTACAAATGTGCGCTCAATGATGGGTGCTTTTGCCCCATTTCAGGGCGCTTTGCGTGCACCATCAGGTGCCAACCCGTCTGTATCCGGCCTCTCTACCAACGGCCCACATCTTGCTAGTGCCTTCCCAATCAATGACATGGCATTTTGCTGTTAGTCATTTCAAGGCTTCGCCCGGCGGTGCACCGCCTGGGTCGTTTTTGGGGAGTGGTCGCACATGCACAGCCTTTTATCACCGGGTATCCGCCTGCTGGGGCGGTTCGGCTTTGCGCGCAAGTTCCAGATTCTATTCTTCCTGTTCATGCTGCCCCTGGCGGGCAGCCTGTGGATGATCGGCTCGGACTATCGCGACAAGCTGACCGTGATTTCCAGCGAGCAATCCGGCGTTCGCCAACTGCTGGCCCTGGATGGGCTGGACGGCCAGTTGACGGCCCAGCGCAACCTGGCCGCGCGTTGGAAAGCCGCCGATATCCTGCATGCCCCGACCCCGGCGGCGAAGGCGGCGATGGACAAGGTCGATGCGAACTTCCCGCTGATCCTGCAAAGCCTGCAAGCCCTGGGGGATTCACTCAAGGCCCGGAATGCCGGCGCCGACGTGCTGGCCCGCTTCGATGCGTTGCAGGCCACGGTCAAGGGCATGGACTCCCAGTCCCTGCGCACCGTGGGCTGGTGGCCGGACGGTTACGACCGTTTCACCTCGGCCCTGACCGCCATGCAAACCCTGCGCGAACAGATCACCCTGGACGCCGGCCTGATTCTCGACCCGTGGCTGGAAACCTACCTGTTGATGCAGATTTCCACCCAGTACACACCGGACCTGATCGAGCGCATCGGGCGCATGGCCAGTGTCGGCCAGTCGTCCATCGCCTCGGGGCAATTCACCTTGCAAAGCCGTTTGCAGATGCGTGACCTGCGCGGCCGTATCGGCGATGCGCGGGACCAATTGGTCAAGGCGGCGGCCTCGCTCAAGGCCAAGCAATATGCCGGCCTGGAACCCTGGACCACCCAGTACGACACCAGCCTGCAACGCCTGGACAACGAACTCAAAGTGCTCGACGACGGCGTGTTCGGCGGCACCATCAAGCTTGACACCGCGGCCTTCGAAACCAGTGTCGACGGCATGCTCGACAGCCTGGGCGCGCTGCGTAACCAGTCCCTCGACTCGCTGGATGCGCGCCTGGGTCACTACCGTGACCGTTCGTTGCAGAAATTTGTCCCCGTCGCGGCCATATTCAGCCTGCTGGCCCTGGCCGCGTTGTACCTGTTCATGTGCCTGCAAGCCTCGATCCGCCGCAGCGCCAGCGGCATCACCACCCTGGCCGAGTCCCTGCGCGACGGCAACCTGTGCGTGGAGGTGGCGGTGGAAGGGCGCGACGAACTCGCGGCCATCAGCACCGCGCTGAACGTGGCGGTGGTGCAACTGCGCACCAGCCTGCTGGGGGTCAATCACGAGACGCAGCAACTCGGCTCGGCGGTGCTCACCCTCAATTCGCAATCGGGCAGCACCCTTACCGAAGTCGAAGACCAGCAACACCAAATCAGCCAGATTGCCGCCGCCGCGACCCAGCTGGCCGCCACTTCCCTGGGCGTCGCCAAAAGCTGCGAGCACGCCTCGGGCAGTGCCCAGCAGACCCGGCGTATTGCCGAAGACAGCAGCCGTGACAGCCAGCGCACCACGGCCAGCATCCAGCAACTCAACCAACGCCTGACTGATACCGCCGATGCCCTGGAGCAAGTCAGCCAGCAGGGCCAGCAGATTCAGTCGGTGGTCGACACCATTCGCGGCATCGCCGAACAGACCAACCTGCTGGCCCTCAACGCCGCCATCGAAGCCGCGCGCGCCGGCGAGCAGGGCCGTGGTTTTGCGGTGGTGGCCGATGAAGTGCGCAGTTTGTCGCAGCGCACCCAGGCCTCCACCGCACAGATCGCCGGTACCGTGGACAGCCTGCGCGCCACGGTCAGCCAGGCGGTCACCCTGATGGGCGCCGCGTGTGAACAAGCGCTGGCGGATGCGGAGTCCGTCACCGGGCTGGGCACCCGTCTGGGCGAGATCGCCGGGGCGGTGCAGCAGGTGACCGACACCCTGGCGCAGATCGCCACCGCCGTCGAGGAACAAGCGGCGACGGCGGATGAAGTGAGCGGCAACATCCAGCAAGTGGACCAGGCCGCCGGACGCTTGCTCGACGGTGCGCGGGCAGTGAACCGCGCAGCCGATACCCTGAGCAAAGGCAGCCAGGCACTGAGTGACAACACTGCGCGGTTCCGCCTGGGCTGAGCTGTCTTCCAAACAAACCAGATCCAATGTGGGAGGGGGCTTGCCCCCGATTGTGGTGTACCAGTCAACAGATTCAGCGACTGACACACCGCATTCGGGAGCAAGCCCCCTCCCACATGTTGTCCTGCGCTGTTTTCAGCACCGGGTCAGGTCCTCCTCCTGCGGCCGTGTCCTCAGGCGATCTTCACATTCATGGTGATCTTCGCCGTAAACACCTTCATCCCGCCCTCATCGAAAATATCCACCGGCACGATCTTGTCGCCAGCCGTTGCCCAGTCAATGCAACTGCCATCCGCCACCGCACGGATGTTCGACTTGGCCTTTGCCAGGTACTCCACGGTCATGCCCTTGGGAATCCACTTGGCGCCTTGGGGGATCGACACATCGGTCATCGTGCCACCGGCCAATTCCGCCGCGTTGCACAACGCAATGGCATGCACCGAAGCCAGGTGGTTGGTGATTTCCTTGCGAAACGGCACGTTGACCACCGAGTGGCCTGGGCGCAGTTCGGCGATTTCAGGGTTGATGGTGCTGAAGTAGGGCGCCACCTGGCAGGCCATCTGGCTGAAGGCGGCTGGACCTACGCTGTTGAACATGCTGAGAAACTGACTCATGGGTTTCCTCCTGATAGGGTTACAGAATAATATTCTGTGGCAGAACAATATTCTGTTAATTCTAAAGGTGTCAAGCCATGCCTTCTCTAGCGGCTGCTGTAGCTTTAGACTCCGCACATTTGGCGAGCGACTTCATGCACGCACCTGACCTGATCGAGCGCACCTTCCCGGGCCGGCGCAGTGACCTCAAGCGCAGCATCCTGCGCGAGGCGCTGGCCTGTTTTAACGAGGTGGGTATTGAAGCCACGAACATCGAAACCATCCGCGCGCGGTGCGACACCAGCGTGGGCGCCATCTACCACCATTTCGGCAGCAAGGAAGGCATCGTCGCCGCGCTGTTTTTTGCCGCGCTGGAGGACCAGGCCGCCCTGCGTGAGCACTACCTGACGCACGCGCAAACCGCCCAGGCAGGTGTGCAAGCGTTGGTGTGCAGCTATGTGGAGTGGGTGGACGCGCAACCCGACTGGGCGCGCTTTGTGTTCCAGAGCCGTTTCGCCGTGGCCAACGGCCCGTTCAAGGATGAATTGCTCACCCGCAACAAACAGCGCAATCGGCAATTGACCGAGTGGATGAGCGAGGAGGGCCGCGCTGAGGCGTTCAGCCACATTCCCGCCGAGCTTTTGCTATCGCTGATCATTGGCGCGGCAGAAAACTACGCCCGGGCGTGGTTGTCCGGGCGGGTCAAGAACAGCCCGAATGCCTATGCGTCGTTGTTGGCCCAGGCGGCGTGGGCGTCGATCAGCCAAACGCCTCCACAATAAACGCCTCGAGTGTCTTCTCTTCCAGGATCTCCATGGAAAAGTTCCCGAAGCGCTTGGGTAGCCAGATAATGCGCCCGCCGGAAGGCGACTGCAGGTTCTCGCGGGCCAGGGGCACGCCGTTTTCATTCTCGGGCTGCACACCGGCGGCGATCAGCTCGTCATAGGCGACCTCGATGTCCGGTGTGGTGTAGCAGTGACGGTAAATCATGCCTTCGCCGTGGGCGTCCAACAGCTCGCGCAGATTCCCGGCAATCGGCTGCACCAGCATGAACCGCTCTTGCCCCATCAGCACCACGGCATAACGCACATGCAAACCGCCGCGTTCCCACACAAAGGTCTTGGAGATGCGTGCCTTGAGGATGTTTGCGTAATAGGCGCAGGCCTCCTCGAGGTTTTCGACCAGTATGTCGACGTGACTGAACTTCAGGTCCATGGCGGAACTCCTGTGGATTCGATCCCCATGGTAACCACGAGTGTTTGTCGCGTTGAAATTTAATTGTCGGCACTCCCGGACGCTGGCGTAGTCTGTTTCCAAGACATCCCTCTCGCCCTGCGGAGCACGCCATGATCATCGTCCATCACCTCAACAACTCACGTTCGCAACGCATCCTGTGGCTGCTCGAAGAACTCGGCCTGCCTTACGAGATCAAGCGCTACCAGCGCGACCCGAAAACCAACCTGGCGCCGCCGGAACTCAAGGCCATCCACCCGCTGGGCAAATCCCCGGTGATCGAAGACGGCGGCCAGGTGCTGATTGAATCCGCCGCGATCATCGACTACTTGATCCGCCATCACGGCCAGGGCCGCCTGCAACCGGACCCAACCAGCGCCGCCTATGACACCTACGTGCAGTGGCTGCACTTCGCCGAAGGCTCGGCTATGTTGCCGCTGATGCTCAACCTCTATGTTGGCCGCCTGGGTGAAGCCGGCGCGCCGTTGCATCCGCGTATCGAATCGGAAGTGGCCAACTACCTGGGTTATCTGAACGACGCGCTGGCGGATAAAGCGTACTTGCTGGGCGACGAGCTGAGCGGTGCGGATATCCAGATGAGCTTTATCGGCGAAATCGCCAAGGCCCAGGGCAAGTTGCAGGCTTACCCGCACCTGGCGGCGTGGGTAGAAAAATTCCAGGCCCGACCTGCCTATCGCAAGGCGGTGGAGCAGGGTGGGGAATATGCGTTTGCTAAGTGACTAACGCTGTTGCAACGCGACCTTCAGCCCCAGCCCCATAAACAGCGTGCCGATGATTTTTCCTTCCCAGCGCCGCAGTTTGGACAGCCCCTTGATGCCTCGGCTCAAGGGGCGGATGGCGAGGGCGAGCAGGCTGGTGTACACCGCGCTGAGCACCGAGAAAATCAAACCCAGCACCGCGAACTGCACCAGCGATGAGCCGGCTTCCGGGTGCACGAATTGCGGCAGGAATGCCAGGAAGAAAATCGCGGTTTTCGGGTTGAGCAACTCGGCACCGACCGCCTGGAAAAACGCCTGGCGCGGCGTGACTGTAGGCAACGTCAGCCCTTTTTGTGTGCCGGTCTTGGCCGTGAACGCACGGATGCCCAGGTAGATCAGGTAAGCCGCGCCGGCCCATTTCACCGCGTTGAACGCGGTGGCCGAGGTCATCAGGATCGCCGATAACCCCAGCGCCGCGCCCAGTGTATGCAGCAGGTCGCCGCACGCCACCCCCAGGCCGGTGGCGACCCCGACCTTGCGGCCGCCCTGCACGGTGCGGGTGATCACCAGCAACACCGACGGGCCGGGGATCAGGAACAGGCCGATCACGACGGCGATATAGGTGATGAGGGCTGCGAGTTCAAACATGATGGGCACTCTCGGAACGGGGCTCGACCGCCAGTTATCCCCAACTCAACGTCGTTTACAACTGTTAACGGATTCAACGGCGCAATCGCTATAGGCTTTGCGTGGTCCTTCAGGAGTCCTTGACCATGAACCTGCGAGCTGTCGTCGCCACGTTGTTTGCCTTTGCCCTTTTGCTGCCGTCACCGGCCGAAGCCTCGGCGCCTATCACCCGTGTCGCCATCTACCGTGGCCCGGCAGGCTGCGATGATTGTTCGGAAAACGTGGCAAAGGCCCTGCAGCGCATCAACCCCAACTACCGTATCGACTTCGTGGGCGCCGACGAGCCCATCGACATAACCCCGCAAACCCTGGCGCGCTACGACCTCTACGTGCAACCCGGCGGCGGCCAGGACATCCCCGGCGCCCTGCGCAGCCTGGGCGATGCGCGCAGCGAGGCGATCCGCGATTACGTGGCCAACGGCGGGCGCTACCTGGGCTTGTGCATGGGTGCCTACCTGGCGGATGACAGCAACCTCGGCCTGATTCCGGTGGACCTCGACGGCGAAGCCGGTCGCCCCGGTTTCGAAGTGCCCGACAGCGCCGACGCCGCCGTGCAGGTCACTTGGGAGGGCAAGCCTGATCAGGTGTTCTTCCAGGACGGCCCGTACTTCCCCAAGGTCGCGCCCTACACGGCCATCGCCACCTACCGCAACGGCGACATCGCGGCGGCGCGGTATACCTTCGAGAAGGGCGTGGTGATCCTGAGCGGCCCCCATCCCGAAGCCAGTGCGCAGTGGTTCGAGAACGCCGACATCCCGTTGAGCAAAATGCCCCGGGGCGACCTGTTTGGTTCGCTCATACGGCACTTTTAACCGTCTCTCCATTCCTTGTGGTGAGCGGGCTCATTGTGGTGGACAGGCCCGTTCATCACACGTTGAGTACGACTGCGGCTAAAACACAATGGGCGATCAGCCGGCGCGTCGGTGTGTTCTTGCGTGGCGTGGAGCGCCTAATCAGCGCACCACATCCAGCGTCTGGATTTCATTCACATAGTGGGTCTGGCTCGACGTCGACTCCAGCGTCAGGGCCACCCCCAGGTCCTCGATAAATGCGCGCGACGATGTGTAGCCGTCCTGCTCGCACGCCAGCCGGATGGCATCGCCTGTCAACGATGCAAACACCTGGCGCGCCGGGAAGCGCTCGCCGACCTTGCAGGTCAAGGTGGTCTCGGTCGGTTTGTCAGTGGGCTTGACCGGCACATTGGCCATCTTCAGGTGCGCACTCAGGGTCTGGCCCGGTGCCCAACTGGTCGGCAGTTTTACCTCGGCCTCGCGGGTCTGCAGCACCTGGCCTTCGCCTACACCGTTCATTTTCGATTTCAGCTGGATCAGGTCCGCCAACATCAGTCGGTCCACATTGAAGGCGCTGCCGTAGGCCTCATTCTTGACCAGCAAACCGCCCTCGGCCTTGAACCGGATGGTGATCGGCGCGTCCTTGCCCGCGGCATTCCTCGACAGGTAGGTGTAGCTCAACGTCTTGAACCTGGGCTGCAACAACGGCGCATCGAGGCCCTGTAGCACAGTGGGCGGCACCGGCACATCGGCGAGATTGGTGTCGGCCACTGTGCGCGGGTAATCGACCGGCGCGATGTCCGGCCGCAGCAGCGCGACCAGGCCGGGAGTCACACCGCCCTGCACCGAACAGCTCACGCGGGAGTGCGTGCCCTCCGGCTCCACGATCAGCACCCGCTCCACATGGCGCAGCCCTGGCGCCTTGCCCGGCATCGGCTTGATCGCCTGCCAGCTGTTGCCCACCTTCAGCTCGCTGCGCGTGTATTGCCCTTCGCCTTTTTGCAGCGCAGCGGGTTGGTCCAGCAGTGCGGAAAAGCGCTGCGCGACCTCATCAATGTTGCCGTCCACCGTGAAACCCCAGAAGTAATACAGGCCCAACGGGCCGAGATCGCTGACCTCATCGTTGTAGGACAGCAACTTCAAACCGGCGATGGCCGGCGCGCTCACCGGCACTGCGGTGGCCTTGGGGTCGGTGCGATCGCGCACCGCGATCCAGCTGAAGTCCTTCTCTTGCTTGAGCGGCGCGTAGGCCTGCCAGGCGTCACGGTGGGTGTTCAGGCTGCTGAAAAAACTCGCGTCGCAGCGGGTGAAGGCCTTGAGGGTGTCGACCAGGGCGGCGTCTTCGGCGTGGGCCATCGAAGGCGACAGCAGGGCAGACGCGAGCAGGGCAGCGGAAAGCGGCAACTTCATGGGGCGGGATTTCCTTTTCAGCGGGCGGAGAGCAGGGCGAGGCATTATCCAGCAGTTGGGCGCCAGGCTCTAGTTGGCTGAGCGGGTCAGGCGCAAACGCCAATTGCCGCCGTGCTGGGTTTGGCAGGCTTCTTCGGAGTCAAGTTGAACGCAGCGCGGCAACGGCACGGGTGGGATGTCGGCGTCGTGCAGGGCCGCGGCTGTGAGTTCGCGGATGCGTGCGTCCAACCCGGTCGCCACCGCGTTGTCTTTATTGGCGCGGGTGTCGAAGACCCAGGTGATGCGCAGGCTTTGAGGGAAGTCGGCGTAGTTGACCGTGTGGGTCAGCCATTCAAACCCCGGGATTTCAGCCTTCGCCGTTTCGCAGGCGTCAGTCAGTGCAGCGACCAGTTGGCGTTCGATACCAACGGTTTCACGTTTGGACAGGGCCATGTATAGCTCCGAATGCAGATCAATTGTAGGAGCTGTCGAGCTTCAGCGAGGCTGCTATGGGATCACCGCGGTGTCCAGATAGCGCGACGCGCCAGGGCTACGCCTGAGCTCTAAGCGCACTGATGATAAACCCATGCAGGCTGCTGACCGCCTCGGACCCGCGCGAAGCCCGGCTACGTAGAATCGATACCTCCATCGGTTCGATAGCGCCCAGGCCGTGTTCGCTGCTCAAGACCTGCAACGATGGATTCACGGTGCACTGAGTAATCGCCGCTATCGCCAGCCCCCCTTCCACGGCGGCGAGCTGGCCGGCCAGGCTGGAGCTGTTGTACACCACCTTGAACTGGCGGCCCTGTTGCGCCAGTGAATTCACCGCATACCGGCGCGCGAGGCTTTCGCTTTCGTAGACGGCGATAGGCACCGGGTCGCGGCGCCACAGCTCGAATTGCGCGGAGCCGACCCACACCATCGGCTCCTTGAACAGAAACGTCCCTGTGTGCGGCGAGTCCCTGGACACCAGCGCAAGATCAAGGTCGCCGCTGCGCAAACGCGGGATCAGGGCGGTCGACTGTTCACAGGTCAGCTCGATGTCCACCCCCGCATAACGCGGCGCAAAACGTTTGAGCAGCGGCGTGAGGTACCTGGCTGCATAGTCCTCGGCCACCCCCAGGCGGATGCGCCCGGTCAACGCCTCGCCGTGAAACGCTGCCTGGGTCTCGGCGTGCAGGGCAAGCATGCGACGGGCATAGCCCAGCAGTGTCTGGCCGTCATCGGTCAGTTGCAGGTGCCGCGGGCCACGGTTGAGCAAGGGCCGGCCCAGGGCAGCCTCGAGTTTTTTCATCTGCATGCTGACGGCGGACTGCGAGCGGTTCACCTCATGGGCCGCCCCCGACAACGAACCGGCATCCACCACGGCGACGAAGCACTTGAGCCAATCGATCTGCAAATCGCTGGAAGACATGGCGGTTACCTTTATTCGTTAATCGAATGGCTGCGAAGTGAATTATGCGCTTTTCACGGTCGTTGTTCATTTGCAAGATAGCAGTCAAAATCACCCATTGCGGACTTGATCATGCCCTTCGAGACCTGGTTGCTCTACCTGATCACCTGCTGCGGGATATCCGTGGTGCCAGGGCCGAATGCGTTGCTGGCGCTGACCCATGGCGCGCTGCACGGCAGTCGCAGAACCCTGTTCACCATCAGCGGCGGCGTGCTTGGCTTTGCCTTGGTGCTTGCGCTGTGCGCGCTGGGCCTGGGCGCACTGATCCAGGCCTCGGCCACCGCGTTTACGGCCTTGAAGATTGCCGGCGGGCTCTACCTGATCTGGCTGGGCTACGGACTGTGGCGCGCCGCCCCCGTCAGCCTGGAAACAGCGGCCACTTCCAGCCTGCGACGCTGGTCGCTGTTCCGCCAAGGGTTGGTCTCGGCCCTCTCCAACCCCAAGGCGCTGCTGCTGTTTACCGCGTTTATCCCACCCTTCCTCGACCCCCACAGAAACATCATCACGCAGACCGCCATCATCGCGCTGACCTACGCCGTGGTGGAGTTCGTGGTCGAATACCTGGTGGCCAGCGCCGCGCACCGGGTGCGGCCATGGTTGGCTCGCACCGGGCGGCGGTTCAATAAAGTCTGTGGTGGGTTCTTTGTGTTGTTCGGGGTGGCGTTGCCGTTGCATAGCTGAGGGCGAGACATGGCTCAGAAGTTATCGCCCCAATTGCACAACTTGCTCTCACCCAACGGCACCCGAGTGCCCTCAATCTTGCCGACCAACATGCGCTTGAGCGTCACCCCGCACTTATAGCGACCCGCTGCATCCAGTTCATAGTCCACCCCCGCCTCAGGCACGAAAGTGAACATGTTGTAGCAACGATTGCCGATGTAGTGAAACGCGATGGGCTGCCCGGCCGGCACCCGCAGTTCGCTCATCACCGTGCCATCCGAATACCGCTCCACGGGCGCCATGCCCAGGCTTTCGCCGTTGCGGTCTGCGTAGCCCTCTCGGTTGGCCACCATCACCCCCGCGCCGGGCAGGCGGAAGTTGATGCAATTGGAGTTGGGCACAGCGCGCACCATGCCATCGCTCATCACACGCAGGCGCACGGTTTCAGCGCTGGTGGGCGTGGCGTAGGGCGTGGAGAACGAGCGCACATCCGTCAACGCGCCGCAGCCGGTGAGGGCGGCGAGGAGGGGGAGGCAGATGAGTGGTTTGAACGGGCGCGGGGAGTTGAGCATGGTGTCGATTCCATTCGTAAGGGGGTCGATAAGCGGGGTCAGGCAACCGAAGCACGTAGCCGTTGCCACTCACTCCAGCAGTCTTCGGCGACGATATCTGGATAACCTCGCTCGGTTTCCATCGCCAGCGCGGTGCTGAACGGCAGCGCGATACAGGTGGCTGCATCGCGGATTTCACACACTTCGGCTTCGGTCAGCGGCGTGCCTTTTTTCGCCTCGGCGGCGGTGAATACAGCCACAAGGGCGGGGACAAAAACCAGGCATAGCGGATCGGTGGACATCGAGTGCTTCCCTGTGTGAGCGGCGCAAAAGGCGCCAGTGTAAACGTGGGTCGGGTGCTTGGGGGAGGGCGTATTCAATATCTCGCCCTCGCTGTCGATAACCTCTGCTGAGGTGATCAACAGGAACGCCGTGCGCAGGAAGCCAGATGATGATTTTTGATGTCAATCGCTATGCCCAGATCTACTACCAGAATATCCAGCCCTCACCGGGTAACGACTACCCCCGACTCAAGGCGTGGGAGTTTCTCTATGAATACATCTGGGACGAATCCCGCCCTCGCTGGGCTGACCTCATCAGCGAAGAACAGATCGACACCACCGCCCTGCATATCGGCTTCTACCTGGCGAACTGGGGGATGTTCCGTGGCTCCTCGGGCCTGCTGCAGAACAGCAACCTGGACCTGATGAAAGCCTTGGCCAAGCGCCTTTTTACCGGCCAGGGCCCGGAGTTGTTTGAACTGTTCCTGGATAATTTCGCACCCGGCGTACCGGACCTGGCGTACAACCAAGCCCTATTGGACAGCGTATTGGCCTCCATGGAGACCTTGGCCACCAACGTCTCCTGGACCGACACCCTCAAGACCAAAATCCTGATGGGGGTCTGGGGGGAGTGCCCGGCGCTGGACCGCTTTTACATTGCCGCCTGCCGCGATCTGTTCCCACGTCGCGCGTTCATCACCACCGCCAGCGGGAAGGGGCTGACGGCGTTGGCGGGCGTGGTGGAGCAACTGAATCCTTCACCCCTGCCGTTGAAAACGGGGCGTCTGGAACTGCCGTATCCTACGGCGCGGGTGATGGATATGGCGTTGTTTCAGTACGGGCTTGGGTTGTAAACCTTGTGTGGAAAACGCAGAAATAGGGGGCAGACCATCATTATTGAAAACGTGGTCTGACCCCCGGCACCGTAGACATCTCCAGCCTATGATTGAATGGTCCCTAGTCTCCTAGTCTCCTAGACACCTATGAGCAGCTGCTTTTAGCCGTTTTCTGCCTCTCGCCAAGGGCAGCGATCGGCCAAAAGCGGCCGCTCAACAATTGCGTCGTGCACGTCCTGTGACAGGGCCCAAAGCGCCTTCGGAAACACTTCGCTTTAGCTAGCGCTGCCTCGTTGTAACGATTCTCGCGAGCGGCGTTGGAGCATTTCCAAGCTCTTCGACCATACAATCTATGAAACACCTGACACTGGCCTCCAGAAGACGCTTGCGGGGATAGATCGTCCGTATCTTTAGCTCGTCGTCAATCTCGACCCATGACGATTTGGCAGACGACCCTGGCGGCAACTACACTGGCATTATTGCCTACTACCGCGACGCTAAATCCGGTACCGAGAAATCCATCACTGCAGGCGACCAGAGCAAGCCGCAGTGCTACGGAATCTCTATAGCAGCAAGAACAGTGCGCAGCGGGCTATAGATCGAGAATGGACGAATCAGTAGAGCCGAAGGTAGGTTGGTATTGGGTTTAGCATGCTGAGCCTGATGGATGCCCTATACGTTATCGCAGGAATCAAAATTTTATGTCGAAGGGAATCAAATGAGGCTGGAAAGCGAATTTAAAATAACTGGATTTTTCTCTACACCAAATAACCCTGAGAAACAGTTCCAGGGCACTCTCACTATAAGTGATGGTGGCGATATTGAGCTTGAAATAACTACAATAGAAACAGATCTAATGACCTTAGATGATTATCATATTGGTCGACTTATTGGGAATTTGGAAAAAGCTGGTGCCGTAACTCTCGACGACTGCTTCTATATAAATAGAAACTTAGCATTCGGAGCGCCCGCTACATCTCGCATACGGGTCGGTCGCGTTACCATAGGAGCCGTCTATGAAGCAGAGGAAGAGACAGTCTTTTCAGAGTTCAGCTTTAGCATTGAAGGCATTGATGATTGGCTTCGAACCAGCGGCATCAAGGTAGAACGCAGTGAAAACACTGCAATGATAATGTACGAACCACAACAACCGATTATTGTATACAGTGAATCCGGTTGCGAAATATCAATTTGCTTTGCTTACACAATCCCAGGGTTCCCCACATACAGCGAAGCAAAGATCACCCAATCTGCTTACATCAAGATCTCAACCTCAGAGCCTCAGTGCTTTAGTTATTTCACAGACATCGCTTATAAAATAACTAACCTGCTTTGCTTCGCCACAGCCTGTTCACTATCCATGCACTCAGTGAACGCCAAGGTTCCAGGTAGCTCGACGGATAGCGGCGAGTCTATCAAGGTAAAGCTTTTCTACCCCAGCCTCCCTTTTTCAGAATCCAAACCAGACGTCAAACGGCACGGCCTACGCTTTGCCTACCCTCAAATTCGCGATCGTTTCCCTGATATTCTTAAAAAGTGGCTAGATGATTATGAATTATTGTCCCCTGCTTTTAACCTTTATTTCTCAACTCAGAATGGAACGCATAAATATTTAGACTCGAAGTTTTTATCACTAATGCAAGGATTAGAGACGTTTAGTCGGCGCACACATACAGCAACTCAAATGGACCCGGAGCACTTTCATGCGCTCACCCTACAACTATTAATATCTTGCCCATCAGAAAAACACGATTGGCTATTTGGTCGACTACAGCATGGTAATGAGATTACTCAAGCCAATAGAATCAAAAAACTAATCGAACCCTTCGAATCCCATTTCGGAGACAAAGCTACAATCAATAGCATTGTTCGCAAAATCGTAGATACCAGAAATTATCTAACACATTACGACTCAGCTGCAGAAAAGCGGGCCGCTAAAGGTCGAAACCTTTGGATTCTAGGGCAAAAACTAGAGTCCATATTCGAACTGAACATTTACAAGCGCTTATCATTCAGCGATGAAGACATCGTGAATATCTGCAAATTCGGAAACCTTAAACAAAAACTCAGCCTGTTACTCGAATAACCTCATCCCAGCGCGTGGTATAGCACTGACGCTTCATATCCCGCAGCATGCCCCGCTCCAGTTCGTCGGGCACATAGCCTGCGCGTATAGGACCGCGCAGCAGCGGTAATCCGGCCGCATTAAGCGTTCAGGCTGAAGGTACACATGGTCTGAACCGCGTTCTCGTCCAGAAGGGAAATTGGCACTGGCGCGATGGGCTGCTTCTGGCCGTTTCCTGCTTGTCGTGACTGGCTGAAAACGGCCAAAAGCGGCCGTCGGGTGTCTACGAAACTTGGGGCTATTCAGCATACTGGGCCACCACTGTCAGATTCGGTCGACGTCTGTTATGTCAGTCGGTGAGACGTTTTGCTCGGGGTGAAGATGTGGCCACCAGGATAGGTTGAAACTTATCCCAAGCTCTTCGCTGGTACTGGCAAAATTTTCAGCATCGGTATTTTGCTGTGGTTTATCATTAATCGCTAGCTCAAGATTTTTTCGTATGGTTACAAGCGAATAAAGCATGGCTTTTTCACATGCAAGAATTCGTTTGTAATACCTGTCGTGAGCCGCCTTTATTTCTTTTATATCGGTGTACTTTGTTTCGTTTAAAACGTCTTTTAGGCTTTCATCGAACTTCTCGGCTTTACTTTCAAGCTTGGCTACATGCGCTAGTCCGTAAATAACTACTTCAATAGTTTTTCTCTGTTCTTTGCTTAGTGATAGATAGCACTTCTCAAAGTCGTCGTGGAGGTTAGGGGTTTTTATGAACGGAAGGAGAAATACCGAATGATTGTGGTCGTTCTGATTGATGTATGCTTCCCGTAGGCTGCATGTTCTATTGAGCGTGCTAATGGCGCTGGCGAGTATGCCTTTAGATATATTAAGTTTGTTTATTATTTTCTTTTTGTTGTCGCGTGCGGCGATGCTCAATTTGATTTTTTCTGTAACCGGATTAAGCGCGAAACCTACCACTGCAGCAATAAGAATTTTGTAGACGTCATCCATGTATTATTCACCAAGGTCAAGGGGCCAGCGAACAAAAGTGGACTGCTTTATTTCTCAGAAATTAAATCAGCCCGCTTTTCTTTGATCGCAGGAGGAAGGTTGTAGCGTCCATATTCCACGCGCTGGATTTTTATCGAGATCATCACGAAAAGCATGAGGATACCGAGTCCTCCGGCAGTCGCCACAACCAAAGAAAAAGCCCCCCAAATATGAGGAATGCTGCCGGTGCTCCTGAGCGCAGCGAAGACGAGACACAAAAGCGAAATCACGAATCCTAGAATCGCAATGGCCAACGAGCACTCCCGTTCAAATTTGTCTTGAACCGGATCCCCCCCGACGAGTGTTCTCGGAATTTCCCTAATGCAAGCTGCCCAGATAGAAACACAGAAAAAAGAGAACGCCGGAAACTGCAGGGAAATTTCAAAATCGGGCTTCGAAAAATTGATGATGAAAATCCAAATAAGCACAGGCATCAACGTCAGAAGCACCTCATACGTAGCCCAAACCGATGACCGAGTGATTATGACTCCCTTCGACAATGGCGCCCTTTCGCTCCCATTTCCTTCACTCAACGTCTGTCTCCTGCCAACAAATGAATGATAAAAGATCGTCCGCATACCGACGGTAACCGCGATGGCAGCCCCCGGATTGACGGACAACCAATGATACCAAACAGACATCACCCATGACAGGGACCGGAGCAGGCCTCGGTTCGGCGGTGTGCTGGGGTGAAAATGCAATTCAAATGCCCCTGCCGCGCGATGTATACCACGTGACATCGCTAGGTGATCGTACAAGAGGGGATTGCAAAAGGCGGACGCTCAGCAGCACATCTGGCAGTATGTTTCTGACAAGCTGGCCCTGAATCCATCGTGCTATTGAATTGAAGAGTACCTTCATCCCATGAACGAAGGTCTGAGTGACGCCAACCTTAATTACGTACTTGCGGTTACTGAAAGTGCCCCAAACACCGACTTAGGTGAGATGTGTGAGCACCTACAGATGGACCGTCGCAATCTTTTGAATCGGTTGGCGATCTCCGTAGCAAAACTGTTTATTACAGGCACCCGCGATTTTCATTACTGTGATGAGGTGATGAATACTTTCATTAGCGACATCATCGACTTGTCCATGCACGCGGATATGCCCCAGCCAGCATTCTCTATCTACCAGGCATTTGATGCAGGCGAGTATTGGCACACCGGTGATGACCGGGATGTATTTCCTTGGGATAAGTGGTCGCGGCCTGAGCTCGAGCGGATTTTGTGTGAGATCGACGACGGCGCAAATGGGCTTTCGAAGTAGGTGCGACTTGAGCCTCCAAAGGGCTGCTATTGGCCGAAAGCAGACCTAAACTACATAGGTAAAGCCGAAGGCTTAGCCCTGCTCCAGAGTTCATCGATTTCTTGGGAGAAAACAAAGTCGCCGAATCGTAGCTACCCCTACGACGATTCGGCGAGCAGTCAGCGAGTGACTGGGGTTTCTGTTATTCAGCGAGAGCAAGGTGCTTCGTGATCAAGGAGTCTTGCCGTCATGAGTACTCCCAGCTCGCTCAATTGGTGAATCGCCAGTGCAATGTCACGTTGCTTACCACTGAGGTCATCTGATAGCTCAAGCAGAAGAGTGCTAACCGAGCTAAAGGTCTCGTAGCTATTGATCATGAGAGCTTCGTTACTAGCGGCGGGAGCGACAGTGAACAGTGTGGTCGAATCATTAACCATCGTTAAGTTCCTTACTTTGATGCCACCACCCCATCGCTACTAAACGAAAAGGCGGCAGCTGTACGCAGGTTAGTAGACCGGTGGAACCTAACAAAACCGGCGCGCCCGAGGGCGCCCTGCGCACAGCCACCATCAAGCACAGGCTGGGACGCCTGATAGATGAAGCTCATGCACTTGTTAGGTTAAATCGTGGGCTACTAAACCCGATCACCGAGAAATTCAGCGACCGCGCCACCTTAGTTTCGACCACCCCAGCGCACAAGCCGGCGGATTCTGACGCAGGCGTAGGCAATCGGGCAAGCCACTGCCCTGCTTTGGGAAATGTCCTAGGACACCGCCCTCACACCGTCACCACCACCTTGCCCACCTGCTGGTTCGCCTCCAAAAACCGATGCGCCTCCTGCACCTCATCCAACGCAAATGTCTTCGCAATCACCGGCGTCAACGCGCCCGACGCCAGCCCGTCCAGAATGAACGCCTTGGCCCGCGCCAATGCCGCCGGGTCGGCGACGATTTCGGCGTACAGATACCCTTTGAGCGTCAAACATTTGCCCAACACGGTAAACAACGGAAACGGCGTCGGCTCCGCGCTCAGCGCGCCGTACTCCAGCAAGATGCCGCCTCGGGCCATGCTCTGGGTGAGGGCTTCGAAGCCCGGCCCGCCGATGGGGTCGAACACCACGCGGGCGCCTTGGTCGTGGGTGAGTTGCATCACGCGTTCCACCAGGTTTTCTTCGTCGCTGACGATGACGTGTGTTGCGCCGGCATCCAGCAGCGCCTGTTTTTTTGCACGGCTGCGGGTCACGCCGATGGCGGTGGCGCCGACGCTGCGGGCGATCTGGAAGGCGGCGAGGGCGACGCTGCTGGAGGCAGCGGTGACCAGCACGGTGTCGCCCTGGGTCAGTTTGGCCTGTTCCACCAGGGCGCCCCAGGCGGTGACGTATTGCATCCAGCACGCGGCGGCTTGCACGAAGCTGAGGGTTTGCGGGTGTTTGACGGTGAGGTGGGCGGGCACGTTGGCGACTTCGCCGTAGGTGCCCCAGCGGGCGATGTCCAGCGGTGGGATGACGCTGACGGCGTCGCCCATCTGCAGGTCGGTGACATCGGCGCCGACGGCGATCACCACACCGGCCGCTTCGTAGCCCAGGCGGCTGGGGAATTCGGCTTCCTGCAGGTAGGCGTGGTTGCGGAACATCACTTCGGCACGATTGAGGCCGAAGGCTTTGACGTCGATTTGGACTTCATCGGCGGCGGGGGCGGGGACGTCGACGTCTTCGAGTTTCAAGACGCTGGCGTCGCCGTAGGCGTGAATCCGGACGATGCGTGCCATGGGGGCTGACCTCGGGGTTGATCGATAAGGCGTTCAATGTAGGCCGCAGGCGGGTGGAGATAAAGCACAAACGCCTGCCCGTGCCTCAAGCCTTGGCCAACCTGCGCGCCTCAATCCGCTCAAACAGCCACATCCCCAGCGCCATCGCCAGCACGAACACCCCCACCTGCCATTGCCCGGTCAGCAACAACGCCAGCGCCGGGCCGGGGCATAGCCCGGCGATCCCCCAGCCGACACCGAATATCACACTGCCCAGCACCAGCCGCCGGTCGAGGGTGCGCTTGGTCGGCATCTGCATCGGCGCGCCCAGCAACGCGGTGCGGCGCTGCCTGGCGAAAAAGAAGAACACGCTGCTGACGGCGAGCGCGCCGAGCATGACCAGCGCCAGGGACGGGTCCCATTCGCCGGCCAGGTCGAGAAACCCGAGCACTTTGGCCGGGTTGGTCATGCCGCTGAGGTACAGCCCCAGGCCGAAGAGCAGGCCGGCGATCAAGGCGGTCAGTTTGCGCATGCTCAGGCCCCGATCAGATGGCGGATGAGGTAGACAGTGGCAAACCCGCTGCCCATGAAGCACGCCACCGCCACCAGCGAGCGCAGCGACAGGCGTGACAGCCCGCAGATCCCGTGCCCACTGGTGCAGCCGGCGCCGTAGCGTGTGCCGAGGCCCACCAGCAGCCCCGCCAGCACCAGCGCGGCACCACCGGCCTGGATCGACGCGCCGGGCAAGGTGCCGAACAGTGCCCACAGCCAGGGCGAGGCGAGCAGGCCTAGCAGGAACAGGGCTTTTTCGGCGCGGCCTTCAGCGTGTTTGGCCATCAGGCTGCCGAGCAGGCCGCTGATACCGGCGATGCGCCCGTTGAGCAGGATGAACAGGCCGGCGCTGAGGCCGATCAGTGCGCCGCCGAGCAGGGAGGCCCAGGGGGTGAAGTCGGGGGAGAGCGTCATGGTGCTGGGCCTGCGGGGCGGGTGGGGGATCCAGCTTAGCGCTATCACGGTGTTGTGGGGCAGTGTCATGAAAAAGGCCGCCCGGTGAGCGCGATATGCGCAAAAGCCGCGCCTTTCTGTGCCAGCCGGTCTACCATGCCACCCCGGCAGTGGTTCCACGCGCTACCGAATTCTCTCTTTTAAGGTATCGCCCATGTCCATCGACCAGATCAGCCTGCCCAAGGGCGTCGGCCCCCACGCCACCAAGCTGTTCGACGCCATCACCGGCGCCGCCACCCCTGAGGAACTCAACCGCGCCGGCGGCAAGGCCGAGGGTTTTGTACTGGGCCTTGAGTCCACCAAGGCCATCAAGAGCCAGGTCGCCGAGTCGTTGTATGTGGTTTACGACGACGCGGCGGCGCATCGGGCTAGTGAGTTGAAGGGCTGAGATCAGAAGCCCTGGCTGACGCTGATCCCGCGTGAGATCGAAAAGCGCGGGTCGATCAACTGCAACCCTGGTTCACCCTTCACCCGGCCGACGGTCACGTGGTAGGTCTTTGGCGCTTCGGAGAGGTTTTCCGGGTGGCGCGTGAGTTTCTCAATCGCCGGGTTTTTCGCCCACGGGGCGACGGGCTTCTGGCGGATGTCCACGGTCACCTGCCAGGATTTTTCCACGGCCGGTCCCATCTGGTCAGTGTTGACCTCGGTGCTCTGGACCCTGGCGATCTCATAGCCTTGGGCGTAGCAGAACCCGGAGGCCTGGGGCACGTGGGCGGCTTTACCTGGTTCGGTGAGGGTATAGGTCTGGTCGCTCTTGGCCAACAGGCCTGCATCGACCAGCGCATCGAAGGCCGGTGCGTTGCCCTTGGACACGCTGCGGGTGAAGCTGTCGCCCAGGGTTACGGGGAAGTCTTTGAACATCGGCGCGCTGATGCAGGAAGCCCCTTCCAGGCGGGGTTGCAGGGCGGCTTGAATGTCGGTGTCGGAAGGGCTCTCGCTGCAGGCGGTTAGCAACAGGCTGCTGGTGGCAACGAGGGCCATGGTGGTGATTCGCATCGTTTTATCCTTGACGATTGGGGCCGGTTTTTAGCCCGCGGCAAAGTGTATAGAAATCCTGCTGTCACGAAACCCTCCACACCGTGGTGTAACCTCTGCCGTTCGAGCGCGTCACGGATAACGGAGAGCCCATGACATTGACTGTCGAAACCTTGCTCAACCTGGCCATGGCCAACCCCATCAACGCCGAAATCACCGCGCGCCTGCCCGACCTGGGTGTGGACCAGTGCTTTCTCACGGCGGGCTGCCTGTTCCAGGCGGTGTGGAATCATCAGTCGAATTTGCCGGCGGCCCATGGCGTAAAGGACTACGACGTTTTCTACTTCGATACCGACCTGTCCTACGAGGCTGAAGACGCAGTGATCCGTGCGGCCGAGCGGTTGTTCCAGGACCTGGGCGTCAACGTCGAGGTGAAGAACCAGGCGCGGGTGCATCTGTGGTACGGCGAGCGCTTTGGCCGGCCTTACCCGCAGTTGCACACGGCCAGGCAGGGGATTGACCGTTACCTGGTGGCGGGCACGTGCATCGGCCTGGAGATTGCCACGGGCGAGGTGTATGCGCCTTATGGCTTGGAAGATGTGGAGCAGGGCGTGTTGCGCATCAACCCACTGCATCCTGAGCGGGCGTTGTTTGTGCAGAAGGCCCGCAGTTATCAGGCGCGCTGGCCTTGGTTGAACATCGTGATGCCTTGAATCGCAGTGAACTTTTACCCGCGTCCTACGCGTCAAAGTTGAAATACCCAGCCAAGGACCGCCCATGACCTTCTTCATCTTCCTGCTCGCCTGCGCCGCCGCTGCCAGTACCGGCATCATCTTCAAACCCGGCGCCTGGTACGAATCCCTGGTCAAACCCAGCTTCACTCCGCCCAACTGGTTGTTTCCGGTGGCGTGGACGATCATCTACCTATTGCTGGCCTGGGCCGGTTACCGCCTCAGCCTTATCCCGGGCAGCCAAATGGTGTTGGCCCTGTGGGCGGCGCAGATTGCGTTGAACACGCTGTGGACGCCGGTGTTCTTCGGCGCCCATCGCCTCCTGGCCGGGATGGTGATTATTGCGGTGCTGTGGCTGACCGTGGCGACCATGGTGGTACTGGCGGTGCAACTGGATTTGATCACCGGCTTGATCCTGTTCCCCTACCTGGCGTGGCTGTGCGTGGCAGCGGCGCTGAACTTTTCGATCCTGCGGAATAACCGCTGATGGCCCACAGAACCTGGCCCGCCAGTGGCCCGGAACTGGCCGAGATGCGCCGCTTCAACCAGAAGCTCGCCTGGATGCCGCGCTTCAAAATCCGCAATCGCGTCACACCGCGCCTGATCCAGGCGCTGTTGCGCACCAGCCAAATGCTTAAGAAAGCGCCGGCTGCTGAATGCAAACTGGTCGACTCCGTACCGGTGCGCATCCTGCGGCCGAGCGGCAAGCCCAAGGGCGTGGTGCTGGATATCCACGGTGGCGGTTGGGTGATCGGCAATGCGCAGATGGATGACGACCTCAACCTGGGCATGGTCAACGCCTGCGAGGTGGCGGTGGTGTCGGTGGATTATCGGCTAGCGGTCGACACGCCGGTGCAAGGGCTGATGGACGACTGCCTGGCGGCGGCGCGTTGGTTGCTCACGGCCGATGAATTTGTCGGCCTGCCGGTGTTCGTGGTCGGCGAATCGGCCGGCGGGCACTTGGCGGCGGCGACATTGCTGGCGTTGAAGCAATGGCCGCAACTGCTCCAGCGCGTGCGCGGGGCGGTGTTGTATTACGGCGTGTACGACCTGACCGGCACCCCGAGCGTACGTGCGGCGGGGCCGCAAACATTGCTGCTGGACGGTCCTGGCATGGTCGAAGCGCTGAGCATGCTGACACCGGGCCTGAGCGATGATGAGCGTCGGCAGCCGCCGTTATCGCCGTTGTATGGCGACTTCGAGGGCCTGCCGCCGGCGTTGATGTTTGTGGGGGAGTTGGACCCATTGAAGGATGACACGCTGTTGATCGCTGAGCGGTGGCCGCGGGCAGAGGCGTATCTGCTGCCGGAGGCGGCGCATGGGTTTATTCATTTTCCGGTGGTGATGGGGGGGAGCGTGCTTGCTTATAGCCGCCAGTGGATCAGTGCCCGACTGGAGAGCTGATCATTCAAACCGCCATGCCGACTGTAACTTGTAGTGAGCGGGCTTGCCCCGCGCCAGGGGCGCAACGATACCCCTGACACACCGAGTCGCCTGGGTTTGGGGCGGCTTCGCCACCCAGCGCGGGGCAAGCCCGCTCACTACAGTGATGGTGGCTGAAGCAGGGCCAGCAGTCGCAAGGCGTTAGTTCGGGCGTGGCCGCAGGATCCGCCGCTGTACGTTATGCCGGCGGAAAGTCATCGAAAGATTTTGGAAGGTATCCCCAAATTCTCAGTACGTCGGCCTTCACTTCAAATTCGAAGCCTATCTGCGAGATAACCTGAGAGATTTCCTCGGTATGGTCAATATACGTTCGTGGCAGTAATACGCCTAACGAAGGCGCTTCTTGCCACAAGCCGATGTCGAGCCATTCGACATACGCAAAAGGGAAAGGTAGGTGGTAAAACCATTCCACATCCCATCCTGAGATATGGCCTGTGATGGATTTTGAGCGATAAGACGGTACCCACCCCGAGCGCTGGCGCATGTGTGCAATCAGTTCGTTCCACTTGGTGTTATTTGCCGCGCCTGCCAGGTTTCGTTCTTTGATAGCGGTCTGGATGATCTTGCGGTTTTTATCATTCTGGCGCGCGTCAGCCATGGGTAGTTCAGTCATTTTCAGCTCATCTCCTTTAACCCATCGGGTTTGAAATCAATGACGGGCGCAGGTATATCACGACACGGCAGCCCGCTAAATCTATCCACTTTTTCTGACTGCCCAGGTAATCTCCCGGCCCCACCTATTCAAGCCAAGGACAGCACGTGAAGTTTCTTCAAGGACTCATCGCTTTATCAGCGCTCTACCTGCTGGCCGGCTGCGAGCAAGTCACCGAGAAGACCCTGCGCTTCGACGTGCCCTACGGCTTCTACGAAACGGGCTGGCGCCAGAACGTCACCGGCAAGGGCCAGTTGACCTGCAAGGTCGTCACTGACACCCAGGACCGTGGCGAGAAGTGGGTGCCATCGGTGATCCTGGCGGCCGCCGAGGATGCTGCCGAAGACGATACGTTATTTCTCTCCAGCTATTCGCCAGCCGGTACGGACCAGCGGATTTTCAACCTGCGTACGTTCAACAAGGCCAAGCCGATCATCGACACGCCGATTCATCAAACACTCGATCATAACGGCATGTACACCCTGCGCCTGACCTGGCAAGCCGATGGCGCCATCGGTTACCAGGCTGAAAACGGCGGCACCTGGGAAGAGAAGAAGCTGGTGGTGAAGCCCGGTTTTACGGTGCGCCATGTGAGCGTGCATGCGTCGGGCATGAAGGGCAATGCGGTGTGTGAGTTGCGCCAGTGATCATCCGGCCGGTTGCAATGGGGGATGTGCCTGAGGTGCTGGCATTTGTGCTGCAGGCGCGTGCCGAGCTGTTTCCCAAATTTCATGATGCCGGCATGCCGGCTGACCTCGCGTGCTTTGCGTCGATTTATCTTCAGGGCGAAGGCCGCTTTTTGATCGCTCGCAACGGTGGCGAAATTGTTGCGGCCATCGGCTATCTGCCCTATGACGGGCGTTTCCCTCAGCTGGATTACCTAGGCCGCAAGACGGTGGAGGTGGTGCGGTTGTTTGTGCTTCCCGCCTTCCGTCGTTTTGGCCTGGCGAGGCAGTTGTACCGCGCACTGGAAGCGCTGGCGCAGGCGGATGGGGTTGAGGTGATGTACCTGCATACCCACCCATTTTTGCCGGGAGCGATTGAGTTCTGGGTTCGGCAGGGGTTCGAGGTGGTGGATGTGGAAGCAGACCCGGTATGGCGGACGACGCATATGCAGCGGTCCCTGTAGGCCTGTTGTGGCGAGCGGGCTTGCCCCGCGTTGGGCTGCGCAGCGGCCCTGAAACCCTGCGCCCCAGTTCGACCTGGAGGAATGCAGCGGCCTTATTGGGGCTGCTTCGCAGCCCAACGCGGGGCAAGCCCGTTCGCCACGATAAACCGCTATTCCAGTATCAAGCGGAACGCAGCCGCAGGATCTGCGCCCCATCAAACGGGTCCGTCAGGTAATGCGCCTGCACTCCGAATGTCTCGTGCAACCGCTGCGGCGTCAGCACTTGCAGCGGTTTGCCCAGCGCCACCAACCGCCCGCGATCCAACACTGCCAGGCGGTCACAGGTCAGTGCCTGGTTAAGGTCATGCAGCGCAATCAAGGTCGTCACGGGCAGCGCCTGCACACCCTTCAAGATCGCCAGCTGATGCTGGATATCCAGGTGATTGGTCGGCTCATCCAGCAACAGAATCTGCGGCCGTTGCGCCAATGCGCGGGCGATGTGCACGCGCTGGCGTTCCCCGCCCGAGAGGCTGCGCCACGCACGGTGGCTCAGGTGGGTGGCGTCGACGTCGCGCAGGGCCTGGCGCACAATCGCATCGTCATCCAAGGACCACGGGCTCAGCGCCGACAGCCACGGCGTACGGCCCAGCGCCACGGCGTCGAATACGCGGATGGCGTCGTCGGTGTCGGCCTGTTGCTCCACCACGGCCAGTTGCTGCGCGATGGCGCGGCGGGACAGCGTGCCCAGGCGCTGGCCGCCCAGCAGCACGTCGCCGGACGCTGGTGCACGTAGCCCGGCCAACAGCTTGAGCAAGGTGGATTTGCCGGAGCCATTCGGGCCGACGATGCCGAGGGTTTCGCCCAATTGCACGTCCAGATGAATATCACGCAGCAACTCGGCCTCGCGCACCTTGAAGCCCAACCCGCTGCAACTGAGTACCGTCATCGCGCATTCCTCCGGCCGATCAGGATCAGCGCAAACACCGGTGCACCGACCAGCGCGGTGACCACGCCGACCGGAATCACCTGGCCCTTGATCAGCGTGCGCGACAGCACATCCGCCGCAATCAGGAACAACGCGCCACCCAAGGCGCTGGCGGGCAACAGCCGCGAATGCCCGGTGCCAAGCAACAGGCGCACAGCATGGGGAATCACCAGCCCGACAAAGCCGATAGAGCCGACAATCGACACCATCACTGCCGTCACCAGCGCCGCGCAGCCCACCAGCACAAATTGCACGCGGCGCACCGGAATACCGAGTGACGCCGCCGAGTCGCTGCCAAAGGTAAACGCATCCAGCGCCCGGCGGTGCCACAGACACACGGCCAGGCCGGCGACCGCCACCGGCACCGCCAGCCACACCGAGGGCCAACGCACGCCGCTTAGATTGCCGAGCAGCCAGAACAGGATGCCGCGCGCCTGTTCGGAGCTGGCCGACTTGGTGATCAGGAACGCGGTGAGCGCATTGAACAGTTGCGAGCCGGCAATACCGGCGAGGATGATCTGCCCGGTGCCACTGACCGAACCGCTGGCCCGCGCCAACAGGATCACCAGGGCAAACGCCGCCATCGCGCCAATAAACGCGCCCGCCGACAACGACACCAAGCCGCCGCCCACACCCATCAACGCCACCAGCACCGCACCGGTCGAAGCGCCGGCGCTGATGCCCAGCAAGTAGGGATCGGCCAGCGGGTTGCGCAACAGCGATTGCAAAATCACCCCGCAGGTGGCCAGCCCGGCACCGCAGGCGGCGGCGACCAGGGCGCGGGTGAGGCGGTAGTTCCACACCACGCCTTCATCGATGGGGTCGAGCACGTAGCCGGCGCCCCACAGTTTGTTGGCGAGTACCTGGAGCACCACCTGTGGCGAGATGGCGGTTTCACCAATGGCCACGCCGGCGAGGACGGCAACCAGGAGCAGGGCCAGGGCGAGCAGGGTGCGCATCATTTTGGCAGGTCGTAGCCGTCGATGGCCGTGGCCAGTTGTTCAAGGCCGTCGAACATGCGGATGCTGGCCTGCAACGCCAGGGCGTCGAGGATGATGATGCGGTTGTTTTTCACCGCGTCCATGTTGCGCGTTACCGGGTCGCTGCGCAGGAAGGCGAGTTTCTTTTCATGGTCGTCGGCCGGGTAGCGGCGGCGGTCCATGCGCGCGATGACGAGGAAGGTCGGGTTGGCCTTGGCGATGGTTTCCCAACCCACGGCGGGCCACTCTTCATCGGACTGCACCACGTTGGAAAGGCCCAGGGTTTGCAGCATGAATTCGGGGATGCCTTTGTGGCCGGCCACGTATGGGTCGCTGGCCATCTCGGCACTGGAGAACCACACCAGCGCGCTGGCCTGCTTGAGGCCTTTGCCCTGCACGGTGGCGACGGATTTGGCCAGGCGCGCCTTGAGTTCGTCGTTCAGCTGCTGGCCGCGCTCCTGCACGTCGAAGATCTGCGCCAGTTGGCGGATGCTTTTATAGATGGTCTCGATGCGAAACGGCTCCAGCCGTGTGCCGTCGGCGCCCACCAGGTTGTCCTTGCCTTCGCAGTCGGAGGGCAGCAGGTAGGTGGGGATCTTCAGTTCATGGAACTGCTCGCGGGTACCGACCACGCCTTGCGCGCCGACCACCCATTCCAGCTCGGCGGCCACCAGTTGCGGGCGCTTGGCGATCACGGCTTCGAAGCTCGGTTCGTTGTTGGCCAGGCGCTCGATTTTATCGTTCTGTGCCTTGTACTGCGGCAACACACTGTTGAACCACAGCGAGGTGCCGACCACTTTATCGGCCACGCCCAGGGCATACAGCATCTCGGTGGCGGCCTGGCCGATGGTCACGCTGCGGGCGGGAGCTTGCGCAAAGGTGATCTGGCTGCCGCAGTTTTCCACCGTCAGCGGGTAGTGAGTGGGCGCGGCTTGGGCCAGGGCACAGAAGCCAACGCCTGTGAGCAGGGCGGTAACGCGTGGCAGCATGGGGCGATCTCCGAGTGAAGCGTACGTGCCATTCGGAAATTCACTCTCGGGCTCCGGGGGAGCGACAGGCAAGAATGTCCTTCCCGGACACCCCGCCGGTTAGTGATTGAGCTTGGGCCGGCAGGTCTCCTGACTGATGCGTCGTCGCCAGGCTCCAGCCTTCCCGGACGAGGTCCAGTGGCATCGAGGAGCAGGCTCGGCATCTACAGTTGCGGGGGCAGTTCCGGTTGGCGCGGGTGTACCGCGCCTCGGATTCCCTATTAGTCCCGTTTGGGAACCGGCGCGGTATGGTAGTTGATTAAGGCGGGGCGACATAGCCCACGGCGTGCCCGGTCAGAGACGAATGTCCTCGGGCCCCTGGATCAGCGCTTCGATGCGCGTGCCGGTGGCGCGTTCTTCGTTGCTGAAGCCGTCGTAGTTGGCCAGGTTGCCGAAGCGGATGCCGGTCAGGCGCTCGATCTGGATCACGCTGCGCTGGTAGGTGCGCAGCTGGCCGAACACCAGCTCCAATTGGCCCAGTTCGCGGCTCTGATCGATCATGTAGGCGCTGGCCGAAGGCTTGCCGTCATCGCTCAGGTAGGCGACCACCTTCCAGAACGCCTTGGGGATCTGCACGCCCCGGTAAATGCGGTCGTCGTCAGCGAACACCGGGCCGCTGAACACCGTGGCCCGGGCTTTCCAGCGTTGGGTGTTGTCGAGGATGTAGTCTTCGAGTTCCAGCCAGGTCTTCTGGTTGAACCCGCTCATCTGCGGCGAGCAGTTGGTGAAGTGGAAAGTGTCGAGGTTGGCGGTTTGCGCCACGTCGCCCCAATTGGGGTCCTGGCGGCGCACCAGGTGGCCGCGGTCCAGGCCATTGCCGGCGTAGAGCGCTTCGCCGACTTGGGCGTCGACCGGCAGGCGGCCATCGTAGGCCCAGGTGTCGTTGCTGCGGATGATGTCCACATGCTGGCCGCCGTCGATGTTGACGCCCACATACAGCGCGAGGCGCTTGGCGCGTGACATCGTTATGGAGAAGTGCGTGTAGTCCAGGCGCTTCTGGGCATCGCTCGCCAACGCTTCTTCCAGCGTGGGCCAGGGCACCCCGAAGCTGCCGAGAAAGTCCTCCGCGTAGCCACGCCGGTCCTTCAAGTCTTTGGCCGGCGTGACGCGGGGTGTCGCTGCGCGTGCCTCCAGCAGCGTGGGGCTCGGCGCGATCAATGGGCGCAGGTCGGCAAGCCGGGGGCGGTAGGCAAGGTCGATTTTGGCTTTACGTGCGGGCATCGGTCAGTCCTCCTTGGATAAACACGACTGCAACATAGATTAATGACAATTGATCATACGCACTAACCCCTGGGGGCTATCCTCAAACGGTCACCCGGACGTTCAGCACACGCCAACAAGGAGCCAGCCCATGTGTGATCGCCATTACCGTAACCCGATTTTCTGCCTGATCCCGCCCTATATGCTCGACCAGATCGCGCGTAACGGTGACAAAGCGCAACGGGATGTCGCGCTGCGTACCCGCGCCAAGGACAGCACCTTCCGCTCGCTGCGCATGGTCGCGGTGCCCGCCAAGGGCCCGGCGCACCTGGCGCTGGCCATGGGCGCCGACAAACGACGCTCGATCTACAGCGCCGAGGGCAGCGACAGCCTGCCGGGCAAACTCATCCGTGGCGAAGGCCAGCCCGTCAGTGGCGACGCGGCGGTGGACGAGGCCTATGATGGGCTGGGTGCCACCTTCGACTTTTTCGATCAGGTCTTTGACCGCAACTCCATCGACGATGCCGGCATGGCCCTGGACGCTACCGTGCACTTTGGCCAGAACTACAACAATGCGTTCTGGAACTCGACCCAGATGGTGTTCGGGGATGGGGACGGCGAGCTGTTCAACCGCTTCACGGTCGCCCTCGACGTGATTGGCCATGAGTTGGCCCACGGTGTGACCGAGGATGAGGCCAAGCTGATGTATTTCAATCAGTCCGGCGCGTTGAACGAGTCGCTGTCGGACGTGTTCGGTTCGTTGATCAAGCAATATTCGTTGAAACAAAAGGCCGAGGACGCCGATTGGCTGATCGGCAAAGGGTTGTTTACCAAGAAGATCAAAGGCACCGCGCTGCGCTCGATGAAAGCCCCCGGCACCGCGTTTGACGACAAGCTGCTGGGCAAGGACCCTCAGCCCGGGCACATGGATGATTTTGTGCAGACCTACGAGGACAATGGCGGGGTGCATATCAATTCCGGTATTCCCAACCATGCGTTTTACCAGGTGGCGACGAAAATCGGCGGGTTTGCCTGGGAACGTGCCGGGCGCATCTGGTACGACGCGTTGCGTGATGCGCGGTTGCGGCCGAACTCAGGGTTTTTGCGCTTTGCACGCATTACCTACGATGTTGCCGGTCGCCTCTACGGCGCGAACAAGGATGAGCAGAAGGCGGTCAAGGAGGGCTGGAAGGCGGTCGGTATTTCAGTCTGACGTGAGGAGCAACCATGCAAATTTCGCTGAAGGAAAACGGCGGGCCTGCTTTTTTTCCGGGCCTGGCCAAGCCGCGTACGGTTGAGCTGGACAGCCTGCCCGAGCAGGACCAGCAGGAGTTGCGGCAGTTGGTCGAGGCGTGCGACTTCTTTCAACTGCCGCAAAGCAGTGAACCCGCGCCCGGTAAACCGGGCCAGGTGCATTACACCCTGACGGTGAAGGAGGACCAGCGCGAACACACGGTCTGTGTGCTCGCGCCAGTGAAGTCGCAGGCGCTGGAGGGGTTGGTGCAGTGTGTGCGGCGGCATATTCGTGCATAAACAATTTCAGGCCACCGCATGCCTGTGGTGAGCCACAGGTCAGGCGCTGCTCTGATTTATGTGCGATCCAGCCACACGGTCTGCGCGTTGCAGAACTCGCGGACACCGAAGTGCGACAACTCGCGGCCGAACCCGCTTTTCTTGATCCCGCCAAACGCCACCCGAGGGTCGGAGACGCTGAAGGCATTGACGAAGATGCCGCCGGTTTCCAGCTGATTGGCGATGTCCCGCGCCTTCGCCGGGTCGCTGGTGAAGATGCTCGCGGTAAGGCCGAACTCGCTGTCATTCGCCAGGGCCACGGCGTGGTCGGCGTCGCGGGCGGTGATGATCGAGGCCACGGGGCCGAACAGTTCCTGTTTGAACGAGGTCATCTGGTCGGTGACGTTGGCCAGTACGGTCGGCGCATAGTAATTGCCGGCGCCGGGTATTTTATGGCCGCCCAGCAGCAGGGTGGCACCTTCTTCCAGAGTCGCCTGGACCTGGCCATGCAGCTCGTCGCGCAGGTCGAAGCGGGCCATCGGGCCGATGTAGGTGGCGGCTGAAGTCGGGTCGCCCATCACCAGGGCGCGGCTGGCTTCGAGGAATCTGGCGGTGAAGGCTTGCACCACACCTTTTTCGATGATCAGGCGCTTGGCGGCGGCGCAGACCTGGCCGCTGTTCTGGAAGCGGCCGATCAGGGCGGCTTGTACGGCGGCATCGAGGTCGGCGTCGTTGAGCACGATGAACGGGTCGGAGCCGCCCAGTTCCAGCACGCATTTTTTCAATGCGGCACCGGCCTGGGAGCCGATGGCGATACCGGCGCGCACGCTGCCGGTGAGGGTGACGGCGGCGATGCGTGGGTCGGCGATGGCTTGGGAGACGCCGTCGTTGGTCACGTTGACCACTTCAAACAGGCCTTTGGCAAAACCGGCGGTGTGGAACGCCTGCTGGATCAGGTAAGCGCTGCCCATCACGTTGGGTGCGTGTTTGAGCACGTAGGTGTTGCCGGCCAGCATGGTCGGCACGGCGCCGCGCAGCACTTGCCACACCGGGAAGTTCCACGGCATCACCGCGAAGATCGGACCCAGTGGGCGGTATTCGATCTGGGCGCTGCCGTTGTCCACCTGCGTCGGTTCCGGGGCGAGCATGGTCGGGCCGTGGGCGGCATACCACTCGCTGAGCTGCGCGCATTTTTCGATTTCGGCACGGGCCTGGGCGATGGGTTTGCCCATTTCCAGGGTGATCATCTGCGCCATATCTTCGGCTTGTTCGCGCAGGGCGCTGGCCAGGCTCAGCAGCAACTCGGCGCGCTGGCTGACCGGCTGGCGGCGCCAGGTGCGGAAGGCGAGGGTGGCGCGCTCGAGGGCGGCGTCCAGTTGCTGCGCGGTTTCATACGGGTAGCTGCCGACCGTTTCGCCGTTGGCCGGGTTGATCGAGAGGGCGTGGGTAGTCGCGTTCATGGCACCGTCCTGCTGAATGATGAGGTTGGGTTCAGCCTACGGGGGTATATATTTTCTGGAAACTGAATAATATTAAGCAATACATTCACGATTGGAGAATGACTTGGACCTGGTGCAGCTGGAAATCTTCAAGGCCGTTGCCGAGCAAGGCAGCATCAGCGCCGCCGCGCAGTTGATTCACCGCGTGCCGTCGAACCTGACCACGCGCATCAAGCAACTGGAGCAAGACCTGGGCGTGGAATTGTTTATCCGCGAGAAAAGCCGCTTGCGTCTATCGCCGGCGGGCTGGAATTTCCTCGGTTATGCGCGGCGCATCCTCGACCTGGTGCAGGAGGCCCGTGCGACAGTGGCGGGGGAGGAGCCCCAGGGTGCGTTTGCCCTCGGTTCGCTGGAGAGCACGGCGGCGGTGCGTATCCCGGCGTTGCTCGCGGCGTACAACCAGAAACACACCAAGGTCGAGCTGGACCTGAGCACCGGGCCGTCGGGCACGATGATCGAAGGCGTGTTGTCGGGGCGGTTGGCGGCGGCGTTTGTCGACGGGCCGGTGCTGCATGCCACCTTGGAAGGCGTGGCGGTATTCGAGGAAGAGATGGTAGTGATCGCGCCGCTGCAACACGCGCCGATCACCCGGGGGCAGGATGTGAATGGCGAGAACATCTACACCTTCCGCTCCAACTGCTCGTATCGGCACCACTTTGAGCGCTGGTTTTCACAGGATGGCGCGGTGCCGGGCAAGATCTTCGAGATTGAGTCGTACCACGGCATGCTCGCCTGCGTCAGTGCCGGCGCCGGGCTGGCGCTGATGCCGCGCAGCATGCTGGAGAGCATGCCGGGGTCGGCGGCGGTGAGCGTGTGGCCGCTGACGGATAACTTCCGGATTTTGAATACCTGGCTGATCTGGCGGCGCGGGACGGTGTCGCAGAGCCTCAACAGCTTTGTAAAGCTGTTGGAGGAACGCGATCTGGTTGCTTCCTAGATTGTGATGGGTATCAGCCGCCGAATTGCAGGGTGCCCATGGCCAGTTTTGCCATGACTGCAGTTGCGCCCAACTGCACCAGCCACAGTGCCAGGCCGCCAAGGAATACACCGAGCGCCACTTGCAGTACCAGGCTCTTCTGGCGCTTTGCTTGCGGTGCACGCGGGGGGAAGTGGTCCAGCTCGTCGCGGTCGGCACGCAGGTCCAGGTCGTCGTTTCTCATAAGGTACTCACAGCAAAGGGGCGGTCGAGGTTCAGTCTAGGGGCTGGAGACGAAAAAGGGGAAGCCATCGGCTTCCCCTTCTGGTGCAACGGCTACAGGTTTACAGCACCTGAACGATTGCCTTTGTGACTGCATCAATGTTCGACTGGTTCAACGCCGCCACACAGATACGCCCGGTATCCAGTGCGTAGATGCCGAATTCGCTGCGCAGGCGGGTAACTTGCTCAACGGTCAGGCCGGAGTAGGAGAACATCCCGCGCTGGCGGCCGACGAAGCTGAAGTCGTGCTCCGGAGCAGCCTTGGCCAGGGTGGCGACCATTTGCTCACGCATGCCACGGATGCGCAGGCGCATTTCAGCCAGTTCGGCTTCCCACTGGGCGCGCAGCTCAGGGCTGTTCAGCACTGCTGCCACGATGGCCGCGCCGTGGGTTGGCGGGTTGGAGTAGTTGGTGCGGATCACACGCTTGACCTGGGACAGGATGCGCGCGCTTTCTTCCTTGGACTCGCCGACGATGGACAGTGCGCCCACACGTTCGCCGTACAGGGAGAACGACTTGGAGAACGAGCTGGACACAAAGAAGGTCAGGCCCGATTCAGCGAACAGGCGCACAGCGGCGGCGTCTTCGTGGATGCCGTCGCCAAAGCCCTGGTAGGCCATGTCGAGGAACGGCACCAGGTTCTTGGCCTTGACCACGTCCAGCACGTTCTGCCAGTCGGCCGGGCTCAGGTCGACGCCGGTCGGGTTGTGGCAGCAGGCGTGCAGCACCACGATGGATTGCGGCGGCAGGGCGTTGAGGTCTTCGAGCAGGCCGGCGCGGTTCACGTCATGGGTGGCGGCGTCGTAGTAGCGGTAGTTCTGCACCGGGAAGCCGGCGGTTTCGAACAGCGCGCGGTGGTTTTCCCAGCTCGGGTCGCTGATGGCGACGACGGCGTTGGGCAGCAGTTGCTTGAGGAAGTCAGCCCCCAGCTTCAGCGCGCCAGTGCCGCCGACCGCTTGTACGGTGGTGACGCGACCAGCGCTGAGCAGTGGCGATTCAGCGCCGAACAGCAGGGTTTGCACAGCCTTATCGTAGGCTGCGATGCCATCGATCGGCAGGTAGCCACGGGCGGCGTGTTGCGCCACGCGAATGGCTTCCGCTTCGGCAACGGCACGCAAGAGTGGAATCTTCCCCTCCTCGTTGCAGTAAACGCCCACGCCAAGGTTGACCTTGGTGGTTCGTGTATCGGCGTTGAATGCTTCGTTGAGGCCCAGGATAGGGTCGCGTGGTGCCATTTCGACAGCGGAGAACAGGCTCATTTTTGCGGCAGCTCTATGGGGGGTAGGAGGGACGTGTCGCGCTCCAGCCGAATGCACTAGAGCGGTGCACAAACGGGGAGCTAGTATAGAGGCCATCACCGCCGAGGGCGACAGCCGAAATGGCTTTTCGGCCAAGTTTTTCGGTTTATTTGCTGACCGTTAGTCTTATTGCAACATTGATCCGGCACGGCACGTAGGACGATGGTCTTGAAACCCGTCACATTCGGCACCACTTCTACAGCTATCATGGTTTTTTCCTGCAACCTGCGATGATCATTCGCGGGTTGCCGAGCTATTTCGTCCCTGGCGGTTTCGAGTCTGGGGTGACTTCACGAGGTACGTTATGTCGGATTTCCAACTCGTCACCCGTTTTGAACCCGCCGGCGATCAGCCGGAAGCCATTCGCCAGATGGTCGAAGGCATCGAGGCCGGCCTGGCTCACCAGACGCTGCTCGGGGTGACCGGTTCGGGCAAGACCTTCAGCATCGCCAACGTGATCGCGCAGATCAATCGTCCTACCCTGGTGCTGGCGCCAAACAAGACCCTGGCCGCGCAGCTCTATGGTGAGTTCAAGGCGTTCTTCCCGAACAACGCGGTGGAGTACTTCGTTTCCTACTACGACTACTACCAGCCCGAAGCCTACGTGCCGTCCTCCGATACCTTTATCGAGAAGGATGCGTCGATCAACGACCACATCGAGCAGATGCGATTGTCGGCGACCAAGGCGCTGCTGGAGCGCAAGGACGCGATCATCGTCACCACGGTGTCGTGCATCTACGGCTTGGGCAGCCCGGAAACCTATTTGAAGATGGTGCTGCACGTCGACCGCGGCGACAAACTCGACCAGCGCGAACTGTTGCGTCGCCTGGCCAGCCTGCAATACACGCGCAACGACATGGACTTTGCCCGCGCCACCTTCCGGGTGCGCGGCGATGTGATCGACATCTACCCGGCCGAATCCGACCTGGAAGCGATCCGCATCGAGCTGTTCGACGATGAGGTCGAGAGCCTGTCGGCCTTCGACCCGTTGACCGGCGAGGTGATCCGCAAGCTGCCGCGCTTCACGTTCTATCCGAAAAGCCACTACGTGACCCCGCGTGAAACCCTGATGGGCGCTATCGAAGGCATCAAGACCGAGTTGGCCGAGCGCCTGGAGTACCTGCGTTCCAACAACAAGCTGGTGGAAGCCCAGCGCCTGGAACAGCGCACCCGTTTCGACCTGGAGATGATCCTGGAGCTGGGCTACTGCAACGGCATCGAAAACTACTCGCGCTACCTGTCGGGGCGCGAGTCCGGGGCGCCGCCGCCGACGCTCTACGATTACCTGCCGCCGGATGCATTGCTGGTGATCGACGAATCCCACGTCAGCGTGCCGCAGGTCGGCGCGATGTATAAGGGCGACCGGTCGCGTAAGGAAACCTTGGTGGAATACGGTTTCCGCCTGCCGTCGGCGCTGGATAACCGGCCGATGCGCTTTGATGAGTGGGAAGCCATCAGCCCGCAGACTATTTTTGTGTCCGCCACGCCGGGCAACTATGAGGCCGAGCATGCCGGCCGTGTGATCGAGCAATTGGTGCGGCCGACCGGCCTGGTCGATCCGGAAATCGAAATCCGCCCGGCGTTGACCCAGGTCGACGACTTGCTGTCGGAAATCACCAAGCGCGTGGCCCTGGATGAGCGGGTGCTGGTCACCACGCTGACCAAGCGCATGTCCGAAGACTTGACCGACTACCTGGCCGACCACGGCGTGCGCGTGCGCTACCTGCACTCGGACATCGACACCGTGGAACGCGTGGAAATCATCCGCGACCTGCGCCTGGGCACCTTCGATGTGCTGGTGGGGATCAACCTGCTGCGCGAAGGCCTGGACATGCCGGAAGTGTCGCTGGTGGCGATCCTCGATGCGGACAAGGAGGGCTTCCTGCGTTCGGAGCGCTCGCTGATCCAGACCATCGGCCGTGCCGCGCGTAACCTCAATGGCCGGGCGATCCTGTACGCGGACCGCATCACCGGTTCCATGGAGCGGGCGATTGGCGAGACCCAGCGCCGTCGCGACAAGCAGATCGCGTTCAACCTGGAAAATGGCATCACGCCCAAGGGCGTGTTCAAGGACGTCGCCGACATCATGGAAGGCGCCACCGTGCCAGGCTCGCGCAGCAAGAAGCGCAAGGGCATGGCCAAGGCTGCCGAGGAGAGCGCCAAGTACGAGAACGAACTGCGCTCGCCGAGTGAGATCACCAAGCGGATTCGGCAACTGGAAGAGAAGATGTACCAGCTGGCGCGTGACCTGGAGTTCGAGGCGGCGGCGCAGACGCGGGATGAGATTGGCAAGTTGCGCGAGCGCTTGCTGGCCGTCTGATTGGTGGTGGTTTCATCGGGGGCAAGCCCCCTCCCACATTTGACGGTGTTCACATATCGACTGTGGGAGGGGGCTTGCCCCGATAGCCGCGCCTCGGTTTTCCAGAAATCCCCCAGGCTGTTACCATTCGCCCCTTGTTTCAATTTTCAGTTTTATCGCCCATTCGAGACCTGCCATGACCACCGTCCGCACGCGCATCGCGCCATCGCCTACTGGGGATCCCCACGTCGGCACTGCTTACATCGCCTTGTTCAACTACTGCTTTGCCAAGCAGCACGGCGGTGAATTCATCCTGCGGATCGAAGACACCGACCAACTGCGCTCCACCCGTGAGTCGGAACAGCAGATTTTCGATGCCTTGCGCTGGCTGGGCATTACCTGGGCGGAAGGTCCGGACGTTGGCGGACCGCATGGCCCGTATCGCCAGAGCGAGCGTAGCGATATCTACAAGCAGTACACCCAGCAACTGGTCGACATGGGCCATGCGTTCCCGTGCTTCTGCACCGCAGAAGAACTGGACCAGATGCGCGCCGAGCAACAGGCCCGCGGCGAAACCCCGCGCTACGATGGCCGCGCGCTGCTGCTGTCGAAAGAAGAAGTGGCCCGTCGCCTGGCCGCTGGCGAGCCTCACGTGATCCGCATGAAGGTGCCGAGCGAAGGCGTGTGCGTGGTGCCGGACATGCTGCGCGGTGACGTCGAGATCCCGTGGGACCGCATGGACATGCAGGTGCTGATGAAGACCGACGGCCTGCCGACGTACTTCCTGGCCAACGTGGTCGATGACCACCTGATGGGCATCACCCACGTATTGCGCGGCGAAGAATGGCTGCCGTCGGCGCCGAAGCTGATCCTGCTGTACGAGTACTTCGGGTGGGAACAACCGCAGCTGTGCTACATGCCGCTGTTGCGTAATCCGGACAAGAGCAAGCTGTCCAAGCGCAAGAACCCGACCTCGGTGACCTTCTACGAGCGCATGGGTTTCATGCCGGAAGCGATGCTCAACTACCTGGGCCGCATGGGCTGGTCGATGCCGGACGAGCGCGAGAAGTTCTCGCTGCAGGAAATGGTCGATAATTTCGACCTGTCCCGCGTGTCACTGGGCGGGCCGATCTTCGACATCGAGAAGCTGTCGTGGCTCAACGGCCAGTGGCTGCGTGATCTGCCGGTGGAAGAGTTCGCCAGCCGTGTGCAGCAGTGGGCGTTGAACCCCGAGTACATGATGAAGATCGCGCCGCTGGTGCAGGGCAGGGTGGAGACGTTCAGCCAGGTCGCACCGTTGGCCAGCTTCTTCTTTGCCGGGGGCGTGAACCCGGATGCCAAGCTGTTTGAATCCAAGAAACTCTCGGGCGACCAGGTTCGCCAACTGATGCAGTTGATCCTGTGGAAGCTCGAAAGCCTGCGCCAGTGGGAGAAGGATGCGATCACCGCGACGATCCAGGCGGTGGTGGAATCCCTGGAATTGAAATTGCGTGATGCCATGCCGCTGATGTTTGCCGCGATCACCGGGCAGGCCAGTTCGGTGTCGGTGCTTGATGCGATGGAAATCCTCGGCCCGGACCTGACCCGCTTCCGTCTGCGCCAAGCCCTTGATTTGCTTGGTGGTGTATCGAAGAAAGAAAACAAAGAGTGGGAAAAGTTGCTGGGCGCTATCGCTTAAGCACGCGGTTGAAACGGCGAAACCCCGGTTTTCCGGGGTTTCGCTGGTAAGTGATTGTTATCCCGGCAAAAAATTTTGGAAATTGTTGAAAATAAATTTGACACGTTTCCAAACCGCCATTAAGATTCGCCCCGTCCTCACCGATGAGGGGCTATAGCTCAGCTGGGAGAGCGCTTGCATGGCATGCAAGAGGTCAACGGTTCGATCCCGTTTAGCTCCACCAATTTACAGGTTCAAGGTCTGGCCACACCGTCCTTGAATCGATCAGTTCTCAGCGCTGATCAGATGTACAGAAGGTTTTGTCCCCTTCGTCTAGTGGCCTAGGACACCGCCCTTTCACGGCGGTAACAGGGGTTCGAGTCCCCTAGGGGACGCCAGTTTCACCAAGCAGTTCGAAAGATCTGCTGCGTCGCGAGACGAAAAATCCGGGGCTATAGCTCAGCTGGGAGAGCGCTTGCATGGCATGCAAGAGGTCAACGGTTCGATCCCGTTTAGCTCCACCAATTTACAGTTCCAAGGTTCCGGCCACACCGTCCTTGGATCGATCAGTCTCAGCCTGATCAGTGTACAGAAGGTTTGTGTCCCCTTCGTCTAGTGGCCTAGGACACCGCCCTTTCACGGCGGTAACAGGGGTTCGAGTCCCCTAGGGGACGCCACGATTACCCGCTCTGCGGGATTTTTAAGGGTCATTCAATTATTGAATGGCCCTTTTGTTTGTCTGCCGTTTGGCCAATTCTTTTTCCTTTCCTACTTTTCTTCTGACCAGCGGTCATGCCCGTCGCTTGCCAAATATTATTATGGTAATAATATTCAACCCATGAACATCGGAGGCGATGATGAGCGATAAAAAAGCGCAAACCCGCGAACGCATTTTGCAGGCCGCCAGCGCCGCGCTGATCCAGCGTGGCCCGGCTGAACCGAGTGTGGGCGAAGTGATGGGCGCGGCGGGGCTGACCGTCGGTGGTTTCTACGCGCACTTCGAAAGCAAGGACGCGCTGATGCTGGAGGCCTTCACCCAGTTGCTGGCCAAGCGTCGAGCGTCGATTGATGACATGGACTCGCAGCTGACCGGAGAGGAGCGCAGAAGCCTGGTGGCGGCGTTCTACCTGTCGCGCAAGCACCGCGACTCCACTGCCCAGGCTTGCCCGATTCCCGCCACGGTCGGCGAGATGAGCCGCCTGCCGGATGAGTTCCGCCAGGCGTTGAACGAGCACTGTGAGCTGATGGCTGCGCAGTTGGCTGCCAGCCCCGAGGACACCGACAAAGCCCTGGCTGACATGGCGCTGATGATCGGTGGCCTAGCCCTGGCCCGCGCCTTGGGGCCGGGTGAGTTGTCTGACCGTGTGCTGCGCGCCGCCAAGTCGGCCGTGCGCTAGAAGAGGGCTGCATGATGGGCACGCTTACCTGGGTTCGTCGCTTCAACAGCACGCTGGGCTACCTGGTGCCGCAAACGGTGGCCAACCGCATGCGTCGTGCCTTCATGACGCCCCGCGAGCTGCCGCCGCGTGACTGGGAACTGCCGCTGCTGGCGCAATCGGAGCGCATCACCCTGCGTTTCGGCTTGTCCGCGTTGCGCTGGGGCCAGGGGCCGGCGGTGTTGCTGATGCACGGTTGGGAAGGGCGTCCTACCCAATTTGCCAGCTTGATCAGCGCATTAGTCGACAACGGTTATTCCGTGATTGCCCTTGATGGCCCCGCCCATGGCCGTTCGCCGGGTCGTGAAGCCCATGTGCTGCTGTTTGCCCGCGCCATGCTTGAAGCTGCCGCCGAGTTGCCACCGCTGCACGCCGTGATCGGCCATTCCATGGGCGGCGCCAGTGCGATGCTGGCGGTGCAGTTGGGGCTGCGCACCGAGGCATTGGTGAGTATCGCCGCGCCGTCGCGTTTTCTGGATGTGCTGCGCGGCTTTACCAGGATGGTCGGTTTGCCGGCGCGGGCGCGTTCGGCGTTTATCCAGGAGGTCGAGTTGACTTTCGGAATGCCGCTCAAACACCTGGACGTGGCGCATTACCAGATGAATATTCCCGGCCTGATCGTGCACGCCGAAGACGACACCTTCGTTCCGGTCAAAGCCTCGCAAGCCATCCACGAAGCCTGGTTCGACAGCCGCTTGCTACGCCTGGAGCAGGGCGGTCATCAGAAAGTCCTGGCCGATCCGCGTGTGATCGACGCTGTACTGGCGTTGCTGGCCGGCCGTTGTCTACAGGAGCGGCAAAGCGCCTGATACACTCTCCCCGCCGACATTAATCGACTGGGAGCAAGGCATGGGCTGGGATTTGGCAACGCCGTTCATCATCGATCTGCAGGTCGCGCCTGAAGACATCGACGGCCTGGGGCACGCCAATAACGCGGTGTACGTGTCCTGGCTGGAGCGCTGCGCCTGGCGCCATTCCCAGCGCCTGGGCCTGGACCTGACCGAATATCGCCGCCTGGACCGCGCCATGGCGGTGGTGCGTCATGAGATCGACTACCTGGCCGCCGGTTATGAAGGCGACGAGCTGCAACTGGCCACCTGGATCGTCGACTGGGACCAGCGCCTGAAGATGACCCGGCGCTTCCAACTGGTCCGCCCCCGTGACGGCGCGACCCTGCTACGTGCGCAAACCACCTTCGTCTGCATTGAACTGTCCACCGGCAAGCCCAAGCGCATGCCGGCCGAATTCCTCGACGGTTATGGCCCCGCCCTGACAGGGGGTTAACGGTTGCTGTGGGAAACCCAGTAAACTGCGCCACGATTTTTGTTGAGTGTTTTCCATGCAAATTGCTTTGGCGCCCATGGAGGGGTTGGTCGACAACATCCTGCGGGACGTGCTGACCCGTGTCGGTGGTATCGACTGGTGCGTGACCGAGTTCATCCGCGTCAACGACCGCCTGCTCACCCCGGCGTATTTCCACAAACTCGCCCCGGAACTGCTGCAGGGTGCCCACACCGCTGCCGGTGTGCCGCTGCGCGTGCAATTGCTCGGCTCTGATCCGGTGTGCCTGGCGGAAAACGCTGCGCTGGCGTGTGAGCTCGGTTCGCAGGTCATCGACCTCAACTTCGGCTGCCCGGCCAAGACCGTCAACAAGTCCCGTGGCGGTGCGGTGTTGCTCAAGGAGCCGGAGTTGCTCAACCAGATCGTCGAGCACGTGCGCCGTGCTGTGCCGGCGCACATCCCGGTGACTGCCAAGATGCGCCTGGGTTTCGACAGCCCGGACGGCGCCCTGGTCTGCGCCACCGCCCTGGCGGAAGGCGGCGCGGCGCATATCGTGGTGCATGCGCGTACCAAGACCGACGGCTACAAGCCACCGGCGCACTGGGAGTGGATCCCGCGTGTGCAGGATGTGGTCAAGGTGCCGGTGTTCGCCAATGGCGATATCTGGAGTGTCGAAGACTGGAGGCGTTGCCGCGAAATCACCGGTGCCGAAGACATCATGCTGGGTCGGGGCCTGGTGGCGCGCCCGGACCTGGCGCGGCAGATCGCTGCCGCGCGGGCGGGTGAGGAGGTGGTCGAAATGACCTGGGCGCAGATGCAGCCCCTGCTCCAGGACTTCTGGACCCAGTCGGTGGCGCAACTGACCGAGCGACAGGCGCCAGGTCGATTGAAGCAGTGGCTGGCGATGCTCACGCGCAACTATCCGGAAGCGGTGGAGCTGTTTACGGCGATGCGTCGGGAAACCGAGCTGGCACAAGTGAGCCGTTTGCTCGGTATGGTACCGGTAGACAGTCAGTGAGTGACGGCGCAGAAAAATAGCGTTGATATTTAATAAGTTTTCAAACGCATCGATAAATGGGCGCCCTTGGCGCCCTTTTTTTGGGCGGTGTTTAAGTGAAAGTTCCGGATTTTCAGGGGCGCAGCATTAATGTTTATCGAGGGTGATAGCGTGTTCTGAATGTATGCAGTTATTTGATTGATACCTTAATTTTTCAGGAAAAATACAGTTTTATTAACTTTTGATACGCGCTTGTGCGCAATTAACATACGTGTGAAATCTTGCTGGAGTAAATGGTTTCATTATTTTAGATTTGGGCTTGGTTGTTACCTTTTTTGTCCATGAAATACTCGCTGGCGCAGTGGATTTAGAGCGGTTTCTTGAATAGCCATAGGCTGAAATCTGATTTTTAATTTTGTTTGCCTTTTGTGAGGTCGGATTGTTGGAACTTGATTGCGTTTCGGTCCACGAAAATAGGGACTGCGAGATGATGATTGTTTCCAGTTTTACATTAATTGCTGTCCGGATTTTCAAATGCTTCGAGGCAGCACATAACTAATCATGAGGTTACAAGATGTCCAATGTATCGCTTGGCACTCCTAAGTTTTTTGTTCCGGAACACCAGTCGGTGAGCCAAAGTTCGACCGGTGCTGTGAAAGATGTTGAACGCGCTAGCACGCTTGCTACGGATAGCGGTATTAAAGGGGCTGCACGAGACGTTAATCAGACTGCAACGGGGGCGAAGGAGATTTCCGTTAACTCTGATGCGCTGGAAAAATTATTTGAGATGTTTGATCTGGTCTTCAAAGCCATGCGCAGCCTGTTGTCCGGCAGGGGATTCAATTCTCACGCCGCGACAGTAGTACCGCATGCAGCCAAGGCGGAGAGTGGTATTGAAGTGTCTGTGGAGGGCGGGGTGAATTCCAAAGGGGAGCCGTTACCTTTTGCCAAGAACAGTGAACGTGTCTCCGCCGGTATTAAGAATGTGAGTACCAATGCAGATGGCTCCACGGATGTGAAGACTGCTGGCGGCAATAATAACTCGACAGTCACTGCGGGTAAGGGCGCTAAAGTCAATGTTGGTGCTGATGGCTCCGTGCAAGTGAAGACTGCTGGTGATAATACATTGAAAACGGTCATCGCGACTAAGGACAGTAAGGTAAATGCTGATGCGGATGCCTCCACGCAAGTGAAGACTGCTGGTGATAATACATCGAGAACGGTCATTGCGACTAAGGACAGCAAAGTAAATGTTGATGCGGATGCCTCCACGCAAGTGAAGACTGCTGGTGATCATACATCGAGATCGGTCATCGCGGCTAAGGACCGTAACGTAAATGCTTACGCGGATGCCTCCACGCAAGTAAAGGCTACGGGTAATAGTAATAAAACGGTAACAGTCGCTGTGGGTGAGGACGCTCAAGTAAATCCTGATGGCAACACCGGCGCAGAAGTCAACGCGGCAGGCGATACTAAATCGACCAGCGTGACTACCGGCAATAAGGGTAACGTTAATGCCGGCGCGCAGATGAAAATCACTGGTTTTAGCAATAGTTCGTCGGCGGAGACTGTCGGAAAGAGCGTTCAGGGCAAAGTTGGCAGTGAAGCGCAGGTGAGTACGTCGGGTAGTGATGCCCAAGTGCAGGTCATGCCAGATGGCAGTACGCAAGTGAGCGTTACACCTCAGGACGGCAAACAGTTCAGGGTGCGTGTGGAGGCCGGTGTCAACGTGCGGATCAGTTCGGAGGGGTGGGGGGAGAACCAGCCAGTATCAATCCGTGACATCACCCCGAAGCAGTCGACGCGTGTGACGGTGGATTCGCAGCCGGAGGCGGAAGTAAAGACCATTTCTCAGTCGACGGCAGAGGCGAGAGTGGGTACTGAACCCAAGGTGAATAGCGAGTCGAAGGGGGAGCAAAAGGCTGAGGTAGCGGTCGGTGCAGAGCCGAAGGTCCAGACGCCGCCCCCCCCAGAGCACAAGGTCGAGGTGAAGGTCGAGGCTGAACCGAAGGTACAGGTGCCGCCTGCCCCAGAGCATAAGGTCGAGGTAAAGGTCGAAACTGAGCCGAAGGTTCAGGTGCCGCTCACTCCAGAGCCACAAACTTCGGACAAGGTTGATGCAGAGCCAACTGTAGAAGTGAAAAACCCCACCGCCCCTCGCAGGGTCATGAATCCTCGATTGGAAGGGATAAGGGCCTGAGGTGCAGACGAGTCTTGATGTCCCCCGGCTCGTCTTAAACGCTTGATGAGGGATCCAGCCTCCCCGATCGCAGGTGCGATTGGGGAGGGCTGGTTGGGGGCAGCGTTTTTTCACTCATTCAATTTGGTTTCGGAGGGTTTATGACCTTTGCTGTCTTTGCTCCTCCTGTCGGCTGGGGAAATTCACCGGACTACAGGCACGTTACCCACGCTACGGAGCAGGCGGTTGCCAAACCGACCGCAAAGGGCGTCGGCTTTGAGGCTTCTCGGCGGCATTTTGGCGAGAACTTTGATACCAGCACCCTTGCGGCGGTCATCAAGATGATGATGGCAACCTTTGGGCCAAGACCTGAAGACATGTTTGCCCGGTTCGCACCGGCTGCCGGGGGGTATACCTTCACCATGAAGGATGAGTTCAAGGGAAAGATTTCCCACCACGAACTCGAACAGACAAGGCGCGCCTCCCGTTTCACCGGCGCAGACAGCGACGCAGTCGACAGCGCCAACGTCGCGCTCGCCGCCTATGTTAAACGCAAGCAGGTGATGGGCGGCTATCCCCGCTTTGAGGAGGCTCTGGCTGACACCCTGCAGGGTGAGACGACGCTGCGAGGGCTGCAGGGCATGGGTGTGTACGGGCTGTCGCAATATGTTCCGGCACATCAGATGGTGGGTGATGGGGGGGCGGGTGTACTCGAGACGCATAGCCGAGGCAGTGCGTTTGTTCTCGATGGCGTCAGGCACGACTACAACGATAGACGCCGTGTTGACCGCGGGTACGGCTACCGTTTGTTCAACGACAAAACCCAACCCGATACGGCTTCGCCGAATGGCAGTGACACGGTTGTTTCACAGATGCCGGTGGGCATGAAACCCAAGAATATATGGAGCGGCTTTTATCAAGGTGCCGCAGGTAATTGTGTCACGGTGTCGGCGATCAAAGTCGCGATGATGAGGTTTGGTCAGAATCCCGCGGGCATTTACAAAAGTATCAGCGCTGTACCCGGTGGTTTTGAGGTGATCATGCGTGATGGCTACAAGGTGTTTCTGAGCCATGAAGAGCGGCGCAAGGCCGAGCATGGGTCAAAACTGGAAGGTTCTGACCAGGCGCTCAAGGATGATGCCAATTTCTTGTATGCCGTCAGCGCCAAGCGTGCGCAAATGGAGAACAACGACATGCGTGCTGGCCGCAGTTTCGAGGACGCCATGCACTCGTTGAACGATGGAGAAGCGCCAGGCCAGGCGTTGCGCAGGTTGGGGTTGTCTGCCTACGTGCGGCAGAGCACTGCGCAAGAGTTGGCCAAAGGCGCCATTGGCACGCTCGCTGACAATACCCATTCGGTGGTGGCAGTCAGCGGATCGGTGGATAGCCACGGCCAAAAGCTCGGCTTGACCTCATCGGGGTGGTCCGATAGAGCAATGTGGGCATTGAAGCTGGTGTGAGGGGCTACTTCAACAGTTGCCGGAATCCCTCGATCGGCAAGGGTCGGCTATGCAAATAACCCTGGAACAAATGGCAGCCCAGTTTTTGCAGGAATGCCAGTTGCTCCGGGGTTTCCACGCCTTCGGCGATCACTTCCAGGTTCAGGCTGCGGGCCATTGCCACAATCGCACGGATGATTTCAGCGTCGTTGGGGTCATGGGTCGCGTCGCGCACAAAGGACTGGTCGATCTTCAGCGCATCCACCGGCAGCCGCTTGAGGTAAGTGAGCGATGAATAGCCGGTGCCGAAGTCGTCCATGGCAAAACTCACGCCGAGTTTTTTCAGGCGGCGCATTTTGCTGATGGTGTCGTCCAGATTCTGGATCACGATGCCTTCGGTGATCTCCAGTTTCAAAAGGCTGAACGGCAACTGATGTTGCTTGAGGCTGCGCTCCACCCGCTCCACGAAGTCGTTCTGGCGAAACTGCCGGGGGCTGATGTTCACGCACAGGCTGAAATTCAGTGGGTCTACCAAGCCTTCGTGGATCAGTTGTTGAAAGGCCGCGCAGGCTTCATCCAGGATCCAGGTGCCCACCTCAAGGATCAGGCCGCTGTCCTCCAGCACCTTGATGAATTCGGAAGGTGACTGAGCGCCCAATTGCGGGTGTTGCCAGCGTACCAGGGCCTCGGCGCCGACGATCTTGTTGCCCCGCGCGTCCACCTGGGGTTGGTAATGCACGCTGAACTCGCCACGTGATAAGGCCAGGCGCAAGTCTGTCTCCATGCGCAGGCGTTCGCTGGCGGTTTTTTGCATACTGTTGTGGAACATCTGCGTGGTGTTGCGCCCTGAATCCTTGGCGCGATACAGGGCGATGTCGGCACGCTTGAGCAAGTCCGCTGGCGTGGAGCCGTGATCGGGAATCAATGCCACGCCAATGCTTGGCGTGACCTGCAGGCGATGACCGTCCAGGAACATCGGCTCTGAAAGCAATTCACGCAGGGTGTCGGCCAACTCCTGCACCTGGCCGCTGACCTCCATGCGTGACCCTTCCAGGCCGCTGAGCAGCACCACGAACTCATCACCCCCCAGGCGCGCCACGGTGTCTTCCATGCGCACGCTGGCTTCCAGGCGTGCGGTGACAATCTTCAACACGGTGTCGCCCACCGGGTGGCCGAGGGAGTCGTTGATGTGCTTGAAGTGGTCGAGGTCGAGGAACAGCAGTGCGCCGCGCAAATTGTGGCGCTTGAGCAAGGCGATCTGCTGGCTCAGGCGGTCCATCAACAGGGCGCGGTTGGGCAGGTTGGTCAGCGGGTCGTGATAGGCCAGGTGGCGGATCTGCGCCTGGGCGTTTTTCAGCAGGCTCACATCGCGGGCGGTCAGCAACAGGCACGGGGTTTCATTCAGGGTGATGGGCTCCACCGAGACTTCCACCGCCAGCAACTCGCCGCGCTTGTTGTGCCAGAGCATTTCCAGGTGATGAATGCGGCCCTTGATCTGCAACTCGGCCAGCAGCGCGGCGCGCTGGTTTTCATCGGCCCAGATGCCGATCTGATACAGCGTCAGGCCAATGGCTTCCTCGGCGCGGTAGCCGGTCAGGCGGCAGAAGCCGTCGTTGACCTCCACATATCGACCGGTGTCGCGCTCAGTGATGGAAATGGCGTCGGGGCTGGAATGGAAGGCCTTGGCGAACTTCTCTTCGCTGGCCTTGAGCGCCGCTTCCGAGCGCTGCTGCTGGGTGATATCGCGCAGCGTGGTGACGATGCACGACTGGTCGCCCACCTTGATCAGACGGCTGGATATCACGCAGGTCAGGCTTTGGCCGCTCTTGTGATGCACCACGATCGCCACATTGTTCAATGCCTGCTCGCGGATCACCCGCTCGATACGCTGCAGGCGCTTGCTCGACTCGTCCCACAGGCCGATCTCTTCGGCGCTTTTGTCGATGACCTCGGCGGCCGTCCAGCCGAAGGTCTGGGTAAACGCGGGGTTGATCTCGATAAACGCGCCGCCCTCCAGGCAGGTGACGCAGATCGGGTCCGGGCTGGCCTGGAACAGGCTGGCAAATTTTTCTTCGGAAGCGGTCAGGCGTTGTTCGCGTTCCACCTGGTCGGTGATATCCAGCAGAGTGCCGGCCATACGCAGGGGCGCGCCGTGCTCATCGCGGTACAGGCGGGCGCGGCTTTCGAGGTAGCGTGAGCTGCCGTCTTCCATGGGCACGCGATACGTCAGCTGATAGTTGCCGGCCGGGCCTTCGCGCAGGGTGCGATAAGCGTTGCGCATGCTCTCGCGCTCGTCATTGGGCATTCCGTCAAAGAAGGCGTCGAAGAACTCATGGAACGGCTCCGGCGGCAGGCCGTGCAATTGGGCGGCGCGGGCCGAGCCGTAGAGCATGCCGGTGGGGATGTGCCAGTCCCAGGTGCCCAGTTGCGCCGAGTCCAGGGCCAGGTCGAGGCGTTCCTGGCTGTCCTTGAGGGCCTGCTCGGCTAATTTGCGTTCGGTGGTGTCCAGAAACGTGCTGATCAGATAGGCCTCGCCCTCCAGCTCGACCCTTTGTGCGCTGAGGGTGCCGTCGTGGATCTGGCCGTTGCTGGCGCAGAACTGCACCTCCATGGTGATGGTCAGGCCCTTGCGCTGGGTGGCCTTGACCAGTTGTGCACGCTGTTCGGGATGACGCCACAGGCCCAGGTCCAGGGTGGTGCGGCCGATGGCATCGGCGACCGGCCAGCCGAAGAGCATTTCGAAGTACTGGTTGGCCTCGCTGATCAACCCGTCGGACTGGCGGGTCAGCAGAACCATGTTCGGGCACAGGTGAAACAGCGTGGCGAAGCGCTTTTCGGAGTGGCTGAGGGCGCTTTCCCGCTCGCGTTGGTGGGTGATTTCGCGGATCACGCCGATCATGCGTCGGCGTCCGGACTTGTCCGGTAACAGGCTGCCGTTGATTTCCAGCCAGTGGAAGCTGCCGTCAGGCCATTGGATACGGTGGTGCATGGCCTGCTCGAACGGCTCGCCCGCCAGCACCGCATGAAAGGCCCGTACCACCCTGGCGCGATCCGCCGGTGCCAGCAGGTCCAGATAGTCCAGGTCCTTGGGCAGTGGCTGGCGCGGGTCAAAGCCGAACAGCGCCTGGGTGCCCCGCGACCAGCTTATCCTGCCGGTGTCGATTTCCCAGCACCAGGCGCCCAGCCGGGCAGCATTGAGCGCGGCCAGCAGTTGCGGGGCACTGTCCCAGCTTTGTTCCGCCTCTTGGGGGTCCAGGGCGTAAATGCGGGGCAGGGGTGGCACGGAGTCGACGGGGTTGCGCATTATCAAAGGGCCTTGGCTCGATGGGCGTATGGCGCGGTACAGTTCAGACCTTGAGGCCGCACGGTTTCATGCCGGTATCCCTGGCAGATCGACCTGTGCATCCAATAGGCTCATGAAGGCCCGCGCAGCATTCGACAGCGTCCTTTCGGTGTGCACGATATAGCCTAGCTGGCGACTGAGCTGTATGCCCGGCAAAGCGATACTTGCCACCTGATCATCGAGCATGGTGCGCGGCAAGACGCTCCAGGCCAGGCCGATCGACACCATCATCTTGATCGTTTCCAGGTAGTTGGTGCTCATCGCGATATTCGGCGTGAGGCCCTGGGCCTCGAACAACCGGCTGACGATATGGTGGGTGAAGGTGTTGCCGCCGGGGAACACCGCCGGGTGGCCGGCAATATCGGCCAGGTTGACGTGGCCGTTGCTGATCAGGCTGTGCTCTGGCGCCACCACGAAATCCAGTGGGTCGTCCCACACCGGGGTGGCGCGCACCAGGTTGTGGGGATCGGGCGCCAGGGTGATCACCGCCACTTCGGCGCGGCCGTGGAGGATTTCTTCGTAGGCCACTTCCGAATCGAGGAACTGAATATCCAGCGCCACATTCGGGTATGCCCGGGTGAAGGCGCGCAGCACCGGCGGCAGGCGATGCAGGCCGATATGGTGGCTGGTGGCCAGGGTCAGGCGCCCGCTGACTTCGCCGGTGAGGTTGGTGAGGGCGCGGCGCGTGTCGTCCAGCACGTTGAGGATCTGATAGGCGCGTGGCAGCAAGGCCCGTCCGGCCTCCGTCAGGCCGACTTCACGGCCCAGGCGATCGAACAGGCGCACCTTCAATTGTTGCTCCAGGCCGGCAATGCGCTTGCTGATGGCCGGCTGGGTCAGGTGCAGGCGCTCACCGGCACCGGAGAAGCTGCCGGTCTCGGCGATGGCGATAAAGGCATTGAGGTTGGCCAGGTCCATGGTGTATTCCAGTTGGTAATCCAAAGCATAAAAAATATGAATTTGAGTTATTTAATGTAGCGCCATACCATCAGCCTCACAAGCCAAAGGGTTATTGAAAAGCCCGGCATAGAGAAACACCGCTGATGAGGACCGACTGATGGCCGGCAAAACGCTTTACGACAAGCTTTGGGATTCCCATGAAGTGAAACGGCGCGACGATGGTTCGTCGCTGATCTATATCGACCGCCACATCATCCATGAAGTGACCTCGCCCCAAGCGTTCGAAGGCCTGCGGCTGGCCGGGCGCAAGCCTTGGCGCGTCGACTCCATCATCGCCACCCCGGACCACAACGTGCCGACCACCCCTGAGCGCAAGGGCGGCATCGAAGCCATTGCCGACCAGGTGTCGCGTTTGCAGGTGCAGACCCTCGATGACTACTGCGACGAATATGGCATCACTGAATTCAAGATGAATGACGTGCGTCAAGGCATCGTGCACGTGATCGGTCCGGAGCAGGGCGCCACCTTGCCGGGCATGACCGTGGTGTGCGGCGACTCCCATACGTCCACCCACGGTGCGTTCGGCGCCTTGGCCCACGGCATCGGCACCTCCGAGGTGGAACATGTGTTCGCCACCCAGTGCCTGGTCGCCAAAAAGATGAAGAACATGTTGGTTAAAGTCGAAGGCCAGTTGCCGTTCGGCGTGACCGCCAAGGACATCGTGCTCGCCGTGATCGGCAAGATCGGCACCGCCGGCGGTAACGGCCATGCCATCGAGTTCGCCGGCAGCGCGATTCGCGACCTGTCCATCGAAGGCCGCATGACCATCTGCAACATGTCCATCGAAGCCGGTGCCCGCGTGGGCATGGTGGCGGCGGACGAAAAGACCGTTGAATACGTCAAGGGCCGTCCATTTGCCCCACAAGGCAAAGATTGGGACGCCGCTGTGCAAGCCTGGAAAGACTTGGTCTCCGATGCCGATGCGGTGTTTGACACCGTGGTCGAGCTGGACGCTGCCCAGATCAAGCCGCAAGTCAGCTGGGGTACCTCGCCGGAGATGGTCCTGGCCGTCGACCAGAACGTGCCGGACCCCGCGCAGGAAACCGACCTGGTCAAGCGCGGCTCCATTGAACGCGCCTTGAAGTACATGGGCTTGAAGGCCAACCAGGCGATTACCGACATTCAGTTGGATCGCGTGTTCATCGGTTCCTGCACCAACTCGCGGATCGAAGACCTGCGCGCCGCGGCGGTGATCGCCAAGGGCCGCAAAGTGGCTTCGACTATCAAGCAAGCCATCGTGGTGCCGGGCTCGGGCCTGGTCAAGGCGCAGGCTGAAGCCGAAGGCCTGGACAAGATTTTCCTCGAAGCCGGTTTTGAATGGCGTGAGCCGGGCTGCTCCATGTGCCTGGCGATGAACCCGGACCGCCTGGAGTCGGGTGAGCACTGCGCGTCCACCTCCAACCGTAACTTCGAAGGGCGTCAGGGCGCCGGTGGGCGTACCCACCTGGTCAGCCCGGCCATGGCCGCCGCCGCTGCCGTCAACGGTCGTTTCATCGACGTTCGCGAATTGATCTGAGGAATACCCGATGCGTGCTTTTACCCAACACACCGGCCTTGTCGCCCCTTTGGATCGCGCCAACGTCGACACCGACCAGATCATTCCCAAGCAGTTCTTGAAGTCGATCAAGCGCACCGGCTTCGGCCCGAACCTGTTCGACGAGTGGCGCTACCTGGATGTGGGCTACGCCTACCAGGACAACTCCAAGCGCCCGCTGAACAAGGACTTCGTGCTCAATGCCGAGCGTTACCAGGGCGCCAGCGTCTTGCTGGCCCGGGAAAACTTCGGCTGCGGTTCCAGTCGTGAACACGCGCCATGGGCCCTGGAAGAGTATGGCTTTCGCAGCATCATCGCGCCGAGCTATGCCGACATCTTCTTCAACAACAGCTTCAAGAACGGCCTGCTGCCGATCATCTTGAGCGATGCCGAAGTGGACGAGCTGTTCAAGCAGGTCGAGGCCGAAGAGGGCTACCAACTGACCGTCGACCTGGCCGCGCAGACTGTGACCCGTCCAGACGGCAAGGTGTATCACTTTGAAGTGGATGCGTTCCGTAAGCACTGCCTGATCAACGGCCTGGACGATATCGGCCTGACCTTGCAGGACGGCGATGCGATTGCCGCGTTTGAAGCCAGGCACCGGGCGAGCCAGCCTTGGTTGTTTCGCGATGCCTGATTGGCGGTAACCGTGCGGGCCCCATCGCGGGCAAGCCCGACTCCCACATTGGAATGCATTCCGACTGTGGGAGCTGGCTTGCCTGCGATAGCGCCAGTACCAACACCCCAAAACCCAAGGAAACCACCATGACCACCACCGCCCACACCCAAGTCGTGCAAAAACAATTCGGCGAGCAAGCCCGCGCCTACCTGAGCAGTGCCGTGCACGCCCAGGGCACCGAATTCGCGCTGCTCCAGGCCGAACTGGCCGGGCAGGGCAGTGCGCGACTGCTGGACCTGGGCTGCGGTGCCGGTCATGTCAGCTTTCACGTCGCGCCGCTGGTCAAGGAAGTGGTCGCCTACGACCTGTCCCAGCAGATGCTCGACGTGGTTGCCGCCGCTGCGACGGACCGTGGCCTGGACAATATCCGCACCGTGAACGGCGCCGCTGAGCGCCTGCCGTTCGCCGATGGCGAGTTCGACTTCGTGTTCAGCCGTTATTCGGCCCACCACTGGAGCGACCTCGGCCTGGCCCTGCGTGAAGTGCGTCGGGTGCTCAAGCCGGGTGGCGTGGCGGCCTTCGTCGATGTCTTGTCACCGGGCAGCCCGCTGTTGGACACTTACCTGCAAACCGTCGAAGTGCTGCGCGACACCAGCCACGTGCGCGATTACTCTGCCGCCGAGTGGATGCAGCAGCTCAGCGAATCCGGTCTGCATGTACGAACCAGCAGTCGCCAGCGCCTGCGCCTGGAATACACCTCGTGGGTCGAGCGCATGCGCACGCCGCAGGTGCTGCGCGCGGCGATCCTCGAGCTGCAAAAGTCGATGGGTCAGGAAGTGCGCGATTATTACGAAATTCAGGCCGACGGCACCTTCAGCACCGACGTGCTGGTGGTCTTTGCCGAACGCTGATTGATTTTTCCCGACCTGCCCACGGGCGGGTCGCTTGATGAAATGAGGAACGCATGAGCAAGCAGATTCTGATTCTCCCTGGCGACGGTATTGGTCCGGAAATCATGGCCGAAGCGGTCAAGGTGCTGGAACTCGCCAACAGCAAGTACAGCCTGGGTTTCGAGCTGAGCCACGACGTGATCGGCGGCGCGGCCATCGACAAGCATGGTGTACCGCTGGCCGATGAGACCCTGGAGCGTGCGCGTGCGGCCGACGCCGTACTGCTCGGCGCCGTGGGCGGCCCGAAATGGGACAAGATCGAACGTGACATCCGCCCTGAGCGCGGCCTGCTGAAAATCCGTGCCCAACTGGGCCTGTTCGGCAACCTGCGCCCGGCGATCCTCTACCCGCAACTGGCCGACGCCTCGAGCCTCAAGCCGGAAGTGGTCGCGGGCCTGGATATCCTGATCGTGCGCGAGCTGACCGGCGGTATCTACTTCGGCTCGCCACGCGGCGTGCGCGAGTTGGAAAATGGCGAGCGCCAGGCCTACGACACCCTGCCGTACAGCGAGAGTGAAATCCGCCGTATCGCCCGTGTCGGCTTCGACATGGCCCGCGTGCGTGGCAAGAAGGTCTGCTCGGTGGACAAGGCCAACGTACTGGCCTCGAGCCAACTGTGGCGCGAAATCGTCGAAGAAGTGGCCAAGGACTACCCGGACGTCGAACTGAGCCACATGTACGTCGACAACGCCGCCATGCAACTGGTGCGTGCGCCGAAGCAGTTCGACGTGATCGTCACCGACAACCTGTTCGGCGACATCCTGTCCGACCAGGCGTCGATGCTCACCGGTTCCATCGGCATGCTGCCGTCGGCGTCCCTGGACACCAACAACAAGGGCATGTACGAGCCTTGCCACGGTTCGGCGCCAGACATCGCGGGCCAGGGCATTGCCAACCCGCTGGCGACCATTTTGTCGGTGTCGATGATGCTGCGTTACAGCTTCAACCTGAGCGACGCGGCGGATGCCATCGAGAAGGCCGTGAGCCTGGTGCTGGATCAGGGGTTGCGCACCGGCGACATCTGGTCGCAGGGTTGCACCAAGGTCGGTACGCAAGAAATGGGCGACGCAGTAGTCGCCGCGCTGCGGAATCTGTAATCTCTCGGGCCCGCTTGCAGTTGTTGCTGCAAGGCGGCCCACTTTTTAACAAGGTGTAGTTGCGATGAAACGTGTAGGTCTGATCGGTTGGCGCGGTATGGTCGGTTCCGTGCTCATGCAGCGGATGCTGGAAGAGCAGGATTTCGATCTTATCGAGCCGGTGTTTTTCACCACTTCGAATGTGGGTGGCCAGGGGCCGTCCGTGGGCAAGGATATTGCTCCGCTCAAGGACGCCTACAACATTGAAGAGCTGAAAACCCTCGACGTGATTCTGACCTGTCAGGGTGGCGACTACACCAGCGAAGTCTTCCCCAAGCTGCGCGAAGCCGGCTGGCAGGGTTACTGGATCGACGCCGCCTCGAGCCTGCGCATGCAGGACGACGCGGTGATCATCCTCGACCCGGTGAACCGCAAGGTCATCGACCAGCAGTTGGATGCCGGCACCAAGAACTACGTCGGCGGCAACTGCACCGTCAGCCTGATGCTGATGGGCCTGGGCGGCTTGTTCGAAGCTGGCCTGGTCGAGTGGATGAGTGCCATGACCTATCAGGCGGCCTCTGGGGCCGGCGCGCAGAACATGCGTGAGCTGATCAAGCAGATGGGTGCGACCCACGCCGCGGTCGCCGATCAACTGGCCGACCCGGCCAGCGCGATCCTCGACATCGACCGCCGCGTGGCCGAAGCGATGCGCAGCGATGCCTACCCGACCGAAAACTTCGGCGTGCCGTTGGCCGGTAGCCTGATCCCATGGATCGACAAGGAACTGCCGAACGGCCAGAGCCGCGAAGAGTGGAAGGCCCAGGCCGAGACCAACAAGATCCTCGGCCGCTTCAAGAGCCCGATCCCGGTGGACGGCATCTGCGTGCGCATCGGCGCGATGCGCTGCCACAGCCAGGCGCTGACCATCAAGCTGAACAAAGACGTGCCGATCACCGATATCGAAGCGTTGATCAGCCAGCACAACCCGTGGGTCAAGCTGGTGCCGAACAACCGTGATATCAGCATGCAGGAGCTGAGCCCGACCAAGGTCACCGGCACCCTGAATGTACCGGTGGGTCGTCTGCGTAAACTGAACATGGGCAGCCAGTTCCTCGGTGCGTTCACCGTGGGCGACCAGTTGCTGTGGGGCGCGGCCGAGCCGCTGCGCCGCATGTTGCGGATCTTGCTGGAGCGTTGATCGCGTGAGGCAATGATGAAAACCCGCGTTCTGGTGACAGGCGCGGGTTTTTTGTTGTTTGGTCGGGCCTCATCGGGGGCAAGCCCCCTCCCACATTTTGACCTGCGAACCCGTTCGAGTGTGGGAGGGGGCTTGCCCCCGATAAGGCCATCAGCCCTACCACAAATGCCAGCTTAATTGCCTCACCCCCCACCACCCGGTAAAGTGCCGCTCCCCCCGCAATGCCCGAGGCAGCCCCCATGACCCAGACCTTTGAAATCGCCGTGATCGGCGCCACCGGCACCGTCGGCGAAACCCTGGTGCAGATCCTGGAAGAGTTGGATTTTCCGGTGGGCACTCTGTATTTGCTGGCGGGCAACAACTCGGCCGGCGCCTCCGTGCCCTTTCGTGGCAAGAATGTGCGGGTCAAGGAAGTCGACGAATTTGACTTCAGCAAGGCGCAGTTGGCGTTCTTTGCGGCGGGGCCGGCGGTCACCCTGAGTTTTGCGCCGCGTGCCACGGCGGCTGGGTGCTCGGTGATCGACTTGTCCGGCGCCTTGCCGGCCACGCAGGCTCCGCACGTGGTGCCGGAGGCCAATGCCCACGTGCTGGAGGGGCTGAAGAAGCCGTTCCAGCTCGGCAGCCCCAGCCCGTCAGCGACCAACCTGGCGGTGGTGCTGGCGCCTTTGCGGGGCTTGCTGGATATCCAGCGGGTGAGCGTCACCGCCAGCCTGGCGATGTCGGCCCAGGGGCGTGAAGCTGTCAGCGAACTGGCCCGGCAAACCGCCGAGCTGCTGAATATGCGCCCGCTGGAGCCGAAGTTCTTTGATCGACAGGTCGCCTTCAACCTGTTGGCTCAGGTTGGCACGCCAGACGCCCAGGGGCATACGGTCCTGGAAAAACGCCTGGTCCACGAATTGCGTGCAGTGCTGGAATTACCTTTGCTAAAGATTTCCGCAACCTGCGTTCAAGCCCCGGTGTTTTTTGGCGATAGCCTGACAGTGTCCTTGCAACTGGGGGCGGCGGTTGATCTGGCGGCGGTGAGCCGCGCACTTGACGCTGCGTCGGGCATCGAGCTTGTGGATGAAGGGGATTTTCCTACAGCCGTCGGCGATGCAGTGGGCCAGGATGTGGTCTATGTCGGTCGTGTCCGGGCAGGTGTGGATGACCCGGCGGAACTAAATCTGTGGCTGACGTCAGATAACGTACGCAAAGGCGCCGCACTGAATGCCGTGCAGCTGGCGCAGTTGTTGATAAAAGGCCTTGCGTAAAAGATACTTGGCGGCAATTTGTAGATTGATTCTAGCCAGGCGCTATGCTTGGTCCCAGGCAGGAAAAGTTGCGCGTCGGTGACCTATCGGCTCGCCATGCCTTATGGCAGCGGTTACCAACCTTCTCGCAGGCCGGGGAGTGTTCAAACAAAGGATGAGGCTATGGTTCAAGTTCGCAAACTGGTGTTAGCAATAGCGGCCGCCTCGGCGCTGTCCTCCGGTATGGCGCAGGCGCTGCAGCTGGGGGAGATGACCCTCAAGTCGAAGTTGAACCAGCCGTTGGCGGTGGAAATCGAATTGCTCGATGTCGGTGGCCTCACGGCCTCCGAGATCACGCCAAGCCTGGCTTCGTCCCAGGCATTTGTGGACGCGGGCGTTGATCGCCAGGCGTTTCTCGATGACCTGACGTTTACCCCGGTGGTCAATCCAAACGGCCGCAGCGTGGTGCGCGTCACCTCCAGCAAGCCGTTGCCTGATTCCTACGTGCGTTTCCTGTTGCAGGTGCAATGGCCTAATGGCCGTTTGATGCGTGACTACAGCGTGTTGCTCGACCCGGCCAAGTTCGAGCAGCCGGCACCCACCGCTGCCGCGCCTGCGCCGCGTCTGGCTGCGCCGACCAACGCCGCGCCCGCCGCGAGCAAACCGGCACAGCACACCACCACCTCCCGCGACACCCTGTGGGAAATCGCCGCGAAGCACCGTAATGGCGGCTCCGTGCAGCAGACCATGCTGGCGATCCAGGCGCTGAACCCGGATGCGTTCATCGACGGCAATATCAACCGGCTGAAAACCGGCCAGGTCCTGCGTCTGCCGGATGCCGTACAAAGCACTGCACTGCCGCAACCCCAGGCAATTGCTGAGGTGAGCGCGCAAAATGCCGCCTGGCGCCAGGGCCGACGCGCCGCCACCAACCCGGCAGCGGGCAAGCAGCAACTGGACGCCACCAAGCGCACCCAGGCCGGTAACGCGCCCGCAAGTACCAACACCAAAGACAACCTGAGCCTGGTGTCTGCCGAGGCCGCCAAGAAGGGCGCCAAGGGCAAGGCGGGCGATAGCGCGGCACTCAGCGACAAGCTGGCGATGACCCAGGAGCAACTGGACACCACCCGTCGCGACAACGAAGAGCTGAAAAGCCGCGCGGCAGACCTGCAAAGCCAGTTGGACAAGCTGCAAAAACTGATTCAACTGAAAAACGATCAACTGGCGCGTTTGCAGGCTGAAAAGGCTGTTCCGGGTGCTCCGGCGACTGCCGCGATACCCGCGCAATTGGCGGGCGAGCCATCCGCCGCGCCTGCCAAGCCCGAGGCTGTCACCCCTGCACCCGTCGCGCCAGCGCCTGAGCCGGTCAAGGCGGACGCGGCACCGGCCAGCGCCGACGGCAAATTCAATGAACTGCTGACCAACCCGATTGTTCTCGGTGTGATCGGTGGTGCGGCGGGCTTGCTGGTGCTGCTGCTCCTGCTGTTATGGGCGCGCCATCGCAATGCGCGCCGCGAAGAGGAAAAACACCTGCGCATGGCGCGGGCCCTGGCTGAAGAGCCGGAGTTCACCTCTAACCTTCATGACGACCTGCCGCCGAGCAGCTTCGAAGGCCTGGAGACGCCGCCGCCCAGCGTAAAGCTGGCCGCCGCACCGGCCCCGGCTCCGGTGGTTGAACCGGCGGCTGTTGTGCCGACTGTTGCTTCCGTACTTGCGCCGCTGGCGGTTGCCGTGGCTCCGGTGAATTCAAACGATGCGCTGGCCCAGGCCCAGTCTCATATCGATCGTGGTCACCTGAACCAGGCCGCCGACGTGCTGGAGCAAGCGATCAAGCATGAGCCCAAGCGCAGCGACCTGCGCTTGAAACTGATGGAAGTCTACGGCCTGCAAAACGACAAGGACGGTTTCGTGACCCAGGAGCGTCAACTGGTGGCCAATGGTGAAAACCACGCCCAGGTCGAGCAGCTCAAGAGTCGCTTCCCGGCCATGGCCGTGTTGGCGGCGGGTGTCAGTGCCGCGGTGGCGGCTGCTGCCCTGGATGCTCAATACGTCAAGGATTTGCTCGAAGACAAACCGGCGCCTGCGCAGCCGGAGGCCTTTGACACTGATTTCGATCTCAGCCTGGACGATCTTGAAGAAGCTTCCCCGGCTCAGATCAAGGACGATCAGCAGACCTTCGAGTCGCTGTTGCAGCAGCAGACCGAAGCCAAGGCCGCGTCGGACGACTTGTCGGACTTCGATCTGGACCTGCAACTGGATGCCCCGGCTTCGGCACAATCCGATGACGACTTCCTCTCGGGCCTGGAAGAGCAGATGAAGGACGTGCCGGCCGTCGAGCCGCCGACCCTCACGCCTGCGGCATTGGATGACTTCGATTTGCCGGAGGATTTCGACCTGTCCCTGGCCGATGAGCCGGAAGCGGCCGCCAAGCCCGATGCTTTCACGTCGGAACTGGATGATGTCAACGCCGAGCTGGATCGCCTGTCCCAGAGCCTGGAACATCCGTCCATCGAGCCGTCCTTTAACGCAGAAGACGCGGCGTTGGGCGATGATGAGCCGGAATTCGACTTCCTCTCCGGCACGGATGAGGTGGCTACCAAGCTCGACCTGGCCCAGGCCTATATCGACATGGGCGATGCGGACGGCGCGCGGGATATCCTTTCCGAAGTGTTGACCGAAGGCGATGAGGTTCAACGCGGCGAGGCCAAGGAAATGCTCGGTCGGTTGGCTTGACAGCCCATTGTTCAAACAGCGGCGACCTTCGGGTCGCCGTTTTGCTTTTGTGGGCTCCCCTGCAAACCGGCATAATGGCCGCCTTCGCGCAACTCATCAGGCTCTCAGTTCTTGGCAAATATAGATAACCCGACCGCCGAAATGGCGGCCGCAGGCTTTTACCGCATCGCCTTGGGCGTGGAATACAAGGGCTCGCGCTATCGCGGCTGGCAGCGTCAGGCGTCCGGCGTGCTGACGGTGCAGGAGACCCTGGAGAACGCCCTGTCGAAAGTCGCCGATTCACCGGTATCGCTGATGTGCGCCGGGCGTACCGACGCCGGTGTGCATGCGTGTGGCCAGGTGGTGCACTTTGACACTCAGGCCGAGCGGTCAATGAAGGCCTGGGTGATGGGCGCAAATATCAATTTGCCCCATGACGTCAGCGTCAGTTGGGCCAAGGTCATGCCGGCGCATTTTCATGCGCGTTTCAAGGCCATCGCCCGGCGCTATCGCTATGTGATCTACAACGACCAGATCCGCCCGGCGCACCTTAACGAAGAAATTACCTGGAACCACCGCCCGCTGGACGCCGAGCGCATGGCCGAGGCCGCGCAGCACCTGGTGGGTGTGCATGATTTCAGCGCCTTCCGTGCCGGCCAGTGCCAGGCCAAGTCACCGATCAAGGAGGTCCACCACCTGCGGGTGACTCGTCACGGCAAGATGATCGTGCTGGATATCCGTGCCGGGGCCTTCCTGCATCACATGGTGCGCAACATCGCCGGGGTGCTGATGACCATCGGCACTGGCGAGCGTCCGGTAGAGTGGGCCAGGGAAGTGCTGGAAAGCCGCGTTCGTCGCACGGGAGGGGTCACGGCACACCCGTTCGGCCTGTACCTGGTGGATGTGGAGTACCGAGACGAGTTCGAGTTGCCGGAGCGTTTCATCGGACCACACTTCCTCACAGGTTTCAGCGAACTTGGCGGCTGACGCCCGGAAAAGCTTTTGTTACCATCCGGGGCTTTCTCGGTCCAACCCTGGAGGTTTCCACGACATGTCAGCCGTTCGCAGCAAGATTTGCGGGATTACCCGCATAGAAGACGCGCTGGCGGCGGTCGAGGCAGGGGCGGATGCCATCGGTTTCGTGTTTTATGCCAAGAGCCCACGGGCGGTGAACGTGCTGCAGGCGCGAGCGATCATCGCCGCATTGCCGCCGTTCGTGACCACCGTGGGTCTGTTCGTCAATGCCAGTCGCTGCGAGCTCAACGAAACCCTGGATGCCGTAGCCTTGGACATGTTGCAGTTCCATGGCGACGAAACGTCTGAGGAATGTGAAAGTTACCAGCGGCCGTATATCAAGGCGTTGCGCGTCAAGGCCGGGGATGATATTGCGGCGGCGTGTTCCGCCTACGGCAGTGCCCGCGGGATTTTGCTGGATACCTATGTCGAAGGCGTACCCGGCGGTACTGGCGAAGCGTTCGACTGGTCGCTGATTCCCGCAGGCTTGAGCAAGCCGATCATCCTGGCCGGCGGGCTCAACCCTGCAAATGTCGGGGCGGCAATCGAACAGGTGCGGCCGTATGCCGTGGATGTCAGCGGTGGGGTGGAGCAGGGTAAGGGCATCAAGGATCACAGCAAGATTCGCGCATTCATGCAGGCTGTGCGCAACAGCAGCGGTGCAATGTGACGGCTGGCAGTCTGCCGCCGTCCATAACTACCACTGTGTAAAACAGCCCGGCGCCGCCTGTGGTGGCCCGGAAACGAAGTGGCAACCCTGCGCTGGCAGGTTGTCTGGAAGGCTGAGGATACAGGCAGGAAAAGGCCGGTCGAACGTCTGACCCCGTCCAGCCTGTGTCATCGCCACATATGAATTTAGCTCAAGGGCATACGCGGGGCTGTGTTCAAGCCACCGGTACTGGAGAAAGAAAGCATGAGCAACTGGTTAGTAGACAAACTGATCCCTTCGATCATGCGTTCCGAGGTGAAGAAAAGCTCGGTTCCTGAAGGTCTGTGGCACAAGTGCCCGTCCTGCGACGCGGTGCTGTACCGCCCGGAGCTGGAAAAGACCCTGGACGTTTGCCCCAAGTGCAACCACCACATGCGTATCGGCGCCCGCGCCCGCATCGACATCTTCCTCGACGCCGAAGGCCGTAACGAGTTGGGCGCCGACCTGGAGCCGGTTGACCGTCTGAAGTTCCGTGATGGCAAGAAGTACAAGGACCGCCTGACCGCTGCGCAAAAGCAGACCGGTGAGAAAGACGCCCTGATTTCCGTCAGCGGCAAGCTGCTGGGCATGCCGGTCGTGGTGTCGGCATTCGAGTTCTCCTTCATGGGTGGCTCCATGGGCGCCATCGTCGGTGAGCGCTTTGTCCGCGCCGCCAACTATGCCCTGGAAAACCGTTGCCCGATGATCTGCTTCGCGGCCTCCGGTGGTGCGCGCATGCAGGAAGCCCTGATCTCCCTGATGCAAATGGCCAAGACTTCTGCGGTCCTGGCACGCCTGCGTGAAGAAGGCATCCCGTTCATCTCCGTGCTGACCGACCCGGTCTACGGCGGCGTTTCCGCCAGCCTGGCGATGCTGGGTGACGTGATCGTCGGCGAGCCCAAGGCGCTGATCGGCTTTGCCGGCCCGCGCGTGATCGAGCAGACCGTGCGTGAAAAACTGCCGGAAGGTTTCCAGCGCAGCGAGTTTCTGCTGGAGCACGGTGCGATCGACCTGATCATCCCGCGCGGTGAGCTGCGTCCACGCCTGGGCAACCTGCTGGCGCAAATGATGGGCCTGCCGACTCCGGTGTACGTCGCGCCTAAAGTCGAGCCGATCGTCGTGCCGCCGGTGCCTGCAAACCTATGACCCAACGTACCCTGGGCGAGTGGCTCGCCTACCTTGAGCAGTTGCATCCGTCCGCCATCGACATGGGCCTGGAGCGCTCGCAACAGGTAGCGGCCCGCCTCGGGTTGGGCCGCCCGGCGCCGCGAGTGATCACGGTGACCGGCACCAACGGCAAAGGCTCTACCTGTGCCTTTGTCGCGGCGCTGCTGCAGGCCCAGGGGCTGAAAGTCGGCGTCTACAATTCCCCGCACCTGCTGCGTTATAACGAGCGGGTGCAGCTCAACGGTGTCGAAGCCACGGATGAGCAACTCTGCGAAGCCTTCGCCGCACTCGATGCGGGCCGGGGCGAGATCTCCCTGACTTACTTCGAGATGGGCACCCTGGCGGCGTTCTGGCTGTTCGAGCGTGCGCAACTGGATGTGGTCGTGCTGGAAGTCGGCTTGGGTGGGCGCCTGGATACGGTCAACGTGGTGGATGCCGATTTGGCGTTGATCACCAGTATTGGCGTGGACCACGCCGACTATCTTGGCAATACCCGTGAGTCCGTGGCCTATGAAAAGGCCGGAATCTTCCGCCAGGGCAAGCCGGCGTTATGTGGTGATATCGACCCTCCGCACACCTTGCTGGACAAGGTGCGTGAGCTGGATTGCCCATTATTCCTGCGTGGCCGCGAATTCAATCTCGAGATCGGCGCCTTTGACTGGCAGTGGCGTGGGCGTGATGCCCGTGGCCAGGTTGTCGAGCTGAGCGGCCTGCCGCTGCTGAATCTACCGATGGAAAACGCCGCGCTCGCGCTGCAAGCCTATCTGCTGCTGGATCTGCCGTGGAATGCCGAACAGATCGCGGCCACCTTGCTGGCGACTCGCGTGGTAGGGCGTCTGGACCGACGTGAATTCGAATGGCAGGGCAAGCGCCTGAACCTGCTGCTGGACGTGGGGCATAACCCCCATGCGGCCGAGTACCTGGCGCAGCGTCTGTCACGTACGCCGCCGGTCGGTCGTCGCTTGGCCGTGTTTGGTCTGCTGGCCGACAAGGACCTGGAAGGGGTGGTCGCGCCCTTGCTGGGCAGTGTCCAGGCCTGGGCCGTCGCGCTGCTGGATACACCGCGCAGCCGCCCGGCCACCGAGCTGGAAGCGGCCTTGCAGAACCTTGCTGCGCCGGTGACGTCGTATGCAAGCGTGACCGATGCCCTTGAAGCACAGTGCGCCATTGCCACGCCCGACGATGAGATTCTGTTGTTCGGGTCATTTTATTGTGTTGCCGAGGCGCTTGAGTGGTTAGCCCGGCGCTCCACGGAGGAAGCTGCACATGGCATTACTGGATAGCGCATACAAGCAGCGAATGGTCGGTGCCCTGGTGCTGGTGGCATTGGCGGTGATCTTCCTGCCAATGCTGTTTTCTCGCCAGGATGAAGAGCGTCAGGTCGTTGTCGAGGCACCGGCCGCGCCCCAGGCGCCCACGGTGCCTCAGGTGCAGGTTGAGCCAGTGGTGGTTCCAGAGCCTCAGGCCTTGCCGGAGGAGGAACCGGTGCCGACTGATGCTCAGGTAGCCGCACAGCAAGCGCCGTCGATGCCGGTGCAGCCGAGCGTGCCGGTGGTCAAGCCGGCGCCCGCGCCGACCGTAGCGGCCAAGCCTGCTGCGCCGGCACCTGCGCCCAAGCCGGTAGCGCCGCAGCCCGCCGCGCCGGGCAAGCCGGATGTCGGCCAGAGCCGCATCGATCCGAATGGCTTGCCGATCAGTTGGTCGATCCAGGTGGCCAGCCTGGGCAGCCGCGAGGGCGCCGACGCGTTGCAAAAGAAGCTGCGTAGCCAAGGCTACAACGCCTATATCCGTAGTGCCGATGGCAAGAACCGGGTGTTTATCGGGCCGCTGATCGAGCGTGCCGAGGCAGACCGCCTGCGGGATTTGCTGGATCGCCAGCAGAACCTCAAGGGTTTCGTGACCCGGTTCCAGCCTGAGCGGGGTTGAAAGCGGATTTGCTCGTCCCAAACTACTGATTTGCAAGGCAGCCACAATCACAGCTTACCGATAGCCCGACGCTCTGCTAAAATGCGCCGCCTCATCTGTCCGTAGGCTCCAACGTGCCATTTACCTGGGTTGATTGGGCGATTGTTGCAATCGTCGCCATCTCCGCTTTGATCAGTCTAAGCCGCGGCTTCGTCAAAGAAGCACTGTCGTTGCTGACCTGGATCATCGCAGGAGTCGTAGCCTGGATGTTCGGTGGTTCATTGTCGGTCTACCTGGCCGGATACATCGAGACACCTTCGGCTCGCGTCATCGCGGGCTGCGCCATCATGTTCATCGCCACGCTGCTGGTGGGGGCAATGGTCAATTATCTTATTGGCGAGTTGATACGTGTCACCGGCCTCTCCGGGACCGATCGATTTCTCGGCATGGCCTTCGGCGCCGCGCGTGGCGCGTTGCTGGTGGTCGTGGCGGTCGGGCTCTTGAGCCTGGGGCCGGTACAGCAGGATTCGTGGTGGCAGGAGTCGGTACTCGTGCCAAAATTTCTATTGGTTGCAGACTGGTCCAAGAACCTCATTCTGGGGTGGAGCAGTCAGTGGCTGGCCAGCGGAATCAGCGTACCCGCTGATCTTCCGTTCAAGGAACACCTCTTGCCGGCCAAAACGCCTCAGTAAGTTGTGTTCAGTCAAGATTCATTAAGTAGGGGTTGCGTCGCATGTGTGGCATCGTCGGTATCGTCGGTAAGTCGAACGTCAATCAGGCGCTGTATGACGCGCTAACCGTCCTCCAGCACCGCGGCCAGGACGCTGCCGGTATTGTGACCAGCCACGACGGCCGGTTATTCCTGCGCAAGGACAATGGTCTGGTACGTGACGTGTTCCATCAGCGTCACATGCAGCGTCTGGTCGGGCATATGGGCATTGGCCATGTGCGTTATCCGACTGCCGGTAGCTCGACTTCGGCCGAAGCTCAACCTTTCTACGTCAACTCGCCTTACGGCATCACCCTGGCGCACAACGGCAACCTGACCAACGTTGAACAACTGGCCAAGGAGATCTACGAATCTGACCTGCGCCACGTCAACACCAGTTCTGACTCGGAAGTGCTGCTCAACGTGTTCGCCCACGAGCTGGCCCAGCGCGGCAAGCTGCAGCCGACCGAAGAAGACGTATTCGCCGCCGTTACTGACGTGCATAACCGTTGCGTCGGTGGTTACGCGGTAGTGGCCATGGTCACCGGCTATGGCATCGTCGGTTTCCGTGACCCGCACGGCATCCGCCCGATCGTGTTCGGCCAGCGTCACACCGACGAAGGCGTCGAGTACATGATCGCTTCCGAAAGCGTGTCCCTGGACGTGCTGGGCTTCACCCTGATTCGCGATCTCGCGCCGGGCGAAGCGGTGTACATCACTGAAGACGGCAAGCTGCACACCCGTCAGTGCGCCGTGGCGCCGAAGCTCACCCCGTGCATCTTCGAACACGTCTACCTGGCGCGTCCGGATTCGATCATCGACGGCGTTTCGGTCTACAAGGCGCGTCTGCGCATGGGCGAGAAGCTGGCCGAGAAGATCCTGCGCGAGCGCCCGGAGCACGACATCGACGTAGTGATCCCGATCCCGGACACCAGCCGCACCGCCGCGCTGGAACTGGCCAATCACCTGGGCGTCAAGTTTCGCGAAGGCTTCGTGAAGAACCGCTACATCGGCCGCACCTTCATCATGCCGGGCCAGGCAGCGCGCAAGAAGTCGGTACGCCAGAAGCTCAATGCCATCGAGCTGGAATTCCGCGGCAAGAACGTGATGCTGGTGGATGACTCCATCGTGCGCGGCACCACCTGCAAGCAGATCATCCAGATGGCCCGCGAAGCCGGTGCGAAGAACGTGTACTTCTGTTCCGCAGCGCCTGCCGTGCGTTACCCGAACGTGTACGGCATCGACATGCCGAGCGCCCACGAGCTGATCGCACACAACCGTTCGACACAGGACGTGGCCGACCTGATCGGCGCCGACTGGTTGATCTACCAGGACCTGCCAGACCTGATCGAAGCGGTCGGTGGTGGCAAGATCAAGATCGAGCAGTTCGACTGCGCGGTGTTCGACGGCAAGTACGTGACAGGCGACGTTGACGAGGCCTACCTGAACAAGATCGAGCAGGCGCGCAACGACTCGTCGAAGATCAAGACCCAGGCGGTCAGCGCGATCATCGACCTGTACAACAACTGAGTGACAACCGGCCCTGAGGGGCCGGTTTTGTATCTTAAATAAAGAATTGAGTAAGGAGTGGCAGCATGAGTCAGGAATGGGATGCCGGTCGGTTGGACAGCGACCTCGATGGCGTAGCTTTCGATACCCTGGCTGTGCGCGCCGGCCAGCACCGCACCCCGGAAGGTGAGCACGGTGATCCGATGTTCTTCACCTCCAGCTACGTGTTCCGTACTGCGGCCGATGCCGCTGCGCGCTTTGCCGGCGAAGTGCCGGGCAACGTGTATTCGCGTTACACCAACCCGACCGTGCGTGCGTTCGAAGAGCGTATCGCGGCGCTGGAAGGCGCTGAGCAGGCGGTTGCAACGGCGACCGGCATGGCCGCCATCCTGGCGGTGGTGATGAGCCTGTGCAGCGCTGGTGACCATGTGCTGGTGTCGCGCAGCGTGTTCGGGTCGACCATCAGCCTGTTCGAAAAGTATTTCAAGCGTTTCGGCATCGAAGTCGATTACGTGCCCCTGGCGGATCTGTCCGGCTGGGATGGGGCGATCAAGGCCAACACCAAGCTGCTGTTCGTCGAGTCGCCGTCCAACCCTCTGGCCGAACTGGTGGATATCGCTGCGTTGTCCGAAGTGGCGCACGCCAAGGGCGCAATGCTGGTGGTGGACAACTGCTTCTGCACTCCGGCGTTGCAACAGCCGTTGAAGCTGGGCGCGGATATCGTTGTGCACTCGGCCACCAAGTTCATCGATGGCCAGGGCCGTTGCATGGGTGGTGTGGTGGCGGGTCGCAGCGAACAGATGAAGGAAGTCGTCGGCTTCCTGCGCACCGCTGGCCCGACCTTGAGCCCGTTCAACGCCTGGATCTTCCTCAAAGGCCTGGAAACCCTGAGCCTGCGCATGAAGGCCCATTGCGCCAACGCCCAGGCCCTGGCCGAATGGCTGGAGCAACAGGACGGCATCGAGAAGGTGCACTACGCCGGCCTCAAGAGCCACCCGCAACACGAATTGGCTCAGCGTCAGCAGCGCGGTTTCGGTGCTGTGGTGAGTTTCGAAGTGAAGGGCGGCAAAGAGGGCGCCTGGCGCTTTATCGATGCGACACGCCTGATCTCCATCACCGCCAACCTGGGTGACAGCAAAACCACCATTACCCACCCGAGCACCACGTCTCACGGCCGCCTGGCGCCGCAGGAGCGTGAGGCGGCCGGTATTCGTGACAGTCTGATCCGCATTGCGGTAGGCCTGGAAGACGTGACGGACTTGCAGGCTGATCTGGCTCGCGGGTTGGCGGCCTTGTGATCGAGTGGTCCATGGAAGTCGCAGCCGCCAGTAACGGGCGTGTCGCGCTGGTGACGGGCGCGGCGCGAGGCATTGGCCTCGGGATTGCCGCGTGGCTGATCAGTGAGGGTTGGCAAGTGGTGTTGACCGACCTGGACCGCGAGCGCGGTTCCAAGGTGTCCAAGGTGTTGGGCGAGAATGCCTGGTTTATCAGCATGGACGTGGCCGACGAGAAGCAAGTCGCCCAGGGGGTCGCCGAGGTGTTGGGGCAGTTCGGGCGCCTGGACGCGTTGGTCTGCAACGCGGCGGTGGCCGACCCGCGCAACATCACGCTGGAAAGCCTGGACCTGGCGTACTGGAATCGGGTGCTGGCGGTGAACCTCAGTGGGCCGATGTTGCTGGCCAAGCACTGTGCGCCGTATCTGCGTGCCCATGGCGGCGCTATCGTCAACCTGGCGTCGACGCGGGCTCGCCAATCGGAGCCTGACACCGAGGCCTATGCCGCGAGCAAGGGCGGCTTGCTGGCCCTGACACACGCCCTGGCGATGAGCCTGGGGCCGGAAGTGCGGGTCAACGCGGTCAGCCCCGGCTGGATCGATGCGCGGGATCCGGCGGCCCGGCGTGCCGAGCCCTTGAGTGACGCCGATCACGCCCAGCATCCTGCGGGCAGGGTAGGCACCGTGGAAGACGTGGCGGCAATGGTGGCGTGGCTGCTGTCGCGCCAGGCGGGGTTTGTTACCGGGCAAGAGTTTGTCGTGGATGGCGGCATGAGCAAGAAGATGATTTACAGCGAGTAGGGTGGATAGCTGTCTTGAAGCAATTTTGTCTTTTTCAGAAAAACTTCAAGCGGGCTATTGACTTAGGTCCGCTACCTGCGTAAATTTCGCGGCCTCAACGAAGCAAAGGGTGATTAGCTCAGCCGGGAGAGCATCTGCCTTACAAGCAGAGGGTCGGCGGTTCGATCCCGTCATCACCCACCACTTCTTGAGAGTTTTGCTTCAGGGCAAGACGCAACGTTAAAGGTTGCACCGACGCGCAGCGGTAGTTCAGTCGGTTAGAATACCGGCCTGTCACGCCGGGGGTCGCGGGTTCGAGTCCCGTCCGCTGCGCCATATTTTCCAGGTTCGATGTGTCGGACTTGAGATTGAACAGCCAAGGCTGATCGATCAGATGTTTAAAGACGGTTGAAGCCTTATGTTCAGCCGGTCAAGCGATACGCAGCGGTAGTTCAGTCGGTTAGAATACCGGCCTGTCACGCCGGGGGTCGCGGGTTCGAGTCCCGTCCGCTGCGCCATATCTGTCTCAAGGCCCACTGAACGCCTTGAAGCACAAAGCGAGCCTCTGGCTACTTTGATCCGATAGCAAAGACCCTGGTCGAAAGACCGGGGTTTTTTGTGTCTGTGATTTGATAAGTGCGACCTGTGGGAGCCTGCAAACGGGCTCCTACAGGTTCGAGTCAGAATCCCAATTTGTCGCGTAGCCCGTAGTACCAGGCACCCATTGCCGCAAATGGTGTGCGCAACAGTTGCCCACCCGGGAACGGGTAGTGCGGCAGGTCGGCAAACGCGTCAAAACGCTCTGCCTGGCCTCGCAGTGCCTCTGCCAGTACCTTGCCCGCCAGGTGCGTATACGTCACGCCATGGCCGCTGCAGCCCTGTGAGTAGTAGATGTTGTCGCCCAGGCGACCCACCTGCGGCAAACGCGACAGGGTCAGCAGGAAATTGCCGGTCCAGGCGTAGTCTATCTTCACGTCCTTGAGTTGCGGGAAGGCCTTGAGCATCTTCGGGCGGATGATCGCTTCGATATTCGCCGGGTCGCGCGCGCCATACACCACGCCGCCGCCGAAGATCAGACGCTTGTCGCGCGTGAGGCGGTAGTAGTCGAGCAGGTAGTTGCAGTCTTCGACGCAGTAATCCTGCGGCAGCAACGTTCTCGCCAGCTCATCGCCCAAGGGGGCGGTGGTGATCACTTGTGTGCCGCACGGCATGGACTTGGCGGCCAACTCCGGCACCAGGTTGCCCAGGTAGGCATTCCCCGCGACGATGATGAACTTGGCCCTGACCTTGCCCTCGGCGGTATGCGCCACCGGGTTGGCGCCGCGCTCGATACGCACGGCAGCGGATTGCTCGTAGATCGTGCCGCCCAGGGACTCCACGGCGGCCGCTTCGCCGAGTGCCAGGTTGAGTGGGTGGATGTGCCCCGCGCTCATGTCCAGCAGGCCGCCGACGTAGTTGTCACAGGCCACTACTTCGCGAATACGGCGTTCGTCCAGCAGCTCCAGTTGGGTGTGGCCGTAGCGCTCCCATAGACGCTTCTGTGACTCCAGATGGCCCATGTGCTTACTGTTGAGCGCGGCGAAAACACCACCATCCTTCAGGTCGCACTGAATCTGATGCTTGGCCACCCGCTCGCGAATGATCTTGCCGCCTTCAAACGCCATCTGCCCCAGCAGTTGCGCCTGCCTGGGGCCGACACTGCGCTCGATTACATCAATATCACGGCTGTAGCTGTTGACGATCTGCCCGCCATTGCGGCCCGAGGCGCCAAACCCCACCTTGGCGGCTTCCAGCACCGTCACGCGAAAACCGCTCTCCAGCAGGAACAGGGCGCTGGAGAGGCCGGTGTAGCCGGCGCCGATCACGCACACATCGGTTTCGACGTCGCCTTGCAGGACTGGACGAGGTGGAGCTGCATTCGCGGAAGCGGCGTAATACGACTGGGGGTAGGGGGTGTTCGCCATCCTGGAACCTCTGTTTTATATTTTTTACGAGTGCGCCGATCCTACCTGAGTTGAAAATTGCCTGCCAGCCACCCGAAATCCGCAGGTGTACCCCACGCAAATAAAAAATTCGCATATTCATAGGGTTAGCTGCAAAAAAGATGTTGACACCCCTCCGGAATTCCGTAGAATGCCGCCTCACAGCAGGCACGTAGCTCAGTTGGTTAGAGCACCACCTTGACATGGTGGGGGTCGTTGGTTCGAGTCCAATCGCGCCTACCAAACAAAATCCGCTCTGCTGGGCGGTCTAGAAGGGCTCACCGAAAGGTGGGCCCTTTTTTGTTGGTGCGATTTGCAAGGTTTTTTGCAAAACCCTCCAGATGCTTCCGGGTCATGGCCGGCGGGTAAGAGGGGGGCGTCATCGGTTTACTCGCTCAGGCCTCAGAAACAAGCGGCGCTGAGATGCGTGAGTCCCTGCGGGGCTATCCACTCTCGCTACATGCACGATGTTCAACCACCCACAAAATTTATTGGTTCGCAGCAACAATTTTTCTTGTTGGACACCTCCCGCCCCCAGGCAGCAAAGTTGCGGCCACTGACGCTCGACCTTCTGGGTCAACAATAAAAAACCGAGCCGACTGCACGCCACTTCCTGCTGTGAACCCTTTGTTCACATCCTGCTGTAATGGCGCCGCAGCGCGCACTTAAGGACCTCACCGCCATGCAAACTGTTGTGAACTTATGGCCGTTGATCGGCGTACTGGTGATCGTGGTTGGCTTTGTATTGCGTATCAACCCTCTGTTGGTGGTCACCGCCGCCGCTATCGCCACCGGGCTTGCCGCCCATTTCCCCCTGGAAAAAATCCTCGCCACCATGGGCGATGGCTTCCTTCAGACCCGTGCCCTGCAATTGATTCTGTTGCTGCCCCTGGCGGTCATTGGACTGCTGGAGCGGCATGGGCTGCGCCTGCATGCGCAGAATTGGATTGCACGGTTCGAGCGCGCCACGGTCGGGCGCTTGTTGATCATCTATCTGTTTGTGCGTGAATCCACGGCCGCCATGGGCTTGACCAGCCTGGGCGGGCATCCGCAGATGGTGCGTCCGCTGCTGGCGCCGATGGCTGAAGGTGCAGCGGAAAAACGCTACGGCAAACTTCCCGAAAAACTGCGTCATAAAGTGCTGGCGATGTGCGCGGCAACTGACAATGTCGGCCTGTTTTTTGGTGAGGATATCTTTGTCGCCTTCGGTGCAATCGCCTTGATGCACACCTTCCTGCTGGGCTCGGGGATTGATGTGGAGCCGCTGCATATTGCGGTATGGGGGATTCCTACGGCGATCTGCGCCTTCATCATTCACGCGATCCGCCTGCATCGCTTTGACCGAAGGCTCACCCGAGAGATGACGCCGGCCGCTGCACCCGTGGAGGCCGCACAATGATTATTTCCATTCAATACCTGTATTGGCTGGCCGGGGTTCTGCTGCTGATCACGGCGGGCATGATCCTGATGGATCGCACCCATCCCAAACGCTGGACCAGTGCATTGTTTTGGCTGTTGTTCGCCATTCCATTCCTGATCGGTGAGCGTCTGCCGTCGGTGGCTATCGGGGTAGGCATAGTGGTCATGGCCTTGATAGCCGGCATGGGCGGCGTCGGCCGTGGCAAGCATGCGGAGCTGCACGACAAGGCATCCCGTGCCAGTGCTGGTCGCCTGGGGCACAAGCTGTTCATCCCGGCGTTGGCGATCCCGCTGACCACGGTGATCGGATCGGTGTTGCTCAAACACACCGAGATCGGCGGAGTGCCGTTGCTGGACCCGAAAAACACGACCTTCGTTTCCCTCGGTATCGGCTGCCTGATCGCCCTTGGCCTGGCGTGCTGGTTGACCCGTGATACGCCGGTGCAGGCCTTGCGTGAATCCCGTCGCCTGACTGAAGCGCTTGGCTGGGCCATGGTGCTGCCGCAGATGCTGGCAATGCTGGGCTTACTGTTCAACGAAGCCGGGGTTGGTACGGCTGTCGCGCACGTCACCACTACCTATATCAACCTTGATTTCAAGTTGGTGGCGGTGATCGTCTATGTGCTGGGCATGGCGTTGTTTACGGTGATCATGGGGAATGGCTTTGCAGCTTTTCCTGTAATGACCGGCGGTGTCGGCGTGCCGGTGTTGGTGGGTATCTATGGCGGTAACCCCGCGGTGATGGCGGCGATCGGTATGTTCTCCGGCTACTGCGGTACCCTGATGACCCCGATGGCAGCCAACTTCAATATCGTTCCGGCGGCGTTGCTCGAGCTGCCGGACAAGAATGCGGTAATCAAGGCCCAGCTTCCGACCGCGTTGATGATGCTGGTGGTCAATATTGTGCTGCTTTATCTGTTGATGTGAGGCCGTGATGCAAATTGTACTGCTGACGGGTTTCGAGCCCTTTGATCAAGACCGGGTGAACCCCTCCTGGGAAGCCGTGCGCCAACTGGACGGCGTGCGACTGGGAAGCGATGTGCAGATTGTTGCGCGATTGCTGCCTTGCGCATTTGCCACGGCGGGCGCGTGCCTGACCGGGCTGATCGACGAGTTGCACCCTGCGATGGTGATTGCGACTGGCCTGGGGCCTGGGCGTAGCGATATCTCAGTCGAACGGGTGGCGATCAATATCAATGATGCGCGCATCCCCGATAACCTCGGGGAGCAGCCTATCGATACGGCTGTCGTAGCCGGCGGCCCGGCGGCCTACTTCACGACCTTGCCGATCAAGGCGATGGTCAAGGCTGTGCGCGACGCGGGAGTCGCGGCCTCGGTATCGCAGACGGCTGGGACATTTGTGTGTAACCAGGTGTTTTATCTGTTGCAGCATGCGCTCGCAGGTTCTGGGGTACGCAGTGGGTTTATCCACGTACCTTTTCTGCCAGAGCAGGTGGCAGATTCACAGCGGCCCTCAATGGCGTTGGATACGTTGGTTGCGGGGCTGCAGACAGCTGTGCTGGCGGCGTGGCAAACACCGGTAGATGCAGAGGAAGCGGGCGGGCAGGTCAGCTGATCGGCCCGACGCTCCTCAAATCGCAAACAGTCGGGTAAGCCCGAAGGTGATAGCGCAAGCCAGGCCTGTCATGGCGAATGCGGTTGCCACGTACCATTTGATAAGGTTCAGTTCAGTAGTTGCCAGGTCTGCCTTGGAAGCGAAGTGCTTGTCCATGGCATCTGCCTTGCTCGAAACGGTGATCAGCTTCTCATTCATTTCAGCCAGCCCCTTTTCCAGTAAACCTAATCGCATTTCCATTTCAGGATCTCCATAATTTTACCGCTGCCGGCTCTCCCTTGAGCCCCTTGGGAAGCGAGACTAGTCTGGCTTGCGACCAGTGTTAAGAGACAAACCTTTGCAAAATAACACCGGGCGTTTGCGCTCAATCTTCCCGTCTAGGAAAGAACAACTCAAAACACGTCACACCTGCCTCACTGCTTACGCTGTACCGCCCGTTATGCAGTTGCATGATGGTTGCCACAATCGATAATCCCAACCCGTTGGACTGTGCAGAACGTTCCCGTGACTCATCCACCCGGTAAAACCGTTCGAACAGCCGCGGCAGATGCTCGGCGGCGATGGTCTCGCCTTGATTGCTGACCCTCAGGTGAATGCCATCGGCGCTTGGCACGGCGCGGATCTCCAGCTTGGTACCTGGCGCACCATATTTGATGGCGTTGGCGCACAGGTTCGCCAGGGCCCTGCGCAGCAGCATTGGCTCCGCCCAGATCACGCCTTCACCTTCGGCGTGAATGCTGATATCCACATCACCCGCCAAGCCCTCAAAGTACTCGGCGATGCGTTCCACCTCGTCCCAGGCACTGAGTTCCTGGCGTTGCCGCAAAGCACTGGCCGGGTCGGTGCGCGCGAGGAACAGCATGTTATCGAGCATCCGCGCCAGGCGTTCAAGCTCTTCCACATTGGACGCCAACAACTGCTGATAACTTTCAATGCTGCGGTGCTGTTGCAGGGCGACCTGGGTTTCTCCCAGCAAATTGTTGATGGGGGTGCGCAGCTCGTGGGCCATGTCGGTGGACACCTGACCCAGTTGGACAAAGCCCTTGGCCAGCCGCTCAAGCATGGTATTGAATGAATCAATCATCGGTAGCAGTTCCTTAGGCGCGCCGTGGCTGTCGAGGCGTTCGGCGAGGTTGCCGACGCCAATGCCTTGAGCGTGCCGGGCCAGGCGTCGCATCGGTAACAGCCCGCGATGAACCAGCAGGTAGCCGACCAGGGCCAGGATGATCGCGGCAATGCTCGCCAGGATATAAACGCTCAGGCGATAGCTGGCGAGTACGCTGGTGCGCTCGGTCATCAGGCGCCCCGTGGTGACTTGCAGGCTGCCCAGGTCGCCGGAGTCGATGGACGCGGCGACGGTGGCGAAGGGTGCGCCGTTGATGCTGGGAAAATGGTGTACGTCGGCGAGCGTCAGTTCGTGGTTCTTGGGGACCGGGGGTATGGAAGGCAGGTCGATATTGCCGGGATTGACCGTCAGCAATGGCTTCTGTCCTGGCGCGGCGATGCTCAGTACCGATTCGCGGTTGCCGAGCATGTTCTGGAACAACTCCGGCTTGGTCTTGATCAGGTCCAGGGTGTTGCTGTCATTGAGCAGGTTGCGCAACTGATCGATGCGGTAGATCAAGGCCGCGTCGTCACGCATGATCAATTCCCGCTCCAGTTCGCGATACAGCGCCACACCGAGGGTCGCCAGCAGGGCGAAGGCGAGCAGGGCGAAGATCAATGCCAGGCGCAGGGTCAGGGAGTAATGACGGCGTGTGTTCATGGCTGGGTATCGAAACGGTAGCCGATGCCACGCACGCTGTGGATCAGCTTGAGCTGGAACGGGTCGTCGATTTTCAGGCGCAGGCGCCGTACGGCCACGTCGACCACGTTGGTGTCGCTGTCGAAATTCATGTCCCACACCCGCGAGGCTATCAGCGAGCGGGACAGCACCTGGTCCTGATGAGTGGCGAACAGGTGCAGCAAGGCGAACTCTTTGTTGGTCAGGGTGATGCGGGTGCCGGCGCGGGTGACACGGCGTTTGAGCACGTCGATTTGCAGGTCGGCGATCTGCAGCTGTTCCTCCTCGCGGCTTGGGCCACGACGGGTCAGGGTTCGCAAACGTGCCACCAGTTCGGCGAAGGAAAAAGGCTTGATCAGGTAATCATCTGCACCCAGCTCCAGGCCCTTGATGCGGTCGGCAATGTCGTCGCGAGCCGTCAGGAAAAGTACCGGCGTATCCGCTTCCTTTCGCAGGCGGCGCAGCACCTCCCAGCCGTCCATTTTCGGCATCATCACATCCAGCACGATCACGTCGAACGCTGTTTCCAGGGCCTGGTGCAAACCGTCCACGCCGTCACGGGCGAGGCTGACGGAGTAACCCAGTTCCTGCAGGCCGTTGAGCAGGTAATTGCCGGCCTTGGGTTCGTCTTCGACTACAAGAATGTTCATGGAAAGTGCCCTGTCTCAATGCGTGGCGCAAGTGTAGCCCGATCAATTGTCGCTGGCGCAACCGATGCCCTGGACCTGGTAGTCCAACACATGTTCGCGACCCTGGCTGTCCAGGTAGTCGAGGCGCGCCGGGACGATGCCGCATTGGCCGTAGGTGTCGGTGCTCGACAGCACTTTGGCCACATCCAGGTGCACGAAGAAGCCGGTTTTGTCATGGATCACAGGTTCTGCGGCAAGCACGGAACCGGTAGCGAGCAGAGCGGTAAAACCGAGGACAAACAGTTTCATGGTGGTATCTCTCTTAAAGGGTTGGCTGCCAGATCGTGACAGTGAGTTCACGGTAACCAGGCACCCCGAACAGCCAACCAACAGGATGATGACAAGTTTGTAATGCACGGCTCAGGGCTGGCGGCCAGAGGCCTCGAGGATCAGGTCGGTGATTTCCTTGGCGTGGGACACCAGCGACAGGTGGCTCGAAGGCAGCTCGATGGTGGTGGCGTTCATGCGCTTGGCGAGGAAGCGTTCCAAGTCCGGATTGATGGTCTGGTCATTCGCCGACACTGCATACCAGGAAGGCTTGGTGTGCCAGGCGGCGTTGACGGTGCGACCGCTGAACAGGGTCTTGGCGATGGGCTGCTGCACGGCGTACAGCTCCATGGCCTTGGCATGCGGTACATCGCCGGCAAAGTACTTGAGGAAGGCCTCCTGGCTCAGGGTGAGGTAGCCGTCGTGGTCTTCAACGCCGGCCCGCACCGGCATGCTCGGATACTTTGCCGAGAGTGCGACAAAGTCTTCATTGGCGTCCGGCGCGCGGGCGGCCACGTACACCAGGGCGCTGACCTTCGGGTTGGCCCCGGCGTCGACTCCACTGTATGAAGTGAGGGTGCTGGTAAGACTTACCGCTCCATTACAAACCTGTAATGCAATCGACCTCGGTAGCGTTTACAAGCACCGAGGTGATCCGTAGATTGCATCGGGCCTATCATTTTTCCGCCCATGAGGAATTCGCTCAGTGTCTATCCGAGCTTCAGCCGTGTTCAATCGCCGTTACCGTGCCTTTTTGTTTGATATGGATGGGACCTTGCTCAACTCCATTGCCGCTGCCGAGCGGGTGTGGAGCATCTGGGCTGAACGTCATGGGCTGGATGTGGCGGCTTTTTTGACGACTATTCACGGCGCCCGCGCGATCGACACCATCACACGCCAGGCATTGCCGGGCGTCGATCCCGAGGTTGAAGCGCAGTGGATAACCGAGGCTGAAATCAATGATGTCGAAGGTGTTGTGGCGATTTCCGGCGCCGTGGCGTTTCTGAACCGCCTGCCGGGTGATCAATGGGCGTTGGTCACTTCTGCCCCCAGGGAGTTGGCGTTGCGCCGACTGCAAGCAGCGGGCATTGCGCCGCCGGCGGTATTGGTGACGGCTGAAGACGTGGCCGTCGGCAAGCCGAATCCGGCTTGTTACGTTTTGGGGGCGCAACGCCTGGGTGTGCCGGTGCAGGAATGCCTGGTGTTTGAAGATGCGCCGGTGGGTATTCGTGCGGGAGAGGCCGCAGGCGCGGATGTGATGGTCGTGACGTCGACGCATCACACGCCTATGGCCACTGACCACCCTTCGATAGACGGGTACCAGCAGTTGGACGTACAGCGTGACGCAGATGGCTTGTTGTACTTGAAGAGTCGGACGGGCTGATACGAAAAGGCCAAACTCGCGCTGTGACGCTGTTGATAGGGGGGCTGCTAGCGATGAGCGCGATGTCACTGACGCGTTTGCCGGCACAACCTGCGTTGTACGGACTTCTGGATGGGTTTGAGACAAAACAGGAACAAGTACCCGCAAAGCAGCAGCGCCAAGTCCAGCCCCGAATGAGGAGCGGCGGAGCCGGAGCCTTCGATTGCATACTTCAAACCATAGGCCAGCCCTGCGAAGACCCATCCTATCGATAAGGCGATCATCCAAGACGTGTAGGCAAATGGCGGTGGGGGCCTGGGCCGCATCGACATGCTCCTGAATGCACGCGGATAGCTGAGTGTCAGTCAGAAGATTCGGCTGAGAATGAAACAACAAGTTCCGGGCGTGAAGACAGTTTCATCTTTCCATGAAGATGAACGCATTGGTGGCGTCAGTCACGCAGCAATGACAAGAGTGGTGTGAAGAGGTTTTCGCCAGCCATTACAGTGCACGAAAGGGCTGGCTACTGAGGGCGCTTCAAGGCGTCTGGTTTTTGTCCGGGGCAGTCAAACCGGCCTGGATGCGCTGGTAGATCTCCTCGCGATGCACGGCAACATCCTTGGGTGCGTTGATGCCGATTCTTACTTGCTGGCCGCTGACGCCCAGGATGGTGACCGTGATGTCATCACCGATGTTTATGCTTTCACCAACTTTGCGGGTGAGTATCAGCATGGACTTCTCCTTGATTACTTTTAAGGACACATGTTTCAGACAGGGCAGGTGTCGGATGTGTGTAGCTTACTGCTAAGCGCTTCCCTGTGACTGCCTCTTTTTAGGACGCATAGAGGCGACATTAATTCCCATGGCGGCATCATACAGGTCTGCGATACATGATTCGCATTGTTTAAGCCAATGTTTATGACGGCCAGAATAGACAGTGAATGATAAAGTCGCCTCTTTATCTTTAAAGGAGCAGGGCAGTGCGTAAAGTAGCGATGGCAATGGCGGTGTTGGCATTGGCCGGTTGCGGTGAGGACAAGCGCGTGGAGGCCCCCAGGAGCAAGCCTGTCGTGACCGAAAACCAGCCTCGAACCGGCGCGATTGCTGCCCAGGAATGGGACGTGTGGGTCGGGCCGCCGGACCACAAGCTACAGGCCATCACCGACCTTACGGCCTGGTTGCTGGAGCATGGTTTCAATTTTTACATCGTGAAGGTTGACGGCAAGGACGAAGTCCTGCTGGGGCCGTTCGCGACCAAGGCTGAAGCGCAGGCCAAGCAGGCACTGCTCAACGAGAAAATGGCGCGCGCCAAGAAAACCGATACCGAATCGCAGGTTATCGAGCACAAGGCGGCACAGTAACGCGCCGGGTGGGCGGGAGTTTCGCCCATTTTCAACTACAGGCTTTCAGATTCACCGGGCCGACAAACTCATTGCCGCGCCCCATCACACACGCCACTGTCTGGTTACGCTGGCGCTCCCATGCCTGCACCGGGTAGGTCTTGTTCCAGGCTTCGTACAACTGGCGATCCTGTTTCGACAGTCGCAAGCCGTACTGTTTGCTCATATAAAAATAGGTGCGGGCGATCATTCCCCGGATGGAAGGGCGCGGCATGACCTTCTTGGCCTTGAAATCCACTTGAGTCAGGCAAGACCCATACTGCCCGCTTTGTACCGGCAGCCAGCCAAAACTGAAGTTATTACGGTCACCGTTGACCTCACCGATGCTGGGTACCAGGTTGTGCAGGTCCGCTTCGGCACGCTTGAACACGTCATCATGGCGCGTGCAGTTCTTACGTCCACCGTCCTGCCAGCATTGGCGCTGATGCCCGATCTGCCAGGCGGGAACAATGTGCTCCCATTCGATGCGTGCGGCACGATTGGCGTTTTTGCGGGGGATGTAGCCACAGGCTTTCAAGTCCACGCGATTGCCCGTGTACTTGCAGCCGCAATAGAACTCGGTGGATTGTGGCGCGTAGAGCTTCCAGGCGATTTTCTTGGCTTCACTGAACGTGCGTGGCGCCTGGGCGTGGGCGGTGACAGCAAAAAACAGGCAGCAAACCGCGATAAAACGGACACTCATTGAATCAATCTTCCTTCGGTACAACCCAGAAAATCTGTACGCCACCGTCGTCACGATAGGCGAGGGTGACGTTGTCGTTCTCTGCTATTTCCTCCAGCAACCGCGCCCATTCATCCTCGGGCTCGTCCGGCAAACGGAAGATCAACGCCGCCTTGGCTTTCTGGGCGTTGGTTGAATTGATGATCTTTTGCACGCGAATAGCCAGGCGTTCGTAGGCATCAGGTGCGGTTGGCACTGCGGAAGAGGACTTTGCCACGGAGTATTCCTTAATAAGCTGTACGCACATACAGTATTTAACTGTAGGCGATTTCGCAACTACTTAAAATTCAAGAAGTTCGTCTTACAGCAATTCAGGCAATTGGGTGTAGGGCGGGGCGGGATGGTGCAGGAGCGAGCATGCTCGCTCCTGCAGGGGGACAGTCAGGAATCAATATTCCCAGAACATGCGCTGCAGCTCTTTGCTGTCTTGGGTCTTGGTCAAGGCGACCATGGCCAGGATGCGGGCTTTCTGCGGGTTCAGGTCGAGTGCAGCCACCCAGTCGTATTTGTCGTCAGGCTGTTCGGCGTTGCGCAGAACCATGCCACCGGCATTCACGTGGGAAGAGCGAATGATCTGTACACCCTGTTTGCGCAGTTCCACCAGGGCAGGTACGACTTTGGAGGACACGGAGCCGTTGCCAGTGCCGGCGTGGATGATGGCTTTGGCGCCTGCTTGAGCCAGGGCCTTGTAGGCAGTGTCGCTCACGTTGCCGTAGCCATAGGCGATCTCGACGTCCGGCAGGCTCTTGATGTTCTTGATATCGAATTCCGAATCCATTGTGTGACGCTTGGCCGGCAAGCGGAACCAGTAGGATTTGCCTTCAACCACCATGCCCATTGGGCCCCATGGGCTCTTGAACGCTTCGGTCTTGATATTGATCATCTTGCTGACGTCGCGACCCGACTGGATCTCGTCGTTCATGGTGACCAGCACGCCTTTGCCGCGTGCATCCTTGCTGCCGGCCACGGCCACAGCGTTGTACAGGTTGAGCATGCCGTCCGCCGACATGGCGGTGCCTGGTCGCATGGAGCCGACCACCACGATTGGCTTGTCGGTTTTCTCCACCAGGTTCAGGAAGTAGGCGGTTTCTTCCAGGGTGTCGGTACCGTGGGTGATCACGATGCCGTCCACATCCTTGCTGTCGGCCAGTTCGGCGACGCGGCGACCCAGTTGCAGCAGGTTGTCATTGTTGATGCTTTCGGACGCAATTTGCATCACTTGCTCGCCACGCACATTGGCGATCTGGCTAAGCTCAGGAACACCAGCGATCAATTGCTCGATACCGACTTTCGCTGCCTGGTAGGTGGCGCTGTTGGCTGCGCTGGCGCCGGCGCCGGCAATGGTACCGCCGGTGGCGAGGATCACCACGTTGGACAGTTTGGTCTTGGTTTCAACTTCCTTTGCCTGGGCGGCAACGGGGAACAACAGCAGGAGGGCTAACGCGCCCGGAACAAAAGTCTTCAGTGCAGATTTCATTATTTTTCTCTCTGGTTTTTGATGAGTGCTGTAGCAGGTTCACCTAGAACACCCGTGCGGTTCTGAATGCCACGAGGTGATGAGGTAGAGCAGGATCTGTACCAGGCTCAGCGTGAACGCTAAAACAATTTAAATTATTGATTTATAACAGTTAATATTGATTTTTCGGGCTTATTTATCATGTGGGTGTCCGGCTTTCCGAACATCGGACCGCATTGCGTTCGGTTGTCCGAAAAGTTGACCGCCAGGCTTTTGAGGATGCATGAATGATGCGTTCCAGCCTGTCGTTTCAGAGAACGATTGGAAGTGTGTGATGTTTAGCTGCATCTATGCCCAAGCGTGAGGGAGGGCCTGGATGAAAGGGTGTTTTCAACCGTTGACAAATCTCGACAAGGTTCTCATAGTTTGAACAACGCAAACGTTTGCGAGATGTTTCACGAAGCACTCATTGAGTATCGTGATAGCTCGTATCAGTCCCCCGGGTGGGAGGCTGCCGAAGGGGTCTTCGGTGCAAGCGTTGCTCACAATAATCATAAGATCGGAGTGAAACCATGAAGCTGCCATTCGCTGGACGTCTTCTTGCTGTCGCTGTGCTTGCCGCCGCATCCGCTGCCCTGCCTCTCTCCTCTGCATTTGCCGATGACGCCGCCAAACCCAAGGTCGGCCTGGTCATGAAATCCCTCGCCAATGAATTCTTCGTCACCATGCAGGACGGTGCCAAGACGTATCAGAAAGAGCACGCCGCCGATTTCGACATGATCACCAACGGGATCAAGAACGAAACCGACACCAGCGCGCAGATCGATATCGTCAACCAGATGATCCTCGCCAAGGTCAACGCCATCGTGATCGCGCCTGCTGATTCGAAGGCACTGGTCACCGTGCTGAAGAAGGCCTCCGATGCCGGTATCAAGGTCGTCAACATCGATAACCGCCTCGACCCGGATGTGCTTAAAAGCAAGAACCTCGATATCCCATTCGTAGGCCCGGACAACCGTAAAGGCTCGAAACTGGTGGGTGACTACCTGGCCAAGCAACTGGCCTCGGGTGACAAGGTCGGCATTATCGAAGGTGTGCCGACCACCACCAACGCCCAGCAACGTACCGCAGGCTACAAGGATGCGATGGACGCTGCCGGCATGAAGATTGTGTCCACTCAATCCGGCAACTGGGAAATCGACCAGGGCCAGAAAGTGGCGTCCGCCATGCTGAGCGAATACCCGGACCTCAAGGCCCTGCTGGCCGGTAACGACAACATGGCCCTGGGCGCGGTCTCCGCCGTGCGTGCGGCAGGCAAAGCCGGCAAGGTGCTGGTCGTAGGCTATGACAACATCGAAGCCATCAAGCCGATGCTGCAGGACGGTCGTGTGCTGGCGACCGCCGACCAGGCCGCTGCCAAGCAAGCCGTGTTCGGTATCCAGAATGCGCTCAAGCTGGTCAAGGGTGAGAAAGTCGATGCCAAGGACGGCGTGATCGAGACCCCGGTCGAACTCGTCCTCAAGAAGTAATTCCGGCAATACCCCAACAGCGCCCGCTCGTCCTGGGCGGGCGCCTGGAGATTTTCCTATGTCATCTTCCGCCCCGAACGCTGTCCTCTCGGTCAGCGGTATCGGCAAGACCTATGCCCAACCGGTTCTGTCCGACATCACCCTGACGCTCAATCGTGGGGAAGTGCTGGCGCTGACCGGTGAAAACGGCGCAGGCAAAAGTACCTTGTCGAAGATCATCGGCGGGCTGGTCACGCCGACCACCGGGCAGATGCAGTTCAACGGCCAGGATTATCGCCCTGGCAGCCGCACCCAGGCTGAAGAGCTGGGCGTGCGCATGGTCATGCAGGAACTCAACCTGCTGCCGACGCTGACCGTTGCCGAAAACCTGTTCCTGGATAACCTGCCCAGCCACTGCGGCTGGATCAGCCGCAAGCAACTGCGCAAGGCGGCGGTCGAGGCCATGGCCCAGGTCGGGCTGGACGCTATCGACCCTGACACTCTGGTTGGCAGCCTGGGCATTGGTCATCAGCAAATGGTCGAAATCGCACGCAACCTGATCGGCGATTGTCACGTACTGATCCTTGACGAACCCACGGCCATGCTCACGGCCCGTGAAGTCGAGATGCTGTTCGAACAGATCACCCGTCTGCAGGCCAGGGGCGTGGCGATCATCTATATTTCGCACCGGCTGGAAGAACTTGCCCGTGTTGCCCAGCGCATTGCGGTACTGCGCGACGGCAAGCTGGTCTGTGTCGAGCCGATGGCCAATTACAACAGCGAGCAACTGGTCACCTTGATGGTGGGGCGCGAGCTGGGCGAGCACATCGACCTGGGCCCGCGAACCATCGGGGGGCCGGCGCTGACCGTAAAAGGCCTGACCCGCTCGGACAAGGTCCGCGACGTGTCCTTTGAAGTGCGTGCGGGCGAGATCTATGGCATCTCCGGCCTGATCGGTGCCGGCCGTACTGAATTGTTGCGCCTGATCTTCGGCGCCGACCTGGCCGACAGCGGCACCGTGGCGCTCGGTTCGCCGGCCCAGGTGGTGAGCATCCGCTCGCCCGTGGACGCGGTAGGCCACGGCATTGCCCTGATCACCGAAGACCGCAAGGGTGAAGGGCTGCTGCTGACCCAGTCCATCAGCGCCAACATCGCCCTGGGCAATATGCCGGAAATCTCTGGCGGTGGGGTGGTCAACAGCCGCGACGAAACCGCCTTGGCCAAGCGTCAGATTGACGCCATGCGCATCCGCAGTTCCAGTCCGGCGCAGTTGGTCTCCGAACTGTCCGGCGGTAACCAGCAGAAGGTGGTGATTGGCCGCTGGCTGGAGCGCGACTGCTCGGTGATGCTGTTCGACGAGCCAACCCGCGGCATCGACGTGGGTGCCAAGTTCGATATTTATGCCTTGCTGGGCGAGTTGACCCGCCAGGGCAAAGCGCTGGTGGTGGTGTCCAGCGACCTGCGTGAGCTCATGCTGATCTGCGATCGCATCGGTGTATTGTCCGCCGGGCGCTTGATCGAGACGTTCGAGCGCGACAGCTGGACCCAGGATGAATTGCTCGCCGCCGCCTTCGCCGGCTATCAGAAACGTGATGCGCTGCTCAACGACGCAGTGCTTAGGGATACCCCATGAAAACCACAACCTCCCCTGGCAAGACCGGCGGCAACTTCTATGGCCTGGGTACCTACCTGGGTCTTGCGGGTGCCTTGCTGGCGATGATTGCGCTGTTCTCGGTGCTCAGCGATCACTTCCTGTCCTATGACACCTTCAGTACCCTGGCCAACCAGATTCCGGACCTCATGGTGCTGGCGGTGGGCATGACTTTCATCCTGATCATCGGCGGGATCGACCTGTCGGTGGGCTCGGTGCTGGCACTGGCTGCATCGGCCGTCAGCGTGGCGATCCTCGGCTGGGGCTGGAGCGTGTTGCCGGCTGCCGTACTGGGCATGGGCTGTGCGGCCTTGGCCGGCACCATCACCGGCTCGATCACCGTGGCCTGGCGCATTCCGTCGTTTATCGTCTCCCTCGGCGTGCTGGAAATGGCCCGGGGCGTCGCCTACCAGATGACCGGCTCGCGCACCGCCTACATCGGGGATTCATTTGCCTGGCTGTCCAACCCGATTGCCTTTGGTATCTCGCCGTCGTTCATCATCGCGTTGCTGGTGATCATCGTCGCGCAGCTGGTGTTGACCCGTACTGTGTTTGGTCGTTACCTGATCGGTATCGGCACCAACGAAGAGGCCGTGCGCCTGGCGGGGATCAATCCAAAGCCCTACAAGATCCTGGTGTTCAGCCTCATGGGCCTGCTGGCCGGCGTGGCGGCGCTGTTCCAGATTTCGCGCCTGGAAGCGGCGGACCCGAACGCCGGCTCCGGCCTGGAGCTGCAAGTGATTGCGGCTGTGGTGATCGGCGGCACCAGCCTGATGGGCGGGCGCGGCTCGGTAATCAGTACTTTCTTTGGTGTGTTGATTATTTCGGTACTGGCGGCTGGCCTGGCGCAGATCGGTGCCACGGAACCGACCAAGCGCATCATCACCGGTGCCGTGATCGTGATTGCCGTGGTACTCGATACCTACCGCAGCCGGCGCGCCAGTCGGCGGGGTTGAACCATGGCAACCATCAAGGATGTGGCAGCGCTTGCGGGTATTTCCTACACCACGGTGTCCCATGTGGTGAACAAGACCCGCCCGGTCAGTGAGCCGGTGCGTATCAAGGTTGAAGCGGCGATCAAGCAGCTCGACTACGTGCCCAGTGCCGTCGCGCGCTCACTCAAGGCCAAGACCACGGCCACCATCGGTTTGCTGGTGCCCAACAGCCTCAACCCGTATTTTGCAGAACTGGCTCGCGGCATCGAGGATTACTGCGAGCGTAACGGCTACTGCGTCATCCTGTGCAACTCCGACGACAACGCTGAAAAGCAGCGCAACTATTTGCGCGTGTTGCTGGAAAAGCGCATCGACGGCTTGATCGTCACATCGGTGGGCGGCGATGACAGTGGCCTCGCCGCCGGCTTGAGCGCAGTGCGCACGCCCATGGTGATCGTCGACCGGGCGCTGGATGGCATTGATGTGGACCTGGTGCGCATCGATCACGAGGAGGGCGCCTACCTGGCGACCCGGCACCTGCTCGAATTGGGCCATCGCGACATTGCTTGCATTGGCGGCCCTGCCCATACCCGTGTCGCGCAAATGCGTTTGGCGGGTTTTTACCGTGCGCTGCGCGAGGCCGGTGCCGAAGTGGCCGCCAACCGCACCCAGGAAAGCGATTTCACCAGCACGGGCGGTTATGCCGCCGCTGTGCAATTGCTGGCGCAAAACCCGCCCAGTGCGATTTTTGCCAGCAACGATATGATAGGTTTCGGCGTATTGCGTGCAGCGGCAGAGCGCAATATTCGCGTACCCGGCGAGCTGTCGGTGATCGGTTTCGATGACATTCAAATGAGCCGTTACGTCTACCCGGCGCTGACCACGGTCGGGCAGTCGATCGTGCAACTGGGCGAGACGGCCGCCGAGCTTTTACTGCGAAGAATTGCAACACCCCAAATGCCATTCGATCAACGCATCGTGACGCCGAGCATCGTGTTGCGTGAGTCGACGGCACCTGTCTCCGGTACGTTCGCCCAATACCGCTGAACCGAATTGATGAGTACTGATGTATGCCAGCAAAAGTAGTGGTAATAGGCAGCTTGAACATGGACCTGGTCACCCGTGCCAGCCGTTTGCCCCGTGCCGGTGAAACCTTGATCGGCCAGACATTCTCAACCGTACCTGGCGGCAAGGGTGCGAACCAGGCGGTAGCCTCCGCACGCTTGGGGGCCGATGTGTCGATGATCGGCTGTGTCGGCAGCGATGCCTATGGCATCCAGTTGCGCGATGCGTTGGTGGTGGAAGGCATCGATTGCCAGGCCGTCAGCACCGTGGACGGTTCCAGTGGCGTGGCCTTGATCGTGGTCGACGACAGCAGTCAGAACGCGATTGTGATCGTGGCGGGCAGTAACGGCGAACTGACGCCAGCCTCATTGCAGGCGTTTGATGCGGTGCTGCAGACGGCTGAGGTGATCGTCTGCCAGCTGGAAGTGCCGATGAATACGGTAGGCTATGCCCTCAAGCGCGGTCGTGAGCTGGGCAAGACGGTGATCCTCAACCCTGCACCGGCCAGCGCGCCGTTGCCGGCCGAGTGGTACGCCTCGATCGACTACCTGATCCCCAATGAAAGCGAAGCTGGCGCACTGAGTGGTGTGGCCGTCGACTCCATTGACAGTGCCAAGGCCGCGGCCACCCAACTGATCCTGGCGGGCGCCGGCAAAGTCATCGTCACCCTGGGCTCTCAGGGCGCACTGTTTACCGACGGCCAGAATTTCGAGCACCTGCATGCGCCCAAGGTCAAGGCGGTAGACACAACGGCAGCGGGTGATACGTTCGTCGGTGGCTTTGCTGCGGCGTTGGCCAACGGCAAGAGCGAGGCCGAGGCCATTCGTTTTGGCCAGGTCGCGGCGGCATTGTCGGTCACCCGCGCCGGTGCGCAGCCCTCTATTCCAACGCTGCACGACGTACAAGGTTTTGTGCCCTCATGAAAAAGACACCTCTGCTCAATATTGCCCTGTCGCGTGTGATCGCCTCCCTGGGGCACGGTGACATCCTCGTGATCGGTGACGCTGGCCTGCCGGTGCCGCCGGGTGTCGAGTTGATCGACCTGGCATTGACCCAGGGCATCCCGGATTTCATCAGCACCTTGCGTATCGTGCTCAGCGAGATGCAGGTTGAACGCCATGTGCTGGCGGAAGAAATCCTGCTCAAGCAACCACCGGCGCTGGTCGAGCTCAATGCGCTCACAGAGCAGGCGGCCCTCGGTGAGCGGCGCCTGGTCAGCCATGACGAATTCAAGCAGCTCAGCCACAAGGCGCGCGCGGTGGTGCGCACTGGTGAATGCCAGCCTTACTGCAATATCGCGCTGGTGTCCGGCGTAACGTTCTAGCGTTCTCAACGACAAGGAGTGTTTTATGCAATATGGTCTTCCCACCCTGAAAAACCTGTTCCGGAGTGTTCTGCTTTTGTCTGCACTCACTGCTGCAAGCGCCCAGGCGGCGGAAAAAATCGACCTGATCATCGACACCGACCCAGGCGCCGATGATGTGGTGGCATTATTGTTTGCCATGGCCTCCGAGGATGAGCTGAACATTCGCGCGCTCACCACCGTCGCCGGCAACGTGCGCCTGGACAAGACCTCCCGCAATGCACGCCTGGCCCGTGAATGGGCGGGGCGCGAGGATATCCCGGTGTACGCCGGTGCGCCCGCACCGCTGCTGCGCACGCCGATCTACGCCGAGAATATCCACGGTAAGGAAGGCATTTCCGGCGTCACCGTGCATGAGCCGAAAAAGGGCCTGGCGGACGGCAATGCCGTTGATTACTTGATCAATACCCTCAGCACTGCCAAGCCGCACAGCATCACCATCGCGATGCTCGGCCCGCAGACCAACCTGGCACTGGCGCTGACCCAGGCGCCGGAAATCACTCAGGGCATCAAGGAAGTCGTGGTAATGGGCGGCGCGCACTTCAACGGCGGCAATATCACGCCGGTGGCGGAGTTCAACCTGTTCGCCGACCCGGTCGCGGCTGAGATTGTGCTCAAGAGCGGCGTCAAGCTGACCTACCTGCCGCTGGACGTGACCCACAAGGTTCTGACCAGCGAAGCGCGCCTGAAAAAGATCGCCGACCTCAAGAACAACGCGAGCAAGGTGGTTGGCGATATTCTCAATGAATACGTCAAGGGCGACATGGAGCACTACGGTATTCCCGGCGGCCCGGTGCATGATGCAACCGTTATTGCCTACCTGCTCAAGCCTTCGCTGTTCAGCGGACGTGAGGTCAACGTGGTGGTGGACAGCCGTGAAGGCCCAACCTTCGGCCAGACCATTGTCGACTGGTACGACGGCCTGAAACAACCGAAGAACGCGTTCTGGGTGGAGAACGGTGATGCCCAGGGCTTCTTCGATCTGCTGACCGAGCGCCTGGCGCGTCTGAAGTGATGGGTTGACCGGTCCAGTCGGTTCTTATTCGCGCTCGGGGTCATGTGCCCCCATGTGATCGGCCGGGTATTTCTCGAATATCTGGCCGATGAACGCTTGGGCTGCCTGCGTACCCAGTTCCTTGACCAGCAGGTCGATGCCGATGATTGCCAATTCCTCTGGGCTGCCGGGGCTGTAGGAGCTTTGTCCTTGGGGCCACTTGGCTTTGATATCGGCTTGGAGCGTTACGGTGGTCATGTAGGTCTCACGGGGCTGAAAGTACTGGGCAATGCGCTGGAACGCGATTCTTACCGGGCCAGTTAACCATTTTGCATCGCGTTTGGCACTGATACTTAGGCATGAGTCGATTCGGCATGACGCTGCTGCTGTGCGACACTGTCCGCCTGTTTAATTGCCGGGGACACCACGTGCAGATCGATTTGAACAACCCCGAAAACCTGACGCTGGCGAATGTGCGCCAGCTCCTCGCCAGTGCCAGTGACGATGAACATGCCCAATTGCGGGTGACCAAGGCCGGAATTGCCTATATCTCTTCAGGGAGGGTTGTCGGTGGCGTGGATATCGATGGGCTGCTGTTCCGGCTGGAAACTTGGGCCAAGGGTTCCGGATACGTAGGGAATGTGGCCGCCAGTGATGAAGTCTGGGTGACACAGATCTTCAATGCACTGAAGGAAAACTGGCCGAAGCCTGCGTTCGACTACATCGACATCTATTGAGCACATTCATATCCGGTCACGATTGAGCGGGCGAATGCCTGTCCCGACTCAGGCAAACTTGCCCGGCGGCGGTTTACGTCTTGAAACCAATCCGCACAATCGCTGTCGCACGATCTCTGTCCATTTTTATCATAGGAGGCTTCATGCCTTGGAAGCTCGCATCATTCGGTACTTTGTTGGCGGCACTTGCGTTGGCGGGTTGCAGCACCCCGGGTGCCTCTGAGCCAGGCAAAGACGCCACCGTGACCGACGCCGGTCATAGCCGCTGTGAGTCGAAGGCCGCCGAATTCACGATCGGCCAGAAAGCCTCGCCCGAGTTGCTGGAGCAGGCGCGTACCCGTGCCGGTGCGCAGAACGCGCGGATCCTCAAGCCGAATGACATGATCACCCTGGAGTACCGCTCCGACCGCCTCAACCTGAACACCGATGACAACCTGGTGATCACGCGGGTCAATTGCGGCTAAGTCTCTCAAGGCTTTTGCAGTGCCCATAAAAAACCCCGTCACATGGACGGGGTTTTTTTAGCTCAGCGGAGAATTACTCGCCGCGAACCTGTGCAGCTTGCATACCCTTTTGGCCTTTCTCAGCCACGAAGGAAACGGTTTGGCCTTCTTTCAGGCTTTTGAAACCGTCGCTTTCGATAGCTTTGAAGTGTACGAACAGGTCGTCACCGCCACCTTGAGGAGTGATGAAGCCGAAGCCTTTTTCATCGTTGAACCATTTAACGGTGCCGGTTTGGCGATTAGACATGGTGTATCTCCAAGAAACATATATTTTCAGTAGTGCTGTGCTGCTCAGGCCAACTGGGCACACCGGGCTATCATAGTCGAAATGTTCGGCTTGGGAGCCCCCCCAAGGCATTGTTTGCTAATCAATAGCGTTGCGTTTAGTCCCTGTTCCGGCTGAAAGCCCCGATCCACGGGGCTTTCGCCCGAAATATCAACTGGTAAAAAAAGCCGTAGAAGCTGCGTAATTTGTGAGAAATGGCAGTTTTACAGCCGTTTTACCGGTAAAAAAATCGTCTGATCTGTGGCGGATCTTACTTTTTCTTCACGACTTTGCAGGACGAAATAGCCGCGACTGCTTTGTTTTTAAGCTCCGGGCTGGCGTTCTGGTTGGTCATGAGCTCTTTGATTTCCGCGGTGCTCAATTCGGCGTTGATCTTGTCGGCGCCACATTCGCAGTGGGCTTTGGCAGTTTTGACGTCTACGTTCTGGCTGGCGGCTGCGCTGCAATCGCTGACGAAGCTGTCACGGGCACCGGCTGGCCAGTTGGACGGAGCGGCCGCCTGTGCACCGAGGGAAAGAAGGGTCAGGGAAGCGGCGAGAGCGAGGGTAGAGGTAAAACGCATCATGAGGATGCTCCTTTGGGTCGAGGACGAACGGCGATTCTCAGTGGGTTTGAGGCATTGCGTACAGCTCAAGTTCACTTTTGCAGCTATAAATGGCGGATTTTGTCGTAACGCAAGATAGCAGCGCCGCGATGACCGTTCATCTGTGCTAGCATCTTGCGCTTGGCTATTTCCAGGCGTGCCAATTGCCGCCTTGCCAGGTTCTTTTTAGCTCACTCCAGTCACTCTGGTTCGATTATCGGTTGGCCGAAAGGCTCCTGCCGCTGTAAGGCAGGCGTTCATCATTGAACGGCCTGGTGTTGGATCTTGTACTGGCTCATCCCAACCCACGTGACCTTTGGTAGGGGTCACCACTAGGAGAGGAGGCGCCATGCCAACTATTACTCTTCCCGACGGCAGTCAACGTTCATTCGATCATCCGGTTTCCGTAGCCGAGGTCGCCGCATCCATTGGTGCAGGCCTGGCCAAGGCCACTGTGGCCGGCAAGGTCGACGGCAAGCTGGTCGATGCCAGCGACCTGATCACCTCCGATACCAGCCTGCAAATCATCACGCCCAAGGATCAAGAGGGGCTGGAGATCATTCGCCACTCTTGCGCGCACTTGATTGGCCATGCGGTCAAGCAGCTGTACCCCACCGCGAAGATGGTGATCGGTCCCGTCATTGAAGAAGGCTTCTATTACGACATTGCCTACGAGCGTCCTTTCACTCCGGACGACCTGGCTGCCATCGAACAACGCATGCACGCGCTGATCGAAAAAGACTACGACGTGATCAAGAAGGTCACGCCGCGCGCCGAAGTGATCGACGTGTTCACCGCCCGTGGCGAAGACTACAAACTGCGCCTGGTGGAAGACATGCCGGACGAGCAGGCCATGGGCCTGTACTACCACGAAGAATACGTCGACATGTGCCGTGGCCCGCACGTGCCGAACACACGCTTTCTCAAGTCCTTCAAGCTGACCAAGCTGTCCGGCGCCTACTGGCGTGGGGACGCGAAGAACGAGCAACTGCAGCGGATCTATGGCACTGCCTGGGCTGACAAGAAGCAACTGGCGGCCTACATCCAGCGCATCGAAGAAGCCGAGAAACGCGACCACCGCAAGATCGGCAAGCGCCTGAACCTGTTCCACCTCCAGGAAGAAGCGCCGGGCATGGTGTTCTGGCATCCGAACGGTTGGACCCTGTACCAGGTGCTCGAGCAATACATGCGCAAAGTTCAGCGCGAAAATGGCTACCTGGAGATCAAGACACCTCAGGTCGTTGACCGCAGCCTGTGGGAAAAGTCCGGGCACTGGGCCAACTACGCCGACAACATGTTCACCACCCAGTCGGAAAACCGCGACTACGCCATCAAGCCCATGAACTGCCCTTGCCACGTGCAGGTGTTCAACCAGGGCCTGAAGAGCTACCGCGAGTTGCCGATGCGCCTGGCCGAGTTCGGTGCCTGCCACCGTAACGAGCCATCGGGTGCGCTGCACGGCATCATGCGCGTGCGTGGTTTTACCCAGGACGACGCCCACATCTTCTGCACCGAGGAGCAGATGCAGGCCGAATCCGCCGCGTTCATCAAGCTGACCATGGACGTTTATCGTGATTTCGGCTTTACCGAAGTCGAGATGAAGCTGTCCACTCGTCCGGAAAAACGCGTCGGCTCCGACGAACTGTGGGACCGCGCCGAAGCGGCACTGGCCGCTGCGCTCGACAGTGCGGGCCTTGCGTACGACCTGCAACCGGGCGAGGGCGCTTTCTACGGTCCGAAGATCGAGTTCTCGCTGAAAGATTGCCTTGGCCGCGTCTGGCAGTGTGGTACCCTGCAGCTCGATTTTAACCTGCCGATCCGTCTGGGAGCCGAATACGTCTCCGAAGACAACAGCCGTAAGCACCCGGTTATGCTGCACCGGGCGATCCTTGGCTCGTTCGAACGGTTCGTCGGGATCCTGATCGAGCACTACGAGGGTGCATTCCCTGCGTGGCTGGCTCCGACCCAGGCAGTGATCATGAATATCACTGATAAACAGGCAGATTTTGCCGCTGAAGTTGAAAAAACACTCAACGAAAGCGGATTTCGTGCCAAGTCCGACTTGAGAAATGAAAAGATCGGCTTTAAAATCCGCGAGCATACTTTGCTCAAGGTTCCCTATCTTTTGGTTATCGGAGATCGGGAAGTCGAGATGCAGACTGTCGCTGTGCGTACTCGTGAAGGTGCTGACCTGGGCTCGATGCCCGTCGCCCAGTTCGCTGAGTTCCTCGCGCAAGCGGTTTCCCGGCGTGGTCGCCCAGATTCGGAGTAATTATTATTAAGCGTGAAATGAGACAAGATAAACGAGCTGCACCGAAAGCCCCGATCAACGAGAATATCTCGGCACGCGAGGTTCGGTTAATTGGCGCTGACGGCGAGCAGATTGGCATCGTCTCGATTGATGAAGCGCTTCGTATCGCTGAAGAGTCCAAATTGGACCTGGTGGAAATCTCCGCCGACGCAGTCCCGCCTGTTTGCCGGGTGATGGACTACGGCAAGTCGATCTTCGAAAAGAAGAAGCAGATTGCTGCGGCGAAGAAGAACCAGAAGCAGATTCAAGTAAAAGAAATCAAGTTTCGTCCAGGGACGGAGGAAGGGGATTACCAGGTAAAACTGCGCAACCTGGTACGTTTCCTGAGTGATGGGGACAGGGCCAAGGTATCCTTGCGATTCCGCGGCCGTGAGATGGCCCACCAGGAGCTGGGGATGGAACTCCTCAAGCGGGTTGAAGCTGACCTGCTCGAGTACGGTTCGGTCGAACAGCATCCTAAGATGGAAGGACGCCAGCTGATCATGGTCATCGCCCCGAAAAAGAAGAAGTAATCAACAGGGCACGGCAGGCCTTCTGATTATGTTTATCAACTGAATGCGGAGTATCCGAACATGCCAAAGATGAAGACTAAAAGTGGTGCTGCTAAGCGGTTTCTGAAAACTGCTAACGGTATCAAGCACAAGCACGCTTTCAAGAGCCACATCCTGACCAAAATGTCGACCAAGCGTAAGCGTCAACTGCGCGGTAGCAGCTTGCTGCATCCGTCTGACGTGGCAAAAGTCGAGCGCATGCTGCGCCTTCGTTAATTTTTGGATCAAGAATAGAGGAAGTAACTCATGGCTCGTGTAAAGCGTGGCGTCATTGCCCGTAAGCGTCACAAAAAAATTCTGAAACTTGCTAAAGGCTACTACGGCGCGCGTTCACGCGTATTCCGTGTTGCCAAGCAAGCGGTAATCAAGGCAGGCCAATACGCCTACCGTGACCGTCGTCAGAAAAAACGTCAGTTCCGCGCTCTGTGGATCGCTCGTATCAACGCTGGTGCACGTGTTAACGGTCTGTCCTACAGCCGTTTCATCGCTGGCCTGAAAAAAGCGTCCATCGAGATCGACCGTAAGGTTCTGGCTGATCTGGCAGTGAACGAAAAAGCGGCGTTTGCTGCGATTGTCGAGAAAGCTAAAGCCACCTTGGCTTAAGTACCCCCGACAGTCACCCTGGGTTACGCTGTAGCCCAAGGTGTTAAACGTCATAAATAGGGGAAGAGCCTTCAAGCTCTTCCCCTATTTTGTATCTGGAGTCTGTACATGGAAAACCTGGACGCGCTCGTCGCTCAAGCCCTTGAGGCTGTGCAAAGCGCTGAAGATGTAAATGCCCTGGAGCAAATCCGGGTTCACTACCTTGGCAAAAAAGGTGAATTGACTCAGGTGATGAAGACCCTGGGGAATTTGCCGGCTGAAGAGCGCCCGCAAGTCGGTGCGCTGATCAACGTCGCCAAGGAGCGTGTCACAGAGGTGCTCAATGCGCGCAAGGCGTCGCTCGAGGAGGCCGATCTTGCGGCCAAGCTCGCCGCCGAGTCCATTGACGTAACCCTGCCTGGCCGTGGTCAGGCCTCGGGCGGTCTGCATCCGATCACCCGGACTCTGGAACGTATCGAACAGTTCTTCACCCATATCGGCTACGGCATCGCCGAAGGCCCTGAGGTCGAAGACGATTATCACAACTTCGAGGCGCTCAACATCCCAGGCCACCACCCGGCCCGGTCGATGCACGACACCTTCTATTTCAACGCGAACATGTTGTTGCGCACCCATACCTCGCCGGTACAGGTCCGCACCATGGAAGCGAACAAGCCGCCGATCCGCATCGTCTGCCCAGGCCGTGTATACCGCAGCGACTCCGATATCACCCACTCGCCGATGTTTCACCAGGTCGAAGGCCTGCTGGTTGATCGCGATATCAACTTCGCCGACCTCAAGGGCACCATCGAAGAATTCCTGCGGGTGTTCTTCGAGAAGGAGCTGGCGGTACGTTTCCGTCCATCGTTCTTCCCGTTCACCGAGCCGTCCGCTGAAGTCGATATGGAATGCGTGATGTGCAGTGGTAAAGGCTGCCGCGTCTGCAAACAGACCGGCTGGCTGGAAGTGATGGGCTGCGGCATGGTTCACCCCAACGTGCTGCGCATGTCCGGTATCGATCCGGAAGAATTCTCGGGCTTTGCCTTCGGCATGGGTGTAGAGCGTCTGGCCATGCTGCGTTACGGCGTGAACGACTTGCGTCTGTTCTTCGACAACGACTTGCGGTTCCTCGCGCAATTTCGCTAGTCGTAACGAATCTTTAGGAGAGCAGGATGAAATTCAGTGAACAATGGCTGCGTGGCTGGGTAAGCCCGCAGGTTAGTCGCGACGAGCTGGTTGCGCGTCTGTCGATGGCCGGTCTTGAGGTCGATAGCGTTACGCCGGCCGCCGGTGTTTTCAGTGGCGTGGTGGTAGGCGAGGTGCTGAGCACCGAGCAGCATCCCGACGCTGACAAATTGCGCGTATGCCAAGTGAGCAATGGCGCGGAAACCTTCCAGGTCGTGTGCGGAGCGCCCAATGTGCGCGCGGGCCTGAAGATCCCGTTCGCCATGATCGGTGCCGAGTTGCCGGGCGACTTCAAGATCAAGAAGGCCAAGCTGCGTGGCGTTGAATCCAACGGCATGCTGTGTTCCCAGGCGGAGCTGCAGGTCGGCGAGGGCAATGATGGCCTGATGGAACTGCCGGCCGACGCGCCCGTGGGCCAGGACATCCGCGTTTACCTGGAACTGGAAGACGCCAGCATCGAGGTCGACCTGACCCCGAACCGTGGCGACTGCCTGTCCCTGGCTGGCCTGGCGCGTGAAGTGGGCGCTTTGTACAGCGCCCCGGTCACTCGTCCGGTCGTTGCAGCTGTACTCGCTGTGCACGACGAAGTACGTCCGATCGACGTGCTGGCCCCCAACGCCTGCCCACGTTACCTGGGCCGGGTGATCCGCAACGTCGACCTGTCCAAGCCCACCCCGCTGTGGATGGTTGAACGCCTGCGCCGCGCTGACGTGCGCAGCATCGACGCTGCCGTCGACATCACCAACTACGTGATGCTGGAGCTGGGGCAACCGCTGCACGCGTTCGACCTTGCCGAAATCAACGGCGGCATCCGTGTGCGCATGGCGGAAGACGGCGAGAAGCTGGTGCTGCTCGATGGTCAGGAAGTCAACCTTCGCGCAGACACCCTGGTTATCGCCGACCACTCCCGCGCCCTGGCGATTGCCGGCGTGATGGGTGGCGAGCACAGCGGCGTATCCGCTACCACTCGCGACGTATTCCTCGAAAGCGCATTCTTCGACCAGATCGCTATCGCCGGCAAGGCCCGTTCCTATGGCCTGCACACCGACGCGTCGCACCGCTATGAGCGCGGCGTGGACTGGAACCTCGCCCGTGAAGCCATGGAGCGCGCCACTGGCCTGCTGCTGGAAATCACTGGCGGCGAAGCCGGCCCGATCACCGAAACCGTCAACAAGCAGTTCCTGCCATCGGTTGCGCCGATCACCCTGCGTGCCAAAAGTGTTGAGCAGATGCTTGGCCTGGTGATCGAACCGGCTGAAATCGAGCAACTGTTGTCCGCCCTCGGCCTGGGCATTTCCGCCGGTGGGGAAGGGCAGTGGAGCGTTGAAGTACCAAGCCATCGCTTCGATATCAGCCTGGAAGTCGACCTGATCGAAGAGCTGGCCCGCCTCTACGGCTATAACCGCCTGCCGGTTCGTTACCCGCAAGCGCGCCTGGCGCCGCAACCCAAGGCCGAGGCGCGTGCGCACCTGTCTGAGCTGCGTCGCCTGCTGGTTGCCCGTGGCTACCAGGAAGCGGTGACCTACAGTTTCATCGATCCCAAGCAGTTCGAACTGTTCAACCCTGGCGTCGAGCCGCTGTTGTTGGCGAACCCGATCTCCAACGACATGGCGGCCATGCGTTCGTCCCTGTGGCCAGGCCTGGTGAAAGCACTTTCCCATAACCTGAACCGTCAGCAAGACCGCGTGCGCATGTTTGAGAGCGGCCTGCGTTTCGTTGGCCAGCTCGATGGCCTGAAGCAAGAGCCAATGCTGGCTGGCGTGGTGTGCGGTAGCCGCCTGCCGGAAGGTTGGGCGCAGGGCCGCGATGCCGTGGACTTCTTCGACGTCAAGGCTGACGTGGAAGCGGTGCTGGGCTTTGCCGGTGCACTGGACGCCTTCACCTTCGTACCAGGCAGCCATCCGGCGTTGCACCCAGGCCAGACAGCACGCATCGAGCGCGAAGGGCGTTTGGTAGGTTTCGTCGGTGCCCTTCACCCTGAACTGTCGAAAACCCTCGGCCTTGATCGTCCGGTGTTTGTGTTCGAACTGGTCCTGGCTGAAGTGGCTTCGGGCAAAATGCCTAAATTCAGCGAGCTGTCGCGCTTCCCTGAAGTGCGCCGTGACCTGGCGCTGATTGCCGACCGTGACGTGGCTGCCACTGCCGTTCTGGATGTAATCCGTGAAAATGCAGGGGAATGGCTGACAGACCTCAGGCTATTTGACGTCTATCAGGGTAAAGGTATTGATCCGCATAGAAAAAGCCTTGCAGTTGGCTTGACCTGGCAGCATCCATCGCGCACTCTTAATGACGATGAGGTGAATGCCACGACACAAAATATCCTCACCTCGCTCGAACAAAGGTTGAACGCCACGTTAAGGAAGTGACGTATGGGGGCTTTGACGAAAGCTGAGATGGCGGAACGTCTGTACGAAGAGTTGGGTCTGAACAAGCGCGAGGCCAAGGAATTGGTCGAGCTGTTTTTTGAAGAGATCAGACACGCTCTGGAAGACAACGAACAGGTCAAATTGTCCGGTTTCGGCAATTTTGACCTGCGGGACAAACGCCAGCGGCCTGGCCGCAATCCAAAAACGGGAGAAGAAATCCCGATCACGGCTCGCCGTGTGGTCACCTTTCGTCCAGGGCAGAAGTTGAAGGCCCGAGTTGAGGCTTATGCTGGAACCAAGTCATAACGACGAGCTACCCGTCATCCCAGGCAAACGCTACTTCACCATTGGTGAAGTCAGCGAGCTTTGTGCGGTAAAGCCGCACGTGCTGCGCTATTGGGAGCAGGAGTTTCCTCAGCTCAACCCCGTCAAACGCACCGGGAACCGTCGGTATTATCAGCGCCAGGATGTGCTGATGATCCGACAGATCCGAGCGTTGCTCTACGATCAGGGGTTCACCATCAGCGGCGCGCGTCAGCGTATGTCCGGTGATGAAGCCAAAGACGACACCACCCAATACAAACAAATGATCCGCCAGATGATTGCCGAACTCGAAGATGTGCTGGTGGTTCTGAAAAAGTAATTCCGGCTTTTAAAATACTTCCACATTTCAAAAGCTTGCGGTATATTCCGGTTCGCTTCGTCAAGAAGCAAACCCAGTAACACGCCTAGTCGGGGCGTAGCGCAGTCCGGTAGCGCACTAGCATGGGGTGCTAGGGGTCGAGTGTTCGAATCACTCCGTCCCGACCATTATTCCTGAGTAAAATCAGACTCTTAAGCCGATCAGATAGATCGGCTTTTTTGTGCCTGCACAAAACTTCTCGTTGATTTCGCTGATGTTCAGATCCGGAACTGCCTCGGACCAGATGATTTCCCCATGGGTCCCGCTGATAGTTCTTGGTCATGCCCTCAATTTGCGCCATGAGACGCCGATACGATAGGTATGACCCAAGAGGCGATGTCCTATGTTCAATGCAAGCCTTAAGAAACAGCTTCAATCTCAGACCAGTGAACTGTTAGAGCTTCGCCAACTGCGTGATGGCCTGAACCGTGAAATGCTGACGTTGAGTATCGACTCGTCGTTTAACATCACGGCCTGCAACGAAAACTTTGGAAATACGCTGGGCTACGCTCCGGATCAGCTTGTCGGTCGCGCCATGGCCGAGATTGTTCCCTCGTATGTCTCCAAACTGCCGTGCTTTCATAACTTTCGAGCGGCGGTGGCCGCGGGTAAGTCAATCAGCGACGATTACAGATACCTTCATGCCAATGGTTCGTTGGTGTGGATTCATGCACATTGGCAGCCAATCATGGACGCGAGCGGCCAGTTGAGTCATGTCACGTGCTACGCGACGAACATTACCTCCCGAGTGGAAAAAGCCTCGGAAAATGCGTCGTTCATTGAGGCGTTATTACGTTCTACTGCGGTGATCGAGTTTGATCTCTCCGGGCATGTACTGATGGCGAATGATCAGTTTCTACAAGCCATGGGCTACAACCTGGGACAGGCAAAAGGGAGCCATCACCGTGTTTTCTGTAAACCGGAGCTGACTTCGTCCCAGGCGTACAAGGACTTCTGGGCAAAGCTGAACAGAGGTGAATTTGTTGCCGGCCGGTTCGAACGTATAGACAGTCGCGGCCAAACGGTGTGGCTGGAAGCGACCTACAACCCGGTTTACGACACCGAAGGCAATCTTTGCAAAGTGGTGAAGTTCGCCACGGTAGTGACCGATCAAGTGGCCCGTGAGCAAGAAGTAAGCGGGGCCGCCCAGACGGCATTTGAAATTTCTCAGCAAACGGATGTCAGCGCTCAACGAGGCGCAGTCGTCGTCAACGATACGATGCATACCATGCGTAAGATCGCCGTTGATATGCAGGCGGCCTCCGGGGGAGTAGAAGCGCTGGGCAAACAGTCATTGTTGATCAGCTCGATTATTCAGACGATCAGCAGCATCGCGCAGCAAACCAATCTTCTTGCTTTGAATGCTGCGATTGAAGCGGCTCGCGCAGGTGAACAAGGTCGAGGATTTGCCGTTGTGGCTGATGAGGTTCGACAATTGGCGGGCAGAACCAGCACGGCGACTGAAGAAATCGCGTCGGTTGTCTTGCAGAATCAGAAGTTGGTCGATGAGACCGTCGCTGAGATGGCCAACAGCAAGTCCCAAGCCGAGCAAGGCCTGGAACTTGCCACTCAGGCAGGCCAGGTGATTGTTGAAATCCAGGACGGTGCCAAGCAAGTAGTCGACGCCGTGGGCAGGTTTGCGACCCAGTTGGCTTAGGGAGCGAAAGGGCGCGCCACAGCTGTCATCAAGGATGGGGGCCTGGACACGGCCCTGCGCTGAAACGCCGGCCGGCTCAGCACAGGAACCATCCGCCCCTGAGTCATGTGTCGAGTGCCTGCTGTTTGGCTATTTCCTGGTTGCGCAAAATAAACCGCTGCAACTTTCCACTCGGTGTCTTGGGTACTTGTTCGACGAATTCGATTTCCCGCGGGTAAGCATGTGCAGCCAGGCGCTCTCGCACGTGCAGGCGCAGGACTTCCGCCAATTCGGCGCTGGGCGAATACTGGCCATGCAATACGATAAACGCCTTGATCAGTTCGGTGCGCTGCGGGTCGGGTTTGCCGATCACCGCGGCCTCGACCACCGCCGGGTGTTCGATCAACGCGCTCTCGACATCGAAAGGCCCGACGCGATAGCCCGAGGTGGTGATCACGTCGTCGTTACGGCCGACGAAGCTGATGCTGCCGGCGTCATTCAACTCCACGATATCGCCGCTCAAGTAATAGCGGCTGACGAAGGCGTTGGTCGGCATCGCGAAGTAGCCGTTGAACCAGCACTGCGGCGAACGCTCGCGGTCCACCGCCAGCACGCCAGGCTGGCCAGTCGGCAATTCCTGGTGGGCGTCATCCAGCACGACAATCCGGTATCCCGGCACCGCATAGCCGGCCGAGCCCTCACGTACCGGGTGGCGTAGCCTATGATGATTGCACAGCACCATGCCGATTTCGGTCTGGCCGTAATGGTCGTGGATGACCACGCCGAGCTGTTCGGCAAACCAACGGATGACTTGCGGGTTGAGCGGCTCGCCGGCGCTGCTGACGATACGCAGATGGCCGCGCACGGCGTCGGCGAACTCGGCTCCTGCCGCGATCAGCAGGCGATAGGCTGTCGGCGAGCCGGCCAGGTTGCGGATGCCGTATTTGGCGATGATCCGGCAGGTACTCTCCACCGAAAACGGCCCGTCATAAAACAATGTGGCATGGCCACATGCCAATGGACCGGTCACCGCGTAGTACAGGCCATACGCCCAGCCAGGGTCGGCGAGGTTCCAGAATGGCTCGTCCTCACGCAGGTCGATTGCATCACGCATATAGCCCTTGAAGGCCAGGAGGGCGCTTAAAGGCACTTCCAGCGGTTTGGCCGGCCCGGTGGTGCCCGAGGTGCACATCAGCAGAAAAGGCGCACTGGCATCCAGCAACTCGGGTGCGCATTCGGTGTGTTGATGACCCAGTGCACTCCAGAAATCGTAATCGCCTGGGGCCCGTGCATGGTCGCCGGTCACCAGGATGCCTGGGCAGTCCGGGATGTCATCCAGCTTGGAACGGTTGTGCGCGTCGGTCACGATCCAGCGTGCCTTGGAGCAGCCCAATCGCTGCTCGATCGCCTTGGGACCGAATGCGGTAAAAAGCGGCTGGTAGACCGCGCCGATACGCCAGGTGCCCAAGATGGCGATCAACAGTTCAACCGTGCGTGGCATCAGACCCGCGACACGCTCTCCGGGCTTGACTCCCTGTTCCCGCAGAAAATTGCCGAAGCGCGCAGCGTGGGCCTGCAGTTCGCTGAAGCGGTAATGCGTGGCACGGCCATCCCGCGTTTCGCAATACAACGCCACGGCATTTGCGTCGGCGTGGCGGTCGCAGCATTCGACGCAGGCATTCAAGGCATTCAGCTCGCCCTGCAAATCCTGCGCGGCCAGGCGTAAAAAATCGAAGGAGTTCACTGCTGAGTCGTAATCGCGCATAACGTACCTGATTGTAATTGTTGGATTAGGTGCTTTGCCCACGCCCATGGTGCGGGGGGGAGGTTGCCCCAGCCTGCAAGGCGGCCGACAGGGCCTGTGCGTCAAAGGCAGCCGCCCCCGGCAGGGCTCGCCAGGCCGACGGCCCGGCGGCGATTTCCTCGGCACTGAGCAGGCAGTGGTCGAGTTCACGCTGTAAAGCATGGGTGTCGAGATCCTGGCCGATGAACACCCACTCCTGCCGACAGTCGCCGACGATGCTGTCCCACTTGGCCATGATGCTCTGCAACCGGTATTCATCCCGGGGCCACTGCGACTGCTCGATGAAGTTCCACCAGTGCCCGACGTAGTCCCACTGGAACTGCGCGCCGCTCTGCGCCAGCAGGCCGGTTTCCAAGTGTCGGCTGGCCAGCCAGAAATACCCTTTGCTGCGTAACAGGCGGCCGTTGCTCCAGGGCCGTTGGAGGAAATCGAGCAAGCGTTGTGGATGGAAGGGCGCGCGTTCGCGGTATACCCAGGACGTCACGCCGTAGGTGTCCGACTCGGAGGCCGGAGCGTCTTCAACCTCCATTTTCCTCATCCAGCCCGGCGACGCCGCAAGGCTGGGCAAGTCAAACAGATGGGTGTCGAGGAGGCGGGTCAACTCGACCTGGCCGTGGGCCATTGGCATGATCCGGGCAGTCGGATTAAGGCCTGTGAGAATCGCCCGCACAGCCTGATAACCCGGCTCGTCGATCAGGTCCCGTTTGTTGACGAGAATGACGTTGGCGTACTCCACCTGCTCGATCAGCAGGTCCGCCAGAGGACGCGCAGGGGTGTTCTCCTGTGTATCGTCGCGGGCCACGGTGTCCGGTGACGCGAGCAATGCCTGGAAACGGCTGCCATCGACCACCGTCACCAGGGTGTCGAGCCGTGCCAGTTCGCTGAGGCTGAAGCCTTCAGCGTCAAGGAAGGCGAACGTCTCGGCGACCGGCATTGGCTCCGAGATGCCCGTGGATTCGATGAGCAGGTAATCGAAACGCTGCTGACGCGCCAGGGCACTGATCTGTTCGAGCAGATCGGCGCGCAGCGTGCAGCAAATGCAGCCGTTGCTCATTTCGATCAGCTCATCGCGACCACGGTGCAGCGACACGTCGCGCTGCACCTCGGCGGCATCGATATTGACCTCGCTCATATCATTGACGATGACCGCCACCCTCAGGCCTTCGCGATTGCGCAGGATATGGTTGAGCAGGGTGGTCTTGCCGGCACCGAGGAAGCCGGAAAGCACCGTTACCGGCAGTCGGCCCGCCTGGGTGCCGTCCATCATACGTTCACCGCTCGAGGGGCATCGACGCGGTCCAGGTAGCTTTCGAACAGATCGACCACCACGAAGCCGTCGTCTGCCGCATCGCCCCACAGATCTTTCACGGCAAACTCCACATGGTAGGTCGGCTGATGCGCCGCGCTTGTATCGCCATGGCCGATCGCGTCCGGGAACGGCCATTTTTCCGACGTGCGATGCAACACCACGCCTTGCTTGCCACGCACATAGGCCGGCATGCGGATATGCCCGGCCACGTACTCGTCGCGCACGACCACGCGGTCACCGACCTCAAACGGCGCTCGACCGGTAATCGCCGCACGACCTCCAGCCTGTGCCGGGTTTGCCAGCTTGAAGTGAGAACCCAAGGCCTGGTCGAGCTCCGCCTGGGTGATGACGCCCGTTTCGACCAGCAGGGTGGCGGTCGCGATGACGTAGCGTTCGTAGTACTGGGTGCCGACATGTTGGCGAACGTCCAGGCGTTCGACGGCATGACGCACTTCGTCCACGCTGAACTTCTTCAAATGATCGGCCCCGACGAACATCAAGCTGTAGGCCAGGTGCTCCCAGTCCTGCTTGAATACCTGTTTGTAGTCCAGGCTATTGATGGTGTGAGGGACTTTGCCAAAGCCTTGGAAACCGCCGAGATCGTGAAAGCCATCCATAATAGAAACTCCGGGAGTTGAACGATGATGCGTGGTTTTTCTCAGCCAACGCGGGGCAGGGCGACGCCGATCAGCACGTCTTTGGTCACGAGTGCCTGAAGCTGCGCCTCACTCATGTGCTCGGAACCTTCAGGCCTTACCGGCAACACCAGGTAGCGGGTCTCGGCGCTGGTATCCCAGACCTTGACCACCACGTCGGTTGGCAGCTCCGTCCCCAGTTCTTGCAGCACCGTGCGCCCCTCCCGGACCAGGCGTGCACGGAACTCGAAGCCCTTGTACCACTCGGGCGGCAGGCCGAGCACCGGCCAGTTGGTGCAGGAGCACAAGCTGCAGACAATGACGTTCTTCACCTGCGGCGTGTCTTCCAGCGCGACGATGTATTCGCCCTGCGGTCCGGTATAGCCGAACTGGGCACACGCAGCGGTGCCGTCCTTGAGCAACAGCGCCCGGAATTGCGGATCGACCCAGGCCTTGGCGACCACACGGGCGCCGTTCTCCGGGCTCCAGCCGTGCTCCATCAATTGCGTTAGCTGCTCGACGTAGCCCTCCGGGATAAGGTCCTTGCTCTTGAGGACTTGAAACAATGCCCAGGCCCGTTCACCTGGGGTTGAAGTGCCCGCAGGCGTGGAATTGGATGGACTCATGGGGTATCTCCTATCAGTCAACGCGGTTGTGGAGTGGTTGAAACGTGCCGGTGTTTCTTATTGTTTTCCAGGTTGGGCGCTCAGAGCGTGCGCCAGTCCACCGTGGCTTCGAACGCCGCCGCGGCCTGGTAGATCGTGCCTTCGCCGTAGTGCCTGGCGACCAGCATCAGCCCGACGGGCAGCCCGTCCACCAGGCCGCAGGGAATCGACATGGCCGGATGCCCGGTGATGTCTTGTGGCGCGGTATTGCCGATCATTTCCAGGGCGCGCGCCACGTATTCAGTGATCGAACAGCCCGCTGGCGGGTGGGGCTGGGCGGTGATGGGCGTGGTCGGCATCACCAGCAGGTCATAGCTCTGCAAGGCCTTGTCATAGCCTTGCCGGGCGAAGCGGGCGAGGTTCTGTGCCTTGGCGTAATACCGCCCGTTGTAGTGGGTCAGGCCGTACTGGCCGACGAACATGCACAGCTTGAGCGACGCGGATAACTGGTCCGCCTGGTCGCGCCAACCGGCCTGTTTGTCCAGCAGGCCGACGTCGTACAGGCCTTTCCAGTTAAAGCCCGCGCCGTTGCCGTGCATCATCTGCATGGTCAAGCCTTCGCAACCGATGGGATGCCACAACGAACCTGCCAGGTTGTGTTCGGGAACGGACACCGGCTCGACATGGGCGCCCAACGCTTCGAGACGGGCGATAGCGTCGCGCACCTTGTCCGCCACGCGCGGGTCCTGATTGGCCAGCGCGAACCCTTCCTGCAACACGCCGATTCTGAGCCCGCTCACGCCCCGCGCCAGGTAACTGCAATAGTCATCGACCTGGGGCGCCGCCTGGCGTGGGTCGAGGCCATCGGAACCGGCCATGGCCTGCAGCATCAGCGCGTTGTCGTGCACGTTGGCGGAAATGGGGCCGACATGATCGATCGTCGCTTCAATCGCCATGATGCCGGTGTAGGGCACCAGGCCATGGGTGGGTTTCATGCCGTAGGTGCCGCAGAAGGCCGACGGGATGCGGATGGAGCCGCCTTGATCGCCGCCCACGGCGATGTCGACTTCACCAGTGGCGACCAATGCCGCGCTGCCCGATGAAGACCCGCCGGCGGCATACCCGTGGCGATGGGGGTTGTGTACCGGGGCTGGGTCAGAGGTATGGCTGCCGCCCGACAGACAGTAGTGCTCGCAAGTGGCTTTGCCGAGGATGGTCGCGCCGGCATCGAGCAAACGCGTGACCACGGTGGCATCGAAGCCCGGCACAAACCCTTCCAGCGGTGCGGCGCCGTTCATCATCGGGACGCCGGCCAGGGCGATGTTGTCTTTGAGCGCGACGGTTTTACCGGCCAGCAGGCCGCTACGGGCGCCATTTACTTCAGTCCGGTAGTACCACGCGTTGAGCGGGTTTTCCTTGGCCGAGGGACGATAGCCTGAGCTGCGCTCGTAACGTATCGGCGGAACGAAATCACACAGTTCGTCGACCAGGTCGTATGCATCGAAACTCGGTTGCATCAGGTCCAGGTAGGACGCCGCCTGTTCGTGGGTCAGTTGCATGTTCAACTGGGCCGCAATGGCTAACAGCTGATCAAGCGTGGGACGAGTAATGGCCATGATTTTCCTGTCTTTTTATCGATTCAGTCCGGGTAGCAATGGACACCAAATTAGGCCTCTATCACTGTGTTCGCATGGTTGAGCAGGACACGCATTTGGCTGAAAAGGACAGCGCCACTCAGAACACTTTCAAGACGCGCAGATTCAGGCGTGCACCTTCCCTGAAGCCTTGCTCCACCTCGATATCCCTGCCGAGCTGCGCCTGGACCTGCAAGGTTGGATCGATAAAGTGCGTGACCGTGAAACGTGCATAGGACGTCGATACGCCATCGTGCTGGTCAACGCCGTCGACGCTGGTTGCGGCCCCGGTGACATAGCCTCCGCCGAGGGCGAACGTGGTGCTTGGGGTCCAGTTGTAGCGCACGGCGGCCTGGTACTCGTAGCGCGTGTTTTCTTCGAGTTTTGCGCTGCTGGCGCCGTAGTCGTGATTGGTCGAAACCCAGGACACGTCTGCTACGGTGTCCAATGCCCACTGCGCTGAGAAGTGGTGGATATAGGCTGCTTGTAGCGTCGCCCGCCAGCGATTCTCGCCCAGGTTCAAGGCATCGTTTTTGTCGTAGCTGCCCACGGGGATGTACAGGTAGGGGGCCAGGGCAAATACATCTTTGTTGGCGGTGGGCAGTGTCCACTTGAGCGGGGCGGTGAGAATCGGGTCGCCCACTCCGTGGGCATCGCCCAGTGCGCCGACATCGCCAGCGGCGTTCATGTAGCCGAACGGCAGCAATATCTGCGGTTCCCATGAAAGGTTTTCGCCGAGGCCTACGGCATGGATGTAACGCAGGATCCCTACGTCGGAGCTGAGCTTGGCGTTGTCCGAGGTTCGATGGCCGTTCTGATACAGCTCGGACCGGTCGGTGTGCTGGTAGTAAAACAGCACCGCATCGGCCCCGGCGGGCAGCGGCTCGAAATCCCCCGGCGCGACTTCAAGGGCCTGGCTTTTGGCAAATGGCAACATCCCCAGCACCAGCACGAGTCGACTCACTTTCATGGCCGTTCTCCTTGTGCGGCGGCGGCATCGCGCAGCATTCCGGTGTGCGGATGGCAGTTGATGTACTCGAAGATCTGGCTGTTGGCGTCTGACACTGACACTTCGTGGTACAGCCGCAACTTTTTCAAACCGGCGGCCACGCGGAAGAACGTCACGAAAATACGCAGGTGGGTCGGGTGGGATTCGGCCCAGCGCTCGAGTTTTTCCACCGAGCGCCAGTGGCCGATGTTGTAGCTGATATCGAGAAAGTTGCCGTCCAGGTCGATATTGCGCACGAACCGATTGCTGTAGCAGCCCAACGGCTGGCCGTTGTCACGCAGGAAGTCCATGCCGTCCTGCAAGGTTGGCAGAATTTCGTCGAGGTACAGCGCGCGCTCATCCGCCTCGGCGTCCGCCCAATCCTGGCCGGAACGAATCAGCGTGAGGTTGTCATGCCCCAGCACCACCACCCGTCCGCCCCTGGCAGGATCACCGCTGATCACTTGCAGCTCACTGGTAGGCTTCATCCAGTCGGTCTGGGAGATCGGAAAGCGGTCGCGCATCGAGCCCCAGTAACCGTGCTCTTCGATTTCGCCGCTGGTCTTGTCCATGACTGCGCCGACACCGGGCAGATTGTCCTGGAAGGCGTACAGCGTCTCGAACTGCTCCGCGCGCGGTGCGCTGATTTCACGAAAATAGCCCAGCCCGTCGTCGAGGCGATCCTGGGAGGCCCACCAGTCGTTGACCGGTGCGCAGCGTAACCAGCGGCAGTGAGCTGCCGGGTCTTTCCAGTAGCCGACCACCATCAGGTTATCGAAGCCGCTGTTGTCGGTGTGGTGGGTCACGTCATGGTTCTGCGGGCCATCGACGAGGCTGAAGCTGCCAACGATGTGACGCATGGCCTGGAGCGCGGCTTCGCGCTGCGCTTCCCCTCGGTACTGCACGCCGAAGTAAGCCATCACCACCTGTTCCAATTGCTCGTCGGCGCGTGCAACCCACATGGCAAAGGGGGGCTGGTACTCTTCGGGCACACGGCGAGACAGGGTGCGTGGGCATTTGAGATGTGTGTCGATTGCAGATTCCATGTTGCGCTCCTCGTTATTTTCGTTCAGGTCTGCGGGTGGGCATCAGTGCTGGGGCGACGGGTCGCGCTTGGCGGTCTGTCGTCGGCGCAGCAGCTTCATGGCCCCCCACTCAATCAACCAATAAGCCGACTCTTCAGGCACGAGGTCGCGCCTCTGCAAGAGCCAGGAGGCATCAGCCGAAGGGTGTGAACAGTGTCGATGCATGGCGTGCCTCATCAGTGGGGGGGGGGGTGAGCTGCTGTGAGGTGGAAATTAGGCGTGACGGCAAGGCGGCGCTTGGTTCGTCGAGACAACCGTTTGGTTGGAAGAGACAACGCCGGAGGGGACTCCACGGGTGATCGGCGTTGGTGCGCCCGTGTCGAAAGCTCAGGCCTCTGTGCCTCTTATTGGGGACGACGAGGGCGTTGAAAGCCACGCTTGAGTGCAGGAAACCGATAGGCGTACGTGAGGGCGAGCGTCAATGTGCCTGGCCTGTTAATTGCTAGCGCTGAAAAGCCGGTAACACCTTTTCGAGTTCATACTGCATAGCTGTACCGAGGTCAGTGCCATGAATCCAAGCACTCAGTATTCGACCCTTGCCGTTGCTGCACCACGTCGATTTGATTACTGGAAAGAAGTGGTCTGTCGCCATTGCCTGGCGGCCGATAGCAAACCCCTGTCCCAGAGCAGTTTCGATGGCGTTCTTGCGGTCAATTCCGTGGGCGCTCTCGATCTCTGTTCCCTGTCATCGCCCCTGCATTACTGGGAGCGTTCCGAGCAGCATCTGCGCAGCGGTCCGGCCGACGATCTATGGTTGGGGTTTGCCCGAAACGGTTATGGACAGATCGAACAGAGCGGAAGAAAAGCCAGCCTGGCAACGGGCAATTTGTTTCTTTATGACGCAACGCAACCGTTCCGATTCAGCCTCGGTGGTACCGAAAACCACCTGGTGCGTATTCCGCGGGCATTGCTGACCGAACGCCTGCCGCGTATTGCGGAGCACACCGCGATGGTCCTGGATGATCGGCGGCCTGGCGTGATTCCCTTGCGGGAAATGCTGCGCCAAGCAGCGATTACGCCGGCATCCTTACAGGATCAGCACATCTCCAGTCGCTATTCAGGGGCGTTGCTCGACCTTCTGGTGATCAGCCTGGAACTCCAGGACCTGAAGGCCACTCACCAGGAACTGGATCTTTACGGCCGCATCATGCAGTACATCCAACGGCATCTGGCCGAGCCGGACCTGTCGATTGAGGTCATCGCCCAAGCCCACAATGTGTCGACCCGCACCGTCACGCGCGCCTTCGCGCGGCACCAGAAAACCCCCGCCGCAGAAATCTGGAGGGAACGCCTGAATGCCAGCCGTGAAGCGATCGAGCGCGGCCAGGTGCGCAGTATCTCGCAAGCCGCACTGGACTTCGGGTTTTCTGACTTCTCCCATTTCAGCCATGCGTTCCGCAAAGCGTTCGGCGTCGCGCCTAACACGCTGTTGCAGCGAAATTGAATGATCAAGCAGGGGGAGCGCTAGCCGGCGCTCCTGTTCCTGGACATGTCAATCTCAAACGTTATCTCGTCCGCAAGCTGCTGCACGCTCGAGCGGTCTGCAAGCTTGGCCAGGTTGATACCCGTGGTGCAAAACATTGATTCAGTTTCTGGCGACCTGACAAAGACGGTAGCAGTCCAGCCATTGATCAGAACGCAATCGACCTTGTGCCCTGGCAGGCTCCGCTCCAGACCCTCGGTCAGCGATATTTTCTTCCAGCTGTGCATGATGACGTACTAACGTGGGTAGTGATGAACTGTTGACCTGTGCGCCTTCAAGAAGTGCCAATAGGCCATCATTTTCAATCTGAACAACCTTTATACCTAATTGATCAGGGCCCCGAATATTCCTGCTCTGCGCTTGCCAGCAGGTTGGCGCCAGTGCTCAGTGCCAGCACCGTAAACAACAGCACCAGGATCAGCGCTTTGTTCTTGAACAGCATGTTCGGATGTCCTCACCTGAACCTTAAGGAAAGCGGCCGCAAGGGCCGCAATCGTCGACTTACCAGAGGGCAATGTCATAGGTGAGGTAAAGGCGGTTGCTGTCGCGGCCCCGGGAGAATTCAGAGCGATAGACATAGTTGCGCATGCGCACCCCCAGCCCCTTGAACGTGCCGGCCTGCACCACGTAGGCCAACTCGGTATCACGCTCCCATTCCTTGACGGTGGTTGCGGACTTACCGTCATTGCCGCTCAGGTAGCGCGTTGAAAAGGTCAGGCCGGGCACGCCGACGGCGGCGAAGTTGTAGCCGTAGTTGAGCATCCAGGTCTTCTCGTCCTCCTCGATGAATTTGCCGATGCCGGCGTTGCTGAACGAGTAGACGGTGGCGCCGCTGATGTAGGGCAGACCGGCATCTCCGCGAAGGGTCTGGTAGCCGCCGCCGACGGTATGGCCTGCGATCACGTAGGACAGCTGGCCGCTGAACATGTCGTTGTCGATTTTGCCTGCGTAGGCAGAGCCGCTATCGACACTGTTGAAGTAGCGCAGGTCGCTGGTCAGCACCCCACCGGCCAGTGGCAGGTCGTGCTGGATACCGGCGAAATTCTGTCGGTAGAAGTTCTCGAGCTCTCCATAGAAATAACTCAAGCGAAGGTTTTTGCCCCATTTGTACTCAGCCCCCGCGTAGTTGAAATCCCCCGATTTTTCCCCGCTGTAGCCATCGGGCACGATCGGCACGCTGTTGGTGGAGTCGCGTAACTTGAAGCGGTCCAGGTGCCCGCCGGTGACGGTCAGGTTGTCGATGTCGGTGCTGCTGACCTGGGTGCCCTGGTAGGTCTGGGGCAACAAGCGTGCATCGTTGTAAATCAGTACCGGCGTCTTGGGCAGCAAGGTGCCGTACTTGACGGTGGTTTTGGCGAACCTGGCCTTCGCGGTAGCGCCGGCGCTGGCGAACTCGTCGGCTGCCTGCCCATCGTCATGCACCGGCATGAGCCCGGTGCCACTGCGACCGCGCCCCGAATCGAGCTTTACGCCATAGAGCCCCAGGGCGTCCACACCAAAGCCAAGGGTGCCCGGCGTGAATCCGGACTGATAGTCCAGCAGAAATCCCTGGGCCCACTCGGTACGCTCGCTTTTTGCCGTTCTGGCGGCTCGCGCACTCAAGCCGTGCTCGTCGCGAAAGTTCTCGTTGAAATACACATTGCGCAGTTGCAGCTTGAGTTTGCTGTCGTCAATAAAACCTTCGGCGTTCGCACTTGCGACCGGTACCAGGGCAAACGCGCAAAACAACGCCCGATGGGCATACACATGGTTCATGGCAAATGACTCTTTGTTGTTATTTGGGGTGCAGAGCGACACGCGCCCCGTGAGCGAGGCGCGCTGAAAGACAGCAGAGGTTGTGGGTGGATCAGGTGAACAGGCTGATGGCCCCGGTCAACAAGGCCAGCGCGGTGACGACCAGCGAGGTCAGCACTGCCCATTTGACGGTGGCCTTCTGGAAGTCGCCGATATCGCGATCGACCATGCCCACCAGCAACAGAGTCGAGGCCACCAGCGGGCTCATGAGGTGGACGGGTTGCCCCAGGATCGAGGCGCGTGCGATTTCAACCGGGTCGATGCCATACGCCGCGGCGGCATTGGCCAGGATCGGCACCACGCCAAAATAGTAGGCGTCATTGGACAGCACGAACGTCAGCGGCATGCTGGTGATCGCCACCACCAATGGAAACAGGTGGCCCCAGGATGGCGGGATCCAGTCGACGAGGGTCTGCGCCAGGGCGTCCACCATCTTTGTGCCGGAAAAAATCCCGGCGAAGATCCCGGCGGCGAATACCAGCAACACCACGGTCATGGCATTGCCCGAATGCGCCAGGATGCGTTCTTTCTGAATGTCCAATTGCGGGTAGTTGATCATCAGCGCGAGCACAAAGCCGATCAGGAACAGGATCGCGGAGTGCATCAACCCCATCACCAGGGCCGCCATCACCGCAATGACCAGCACCAGGTTAACGTAGGCCAGTTTCGGACGCTTGTGGGGGGTGTCTTCAAGAATCGCGTTGATATAGCAATCGCCGCCACCGCTCTGCAGTTGGACGTTGCCGATCCGCTTGCGCTCGGCGCGCCCCAGCAGGAAGGCGGTGAAGATCACCCACAGGGCGCCGCCGATCATGGTCGGCAGCAACGGCACGAAGTATTCGCCGGCATCCAGGCCCAGCGCGGCGATAGCACGTGTCGCGGGGCCGCCCCAGGGGGTCATGCCGCTCATGATGCTCAGCGACAGCATGGAAATGGTCGCCAGGATCATCGGGTTCATGCCGATGCGCTTATACAGCGGCAGCATTGCCGCACAGGTGATCATGTAGGTCGTGGTGCCGTCGCCGTCGAGTGCGACCAGCAACGAGAGCAGGGCAGTGCCGACCGCGATCTTCATCGGGTCGCCATTGACCCGCTTGAGGATCTTGCGGATCAGCGGGTCGAACAAGCCTGCGTCGATCATCAAGCCGAAGAACAGGATCGCAAACAACAGCAAGGCGGCAGACGGGGCGACCATTTTCAGGCCGTCGAGCATCATCTTGCCGGTGGTGCCGCCGAAACCGCCAAGCACCGCGAAGACGATAGGTACAACGGTAAGCGCGACGATGGGCGACAAACGCTTCGTCATGATGAGGACGGTGAATACGACCACCATGGCCAGGCCAAGGAAAGCGAGCATAGGACGATTCTCTTGTTGTTATCGTAATAGTGGCTGACGCCGAGGCGCACGCGCCCTGATCCGCCGGGCGGCCAAGGGCGCCTGGCGGAGGAGGGGTCAAGTCAGGGAGGGGCGTTGCCCGGTTATTGTTAAACGCGCTTGGGGACTTTCAGGTCTTCCCAGGCTTCTACCGGCGTCGCAGAGGGTTTTGCGTCGAGCATCCGGTGCAGCGTTTCGCGATGGCAGGCATTTTCAGATAGGGAAATCACTACCGTCGCGACGGCGTTGCTGGCCAGGCTGGTCAGGGCGCGCGCTTCGGACATGAAGCGGTCAACCCCGATCAGCAGCGCCAGGCCGGCCAACGGGATGTCGTGAATGACCGTCAAGGTCGAGGCGAGCGCGACGAACCCGCTGCCCGTCACGCCGGCGGCACCTTTGGAGGACAGCAGCATGATCGCCAGCATGGTGATGATTTGCGTCAGGCTCAGGTCAATGTTGCAGGCCTGGGCGATGAAAATCGCCGCCAACGACAGGTAAATGGCCGTACCGTCCAGGTTGAACGAGTAGCCGGTGGGGAGTACCAGGCCTACGACGCCTTTTTTGCAGCCCAGCGCTTCGAGTTTTTCCAGCATGCGTGGCATGACCGGTTCCGTGGAGGACGTGCCCAGCACCACCAGGAATTCTTCGCGAAAGTAGCGCAACAGTTTCCACAGGCTGAAGCCGTTGCTACGGCAAATGCTGCCCAGGACCACGAACACGAAGAAGCCGCAGGCGATGTACAAGGTCATGATCAACTTCGCCAGCGAACCCAGCGAAGTGATGCCGTACTGACCCACGGTGAACGCCAGGGCGCCGAAGGCTCCGACCGGGGCAAAACGCATCAGGTACGCGAAGATCTTGAAGACCATCTGCGAAGCGGCTTCGAGTACGTCGAGTACCGGCTTGCCACGCTCGCCCAGGGATGACAAGGCAAATCCGGAGAGTACCGCGATAAAGAGCACCGGCAGCACTTCCCCCTTGCTGAAGGCACCCACGAAGGTTTCGGGGATGATGTGCATGAAGAACTCCACAACCCCAAGCTTTGCCGCCGACTCGGTGTACTGGGCCAAGCCTTTGGTGCTCAGTTGGGTGGGATCAATGTTCATGCCGACGCCCGGCTGGAACACGTATACCGCCACCAGGCCAATGACCAGGCTGATCACCGTCAGGCCAAAAAACAGCAGCATGGTCTTGCTGAGCAGGCGTCCGAGCGAGCGTTTGTCGCTCATTCCGGCGATGCCGGTGACGATGGTGCAGAACACCACGGGGGCAATCATCATCTTGATCAGCTTGATGAACGCATCACCCAACGGCTTGAGCGCGATGGCCTGCTGAGCCCAGAAATGCCCGACCACAATGCCCAGCACCACGGCGCAGAGAATCTGGAAGTAGAGCGATTTAACAACTTTCATGGCATCACCCATTTTTAGAATTGTGCGGATGCAAAAATGCCAACGACCGCCGGAATTATCCGGCGAGGCGCTGTGACTCAGTGGCGTAGACGTAACCGGAGAAAAGCCTGCGCGCGGTGCGTACGACGGACGCTTGAATTGTCTCACCATTGCTGCCGGTGTAGGACAATACGACATCAATCCCGCCGCTTGGATGTTCGATACGCACCGCTTCACGACGCGGCGTGCTGACCCCGCCAAGCATCTGCGCGACGATGCTGCCTTCTATCACGCACGCGGTGGCCAGACCAATCGAGCCGGTAATGGCAAGCGCGCGGTGGCAGTTGTGCGGCATGAAATAGCGAACCTGAATCGTACCGCCAGCTTTCGCGGGCGAGACCAGGACCGGCTTGGGAATCACTTTGCCGCTGACATCGCCCAGGCCCATGGCCAGGCCGGCCTGGAGCCGCAGTGTCTCCAGGCGTCGCAGGAACTCCTTATCGGCGTCCAGTTCCGCTGGGCTCTCATCGCCTCGCTTGCCCAGTTGGCTGGCTTCGACGAGCACCATGGGCATCGCCATGTCGATACAGGTCACTGCAATGCCATCAAAGACGTCCTGCGTGTTGCCGGTGGGAAAGAGCTTGCCCGTCTTGCTGCCGGCTGCATCCAGGAAGGTCAGTTGCACCGGCGCCGCAGTACCGGGCACGCCATCAATGGCGGTATCGCCCTCATAACTGACTTTGCCATCCGGTGTGTACACCTGGGAATGGATGAAGGTCCCGGTGTTGACGTTGCGAATGCGCACGCGGGTGCGTCCGGGGGTGGCTTTGACCAGGCCCTGTTCGATGGCGAATGGGCCAACCGCACACAGCATGTTGCCGCAATTGGGTGCGCTGTCGACTCTGCGCTGAGACACCATCACTTGGACAAACAAGTAATCGACGTCCGCATCCGGGTGCAGCGAAGGGCTGACAATCGCAACCTTGCTGGTTTGCGGGCTGCCACCACCGATTCCGTCGATCTCCAGTTCATGACCGGAGCCCATCAGGTTGAGTAGCAGTTCGTCGCGGGCCTCGATGGACGACGGCAAATCCCAGTCGAGAAAAACCGGACCTTTGGAGGTACCACCGCGCATCAGCACACAGGGGATTCTTTGCATAATACTGACTCTTGTTGATCAATCGAGGTAATTGATGCTCTGTGAGCAAGAGTCTCAAGCTTTGAAAAATGTTTCCAATGCAAAAATTGACGTTATTATTGCGTTTGGCGAATGATAAATGTGCGCCAAACAACTTCCCAATTTCCTTGGTTGACGAGACTGGACATGGACTATGAGCTGAATGACATCCGATCTTTCGTGAAAATCGCCGAATTGGGTAGCTTTCACGAAGCGGCCGATGCTTTGCATCTGTCTCAACCTGCACTCAGCCGGCGAATAAAAAAACTCGAAGAGGGGCTGGGCACGGCGTTGCTGGATCGCACCACCCGCAAAGTCAGCCTTACCAGCGTCGGGCGTGACTTTCTTCCCAAGGCGCGCCGGTTGCTGGATGACTTCGACGAGTCGATTCTTAATATCCGTGAACTGGCCGAACGCCAGATCGGCCGTGTAACCCTGGCGTGTATCCCTACCGCCGCGTTCTATTTCCTGCCTTCAGTGATCCGTCTGTACAACGAGCGCTACCCGAAAATCCGGATCCGTCTGCTGGATTTGAGTGCGAATGAGGGGCTTGAAGCGGTGCTGCGCGGGGAAGCCGACTTCGGTATCAACATGATGAGTGGCCAGCATCCGGACATTGAGTTCGTGCCATTGGTCAGTGAGCCCTTTGTATTGGCGTGCCGGCGTGATCACGAGCTGGCAGGGCGCAGTTCGGTCACCTGGTCTGAATTGAGCGATTACCGCCTTATCGGGGTAGGGCGTTTGAGCGGCAACCGCATGCTGCTCGACCACGCTCTATCGGGCTTGAGTTGGCGGCCGCAATGGTTCTATGAAGTCCAGCACCTTTCGACTTCACTGGGCCTGGTGGAGGCCGGCCTGGGGGTTTCGGCGATGCCAAGCCTGGCCATGCCGGCTGATGATCATCCCACCCTGGTCAGCGTTCCATTGATCGAGCCCGTGGTGAACCGCTCTTTGGGCCTGGTTTACCGCCGAGGGTCCTCGCTTTCGCCGGCGGCGGAAAAATTCGTCTCGATACTGCTTGAGCAATGGCCACAGTGACCGGCCGCGTGTTGCCGTTCGCCGGCGGTCATCGTCATGAATGCGAGGTGGGCATGCTCTGAGTTGTTACTTCTGCCCACTGAGGGGGCGTTTTCTGAGCGGTCAGGTAGCAAGCTTGTGCACGATCCCTTCACGGTTTCCGCTGATGCAATGGGCCTATTTCATTTGAATCAAGCGCTTGGGTCATAGCGCCGTGATTTGGCACGCTTCCTGCTTTTTCGTATCCATGGATAATTGGATACAAAAATTCAAAAGGTGCTGCCGATGCAATTTGCCCCCGCTTACGTTGACCGCCAGCCCCTCACCGCCGAGGAGGAGGCCTACAACTTCCTGCTCGATGCCATTTGCGGCGGCCGCTACCGCAAAGGCGACCGTCTGATCGCCGAAGATATCGCCAGCGAAATCGGCATGAGCCGCATGCCGGTGCGCGAAGCCTTTCGCCGCCTGGACGCCCAGGGCCTGGTGACCTTGCGGCCCAATCGCGGCGCCATCGTCAGCGGCCTGGATATCGATGAACTGCACGAAGTGTTCGAAATGCGCAGCGCCCTCGAAGGCCTGGCAGTGCGCGTCGCGGTGGGGCGTATCGGCGAGCGCCAGTTGGCCGCGCTGGAGCGCTTGCTCGATGCGATGGACGACTACCGCGATGACAGTGCCGCCTGGGTCAGCCGGCACCGCGCTTTCCACGAATACCTGTGTAGCCTCAGTGGCCGCCCACGCCTGATGAAGCAGATTTCGGCGCTGTACTCACTGGTCGAAGCGCCCATGCGCCTGTGGTTGCAGCACGGTGAAAAAACCCTCAGTGCCCGCCAGGAACACGCGGTGATCCTCGACGCGATCCGTGCCGGTGACGCCGCCCGCGCCGAGGCCGTGGTGCGCGAACACATCGAAGGCACCGTGCCGGCACTGATCCAGTTCCTGCAAACCGAACAACAATAAGAAACACCTGCTGTGTGTTGACGTTGAGTCCTGCCCCGTTAATCAACGAACTGGAGTGTCTGGTCATGCATAAACACCGCGCCTTGCTGGTGGCTGTCTCCCTCGGCCTCTGTACCCAATGGGCCGTTGCCGCGCCCCAGGTGCCGGAGCGCCTGAAGAACGTCGACAAACTCATCTACTGCTCGGGGATGGATTCACCGCCCCTGGTGTCCTTCGATGAAGCACAGAAACCCCGCGGGCTCACCATCGACCTGGGCCTGGAGATCGCCAGGCGCCTGGGCGACAAGCAGGTGCAGTGGCGAGTGATTCCGTTCTCTGGCCTGGTGCCGGCATTGCTCGCCCAGCAGTGCGACATGATCGTCGACCAACTGTTCGACAAGCCTGAGCGACGCCAGGTGATCGACATCGTCAACTACATGTATTCCAGCCAATCGGTGGTGGTGCCCAAGGGCAACCCCAAGGGCATCAAGACCCTGGATGACTTGTCCGGACACAAGGTCGCGGTGCTCAACGGCTCCACCATCAAGACCCTGCTGGACGCGCAGAACGACAGCCTGGCCAAGGCCGGCAAACCGCCGATGAAACTGGTGGTGTACAACACCGACACCGACGCCTTCCAGGCTCTGCGCATCAGCCAAGTCGACGCCTACGGTACCACCGTGGAAACGGCCGGCTATTACGCCGCCATGGCCCCGGACCTGTTCCAGGAAGGCGTGCCAGCGTTCAGCCGCATTCTCACCGGTTTGGGCATGCGCAAGGACGACCCGCAACTCACCGCCGCCGTGCAGCAGGTGATCAGCGACATGCGCAGCGACGGCAGCTACGTCCAGTTGCTGAACAAATGGCATGTCAGCAGCGACACACTCGACTGAGGCACACCGGCGATGAATTTCAATTGGGATGTGTTCTGGCAGTACCTGTTGCAGCCGAGCGGGGTGTACCTCACCGGGCTGTGGCTGACCTGCCTGATCGCGGTGTCGGCGATGCTGCTGGGCTGCGTGCTGGGGTTGGCGGCGGCGCTGCTGCGCTTGTCGAAGAACCCGCTGTTGCACTTGCCGGTACGCTTTTATGTGTGGCTGATGCGCGGTACGCCGCTGCTGGTGCAGATCGTATTCCTGTACACCGCGCTGGCGGCGGGTGGGATTTTCCGTTTCGAGGACATCGCGCTGTTCGGCCTGGTCATCCCCGGCAATATCCAGGCGGCGATCATCGCGCTGGGCTTGAACGAAGGCGCGTACATGGCCGAGATCATCCGCGCCGGCATCGGCGCGGTGGACAAGGGCCAATACGAAGCCGGGCGTTCCCTGGGCATGGGCTTTGCCAAGCTGATGCGGCGCATCGTGCTGCCCCAGGCGTTTCGCGTGATCGTGCCGCCGCTGGGCAATGAGTTCAACGTGATGCTCAAGAACACCACCCTGGTCAGCGTGATCGGCGTGCAGGAGTTGCTGCTCAGCACGCAGATGGTCACCTCGGCGACGTTCCGCGTGTTCGAGTTGTACCTGGTGGTCGCGATTTACTTTTTGATGCTTACCACGCTGTGGGGCTTTTTCCAGCGCTGGCTGGAGGCGCGCTTTGGCCAGTCCGACCGGCCATCCGCGCCGCCACCGGCGTCCAGCCGCATGTTCGGGCGCAGCACCTTGAAACTGCTGAGGGGACGATAACCATGGCGCACCAGAGTGAAGAACTGATCATCGAGGCGCTGGACATCCACAAGTCGTTCGGCACCCTGCAGATCCTCAAGGGCATCTCCCTGCAAGTGCGGCGCGGCGAAGTGGTGGTGCTGATCGGCGCCTCCGGCTCGGGCAAGACCACCTTTATCCGCTGCATCAACCTGCTGGAAGACATCCAGAGTGGGCGCATCCGCGTCAACGGTCGTGCCATGGGCTATCGCGAGCGCAGCGATGGCAGCCTGGTACGCGATTCGGAGCGCAACATCGCGCGCCAACGCCGCGACATCGGCATGGTGTTCCAGCGTTTCAACCTGTTCCCCCACATGACCGCGCTGGAAAACATCATCGAAGCGCCGATCCAGGTGCTCGGCACATCTCGCGCCGAAGCCTTGGAGCAAGCCCGTGGATTGCTGGCGCGGGTCGGCCTGGCGGACAAGGCCAGCCATTACCCGTCGATGCTTTCCGGCGGCCAGCAGCAGCGGGTGGCGATTGCCCGCGCCCTGGCGATGAAACCCCAGGCCATGCTGTTCGACGAACCCACCAGCGCCCTCGACCCGGAAACCGTCGGCGAGGTGCTGCAGGTGATGAAGGAGCTGGCCGAGGAGGGCATGACCATGGTGGTGGTCACCCACGAAATGGGCTTTGCCCGTGAAGTGGCTGACCGCGTGGTGGTGCTCGACCAGGGCGAACTCATCGAACAAGGGCCGCCGGAACAGATTTTCAGCCGCCCCAGCCATCCCCGTACCCGGGCCTTTCTCAGTCGTGTGTTGTGAGTCTTTCCATCACCCTGTGTTGACGAGTCTTAGCCATGTTGAAATTTTCTGCTCACGAGTACCCCTATCCCTCGCAGCGCCAAAGCGTATTTGCCCGTCGCGGCATGGTTGCGGCGTCCCAGCCCCTGGCGGCCCAGGCCGGTATCCAGATCATGCAACAGGGCGGTAACGCCATTGATGCGGCGATTGCCACGGCGGCCGCGCTGACGGTGGTGGAGCCCACCGGCTGTGGCCTGGGCGGCGACGCGTTCGCGCTGGTCTGGCGCAAGGGCCGGTTGCACGGCCTGAACGGCAATGGCCACGCGCCGGCGGCCTTGAGTATCGAGGCGGTCAAGGCGGCGGGGCACGACCGGATGCCGCTGTATGGCTGGACCCCGGTCACCGTGCCCGGTTGCCCCTCGGCCTGGGCCGAGCTGTCCGAGCGCTTCGGCAAGTTGCCGTTTGCCGAGTTGCTGCAGCCCGCCATCAGCCTGGCGCGTGACGGCTTCCCGTTGTCGCCGGTGATCGCCCAGCTCTGGCAGGCCGCGCTGGATGAATTCGGCCCCCATCGTGACCCGGCCCTGGACGCCTGGTTCGACACGTTCCTGATCGACGGCCGTGCGCCCCGGGCGGGTGAGATATTCCGCAACCCGGCCCAGGCACGTACCTTGGAAGAACTCGCCGCTACCCGTTGCGAAAGCTTGTATCGCGGTGCCCTGGCCGAACGCCTGGATGCGCATTCCAGGGCCAGTGGCGGTTACCTGCGCGCCAGCGACCTCCAGGATTATCGCGCCCAATGGGTGGACCCGATCCACGTCAACTACCGAGGGGTGGACGTCTGGGAAATCCCGCCCAGCGGCCAGGGCCTGGTGGCGCTGATGGCGTTGAAAATCCTTGAAGGCTTCAGCTTCGATCACCGCGACAGCCAGCAGACCTGGCACCGCCAGTTGGAGGCGATGAAACTCGCCTACAGCGACGGCCTGCACCACATCACCGACCCGTTGCACATGCGCGTGGCCGTCGCCGACCTGCTCAGCGATGCCTACAGCACCCGCCGCCGTGGGCAGATCGGCGAACAGGCGCAACCGCCCAAGCCCGGTGACCCCCATGCCAGCGGCACGGTGTACCTGGCCACGGCGGATGCCGAGGGCAATATGGTCTCGTTCATCCAGAGCAACTACCACGGCTTCGGCTCCGGCGTGGTGCTGCCCGACAGCGGCATCGCCCTGCAGAACCGTGGGCAGGAATTCAGCCTCGACCCGAGCCACGCCAACTGCCTGGCACCGGGCAAGAAAACCTTCCACACCATTATTCCCGGCTTCCTCACCAAGGACGGGCAGGCCCTCGGGCCATTCGGCGTGATGGGCGGCTACATGCAGCCCCAGGGCCATGTGCAGATGGTGATGAACCTGGTGGACTTCGGCCTCAACCCGCAAGCGGCCCTGGACGCGCCGCGCTGGCAATGGCTGGGCGACATGAAGGTCGGCATCGAACACGGTGCCTCTAGTGACCTGGCCAATGCCCTGGCGCGACGCGGGCACCAGGTGCAGATCGCCAGCGACCTCACCGACTACGGGCGTGGCCAGATCATCCTGCGTGATCCGGTCAGTGGTGTATTGTGCGGCGGAACGGAGCCAAGGACGGATTCAACGATCGCAGTGTGGTAAGCGAAAAAAATTGGCTGAAGCCTGTCCCTTTTTTTCACCTCGCCTGTCATTCCAGGCAAGTGAACAATATCGAGAGCTTCCGCCAATGCCCGCAGTCCGCCCCTTGCTCAAACTGAGCCTGATGCTGAGCCTCAGCGCCAGCCCGTTTTTCGCCGCCGTCAGCTACGCCGAAGACACCGCCGCGCGGCGCAGCTACCAAGTGCCGGCGGGCAGCCTGAGCGCGGCGCTGACGCGTTTTGCCGGGCTGTCGGGGGTCAACCTGTCGGTGGACCCGGCGCTGGTCAGCGGGCGCAGCAGCACTGGCTTGTCCGGCGAATACGGCGTGGAGGAGGGCTTTGCCCGCCTGCTGCAAGGTTCCGGCCTGCAACTGCAAGCCATGGGCGAGCAGGCCTACATGCTGGTGCCGGTGCCGGAGGGCAGCAGCCTGGAGCTGGCGCCCACGTCGATCCTCGGCACCACCGGCCTGTACGACGGCGACACCTACGCCGGTGGCCAGGTGGCGCGCCGCACGGCGCAGGGCATGCTGGGCACGCGGGATTTCATGGAGACTCCGTTCAGCATCACCACCTACACCCAGGAGGCGGTGAAAAACCAGCAGGCACGCACCCTCGGCGACCTGATCGCCGCCGACCCCTCGGTGCGCGCCACCAACCCGGCCGGTGGGCGCTACGAGCAATTCACCATTCGCGGGTTCAGCCTGTTCAACAGTGACGTGGCCTACAACGGCCTGTACGGCGTGCTGCCGACGTACACCATCGACATGGAAATGGCCGACCGCGTCGACATCCTCAAAGGCCCGAGCCAGTTGATCAACGGCATTTCGCCGCGTGGCAGCGTCGGCGGCGGGATCAACGTGGTGCCCAAGCGCGCGACCGACAAGGACATCAACTCGTTTACCGGCAACTGGGCGTCCGACAGCCAGGCCGGCGGTGCGGTCGACATTGGCCGACGCTTTGGCGAGGACAACCAGTACGGCATTCGCTTCAACGGCGTGAAGCAATCCGGCGACACCGCCTGGGACCACCAGAGCGTCGACCGCGAAATGGCCGTGCTGGGCCTGGATTTTCGCGGCGAGCGCCTGCGCCTTTCCACCGATATCGGCCACACCGAGCGCGACACCGATGCCCCCCAGGAGCGCGTGCAGGTGGCGGCCGCTGCGCCGGTGCCGAGTGCCAGCGATGTGCGCCGCAACTATGCGCAGTCGTGGAGCAAGGCTCGCACCAATGACACCTTTGGTACGGTCAACGCCGAGTACGACCTCAGTGACAACGTGATGCTCTACGGTGGCGTGGGCGCGCGCAAAAGCAACCACGACTTCCTGCGCCACGCGGTTTCGGTGACCAATGCGGCCGGCGATTTCAGCGTGCAGCCGCGGGATTTCACCCGCGATGAAAACGTGCGCACCTACACCGCTGGCGTGCGCAACTGGTTCCATACCGGGCCGGTGAGCCATGAGGTCAACCTGGCCGCCAGCTACTTCGACATGGACTTCACCAACGGCGGTGCGCGGTATACGGCGCCGTCGAGCAATCTCTACAACCCGGTGCAGTCGCCGACGCCGTCACGGCCGACGCGCTTCGATCCCAAGGTCTACACCGAAAACAAATTCAGCGGCGTGGCCTTGTCCGACACCCTGGGTTTTTTCGACGACCGCCTGTTGCTCACCCTCGGTGCGCGCTGGCAGCGGGTCAAGGTGACTGACTGGAGCGACGGGATCAAAGGCGACACCGCCTATGACGAAGAAAAGGTATCGCCGTCGGGCGGCATCCTGTTCAAGGCCACCGACAAGTTGTCGCTGTACGCCAACTACATGGAGGGCCTGAGCCAGGGCAAGATCGCGCCGTCGACCTCGAGAAACGAAGACGAGATCTTCCCGCCGTTCATCAGCCGCCAGGTGGAAGTGGGCGCCAAGTACGATGCCGGTGCCTTCGCGGTGACCGCCGCCGTGTTCCGCATCAAGCAACCGGCCTATGAAACCAATGCGACCACGCGGCTGTTTGGCCCCAACGGCAAGCGCGAGAATGCCGGTGTGGAACTGAGCGTGTTCGGCGAACCGCTCAAGGGCTTCCGCCTGCTGGGCGGGGTGATGTACATCGACAGCAAACTCAAAGACACCACCAATGGCACCTGGGACGGCAACCGTGCGCCGGCCACGCCCAAGTACAACGTCAACCTCGGCGCCGAATGGGACGTGCCGGGCCTGGAAGGCCTGACGTTGACCAGCCGTGGCATCTACTCCAGCTCGCAGTACCTCGACCAGTCCAACGTCAAGGAAATCGACGCCTGGAACCGCCTCGACGTGGGTGCGCGCTATGGCTTCAAGGTGGATGACAAGCACATCACCCTGCGGGCGAATGTGGAGAACGTCGCCGATAAACGCTACTGGAGCTCGGCCGGTGCATCGGATGACAGCGAGCCGGGGCTGACCCTGTCGACGCCGCGCACCTACCTGCTGTCGGCCACCGTCGACTTCTGACACTGGGCCGTGCAGGTTATAAATGAGAATGTTTTTTGATCACGCCGCGCCGATATGGAATAGTACCCGCCGTTTTCCCCGGCCTGCCTAGCCGGGGTGTTTTAACGCCGAGGTCCTTGTCATGCGAATGCTGCGTTCCATCCCCACCCTGGCCGCCTGTGTCCTGGCGTTCTCGTCCAGCCTGCTGAGCGCCGCCCCCATCGACCTCAACGACGGCCAGCACGCCGTGCATCTGCCCGATGCCCCCAAACGCGTGGTGGTGCTGGAATTCTCCTTTCTCGACAGCCTGGCCGCCGTTGACGTCACCCCGGTCGGCGCCGCCGATGATGGCGATGCCAACCGCGTGTTGCCCCGCGTACGCCAGGCCATCGGCCAATGGCAGTCGGTGGGCCTGCGCTCGCAGCCGAGCATCGAGGAGATCGCCCGGCTCAAGCCCGATCTGATCGTGGCCGACCTTAATCGCCACCAGGCGCTGTACAGCGACCTGGCGAGCATCGCGCCGACCTTGCTGTTGCCGTCCCGTGGCGAGGATTACCAGGGCAGCCTCAAATCCGCCGAACTGATTGGCAAGGCCCTCGGCAAGAGCGCGCAGATGGAGGCGCGCATCCAGAAGAACCGTGAAAACCTCAAGGCCATCGCGCAACAGATTCCGGCCGGCGCCAGCGTGTTGTTCGGTGTGGCGCGTGAGGACAGCTTCTCCGTGCATGGCCCGGACTCCTACGCCGGCAGCGTGCTTGAGGCCATCGGCCTGAAAGTCCCATCGGTACGCGCCAACGCCGCGCCCACCGAGTTCGTCAGCCTGGAACAGTTGCTGGCCCTCGACCCGGGTTGGTTGCTGGTCGGTCATTACCGTCGCCCCAGCATCGTCGACAGCTGGAGCAAGCAGCCCTTGTGGCAAGTGCTCGGCGCCGTGCGCAATAAGCATGTGGCCGAAGTGGATGGCGACAGCTGGGCGCGCAACCGTGGCGTGCTGGCGTCGGAGCAGATCGCCGAGGATGCGCTGGCGATTCTCAAGGGCGGCAAAGCCGTATTGAGCCAATAACCGTGCAACGCAGTTTCGCCGCCATTGGCATTCTGCTGTCGGGTGCCGGGTTGTTCTGGCTGTCGCTGTACAGCTGGTCGCCATTCACCCTGACAGCGACGGATGCGTGGAATGGCCTGGTTCACCAGGGCCGCGTCGGCGGCAACATGGCCTATATCGTCGCCCAGTTGCGTGTGCCACGGGCCGTGTGTGCCGCGTTGGTCGGTGCCTGCCTGGGCCTCGCGGGGGCGCTGATGCAGGGCATTACGCGCAACCGTCTGGCCTCGCCGTCGCTGTTTGGCGTGACGGCGGGCGCCGCGCTGGGACTGGCCCTGTTTTCCACCGGCCTGGTCGCGCCGCCCTTTGCCGGCGGTGCGCTGTTGATGACCTGCCTGGGCGGCGCGCTGGCCTGGATCACCGTGTTCAGCCTCGGCGGTGCCTGGTCGCCGACCACGGCCCAGGGCCGTCTGGTTTTGGCTGGCGTGGCCGTGGCGGCGTTGTGCGCCGCGTTGACCCGGCTCGCAGTGATCCTGGTCGAGGCCCAGGCGCAAAGCGTGCTCAACTGGCTGGCCGGTTCACTGGCCAATGTCGGCGCTGCGCAGGTGCAAGTGCTCTGGCCATGCGCCTTGATCGGCGGCCTGTGGGCACTCTGGTGCGCGCCGCGCCTGAACCTGATCAACCTCGGCGAAGACGCCGCACGCTCACTGGGCGTCGGCATCGCCAGCCTGCGTCTGCAGGTGTTTGTCGCCAGTTTGCTGCTGGTGGGCGCCAGCGTGTGTGCGGTGGGGCCGATCGGGTTTGTCGGGCTGATCGCGCCGAATATCCTGCGCCAGTTCCTGGGCAATGACTACCGCTGGCTGATCCCGCTGAGCGCCGCATTGGGCGCGGTGATCGTGCTGGGGGCCGACCTGCTCAGCCGCGCTGTTGCCTTCCCGGTGGAAACGCCGGCGGGAGTGGTCACCGCGCTGATCGGCGCGCCGTTTTTCCTCTTTCTTGCCAGGCGTGCTCTATGATCCGACCACGACTGCGCCTGTGGCTGCTGCTCGGGTTGTTGCTGCTGGCAACCCTTGTCAGCCTCAGCGCCGGCACCCTGTGGCTCACGCCGCAAACCGTTTTCGAACGCCTGCTGGCCCACGACGTCCTTGACTTCGAAGTGTGGAACCACCGCCTGCCGCGCAGCCTGATCGCGATTCTCGCCGGTGCGGCCTTCGGCCTGGCCGGGGCGATTGTGCAGGGCGTGATCCGTAATCCGCTGGCCTCGCCGGAGATCCTCGGCGTAACCCAGGGCGCCGGGCTCGCGCTGACCGTGGCGATCATCAGTTGGCCACACCTGCCGATTGCCTGGCTGCCGCTGGTGGCTTGCCTGGGCGGGGCCGGCGGCGCGTTGCTGCTGGCGCTGTACAACACCGGCGTGAGTTTTTCCGGGGTGCGCTTTGCGTTGTCCGGGGTGGCGATTGCGGTGACCTTGTCCAGTGTCACCGAGTTTCTGATCCTCTCTCATCCCCTGGATATCAACACCGCGCTGCTCGCGCTGACCGGCAGCCTGTGGAGCCGCAACTGGCACCATGTGGCGCTGGTGTTGCCGTTCCTCGTATTGATCCCCGTGGGCCTGTGCCTGGCCAAGCCGCTCAACCTGATCGCCTTGGGCGATGAGGCGGCTCACAGCCTGGGCACCGCGCTGAGCCGTACGCGTTGGTCGGCGATGGCCTGCGCGGTGTTGCTCACCAGCCTGGGCGTGGGGGTGATCGGTCCGATTGGCTTTATCGGCCTGGTCGCGCCGCACATGGCGCGCCGGCTGGTGGGCGGGCATCACCAGTACCTGCTGCCGGCGGCGATGCTGATCGGTGCGTTGCTGCTGGTGCTCGCCGATACGCTGGGGCGCACGCTGATCGCGCCCAGCGAAATCCCCGCCGGGGTGCTTACAGCGGTGATCGGCGCGCCGTATTTTCTTTGGTTGCTGGCACGGTTCAGGGGTTGATGACATGAGTATTCTCCAGGCACGTGAGCTGGACATCGGCTACGGCGCCACCCGTATCGTGCAAGGTCTGTCCTTTGCACCGCCCGCCGGCAAGGTCACCGCGTTGATCGGCCCCAATGGCTGCGGCAAGTCCACCTTGCTCAAGGCCTTCGCGCGCATCCTCAAGCCGACTCAGGGCGAGCTGACCCTGGATGGCCAGGCCTATGCCAGCCTGTCTGCCCGCCAGTTGGCCCGGCACATCGCATTCTTGCCGCAAGTGTTGCCGGTGCCGGAAGGCGTCAGCGTGCGCCAGTTGGTTGCCTATGGCCGCAGCCCGCATAACTCGCTGTGGGGACGCCTGAGCGGCAGTGATCAAGCTCACGTGAGCCAAGCCATGCAGCGCCTGGAACTGGACGTGCTGGCTGATCGCGCCCTGGCGGACCTGTCCGGCGGCCAGCGCCAGCGTGCCTGGCTGGCGATGGTGTTGGCGCAGAATGCGCCGGTGGTGCTGCTGGATGAACCCACCACTTACCTCGACATCAGCCATCAGGTCGAACTGCTCGACCTGATGGGCGAACTGGCTGCCGAGGGCAAGACCGTCATCACTGTGCTGCATGACATCAACCAGGCCTGCCGTTATGCCGATCACCTGGCGGTGATGCACGGCGGCAAACTGGTCGCTGATGGCGCACCGGCGGAGGTGGTCAGTGCCGAGTTGATGCGGCGGGTATTTGAGGTGCAGGTGCAGGTGATGCAAGAGCCGGTCGCTGGCACGCCGATGTGCCTGGTTGAAAAAAGCACTCGGGCCAAGGCCTGATCAAGACCGACTCGCTTCGCATCGTGGATACGGTTTTTGTTCTGTGTAGCCGGCCTGCTGTGGTGGGCCGGCCTGCTGTGGCGAGCGGGCTTGCCCCGCGTTGGGCTGCGAAGCAGCCCCAAAAACAGTCACGCAATCCAATCAGCGCGCTCCCACATTTCAACGCTCGATAATCCTGGTGAACGGCCACTCGAAAGTGCGAGTGTGCTCCGCGTCACAGGTGAAGTAAGTTCTGTGAATTTATCGGGCTGCCGTTTAATTGTGGGAAAGCGCACAAGTGGCTAATTGCAACTAGCGAAGTAGTGGCTATTAGCTGCTAAGGCTCTGTCACGGGGTTCTTGGTCATTGTGTTTATTTTATTCCCCTCTTTCAGGAACTAGCGCTATAACTTCCAGTCGATAACCCCGGCTTGCTCTCGCTTGGGTTATGGCTAACTAATGGCATGTTTAAGTAGTTCCAAATAGCCATACTTTCTCGCAATACTAGATACCTCAACCTTATGTCGTCAGCGCCTATCGATGCCTGCCAGATGCAGATCCCGCACACCGACCAGGTGTGTGCGTGGCTGATGCAGCATGCTGGGCTGAAAACGGTGGACCTGGAGCGCGCCCGGCGCTTGCCGTCGGATGACCTGCTAAGCCTGCTGACCCGCCTGGGCCTGGTTTCCGATATCGAACTGGCCCGCGCCTGGGCGGCGTTGCTCGGTGCGCCGCTGTTGCTGGCGGACGCCGCGCCGCCGTTGCTCGATCCCTTGCCTGCCCTGACTGAACGCTTCATGCGCCATTACCAGGTCGCGCCCATGGGCTGGACCCAGGGTGGCCTGCGCGTGCTGGCCGCCAACCCGGCGCTGCGTTATCCGTTCCAGGCCCTGGCCTATGCATGCCAGGTGCCGGTGTGGCTGGCCATCGGTCCGCGCACTGAGGTCGATACACTGATCGAGCGTTACTACGGCCAGGGCCGTTCGGCCATGGGCACGCTGATCGAAAACCTCGATGAACAGGGCGGCGCCCAGGACGATATCGAACACCTCAAGGACCTGGCCTCCGAAGCGCCGGTGATCCGCCTGGTCAACCTGATCCTGCAACGCGCCGTGGAGCAACGTGCTTCGGACATCCACATCGAACCCTTCGAACACCAGCTCAAGGTGCGCTACCGCATCGACGGTGTGCTGCATGACGCCGAAGCGCCGCCGGCCAGTTCCTCGGCGGCGGTGATTTCGCGGGTGAAGATCATGGCGCGGCTGGACATCGCCGAGCGCCGGCTGCCGCAGGATGGGCGCATCATGTTGCGTATCCAGGGCAAGGAACTGGACCTGCGGGTGTCCACGGTGCCCACCAGTTTCGGCGAGTCGGTGGTGCTGCGCCTGCTGGACCGGCAAACCGTGCAGTTCGACTTTCCCAGCCTGGGCTTCGACGGCCAGCGGCTGGCCGCCTTCCTCGAGCTGCTGGAACGGCCCCACGGCATCCTGCTGGTCACCGGGCCCACCGGCTCCGGCAAGACCACTACGCTCTACACCGCGCTGTCGCGGCTCAACACCGCCGAGCGCAAGATCATCACCGTGGAAGACCCGGTGGAGTACCAGCTCGAAGGCATCAACCAGATCCAGGTCAAGCCCGCCATCGGCCTGGACTTCGCCGGGGCGTTGCGCTCCATCGTGCGCCAGGACCCGGACGTGATCATGATCGGCGAGATCCGCGACCTGGAAACCTGCCGCATCGCCATCCAATCTTCCCTCACCGGGCACCTGGTGCTCTCCACCCTGCACACCAACAGCGCCGCCGCGAGCATCACGCGGCTGCTGGACATGGGCGTGGAAAGCTACCTGATCGCCTCGACCGTCAGCGGCATCCTCGCCCAGCGCCTGGTGCGGCGCCTGGACCCGGCCACGCGTGTCGCTTTCGAAGCGCCGCCCGAACTGATCGCCGAACACGGCCTGGATCGCCTCACCGAACAACGCCCGATCCTGCTCTATCGCGGCGCCTATCACGGCCGCAGCGCCCTCACCGAACTGCTGGTGATGAACGACGAACTGCGCAGCCTGCTGATGCGCCACGCCGATGCCTCGACCCTGGAGCAGGCCGCGCGCCGCGCCGGTTTGCGCACCTTGTATGAAGAAGGTTTGCGCCAGGCACTGGCGGGGATTACTTCGCTGGAAGAAGTGCTGCGCGTGACCCGTGGAGAGGATGCGTGAGCCTGTTCAGATACCGCGCCCTGGACAGCCAGGGCACGCCGCAGAACGGTACGTTGGAGGCCACCGATCAAACCGCTGCGGTGGCGGTCCTGCACAAGCGAGGGTGGCTGCTGTTGCACATCGAACCGGCCGGCAGCCTTGGCCTGCGCACGGCACACAGGCCGTTGAAGGGCCAGGCGTTGGTGAGTTTTACCCAGCAATTGGCGACGCTGCTGGGAGCGGGCCAGCCGCTTGAGCGCTCGTTGAGCCTGCTACTCAAGCAGCCCGGCCCACCCCAGGTACGTGCGCTGATCGAGCGCCTGCGCGACCGCGTCAAGGCCGGCAAGCCATTGTCCGCCGCGCTGGAGGAAGAGGGTGCGGCGTTCTCGCCGTTGTACCTGAGCATGGTGCGCGCCGGTGAGGCCGGTGGCGCGCTGGAAGCAACCCTGCGCCAACTCAGTGATTACCTGGAACGCAGCCAACTGCTGCGTGGCGAAGTGATCAATGCGCTGATCTATCCGGCGTTCCTGGTGGTGGGCGTGCTGGGATCCCTGGCGTTGCTGCTGGCGTATGTGGTGCCGCAGTTCGTGCCGATCTTCCAGGACCTGGGCGTGCCGATTCCACTGATCACCGAGGTGATCCTGGCCCTTGGAACGTTTCTCGGCGCCTATGGCCTGGCGCTGTTGGCCGGGTTGATCGTGATCGTCTGGTTGGGGGCCGCGCGCTTGCGCGATCCGCTGTTTCGCGAGCATTGCGACCGGCGGCTGCTCGGTATTCGCGTGGTCGGCCCGTTGCTGCAACGCGTCGAGGCGGCGCGTCTGGCACGCACCCTCGGCACGCTGCTGAGCAATGGCGTGGCGTTGCTGCAGGCCTTGGTGATTGCGCGGCAAGTCTGCACCAACCACGCGTTGCAGGCGCAGGTCGGGCGTGCGGCGGAATCGGTAAAAGGCGGCGGCACCCTCGCCAGCGCGTTCGGCAGCCAGCCGCTGTTGCCCGAACTGGCCCTGCAAATGATTGAAGTCGGCGAACAGGCCGGCGAACTCGACGGCATGTTGCTCAAGATGGCCGACATCTTCGACGTCGAAGCCAAGCGCGGCATCGACCGCCTGTTGGCCGCGCTGGTGCCGTCCCTGACAGTTGTCATGGCGGTGCTGGTGGCGGTGATCATGCTGGCGATCATGCTGCCGCTGATGAGCCTGACCAGCAATCTATAAAGGAGCTGACCCCATGAGAAAACCACGCCGCCAAGGCGGTTTCACCCTGTTGGAAATGCTCGCGGTGATCGTGCTGCTGGGCATCGTCGCCACCATCGTCGTGCGCCAGGTCGGCGGCAATGTGGACAAGGGCAAGTACGGTGCGGGCAAGGCCCAGTTGGCCAGCCTGAGCATGAAGATCGACAGCTACGCCCTCGACGTCGGTGCACCGCCCACCAGCCTGCAACAGCTGGTGGACAGGCCCGGTGGCTATGCCAAGCCGTCGGACCTCAAGGACCCGTTCGGGCACGCCTTCGGTTATCGCTTTCCCGGCGAACACGGCGCGTTCGATCTGATCTTCTATGGCCAGGACGGCCAGCCGGGCGGCGAAGGCTACAGCGCCGACCTGGGCAATTGGGAGTAGGGCCGCCATGTTGCAGCGCGGCTTCACCCTGCTGGAAATGCTGGTGGTGATCCTGCTGATCAGCCTGGCTGCCAGCGTGCTGGGGCTGGGCGTGCGCCAGGGCTTGCAGGTGGCGCAGGAACGCCGTGCGGTGGGGCAGATGGTGGAGGCGCTGCGTACCACGCGGGCGGGGGCGATTGTCAGCGGGCAGCCTGCGCGTACCGTATTCGATCTGAGCGACCGTACGTTCCAGGCGCCGGGGCGTGCGTTGCAACGGTGGCCGTCGCGGTTGCATGTCACGCTGCACACCGCCGAACAGGTCGGCCCTGGCGTCGAGTTCTACCCCGACGGCAGCTCCACCGGCGGCAATCTTCTGGTGGCCAGTGGCGCCCGGCGTTGGCGCATCGATATCGGCTGGCTCACCGGCAGCGTGCAATCCAAGGCGCTGCCATGAAGCGCCAGGCCGGTTTCACCCTGCTGGAAATGCTCGCCGCCCTCACGCTGATGGCGGTGTGCAGCACGGTGCTGCTGGTTGCGTTTGGCCAGAGTGCGCGCTCGTTGTCCCAAGTGGCCCACAGCGACCGGTTGACCCACGCAGCGCTGACGATTTTCGACCAGGAAGCGGCGGGGCGCTTGAGCAACGGCGTCAGTCAGGGCGAACTCGACGGCATCCACTGGCAGTTGACCAGCACCCGGCAGCAGGCACGGATTGTGCGCCTCGACCTGGTCCTCAGCGAAGGCTCGCACCAGGCCCGCTTCAGCACCTTGAAGGCGCGCCTGTGAAGCGCCGTGAACAGGGCTTCACCTTGCTGGAAATCCTTGTGGTGCTCAGCTTGCTCGGCGTGTTGCTGGTGCTGGTCGGCGGTGCATTGCTGGGGGCCAATCGTGCCGTGTCCAAGGCCCAGGCATACACAGTGAACCTGGATGAAGTGCGTGCCGCCCAACAGTTCTTGCGCACGGCGATCAGCGAAGCGTTGCCGCTGGCGGTGGGCGAGGGCGATGGTTTCTTTGTCGGCACGGCGCAGCGCCTGGAGTTCGTCTCGACCTTGCCCGGCGTGCTCGGTGGCGGGATCCATCGGTTCAGCCTGCAACGGGTCGAACAGGCGTTGCAGGTGGGGTTTTCTCAACGTGAACCCCAGGTGCTGCTGAACAACATTGAGGCGTTGCAGTTCAGCTATCGCGGTGAGTCGCCGCTGGGCCAACCCACCGGCTGGGTGAGTGAATGGCCCTGGCCCAGGCGCTTGCCTTCGGCCGTGCGTATCGCTGCCAGCGTGGCGGGGCCGGTGCCCTGGGTCACCCAGGTGATTGCCCTGCGCCTGAACCTGTCCAGCGGAAGCGTTGAAGAATGAGGCGCCAACGCGGTGCAGCGTTGCTGCTGGTGCTGTGGGTACTGGCGCTGCTCAGCGTGTTGCTCGGCGGCCTGGCTGGCTGGGTACAGCTGGAAAGTCGCCAGGCCCTGTGGCTGCGCCAGCACACCCAGACCGTATTGGCCGCCGAAGCCGGCATCGCGCTGGTCATGGCCGAGCGGCACTGGGTTGCCGATGGCCGCGATATCCCCCTGAGCTTTGACGACGCCATCTTGCACGTGAGCCTGCGCAGCGAGCGCGGCAAGCTCTACCTGATCAACGCTGATGCCCAGGACTTCACGCGCCTGGCCCTGGCCTGTGGCGCTACGCCGACCCAGGCCAGGCAACTGGCCACGGCCCTCGAAGCACGACGCAACCAGGGCCTGGCGCCGTTGCGGGTGCTGGAAGAAGTACGCCAGTTGCCCGGCATGACGCAAACCCTCTACAGCCGCTTGCTGCCCGAAATCACCTTGTGGAGCGACCTGGACCGCCCCGATCCCGCCTTCGCCAGCCCGCTGATGCGCAAGGCGCTGAACCTGCCGCGCCAGGACGCCGAAGGCGTGGACCCCGGCGAAGTGCTGGTGGTGGACAGCCGCGCCGAGCGGCCCGGCGGTTATCAGGCGCGGCTTCAAGTCACCGTTTTATTGAGCCCATCGGAGGACAGCGCACAACCCTACCGGGTGTTGCGTTGGCAAGAATGAATCGACTGGAACCCATCGCCCGGCACTGGCGCGGCAGCCTGCTGCAACAGGGTTGGCAGGCATGGATCGCGGAGTTGCGCGCCTGTGTACCTGCGTGGCTGGCGTGGCAAGAGCCGCCCGAGCAGATCCATCACTGGCCATTGAGCGCGCCGGTCGCAGCAGCCAGCACGCGCCAGGTGCTGATGCTCGGCGCCGACGCTGTGCTGGTGCAAACCGTACAACTGCCCCTGGCGGCCGCGCGCAACCTCAGTGCCGTGGTCGGTTATGAGCTGGACCGCTACACGCCATTCGAGGCGGACCAGCTCTACTTTGTGGCGCGTCAGGAGCGGCGCACGCCCACCCACCTTGAGGTGACAGTGGTGGCGATCCTGCGCGAGCGCCTGGACCGGATGCTTGCCGACTGTGCCACCCTCGGCCTGCATCCCCACCGCGTGGATGCGGCCGACCTCGGCGTTGATCTGCTGCCCGCGCCACTGCGCCCGCAGCGGCCCACCGGCATGGGCCTGCAACGCAGCCTGCCGTGGCTGTGCGGGGCGTTGCTGATCGCGGCGATGCTGCTCTGGCTCAACGACCGCCAGCGCGTTATCGACGTGATGCACGCCAGCGTCCAACGGCAAAAAGCCGAGGTCGCCGAGGTGCACGCGCTGCGCCAGCAACTGCTCAATACCCGCGGCGCCGCGCAGTACCTCACCCGGCGCAAACTGGCGCAACCGCCACTGGCGGCGCTGCTCAACGACCTGACCACCTGCCTGCCCGCCGACACCTGGCTGGATCAACTGGACGTGAAGGATGGTGAAATTTCCATCTCCGGCCAGAGTGCCAAGGCCAGCGCGCTGATCACCCGCATCAAGGGCTGCCGCAGCCTGGAAAACGCCCAGTTCGAAGGGGTGATCCAGCCCGATGCGCGCACCGGCAAGGACCAGTTTGCCTTGCGTGCCCACCTACGCCAGGAGGCCGCCGATGCGCCGACCCCTCACACCCCGTGAACGTCGCGGCGCGGCCTTGCTGCTACTGGCCGTGGTGGTCGGCGCGGCCTACTGGCTGTTGGTCGACAGCTGGTTTGCTGGCCCCTTGCGTGACATGGGCGAACAGGCCGAACAACTGCGCGAGCAACAGCAACGTTATGCCGGTGTGTTGCGCCAACGCGATGCGTTGCGCCAACAGCTTGAGCAAGCCCGCCAGGACCCCGCCAGCAGCACCAGCCTGCTGCCGGGGGACGACCCGGACGTGGTCGCCGCTGATCTGATGCAGCGTCTCGCTGACCTGATCAATAGCCACGCCAACCTCGGCGGCGGGTGCAGCCTGACCCAGCGCAAGCCCATCACCGCGGAGCAGGACGATGGCGAGCCTTATCGCCAGGTCAAGGTCAGCCTGACACTCGATTGCGCCATCGAACCCCTGGAAGCGCTGCTGCATGAGCTGGAGTACCAGCCGCCGTTCCTGTTTGTGGATGAGTTGCGCATCCGCCGCAGTCAGCAGGCGCCGGCCAATGGTGGTGCGGGCAAGCTGGTGGTGCACCTGCTGGTGCGCGGCTACCTGCAACCGTCGCGGGTGACGCCATGATGAGCCGGTTGCGTCCCGTGGAGTGGGGCTTGCTCGGCCTGTCGGGGTTGCTGGGCGTGTTGATGGCGGTGATCCTCAGCAGCCTCGGTGATGAACCGCAATGGCTGCCCGAAGCGCCTGCGCGCGCCCATCCTGCTCCTCGAGTACAAGGGCTGCCCAGTGTGCCGTTGGACAACCTGGCCGCGACGTGGCAAGCGCCGCTGTTCAGCCCGGATCGCAGCCCGGATCGTGTGGTGGGCAAGGCACAGGTCAGCAGCCTGGCCCATCTCACCCTCAGCGGCATCATGATCACCGGCAACCTGCAGATGGCCATGCTCAAGCAGGTCGACGGCCCGCTGCTGACCGTGCGCCTGGGCCAGACCCTGCCCAACGGCTGGCGCCTGGAACACCTCACTCCGCAATCCGCCCGTTTCAGCCTGGACGGTCGCACCCAGACCTTGAGCTTCTACGCCAAGCGCTTGCCGCCACCGTCCAAGCGACCCCCCCTTACTTTGCCCCGCGAGCCCCTCCCTTGATCGACATGCGCACCTCCACGTTATGCCTGGCCACCGCCCTTGCCCTGGGCGGCTGTGGCAGCTTCCCCGACCGTCTCGAACCGGATGATGAGCTTCTGCACGAGGCCATGCAGGGCACTGGCTCGCAACGCCCGCCCGGCGAGGCGCCCCCAGTGGAAGTTGCCCGGCCCTTGGTCAAGTCCCCCGCGCAGCGCCAGTTGATTCGGGGCAACCGGCAGTTCGTGCGTCCGCCGGCGACCGCGCCGGGTGTGAAGGCAGAGGGCGGCGACATCGTGTTCAACTTCGCCGACCAACCCATCGAAGCGGTGATCAACAGCGTGATGGGCGACCTGCTGCACGAAAACTACAGCATCGCCCAGGGCGTGAAGGGCAACGTCAGCTTTTCCACCTCCAGGCCGGTGGACAAGCAGCAGGCCTTGTCGATTCTCGAAACCCTGCTGTCCTGGACCGACAACGCGATGATCAAGCAGGGTGACCGCTACGTGATCCTGCCGGCCAGCCAGGCGGTGGCGGGCAAGCTGGTGCCGCAGATGAGCGTGGCGCAACCTTCCAGCGGCTTGTCGGCGCGGCTGTTTCCGCTGCGCTACATCTCCGCCACCGAGATGCAGAAACTGCTCAAGCCCTTCGCCCGCGAGAATGCGTTTCTGCTGGTCGACCCGGCGCGCAATGTGCTGAGCCTGGCCGGTACGCCGGATGAGCTGGCCAACTACCAGGACACCATCGACACCTTCGACGTGGACTGGCTCAAGGGCATGTCGGTGGGCGTGTTCGGCCTGCAACGCGCGTCGGTGGCCGAGTTGATGCCTCAGCTGCAAAGCCTGTTCGGCCCGGACAGCGGCATGCCCCTGGCGGGCATGCTGCGCTTTCTGCCGATTGAACGGACCAACTCGGTGGTAGCGATTTCTTCCCAGCCCCAGTACCTCAGCGAAGTCGGCGACTGGATTCGCACCATCGACGAAGGCGGCGGCAACGAGCCACAGATGTACGTCTACGACGTGCGCAACATGAAGGCCGCCGACCTGGCCAAGTACCTGCGGCAGATCTACGGCACCGGCGCGATCAAGGACGACACGCCGGCCAAGGTTGCACCTGGCCTGCGCACGACGACCCTGTCGTCACTCAATACCGGTGACTTGCAGAACAACCCGCCTGCCGCTGAAGAACCCGAGCCGCAAGAGCAGCCGGTCGCCGCCACCAACGCCCTGGAAGCCGGCACCCGTATCACCGCACAAAAGAGCAGCAACCAACTGTTGGTGCGCACCCGTCCCGCGCAGTGGAAAGAGATCGAAGCGGCGATCAAGCGTCTCGACAATCCGCCCCTGCAAGTGCAGATCGAGACACGGATTCTTGAGGTCAAGCTCACCGGTGAACTGGACCTGGGTGTGCAGTGGTATCTAGGGCGGCTGGCGGGCAATTCCGGCAGCACCACGGTGGCCAATGCCTCCGGCAGCCAGGGTGCGCTGGGCGGTGGCGGGGCAGGGCTGGGGGCGACGGACTCGTTGTTCTACTCATTTGTCAGTTCGAATCTGCAGGTGGCGTTGCATGCGCTGGAAACCAATGGACGCACCCAGGTGCTCTCGGCGCCGTCGCTGGTGGTGATGAACAACCAGCCGGCGCAGATTCAGGTGGGGGACAACATTCCCATCAGCCAGACCACCGTCAACACCGGGGACGCCGATACCACGTTGAGCAGTGTCGAGTATGTGCAGACCGGGGTGATCCTGGATGTGGTGCCGCGGATCAATCCGGGGGGGTTGGTATACATGGATATCCAGCAGCAGGTCAGTGATGCCGAGAGTCAGAGTGGTACTAGCGATACGCCGGTGAATCCGCGTATCTCGACGCGTTCGGTGTCGACGCAGGTGGCGGTGCAGAGTGGGCAGACGGTGTTGCTGGGAGGGTTGATCAAGCAGGACAACGGGGAGAGTGTCAGTGCCGTACCGTATCTGGGAAAGGTCCCAGGGTTGCGCTGGTTGTTTGGGAGTACCAGTAAGTCCAAGGATCGGACGGAGTTGATTGTGTTGATTACGCCCAGGGTGATTACCAGTAGTGGGCAGGCGCGGCAGGTGACGGATGATTATCGGCAGCAGATGCAGTTGTTGCGGCCGGGTAGGTAGGTGTACATATCCGTTTCTTCGGTAACGGCTACTTATGGTTCCTCTCTTACAGCGGCTCACTTTTGGAAAGGCCGGAAGCCGGCCCAGCCAAAAGTAAGCAAAAGGCCTTCGCCCCAACACTCGGCACCTCGCTTAGGCTCGGTGTGCCCTCACTCCGGCTTGAATCCGTGGGCCGCCGCCACGCGCCATCCATGGCGCGGGGCGGCTAACCCGGCGTCCTGCCGGGTTACCCACGGATTCAAGCCTGCGTTCGGCCAGCGTGTTTGACGGGGCGCCCCAGATCAAGAGCAAGAGCAAGAGCAAGAGCAAGAGCAAGAGCAAGAGCACGGCGGCCTGGTAGCCGACCTGAGTGGTGTAGATCAAAAGCAGAGCTGGTTGATTCCTCAGCCCAGAGTGGCCGGTATTTTACTGTCGATCTCGGTTAAATGTGGGAGGGAGCTTGCTCCCGATAGCGGTCTGTCAGTTGATGCATCTGTGCCTGCTTCACTGCTATCGGGAGCAAGCTCCCTCCCACAGTTTGATCTCCATACAGCAGTCAGATATCCGTCTGCTTTTGATCTGGCTTTTGATTTTGATCTTAGGCGGCCCCCCAAATCACTGTCGGATTACGGGCACACCGAGCCTAGGCGAGGTGCCGAGTGTTGGGGCAAGAGCCTTTTGGTTACTTTTGGGCTCTTTTCAAAAGTGACCCGCCGTAAGGGCGGAACCATAAGCCGCCGTGACCCAAATAACGGATATGCCCCAATCCCCAAATCGCAAAAAACATTACTTATATGAATAACAAAATTCATAAATAATGAAATACAAGAATATTAGCTTATACCCAAATAGCATTATATTTTCAAAACCCATTCCGTTATGTTTGAACTCAACAGCCTACCCCTGACCTCGGATGGTACCAATCTAGACTCGGATTCTGCGCTGCCACCCCGCAGCAGAACCGTTGGAAGGGAGTTCAACGTATGTTGCCAATTCAAACCTCGCCCCACACCTAGCCCCAAATCGCCCTGACACCCCAGAAAAAAACCGAGCACCGCGCCCACCCGCGTGACGGCCCGACTTCGCGATTTGGAAACGCAGGAACCCCTATGAAGCGAGTGCTACAACCCACCGCCGCATTCACCCTGGCCATCCTGGCCAACACCGCACACGCCCAGGACGACAGCACCCTGTCCACCGTGGTCGTCACCGGCAACCGCGGCGCCGAGCAGCGTACCGTCACCAGCAGCCCGGTGCCGATCGATGTGGTCAGCGCCAAGCAATTGCAGAACACCGGCAAGCCCGGCCTCATGGAGGCCCTGAGCGCAGTGATCCCCTCGCTGACCCTGCCGGAAAAAACCGGCTGGGACGCCAGCGGTATTGCCCGAGCCCCCAACCTGCGTGGCCTGAGTGCCGCCGAGGTGCTGGTACTGGTCAACGGCAAGCGCCGTCACACCGCCGCCACCTTGAACATCAACGGGATCAATATCGGTGCGGCCCCGGCCGACCTCGACCTGATCCCCATCAGCGCCATCGACCATGTGGAAGTCCTGCGCGACGGCGCCGCCGCCCAGTACGGTTCCGATGCCATCGCCGGGGTGATCAACGTGATCCTCAAGGCCGACACCAGCGGCACCGCGCTGACCAATATCGGCCAGGGCTATGACGGCAAGAAACAGACGGTGCAGCAAAGCCTCAACAAGGGTTTCGAGATCGGCGACGGCGGCATCGTGCAGCTCGCCCTCGACGCGCGCAGCCAGAACGATGACAACAAGGCCAGCGCCAACGGCTACACCTATGCCCAGGCCTACGAGCAGGCCGGGCGGTCGACGTACGGCGGTTATGGCACGCCCAAGACCAACCTGCTGACCCTGGGCTACAACGCCGAGTTGCCGATCGACGACAACCTCAGCCTGTATTCCTTCACCACCTATTCACGGCGCAAGGCCGAGCAGGGGCAGAACTTCCGCCTGCCGACCATCACCAACACCATCACCACCGGGCCCAACGGTTATCCCGGCGGCTACACGCCGACGTGGTTTATCGACGAGGATGATTTCCAGGCGGCATTCGGCGGCAAAGGCACGGTGGGCGAGTGGGACTGGGACCTGTCCACCACCTACGGGCGCAACGAGGCGGAGCAGGGCACCACCCATAACCAGAACCCGTCCCTGGGGGAGGCCACGCCGAATCACTTTACCTCCGGTACCTGGATCGCCACCGAGCTGACCACCAACCTCGACTTCAAGCGCGGCTTCGACATCGGCCTGCAAAAGCCTCTGGACCTGAGCGTTGGCTTCGAGCATCGGCGCGACACTTATGAGGTGCAGGCCGGTGACTATGAATCCTATGCCAACGGCGGCTACTGCGTGGCGCCGGGCAATTGCGCGTCGTCGGGCGCGCAGGTCACCAACGGCATTTCGCCGGACGAAGAAAGCAGCGCCTCGCGCAACAGCCTGGCCAGTTACGTCGACGTGGGCTTCAACCCGGTGCCGGACTGGTACGTCGGCACGGCGTTTCGTTACGAGCACTACAACCAGGGCGTCGGCGCCACGCGCAGCGGCAAGCTGACCACCCGCTATGACTTCACCCCGCAGTTCGCCGTGCGCGCCACTGTCAGCAACGGTTTCCGAGCGCCGTCCCTGGCCAACAGCCTGTTCAGCGCACGCTCCACCACCTATGGGGTGGTGGACGGCGTGTACCAGTCGATCAACTACGGCGTGTTGCCCGTGGGTTCCGCCGCGGCCCAAGCCCTCGGTGCCCAGCAATTGAAGCCGGAGCGTTCGACCAACTTCAGCCTGGGTTTCACCCTCACGCCCACCGACCGCCTGAGCTTCACCGCCGACGCCTACGTGATCAACCTGCGCGACCGCATCACCCTCACGGGCACCTTGCTCGGCCCCGAGATCACCCAGGTATTGCAGAACAATGGCATCCACTCCACCTCCGGCGGGCAGTACTTCATCAATGGCGCCGACACCCGTACCAAAGGCCTGGACCTGGTCAGCAACTACAGCCAGGACCTCGGCCGGTACGGTTCGGTGAAATGGACCGCAGCATTCAACTGGAACCAGACCAGAATCCTCAACTACAAGGAATCCACCCACATCCTCGGCACCTCCTACGAGCTGATGAACCGCGAGGCGCGCAACCTGATCACCGGCGTGCAGCCCAACACCAAGCTGATCCTGGGCGGCGACTGGAGCATCGATCGCTTCAACCTCAACCTGGCCCTGACGCGCTACGGCTCCTACAAGGAAGTGAACTCATCGGCCAATCGCGACCTGGACCGCATCTACAGCGCCAAGTGGATCACCGATCTCGACCTTGGCTACAACCTCACCAAAGACCTGAACATCGCCGTCGGCGCCAAGAACCTGTTCGACATCTACCCCAAGAAACAAGGGGTGCCGAGCAGCACCATGGTCAGCAGCTATGGCGTCTATTCGCCCTACGGTTTTACCGGCGGGTACTACTACACCCGCTTGACCTATGCCTTCTGAGGCCGAGGAATACACCATGCCTATCGTCGCCAAACCCTATGACCTGATCGACGCGCCCAGTCCGGTGCGCCAGGCCCGTGTCTCCACGCCGATCAAGGCCCTGCAGGTGGTGCCCGCCCGGCATCCCTGGCGCTGGGCCGGGTCGATCTTTGCGGCGCTCGTGCTGCTGGCCATCGTGCATTCGCTGGCCACCAACCCGCGCTGGGAGTGGGGCGTATTCGGCCAGTGGTTTTTTTCGCCGTCGGTGCTGCGTGGTCTGGGGCAGACGCTATTGCTGACCCTGCTGAGCACGCTGTTCAGCATCATCCTTGGTACCGCGCTGGCATTGGCGCGGCTGTCGGGCTCGCCGCTGCTGGCGGCATTGGCCTGGGGCTATATCTGGTTTTTCCGCTCGATGCCGGCGTTGCTGGTGCTGATCATCCTCTACAACTTTGCCTACCTGTATGACCACATCGTGCTCGGTGTGCCGTTCACCAGCGTGGTGTTCGCCGAGTGGTCGACGGTGGATGTGCTCAGCCAGTTCACCGTGGCCGTGCTGGGCTTGAGCCTGATGCAGGCGGCGTATGCGGCGGAGATCATCCGTGGCGGCCTGATCGGCGTCGACGCCGGCCAGCATGAAGCCGCCGCGGCCCTGGGGCTGCCGGCCTCGCGGCGCATCTTCCGGATCATCCTGCCCCAGGCGCTGCGCTCGATCCTGCCGTCGGGTTTCAACGAGATCATCGGCCTGGTCAAGGGCACGTCCATCGTCTATGTGCTGGCCCTGCCGGAGCTGTTCTACACCGTGCAGGTCATCTACAACCGCACCCAGGCGGTGATCCCGCTGCTGATCGTAGCGACGGTCTGGTACCTGATCATCACCACCGTGCTGACCAGCGCGCAGTACTACGTCGAACGCCACTTTGCGCGGGGCACCGCACGGGTGCTGCCACCCACGCCGCTGCAACGCATTCGCGGCTGGATCAAGGAGAAGACCCATGGCTGAAGCACGCGCCGGGCGCATCCAGATCCAGGGCGTGGGCAAGCGCTTTGGCAACCAGCAGGTGTTGAAAGACATCGACCTGACCATCGACCCGGGCAAGGTCACGGTGATCCTCGGGCCGTCCGGCTCGGGCAAGTCGACCTTGCTGCGCACCATCAACCACCTGGAAAAGATCGACAGCGGGCATATCACCATTGACGGTGAATACGTCGGTTACCGTCGCAAGGGCGATCTGCTCTACGAACTCAAAGAACGGGAGATTCTCAAGCGCCGTATCGACGTCGGTTTCGTGTTCCAGAACTTCAACCTGTTCCCCCACCTCACCGCCTGGGAAAACGTCGCCGAAGCGCCCCTGGCCCACAAGCGCTGGAGCAAGGCCGAGGCCCAGGCCAAGGCGGCCGGGTTGCTGGCCAAGGTCGGCCTGGCGGACAAGGTCGATGCCTATCCGCGCCAGCTCTCTGGCGGCCAGCAACAGCGCGTGGCCATCGCCCGTGCCCTGGCGCTGGACCCCAAAGTGCTGCTGTTCGATGAACCCACCTCGGCCCTCGACCCGGAACTGGTGGGCGAAGTGCTCGACGTGATCAAGGGCCTGACCCAACTGGGCGTGACCCTGGTGATCGTCACCCACGAGATCGGCTTTGCCCGTGAGGTGGCCGACCACGTGGTGTTCCTCTGCGACGGCCAGTTGATTGAAGAAGGCCCGCCCGAACAGATTTTCCGCCAACCGCGACATCCCCGCACTGTGGCCTTTCTCGGCAAGGTGCTGTAGTTCAAGGAGTGACTGCCCATGTTTATCTCTACTGCCCGCGTGGCCCTGCTGGCGCTTGCCGTCAGCACCGCGCAACACGCATTCGCCGTGCAACAGGTCGACCTCAGCCCCGACCGCCCGCGCATCCATGTGCCGCGTAACGAGGCGGCCATCGCACAGATCCCGCCGGGCTTCAAGTTCGCCCAGCCGGGCAAGTTCACCGTGGCCGTCTCCGGCGTGGCCGGGCCGCCCCTGGCGCTGCTGGCCAGCGACGACAAGACCACCATCGGCAGCGAGGCTGACACCGCGCAGCTTGTTGCCGATAGCTTGGGCCTGCAACTCAATGTGGTGCAGACCAGTTGGGAGGACTGGCCCCTGGGTGTCAGTTCGGGCAAGTACGACGCGGTGATCAGCAACGTCACCGTGACCGAGGCGCGCAAGAAGCGCTTTGACTTCGCCACCTACCGCCAGGATGTGCTCGGCTTCTACGTGAAGAGCACCAGCAAGATCAGCGAGATCAAGCAGGCGGCGGACATCGCCGGGTTGAAGATCATCGTCGGTTCCGGCACCAACCAGGAAAAAGTCCTGCTGGCCTGGAACGAGGCCAACGAGAAGGAGGGGCGCAAGCCGGCGCTGTTGCAATACTTCGACGACCAGGCTGCCGCCCAGTTGGCCGTGCAGTCCGGGCGCAGCGATGCGCTGTTCGGGCCTAACTCGGTGTATGCCTATTCGGCGGCAATCACCGGCGGTATCAAGCTCGTCGGCACGGTGAATGGTGGCTGGCCGTTGAAGGCCGATATCGCGGTGACCACGCGCAAGGACAACGGCCTGGTCAAGCCGATCCACACCGCCCTGGAAGGTGCGATTGCCGGCGGCCAATATGAGCAGGTGCTGCAACGCTGGGGCCTGGACATCGAGCGGGTCGACACGTCGCTGATCAACCCACCGGGCCTGCCGGATTAAGGAGCATCGAGCATGGGACTGACACGACGTGAAGCGCTGTCGAGCATCGCTGCGGTAGGGGGCGAGCTGGCGGTCAAGGACGCGCTGGCGGCATTGGGCCTGGGGCCGTCGTCACACCGCCGTCCGCAACCGTTGAAACTCAAGGAAGGCCTGGGGCAGGGCACGCGTGTGCTGGTGCTGGGCGCGGGGATCGCGGGGCTGGTCACAGCCCTGGAACTGACCCGCGCCGGCTTCGAGGTGCAAGTGCTGGAGGCCCGTGAGCGGGTGGGCGGCCGCACCTGGACGATCCGCAACGGCGACCGCGTGGACTACAAGGACGGCCGCACGCAAACTGCAGCATTCGACCCGGGGCATTACTTCAACGCCGGGCCGGCACGGATTCCCAGCCAGCACCGCACGATTCTCGACTATTGCAATGAGCTGGGCGTGCCGCTGGAAGTGCTGGTCAACAGCAGTCATGGCGCCCAGGTACGGCCTGATGTGGGCAAGCCTGCATTCACGGTCGGCCAGGCCATCAACGATGCGCGCGGGCACCTGTCCGGCTTGCTCGCCAAAGCTGTGCAGCGCGATGCCCTCGATGATCTGTTGAGCGGTGAAGAGCGTACGCGCTTGCTGGCGTTCCTGCGGGTGTATGGCGACCTGTCCCAGGAGCTGGCTTTCGAGGGCACGATCCGTTCGGGGCACCTGGAATCGCCAGCGCACCCCGGCGCCTTGCCCGCCAGCCGCCGCCCGTTGGCGCTGGACCAACTGCTGCATCCGGAACTGTGGGGCGCGTTGCTGCACACCGAATTCCCGGAGTTCTCTGCCACCATGTTCCAACCGGTGGGCGGCATGGACCGCATCACCGACGCCTTCTACCAGCGCGTCAGCGGTCATGTACAACTGGGCGCCCAGGTGCGCCGTATCCGCCAGTTGGAAGACGGCGTGGCGGTGACCTATCACGACCAGCGCAGCGGCCGCGAGCAGGTCGTGCGCGCCGACTACCTGATCTCGACGTTGCCGCTGCCGTTGCTGGCCAGGCTCGACACCGACTTCAACGACCCGATCAAGGCCGCCCTGCTCAGCACCCGCAGCGACCAGGCGACCAAAGTGGCGTGGCAGTCGCCGCGCTTCTGGGAGACCGACTACCGCACCTACGGCGGCCTGTCGTGGATCGAACACCCGGCGCGCCTGCTGTGGTACCCGAGCAATGACCTCAACACTCGCGAAGGCCTGCTGGTGGCGGGCTATGTGACCGGGGAGGGCGCCGATGTGTTTGGCGCGCAACCGTTCGACAAACAGTACGCCACCTCCAGGGAGGCCGTGGAACTGCTGCATCCCGGGTATTCCAAGCACCTGCGCAATCCGCTGGCGGTGTCCTGGGAGCAGATTCCCTACAGCGAAGGCCCGTGGCTGCAGCGCGAGCATTTCCCAGCCGACGCCAGCGCCTTGCTTGAAGCCGGGCATGGCCGGGTGTATTTCGCCGGCGACGGGCTGGTTCAAAGCGGCGTGGGTATCTGGCAGGAATCGGCGGCCAACTCGGCGCGCCATGTGGTGGGGCAACTGGCTGAACGGGTGACTCAACACCGTCATAGCGCGGCATTGGCCGCTTCATAAGGAGATTCATCATGAGCGACAGCATTCAACGTACCAGCGTCGGCGATTTCCCGATTTCCCAGACCGTCACGGTGCCGGCATCCGCCAGCCTGATCTTCATCAGCGGCACCTTGCCCGACCTGCACGATGCCAGCGCCCCGGCGGGCACACCGGCGGCCTATGGCAATACCGAAGTGCAGACGGTGTCGGTGTTCAACAAACTGCGCAAGATCCTGCGCCAGCAGGACCTGGACCTGGGCGATATCGTGCAGTTGCGGGTGTTCCTGGTAGGGGCCGAAGAGACAGGCGGCAAGCTGGATTTCGCCGGCTTGCAGGCGGGGTACACGCAGTTCTTCGGTACACCTGAGCAACCGAACAAGCCGGCACGTACGGCGCTGCAAGTGGTGGCGTTGCCATTGCCTGGTGCGTTGATTGAGGTCGAGGCGGTTGCTGCAAGAGCGGTGTGAGGCTCAACGAGTCTTGGCAATCACACCGCTCATGTATTGATTCAAATCGCGGAAGTCGCTAACCCTCCATGCGAACGGCGCTAGCTTCACGCCGTTCTCTCGCAACGTCCTTGGGATCAGGTCGCCATTGGGGCGAATTATGATTGAAGAGACGATAACGCCTGGGTAGTCATTCAGGCGTTTTTTGAACGCGGCGGTGGTCAGGTCAGGTGTGGGGGGATTGCTCTTGTTGGCCAGGGGGCCAGTGCCTTTGATATCGGCGCCGTGACACATCGCACACCGCTGGGAAAAGAGAGTTTTCCCGTTGAGGTTATCCGCGAAGGACAGTGAGGGTTGGGTCAGCGATAACAGGCTGAGCCAAGCGATAAGTGCCCGTTTCATATCCATATGACCTTGTGGCTTGAATCAGATTGGGATCGAGGGAATAACCTGATGCCAGCGCGTTGAGTTTGAAAGGTCGCCATTCTCCTTGTTTTCTCATGACCGTGTCCAAAGCCGCTTCAACGGCCCGCGACAGCGCTGTTGTTTTTTATGCCTGTTGCGGATTTTTTTTCTTGGTTTATATCAGTAATTTTAATAATTAGCATATATCTACAAAGCCTTTCACAAGCCCCGCTCGCGGGCATTAACGTCGATCTCTACAGGCCAGCACCGCGGCCACCCACGGAGGAATACCCTGATGCCCACCTCACCCCGGCAACTCAAATTCGGCGCCATTCTCACCGGTGTAGGCACTGCACAAAACGAATGGCTGCACCCGCAGATCCCCGGCGATGCCAGTGTGGATATCGACTGGTACCGCGCCCAGGCCCAACAGGCAGAAGCGGCCAAGTTCGACCTGGTGTTCATCGTCGACAGCCCCTACATCACCCCGGATTCCGCGCCGCATTTCCTCAACCGCCTGGAGCCCTTGACGCTGCTCTCAGCCATCGCCGGGGCGACCTCGAAAATCGGCCTGGTGGCGACGCTCACAACCTCCTATACCGAACCCTTCAACGTGGCGCGGCAGTTTGCGTCCCTGGACCACATCAGTGGCGGCCGCGCCGGCTGGAACGTGGTCACCACCGGCTTGGAAGGCGCGGCCGGTAACTTTGGCCGCGCGCAACACATCGACCACACCGAGCGCTATCGCCGCGCGGCCGAACATCTGGAGGTGGTGCAGGGCTTGTGGGACTCCTATGAAGACGACGCCTTTGTGCGTGACAAGCAAACCAAGGTGTTCCTCGACCCGCAGCGCCAACACCGCCTCGATCACCACGGCGAGTTTTTCTCGGTCACCGGACCGTTGAATATAGCCCGTTCAGCCCAAGGCCAACCGGTGATTTTCCAGGCGGGAATCTCCGAATCCGGGCGCAGCCTGGCGGCGAACTATGCCGAGGGGATTTTTGCCGGCGTGGGCAATTTCGAAGATGCCCAGGCGTACTACAGCGACATCAAGAAACGCACCGCCGCCGCTGGACGTAACCCTGACCACGTAACCATCCTGCCGGGTATTTCTCCAATCATCGCGGATACCGATGAGCAGGCCCAGGCCATCGACCGCGAGCGCAATGGCGAGCTGGATCTGCACAAAGCGCTGGTGCAGTTAGGCCGGCCATTCAATTACCACGACTTCAGCCAATATCCGTTGGATGAGCCGTTCCCGGAGTTGGGTGACTTGGGTAGCAATGGCTATCGTGGGCATGCGGAAAACATCAAGCAAGTTTCCCGTGAACAGGGTCTGACGTTGCGTCAGGCGGCGCTGCGGTTTGCCAAGCCGTTTTCCAGTTTCGTCGGCTCGCCCAAGACCGTGGCGGATGAGATCGAGCGCTGGTTTGTGGAGGGCGCGGTGGATGGGTTCAACATCCATGTGGGCGCGCCGGAGGACTTTGCGCGGTTTACCGATAAGGTATTGCCGCTGTTGCGCGAGCGCGGGTTGTTTCGCAGTGAGTACAGTCACAGCACGTTGCGCGGGCACCTGGGGTTGCCGGTGCCGGTGAATCGGCATACGGCGGCACGTGACGTCGCGGCATGACGGGTTACCACCACTTCCAGCGACCCTGTTTTTTCAGGGTCGCTTAGGTTTTTCATACCTCTTGTTTTTTCTGCTTGTTCAATCGATCAACTCTTCGTAAAGGCCGATCGCAAGTGTTTTGACGTTTCCGGACATAGCGCTACTGGTAAAGCTCAGAGTTGCTGCCAAGCTCTCCGTTAGGTGGTGAAGGGTGGTCTGATGCATTTCTGTAGCACTGATGCGTTTGGGCAGCCGGCCTGCCGCCTGTTCCAATTTGAGCAGTTTCGTTGTGAGTCGAGGGTCACGGATTCTGAGTAACTCGTTGTTCAGTTGTGCTCGCTCTGGTCGTGAAAGACCTCGCAGGACTTGGCGCAGTGATTTTCCTGTCACTCGCGTAGCAGTGCTAACCGCTCTGATTGTCACGAGTGTTGAAGTAACTACACCTAGCAGCGCAATGCTATCCAACACCACCATTGCCGCCTGGTACCAAGCTTCATTGTCCAGATTATCGTTAGATTGAGGGCTGTAAACCTCAAATGCCGTTCGAACAGTGCCAGCGATGCATTGAACTGTACTCGCTACTGCAGCAGCCTTTCCTACAAAGGAAATCACTGCACTTGCTCCCGCAGTGAAGGGCATGAACGCAATCCCGCTCCAGACTACCACCCAACTCAATAATGCCCCTGCACAAGTCATTGTGGTGTTGGTCGCCTCCGCGACCAACCTGGACTCCCGCGTCTCATGTTCCAGCATCCGCTTGAACTCCACTGGCCCCACGTACCTTGGCGCCTCCCGCAGTACTATTTTGATCGGCTGTACCCTGCAAACCGCCTGAAACTCACGCAGGACCACGACATTGAACTCCGCATCGATATACACCACGCCAGCACCAATCACTGACGGGTCGGCGTCGATGGCTGAGAACAATCGAGGCAGATCAATGCTGCTTTCAATACGTTGCCGTGTGGTGCGATGGGCCGAGGGAAATCCATCCTTGAGCAGTGAGGCCGTCATTCCTTAACTCCTGGTTTTGGGAGTCGAGAGAGTAAAGACGCGGTTGCGCAAATTGATGTCGGATGTTTCGTCTTTTCGAGACAGGCGCGTCCCAATACCGGTTTTCAACCTTGTCGGCCCTTTGTCGAATAAGGAACAGTTCGCCCCGCGTCACTTCCGACGCTGACAAGGACAAGGAGCCAATATGGCCGTCGATATGTTTTTGAAACTGGGCGATATCAAGGGTGAATCACGCGACCACGCTCATCTCGACGAGATCGATATCACCGAGTGGGCGTGGGGAGTGTCTCAGGCAGGATCGATGCACTCCGGGAGAGGTGGCGGCGCCGGCAAGGCCGATTTTGCCAACCTCAATCTGACCAAGCCGCTGGATAAATCCAGCCCAAATTTGATGATGGCCTGCGCTAGCGGCAAGCATTACCCCGAAGCACGGCTTGTGGTGCGCAAGGCGGGTGGTTCCAGCCCTGTGGAGTATCTGGTGATCACCTTGAAGGAAGTGATGGTGGTGTCCTACGGCACGAGTGCCGGAAATAAGGATGATGTGCTTTACGACAGAGTTGCGCTGAATTTTGCCACCGTCGACGTCAGCTACCAGCCACAGAAAGCCGATGGTGCCAAGGACGGTGGCCCAGTGAAGTTCGGTTGGAATATCCGGCAGAACGTCAAGGTCTGAGGCTTCTAGGAGAAATGCTATGAGGCTGTCGGACAGCCGATCGCTTTGGTGTATCACAGCCGCTCTCATCTTTGTTGTAGGGCTTCATGGCTATCTCATTGTCGACGGGTTAATTCGCGGTGTGGCGATTTCTTACAGTCGCGTGGGGCCTTCCATCACCTACACGCTTGTAGGGCAGCCGAAGCTGTTCTGGTTCACGATCATCTGGAACGTAGTATGTGAAGCCGTATTCATTGCTCTGACCCTTGGTATGGCTTGGGCCGCCAGGGCGATGTCTAAAAACGAGCGCCCCAAAAAACGTTGATATCCAGGCACCATCGCTACTCCTGCAACTGCAACGCCCGCTGCTTGAGCTTGCGCTTTTGCTCGAACGGCAGCTTCTCATCATCCCCATACGGCGCGCTGTACCAGTTGCCATAGGTCGGGTTGGGCAACAAGAACCAGCGTTGCTCCAACCAGTTCACATAGGGCTCCACCGCCTTGCGCTGATCCGCGAGGGTGTTGTGCTCGGCCTGCACGAAATCCCCCAGGGAATCCCCGGCCATCAATAACACGCGGGCATGGGCGGCGACCCATTGGCGGCGGCAGTTCTTGCCGTAGCCGGCGCTTTCGCAGTGGCCGGTGGGGGTGCTGGCGGCCAGGACCTGTTGGTCGCTTTCAACCGGGAAACCGCGCAGGCGCAGGTTTTTTACGGTGGCGGCGACCTGGCTGTGTTCGCGGTTGGTCAGGTAATACACCTTGATGCCTTTTTGCCGGGCCGCCTGCAGGAACGCCACGGCACCGGGCAAGGCCTGGGCCCTGGCCTGGTCGACCCAGGTATTCCAACGGTCGTAGGAATAGACCTGGTTGTTGACCACATCGCGGGCGTTGAGCGGTACGTTGTCCAGCAGCGTCTCATCGATATCGACCACCACCGCCGGCGGTAACCCGTTCAGATTGCGCGGGGGAAAGGGCAGGGCATCCCAGGTGGGATCGGCCAACGCCACGTCAAGTTGACGGGTGGCATTGGCGAAGAGCTGGCGGTAAATCAACTCATGCTCGATGGAGGTCTGGGTCCAGAGCACGGCATCGAGTTGGTCATTGGCCGGCGGCGTTTGTTGGCAGCCCGCCAGCAGAAGCAGGCTGGCGAAGATCAGGTTGCGCATGGGCAGTCTCGCAAGTGAGGGTTGAATGGGCAGCACGTTAGCGTAATCACGGGCGCCATACAGGCATGATGTGTTCATCAATCGCCCAGTGGGGTTGGCGAGGTCGCAGGCATATGCCACCCACCCATCGCACATGGCTGGCGTGATCCAGCCAGTTGGCGTCACCGTTCAACACGGCCTGCCCCAGCGCAGTCAACGCCAGCACCTGGCGTGGCCATTCCAGGTGCGTCTCGGTGGCTGTCAGTAAAGGGTTGTCGCCATCGATCAGCGGTCGCAACAGCGCATGAAACATCATGTCCCCCAGGAACGGCAGCGGTTCACGCTTGGCCATCAGTTCGGCAAACACCCGACCGAATGGCGTTGGCCCGTTTTCGGCGAGGTACGTCAGGGCCAGGCGCTCGGTCAGCGACAGGCCGTCGTGCAGGCCGGGCAATTCCTGTAATTGACGCAACAACGCCGGGGCAAGCAACGGCAAGGCGGTGTGGCTGTCGTGGGCTATTTGCGCCCATCTGACTGGCGAGCTGTCGCAGTACGCCGACCAGGCCTGTTTGGCCAGTTGCACGGCGTCCTCCTCGAGCAAGCGCCGTTGCGGCCATAGCCACGCCAATACATCCGGCGCCAGTTGGCCGATGCCGATAAAACGCTGCACGCCGGGAATGCGGTCCACCTCGATGAGCTCCAGTTTGTGCGGCACCTGTTCAAGACCGGCGAGTGCGCGGATCAGGAACAGCTGGTCATAGGCATCCGCTTCGCACCACAGCACACTGTGGTCGGCGCTGGCCAATGCGTCGAGGTGGTCATATTCAACGTCGACGCGACGAGCTGCATCGGCGTCATCGATGGCGAAGGCCTGGCTGATAAAGGCACTGCGCAGGGCGCGGAACGCCTGGCGGGGCAAATCGCGGACCGGGCCCATGCACAGCGGGTCGGCGAGCATCCGGAACTGCCCTTTGAACCCTGCCAGTTGCAGGCTGTGGGCAATGTCATTGCCGCAGCGCCAATGGGTGGTACGGGCTTCATCGCTGGCGGTGAAGTCGGGGTGGCGGGCGGCGAAGTCGATGGCATCGATATGGGCCTTGAGCTTTGGCCAACTGCTGAAACCCAGCTGCCTGGCGATTTCCCATTGGGCCAGGGACAGGGTAGCGTTCGGGTTTTCGGCTTTCAGGCGTGGCAGCAGTTCCTTGGCACGCTTGCGCTGTTGCTCAAGGTTGAGACGGCCATCGGTGTTGAGTGGTTGTGACATACGATCTCCTTGCACAAACCTTTTCCGCTTCAAGGTGGGGAGTCGTAGAAAAAGAGGGTTTTGCAGTGTCCTGGGCGCAGCCCTTTCCGCGGAAGGTGGCGTAGAGAGCGCCAGGCGGGAAATATAGGCAGTGCCGCGCTCGTTTGCAAATCAGTGTTGCGCGTCTGGCGTGTGATCAACCCAATGGGTCTTGATCCCCTTCGCCCACGCCACTGTGTAGAAACAGCTCAGCAATACAATCCCCCACTGTTCGGCATTGATGGATGACCAGAACCAGAACGGCTGGCCCGCCATGCCGAACAGGCAGGCGTAGCGGCGCACTTTCAAGCGTTTGCTTTGGCTGAACCAGATGGCAACGACGCCGAGGGCGGCGATCATGATTTGGGCAATCACGGGGGGCTCCTTGAATGGGAAAAGGCAGCCTTGGCGCAAGGCTGCCAAGGCATTACTTGTCCTTGCGCGCATCCATGGTCTTTTGATGCTCAGCCAAAAACGGCTGCTCCGCCGGATCAAAGCGGTCGATCCCGGCGGTAAAGCGATGCCAGTATGGGTATAACGGCTGGCGGCGCGTCACGGCTTCGATGCGTGAAGCTTGTTCCTGGGTCAGTGTCAACTCAGTCGCAGCGAGGTTGTCGCGCAGGTGCTCTTCGGTGCGGGCGCCGACGATCAGCGACGTGATGCCCGGTCGGTCCTTGAGCCACGCCAGACACGTGCGGGCTACCGAGACGCCGTGTTCGTCACCGACGGCGGCAAGGGTTTCGATGATATCGAGCGCCCGCTCCTGATCATGCACATAGGGTTCCGGCCAACCGCTGCCCTGGCGGGTGTTGGCGGGCGGCTTGTGACCCCGACGGGTAGACCCGGTCAACAGGCCTTCGCCCATCGGGCCCCACACCAGTGTGCCCACCGACTGGTCCAGTGCCAGTGGCAGCAGTTCGTACTCGGCTTCGCGGGATTCCGGGGTGTAGTAGATCTGCTGGGTGACAGGTTTGAGCATGCCGTGCAGTTCGGCCTTGCCCAGGGTCTTCATCATCTGCCAGGCGGTGAAATTGCTGGTGCCGAAGTAGCGTATTTTCCCCGAACCTACCAACAGCCGCAGCGCTTCGAGGGTTTCCTCGATGGGGGTCATGCCGTCCCAGTTGTGCAGTTGATAGAGGTCGATATGGTCGGTGCCCAAGCGTTTCAGGCTGGCTTCGCACGCGCGAATCAGATGGTAGCGCGAAGAACCGGAGTTGTTGGGGTTGTTGTCCACCGGGCTGCGGCCCTTGGTGGCCAGCAGGATATCGTTGCGTTTGGCGCCCAAGGCTTTGCCGACGACTTCCTCGGCCAGGCCATGGGAATAGAGGTCGGCGGTGTCGACCATGTTCACACCCGCGTCGAACGCGATATCGAACATGCGTTTGGCCTGGGGGACGTCCACCGATCCGCATTGTTCAAACTCGGCGCGACCGCCGAAGGGCACGGTGCCCAGGATGATTTCGGATACCAGCAGGCCGGAATGGCCCAGTTGTCGGTATTGCATGTCGCCTCCTCGGTAACGTTGAATCTAAAGCTCTGAGCCACACCGGATGCGATAGTTTGAATTTTTTGCATGAAATCCTGGCGAGTGTGCCTCACCATTGCATCATCCGGATTGAGAGGAACACCGCGTCCATGAGCGCACTGATTGAAACCCGCGCCCTCACGCGCCTGGACGAGCGTCGCCAGGTGCCGTTGCTCCAGCCCACCGATTTCAGCCTGCAGGCCGGCGACCGGGTGTCGATCACCGGCTCATCCGGCTCCGGCAAAAGCGTATTCCTGCGCGCACTGGCGTTGCTGGATGCGCCCACGTCCGGGCAGATCCTGTGGAACGGCGAGCCGATCGGCAACGCGCAGATTCCTCACTACCGCTGCCATATCAGCTACCTCTCCCAACGTCCGGCGCTGCTCGACGGTACGGTGGAAGACAACCTGCGTTTTCCCTACAGCCTCAAGACCTCGCGCAAGCGCAGCTTCGACCTGGCGACGGTGACCGCACTGCTGGGCCACGCCGGCAAGACGCCGGACTTTCTGGCCAAACACGCCGCCGACCTCTCAGGCGGTGAGTCCCAGGTGGTCTCGCTGATCCGCACCCTGCAACTCAAACCCGAAGTGCTGCTGCTGGACGAGCCCACCGCCGCCCTCGATCCCACCTCGTCCCGCGAAGTGGAAGCGCTGATCGACGCCTGGTTTGCCGGGGACAGTTCCCGTGCCTGCATCTGGGTCTCCCACGACCTGGACCAGGCCCGGCGCATGAGTGACATCCACTTGCAGATGAGCGCCGGTGTACTGAACGGAGTGGCCCAGCCATGAATTACCAGAACCTCACCGCGCTGGACATGGGCATTGCCGCCTCGCTGATCCTGATCAATGGCGCGCTGTCGCTGCTGTTGCGCCTGGGCCTGGGCCGCCAATTGCTGTGGGCGGCGGTGCGCACGGTGGTGCAACTGCTGGCCATCGGTTACCTGTTGGGCTGGGTCTTCGAGTTCGCCTATTGGTACGTGGTGCTGCCGCTGATGTGCGCCATGACCCTGATCGCCGGTCTCTCCGCCGCCGGGCGAGGACGGCGGACTTACCGGGGCCAGCGGGTCGACAGCATCCTGTCGGTATGGGGCAGCTCATGGCTGGTCACCGCCGTGGGCCTGTTTGCGGTGATCCGCATCCACCCCTGGTACGAGCCGCAATACGCGATCCCGATCCTTGGCATGATCCTCGGCAACACCCTGACTGGGGTCTCCCTGGGTATCGAACGCATGACCCAGGAACTGACCTCGGGGCGCAACACCATCGAAATGATCCTGGCCCTCGGCGGCTCACGCTGGGAGGCCGCGCAGGATGCCATCCGCCAGGCGGTGCGCGCCGGGATGATCCCGACGCTGAACCAGATGACGGTGGTCGGCATCGTCAGCCTGCCCGGCATGATGACCGGGCAAGTGCTGGCGGGAGAAAGCCCGGTGGACGCGGTGCGCTATCAGATCGTGATCATGTTCCTGATTGCCGCGTCGTCGGCGTTGGGTACGGTGGGGGCGGTGTTGCTCACTTACCAGCGGTTGTTTTCTGCGAGCCATCGGTTTTTGCGGGACAGACTCGAGGAACGCTGAGCGGTATTGTTTCACTGGGTGAAATGCTCGATTGTAGAGCGTGGTGATTCCAACGTCAGGGGCCAGCGGTAGAGCATGTGCGGCGTTGCCATCCCATTCTCTTGGAGCCTTTCATGATCAAACTCTATGGTTTTCCGTTGTCCGGCCACTCTCATCGGGTCGAGCTGATGTTGTCCCTGCTGGGCTTGCCCACGGAATTTATCCTGGTGGATCTCAAGCAAGGCGCCCATAAGTCCTCGGACTATCTGGCCACGATCAACAGCTTCGGCCAGGTGCCGGCGATTGATGACAACGGCGTGGTGTTGGCCGACTCCAATGCGATCCTGGTCTACCTGGCCAACACCTACGGCAAGGGCCAGTGGCTGCCGGGTGATGCTGTGGGGCAGGCGCGGGTGCAGCGCTGGCTCTCGGCCGCCGCCGGTCAACTGCACGTCGGGCCCGCGTCGGCGCGGTTGGCCACGGTGTTTGGCGCGGACATCGATACCTGCGTCGCCATTGCCCGTTCCCACGCCTTGCTGAAACTGATGGAGACGCAACTGAGCCAAAACCGCTTCCTGGCCGGCGAGCAACCGACCATCGCCGATGTCGCTTTCTACACCTACACCGCCCATGCGCCGGAAGGCAATGTGTCCCTGGCCGACTACCCTCAGGTGCGTGCCTGGCTCGCCAGCATCGAAGCACTGCCGGGATTTGTCGGCATGCCACGCACAGCCGTGGGCTTGCAATCCCACTAACGCGAACCCCGGTTGTGGTCACTGAGCCTGTTGTGGCAGGCGAGCTTGCCACAGGGGAATAGCAATATGCAGTTGCTCGAGAGGAGTGCCGATGGACCGATTTCATGAAATGCAGGTGTTCCTGGCGGTGGCCGAGGAGGAGGGTTTTGCCGCCGCCGCACGCCGCCTGAACACCTCGCCACCCAGCGTGACCCGGGCCATCGCCGCCATGGAGGAACGTATCGGCACCCAACTGCTGGCGCGCACCACCCGCAGCGTGCACCTGACCGAAGCCGGCCAGCGTTACCTGGAGGATTGCCGGCGTATCCTGGCAGACCTCGATGAAGCCGAAGAAGCGGCGGCCGGCAGTTACTCCATCCCCTGCGGCCACCTGACGGTCACGGCGCCAGTGCTGTTTGGCGAGCTGTATGTGGCGCCGGTGCTGGGGGAGTACCTGGACCGCTTTCCGTTGGTGAACATCAATGCCTTGCTGGTCGACCGCGTGATCAACCTGGTCGACGAAGGCGTCGATGTCGCAGTGCGTATCGGTCATCTGCACGAGCCGGGCCAGCAGGCGATCAAGGTCGGCGAAGTGCGCCGGGTCGTCTGTGCAGCGCCAGCCTATCTCGACCAGCACGGGCGACCGGAGCACCCGTCGCAGTTGCGTGAGGCCAAGATCGTCACGTCATCGTCGAGCCAGCTGGTGAGTGGCTGGGAGTTTGTCGACGCCGGCCAACCCTTGTCCGTGCCCATCGAACCGCGCCTGGTCGTTACGGCAAACAATGCCGCGATCAACCTGGCGCGCCTGGGCTGGGGCATGACGCGGGTGCTGTCCTACCAGGTCGCAACGGCGGTGGCGGCGGGCGAGTTGGAGATCGTCCTTCAAGCGTATGAGGCTGAGCCGTTGCCGATCCAGGTGGTGTTCCAGAAAAGCGGCCGCGTGCCGGCCAAGATCAACACCTTTGTCGACTTTCTCAGCCATCGCCTGGGCCAGGACGCCGCCCTGAACCCTGCGATGAAACGGCGCGGTTGATGGAGCGCTATCGCGATATGCAGTTGTTCGCCGCACTGGCCGGACACTCGAGCCTGGCCGGCGCAGCGCGCAGTGCGCAGGTGTCCGGGCCGACACTGGTCCGTGCGGTGGCCCGCCTGGAAGCGCGCCTGCGCGTGCCATTGCTTGAACGCAGCACGCAGGGCGTGAGCCTGACCGACGCCGGCAACGCGTACCTGGCCAATTGCGTGCGCCTGCTCGCCGCCGTGGACGCCGCCGAAGCCTCGGCCAAAGGCTTGCATGTGCAGGCCCAGGGCAACCTGCGGGTGTTTTTGCCCTTTCTGTTCAGCGCTCATGTGATGGCGCCGGTCTTGGCCGACTACCTGGACCGTTATCCCGAGGTGGGCCTCGCGGCGCACTACCACGACTATTATCCCAACCTGCACGAAGAAGGGCTGGACGTGGCGATCCTCGTCGGTGAGTTGCCCGACTCGTCGTTGATCGCGCGGTCGGTGGGGCAGGTGCGGCATATCCTTTGCGCCAGCCCCGGTTATCTGGCGATTCACGGTGAGCCTCAACGCCCGGACGACCTCCAGCGCCATCGGCTGATCGCCACTGCCGGCCAGGTGCATTGGGATTTCCAGGGCTACCCACTCAAGGCCCGTGCGCGCCTGGGCTGCGCCACGGTGCAGGGCGCGATCAATGCGGCGGTGCATGGGGCGGGGGTGATTCGCTGCCTGAGTTACCCGGTTCACGAGCATGTGCAGAGCGGGCAATTGCGTCGCCTGTTGCCGGGTTTTGAACAGCCACCATTGCCCGTGCACGTGGTGTACCGCGAAGGCCGCAACGCACCGATGCGCGTGCGCAGCTTTGTCGACCACTGCGTGGCGGCGCTGCGTGAACACCCGGCATTTCAACTGGCGTAACAGTGGATTGCCTGGCGTGGTGATTCCCTGGGTGGCGAGCAGGGCGCAGCATCGGGCTATCCAACATGAGGTGCTTGCCATGAACCTGATCGAACCATCGCCCTGGCATGCCGGTGAACGGCACATGCAACAAGCAGTGGGGGTCGCCGAGCGCATGGCCGTGGTCGGGCCCAAGGTGATCCGTGATCATTTGCCCGAACAGCATCGGGATTTCTACCCTTTGTTGCCGTACCTGATGCTGGGTGTGGTGGACGAGCAAGGCATTCCCTGGGCGACGCTGCTTGAAGGCGCCCCGGGCTTTGCCCACTCGCCGGACCCGCAGACCTTGCAGGTCGACAGTCTGCCGTCGGCCAACGACCCGGCCCGCAACGCTTTGCGTGAAGGTGCATCCATCGGCCTGCTGGGCATCGACCTCAACACCCGCCGCCGCAACCGCATGAACGGACGTATCGGTGCGCTTGATCACGAAGGCTTTTCGGTCGACGTGGTGCACACGTTCGGCAACTGCCCCAAGTACATCCAATTGCGGCCGGTGGATGCCATCGCACGCAAACCCGGCAGCGTGGCCGAACGTTCCAGCAGCCTGGATGACGCGGCCCAAGCGCTGATCCGCAATGCCGACACCTTCTTCGTCGCCAGCTACGTCGAGGTGGATGGCCAGCGCTCGGTGGACGTTTCCCATCGCGGCGGCAATACGGGTTTTGTGCGGGTCGAAGGCAACGTGCTGACCATCCCCGACTTTGCCGGCAACCTGTTCTTCAACACCCTGGGCAATCTGCAGGTGAACCCGGTGGCGGGGTTGTTATTCATCGATTTTGAATCGGGGGATGTGCTGCAGGTGGCCGGGCGCACTTCACTGATCCTCGACGGCCCGCAAGTGGCGCTGTTCGAGGGCGCCCAGCGCTTGTGGACGGTCACCGTGGAACATGTGGTGCGGCGCCCGGCGGCGCTGGCGTTGCGGTGGCAGTTCGCGGAGTTTTCGCCGTTCAGTCTGGCGATGGGGAGTTGGTAGCCAGCACCCCTCGATGATCCCGATATGTTGCGGGATGTTGAACCGCCGGATTGAACAATTGCTTTGGTGGGTTTTCTGTGGCGAGCGGGCTCGCCACAGTTGCAGTGTCCGCCCCAATTGGGAGGGTATCAGCCAGATATGGTCGGTTTTCAAAGGCCTTGAAAGAGCTGACCCTCAGTACCGAATCATCACCGACTTGAGCTCGGTGTAATCCTCGATGAATGCACTGCCAAACTCCCGGCCAACCCCCGAAGACCGACTGCCCCCAAACGGCACGGCCGGGTCGAGCAGTGTGTGCATATTCACCCACAATGTGCCGGCCTTGATCGCCGGCACCATGCGCAGGGCCTTGCCCAAGTCGTTGGTCCACAGGCTGGCGCTGAGGCCGTAGGGGCCGTTGTTCATCAGCGCGAGCAGCTCCTCTTCACTGTCGTAGGGCAGGAAGGTCGCGATGGGGCCGAAGGTTTCTTCGTTGAGCAGGGTGTCGTTGATGCTGTTGGCGAGGATCACCGTGGGCTCGACGTAGCAGCCGGGGCGGTCGATGAGTTTGCCGCCGTGGATGATCCGGTTGTTTTCGGCGCGGGCCTGGCTGAAATAGCCGAGCAGTTTGAGTTGGTGCTGATGGTGGGTGACCGGGCCGAATTCGGTGCTTTCGTCCAGCGGCGAACCGATGGTGAGGCGGCTGAGGCGCTGGCTGAGTGTGTCCAGCACCGCGTCGATCTGCGAACGGTGCACGAAGAAACGTTCGGCCGCTGCGCAGATTTGCCCGGCGTGCAAAAAGCCGGCTTCGATGATGCCGTCCACCGCCTTGTCCACCTCCACGTCGCGCAGGAACCCGGCGGCGTTCTTGCCGCCCAGTTCCAGGGTCGCACGGGTGAGGCCGGCGCCCATGGCGCTGCGGCCCACGGCGATGCCGGTGGGCACCGAACCGGTGAAGGACACCTTGTGCGTGCCGGGGTGTTCCACCAGGCCTTTGCCGACATGGCCGCCGCCTGTCAACACGTTGAGCACACCCGCGGGCAACCCCGCTTCGATGGCCAGCTCGGCGATGCGCAGGATCGTCAGCGGCGTGAATTCGCTGGGCTTGATGATAATGCTGCAGCCGGTCACCAGTGCCGAGGCGAGTTTCCAGACGGCGATCATGGTCGAGAAATTCCACGGCACGATGCCCACCACCACGCCCACCGGTTCGCGCAGGGTGAACGCGGTGTAGCGTTCGCCATTGAACGAAGGCAGCGACGGGGTGAGCGTCTGGCCGCTGATCTTGGTCGCCCAGCCTGCGTAGTAACGCAGGAAGTGCGCCGCCTGGTCGACCTCGAACGCGCGGGCAATCTGGATGATCTTGCCGGACTGACAGGTCTCGATCTGCGCCAGTTCTTCGCGGTTGCGCTCCAGCAGGTCGGCGAGTTTGTGCAGCACATTGCCGCGTGTCGCCGGCGCAGCCTGGGACCACAGTTCAAAGCCCCGGTTGGCGGAGTCCACCGCTGCATCGATATCCGCCAGGTCGGCCTCCGCCACGTGGGCGATCACTTCACCGGTGGCCGGGTTGGTCACCGCCAGCGTCTGGCTGGAATGGCCGTGGACGTTGACGCCGTCGATGAACAGCCCATGGGGGCGACGTAAAAACGCTTCGACGTGAGGCAACAGCGGGATATCACTCATGGCGGGTTCCTGGCAGTTCACAAAAGAAAACCCGAGGGTATCCAAGCCGCCCGCGCCTGGCTTGACTGTGCCTGCCAGGCGTCATGCCTGTGGCTGCCGCGCCTGTGAAAAGTACAACCTTGCCTGTGGAACGTGCATTTTCCACGCGCCCGACCCGTTCGATACTGGCCCTGCATCCAGCGCTGCTCCTCGACTTGGAGCGGCTGCCGGACTTCCAATAATAAGCAGGGCCGTCCATGAAAAAGCCAAATCCGCTCCTCGAAGACCTCAAGCCCCTCCTGCCCCAGATTGCGGCAAATGCCACGCGTGCCGAACAGCAACGCCAGGTGCCGGATGAGAACATCGCCTTGCTCAAAAGCATCGGCCTGCACCGTGCCTTTCAACCCAAGGCCTTTGGTGGCCTGGAACTGTCGCTGCCCGAGTTCGCCGACTGCATCGCCTTGCTCGCCGGCAGCTGTGCCAGCACCGCCTGGGCCATGAGCCTGCTGTGCACCCACAGCCACCAACTGGCGCTGTTTTCGGCCCGGTTGCAGCAGGAAATCTGGGGCGAAAACCCGGATGCCACCGCCAGCAGCAGTATTGCGCCGTTCGGGCGCGTGGTGGAGGGCGAAGGCGGTGTGCACTTCAGCGGTGAAATGGGCTGGAGCAGTGGCTGTGACCATGGCGAGTGGGCGATTGTCGGCTGCCGCCGACAGAACGCCGAAGGCACCCAGGATTACTGCTTTGCCGTGCTGCCGCGCAGTGACTACCAGATCCGCGATGACTGGTTCGCCGCCGGCATGAAGGGCAGCGGCACCAAGACCCTGGTCATCGACAATGCCTGGGTGCCCGAGCACCGGATCCAGAAGGCCAAGGACATGATGGAGGGCAAGTCCGCAGGTTTTGGCCTCTACCCCGACAGCCAGATTTTCTACGCGCCGTACCGGCCGTATTTCGCCAGTGGTTTTTCCACCGTCAGCCTTGGCGTGGCCGAGCGCATGCTGGAGGTGTTCCGCGAAAAAACCAAAACTCGCGTGCGCGCCTACACCGGTGCCGCCGTGGGCGCGGCAACGCCGGCGTTGATGCGCCTGGCCGAGTCCACCCACCAGGTGGCCGCTGCCCGTGCGTTCCTTGAAAAGACCTGGCAGGACCACGCCGAACACAGCGCCGCCCAGCGTTACCCGAGCCGCGAAACCCTGGCCTTCTGGCGTACCAACCAGGCCTACGCCACCAAGATGTGCATCGAGGCAGTGGACCGCCTGTTCGCCGCCGCCGGTGGCAATGCCTGGTTCGAACACAACGAAATGCAGCGCCTGTTCCGTGATTCCCATATGACCGGCGCCCATGCCTACACCGACTACGACGTCTGCGCGCAGATCCTCGGCCGTGAGCTGATGGGCCTGGAGCCGGACCCGAGCATGGTGTGACCCGTTCTTCCACTACAACAATCAGGGCGTCCGTTCGAGGGCGTCCGGGAGTCTTGCATGCCTGACAACAGCCTTTTCGACCCACGGGCCTTTCGCCGCGCCCTGGGCAACTTCGCCACTGGCGTGACCGTGGTCACCGCCGCCACCGCGTCCGGGCGCAAGGTGGGCGTGACCGCCAACAGTTTCAACTCGGTGTCCCTCGACCCGCCACTGGTGCTGTGGAGCATCGATAAACGCTCCAACAGTCACGAAGTGTTCGAGGAGGCCAGTCACTTCGCAGTGAATGTGCTGGCGGCGGATCAGGTGCACCTGTCCAACAATTTTGCGCGCCCGCGTGAAGACCGCTTCGCCCTGATCGAGTACGAACCGGGGGAGGGCGGTTCACCGGTGTTCGCCGATTGTTCGGCACGGTTCCACTGCGAAAAATACCAGCAGGTGGACGGTGGCGACCACTGGATCATGATCGGCAAGGTGGTGGCCTTCGATGATTTCGGGCGTGCGCCGCTGTTGTATCACCAGGGCGCCTATGCCGAGGTCCAGGCGCTGCGTCCCTGCGCGCCCGAGACGGTTCAGAACGGTACGGCGACCACCAACTGACTGTAGACATTGGTGCCGTTGCCACCGACCTGGTTGCCACCGGTCTCTGCATTCTTGTCGGGTGTGTAGAGACCCAGCAGCGGCGTGATGATCAGGTGCTCGTTCACCGCCCACTCGGCGTACAGGTCCAGCTCGCGACCGTCCAGGTTCAACTGGCCACGGGTGCTGACGGTCTTGTAGTCGAAGAACAGCGCACCCAGGGTGAGGTTCTCCAGCGGCTTGACCTTGAGCGCCAGGTGTTGCACGGAGGTGTTGGTGTTGTACGGGCCGGAGTAGTTGCCTGCCACTTCGCCCTGCACCCAGGTGCCGTAGCCACGGTTGAAACCGGCGAACATTGCATCCCAGTTCTTTGAATAGCGCGCGTAGCGGTAGGTCAGGTCCGGCGACCAGGGCAGGTCGACGAAGGTGTAGCCGCCTTCGGCGTAGCCGGCATTTTCCTGGCTGTCGCGGCGGTCCTGGCGCGCCAGTTCAAAGGCGAAGTGCGCGTTGTCGATACCGGCATTGCCGGCGCCGCGCAGGCTGTACAGGTTCATGCCTTTGCGCTGGCGCTGCACGTCGCTGGCGAAGCGCTCGTCCACATCGATCCCATGAATATACGTGAGCCCCAGAGTGCCCGGCGCGGCGCTGTACTCCAGGGTGCCGGCGGCCATTTCGGTCATGGCCTGGGCGGGGTTGTCGGACTTGATCCACATCAGGCTGCCATGCACGCCGTCCTTGCCGCCGAGGCGGATCACCGCGGTCTTGTCGAAGGCATGGCGCGCGGCGATGTAGTAGGCGCCACCACGGTTGAACTCGCCGTCACCCACGCCCTTGCCGAGATTGGGGCCATCGTCGTTGATCAGGAAACCGTCGCCCAGCATGATGATCTGCCGACCGAACGACAGGTCCACGCCGTCCTTGCCCAAGGCCGGGAACAGCTCGCCCGAGCGCCAGCCGGCGAAGGCTTCGTCGAACTTGGTGGTGCGCTCCTTGCCTGTGGTGACCCCGGAGGCATCGCCATCGCCCCAGGTGCCGGAACTCACCAGGTTGGCCGTGCCATACACGCCACCAAAGCGGCCCAGGCTCTGGTCGACGCTCAGGCCGTACTTGATGAAGGCTTCGCGCCAAGTGGAACCGCCGCTGCGCCCATCGTAGTTCTTCGGGCTGTTGAACATCCCGTACACGGCGAGGAAGTTGCCGGTGACGTGGGTGTCGGCATCGGCGTACAGCTCGACCGCCTGGGCCTGGCCCACCAGCAACGCAATCCCCAGGCCGACCGCCTGGCGCAGGCCGCGATTTTTCAGTGTGTGCTCCATTGTTATTGTCCCCAGCTTGGTTAAGAGTGAGGGCGCATTAGGGCGAGTGACGGGGGCCTGAGTCTTTTCTCTGCGTGCCAGGGAATTGACCGTGGCCGCCACGCCGCCCGCTGTGGCAGGGAGCAACAAAAGCGGCGGCAGACAGGGGCAAGACGAGCAATTGGAGTGGGGCGCAGAGTACCGACACATTAAAAAAACCGTCTTCGAGGACCCCATCATGTCGATCAACGACCGACTCACCGCGCACCTCAACCGGGGCACGGTAGGTTTCCCCACCGCCTTGGCCAGCACCATTGGCCTGATCATGGCCAGCCCGGTGATTCTCACCGCCACCATGGGCTTTGGCATCGGCGGCAGTGCGTTCGCCCTGGCAATGCTGATCGCCGTGGTGATGATGCTGGCCCAGGCCACCACCTTTGCCGAGGCGGCGTCGATCCTGCCCACCACCGGCTCGGTGTACGACTACATCAATTGCGGCATGGGGCGGTTTTTCGCGATTACCGGCACCTTGTCGGCGTACCTGATCGTGCATGTATTTGCCGGCACCGCCGAAACCATCCTGTCCGGGGTCATGGCCCTGGTGAACTTCGAGCATCTCAACACCCTGGCGGAATCGGCGGGTGGCTCGTGGTTGCTCGGCGTGGGCTTTGTGATCGTCTTTGGCGTGCTGAACGCGTTTGGCGTCAGTGCTTTTGGCCGAGCGGAAATCATCCTCACCTTCGGCATGTGGATCACCCTGATGGTGTTCGGCGTGCTCGGCTTGATCGCCGCGCCCGCCGTGCAGTTGGACGGCTGGTTCGGCGAGTCGCTGGTAGGCACCGACCTGATCACCGTGCTGTCGCTGGTGGGCATGGCGATGTTCATGTTTGTCGGTTGCGAGTTCGTCACGCCCCTGGCGCCGGACCTGCGCCAATCGGCCAAGGTGATGCCGCGCGCAATGATGCTGGGGCTGATGGGCGTGGCCACCTGCATGTTCATCTATGGTGGGGCGATGAAACGCCAGGTGGAAAACGTGGTGCTCGACGCCACGTCAGGCGTGCACCTGCTGGACACGCCCATGGCCATCCCCAGGTTCGCCGAGCAGGTGATGGGGCAGATCGGCCCGCTGTGGCTGGGCATCGGTTTTCTGTTTGCCGGCGCGGCCACCATCAACACCCTGATGGCCGGTGTGCCACGGATCCTCTACGGCATGGCGGTGGACGGCGCGTTGCCCAAGGTTTTCACCTACCTGCACCCACGCTTCAAGACGCCGCTGCTGTGCATCCTGGTGGCGATGCTGATTCCCTGCCTGCACGCGTTGTACCTGGGGGGCAACACCGACAACATCATGCACCTGGTGCTGGCGGCGGTGTGTGCGTGGAGCTTTGCCTATCTGCTGGTGACGATCTCGGTGGTGAGCCTGCGTATCCGTCGGCCGGACTTGCCACGGGCCTATCGTTCGCCGTGGTTTCCGCTGCCGCAGATCGTGTCGAGCATCGGGATCCTGCTGGGCATGTGGTTCATCACGCCTCCGGGCATGAACCCGGCAGACATCTATGTGCCGTTTGGCGTGATGCTGGCGGGCACGGCGGCGTATGCGCTGTTCTGGACCCTGGTGGTGCAGAAGGTCAACCCCTTCAAGCCGGCCTCCGTGGAGGAAGTATTGGCAAAGGAGTTCAGTAACCAACCGGAGCAGGCTGATGACGGTTATGGCGACTTTGCGGCAAAGACTGTTTGAGCTGTGGCGTGCCGATCGTGCGCCATCGGGATATCGACCGGGGGTGACCCTGGCGCACCTGCGGCGCAACCTTGGGCTGGCAACGCTTGAAGTGGACGGCGTGGGGTTCGAGATTGTCGAGCGCACCGAATCGCAATGGTTGATGCATCTGGTGCTGACCGAGTTTGTCCTGTGCGTACCGGCAGCAACGGGGGGCACGGCGAGCTTCGCGGTGCACCATGGCGGCGCGATCCGGCGCCATGGAATTCGCGTGCGGCGCTGTGCCGGCAACCAGGCGCTGGGGCGTGAGTTGCAGGCACGCTTGCTGGCCGACGAGGCCTTGTTCCAGGCGCTGATGCCGCTGGATTTCAAGCGTTTGCGCATCGAGCTGCACGACCGGCAATGGTGCGTGCGCCTGGAGCATATGGGGGGCAGCGAGGTGGTCAATCGTCTGCCGGCGTTTCGGCGTTATATCGTCCTGAGCCCGGTGCAGCGCAGTCATTTGCTCGCGGCGCTGGTCGGGTTGAATCGGGTGTTGTCGAACCTCTGATTGGCATCATTAGTGCTTGCGCAATGGGTACACAGGTTGTTGTTGCGTGCATATAGATAACATGTTAACTATTGCATCAGAACAACAAAAAGAAGCCATTGCGGAGACACCCCATGAGCATCCCACAGCATGCACACGACGGGCTGGACACTTGGAACCGCGAGCTGCGCGCCGCGTGCGGTTATTTCGAGACGGAACTGGCGTTCAACCGCTCGCTGTTCATCGGCGAGATCCGAGACTTGCCGCGCGGCGTGGCCATCCTGCGCACCAATGCCGGGCTGATCAAACGCCCGGCGCACCACGCCGACCATGACAACGACCAGGACTGTTTCCTGGTCAGCCAACGCAGCGGCTATTCGCAGATCGCGCAGAACGGCCAGACCCTGCACCTGGCGCCTGGCGAGATGTTGTTGATGGACTCGGTGGGCTCCATCGAAATCACCCCCTTCGGTTTGATCGAACACGCCTCGTTGTCACTCTCGCGCCCGCAGGTGTGCAAGCACCTGGGCGGCGACGCACGGGCTTTCGCCAAGATCTCCTCGACCAAAGCCTGCGGACGCATGCTGCATGTGCTGATGGATCAACTGTGCAAGGACGACACCGCAGACGGCGCGGGTGAAGTGGAGGCGCTGCAAACGGCCTTCGTGTCACTGCTGGGTTCGGCCCTGGAGCAGGGCGACGAGTGTCGCGAGGGCCTGGCAGCGTTGCAGGGCAGTAACCTGCGCAGCTATGTGCAGAAGGTCATCGATGAATCCCTGAGCCAGCCGGGGCTCAGCCCGATCGGTCTGGCCAACCGGCTGAATATCTCGGTGCGCCACCTGTACCGTCTGTTCGAAGAACAGGACGACAGCGTGTGCCGCTACATCCAGCGTGCGCGGCTCAAGCGCAGCGCGGATGACCTGACCAACCCGTGCCTGCGCAGCGAGTCGATCACCTCGATTGCCTATAAGTGGGGCTTTACCGACTCGGCGCACTTCAGCCGGTCGTTCAAGAAGCAGTTCGAGGTGTCGCCGAAGGATTTCCGCTCAAGCCGGATGCAGGCGGTGGGGGCATAAACGGGATCTTCAAAACAAAGGAGATCAAATGTGGGAGGGGGCTTGCCCCCGATAGCGGTGGTTCAGCCAAGCCTGTGGTGACTGACACACTGTTATCGGGGCAAGCCCCCTCCCACATTTAGACCGTGCGCGGCTCAGTCATCGGGATACTCCGTGCGGTTGAGCACCTGGCAATACGAACTGATGGGGAAGTTCGACAGCGCATCGAAGGATGCACCGGCATAGCCGAAAATCTTGCCGTCGCTGCGGTGCTGCTGCAGGTCGATCAGCACCAGGCCGAGGGTCGGTACGATCTTCTCCTGCCACACGAACAGGTACAGCTGGTCGGCGATCTTGTAGTAATGGCAGCGGTCGGTGTCGCACAGGCCTTGCTCCACGCCTTTGAGGCATTGCCAGGCGTAGAAGCGCTCGTTGAGATAGATGTGCTCGTAGACTTCGCTGGGGCTGTAGCGGTATTGGTTGCGCAGGCCCACCAGTTCGGCGGTGGGCGCATGCAGGCAGTGGCCGGCCTGCCACGGGCGGTCGAGGCTGCCGTGGAGGAAGTCGACCTCCACCGAGCTCAGTGGCTTGCCGGCCAGGGCGCGGTGGTAGAGGCCTTCGTGGGTCTGGGCCTGATCCGGCAGGCGCCCGATCACGGCAGTGAACGAGGCGTTCGGTGTGTCCAGCACCAGGCTGATCGACCAGCTATGCCCGGCCTCGTGCTTGATGAAGTCCACCAGGTACAGGCCCGGGCGAATCGAGGTGGCGCGGTAAGGCGCGTTGCCGCTGGAGTGGCCATCGGCGGCGCGCCAGGCCAGGCGGTCCTGCTCGAAACGGTGTTCGATCTGCCAGCCATTGGCGAAGTACAAGGTGAAGGCCTGGCCCGCCAGCTCGGCCAGGTTGGGCAGGATAAAGGCGTCCGGGGCGAAACCGTCAGCCAGTGCGCCTACGGTGATCCAGTCGGGAGAACTTGTCATGCCAACCCCTCCCTTACACGACGGCGAAGTAATGTTTGACGAAGCTTTCGCTGAGCACTTCCCACAACACCGGCGTGCCCTTGGTCACGAACCAGCTGTCACCGGCCTTGTAGCGCGTGGACTGGCCGGTGGATTCGTCGGTGAGCAGCACTTCGCCGGTGACCACCGTGGCCTGCTCGGCGAACGGGTAGACCATGCGGAACTTGCCCTGGGTGGTGCCGAAGTAAGCGCTGCTGACCGGGTCGGTGGGCGCGCCGAAGGTCATCTTGCCGAAAGCACGCACTTGGCCTTCGAGGATCTCGGAGCCGAGGTCGGCCACGGTGCCCCAAGGGTCGAGTTCCGAGAGTTGGACGTTATGCTTGAGGGTGGTAAGGGGCATGGCAGTTCTCCAGTTGAGTAAATAATGCGGTTAGCGGCGCCCGTTCCAGTAACCGGAAAGCTGGTGCCAGGATTTGCCCGCCGTCAGCAGCAAGGGGCGGATCGCGTCCTTTCCGATGATGGTCGGGCGATGAATCGAGCTGACCAGGTCGTAGCGCGCCGAGCCTTCGCTCATGCCTTCGGCCAGGACCTTGCAGATGATGTGGCTCGGGGTCACGCCAAAACCGGAATAGCCCTGCACGAAAAACGCGTTGCTGCGCCCCGGCAAGGTGCCGATCTGCGGGAACAGGTTGGGGCTGCACGCCATGGGGCCGCCCCAGGCCAGGTCGATTTTCACGTCCTTGAGGTAGGGGAAAATCTTCAGCATCAGTCGACGGTTCCAGGCCTTGAGGTCACCGGGAATATGCTCTACCAAGGGTGTGGCCGCGCCGAACAACAGGCGGTTTTCCTGGGTGACGCGGTAGTAATCGATCACCGGGCGAATATCGCTGTAGGCCCCGCGAATCGGGCTGATGCGCTGGATAAGCTCCTCTGACAACGGCTCGGTCATCATCTGGAACGCGTAGGTGTTGATGGTCGAACGGTGCAGCTCCGGCTCCAGCTTGTTGAGGAAACTGTCGCAGGCCCACAGCAGCTTGCTCGCGCGCACCGAGCCACGGCCGGTGCGCACGGTGATGCGTTCGCCGTAGCTGACTTCCAGCGCCGGGCTGTTCTCGAAAATCCGCACGCCATGACCGGCCAGCGCGGTGGCTTCGCCCAGCAGCAGGTTGAGCGAATGCACATGTCCGCCGCCCATGTGCAGCAGGGCACTGCTGTAGGCCTTGGAGCCGATGATCTGTTGCACGTCGGCGCCGCCGAGAAAGCGGATTTCGTGCTGGCTGTTGATCGACTTGAAGTCCTTTTCCCAGGCGCGCAGGGTTTTTTCCTGGCGGGCATTGAAGCCCATGTAGCCGTAGCCGTGGCAGAAGTCTGCGTCGATGTTGTACTTGGCGATGCGGTTCTTGATGATGTCTGCGCCCAGGTCGCTGATCTCGAACACCTGGCGCAGGCCGTCTTCGCCCACGTCCTTCTTGATCTTCTCCAGGTCATGGCCGATACCGGCCATGATCTGCCCGCCGTTGCGGCCGGTGCCGCCGAACCCCAGGTAGCGCGCTTCAAGCACCACGATGTTGGTGATGCCTTTTTCCGCCAGTTCCAGGGCCGTGTTGATGCCGGAAAAACCGCCGCCAATCACCACCACGTCGGCGTCGATGTCCTGTTCCAGGGTGGGGAAGCTAAGGTTGTATTTCTTGGTGGCGGTGTAATACGTAGGGGTTTCGATGTTGATCATGGCGCAGCCTGAAAAAGTGAAGGAAGGCTCTGAAGCGGATGCCTCCATTAGGTGCCATGGCAGGATGGAAGTCTTGACCCTGCGTGCCCAGGCATTTGATTCAGCGCGCCATGGGCGGTGCGCTCGACAAGTTATAGCGCGCTCGCCGGCAGGGAATGTTAGAGTTTCGTTAAATTATTAACTAAATACTTCGTGACCCTGATCCCTATGTCCAAACCTCGACAATCCCTGACCCTGGCCTTGCTGCAAGCCCGCGAAGCCGCCATGAGTTTTTTCCGTCCGTCCCTGAATGAACACGGCCTGACCGAACAGCAATGGCGGATCATCCGCATCCTCGAGCAATACGGTGAACTGGAGATTTACCAGTTGGCGGAACTGGCCTGCATCCTCAAGCCGAGCATGACCGGCGTGCTGGTGCGCATGGAAACCGCCGGCATGGTGCACCGGCGCAAGGCCGAGCAGGACCAGCGCCGGGTACTGGTGACGTTGGCTGACAAGGGCAAGGCCAGCTTCGAGTCGATGAGCCAGTGCATGGAGGCCAACTACCAGCGGTTGCAGGATCAGTTTGGCGAAGAGAAGTTGCAGACCCTGCTGGGTCTGCTGGATGACTTGAAGAACATCAACCGCTGAGGTAACAGCTGAGTCCCCACCGAGCAAAATGTGGGAGGGGCTTGCCCCCGATGGCGGTGTGTCAGTCACCAGATGTTTGGCTGAACCACTGCTATCGGGGCCAGCCCCCTCCCACATAAGATCTCAGTAGACGCCACTACTGTGGCCGGCCGTGGGCGTGCCTTTGAATTTCCCCGCCAGCGCCTGCAACCCACGCATCAATACAGTGGTATCCACGCCCACCGCGACAAAGGTCGCGCCCAGCTCAATGTAGCGCCGCGCCAGGTTTTCATCTGCGCTGAGTATCCCCGCCGCCTTGCCCGACTGCACGATGCGTGTGATCGCATCCTCGATCGCCGCCTGCACATCCGCATGCCCGGGATTGCCCCGGTGCCCCAGCGACGCACTCAAATCCGCCGGGCCGATAAACACACCGTCCACGCCCTCGACGGCGGCAATTTCATCCAGGTTCGCCAGGCCTTCGCGGTTTTCGATCTGCACCAGCAGACACATCTGTTCGTCCGCCTGATCCAGGTAGCCGGGGATGCTGTTCCAGCGCGACGCCCGCGCCAGGGCACTGCCGACACCGCGCATGCCCTGGGGCGGGTACCGCATGGCACGTACCAGGTCACGAGCCTGGGCGGCGCTTTCCACCATGGGCACCAGCAGCGTCTGGGCGCCGATATCCAGCAGTTGCTTGATCAATGCGCTGTCGCCGATGACCGGGCGGATCAGTGCCTGGCTGGGGTAGGACGCGATGGCCTGCAACTGGCCGAGCATGCCGTGCAGGTGATTGGGCGCGTGTTCGCCGTCGATCAGCAGCCAGTCGAAACCGGCATTGGCGGCCAGCTCTGCGCAATAGGCGTCGGCCAGGCCGAGCCACAGGCCAATTTGCACCTCGCCACTGTGCAAGCGTTGTTTGAAGCGGTTGATGGGCAGGTCCATGGCAATCCTCCAGGGTTCAGATGAAGCGGCAGGCAATCGACCCAAGCAGGTCGTAGTCGACATGGAACGTATCGCCAGGGCGGGCCGCGACCGGTCGGGTGAAGGAGCCGCCGAGGATCACTTGCCCCGGCAGCAGGGTCACGTCATACGGCGCCAGTTTGTTCGCCAGCCAGGCCACGCCTTTGGCCGGGTGGTTGAGCACCGCCGCCGACACGCCGGACTCTTCGATCACGCCATTGCGGTACAGCACCGCCGGCACCTTGCGCAGGTCGATCTCGGTCGACCGCACGGCACGGCCACCCAGCACCACGCCGGCGTTGGCGGCGTTGTCGGAGATGGTGTCGAAGACCTTGCGCGTCGCGTTGGTCTGCGGGTCTACCTGCTGGATGCGCGCGTCGATGATCTCCAACGCGGGGATCACCCACTCGGTGGCGTCGAGCACATCGAACACCGTGCAGTTGGGCCCCTTGAGCGGTTTGCCGAGGATAAACGCCAGCTCCACTTCCACTCGCGGCACGATGAAGCGTTCGAAGGGAATGTCGCTGCCTTCGTCGAAAAACATGTCATCGAGCAGGGCGCCGTAGTCGGGCTCGGTGATGTTCGACGAGACCTGCATGGCCCGTGAGGTGAGACCGATCTTGTGGCCTTTGAGAGTGCGCCCGCCCTTGATCTTCAGTGCGACCCAGGCGCGCTGGATGGTGTAGGCATCTTCGATCGTGATATTCGGATAGTCGAGGGAAAACTGGCGCACTTGTTCGCGGCTGCGTTCGGCGCGGTCCAGGCGGAGGGCGGCATCAAGGATCTGCTGGGAGTCGAGCATGGCAACGGTCTCTAGTCTGGGTTGACGATGGCGGCGTGGGTGCGCAGCACCAGCAGGCCGCCGAGGGCGATGAACAAGGCAAGTACGTACAGCGCCAGGCTGGCGCTCTGGGTGGCGTCGCGCATCCAGCCGATCAGGTACGGCGCGAGGAACGCGGCGACGCTGCCGAAGGAGCTGATCATGGCAATGCCGGCGGCCTGGGTGGTGGTGGATAGATACGCCGGTGGCAGTTGCCAGAACATCGGCAGGGCGGCACTGGCGCCCGTGCCGGCAACCACCAGCCCGCCCATCACCAACAGCGGATTGCCCGGCGCCAGGCCGGCCACGGCGATCCCGACCGCCGCCATCAGCAGTGGCACGCACAGGTGCCAGCGGCGTTCGCGATGGCGGTCGGAGGAACGCCCGCAGCCAATCATGAAGAAGCACCCGGCCAGGTAGGGCACGGCGCTGAGCAGGCCGACCTGGCTGTCGCGGCCGATGCCGGCGCCGTGGATCAGGGTGGGCATCCAGAACGCCAGGGTGTTCACTGCCAGCATCACGGCGAAGTACACCGCTACCAGTAGCCATACCTGCGGGTCGCGCAGGATGGCGCCGAACGAGGTGATGGTCTTGCGCTGTTCCTCGCTGCGCAGTTGGTCGCGCAACTGGTGTTTTTGCTCGGCGGTCAGCCAGTGCACCGCGTCGAAGCCGTCCGGCAGCCACTTGAGCACCACCAGCCCCAGCAGCACCACGGGCAGGCCTTCGATCAGGAACATCCACTGCCAGCCACGCATCCCGCCGACATCGTGGAAGTGTTCGAGGATCGCCCCGGACAACGGCCCGCCCAACACCCCGGCCATGGGCACCGCGATGGCGAACAACGCGGTGACCTGGCCGCGGCGGCGAGCCGGGTACCAGCGGTTGAGAAACACCAGGATGCCCGGGAAAAAACCGGCCTCGGCCACCCCCAGCAAAAAGCGCAGCACGTAGAAACCACGGGCGCTCTCCACCCACAGCATGCCGGTGGACAACAGGCCCCACATCACCATCAGGCTGGCGATCCAGCGCCTGGGGCCGACGCGGTCCAGGGCCATGTTGCTCGGCACGCCGAACAGCGCATAGGCGATGAAAAACAGCCCGGCGCCGAAGCCGTAGACCGTGTCGCTGAACTGCAGGTCGCTGCTCATCTGCATCTTGGCGAAGCCGATATTGATGCGGTCCAAGTGGGCGAACAGGTAACACACCAGCAACAGCGGCAGCAGGCGCCACGTCACTGAACGATGGGTACGGTCGTGCTCGGCCAGCACGCGGCTGGCGGTGGAGTGGGCTGTGCTCATGATGTTGTACTTTTTGTCTGAGAGGCCGTGAGGAGAGCAGCGGGTTTTACCCCGCCGGGTTGTTCAGGAACGCATGCACATTGTTCTGCTTGAAATTGAGTTGCGGGTGCAGCTCGACCATCTCGAATGACAGCGCCAGCAAACGTTGCGCCTGCAACTCGGCAAAGTGCGCGGTGATCACCGCGAACACCGTTTCGGCCACCGCCTGGCGCGTGGCCAGGTCGCGGCCATGGCCGACCTTGAGGGTCATGTGCACAAAGGCGTAGTCGTGCTTGCCATCGGCCATGCGCCAGGTGTCCAGGCGTACGCCACGGCTGCGAATACCCCCGAGGGGGAACACGCCACTGTCGCCCAGCACGCGGTGGATTTTTTCAAACAGACCGGGCAGGTCGGCCTGTGGTTCGAGGTTGTCGGTGTACTCGGCGATAAAGTGCGGCATGGGGTGCTCCCGGTTCTACAGGGGGAAAATCGCATTGACCTGGCCGGTGCCCGAACTGCCGAACGGCGGCGTGATGATCTCGGCGGGCCTGGCGTAATCCGGCCCACCGAGCAGCCCCAGGAGCATCGCGGTGTCGTGCATCTTGCCTTCGCCGAAGCAGTGCTCGGCGTAGTCCGGCAGCATCGCGCAGAACTCCTTGAAGCGGCCCTGCTTCCACATCTCCACTACGTGCAGGTCCACTTGCTTGTCGAACTCGCGGGTCCAGGTGTGGATATTCGCCTCCGCCTGGCGGTCGTCCGAGAAACGGTGCGACAAGGAGCCTGAGGCCAGCACCAGCACCTTGCGGTCACTCTTTTCGATTGCCCGGCGTACGGCGGCACCGAATGCGAAGCTGTCTTCGAGGCGGTGCCAGGCGCACCAGGCGGCGATGGAAATGACCTTGAATTTCTCATCCTCCGGCACGTCCATGTGCATGTAGCGCATGGGCACCAGCGTGCCGTATTCCAGCTCCAGGCTCGGGATGTCATGGGCCATGCTGCGCATGCCGGCCAGGTTGGCCTCGGCGGCGATCAACGCGCCCAGCTCGGGGCAGCCGGGGTAGGCGTATTCCATGTTCTTGATGAAGTGCGGCAGCTCGTTGCTGGTGTAGGTGCCCTGGAACCGCTCGCCGCAATTGACGTGGTAACCGCTGTTGACCAGCCAGTGCACGTCGAACACCACCGCCGTGTCGGCGCCCAATTCGCGGGCGCGCCGGCCGATCTCCTTGTGACCGGCAATCGCCGCTTCGCGACAGCCGTGATGCTTGCCGGGCAGTTCCGACAGGTACATCGACGGCACGTGGCAGATCTTCGCTGCCAGGACCACTTCGCCCATGATGATTCTCCAGGTTCATTATTGTTGTTGGAGCGCCTTGGCGGGGGTTAAACACCCCAACGCGGAATGTGATGGCTGCCCATGGAAATGCACACGTTCTTGATCTCGGCAAACACTTCGAAGCTGTACTGGCCGCCTTCACGCCCGGTGCCGGAACCTTTCACCCCGCCAAATGGCTGGCGCAGGTCGCGCACGTTCTGGCTGTTGATAAATACCATGCCGGCTTCGATCCCGCGCGCCAGGCGATGGGCCTTGCCGATGTCCTGGGTCCAGATGTAGGAGGCCAGGCCGTACTCGGTGTCGTTGGCCAGTTGCAGGGCCTCGGCTTCGTCCTTGAAGGGGATCAGGCACACCACCGGGCCGAAGATTTCTTCCTGGGCAATGCGCATCCGGTTATTCACATCGGCAAACACGGTCGGCTGGATGAACTGGCCTTTGCTCAGGTGCGCCGGCAGGTTGGCCGGGCGTTCCAGGCCGCCGGCGAGCAGGGTGGCGCCTTCCTCGATACCGATCCTGATATAGCCGGTGACCTTGTCGTAGTGGGCCTGGGTGATCATCGAGCCGACCTGGGTCTTCGGATCCTGCGGGTCACCGACGATCAAGCGTTTGGCGCGGGCGGCGAATTCGGCGACAAACTGCGGGTAGACGCTTTCCTGGATAAAGATGCGGCTGCCGGCGGTGCAACGTTCGCCATTCAGGGAGAAGATGGTGAACAGCGCCGCATCAAGGGCGCGCTCAAGCTCGGCATCCTCGAAGATCAGCACCGGCGACTTGCCGCCCAGTTCCATGGAGTATTTTTTCAGGCCGGCGGTCTGCATGATCTTCTTGCCGGTAGCGGTGCCACCGGTGAACGAAATGGCACGCACATCCGGGTGCCGCACCAGCGCGTCACCGGCGGTGGCGCCGTAGCCCTGGATCACGTTGAGCACGCCGTTGGGAATCCCGGCTTCCACCGCCAGGCGCCCCAGTTCATTGGCGGTCAGCGGCGACAGCTCCGACATCTTCAACACCGCCGTATTACCCAACGCCAGGCACGGCGCGGTCTTCCAGGTGGCGGTCATGAACGGCACGTTCCACGGCGACACCAACCCGCACACGCCCACCGGCTGGTACAGGGTGTAGTTGAGCATCTGATCGTCCACCGGGTAGCTGTGGCCATCCATGCGCGTGCAGACTTCGGCGAAGAAATCGAAGTTGTGCGAGGCGCGGGGGATCAACACGTTCCTGGTCTGGTGGATCGGCAGGCCGGTGTCGAGGGTTTCCAGTTCGGCCAGGTGCGGCACGTTCTGTTCGATCAGTTCGCCGAGCTTGCGCATCAGGCGTGCGCGTTCCCTGGCCGGGGTGTTGGCCCACTTCGGGAATGCCGCTTTGGCGGCCGCTACGGCCTGGGCCACTTCCTCGGCACCGCCGCTGGCGACTTCGCCAATCGCCTCGCCGGTGGCCGGGTTGTAGTTGATGAAGGTGTCTTTGCTTTCGACCTCACGGCCGTTGATCCAGTGTTTGATCATGCTGCTCACGCCTCTTTCCGGGCGGAGAAAAACTCCGCCTCGCTGACAATCCGGTTGACCAGGCGGCCCACGCCTTCGACTTCCACCACCACTTCATCGCCGGGCACCACGTCGGCCAGGCCTTCGGGCGTGCCGGTGGCGATCATGTCGCCGGGTTGCAGGGTCATGAAACTGGACAGGTATTCGATGAGGTACGGGATGTCGAAAATCATGTCGCGGGTGCTGCCTTCCTGGCGCAGTTCACCGTTGATCCAGGTGCGCAGGGTCAGGTTGCCCGGGTCGGGCACATCGGCCACATCGACGATCCACGGGCCGACCGGGGTGGTGGCATCGCGGTTTTTCACGCGCAGGTTGGGGCGGTAGTAGTTTTCCAGGTAGTCGCGGATCGCATAGTCGTTGCACACCGTGTAGCCGGCCAGGTAGTCCAGGGCGTCGGCGCGCTTGACGTTGCGCGCGGTCTTGCCGATCACCGCCACCAGTTCGCACTCGTAGTGCATGTAGGCGACGTCGTCCGGGCGCCAAGTGACCTGGCGGTGGCCGGTGTAGGTGCCGACGGACTTGATGAAGGCCAGGGGTTCGGTGGGTGGGGTGAAGGCCAGTTCAGCCGCGTGGTCGGCGTAGTTCAAGCCCAGGGCGAACATGCTGCCGGTGGCCGGTGGCAGCCATTGCACCTGGTCTTCGGCGAGCAGGCGACCATCGCTCAGGCGCACGGCGTTGTCGGCTTGCACCTGAACGGCGTGCACGTCACCTTTAAAGCGGATACGGGCGTGTTTCATGCTTGAGTCTCCGCTTGAATGTGATTGAGCAGACGGCCCACGCCGTCGATCTCGACTTCTACCCTGTCGCCCGGCAGCACATCCACGCGGCCTTCGGGGGTGCCGGTGATCAGCACATCGCCGGGGTGCAGGGTCATGAATTCGCTGATTTCGGCGAGCAGTTGCGCAATATCGCGCACCCAATTCGCCGTGGTGTTTTCCTGGCGCAGTTCGCCGTTGACCCACAGCTTGAGGCTCAGTTGACCGGGGTTGGCGACTTGGTCCCGAGGGATCAACTGCGGTCCGAGGACACAAAAACCATCGCGGCACTTGGCTTTCACGGCGGGGCGGTAGTAGCTGTCTTCCGGCAGGCTGAATTCATTCACCACCACATAGCCGGCCACATGGGCCATGGCATTTTCCAGGCTGACACGACTGGCGAGCTGGCCGATCACCACGCCTAGAGCGGGGCCGGGTTGCAGGCGTTCACCCTGGGGGTGCAGCACCACGCCACCCTGCTCGTTGCGCGTATTCGGGGTTTTGATAAACAACACCGGCTTGCTCGGCGGCTTCTGGTAGGGCGCCTGCTGGAAGGCGGCGAGATGCTGGTCCAGCAGGCCCTGGTAGTTCAGCGCAACGCCGAACAGGGTGCCGCTGGCAACATCATGCAGGGTACGGCTCATGCGTTTCTCCTGGCGGTGGCGACTGCTGCATAGGCAGTTCGTTAATGTGTTAACGTTATAATTAATATGTTAACTACCGTCAAGCGTGGCAAAATCAGGCAGCATCAAAACAACAAGAAGAGGGCACCGTGCAGCCGATCCCCAACATCAACATCGGGCAGGTCTACGACCAGCGTTACAGCGATGCCGAGGTGCATTACGACAAGCTCGGCAACCTGGCGGGTTTTTTCGGGCGCAACATGCCCGTGCATCGGCATGACCGGTTTTTCCAGGTGCATTATGTGAAAAGCGGCGCGGTACGGGTGTACCTGGATGACCGCCAGTTCGTGGAGTCCGGGCCGATGTTCTTCCTCACGCCGCCCACGGTGCCCCACGCCTTTGTCACCGAGGCGGATGCCGATGGGCATGTGCTGACCGTGCGCCAGCAGTTGGTGTGGGGATTGATCGACGCTGATCCCAGCCTGGCCTCCGGCGCAGCCTGCGTGGCGCTGAACGCAGGTGACCAAGGCCTGGATCAGCTGTTCGAAGAACTCAACGATGAGATCAACGCCGAGCGGGCAGGGCGCGCCGCCGCATTGGACAGCCTCACGCGCCTGATCATGATTCGCCTGCTGCGCCTGTGCGCCCACTCACTGCCCGCGCGCCCGACCCGGCACGAAGACCTGCGCATCTTCCATCGCTTCAATGAACTGATCGAGGCCCACTATCTGGAGCACTGGCGGCTGGCGCGTTACGCCGAGGGGATTGGCGTGACCGAGGCGCGCCTCAATGAGGTGTGCCGGCGCCTGGCCGACCTGCCGTCCAAGCGCCTGATCCTGGAACGTGTGATGCAGGAAGCCAAGCGCCTGTTGCTGTTCACCGGCAGTTCCGCCAACGAGATCTGCTACCAGCTGGGCTTCAAGGACCCGGCGTATTTCAGCCGGTTTTTCCTTCGGTATGCGCGGATGACGCCGGGGGAGTATCGGCTGCGGCAGTCGGGCTTGCGCTGACGTCCCACGCGCCGCCCAGCGCTGTATACAACTTCACTTCCGCCACCAGTTGCGCCAGGCGGTCGACGATCAACGCCTGTTGCGAGCTGAACAACGTACGTTGCGCATCCAGGAAGGTGAGGTTGCTGTCGACGCCACTGCGGTAGCGATGCTCGGCCAGGTTGTAATACTGCTGGTTGGCCGCGACGAAATCCCGTTGCGCCTCCAACTGGTCGGTATAGGTCTGCCGCGCCGCCAGGCCATCGGCGACTTCCTGGAAGGCGGTCTGGATCGATTTTTCGTACTGCGCCACGCCGATGTCTTTTTGCAGTTTGGCGTAGTCGAGGCTGGCGCGCAGGCTGCCGGCGTTGAAGATCGGCAGGTTGATCTGCGGTTGGAACGTCCAGCTGCCCGAGCCGCCCTTGAACAGCCCCGACAGTTCGGTGCTGGCGCTGCCGGCGTTGGCAGTCAGGCTCACCGACGGGAAAAACGCTGCACGTGCCGCGCCGATATTGGCGTTGGCGGCGCGCAACTGGTATTCGGCCTGGAGGATATCCGGGCGGCGTTGCAGCAAGTCCGAGGGCAGGCCGGCCGGCACGCGGGCCACCAGGTCGGCGGCGAGTGGACGCGACGGCAATTGTTCGTCCACCGGGCCGCCCACCAGCAGGGCGAGGTTGTTGAGGTCCTGGGCGACCTGGCGCTCATAACGGGCCACGCTGGCGCGGGTGCTTTCGACGCTGGTGGTGGCTTGCACCACGTCCAGCGCCGAGGCTTTGCCGGCGGTTTTGCTGCGGCTGGTGAGGCGCAGGCTATGCTCGTTGGCCACCAGGGTTTGCCGCGCCAGGGCCAGCAATTCCTGGTCGGCACGCCAGGTCAGGTAGGCATTGGCGACGTTGGCGACCAGGCTCAATTGAGCACTGCGCCGCGCCTCTTCGGTGCCCAGGTAGGAGAGCATGGCCTGTTCGCTGAGGCTGCGGATGCGGCCGAACAGGTCCAGCTCATAGGCGCTGATGCCCAGGGTCGCGGAATAGCTGGAGGTGATGGCGGCCTTGCCGGTGCCGGTCACGTCCCCGGGCACACGCCGACGCTGGCCGGCGCCGGTAGCGGACACCGCCGGGAACAGATCGGCACGCTGGATACGGTACTGCGCCTGGAACGCCTCGACGTTCAACGCAGCCACGCGCAAGTCGCGGTTATTGACCAGCGCATCGCCAATCAACCCTTGCAGCGCCGGGTCGTGGAACAGCTGCTGCCAGTCCGATGTGCCGGACTGCGCCAGCGCATACACGCCAGCCTGGGGATACTGCGCAGGCACGGGCGCCGCAGGCCGGTGGTAGTCCGGGATCAGCGAACAGCCGCCAAGCATCCAGGCCATCGCAAAGGTACTCAATTTATGCATCAGGCGCCCACCATCCACTTGGCCAGACCGTGCCTTCCACTCACGCCCAACTTGGCAGCGGCGCGCTTGAGGTAGGTTTCGATGGAGCTGTTCTTCACGCTGAGTTTCTCCGCGATCTGCGGCACGGTGCCGCCGGTCAGCAAGCCGAGGCACACCTCTTGCTCGCGCGCCGACAAGGTGATGTCGCCCAGGGACAGGCGCTTGTAGAACTCACGTTGCAATTGCGATTGCTCCAGCAACGTGTGGGCCGGTTCGACCTCGGTGTGCGGTGCCTGGCGCAGGCTCTGGGCGTGGCACTCGATCAACGGCAGCAGGGTGTCCGACAGGCACTTGAGAAACGACAACTCGGCCAGGGAAAACCCGCGCTGGGTCGGCGGGCGATAAAACGAAATCACACAGCGCCGGTTGCCCTGGCGCGACACCAGATTGCACTGGTGTGAGGTGTCACGCGGGTCTGTGCTGTTGGCCTTGGCTTTCAACTGGATCAGCAGCGGGTCCTGCATGCCGAGCATTTCGCGCAACAGCGGATGGTCGTCCATGGAGTTCAGGGCCAGGGGCGGCAGGTCCTGCGTCTGGCCGGCGCTGCCCAGCAGCTTGATATCGAGCACACGGTCGCGTAGCTCGTCGAGGGTCCATTCGCTCAGATCCACCAGGTGGATCGGCACCCACTTGTCCACCAGGTGCAGCATGTGGGCGGCAAAGCCCGGGTGGCCACTGCTGGCAATCAACTCGCCCATTTCGGCGTAGAAATGGGGGCTTTGGGTGTTGGCAATACTGCTGGTCAAACTCATAGCCTTCTCATCCTTGATATCGAAAACCGTGTACAGACCCTCTGGGCCTCTGCGGGGCGATCCGTTGCTCACACACCAGAGTCGGTATTCGAACGTGTATTTAGCCAGTGGATTTGTCCTACGTATGTAGCGGAAACGAGGGACATAACCTGCCATAAAAACCACGTCATTAATTCGACGTTTCTGAGAGGTAATTCCCACTACGAATAGCCAATGGAGATTTTTATGTTTAAGTAACTCTTTGATAGATAAGTAAAATATTATCTTTAGAAAGCGTTCGCACAAAAAAGCATCGGCCAGATATAGCCAATGTCCTACAACTCTTTAATCGTTTCAGCAATGAACCATCAGCCAAGCCCGGTCTATCCATTCGGATGTCCGGGTTTAGGGTGACAGACAGCCCCTGGCCCCCATGCTCCAATCCGGCCCATTCGTCGTAATGGGCACCCCTGCGCGGCCAGTGCCTGACCTCCATGAGAAGGATCTTATGAAGCATTCACCCAGCTTCCCCCTTACCGCCGCCCAGCAGGACATCTGGCTCGACCAACTGCGCGCAGGCGACTCGCCGCTGTACAACATCGGTGGTTATGTGGACTTTGCCGGCGCCATTGACCCCGGCCTGATGCAGCGCGCCGTTGAATGCCTGGTGGCCAGGCACGACGCGTTGCGCACGCAACTGCACAGCGACGCCGACGGCCTGCCTCGCCAGACCTTCGCTGCCACCTTGGCTGTGGACCTGGCGCTCCATGACGTTTCCAAGGCTTGCGATCCGCAGGCCGCGAGCCACGCCCTGATGCAGGCGCAAATGGCCCTGCCTTATGCGATGCAGGGTGCGCCGTTGTTCCGCTTTTTCCTGGTCAAGCTCGACGACGATCACTACCGCCTCGGCACCCAGGCGCATCACCTGATCCTCGATGGCTGGGGCTTCGGCCAGATGCTGCAATCCCTCGCGCAGCTGTACACGGCCCTGGCGCAAGGCCTACAACCGGACTCGCCGGCGCCTTCCTACATCGATTTTATCGACGCAGACCAGCACTACCACGCGTCAGCCCGTTATGCCCGCGACCGCGCCTATTGGCTGGACAAATACCGCTTGATTCCGGAGCCGCTGCTGACCCCACGGCACACGGCCAAGGCCGCGAGCAATACCTTGGCGCAGGCGTTTCCGGTGGCACTGCTCAACCGAATGGAACAGGTGGCCAACCGTTACCAGGCGTCGGCGTTTCATGTACTGCTGGCGGCCCTGTATGTGTATTTCACCCGCACCGCCCAACGCGAGGAATGGGTGGTGGGGGTGCCGATTCTCAACCGTTCCAATGCACGGTTCCGCTCCACCGTCGGGTTGTTCACCCAGGTCAGCGCCGTGCGCTTGCAGTTTGATGAGCAGTCGCCGTTCAGCGGGGTGGTGCGTGGGGTGCGCGACCAGCTCAAGCAGGACTTCCGCCACCAGCGTTTCCCCCTCAGCGAGATGAACCGTGAGTTGGGCCTGCGTCGCAGCGACCGCGGCCAGCTGTTCGACCTGTCGGTGTCCTTCGAGCAGGACGACCATGAACTGCGCTACGGCACGACAGTGGCCCGTGCGGTCAAAGTGTCCAACCACCACGAGCCGCTGCCCCTGGCCCTCCACCTGCGCAGCAATCGCTACCAGGACACCGCTTGCCTGCATTGCGTCTACAACGAGGCGTACTTCCAGCACGATGAAGTGGCGGCCCTGGCGCAGCGCCTGACCTGGCTGCTGGAACAGGGGCTGGAAGACACCGCGCTGACGATCAGCGATTTTTCCCTGGTGACACCCGCCGAGCAGGCGCGGTTGCAGCAATGGAACGCCACCGCCCAGCCTGTCACCCAGCCACACACCCTGCACGCGCGCATCGAAGCCCAGGCCGCGCGCGCACCGGACGCCGTGGCGGCGGTGTACCAGGGGCGGCACCTGAGCTACGCCCAACTCAACCAGCAGGCCAACGCGCTGGCCCATCAACTGCTGGAGCGCGGCGTGCAGCCTGACGACCGGGTGGTGATCCTGGCGCGGCGTGGTCTGGATACGCTGGTGGGTTTGCTGGCGATCCTCAAGTCCGGCGCCTGCTACGTGCCAGTGGACCCGGCCCATCCCGCCGAGCGCCTGAATTACCTGCTGCAAGACAGCGACCCGGTGGTGGTGCTGACCCAGCACGATTTGCTGCATCGTTTGCCTCAGTTGACGGTGCCGGTGATCCAGCTCGACCGCCCGACCTTCCACCTGGGCACCAACCCTCGCGTCGCGGTCAGCCCCTCTCACCTGGCCTACGTGATCTACACCTCCGGCTCCACCGGTTTGCCCAAGGGCGTGATGGTCGAGCACCACAGCGTCTCGAACCTGGTGGACTGGCACTGCCGGGCCTTCGACCTGCATGCCGGCAGCCACACCGCCAGCGTCGCCGGTTTCGGTTTTGATGCGATGGCCTGGGAGGTCTGGCCGGCGTTGTGCGTGGGCGCCACGCTGCACCTGCCGCCCGCCCATGATGGCGCCGAAGACATCGACGCGCTGCTCGGTTGGTGGCGGGCACAGCCGCTGGACGTCTGCTTCCTGCCGACGCCCGTGGCCGAATACGCCTTCAGCCAGGGCCTGCACCACCCGACCCTGCGCACTCTGCTGATCGGCGGCGACCGACTGCGTTCTTTCTCCCAGGCGCAGTCCTTCGCCGTGATCAACAACTACGGCCCTACCGAAGCCACGGTGGTCGCCACCTCCGGCCCCATGGCCGTCGGCCGGCCATTGCATATCGGCGCGCCTGTCGCCAATGCCAGGGTGTATGTGCTGGACGCGCAGCAACGGCCGCTGCCCATCGGGGTGGCAGGCGAGCTGTACGTGGGCGGCCAGGGCATCGCGCGGGGTTACCTCAAGCGTCCCGAGCTCAGTGCCGAGCGATTCCTCGACGACCCCTTTACTCAGGGGCGCATGTACCGCACCGGCGACCTGGTACGCTGGCTGCCGGACGGCAACCTTGAGTACCTGGGGCGCAATGACGACCAGGTGAAAATCCGTGGCGTGCGCATTGAGTTGGGCGAAATCGAAACGGCCCTGGCCACGCATCCGCATATTCAGGACGCCGTGGTGCAAGCCCGCGAAGGGCAGTTGCTGGCCTGGTTCGTCCCCCGTGAAGCTGTGCCGATAGAAGCCTTGCGCGCCCACCTGCAAGCATCGCTGCCCGACTACATGCTGCCAGCCGCCTACATGCAGTTGGACGCGTTGCCCCTGACCGCCAACGGCAAGCTTGATCGCAAGGCGTTGCCCGCACCGACCCAAGAGGCGTTCGTCACCCGCTTGTATGAGGCGCCGCACCTCGGCGTGGAAAGCGTACTGGCGCAGATCTGGGCCGAGCTGTTGCAGGTGCAGCAGGTTGGGCGCCACGACCACTTCTTCGAACTGGGCGGGCATTCGTTGCTGGCCGTGCAATTGGTGCAACGCATGCGCCAGGTCGGGTTGCATGCCGATGTGCAGGTGCTGTTCGGCCAGCCGACCCTGGCGGCCCTGGCGGCGGCAAGTGAGCTCAGCGATGTGGACGCCCCCGACCTGGCCGAACTCGACCCTGCCAGTTTTGATCTGATCGTCGCGAGCATTCCCGGCGGCGTGGCCAATGTGCAGGACATCTACCCGCTGGCGCCGTTGCAGGAAGGTTTGCTCTACCACCACATCACCGATGAGCGCGATCCGTATCAGCAGCAGGCGCTGTTCAGCTTTGCGCAGCGCGAGCAGTTGGACGCGTTTGCCCAGGCCCTGCAACAAGTGATCAACCGCCACGATATCCTGCGCACCAGCCTGGTGTGGGAAGCCCTGGAGCAACCGATGCAAGTGGTGTGGTGCCAGGCGCAATTGCGCGTTGAACCGCTGCGCGAGGACCCCGCGCCGCTGGATTTGCGCCAGGCGCCGCTGATGGCCCTGGACTATGCCGAAGAGCCGCAGCACTCGCGTTGGGTTGCGCGGCTGCGTTTCCATCACCTGGTCAATGACGCCACCTCGACCACCCTCCTGATGCAGGAAATCCGCGCTCACTTGCTCGGCCAACAGGCGCAACTACCGGCGTCGGTGCCGTATCGCAATGTGGTGGTGCAAGCCCGTTCGCCGGCACGTCAAGCGGCGCACGAGGCGTTCTTTCGCGAGCAGTTGGGCGATGTCGACGAGCCGACCCTGGCCTTCGGTCTCCAGGAGCGCCAGGCGGATCGGGCGCACACCGAAGAAGCCGAACGTGGCTTGAGTGACAGCCTCAATCAACGTTTGCTTGCCCAGGCGCGTGGTATGGGAGTGAGCACCGCCAGTCTGTTCCACCTGGCCTGGGCCCAGGTGCTCAGCCGTATCGCCGGCCGCGATGACGTGGTCTTCGGCACCGTGCTGCTCGGCCGTTTGCAGGCGGGCGAGGGTGCCGATCGCGCCCTGGGCATGTTCATCAACACCCTGCCGCTGCGGGTGCGCCTGGCCGGGCGCACGGTGACCGAAGCCCTCACGCATACCCACGCACGCCTCAGTGCCTTGCTTGCCCATGAACAAGCCTCCCTGGCGCTGGCCCAGCGTTGCAGCGGTGCGTCGCCATTGTTCAACAGCCTGCTCAACTACCGCCACACCGACGCCGAGCGTGACCTGACCCTGGTGCCGGGCATTGCCTTGCTCAGCAGTGAGGACATCCTCAGCTACCCGCTGATGCTGACCGTGGACGACACGGTCAACGGTTTCCGGATCAAGGCCAAGGCGCCGCAGCAAATTGGCGCCGGTCGGCTGCTCGACTACCTCGAAACCACACTGATCAACTTGGCGGACACGCTGGACCAGGCGCCACAGACACCTTTGCGCGACGTTCAGGTACTGCCCGCCGGCGAGCTGAAAACCCTGCTGGTGGACTTCAACGCGACCGACACCGACTACCCCGACACCTTCACGGTGCAGGCGCTGTTCGAAGCCCACGCACGGCATATCCCCCATGCCATCGCCGTGCAGGCCGGCGAGTTGCAACTGACCTACCGCGAACTCAACGAACGCGCCAACCAACTGGCCTTCCATCTGCGTGAGCGCGGTGTGCAGCCGGACGCCCGCGTGGCGCTGTGCGTCGAGCGTGGATTGGAGCTGGTGGTGGGCCTGTTGGCCATCCTCAAGGCCGGTGGCGCCTATGTGCCGCTGGACCCGGGTTATCCGCGCGAGCGCCTGGCCTACATGCTCCACGACAGCCAACCGGTGGCGCTGCTGGTACACGCCGCCACCCGTGACGTGCCGGGTGACGTGTCGATCCCGGTGATCGACTTCGACCACTGCGCGTGGAGCCAGGCACCTGTCGGCAACCCGCTGGTGCCAGGGCTGAGCGGGGCCAACCTGGCCTACGTGATGTACACCTCGGGCTCCACCGGTACGCCCAAGGGCGTGATGATCGAACACCGTGGCCTCGGCAACCTGATGCACTGGGGCTCGCAGCTGTGCCCCAATGCCGAGGGCGGCGCGCTGTTGCAGCGGGCGCCGTTCAGCTTCGACGGTTCCGTGTGGGAGCTGTTCTGGCCGCTCACCAACGGCATGCGCCTGGTGTTGGCACGGCCCGATGGTCATCGCGAACCGGCCTATCTGGCGCAGCTGATTCGCGAGCAGAAGATCACGGTGATCAAGTTCGTGCCGGCGATGTTGCAGCAGTTCCTTGAGCTGGAAGAGTCAGCGCTGTGTACCAGCCTCACTGATGTGCTGTGCGGTGGTGGCGAACTCACCGAAGCCCTGGCTCGTGGCGTGCAGGCGCGCTTGCCCAAGGTGCGCCTGCATAACGTCTACGGCCCCACCGAAGCCACGGTGGACAGCAGCGCCTGGACCCTGGAACCCGGCGCGCCGGTGCCGGCATTGCAGTTGCCGATCGGGCGGGCGATCAACAACACGCGCCTGTATGTGCTGGATGAGCACGATGCGCCGGCGCCCATGGGCGTGAGCGGTCAGTTGCACATCGGTGGGGTCGGCGTGGCGCGGGGTTACCTGGGGCTGCAGCAGATGACCGCCGAGCGTTTTATCGACAGCCCGTTCGTGGTCGGTGATCGCCTGTATCGCACTGGCGACCTGGTGCGCTACCTGCCTGACGGCAATCTGGAGTTCCTCGGGCGTAACGACTTCCAGGTCAAACTGCGCGGTGTGCGCTTGGAACTGGGGGAAATCGAGTCAAGGCTGCTGGTGCATCCGGCGTTGCGTGAAGTGGCGGTGTTGATTCGCGATGAACGCCTGGTGGCGTACTTCACCGCGCGTGCCGAGGCGCCGAGCCCGGATGCGTTGCGCGCCCATGTGCTGGAGCAATTGCCGGAATACATGGTGCCGGCGGCGTTTGTGCAGCTCGACGAATTACCGCTCAACCCAGCGGGCAAACTCGACCGCAAGGCCTTGCCGGAGCCGGGGTTGGGGGCGGTGGTGAGCCGAGCCTATGCCGCGCCGGTCGGAGCCGTGGAGAGCTTGATGGCCGGGATCTGGGCTGAGGTGCTGAAGTTGGAGCGGGTGGGGCGACACGATCATTTCTTTGAGTTGGGGGGGCATTCGTTGTTGGCGGTGAACCTGGTGGCGCGGATGCGCAAGGCGGGGGTGGAGGTGGATGCGCGGGCGTTGTTCAGTCATCCGACGGTGGCGCAACTGGCTGGGTGTGTGTTGACGCAGGTGCAGCGGGTGGAGGTGCCTCAGGCGGCTATTCCGCAGTTGGGGCGGCGGCGGCGGATTTGACGGGGCGCCTCAGATCGAAAGCAAGATCAAGAGCGACTCGCTTCGCATCGTAGATACGCTGCTTTTGTAGTCATTACATGGATGAGCGAAGTCGGCGTTAGCGTCGCGCAGAGAGCAGGTCTTTAGCATTATGCAGTGCCGTTTGTCGGGTTCTTTTTTTCACGTCTGTAGGAATAAGTTCCGTTTTGCAAGATATACCTGCGGTGGTGTTGGATTTTTCGATTAGTTGGATAATTTTTAAGGTGTTAAATTTACATGGAATGATTTTTTGAAGCGCGGTTGGTGAGGGTCCTGATGTTTTTGGCAATGGTTGATCTTCCGAAGTTCGTGAGTGAAATTTCCTAAATCTAGTAGTTATATTTCCCACATAAGATTTTATTGTTGTTGCGATATTCTCACGCTGGACTAGATTTGGTTTTATTGCTTGATGAAGGGCAGCTTAAAGTCAATGTATGCACAAAGCTGGAGATTTGAGATGAACAGTGAAACGTTCGGAGCGCTTGTTTATAGTTTCGAAAGTGAAGAAAGGTTCAACCCGTACTCCGGTAATGCAGGTGCGTCAGGCATTCAAGGCGGGTGCGGTGGTAATGGAGGATGTGGTGGGGCGGCAGGTGTAATGGGGGAGGCGGGGCCTGCCATAACTCCATAATAGAGCCTCCATCGACAGAAAAGTAAATTCAGTATTCGCAGAAGCTTGAGTCGTCGATGCTCAGCTCTAGACTAGGCATGATGGTCCCGTTTTCGTGAGGTCAATCATGGACTTTTATTTCGTATCGAGGCCGGCTTTGCTAGCGGCGTTATTCATAAAGGAACAACTCAGAGAACCTGTTGCATTATTTTGGACAGTGATATCTCCAGTGGTTACCTATTATTTGCTTACCTACGCGCGTGCGCCACTGAGTAGTGAGGCTGTGGATTACCTTTCGAAGACTTCATGGTTTTACGCCTTTGTTTCCTCAAATGTTGCACTGTTCGGGCTTGCCTTTTACATAGTTGGTCGAAGGGAAAGTGGTTTTCTTCGGTCTTTTGTTTATACGGATCGTACGAAGGTTGTTTTTTTGATTGGGCAGTTTTCTGCATATTCAGTTGTTTCAATATTGTATTGCTCCGTATTTTATATGCTCACCCGAATTTTTTCAGGGGAGTTTGATGTCGCGGAGTATCTTGTGATCGTAGGGCGATTTTATGTTTGCTTTCTTCTTTTTTCTATACCCGCGCTGTTGCTGACGCTTGTCCCATTAGGCTTTCAAAATACGAGCACCCTCTTTTCAATTTTGTCCCTTGCGATGTTGGCTCTCGGGATTATCAGTATGGGGCCAGTGAGTCCCGCCTTAGCTATTGTCGGTTTTTTTAACCCGATGTGGTGGGCGAATAAGATTCTGTTGGACGGCGTGGTTGAATGCGGTTTGGTTTTCTGGGTTGTTGCCATTTCACTTGTGTTTTTGTTTTTAGTGATGTGTCGTTATTTATTAATTAATCCTGTTTGGAGTCGTTATTGATGGCAAGGCTTCTCGTAGACTCTCTTGACGTCAGATATGGAACTCATATCGTGTTTCATAAGGCTTCTCTGACAGTCACTGCCGGCTCCATATCAGGCCTTCTTGGCCCAAACGGCTCCGGCAAAACCACCTTTTTTGATGTGCTGTGCGGCCTGAAGAAAAGAGAGGGTGGTGAAATAAACAGCGCCTTTTCCAAGCTGCTGTACCTGTCACAGATCATCAGCACGCCCCCTGTATTTCGCATGTTCGACATCTTCAAAATGACCATGCTGTTTTGCTCCGACACCAGGGTCACCCAACAACATGCACTCGACAAAATCGAAAAATGGAGCCCCGGCATCGCAGAGCGTTACTGCGAGATCTGGAACAAAAAATCCGCACTCTGCAGCTATGGGGAAAAGCGTTGGTTTTTTACGTTGTCCCTGCTCTGCGCCAACGCGGACCTGGTGATACTGGATGAACCCACGGCGGGTGTGGATCCAGAGTTTCGTTATCACATCTGGCGTTGTCTGGAGGGGGCGGCGGCAGAGGGTGTCGCGGTGTTGGTTTCATCACACAACGTCGATGAAATCGTCGCGCATTGCGATGACTTTTACATGCTGAGCCAAAGGCGATTCAACCGTTTCACTGATGCGCAAGGCTTCATGGGCGCCTACGACGCCCAAAGCCTGGATGAGGCATTTATCCATGCCGCCAGCCTGCCAAAAGGATAAGACCGCTTCTATTCAGGCAAGGGAACGAACGCCACGTTGCCGTCCTGCCGTTTTTGAAACAAACGCTCGCCATTGTCCGGCTGGGTGGTGATGACCTGGTGATCCGCGCCCAGGTACGCCAACGGCGTCGGATCATCCTTGGAATACTGCGTGACGATGATCGTGCGCTGCGGGTCGAAGGCCTTGCCGCTGGTTTTCTGCAGCCAGGCCATGAACGCCGCGCTGTCGCCCTGGCGCGGGAAGTCCTGGGTCTCGGCCACGTAGTAGAACGGCTCGCCACTGTTTTGCAGGTACATCGGCACCTTGTTGTCTACTTCCACCAGCACCATTTGCCACTCATCCCAAGGTGCGCTTTTGACCGCTTCGGTACGCACATCCTCGGCCAGGCGGGTGACGCCGCCATTACCGTTGCTCCATGGATAGGCCACGCCAATGACCAGCAGCATCAACACCGCAGCCCAGGCGAACCCTTTGTACCAGCGCGGCCGGCTGGCGGGCCTGGCTTGCAGGCGTTCGCTGAGCCACCAGGCGCCGAGCAACTGAGCGAAGGGCACCAGTGGCAACACGTAGTAGCTGCGCCGGCTGCCACTGGCGGTGAAGAACACAAACAACAGGCCCAGGCCCCACACCAGCCATCGCACGTTGGGCGGGGTCTGGCGCCAGTGCCGCAGCGCCAGCCACAGGCCGAGCAGCCAGCACGGCAGCCACGGCAGGGTGTAGGCGGGCAGGTAGATCAGGTAGGTGTAGATCGGCCCCATGTGGTCGAAGGGGTCGAAGAATCGCACCACGTTTTCGCGGAATACCAGGGCCAGGCCGCTTTGCCCATAGGTCGGCGCACCGTAGACATGCGACAGCACGAACGGCACGGCATACACCGCGGTGGCGATCAGCAGGGCGAGCACCAGGCGCAGGTTGAGATGCTGCTTGTAGCGCTGCTCGCCGAGCAGGTGCGGCAGCAGGACCAGGCCCGGCAGCACAAAGCCGATCAAGCCCTTGAACAGCGAGGTCACGGCCAGTAACAGGAAAAACACGGTATAGCGACCCAGCCGGGTGTCCTCTGGTCCACGCCAGTACCACCAGACCGCGGCCAGCACGCCACACACCGTCAGCACATCCGCCGTGGCCACCCGCGCCCAGAACAGAAAGTAGAAGGTGGTGGCGAGCATCCAGCCGGCGATCAGCCCGGTGCCTTTGCGCATCAGTTGCTCACCGAGCAGGTAGACCAGCCACACGCTCAGCCAGGCGCCGATCACCGAGGGCAAGCGCAGTGACCACGGCCCGAGGCCACCCATCAGGTGGGCCGTGGCGGTGATCAGCCAGTAGGAGGGCAGGGGCTTGTCGTAATAGGGGGTGCCCTTGAGATAGGGGTCGAAGTAGTCACCGCTTTGCAGCATCTGCAAGGCGATGTTCGCCCAGCGGGTCTCCGGGCCCCACAGGTCGCGTGCGCCGAGGCCGGTGAGCAGCAGCAGCGCGGTGACGCCCAGCAATAGCAGCAGGGCGCCGCGTTCGCTCTTCCACACAGTCGTCATCAGGGCAGGCTCGGATAGATGATCAGCTCGAGATAACCCTTGTAGTAACGTTTACCGCCTGGCGGCAGTTGCCCGGCTTCACGCATTTCACTGGTGCTGTTGACCCGCAGCAGCACGCCCACCGAGCCGTGCTGGCGCGCGTCCTTGAGCCAGGCCTGGACCCCGTCCAGTTCCACTTTGCGCTGCACCGAGCCTGCGTACTGCAAGCCGTAGCGCAGCTCGCCCTCGGTGTCATACAACGCGACTTCCGGTCGTTTCAAGCGCCAGGCCAGGGCGCTGGCACCGCCCAGTTCGTTGCTGAGCAGGGCGTGGGTCTGTTGCAGTTCTTCCAGGTGTTCAAGCACAAACTGGTCGGGCATTTCGTTGTCCGCGATCCATGACGGCATGCTCGCCGGCAACAGGATCACCAGCAGGCCGATGCCCAGTGCAGGCATCGCCCACAGCGTCAGCGGGCGAATCACTTGCAGCAGGTTGGCGAGAATCCACACCAGCAGCACAATGAAGGCCAGGGACAAGCTGAACATCTCGGCGTGGCTGTTGCTGTACAGCGGCCGGGCGATTTGCAGGTAGATCAGGCCGATCATGGCCGCCATGCCGATCATGAAGTTGAACAGGCCATTGAGGCAGATCGTGCGGGCTTTACCCTGCTTGACCAGGTCGATCAGCGTATGGCCCATCAGCAAGGCCAGGGGCAGCAGGCACGGCATGATGTAGGTCGGCAGCTTGCCTCTGCTCAAGCTGAACAGGCCCAGGGGCAGCAGCAGCCACAACGCCAGGAACGTGATCGCCGGCTGGCGCTTTTCCTGCCAGGTCTTGCGCAGAGTCGTCGGCAGCAGTCCCGCCCACGGCAGGCTGGACACGGCGATAATCGGCAGGAAGAACCACCAGGGCCGCACATGCTGCGCGTTGTAGGCGCTGAAGCGGCGAATGTGTTCATTCCAGAAAAAGAAGCGCCAGAAGTCGGGTTCCTGAAGGTGGATGGCCAGCGCCCATGGCAGGCACACCAGTACTGCGACCACCATCGCCAACGGGCCATAGCGCAGCAACTCGCCCAGGCGACGCTGCCAGAGCATGTACGGCACGGCAATCAGCACCGGCAGCGCCAAGGCCAGAAAGCCCTTGGTCATGAACCCCATGGCGCAGGCCAGGCCCACGATGACCCAGGCCCAGAGGCGGCCGCGCAGCGTGGCACTATCGAGGGCAAACCACAGGGCTACCAGACTCAGGTTGACCCAAAGCGTGAATTGCGGATCGAGGTTGGAGTACCCCGCCTGCCCGGCCACCAGGCCGAAGCTCAGGTAGAGCAGGGCACAGGCGAAGCTCTTGCGCGGGTCGTTCCACAGGCGACGGGCGATCAGGTAGGCCAGCAGCACGCTCAAGCCGGTGGTCAGCGCCGAGGAGATGCGCACGCCGAACAGGTTTTGACCAAACACCGCCTGGCCCAGGGCAATCAACCAGTAGCCGCCGGCGGGTTTTTCGAAGTAGCGGATGCCCATGAAGTGCGGCACCACCCAGTTACCGCTCTGGAGCATTTCCTGGCTGATCTGGGCGTAGCGGGTTTCGTCCGGGGTCCACAGGCCGTGCAGGCCCAGGGGCAGCAGGTAAAACGCAACGAAGGCCAGCAGTAATACCGTCAGGGATTTTAGTCGGGTCATGCAAACGTCGCTCCCTGACGCTCAGTGATGTAGGTTTCAAGTAATGAATTAATAGTTGGAAAAGTCACAGCGTTCACGCAATTGCAGAAAATATTCATGATGTCCTTATTTAAAAGGCGCAACTAAACATGCCAGAACAGGGCTGTCTTTTTGCTGAACAGGGCGGCGGGTAAGTTAGTGAGTCTGTTTTAGCGCGGCAGGCCAATCCGGGTTGTTGACGATGCCCAGGATCTTCAATTTGCCGTTGGGCAATGCCTGCACGAATAATGCGCTGCCGTATTCGGGGAATGTGGCATGGGGGAAGCCCTGGGTTTTTTCGAAGTCGGCGATGCAACCACTGTGGGTGACGAACACCAGGTTGCGGCCGGGGGTCTTTTGACTGAGCAATTCCTCGCCCATGGCCGTGCCGCAGATGGCCTGTTGGCCCGAGGTCAGCTCGTTTTTGTCGAACATGAAACGTAGGGTCTGCGCCGTGCGGATAGCCGGGCTGGCAAGCACATCGCTGGTGTCCATCCCCATGGATTTAAAGGCGTTGCCGAGCTTTTCGGCCTGTTGGCTGCCGTGCACTGTGAGGCCTTCCACCGGGCCCAGGCACGGGTTGGTGGAGCGGTCGCAGCGCTCTTCATGGCGCACCAGTACGATCAGGTCGCCGTCGCGCCACAGCGGCATCACTTGCGAGGTCAGCAGGCGGTCGCCGATGCCCAGGTCCCGTGGCGACGCCGGCCAGAACAGGCTGCAAACCAGCAGCAGGCCAACCACCGCAAGTCCCAGCCAGAGTCGTTGCAAACGCTTGAAAAAGTCCCGGGGCGAGCGCGGTTTGGTCAGGGTAAGGTCAACCACTTCATTCACCATGGGCATTGTTGGCAGTGTTGTATTAGTTAGGCGCAACGTTTTAGCGAATGTCCTTAGTGGGACCAGAGGCTGTCACACGACGGCTGTCTTTTCGCTGAACACCTTGCATGTAAAAAGTTGTGAAAAAGGGCAACTAACAAGTTGCCGACAAGTGATGCTTGGTGGGTAATTTAAAGAGGCGCGGGTGGGCAGCCGGTGAAATCCATGTGAAAAATTTGCGTGGCCTTGGGCGGTAGCCGTTATTCTCGATGGCCGCCCATCAAACGAGTGTTGTCATGTTGCAGGTGCAAGGTGTGACCAAAAGCTATGCCACCCCCCAGGGGCCTTTGGCAGTGTTGGCCGGTGTCGATCTGCACCTGGGCCGGCGCAGCAGCCTGGCGCTGATGGGCGAGTCGGGCAGCGGCAAGAGCACTTTGCTGCACCTGGTGGCCGGGCTCGACCGTGTGGATGGCGGCAGCATCCAGGTGGGCGAGCAGCGCCTTGACCAACTGAGCGAAGCGCAACTGGCCCATTGGCGACGTACCGAAATCGGTCTGGTGTTCCAGCAGTTCAACCTGATCGGCAGCTTGCGGGTCGAGGATAACCTGGCGTTCCAGGCGCGGCTGGCGGGGCGCTTTGACCCGCAGTGGCAGGCGCAATTGGTCGAGCGCCTGGGCCTGGGGGATTTGCTCAAGCGCTACCCGGAACAACTCTCCGGCGGCCAGCAGCAACGGGTGGCGGTGGGGCGCGCATTGGCGTCACGCCCGGGCCTGTTGTTGGCCGACGAGCCCACCGGCAACCTGGACGAGGCGACCAGCGACGAAGTGCTGCAACTGTTGCTGGACCTCTTGCGCGACAGCCCCACCAGCCTGTTGATGGTCACCCACAGCCCGCGCATCGCTGCACGACTGGACCGCCAGGTGGTGTTGCAGCGTGGGCGCGTCCTAGCCGCAGGCGCCGCCTGAGATGGCGGTATTTCAGTGGACCTTGCGCGCATTGCTCAGCCACTGGCGACGGCATCCCGTGCAGTTTTTCAGCGTGCTCACCGGCCTCTGGCTGGCGACCGCGCTGTTGATCGGCGTGCAAGCCCTCAACAGCCAGGCGCGTGACAGCTATGCCCGCGCCAGCCAATTGATCGGCGGCGAACCCCAGGCCAGCCTCGGTGCGCCGGACGGGGCGAGTTTCCCCCAGGCGGTCTTCGCTCAATTGCGCCGCGCTGGTTGGCCGGTGTCTCCGGTGGTACAGGGGCGGGTACAGCTCAAGGGGCAGGAGGATGTACGCCTGCAGTTGATGGGCATCGATCCGTTGTCGTTGCCCGGCAGCGGCGCCGTGGCAGGGCAGCGCTTGAGCCAGGCGCAGATGCTCGCGTTTTTTGATCCGCCGGGGCGTACCTGGATCGCGCCGCAGACCTTGCAGGCCTTGGGGCTGCGCGAAGGCCAGCAACCAACCACCCTGAGCGGTCACCCCCTGCCGCCGCTGCAAGCCCAAGCAGACATGGCGCCCGGCCTGTTGCTCACCGACATCGGTTTCGCCCAGCCCGTGCTGCAGATGCCTGAGCGCCTGTCGCGGCTGCTGGTGGACAAGGCGTTCGCGGCCAGCCAACCCACGCCGCCCGCCGGGTTGCAACTCAAGCAAGGCGAGGACAATAACCTCGCTCGCCTCACCGAGAGCTTTCACCTGAACCTCGACGCGCTGGGCTTCCTGTCCTTCGTGGTGGGGCTGTTCATCGTGCATGCCGCCATCGGCCTGGCCCTGGAGCAACGGCGCGGGCTGCTGCGCACGTTGCGCGCGTGTGGGGTCAGCGTGCGCCTGCTGATTGTGAGCTTGAGCGTGGAATTGGGCGTGCTCTCGCTGCTCGGTGGTGTGCTGGGCGTCGCCAGCGGCTACCTGTTGGCCAGTCTGCTATTGCCCGATGTGGCCGCCAGCCTGCGTGGCTTGTATGGCGCTGAAGTACCGGGACAGTTGAGCCTCAGCCCGTGGTGGTGGGGCGCGGGGCTGGGCTTGAGCCTGCTCGGTGCGGTGCTCGCCGGTGCCGGCAGCCTGTGGCGGGCGGCGCGCCTGCCCTTGCTGGCGCTGGCCAACGCCCAGGCCTGGCATGAAGCTCACGGTCGCTGGTTGCGTCGTCAAGCGTGGGTGGCCGCCGCTGCGTTGCTGATCGCCGTGCTGGCGCTGTGGCTGGGTAACAGCCTGGCTGCCGGCTTTGTACTGATGGCGGCATTGCTGCTTGGCGCCGCCCTGGGGTTGCCGGTGCTGCTCAACGGCCTGCTCAAGGCCGTGTTGGGGCGTAGCCGTTCGGTGCTCGGCCAGTGGTTTCTCGCCGACTGCCGCCAGCAGTTGCCGGCCTTGAGCCTGGCCCTGATGGCGCTGCTCTTGGCCCTGGCCGCGAACATCGGCGCAGGCTCCATGACCTCGGGTTTTCGTCATACCTTCAACAACTGGCTGGAGCAGCGCCTGACTGCCGAGTTGTATCTCAACCCACAAAGCCCTGCCCAGGCCGAACAACTCGGCACCTGGCTGACGCAACAGCCGTTAGTGCAGGCCGTGCTGCCCACCTGGCAGGTCGCCGTGCAAGTGCAGGGCTGGCCGGCGGACCTGTTTGGCGTGGTCGACGATCCCACCTACCGTCAGCATTGGCCGCTGCTGGAGGCCACGAGCGAACCCTGGGACCAGTTGCAGAAGGGCGACACCTTGATGCTCAGCGAGCAACTGGCGCGCCGGCTCGGGGTGAAACTGGGCGATGCCGTGAACATCCCCACGCCCCAGGGTGTGTGGTCACCGAAGGTGGTGGGGATTTACGCCGACTACGGCAATCCCAAGGGGCATGTGCTGGTCAGCTCACAACATCTGCTGGCGCACTGGCCGACGCTGTCACCGGCGCGTTTCAACCTGCGGGTGTCACCGTCGGACGTGGCGCCGCTGGTACGTGAGGTGCAGCGCGCCTTTGCCCTGGACGACAACCGTATCGTCGATCAGCAACAACTCAAGGGCTGGTCGAGCCAGGTGTTCGAGCGCACCTTCGCCGCCACCGCTGCCCTGAACAGCCTGACCTTGGGCGTGGCCGGCGTGGCGTTGTTCATCAGCCTGTTGACCCAGAGCCAGAGCCGCCTGGGCCAGCTCGCACCGCTGTGGGCATTGGGCGTCACGCGTCGGCAATTGATGCTGCTCAACCTCGGCCAGACCTGGCTGCTGGCGGTGCTCACGTTGGTGCTGGCCGTACCGCTCGGCCTGCTGTTGGCGTGGTGCCTGGATGCAGTGATCAACGTGCAGGCGTTTGGCTGGCGCCTGCCATTGCAGGTGTTCCCGTGGCAGCTGGCGCAATTGCTAGGGCTGGCGATGCTGGCGACCTTGCTGGCGTCGGCCTGGCCGTTGTGGCAGTTGTACCGCAGCCGTCCTGCGGATTTGTTGAGGACGTTTGCCCATGAAGATTAAGCCCCTGTTGGTGGTGTGTCTGTTACTGGCCGCTTGCGACAAAGTGCCCGCGCCACAGGAAAGCTTTGCCGGCCTGGGCAGCGACGCGGCGGACTTTGCCCAGGTGGTACCGGGCAAGGTGTTCAGCTTCCCCGAGGATCATGGCTCCCATGCGGACTTCCGTATCGAATGGTGGTACGTCACGGCCAATCTCAAGGACGCGCAGGGCAATGTATTTGGCGTGCAATGGACGTTGTTTCGCAATGCACTCAAGGCCGGGCCGGTGCAAGCAGGCTGGCATGACTCCACCGTGTGGCTCGGCCACGCGGCCGTCACGTCCGCCACCCACCATTACGCCGCCGAGCGTTACGCACGCGGTGGCGTCGGCCAGGCCGGAGCCCAGGCAGTGCCGTTCAACGCCTGGATCGATGATTGGAATTTCGCCACCCGTCCGGGTGCAATGGGCGCCTTGTCGGACATGCAACTCAAGGCCAGCGGTGCGCAATTCGCCTACGACCTGCACCTGACATCCAGCCGTCCATTGGTGCTGCAGGGCGACAGCGGTTACAGCCGCAAATCCGACCAGGGCCAGGCCTCGTACTACTACAGCCAACCGTTTTTCAACGCCAGCGGCAGCGTCAGCCTTGATGGCCGGGTGTATCAAGTCAGCGGCCCGGCCTGGCTCGACCGCGAATGGAGCAGCCAACCGCTGACCGCCAGCCAGACCGGCTGGGACTGGTTTTCCCTGCACCTGGACCGGGGCGAGCAATTGATGTTGTTCCGAGTACGGCAAACCGATGGCGCGTCCTACCTGACCGGCACCTGGATTGATCGCGAGGGCCATACACAAACCCTGCACAACGCGGATATCCAACTGACGCCGCTGGAAACGACGGCCATAGAAGGGCGCAAGATCCCCACCCGCTGGTCGCTGAAAATCCCCGGCAAGCAGCTGGATATCACTACGCAAGCAGTCAACCCGAATGCCTGGATGAACCTGAGTATCCCGTACTGGGAAGGCCCGGTGCAGTTCGAGGGCGGGGTGGGTTACCTGGAAATGACCGGGTATTAGGGTTGTTTCCGTAGGCTGTATTTCTTTGCTGCGTAGGCAGCTTCCCAAATGTAAATCGCCCCCCCTGGACGTGTGTCCGGGGCCTAGGCGCTTGCTTATATTTCGACGCCATCTTCATTGCTCACCGGATGTGAGGCATGGCGCAAAGCTTTATCAACGACCGCGCGACGGACTATCAGAGCTTGAAAAACCGACTGATGGGCGGTGCCCCGGGCCGCCAGCGTTCCGCTCATTTTGACGTGCTGAACCGGCACCTGCGTCCCGGCCTGGTGGCGCCCGGGCAACTGGTGATTATTCCCGACAGCCACAGCGTGAATTGCTCGGTGGAGGAGGCTTGGTTGATGCGGCATGCCGAGGAGGTACGCCGCCATCTGGAGGGAAGTGCTGCGGCCGGCACGACGGTGATCGATAACTATGACTTGCTGCAGAGTTTCATGGCGAATGGCTCGATTGGCATCGGCAGTGCGACCTCGGCCTGGGCGCGGCACCTGGATGAAGTGGCGCAGACGCTGGAGGAGATCGAGCGGTTGCATCAGCGGTTGAAGGACGGTGTGTTGGACAGGGCTGCGTTTATTCAACAGCGCCAGGGATTGTTCCGGCGGTTGGAGGTGCAACTGCAAGGTGCGGCGCGGTTGGGTACGGGGTTGCAGGGCAATGATTCGTTAAAAAAGGTGTTGGGCCTATCGACCAAGAGCTATCTGCATAAAGGTGAAATTGCGGGGTATGCGAAGCGGATGCGGGAGATTGCGCAGATGTCGAAGTGGTTGGGCAAAGGGACTTATGTGGGGTTGGCGCTGGACGTGGGGGTGGCGGGGTTGGAGATCAAGGAGGCGTGTGTGGAGGGGCGGGAGGCGCAGTGTAGAAGGGCGAAGTATGTGGAGGCGGGGAAGTTTACGGGTGGGGTCGTGGGGGCGGCGGGGGTAGGGCTTTTGGGGGCGGAGCTCACTCGTCGCGCGTGCACTATTTTTTTAGGTGTCGCAGCGAGGGGAAGCGGAGGTTTGACATGCGCAATTATTGGTGGCGCTGCTGGAGGGTACGCAGGAGGGAGTCTAGGTGGCGCTGGTGGGGCGTTTCTGGGCGGTGCGGTCATAGAGATTGATGGTGACTTGATCTTTCAACCAGAGGGGGCTTAACGATGTCGTGGTTTTTTGCCTTCACCAGCGTGATGGTGATTGGGACGTTCGCTTTTGTGGGACTGATGCGTTACGCCATGCGCACAAAACTCGAAGAGGTGGAAAGTTACTTCAGTGAAAATTCAGAGGTACGCAAACTTCAACAACGCTGGGAAAACCAGCGGTTCCCTAGATTTAGTCGTATGTGCTTGATGATCGACATCCTATCTATGCCAAAACGCCACGTGAAAGACGGTGTTGTGACAGAGGCAGAGTTAGCCTCCGTACCTTTACCCCTCAGGCGTCGTTTTGTGTGGTTGTTTCGTCTTGCGATATTTTTGGCTGCCTATTGGGGCTATTGGTGCACTTGGCTCTAAGTCAGACCTGAATACTCCGTACTGGGAAGGCCCTGTGCAGTTCGAGGGTGGGGTTGGCGCTGGATGTGGGAGGGGGAAGTATGGTGCCAAACTTGCGATTCGTGGTTGTCGCATGTTTTTGGGGATTGCGATGAAGGGGTGCGGCGAGCTTGCATGCGCAATTATTGGCGGCGCTGCGGGTGGGCAGACCGTAGGTAATGCTCTTGGTCATGAAAGTGCTTTATTGGGTGGAAAGATCCAAGAGGCCAATGGGGATGTGATCTTTGTGCCGGAAGGAGCTTAACAGTGTCGTGTTTTCTTGCCTTCACCCTTGTGCATTTTGCAGGAGTGTTTGTCGTTTTGGGGCTGGGGTTTTTTGTCGAATATACAAAGCTCGACGAGGTGGAGAGTTACTTCAGCCAAAACGAAATGGTCTGCGGCAATAAGCGATTTTGGGGCCGAAGCCGTTGGATCGACAGGCAATATCGCATGATGCTGATTGCTGAAATACTTTCAGATTCAAAGCGCCATCTGAAAGCTGGGGTGGTGACTGAGGCCGAACTGGCTTCCATTCCCTTATCGCTTAAGCGCTGGGTGGTTTGGCCCTATTACCTTGGGTTCATGTGGTTGATTGCAACAGCTATCTGGAGCTTCTGGCGCTGGTGGTGCGACATCCCCACTCCATAGAAATTGAAATTTCTTCAAAAAACACTGTACATCCATCCAGTCATATCCTACATTCCATCCCAGGTGACCGGACGTCACCTGAGCTTCACTTTTTAACTATGGATGGATAAAAAATGAAATCGAAAAAAGCCTTTATGCTGGGCGCGGCCATGGCGGCCTCCTGCTTCGTTTCGGCCTTCGCCCTGGCCGAGCAATACCCTCACCTGGCTGCACAAGCCGTTCAAACTGACATCAAGCAAAGCCTCAAAGCCGCCGGTATAGTGCCGGCCACCAAGGCCCCAGCGACGCTCAAGCAGCAACTCAAAGCGGGTGCTCAACTGAAAAAACCGGCGTTCGCCGCCAAGGCCCAGGCCGATTCGGTGGTGGAAGATCATGCCGCTCCGGCGCCGGTAACCCAGGTCAAGAAAGCCGATGCCCAGGCAGCGGCCGCCGTGCAGGCGGCACTGGTCCAGGGCTGTGAAACCACGCTGGATGTGAACCAGTTGTACACCATCAATGGCGTACAGACCGGTGACCTGCTGTGCTACCACTTCAACCTGCCACAGAAGGCGCGCATCAACGCGTTGCTGGTGGGTCAGACCGCAGGCACCGACATGTCTTTGACCCTGTTCCAGGACGATGGTCAAGGCAATCCGCTCCCGCTGGGCACCTCCAATAATCCAGGCACGGGCGATGAAAGCCTGAGCGGGGTGGTGCCTGCCGGTGACTACTACTGGTTCATGGAAGCCAACGCAGCGGTGCAGGGCTCCAGCTTCCAGTTCGGTGTGGCGGTGGATGCCAACATCGATGCCTATGAACCCAATGACACGCCCGACACGGCGTTTCAACTGCCGGATACCCTGAACTACATCAAAGGCAACGCCGACAGCCTAGACGATGTCGACTACTTTGATTTCACGGCGGTCCGTGGCCAGAGCGTAGGCATAGCCCTGACGGCCGACGCGGCCAGTGGCAGCACCCGTAACAAGTGGATCCTTGAGCGTTTCGATGGCAGCCAGTGGGTCACCGTGGGTGCGAATGTCGTGTCGACGTCGATCCCGAACCCGGGTGTCGGTGGGGTAGTCAAGGTGCGTGTTCGTCCGAACCAACACCCGAATGAGCCTTGGAGCGCAACGGGCAAATACAACCTGTCCTTCGGTTCCAACCCTCGGGTCAACAGCCCTGATGTAAAAGGCGAAGGCAACGTGTTGCGCATCCCTTACTCCGCGTCCGACGTGGGGTATGGCTACATGACCACCCAGGCCTATCGCGACCTGACCTGGACCATGGGGCTGTCGGACAGCACCGGCGCACCGCTGGTGGGGCTGCACCCGATCGTCTACCTCGACCAGCACATCAACCCCGACACCGGTGCTATCGTCTACAAAGGGTATTCGGCGGCTACCAACAGTGCCGGTCAGGCGAGTGGCACGATCAACGTGGGCACCTGCTTCGGTGACTTCCAGACCACCTTTGTCGACTACGCCCAGGGCTACAAAAACACTTGGCGTACCGACTTCAACTACGGGGTATGGCGCATGGAAGTGCTGGAATACCCAGGTATCGGCGTGGGTGGTGATAACACTGAGTTCGTCAGCTTTGGCCATCTGTGCAAGCAGACCCTGCTCAGCAGCACCAAGAGCTAAGCGTGTTTAACCAGTAACCACCAGGGCATACAGGCCGCGCGCCTGTATGCCCTTTTTGCGTCAGGGCGCCAACGCCTGTGCCAACGGCAACCGCGCCATGCTCGTGCCCTTCAACGAGCCCAGGTACAACCACTCGCCGTATTCCCGAGCGGTGGTAATGGGCGAGTAATTCCCCGCGCTGCCATCCTGCAAATTGGCAATCACCTTGCCTTGCGTATCCAACCCCAGCACAAAGGCTTTGCGCTCGATCGGCTTGGGCACCACCATCAACGCCCGCACCATCACTTTGCGCAGCAAGGGGTACCCGGCGAAGCTGTCCAGCAAAGGGTTGCGCGGTGAATACAGCGCCACCCAGAAACGGTCCTGGCCGTTGAAACTGAGGTTGTCCGGCAGGCCGGGCAGGTTGTCGATAAACAGGTCATGGCTGCCGGCACGTTCGCCCTTGAGCCAATACCGGCTGATGCGATAGGCGCCGGTCTCATTGACCAGTACGTAATGTTCATCCGGGCCCAGGGCCACGCCATTGGCGAATTGCAGCTGGTCGAGCAGCACCTCGGTGGTGCTGTTGCTGAAGTCATAGCGCAGCAACCGGCCATCGCCACCATGCTCGATCACCGCTTCGCCGTCCTGGCCGTAACCCCAGCGGCTCGATGCATCACTGAAGTAGGCATAACGCCCGCTGGCGTCCACGGTGACGTCATTGGTGAAACCGAAGGGGACGTTATTGGCACCCGTGCTCAAGGTAGTGAGTTGGCGGTTTGCATCCAGGGCGAGCAGGCCCTTGATGCCATCGGCAATGATCAAGCGCCCATCCGGGTGCAGCGCCAGACCCAGGGGCCGCCCGCCGGTGTCGGCCAGCACCTCCAGGCTGCGGCTGTCGGGCGCGGTGCGGATGATGCGCCCGTCATGCAGGCCGCTGATCAGATAACCCTGTGCATCCAGCAGCAACGCCTCTGGCCCGGCGATGTCCTGGGCGCCGATCTTCTGCACGCCCTTGAGACGCTGGTTTTCGGCGTAGGGGCCGTCCTTCATCGAAGGTGGCTTGGGCGGTGTCCAGTTCACCGGTTGCACTTTGGTGGGCATCAGCAACAAGAAGGCAACCACCAGCAGAAACAGCACAAACAACAGATGACGCAGTTTTTTGGGACGGGTACTCATGACGATTCCTGGTTGTCGTGGGGGCCCGGCTCCCAGTACAGGGTGCCGAACAGGTAATCCATCAGCGGGAGGACGATATTGAAATTGCGCCCCTGCATCAGCTCACGGCGGTGATGCAGGGCGTGCAACTGGTGCATCTGGCGGATCCACGGCAGGCGCGCCACCGGGTGGTCGGCGGGCAGGTGCTCACAGGCGTGAAACAATTCGTAAAGCAAATACCCGAGGATCATGCACCCGGCGAACAGGCCGGCGACGTTGGGGCTCAGTTGTTTGATCAACCACCACGCGGGCAGTGTGATCGCCAGGCTGTGCAACACGATCAGCCAGGCCGGGAACAGGATGACGCGCCAGTCCCGGGGGCTGTCGTAGGTCATGTGGCCGGGGGTGAAAAAGCTGTGGTGATCGCCAGTGTGGCGCGCATAAAACAGGCGGGACAAGGCGTGTTTGTGGTGGCCGAGGTGGCGGTGCACCAGGTAGATACACTGGTTGAAGAACACCAGCGTCGCGGGCACGGTCAGCCATTGCAGTGCGGTGATCTGGTGCGTCGATGACCAGGCCAGGCTGATGCATGCGATGCCGTAGCCGAACACGAAACTGGCGTGGAGCCAGGGGTTGTAGTGGCGCGCGACTTGGGCGCGGTAACGGGCGCGAAAGGTCTCGGTGGGATGGGCCATGGCAGGCAGCTCGGTATTTTTTATTGGAGGCTGAGCTTAGTTGGTACTCAAGATTGTGCGAGGTTTTGTGGTGCACACATGAACACGTGTGGGAGGGGGCTTGCCCCCGATGGTGGCGGGTCAGTCACTTACATCGCCAACTGACACTCCGCCATCGGGGGCAAGCCCCCTCCCACATTCCGACCGAAGCCGACCAGTGGCCCCTTGCGTCACCCGAATTTCCTTGTTAGCTTCTCGCAAAATGTTAACGATAACATTTGCTCTAACAATAAAAACAAAACAGAGAACCACGCCATGAAAATGCTCCCGAAAACCCTGTGTTTATTGGCTGTAAGCATCACCCTCGGCACCGCCGCCCCTGCTTTTGCCGACGCCGCCAAGCCGATCCGCATCGGCGCGTCCTTCCAGGAAATCAACAACCCCTATTTCGTCACCATGAAAAACGCCCTGGAAGAAGCCGGGGCGAGCATCGGTGCGAAACTGATCATCACCGACGCCCGCCACGACGTGTCCAAGCAGGTCAGCGACGTCGAAGACATGCTGCAAAAAGGCATCGATATCCTGCTGATCAACCCCACCGATTCGGTCGGCGTGCAATCGGCCGTCAAATCCGCCCATGCCGCCGGTGTGGTGGTTGTCGCGGTCGATGCCCAGGCGGATGGCCCGCTGGATTCCTTTGTCGGTTCGAAAAACTTCGATGCCGGCTTCCAGGCCTGTGAATACCTGGCCAAGAGCATCGGCGACAAAGGCAACATCGCCATCCTCGACGGCATCGCCGTGGTGCCGATCCTGGAGCGTGTGCGCGGTTGCAAGGAAGCCGTGGCCAAGCACCCGGACATCAAGATTGTCAGCATCCAGAACGGCAAGCAGGAGCGCGACCAGGCGCTGACCGTCACCGAAAACATGCTGCAGGCGCAACCGACGCTCAAAGGTATTTTCAGCGTGAATGACAACGGCTCCCTCGGCGCACTCTCGGCCATCGAAGCCAGCGGCCTGGACGTGAAACTGGTCAGCGTCGACGGCGCGCCGGAAGCGATCAAGGCGATCCAGAAGCCGGGCAGCAAGTTCATCGCCACCTCGGCGCAATACCCTCGCGACCAGATCCGCCTTGCCCTGGGCATTGCCCTGGCCAAGAAGTGGGGCTCGCAAGTGCCGGCCACCATCCCGGTGGACATCACCTTGATCGACCGGGACAAGGCCAAGGATTTCAGCTGGTAAATCACCCAGGCCCCACGCCATCCGTGGGGCTTGCGGTCTCCTTCTGAATACGAGGTCGGCGGTATGAGCAGTCTTCTGAAGCTGGAAAACATCTGTAAGCGTTACCCGGGCGTACAGGCCCTCAAGTCCATCAACCTGCAGGTCGAGCGCGGCGAGATCCATGCCTTGCTCGGCGAAAATGGCGCGGGCAAATCGACCCTGATGAAGATCCTCGGCGGCGTCGAGCATCAGGACGAAGGCCAGATCCTGATCGATGGCCAGGCCCGGCAGTTCGCCACCTACCGCGATGCAATCGCCGCTGGCATCGGCATCGTGTTCCAGGAATTCAGCCTGATTCCCTACCTCACGGCGGTGGAAAACATCTTCCTCGGCCATGAGCTCAGCAACCGTTTCGGCCTGCTGCGCAAGCGCGAAATGGTCGAGGCCAGCGAGGCCTTGTTTAAGCGCCTGGGCGTGACCATTGACCTGCAATGCGCAGTCAAGCACCTGAGCGTGGCCGAGCAGCAGTTTGTCGAAATCGCCAAGGCCCTGGCCCTGGATGCGCGCCTGCTGGTGCTCGACGAACCCACCGCCACCCTCACGCCCAGCGAAGCCGAGCTGCTGTTCGAGATCATGCGCGAGCTCAAGCGCCAGGACGTGGCAGTGATATTCATCTCCCATCACTTGGAGGAGATTTTCCAGGTGTGCGACCGCATCAGCGTGTTGCGCGACGGCGGCAATGTCGGCGTCACCGAGGTGGCCGACAGTGATATCGACCGCCTGGTCGAGATGATGGTCGGGCGGCGCCTGGAATGCAGTTTTCCGCCCAAACCGAGCGGCGCACGCGGCCCGCTGTTGCTGGAGGTCAGGGACATCCAGCTGGTGCGCAACGGGCCCCGCAACAGCTTCCAACTGCACAAGGGCGAGATCCTCGGTTTTGCCGGTCTGGTCGGCTCCGGTCGCACCGAACTGGCGCTGGGCATGATGGGCGCGCTGCCGTCAGTGAGCAAAGACGTGTGGCTGCGCGGTGAGAAAATCACCCTCGATGACCCGGCGCAAGCGCTCGCCCACGGCATCGGCCTGCTGCCGGAAAGCCGCAAGAGCGAAGGGCTGATCACCGATTTCAGCATTCGTGAAAACATCTCGCTGAACAACCTGCCCAAATACCAGAACGCTTCGGGCCTGATCGACAAGGCCAGGGAAAGCGCCAGCGTCGAAGACCTGATGCGTCAGCTGTCGATCAAGGCGCCCAGCGGCGAAAGCCGGGTGTTCAACCTCAGTGGCGGCAACCAGCAGAAGGTGGTGATCGCCCGCTGGATCAACCACCACTGCGACGTGCTGGTGTTCGACGAACCCACCCGTGGCATCGACGTGGGGGCCAAGGCGCAGATCTACGCGCTGATGCGCAGCCTCACCGCACAGGGCTACGCAATCATCATGATTTCCTCCGAGTTGCCGGAAGTCATCGGCATGTGCGACCGCGTCGCCGTGTTTCACAAGGGCGCCATCGTCAAGGTACTCGAAGCGTCCGCCGTCAATCCTCAAGAGGTCATGCGCCATGCAACAGGGGGCTCAAGTGAATACGTCCATTAACACCGTCGACAGCAGTCGGCTGCGCCTGAACCTGGCGCGGCTGGTGCGCTCGCCGGCGTTCTACCCGTTCGTGGGGCTGGTGGTGGTGACCCTGGTGATGATCCTGGCCAGCGACACCTTCCTCTCCGCCAGCAACCTGTCGAACATCGCCCGCCAGGTGTCGATCAACGCGATCATCGCGGTGGGCATGACCTGCGTGATCCTCACCGGCGGCATCGATCTGTCGGTGGGGCCGGTGATGGCGTTGTCCGGCACGCTCACCGCTGGCCTGATGGTCGCGGGCTTGCCGCCGGGCCTGGCGATTGGCGCGGGGATGTTGATCGGCGTGGCCTTCGGCATCGGCAACGGCCTGTTCGTCGCCTACCTGCACATGCCGCCGATCATCGTGACCCTGGCGACCATGGGCATCGCCCGGGGCCTGGGCCTGATGTACACCGACGGCTACCCGATTTCCGGGCTGCCGGAGTGGTTTGGCTTCTTTGGTCGCCAGAGCCTGTTCGGCATCGAAGTGCCGATCCTGATCATGCTGGTCACCTACGCCGCCGCCTATGTGCTGCTGCAACACACGCGCATCGGCCGCTACATCTACGCCATCGGCGGCAATGAAGAAGCGGTGCGCTTGTCCGGCGTGCGCGCCGCGCGCTTCAAGTTGCTGGTGTATGGCATCAGCGGCCTGACGGCGGCGATTGCCGGGCTGGTACTCACCTCACGCCTGATGAGCGGCCAGCCGAATGCCGGCGTGTCGTTCGAGCTGGATGCGATTGCCGCCGTGGTACTCGGCGGCGCGTCGATTGCCGGCGGGCGCGGGGTGATCGTGGGCACTTTGCTCGGCGCCATGCTGCTCGGCGTGCTGAACAACGGCCTGAACATGCTTGGCGTTTCACCCTACGTCCAGAGCGTGATCAAGGGCGGGATCATTTTGCTGGCGATTTTCATCAGCCGTCAGCGCCATAAATAAACTCAAGACAGGACCTAACACCATGGACAAGCACACCCAAATGCAAGCCGTCGTTTGCCACGGCCCCAAAGACTATCGCCTGGAGCGCATCGGCAAACCCCAGGCGCGCGCCAATGAACTGGTGATCCGCATCGCCGCCTGTGGCATTTGCGCCAGTGACTGCAAGTGCCACTCTGGCGCGGCGATGTTCTGGGGTGGCGACAACCCGTGGGTCAAGGCGCCGGTGGTGCCGGGGCACGAGTTTTTCGGCTATGTGGTGGAGGCGGGCGAGGGCGCCGAAGAGCACTTTGAAGTCGCGGTAGGCGACAAGGTGATCGCCGAGCAGATCGTGCCCTGCGGCAAGTGCCGCTTCTGCAAATCCGGCAAGTACTGGATGTGCGAAGTGCACAACATCTTCGGCTTCCAGCGCGAAGTCGCCGAAGGCGGCATGGCCCAGTACATGCGCATTCCCAAGACCGCCATCGTGCACAAAATTCCCGAGTCGGTGTCGCTGGAAGACTCGGCACTGGTGGAACCGATGGCGTGTTCGATCCACACCGTCAACCGTGGCGATATCCAGCTCGACGACGTGGTGGTGATCGCCGGCGCCGGCACCCTCGGCCTGTGCATGGTCCAAGTCGCCGCGCTGAAAACCCCGAAGAAACTGGTGGTGATCGACATGGTCGATGAGCGCCTGGAGCTGGCGAAGACATTCGGCGCCGATGTGGTGATCAACCCGTCGCGCGACAACGCCCGCGAGATCATCAACGGCCTCACCGACAACTACGGTTGCGACGTCTACATCGAAACCACCGGCGTACCGGCCGGTGTCACCCAGGGCCTGGACCTGATCCGCAAGCTCGGGCGTTTTGTCGAGTTCAGCGTGTTCGGCGCCGAGACCAGCGTCGACTGGTCGATCATCGGCGACCGCAAGGAACTGGACGTCCGCGGCGCGCACCTCGGCCCCTATTGCTACCCGATCGCCATCGACCTGTTCGAGCGCGGCCTGGTCACCTCCAAAGGCATCGTCACCCATGACTTCCCGCTGGACGACTGGGCCGAAGCCTTCGAGCTGGCCAACTCGACCAAGTCGATCAAGGTGCTGTTGAAGCCGGTGGTTTGAGCATGAATTACGTGATGGGGGTCGACATCGGAACCCAGAGCACCAAGGCGCTGCTGGTGGATGGTCACGGCACGATCATCGCCCAGCACAGCCAGGGGTATCGCGTGGATACCCCGAAAGTGCGCTGGGCCGAACAATGGCCGCAGGTCTGGCTGGACGCGGTCGAGATCTGTGTGGCGCAGTGCATGGCCAAGGCCGGCGTGGCGAAAGACCAGGTCAAGGCGCTGTGCATCAGCAGCCTGTACGGCGGCTCGGGGATTGCGGTGGATGCGCAGCTCACACCGCTGCACCCGTGCCTGATCTGGATGGACCGCCGCGCCGGCGAGCAGGTGGCCTGGGTGCGTGAGCATGTGGACCTGGAGCGCCTGTTCGAGGTGAGCGGCAACTCGGTGGACAGCTACTACGGTTTCACCAAGATGCTCTGGCTCAAGCAGCACCAGCCCGAGGTGTGGGCGAAAACCCGCTACCTGCTGCCACCGAACAGCTACATCAACTGGTGCTTCACCGGTGAGTTGGCGGTGGACCACAGCAGTGCCGGCAACATCGGTGGCGTCTACGACGTGAAGACGCGTGGCTGGTCTGACGAAATGCTCGATGCATTGGGCATACCGCCGGCGATGATGCCGGAGCGCCTGGTGTATTCCGGGGAGGTCGTCGGTGGGTTGCTGGAGGGGTGGGCTGCGCGTCTGGGCCTGCAGGCGGGGACACCGATCCTGGCCGGTGGCGTCGATGCGGCCATGGCAACCTTGGCGGCGGGAGTGACTCAACCAGGCAATCATGTGGCAATGATCGGCACCAGCATGTGCTGGGGGTACCTCAACCAGCAGGTGGATGCACACCATGGCCTGGTGAGCATGCCCCACGTCTACAACGGCCACCGCGACCTGTATATCTTTGGCGGTGCGATCACCGCCGGGGCTTCGGTGAGCTGGTTTCGCGAGCAGTTCTGCCAGGCCGAAGAGCAGCAGGCCAAGGCCAGCGGCCAGGACAGCCTGGCGTTGCTGGAACAGCGTGCGACGCATATCCCGGCGGGCAGCGAAGGGTTGTTGTTCCTGCCCTACCTGATGGGTGAGCGCAGCCCGGTGTGGGACGACCGCGCCAGTGGCAGTTTTGTCGGCTTGAACCTGTATCACAGCAGAATCCACCTGTACCGCGCAGTGCTGGAAGGGGTGAGTCTTGCCCTGCGGCACAACATCGAAGCGGGCACGCGCGGCGCGCATTCCCTGGACCCGCGCTTGATCGTGGTGGGCGGGGCGAGCCATTCGGACCTGTGGATGCAGATCATCGCGGACGTTACGCGGTATCCGGTGTACACCATCGTGCAGGAGGTTGAGGCGGCGTTGGGCGCGGCGTTGCTGGCGGCACATACGGTGGGGTTGGTGAGCGATGGGGAGATGGACAAGGGCTGGGTACAGCTGGAGTTGCGAGCCGAGCCCAAGGCGGAAAATGTCGAGGCGTACGACCGTGCGTTCGGCGAATACCTGAAGCTGTATCCGGCCCTGAAACCGATCATGCACAGCCTGCAGGAGAATTGAATGAACGCAGCCTTCGACTTCACCCACCACCGCATCCTCGTCACCGGCGCCAGCAGTGGCATCGGCCGTGAAATCGCCTTGCAACTGATTGCCAGCGGCGCCGATGTGTTTGCCCTTGGCCGCGACGCCCAAGCCTTGGCCGAACTCGGCTGCCATAGCCTCTGCCTGGACATCGCCGACAGCGCCGCCCTCGACAATGCCCTGCAAGACCTGCCGCCGCTGCACGGCCTGGTCAACTGCGCGGGTATCTCGCGCCTGGAGCCCGCCGCCGCCATCAGCGCCGAGGCGTTCGACCAGGTGATGCAGGTCAACGCCCGCGCCGCCGCGCAGGTCGCCAGCCGCGTGGCGGCAAAAATGATCGAAGCGCAGATCGCCGGCAGCATCGTCAACGTCTCCAGCCAGGCGTCATTGGTGGCGCTGGACGATCACCTCGGCTACTGCGCCTCCAAGGCGGCGCTGGATGCGATCACCCGTGTGCAATGCGCCGAGTGGGGCCGCTTCGGCATTCGCGTCAACAGCGTCAACCCCACGGTCACACTCACGCCGATGGCAGCCATGGCGTGGTCCGCGCCGGCCAAGCGCGATCCGGCGCTGGCGGCAATTCCCTTGGGGCGGTTTGCTGAAACTGCGGAAGTGGCCCTGCCGGTGCTGTTCCTGCTGAGCCGCGCGGCCAGCATGATCAGCGGCGTCAGCCTGCCCATCGACGGCGGCTATACCAGCCGCTAGCCGTTTTCCAACTGGCCGGCGATGACCACCTTGTCCCGGGGCTTGCCCGGGTCTTCGAGACGGTCAAGCAGCAGGCGTACCGCGCTGCTGCCGGCCAGCGACGCATCATGGGCCACGCAGGCGATGGGCACGCCGAAGATATCGGCGAAGGGCAGGCGGTCGATGCCGCAGATGGTCAGGCTGTCGTGGGGGATATTGTGCATGCGCAGCGCACGCAGGGCGCCGAGGGTGATCAACTGGTTGAACCCCATGATTGCGTCCGGCGCCGAGTGTTCGGCCAGGTAGTCGAGGGTGTGCAGGTAGGACGGCATCAGCGTGTAGTCGCCGGCCTGCACTTCGACCTGCACCTGCGGGTGTTCGGCCAGCACTTCACGCAGGCCTTTGAGGCGCTCCACAGTGATGCGTGAATGTTCGGGGCCGGTCAGCACCAGCAGGCGCCTGAGGTCGGGCGTCTGGCGCAGCAGGTAGTGCGCGGCCTGGATGCCGCTGTGGTAGTTGTCGAGCACCACGCGGCTGAACGGGCTGTCGTGGATCGTGCGGTCGAGCAGCACCACCGGGGTCTTGCCGTTGGCCAGGCGTTCCAGGTAGTCGGGCTGGTAGCCCGGCTCATCCGAGACCGGCGACAGGATGATCCCCGCCACGCGGTAGCCCAACAGGGTGTCCACGGCCTTGCTTTCCAGTTCTTCCAGCTCATCGGTGTCCACCAGCATGATGGTGTAGCCGTGCTGCTTGGCCTCGCGGGAAATTGCCTTGATCATTTCGCTGTAGAACGGGTTGTCCACCGAGGCGGTGATCACGCCGATGATCAGGCTTTCGCTGCGCTTGAGGCCGCGGGCGAAGGCGTTGGGCACATAGTCCAGCTCCCGCGCCACTTCGAGGATGCGCGCCAGGGTGGCCGGCTTGACCAGGTCAGGTTTGCTCAGCGCCCGGGACACCGTGATGGTGGTCATGCCGACCTGTTTGGCGATGTCGCTGATGGTGACGGACTTTTTCTTGTTCATCGGTAAGGCTGCAAAAGGAAACACCCGCAGGCTAGCATGCGCGGCGGATATTGTTGCTTCAAATCAGCGGGTCCCAGCGCTGCGACCAGTCGCTTTCGGCCTTGACCACCTCGCGCAGCAACGCCAGTGCCTGTTGCAACACCGCCGAATCCCGCGCCCGTGAATACACCAGGTACGTGGGGAAGCTGAACTCCGGCGCCTTGGGCACGCGTTGCATCACGCCGCTGTCCAGGTAGCTCTGCACCACGCGGGTGCGAAAATAACCGGCGCCGCCATTTTCCAGGATGTACTGCAACGCCAGCGGCCCCAGGTTGAAACTCAGTGCGGCGCGGGCCTTGTCGGGCAGGGCGGCGTCGTGTTGTTGACGAAAGCCGGGTCCCCAATCGATGTACACATAGGGCGCCGGGTTGCTCACCAGCTGTACCAGGATCAGTTTTTCCTCCAGCACCTGCTCCACCTGCAAGCCCGGCCAGTATTGCGGCTGGAACACCAGCGCGGCGTCCAGCACACCCAGCTCCAGTTGGCGCAGCAGGTATTCGCCTTCGCGGATTTCGGTGCGCAGGGCATGGCCGGGGATGTTCTGGCGCAGGGCCTGGGCCCAGCCGAGCATCAACGGGTTGCACAGGCTGACCTCGCCGCCGATGTGCAGCACGTTGCGATAGCCATCGGGCAACGGCAGGTCGCGTTTGGCCGCTTCCCAGGTTTGCAGCAACTGGTTGGCGTACACCACGAAGGCCTCGCCGTCGGCGGTCAGCCTGGCGCCGGCGCGGTTGCGGATGAACAGCGTGCTGCCCAATTGGCTTTCCAGGCTCTTGACCCGTGCGGTGATGGCGGTCTGGGTGACGTGCAGTTTCTCGGCCGCTGCGGCGAGGCTGCCGCAGCGGGTGATTTCGAGGAAGGTGCGTGCCAGTTCGATGTCCATGAAGCCCCCGGGGATGAATGGGGGACAGTGTAATGGAATGCGCTCGAAACGGTGGGAGAAGGCTTGCTTCCAAGATCTTCAGGTAGAACTGGCGAAAAGTACCCACAGTTGCAGTGTTCGTCCTTAGCCAGATAAGGCCAGGACCATCGGCGTGAAGCCCCTCCCACATTGGGTCCTACGGTGTTCTGATGATTGGCGCTTGCAGGTGCTTGGTCGGAAATGCCTTTGCATACGCCTGGCACACCCTCAACACCTGCTCATCGGCAAACCGCGCGCCCACCACATGCAAGCCCACCGGCAAGCCATTCGCCGCCAGCCCGCACGGCACCGATGCCGCCGGTTGCTGGGTCAGGTTGAAGGGGTAGGTGAAGGGCGTCCACTGCGTCCATGCCTGCAAGCCGGAGCCGGGCGGTACGTCGTGCCCGGCTTCGAATGCGGTGATCGGCATCATCGGCGACACCAGCACATCGTAATGCTCATGGAACGCGGCCATGCGCGCCACCAATGCGGCGCGGGCTTCAAGGGCGGCGCTGAAGTCGTCCAGGCTCAACTGTTCGCCGCGTTGTGCAATCCTTGACAGTCCGGGGTCCAGCAGTTGTTTTTGTGTCTCGCTCATGGCGCCGGTCAGGCGTGCCGCGCCGGCTGCCCACAAGGTGCTGAAGACGTCCAGCGGGTCGCTGAAACCGGGGTCGATCTGCTCGACATGGGCGCCCAGTTGTTCCAGGCCTCGCACCGCCTCCGCGACCACCTTGGCCACTTGTGGGTCGACCTTCACGTAACCGAAGTTCGGACTGTAGGCCACACGCAACCCTTTCAAATCCGTACCCGGCGTCAGCCATGGTGTGGTGCGTGGAGCACCGATCAAGCCATCGCGCGTATCCGGCTGGGCGATGGTTTGCAGCATCAGCACACTGTCTTCCACCGTGCGGGTCATCGGCCCCAGGTGCGACAGAATGGTCATGGAGCTGGCCGGCCACTGCGGCACATAACCGAAGGTCGGCTTGATCCCGAAGGTGCCGGTAAACGCGCAGGGAATGCGGATCGAGCCGCCGGCGTCGCTGCCCTGGTGCAACACGCCGAGGTTCAACGCCGCCGCTGCGCCCGCGCCGCCGGACGAGCCGCCCGCCGTGGTGCGGGTGTCCCAGGGGTTGCGGGTGATGCCGTACAGCGGGTTGTCGGTGACGCCTTTCCAGCCGAATTCCGGGGTGGTGGTCTTGCCCAGCAGCACCGCGCCGGCCTTGCGCATGAAGGCCGTGAAAGGCGCGTCGACGTCCCACGGCCCTTCGGCGGATGACGTGCGCGAGCCCTTGCGGGTCGGCATGCCGATGGTCAGTGTCAGGTCCTTGATCGACGCCGGCACGCCGTCCAACGGGCCGCAGGGTTGGCCCTTGAGCCAGCGTTGTTCCGAGGCGCGTGCGGCGTTCAGAGCACCTTCCGGGTCGACGTGGCAATAGGCGTTCACCACCGGGTTGTAGCGCTCGATGCGCAACAAAGCGTCCTCGGTGACTTCCACCGGCGACAAGGTCTGGTCGCGAAAATGCTGCAGCAGTTGCACCGCTGTCAGTTGGCCGATCTCGCTCATGCCACGTCCCCCTGTGCCGCATTGACCATGGCGCGCAGCAATACCGCGCAGCCGGCTGCCAGGTCATCCGGCGCGGCGTTTTCGATTTCGTTATGACTGATGCCGCCTTCGCACGGCACAAAGATCATGCCGGCCGGGCCGAGTTCGGCGACAAAAATCGCGTCGTGCCCGGCCCCGCTGACGATGTCCATATGGCTCAGGCCCAAGGCTTCGGCGCCGTCACGCACCGCATTGACGCAGGCCGGGGCGAAGTCCAGCGGTGGAAAGTCGGCGGTGGGCGTCAGCTCAAAGGTCAGGTCGTGTCGCTGGGCAGTGGCTTCGATCACGTCGCGCACTTCATCGACCATGGCTTGCAGCTTGTCCGCGTGCAGGTGGCGCAGGTCGATGGTCATGTGCACCTGGCCGGGAATCACGTTGCGCGAGCCAGGGTGCAGGCTCAGGCAACCCACCGTGCCGCAGGCGTGGGGCTGCTGTTGATGGGCGATGCGGTTGACTGCGCTGACCACCTCGGCGGCGCCGACCAGGGCGTCCTTGCGCAGGTGCATCGGCGTCGGGCCGGCGTGGGCCTCTACGCCGGTAAGGGTCAGATCGAACCACTTCTGCCCCAGGCACCCCATGACCACGCCAATGGTAGTGGCCTGGTCTTCCAGTACCGGGCCTTGTTCGATATGTGCTTCGAAGTAGGCACCGACCGGGTGGCCGAGCACGGCGCGGGAACCGGCGTAACCGATGCGCTGCAATTCGGCGCCCACCGACAGGCCCCGGTCATCGACTTTGTCGAGGGTGTCCTGCAAGTCGAACTTACCGGCAAATACCCCGGAGCCCATCATGCACGGCGGAAAACGCGAGCCTTCTTCGTTGGTCCACACCACCACTTCAATCGGCGCTTGGGTTTCGATGTCCAGGTCATTCAGGGTGCGGATCACTTCCAGCCCGGCCATCACCCCGTAGCAGCCGTCGAACTTGCCGCCAGTGGGTTGGGTGTCGATATGGCTGCCGGTCATCACCGGGGGCAGGGCGGGGTTGCGCCCGGCGCGGCGGGCAAAGATATTGCCGATGGCGTCGACACTGACGCTGCACCCGGCGGCCTCGCACCACTGCACGAACAGGTCGCGGGCCTGGCGGTCGAGGTCGGTGAGGGCCAGGCGGCACACGCCGCCCTTGGCGGTGGCGCCGAGTCGGGCCAGGTCCATCAGCGATTGCCACAGGCGGTCGCGGTTGATCAATAGGGCGTTGCTCTGGAGCGGTTGCGCAAAACTGTTCATCTGCAATCTCCGGTCAGGCACTCAGGGCCAAATAACGGTTTTTGATCGTAGGGTCGGCGCGGAAGGCTTCGGCGCTGCCTTCGTAGACGACGCGGCCCTGTTCAAGCACGTAATGGCGGTCGGCGAGCTTGTCGCAGACCATCAGGTTCTGTTCCACCAGCAGCACCGGCAGGCCGTCGTCCTTGACCTTGCGCAGGATTTTCACCAGTTCGTCGACGATCACCGGGGCCAGGCCTTCGGTGGGTTCATCGAGGATCAGCAGCTTGGGGTCGTTGAGCAGGGCGCGGGCGATGGCGAGCATCTGCTGCTCGCCGCCGGACAGCGCATGGCCGGCGTTTTTGCGGCGCTCCTTGAGGCGCGGGAACATGGCGTACACGTCTTCGAGTTGCCAGCGGCTGGTCTTGCGTGCGGCGATGCGCAGGTTTTCCTCGACGGTGAGCAAGCGGAAAATCCCACGGTTCTCCGGGACCAATGCCAAACCCTGACGGGCGATTTCGAAGATCTTCTGCCCGACCAGCGCCTGGCCGTTGAAGTGGATCTGGCCCTGGCGCGGGCAGATGATGCCGAGGATGCTGCGCAGGGTGGTGGTCTTCCCGGCGCCATTACGGCCGAGCAGCGTTACCAGTTCGCCGGGGTTGACGGTCAGCGACACGCCTTCCAGCACGTGGCTCTTGTCGTAGTAGGAATGGATATTCTCGACGATCAGCATCAGGCAGCCTCCCCAAGGTATGCAGTGCGCACACGTTCATCGGCGCGCACGAATTCCGGCGTGCCCTCCACCAGGATCTGGCCGTGGCTCATCACCGTGATGCGTTGGCTGATGGACATGACAATGCTCATGTTGTGTTCGATCAGCAGTACTGTGTGATCGCGGCCGAGGTCGCTGATCAACTGGGTCATGATCGGGATATCGTCGATGCCCATGCCCGAGGTGGGCTCATCCAGCATCAACAGTTTCGGCTTGGAGCAGATCGACATGCCCACCTCCAGTACCCGTTGCTGGCCGTGGGACAACTCGCCGGCGAGGGTGTCGGCGCGGGCGGTGAGTTGCAGGCGTTCGAGCACCTGGTCGGCCATCTCCAGGTGTTCGCGCTGGCTGTCCACGCGACGCCAGAAGTTGAGGGCACGTGCGCCGTCACGGCCCTGGGCGGCCAGGCGCAGGTTCTCGCGCACGCTGAGGTTCTGAAACAGGCTGGTCAGCTGGAACGAACGCGCCATGCCCAGGCCCACACGGCCGTGGGCGGGCTTGCGCATCAGGTTTTTACCGTCGAAATGAATTGCTCCAGCGGTGGCCTGGCGCTCGCCGGTGAGGCAGTGGAACAGGCTGGTCTTGCCGGCGCCGTTGGGGCCGATGATGGTGTGGATGGTGCCGGCCTCGACCTTGAGGTTCACGCCATTCACTGCGTGGAACGCGCCGTAGGCCAGTTCCAGGTCCTGGGTTTCCAGCAGGATGCTCATAGCCCTTCCTCCTTGGCGATAACCACGTTCTTGCGGCTGCCGCGTACCTTCTCGAACAGCGACGCCAGGCCGCCCCACAAACCACCGCGCATGAAGATCACCACCAGGATCAGGATCACCCCCAGCAGCATCAGCCAGCGCGGCCACAGGTCGGAGAGGAAATCCCCGAGCAGCACGATGGAACCGGCGCCCAGCAACGAGCCAAACAGCGAACCGGTGCCGCCGACGATGGTCATGATCAGGATGTTCTCGGACATCGCCAGGTCGATGTTCGACAGCGGCACAAAGTGCAGCAGCATGGCGTACAGCGCCCCGGCAATCCCGGTGACGGCGCCGGACAGCACGAACACCAGGATCTTGAAGTGCCGCGTGTCGTAGCCGATGGCCGAGGCGCGGGTTTCGTTTTCACGGATCGCCATCAGCGTGCTGCCGAACGGCGAGGCGATCACCCGGCGCGCACCGATGAAGATCAGCAGGAACAGCACCGCGACAAAACCGTAGAACGCGCGGGCGTCGGCCAGGGACAGCAGCACGGTGTCGCCGAGGCGGATTTCCGGGCGCGGCACGCTGAGCAGGCCGTTGTCGCCGCCGGTCCAGTCGCTGAGGGTGTAGGCGACAAAATACGCCATCTGGCTGAACGCCAGGGTCAGCATCACGAAATAGATACCGGTACGCCGGATCGCCAGGGCACCCACCAGCAAGGCCAGGAACCCACCCGCAATGGCGGCGCCGAGCAACGCGGTGAACAGGCCCAGTTGCAGGTGGATCATCAGCAGCGCCGCACAGTACGCGCCGGCCCCGAAGAAGATGCCTTGGCCGAACGACAGCAGCCCGGTGTAGCCCAGCAACAGGTTGCAGGCCAGGGCGGCCATGGCAAAGATCAGGATCTCGGTGGCCAGGGTCGCCGACGGCAAGATCAGCGGCAGGCCGATCAATACCGCCAACACCCACAGCAGCATTGCGCGCGATTGCGTCTTGGCAAACGGCAGGGGATTTTTCTCGCTCATGTCAGGCTCTCCCGAACAGGCCGTAGGGACGGACCAGAATCACCACGGCCATCGCGCCGTAGATCATCAGGCTCGCACCCTGGGGCCAGAGTGTGGTCATCAGGCTTTGCACCACGCCCACCAGCAAACCGCCAACCAGCGCACCGCTGAACGAGCCCATGCCGCCGATCACCACCACCACGAAGGCCACGCCGAGAATCTCCGGGCCGACAAAGGGCTGCGCGCCGCGCAACGGTGCGAACAGCACACCGGCGACGCCGGCCAGGGCCACGCCGAGGGCGAAGGTCATGGAGAACAGGCGGAAAATATTGGTGCCCAGCAGCGACACGGTTTCGGTGCTTTCACTGCCGGCGCGCACCAGGGCACCGAAGCGCGTGCGTTCCAGCAGCAACCACAGGCCCAGGCCGACCAGCCCGGAAAACACAATGAGGAACAGGCGGTAGTAGGGGTACACGAAGTCACCCACCACCAGCACGCCGCGCAGCAGTTCCGGTACCGCGACGCTCTTGCCCACCGGGCCCCAGATCATCACGCTGGCCTCCTGGATGATCAGTGCAATCCCCAGGGTCACCAGGATCTGGAACATGTGCGGCAAGTGGTAGATCCGCTGGATCAACAGGCGCTCGATCACCCAGGCCAGTGCAGCCACCACCAGTGGCGCGATCAGCAGCGCCAGCCAGAAGTTGCCGGTGAGGCTCACGGCGGTGTAGCAGATGTAGGCACCCAGCAGAAAGAACGCGCCGTGGGCGAAGTTGACGAAGTTGAGCAGGCCGAAAATGATCGTCAGCCCGACCGCAATGAGGAAGTAGATCATCCCCAGCCCAAGGCCGTTGAGGATCTGGAACAGGTAAAGATTAAGCATGCAGGAACCCTCGGCAGGACGCCGCTTGCGCGGCCCTGCGCTACAAAATTCAGGGGATCAGCCGAGCGTGCAGCCCGTGGCGTCCACCGGCGGGAACGATTGGCCGGCGCTGAGCACCTTGGCCAGGTCGTCCTTGTCGGCCATCTCGCTGCTGGCCTTGCCGATCAGCAGGTAGTAGTCCTTGATCACCTGGTGGTCGCCGGCGCGGATCGATTCCTTGCCGGTGGGCCCTTCGAAACTCAGGCCCTGCATGGCCTTGGCCACGGTCGGCCCGTCGAAGCTGCCGGTGGCGATGATGGTTTCGAGCATGACCCTGGTGCTGATGTAGTCGGCGGCCAGCGGGTAGGTGGGGTTGATGCCGTACTTGGCCTGGGTCAGCTTGACCAGTTCACGGTTGAGCGGGGTGTCGACCTGGTGCCAGTACTGTGCGCCAAGGTACACGCCCTCGAGTACATCGCTGCCCAGTTCCTGGAATTGGTCGAGTCCGGCGGACCACACCAGCAGCACTTTCATGCGCTCCTTGATGCCGAAGTTGACCGCCTGGCGCAGGGTGTTGGACGACTGGCTGCCGAAGTTGAGCAGCACCAGCACGTCGGGTCTGGTCGAGATGGCGTTGGTCAGGTAGCCGGAAAATTCCTGTTCCTGCAGCGAGTGGTAGCTGTTGCCGACGTGTTCCAGGCCGTGTTCCTTGAGCACGTTTTTGGCGCCTTCGAGCAGGGCTTCGCCGAACACGTATTGCGGGGTGATGGTGTACCAGCGCTTGGCGTCGGGCAGCAGTTTGATCAGCGGCACCATGGTTTCGCGGATTGCGCCGTAGGTGGGCACGGACCAGCGGAACGTCGCCTTGTTGCAGTCCTTGCCGGTGACTTCATCGGCGCCCACCGGGGTCATGAACACGCCGCCGACCTTGTCGACTTCCTTGGCCACCGCCAGTGCCGACGAGGACAAGGTGCACCCCTGGAAGAACCGCGCGCCGTCCTGCTGGATGGCTTCCTGGACCTTGCGCACCGCCTTGCCGGCGTTGCCTTCGGTGTCGATGACCTTGTAGTTCAACGGGCGACCCAGCACCTGCGGGTACTGCTCCACCGCCAGGCGCGAACCCATGTCGGCAAACTTGCCATAGCTGGCAAACGCGCCAGACATGGACTTGAGGCCGTAAAAGGTAAAGGGCTCGGCGGCGAATGCCGAGCGCACGCTCAGCGGGAGGCTGAGGGCGGCTGCGGCGGTGAGACTGGCTTTCAACAACGTACGACGCTGCATGGGGTGACTCCCTGGTTTAGTTATTGGCAGGAGTGGCAATGGCGATACGGTGGAGCAAGGGCCTGTGGGCAGGCCTGTTATTGGATGAAACGATGTGTGGTTGAAATGCAGCCCACATGTGGGAGGTGGCTTGCCTCCGATAGCGGTGTGTCAGTCGACATTAATGTTGAATGTGCTGGCGTCATCGGGGGCAAGCCCCCTCCCACATGGGGTCTGTGGTGTTCTTTAAGAGTGATCGAACTCCAGTAGAAAATGCGGGCTGACCTGGCCTTCCAGCGCGGTCATGTGGTGTTCGGCATCGCACATGTGTTCATGCATCAAGCTGCGTACCGCGCTTTCATCCCCGGCACGAAAGGCGATCAGCAACTGCTTGTGATAATCCAGGTTGGCCGCGTCGAACTGCTTGCGCTTGGGCTTGTAGGCTTTTTTCAGCACCACCAGGTCGCGCAGCAGGTCGTTGAGAAACTGCGCCATGAAACTCAGCAGCGGGTTGGGGCAGGCCTTGGCCAGCAGGTTGTGGAACTCCAGCTCCGCCAGGCGTTGTTCGCGCTGGCCGACCTCGCTGTCTTCCGGGGCGCTGCAGAAGTCCACGTTGTCTTGCAGGGCCTGGTAGTCGTCTTCGCTGAGGCGCCCGAGCACCGACACCGCCAGTTCCACTTCGATGACTTTGCGCAGTTGGTACACCTGTTCGCCGTCCAGGTGCTGGAAGTGCAGGTAGTTGCGCAATGCGCGGCTGGCCGGTTCGGTGCCGGCCTGGTTCAGGTAGGCGCCACCGCTGGGGCCGGTGCGGGTGCTCACCAGGCCTTCCACTTCCAGGGCCTTGAGTGCTTCGCGGGCAGAGCCCTTGGAGCACTGGAAGCTTTCCATCAACTCACGTTCGGTGGGCAGGCGGTCGCCGGGTTTCAAGGCGTCGGTGACGATTGAGCGCTTGACCGACTCGACAATCACATCGGACAGCTTCTGGCGTTTGCGTCGTAGCGGGCGGCTTAGCATGGGTTCGATTTATCGTATTAATGCGGATAAATAGCACTTAATAACGATCGACCCCCAACGTCAACGCCGGGTGTCGTTTTTGAGGACAACAGGTCGCAAACAGGGGGTTACTGTCCTTCGGCGGAATCCAGGCAGCGCGTGGAGCGTGGAGGTTGCTTGCCGTAGATCAGGAAGTCGCCCACCCAGCGGTTGATGCAACTGCTGGAGTCTTGTGTGGACGAGTCTTTCAGGCGCAGTTGTTCAACGAAGGGCGCCGCCATTTCGCTCGCGTGCGCGTTGACCAGTACCATGCGCGTGACCCGCTCGGGGAACAGCGTGGCGTAGCGGTTGCCCAGGCGTGCGCTGTCGGCATTGCCCAGGTAACGCAATTGAGCTTCCCCGAGTTGGGTACGTACGAACTCCAGGTCCTGGGCTGCCTGCTCGATGCCATTGTCGGTACTGAGGTCGCGGGTGCTGAGCTCGATGACGTCATAACGGTCGACCAGCCGGCGATAGGCCGGGTGGGAGTGGGAGCCCCACAGGCTGGCCAGGTGGATGACGAAGGTGCCGACCTGAGTCTTTTTGGCCGCGTCGCCGGCCTGGGCAATGATCACCCCTTCACGGTTCAACGGGTCGCGGGCCCCGACGCGGGTTACGTACAAGCGCAACCTGCCCTGGCGGGGCGCGGCATGATTGCGCGGTACGCTCACGGTGCCGCATTGGGTCCGTTCCAGTACCGCAGGGTCCAGGCGTTCAACGGAGGGCAGGGGACAGTCCAGCAACCAGTCGATGGCAGTGGGGGGGATCAACGGCTGGGCTGTAGCAAGGTTTGCCATCAGCCAGAGGCAGGCGCCCGTCAGGTGTTTTGCAGAAGTCATCGAGAGGTCCCGGGCAACCGTGTGATAGCGGCTTTTTTACCAAGGACCTTGGGTCGAAGAATGTAGGCTGAAAGAACGTCTGTTGTATGAAATTGGAGTTTTGTTTATCGGATCTCTGTCTGCCAGCCACCACCCAGTGCTTTGTACAGGGCGATACTGGCCTGTAGGCGTGACAAGCGCAGTTGCACGTTCTGGTCCTGGGCCGCGTACAGGGTGCGCTGGGTTTCCAGCACGGTGAGCAGGTCTTCGGCGCCGGCCTGGTAGCGGCTTTCGGCAATCTGGAACGCCGTCTGCGCCTGTTGCAGTTCTTCACGCTGCCATTCGCGTTGCTGGTCGAGGCGGGTGATGCTGCTGAGGGCTTTTTCCACATCGGCAAAACCGTTGATGATCGCGCCGCGATAGGTTTGCAGCAGTTCATCCTGGCGGGCGCGGGCCTTGTCGCGTTCAGCGCTTAAACGGCCGTTGTTGAAGATCGGGCCGACCAGGCCGGCGGTCAGCGTGTAGTAGGGGCTGCGCAGGATATCCAGGGCCTTGTAGGCATCCGAGCCCAGGGTTGCGCCCAGGGTGATGGCAGGCAGCATGGCGGCGCGGGCCACGGTGACGTCGGCCTGTGCCGCCGCCAGTTGTGCTTCGGCCTTGGCGAGGTCGGGGCGGCGGCTGAGCAGTTGGCTGGGCATGCCCGCACCGATGGTTGGCCAGGTCAGCGCCTGGAAGCTCTCGGAGCCCAGGTCCAGGCCTTGTACCGGCTGGCCGAGCAGGGCGGCCAGGGTGATCCGCGATTCTTCGCTCAGTTGCTGGATCAGCGGCAATTGGCGTTGCTGGCTGGCCACCAGGCTTTTTTGCTGGGCCAGTTCCAACGCGGTGGCGGAGCCGGCGTCATAGCGGGTCTGCACCAGCGCGAGCACATTGCGCGCATTGGCCAGGTTCAGCTCGGCAATCTGCTCGCGCTGCCGGGCGGCCAGGGTTTGCGCGTAGCGGTCGGCGACGCTGCTGAGCAGGGTCAGTTCCACCGTGGCCTGGTCGAACGCGCTGGCGCGCAGACTCTGTAAGGCGCTGTCGCGGGCGGCGGCGCGGCCACCCCAGAAGTCCACCTCGTAACTGGCGGTGAGGTTGGCGCTGTAGTTATCGACGGTATCATCGCTGCGTGTTGCGTCCAGGTCCGGGCCACCCGGGCCGCGCAGCAATTTCTGGCGGCTGGTGGCGAGGTTGAATTTCACCTCCGGCAGCAGCGGCGCGCCGGCGATCACTGCGCTGGCCTGGGCCTGGCGCACGCGGGCCGTGGCGGCGGCCACGTCGAAGCTGTCCCGGCGGGCCTGGTCGACCAGGTGATTGAGCTGCGGGCTGCCGAACTGGGTCCACCATTGCTGCTGGGTGGCCTGGGCGGCGCTGCGCTCGGTATATTGCCAGGCAGCCGGCGGTGCAATGCCGCTGTCGATGGCAGGCGGGTTGCCGGTGCAGGCGCTGAGCAATACGCAGAGGCCGGGCAGGTAAAGGGATCGTTTATTCACTGGTCAACGCCTTGACCGGATCGAGCCGGGCAGCTTTACGGGCCGGCATAAAGCCGAATACGACGCCGGTGACAAGGGCGCAACCGAATGCACCGAACACCGCCACCAGGGAAAACTGCACCGCCACCTTGGCCAGCACCAGCACGCCGCCCACCAACAGCGCGAGGGCGATGCCGCACAGGCCGCCGACCACCGAAAGCATCACCGCTTCGGTGAGGAACTGACGCAGGATGTCGCGCTGGCGTGCGCCGGTGGCCATGCGGATACCGATTTCACGGGTACGCTCGCGTACAGTCATCAACATGATGTTCATCACCCCGATGCCGCCCACCAACAGGGAAATCGCGGCAATCGAACCGAGCATCAGCGACAGTGTGTTCTGCGTGCGCGCCTCCGCCTGGATCATCGCGGCGTTGTTGGTCAGCTCATAGTCGCGCTTGCCGTTGTGCAGTTTTTGCATCAACTGGTCGATGGCCACCTCGGCCTCGCGGACCTTGCGCGCGTCCGCCGCGGCGATCACCACATACTCGGGGTTGTAGCTGCCGAACAGGCGCACGCTGGCGGCGGTGTAAGGGATGGCAACGCGATCGTCGCTGTCCTTGTTGCCGGAGCTGGCGCCTTTTTCCGCCAGCACGCCGATCACCTGGAATGGCACGTTTTCAATCAGGATGTACTGGCCGATGGGGTCGACCTCGCCCTTGAACAGCTTCTCGCGCACACGATGACCAATTACCGCCACGGTGGCAGCGGCACGCTCGTCGGCGGCAGTGAAGTAATTGCCCTCGACCACCGGCCAATTGAAAATCTCCGGGAAGTTGGTGTCGTTGCCGCCCACGTAAGCCATGTAGTCGACATTGCCGAAACGCACCCCGGCTTCGTTGCCGTTGACCGGCATGATGCGCTGCACCTGCGGCAGGGCCGCCAGCGCATGCACGTCATCGAGCGTCACGATCCCCAGCGGCGTGCGCGGATTCGGCGATGAACCGCTGAGGTAGATGATGTTGGAGCCGAACGCCCCCATCTGCGCCATGACCTGGCGCTTGCTGCCTTCGCCCACCGCCAGCATCACCACCACCGACGCCACGCCGATGATGATGCCCAGCAGGGTCAGCGCGGTGCGGAAGCGGTTGATCCACATCACACGCCAGGCAGCTTGCACCGCGTCCACCAGTTCGGCTTTCCAGGCGCCGTTGTGCTCGGCGCCGTCGGCCAGGCGCTGGCGCAGGTCCACGGCTTGCAGGGCCCCGGTGGTGGCTACGGGCTTGGTGTCGCTGTCGTTGGCCGAGTCACTGATGATCAAGCCATCGCGAATTTCGATGATGCGGTTGGCCCGCGCAGCCACTTCGCGGTCGTGGGTAATCAGGATCACTACGTGGCCCTGGCTGGCCAGTTCGTCCAGCAGGGTCATGACCTCGGCGCCGCTGTGGCTGTCGAGGGCGCCGGTGGGTTCGTCGGCGAGGATGATATGGCCGCCGTTCATCAACGCACGGGCGATGGACACTCGCTGCTGCTGGCCGCCGGACAGCTGGTGCGGACGGTTGCCGGTGCGCTCGGCCAGGCCCAGGCGGGTGAGCAGGGCGTGGGCGCGGGCATGGCGTTCGGCGGCGCTGATACCGGCGTAGATCGCCGGCATCTCGACGTTTTCCTGGGCCGTGCCCGAGGGGATCAGGTGGTAGCCCTGGAACACAAAACCAAAGGCTTCGCGGCGCAGCCAGGCCAGTTCGTCGCTGTCCAGGTGCGCGACGTTTTCCCCGGCGAACAGGTAGTCGCCGGTGCTGGGGCGGTCAAGGCAACCGAGGATGTTCATCAACGTGGACTTGCCGGAGCCGGAGGCACCGACGATGGCGACGAATTCCCCGGCATGGATCGCCAGGTCGATGCCGCGCAACACGTCGACCTGCGGGCTGTCGCCGCCGCCGTAGGACTTGCGGATGTCCTTGAGTTCGATCAGGGCCGTGTTCACCTCAACCCCCGTTGCCATCGGCCGGGCCGACCAGCAGTTGATCACCTTCGTTCAGGCCGTCGAGTACCTGCACGCGCAAGCGGTCGCTGATGCCGACCTGCACCTGGCGCTGCTCGATACGGCCATTCTTGCCCACCACCCGGGCGATCTGCTGGTTGGCGTTGGCCGTGCCCTGTAGCGCAGCGATCGGCGCCGTCAGCGTATTCTGGGCCTGGCTGGCGACGAAAAATACCTGGGCGGTCATTTCCGCCATCAACGCGTTGTCGCTGTTGTCCACATCCAGCAACACGGTGTACAGCACCACGCGGCCGCTGCCGCTTTTATTCGAACTGTTGGGGCTGCCGCTGCCCTGGGTTTCGTTCAACGGCTTGGGCGGGATCGGCAGGATCTGCCGCACGGTGCTGGTCCAGCGCCGGTTGCCGCCGCTCAGGGTGGTGAAATAGGCGGTCATGCCCGGTTTGACGTGGCCGATATCAGCTTCCGAGACTTCCGCCCAGACGGTCATCGGCGACAGCTTGGCGATCCGCAGGATCAACGGTGTCTGCTGCTGCGCGTTGAGGGTCTGGCCGACCCGTGCGTCCACCGCGACCACGGTGCCGGTCATCGGCGCATAAATCCGCGTGTAGCCCAACTCGGCTTCATCACTGCGCAGGCTGGCCTGGGCTTGCAGGATCTGCGCCTGGAACATATCGACCCGGGCCTGGGTGGCGCTCAATTCCGCCTTGGCGGTTTGTACGTCTTCCTCGCGGGTGGCGTTGCCGGCGACCAGGCGCTGCTGGCGCTGGTATTTCTGGCGCGCCAGTTCGTGCTGGGCCTTTTGCTCCTGCAACTGGGCCTTGAGGTTTTCGATGGCGTAGCGGCTGGCGTCGAGCTTGGCCTTCTGCGTGGACGGGTCGATCTCCACCAGCAGTTGGCCTTCCTGCACCTGGTCGCCGGCCTCGACGTGGATCTTGCGGATCTGCCCCGATGCCTGGGCGCCCACGTCCACATAACGACGCGGTTGCAGGGTGCCCAGGGCGGTCACGCTGTTTTCGATATTGCCGCGGGTGACGCTGACGGTGGTGAGGGTGTCACGCCCCGGCGGCAGCACCTGCCAGGCCGCGACGGCGATAATGGGGATCAGGCACGCGATAACGAGCAAGGCGCGTCGGGCGGGTCGAGGGCGTTTCATGCGTGGGTTTCCAGCCAGGAAAGTTCGGACCGCAGTTGCGGGGAGCTGACAAGTAAACGAGAGAATTGCGCGGGGATTTAGGCGGTTACATAAGCAGTTACAGCTCCCTTGAAGAAAAAAATCGTCCGTTGATGCGAGTCTGCTTTAAAAGTAGATGAGAATTACTATAAATTGCACACACTCAAACTGCCATCACCTGAACGCTGTCTTTTTTGCACCCGGGGACCTAATGCCGCCACCCCGCGGCCGGGAGTCATGTTGGAAAACTACTATCGCGAGCTGGTGTGTTTCCTCAACGCCAAGCTGGGCAACCGTCAGGTGGCCGAGGATGTGGTGCATGACGCGTATGTCCGGGTGCTGGAACGTTCCAGCGACACCCCCATCGAACAACCCCGTGCCTTTTTATACCGCACCGCGCTTAACCTGGTGATTGACGGCCACCGGCGCAACGCCCTGCGCCAGGTCGAACCGCTGGACGTACTCGATGCCGAAGAACGCTTTGCCAGCAGTTCGCCGCACACCACCCACGACCACGGCCAGCGCCTGGAACTGCTCGAACGCGCCCTGGCCGAGCTGCCGCCGGCCTGTCGCGACAGCTTCCTGCTGCGCAAACTCGACGGCCTGACCCACCTGCAGATTGCCGAACGCCTGTGCATTTCCCGCGCGTTGGTGGAAAAACACATCGTCAACGCCATGAAGCACTGCCGGGTGCGCATGCGCGAGTGGGAAGCGCACTGATCACTGATCAGTTAAATTTTATTTCACTGTCCTCGTTTCCTATCAACACACGGCCTGATGTGCAGGCCTTGAAAGGTATTCCCGCCCCACCGCCAAGGGGCTTATCCAGAGGACACTGGAATGACACAGGCAATTGCTTCGCCCGCGGTTCACGACCTGATCGGTATCGGTTTCGGCCCTTCGAACCTGGCGCTGGCCATCGCCCTGCAGGAGCGCGAAAAGGCCCAGGGCAAACTGGACGTACTGTTCCTGGACAAACAGGCCGACTACCGCTGGCACGGCAATACCCTGGTCACCCAGAGCGAGCTGCAGATCTCGTTCCTCAAGGATCTGGTGACCCTGCGCAACCCCACCAGCCCGTACTCTTTCGTCAATTACCTGAAAGCCCACGACCGCCTGGTGGAGTTCATCAACCTGGGCACCTTCTACCCGTGCCGCATGGAGTACAACGATTACCTGCGCTGGGTCGCCGGCCAGTTCCAGGCCCAGGCGCGCTACGGCGAGGAGGTGCTGGCCATCGAGCCGATCCTGCACCAGCAGCAGGTCGAAGCCCTGCGCGTGATCTCCCGCGATGCCCTGGGCGAGCAGCATGTGCGCACCACTCGTTCGGTGGTGGTCAGCGCCGGTGGCACGCCACGTATTCCCGAGGCGTTCAACGCGCTCAAAGGCGACAGCCGGGTGTTCCACCATTCCCTATACCTGGAGCGCATGGCCAGCCAGCCGTGTGTCGACGGCAAGGCCATGCGCATCGCCATCATCGGCGGCGGCCAGAGTGCGGCCGAAGCCTTTATCGACCTGAACGACAGCTTCCCGTCGGTGCAGGTCGACATGATCCTGCGCGGCTCGGCGCTCAAGCCGGCCGATGACAGCCCGTTCGTCAACGAAGTGTTCTCGCCGGCCTTTACCGACCTGGTGTTCCAGCAGGAGGGCGCCGATCGCGAGCGCCTGGTGGCCGAGTACCAGAACACCAACTATTCGGTGGTGGACCTGGACCTGATCGAGCGCATCTACGGCATTTTCTACCGCCAGAAAGTTTCCGGCATCGCCCGCCAGGCGTTCCGCACCATGACCGTGGTCGAGAAGGCCACGCCGGGCCCGCTGGGCATCGAGTTGGCTCTACGCAACAACGCCAACGGCGAAACCTGCCTCAACCATTACGACGCGGTGATCCTGGCCACCGGCTACGAGCGCCAGACGCACCGCGCCTTGCTCGCGCCGCTGGAAGACTACCTGGGCGACTTCGATGTGGCGCGCGACTACCGCATCGTCACCGACGAGCGATGCAACGCCGGCATCTACATCCAGGGTTTCAGCCAGGCCAGCCACGGTTTGAGCGACACCTTGCTGTCGGTGCTGCCGATCCGCGCCGATGAAATTGCGGCGTCGTTGTATGCCCTGGACCGTGGGCGCGGCAAGGGGCGCTCGGTGCAGGACCTGTTGCTTGCCACCGCCAGCTGACCAACTGCGCTTGTGACCGGGAGGGCTGCCTGATACTGTACAAAAAACCAGTATCGGTAGCCCTCCATGCAGTTGATCGAAAAACTCAGCATTCTCGCCGACGCCGCCAAGTACGACGCGTCCTGCGCCAGCAGTGGCGCGCCCAAGCGCAGTTCCGAGGGCAAGACGGGGCTGGGTTCCACCGATGGCATGGGCATCTGCCACAGCTATACGCCGGACGGGCGTTGCGTGTCGTTGCTCAAGGTGCTGCTCACCAACTTCTGTCTCTACGACTGCCAGTACTGCGTCAACCGCCGCTCCAGCGACGTGCCACGCGCACGGTTCAGCCCGGAGGAGGTGGTGACCCTGACCCTGGATTTCTATCGGCGCAATTGCGTCAGCGGGCTGTTTCTCAGCTCCGGCATCATCCGTTCGTCCGACTACACCATGGAGCAGTTGGTGCGCGTGGCCAAGCTGCTGCGCGAAGAACACGACTTTCGCGGCTATATCCACCTCAAGACCATTCCCGACGCGGACCCGGCGCTGATCGCCGAGGCCGGGCGCTATGCCGACCGGCTGAGCGTGAACATCGAGCTGCCCACCGAGGCCAGCCTGCAGACCCTGGCGCCGGAAAAAAAGATCGTCTCGATCAAGCAGGCCATGCAGACCATCTACACTGGCGAGCAGACGGTCCGCAACGAACCGCGTGCACCGCGTTTTGCCCCGGCCGGGCAGAGCACGCAACTGATCGTCGGCGCCGACGACACCGATGACAGCACCATCCTCCACGGTGCCGAGGCGTTGTACGGCAACTTCAAGCTGCGTCGCGTGTATTACTCGGCGTTCAGCCCCATCCCCAACAGCCCGAAAAGCGTGCCCCTGGCCGCGCCGCCGCTGATGCGCGAGCACCGCTTGTACCAGGCCGATTTCCTGTTGCGCAGCTATGGGTTCAACGCCAATGAGCTGTTCAAAGGCCCCGGCCACCTGGCCCTGGACATCGACCCCAAGCTGGCCTGGGCCCTGGACAACCGCGATGTGTTCCCCCTGGACCTGAATCGCGCCGAACCGACCTTGATCGCACGCATTCCAGGCATTGGCCTGCGCACCACCCAGCGCCTGGTGGACCTGCGCCGCGAACGCAAGATCCGCTTCGAAGACCTGGCGCGCATGCGCTGCGTGCTGGCCAAGGCCAAGCCGTTTTTCATCACCAGCGACTACCATCCGCAACAGGCCGACAGCACCAGCGTGCTGTTGCGCGAGCAACTGCGCGACCGCCCGCAACCCGAGCAGATGGGGTTGTGGGGGTGATCAGCCTGGAATGCGACAACCTGTTCGCCACCTGGCGCGACCAGGCACGCTGGCTGCTCAGCCATCAGGTCGACCCCAGTCAGGTGAGCTGGGGCGAGGCGGAGGTGGCGGACCTGTTTGCCACTGACCAGTCGATTCCCGAGGCGCCCGGGCCTTTCCAGACGCGAGTGCCCAAGGCCCTGCTGGAACTGCTGGAATCGGCTGCCTGCTACCACGGCGACCAACGCTGGAGCCTGCTGTATGAGGTGCTGTGGCGCGTCAGCCATGGCGACCGCACCGCGATGCTGGCCGGGGACAAGCTGGGCAGCGAGTTGCAGCGGCGGATCAAGCAGGTCAGCCGCGAGGCGCACCACCTGCATGCATTTGTGCGGTTTATCGCGCTGCCGGCGGGAGCGGGGCCGGAACTGCCGGAATACGTGGCCTGGCATGAACCGGCCCATGACATCCTGAAATCCGCCAGCCAACATTTTATCGGGCGCATGGGCCGTCATCGCTGGATGATCGCCACGCCGTTGGATGGGGTTTACTACGATGGCGAGCAGTTGATCCACCAGCGCGAGTGCCCCGAGGCGTGGCGGCAGTTGGCGCAGAATGTCGAGGACCCCCATAGCGCGATGTGGCTGACCTATTACAGCCATATCTTCAACCCCGCACGGTTGAACCCCAAGGTGATGGAAGGGCATTTGCCCAGCCGGTTCTGGAAGAACCTGCCGGAGGGCAAGTTGATACCGGGGTTGATCAGCGAGGCGCGGACGGGAAAGCAGAAGGATGGGCAGGCCAGGCTGATTGGCACCAAGCCTGGCAAGAGAATCTTAAGCGGGCAGGGTTGAATATGTGGGAGGGGGCTTGCCCCCGATGAGGGAGTGTCAGTCACAGATGCATAGACTGACACACTGCTATCGGGGGCAAGCCCCCTCCCACATTCGATCGGCAGTGTTTTGGAGAGATAAGTTCAGGCCAACTCGGTGGCGGTGTTCTTGACCACTGCCAATTCCGGATGCGCCACCAACTTATCGATGTGCAACTCATCATTGTTCAGCCAGGTCTCTGTCAACACCCGGTAATGCTCCATGTCCCGGCAACGCATGCGCAGGCTGTAGTCGAACGGCCCGCTGATCAGCTGGCATTCGAACACCTGCGGGCAGGCCTTCACACAGGCTTCGAAGGCCTTTTGCGCCGAGCGCCCGCTTTGGTTGGACAAGGCCACCAGTACCAGCAATGACAAGCCTGGCGAGACCATCTGCACATCGATGATCGCCCCATACCCACGGATCACCCCGCGCCGCTCCAGCTTGCGCACCCGTTCCAGGCAGGGCCGGGGCGTGAGGTGTACCAGCGACGAGAGCTTTTCGTAGGTGATGCGCCCCTGATGGCGCAGCACTTCGATAATGGCTTCATCGATGCGGTCCAGCGCAGGGGAGGAATGGGGTCCGTTGGCCTTGGTATCCATGGGTTTCACTTCAAACGGTTGGAAAGAAATTGCTGCAGGCGCTCACTGCTGGGGTGGTCGAGGATCCTGGCGTCGCCTTGTTCCTCAACCTTGCCCTGGTGCAAGAACAGCACTTGGCTGGACACCTGGCGGGCAAAGCCCATTTCGTGGGTGACCATCAGCATGGTACGACCTTCCTCGGCCAACGTCTGTATGACTTTGAGGACTTCTCCTACAAGTTCTGGGTCGAGCGCGGAAGTCGGCTCATCGAACAGGATGATCTCCGGTTCCATCGCCAAGGCCCGGGCAATCGCCACGCGCTGCTGCTGGCCGCCGGACAGGAACGCCGGGTACTGATCCGCCGCGCGGCCCGGCAGGCCGACCTTGTCCAGGTACAGGCGTGCGCGCTTTTCCGCCTCGGCGGCGCTCACGCCCAGCACCCTGCGCGGGGCCATGGTGATGTTTTCCAGCACGGTCATGTGGCTCCACAGGTTGAAGTGCTGGAACACCATGGCCAGGCGTGTGCGCAGGTTCTGCAGTTGGGCCTGGTGCGGCGCGCGGGTGCCGGCGCGGCCTTGCTGCATTTCGATGCTGATGCCGTCCAGAGTGATCACCCCGGCGTCCGGCTGTTCGAGGAAGTTGATGCAGCGCAGCATCGTGCTTTTGCCGGAGCCGCTGGCGCCGATCAGGCTGATCACATCGCCATTGCGCGCATTCAGCGATACGCCCTTGAGCACTTCGTGTTCGCCGTAGCGTTTGTGGATGCCTTCGACTTGCAGCTTGATAGCGGCGGTGGCGGGTGTGGCAACGGGTTCTTCAACGGGATAAGTGGCCAGGGCCTGCGCGGACTGATTCATGGGTTAGCCTCGGGTAGGAACAAGAAAACGCATCCAGCGACGTTCGGCCAGTCGGAACAGGCCCACCAGTGCAAAGGACAGCAGCATGTAGAGCAGGGCGGCGATGCCGAAGGCCTGGAACGTCAGGAACGTCTCGGCATTGGCGTCGCGGGCCACCTTGAGAATGTCGGCGACGGTGGCGGTAAACGCCAGGGAGGTTGCGTGCAGCATCAGGATCATTTCATTGCTGTAGGCCGGCAATGCGCGGCGCAAGGCCGCCGGCACCACCACAAACAGGTTCAGCCGCCAGCCATGCAAACCATAGGCGCGGGCCGCTTCGATTTCGCCGTGGGGAATATTGCGGATCGCCCCGGCGAAGATTTCCACGGTGTAGGCGCAGGTGTTGAGCACGAAGGCCAGCAGGGTGCAGTTCAGCGCGTTGCGGAAAAACTGGTTGAGCAAGGCGTTGTCCTGCACCACTTCCAGGCTGTACAGCCCGGTGTAGCAAATCAGCAGTTGGATATACAGCGGCGTCCCGCGGAACAGGTAGGTGTAGACCTCTACCGGCCAGCGCAGCCAGAAGTGCTCGGAAACCCTCGCCAGTGCCAGTGGAATCGACAGCACGAAGCCGAACACCACCGAGATGATGAACAGCCACAGGGTCATGGCCACGCCGGACAGCCCCGCGCCATCGCTGAACAGGTAGGCCAGGCCGTATTGCTGGAACAGTTCGATCATCGCGCCATCCCCTTGATGCCGAGGTTGTAGCGCCGTTCGAGGCGCTTGAAGATGCGGTTGGAGAGGGTGGTGATCACCAGGTACACCAGGCCGGCGAGAATCAGGAAGTACAGCGGCTCGTTGGTGGTCTTGCCGGCGTTCTGCGCGGCCTTGACCAGGTCCGACAGGCCGATGATCGACACCAGCGCCGTGGACTTGAGCAACACCAGCCAGTTATTGCCCAGGCCCGGCAGGGCAAAGCGCATCAGCTGCGGGAACAGCACCAGGTGAAAACGCTGCCAGCGGCTCAGCCCATAGGCGGTCGCCGCTTCCAGTTGGCCGACCGGCACGCTGAGGATCGCGCCCCGGAAGTTCTCGGTGAAATACGCGCCGTAGATGAAGCCCAGGGTGACGACGCCTGCGGTAAACGGGTCGATTTCAAAGTAGCCCCAGCCGAACATTTCGCTCAGGTCGTTTAGCCACAGTTGCAGGCTGTAGAAAATCAGCAGGATCAGCACCAGGTCCGGCACGCTGCGGATCAGCGTGGTGTAGAGCGTGGCCGGTACCCGCAGCCATTTGGCGCTGGAGAGCTTGGCGCCGGCGGCGATCAGGCCAAGGGCGAGGCTCAGGGCCAGGGCGAGGAAGGACAGCTTGAGCGTCATCCACGCACCCTGGGCGAGCATCGGGCCGTAGCCCTGCAAGTTGAGGAATTCATTCATGGGAAGAGTCTCGTTGGCGCACAGATTTACTGTGGGAGAGGCTTTTTGTGGGAGGGGGCTTGCCCCCGATGAGGGTATGTCAGTGACACCTGTATCAGCTGATCCACTGCTATCGGGGGCAAGCCCCCTCCCACACAAGCCAGAGCCCACAGAGGGCAAGGGGGTCACTCGTGGTAGATATCCTGATCACCGAAGTACTTCTTCTGGATCTGCGCGTAAGTGCCATCCGCCTGCACGGCAGCGATACCCTTGTTGATCAGCGTGCGCAGTTCCTGGTCGTTCTTGCGCAGGCCCATGGCGATGTCCAGGGGCAGGGTCGGATCCTTGAAGGCCGGGCCGGTCTTGAAGTCGGCACCTTCGGGCTTGGACAGGAAGTTGAGCTGGGCTTCGAGCTTGTCGGTCAGGGTCGCGTCGAGGCGGCCGTTCTGCAGGTCGGCGTAGTTCTGGTCCTGGGACTGGTACGCCTTGATCTGCGCCCCAAGCCTGGCCAGGTGCGCACGGGCATAGGCCTCCTGCAACGAACCTTGCAGTACGCCGACCTGCTTGCCCTTGAGGGATTGCGGGGTGTCGCCGAAGTCGGCGCTCTTGCGGGTGATCACCGAGGTCGGGCTGAGGAACAGCCGGTCACTGAAGTCGATGATTTTTTCACGGGCGGGGGTGACGGCCATGGACGACATGATCGCGTCGAACTTGCGCGCACGCAGGGCCGGGATCATGCCGTCGAATTCGTTGTGGACCCAGGTGCATTTCACTTCGAGCTTGGCGCAGATCGCGTTGCCCAACTCGATATCGAAGCCTTGCAGGCTGCCGTCGGCGGCCACCGATTCGAAGGGTGGGTATTCGGGGAATACGCCGAAGCGGATTTCTTTCCAGTCCTGGGCGTGGGCGGCGCTTGCGCAGAGTGGCAACAGCAGCGCGGCGAAGAGTGATCGCAATGGAGTCATGTGCAGGTCCCTATATTTTGTAATTGATGTCAGGGCAGTGAATAACTGGGAGCAGAGAATGCTTCATGATGGTGCGTTTTTTGTGTCGTTTACCCCGTGCACAAAGCGCGAATTGCGCTGTTAAAACTGGCAATGCAGCGGAATCGGCTGTGACACCCGCTGAATCGGCTTTTCATCCCTGAAAAACCGGCCTGCCATCGACGCAAAGCAGCAGGCCAGAGCGGTCTCAGGCACGCCTTTTCTGCTGTACGCCGGGCTGCCGGGCCAGGCGTGCGAACAGGTCTTTGGGATCGGCCAGGTCCGGCACCAGTTCAAGTGTGCTGCCCACATCCAGCGCTTTTGCGACGTCCATTACGTAGCGCAGTGCCGAGTAGTCTTCGATGGCGAAACCCACCGAGTCGAACAGCGTGACCTGGCGCGCATTCTCGCGGCCTGGCTGCTGGCCGTTGATCACTTGCCACAGCTCGGTCACCGGCGAATCTTCCGGCATGTGCTGGATTTCACCTTCGATACGGCTTTGTGGTTCGTACTCGACGATCACGCGGGCGCGCTCGACGATACGTCGGTCCAGTTCGGTCTTGCCTGGGCAGTCGCCGCCGACGGCGTTGAGGTGCATGCCGGGTTCGATCATGTCGTCGGTGAGGATGGTGGCGTAGGCCTTGTCGGCGGTGACGGTGGTGACGATGTCGGCGCCTTTGACGGCCTCGGCCACGCTGCCGGCCAGGATCACTTTGATTGCCGGGAAGGCCTTGAGGTTGGCCGCCAGCTTGACGGTGGCCTTGGCGTCGATATCGAACAGGCGGATTTCATTGATGCCGAGCATGGCGTGGAAGGCCAGGGCCTGGAATTCGCTCTGCGAGCCGTTGCCGATCAGCGCCATGCTGCGGCTGTTCTCGCGGGCCAGGTAGCGGGCGACCAGCGCCGAGGTGGCGGCGGTGCGGATCGCGGTGGTCAGGGTCATTTCCGCCAGCAGCACCGGCAGGCCGGTATCGACATCGCCCAGCGCACCGAAGGCCATCACGGTGAGCATGCCGGCCAGGGTGTTTTTCGGGTGGCCGTTGACGTACTTGAACGCATACAGCGACGCGTCGGACACCGGCATCAGCTCGATCACGCCGTCCGGCGAGTGGTTGGCCAGGCGCGCGCATTTCTCGAAATCCTGCCAGCGCAGGTAATCGGCGCGGATGTACTCGGCCATCTCGGTGATGCAGGTGGGCAGGCCTTTTTGCGAGACCAGGTAGCAGAGATCGTTGACGTCGATATAGCGGGTCATGGAAAGACTCCTTATTGAAATGAGGGACGGGCGGGCAGGTGCACTTCCGCCAGCATGCAGCGGGCACTGCCGCCGCCGATGCGTTCGATGTTGTCGATGTTCACCACCACCGGCCGGGTGTGGCGTTCTATGTGTTGGCGCTGGGTCGGTTGCAGGGCGCCCCAGGCGCTGGCCGACATCACCAGCAGCGGCTGGCCGTCGCGGTCGTGGACTTCGAGCATGTTGCCGGCGAAGGCTTCCAACTGGTCGAAGTCGAGGGCGACGATGTCCTTGCCAGTGTCGCGCAGGGAGCGCTCCAGGGCCTGGCGCTCATCGGCAATCGGCAGGGCTTGCAGGCACACCACCGAGAGGTCGCGGCCGACGCTCATCATCACGTTGCTGTGGTAGATCGGCGCGTGGTGGCGGTCGACCGCATGGAACACGCAGAGCTGGTAGTCGAGGCGTTCGGCGAACTGGCGCAGGGCGTCGTGGTGAGTGCGCCCGGAGTGGCAGGCGTAGCTGATGCGGTGCTGGCGGTCGAGCACCATGCTGCCGGTGCCTTCGAGGAAGATGTTCTGTTGTTCGAGGTGGCTGAGGTCGATGGTGTCCTTGACCGTAAATCGCTGTTCCAACACTTGCAGCACGCCTTTGTCGCGTTCCAGTCGTCGGTTCTGGCCTTCCATCGGGTACAGCACCAGGCTGCCGTCGGCGTGGCTGCTCCACCAGTTGTTGGGGAAGATCGAGTCGGGGGTGTGCGGCGCCGGGGTGTCCTGCACCACCAGAACCTCCACGCCGTGATTGCGCAGGGTGGTGACATAGCCGTCGAACTCCTCCAGCGCTTTCTGCTGTGCGTGGAGCGGGTCGAGGGGCGGGCGTTGGAAACGGTTGTTGATCGCGGTGTCCGGGTTGAAGGCAAAGCGCGCCGGGCGAATCATCAAGACGGTGTTGGTGGTTTGCATGGGGGCACGACATCCATGGGGTGAGCAGTGGGTGTATTTTGTGGGTTGTGCGGGATGAATCCCGGCTGAAACCGAGGGGTGGTTCAGCCGGGAAAGCTGAAAAGTGGGGTATGGCAGCCGAATCGGCTGCCGGAGTGAAATGCACGCAACCTGTGGGAGGGGGCTTGCCCGCGACAGCGGTGGGTCAGCCAGAAAATCTATATCTGAAAGCATGCTATCGGGGGCAAGCCCCCTCCCACATGGGTAGAGTGGTGTTTGTTGCAGCTGTGTCAGCCAGGAGGAATTATGTCTACCGTCGTTCGTTTAGCCCAAGCCACCGATGCCGAGGGCATCAGCCAGGTCATCCTGGCCGCCCTGCACAGCAGCAATGCGCGGGACTATCCGGCGCATGTGATTGCGCGGGTTGCCGCTAACTTCACGCCGGAGGCGGTGCTGGAACTGCTCAAGCGACGCGTGGTGCTGGTAGCGATTCAGGATCAGGTGATCGTCGCCACCGCAGCGCTGGATGCGAATGTGGTGCGCTCGGTATTTGTCAACCCGGCGCTGCAAGGGCAGGGCATTGGGCGATTGTTGATGATCGAGATTGAGCTACGCGCCCGCGAAGCCGGGGTGACGGTGCTGAGCGTGCCGTCATCGCTGACCGCCGAGCCGTTCTACACCAAATTGGGGTTTCACACCGTGCGCGACGTTTATCACGGCAGCGAACGTACGTTGGTGATGGAAAAGGCCCTGCTGTCCCGGCATCCCATCGGGCCGTATCGCGACCGTCAGCACCGGGCGCAGGTGGTAGCGTTATGGCAGGAGGCATTCGGCTACGAAACGGCGCACAACCTGCCCGCCCTGGCGATTGATAAGAAGCTGGCGGTCGACGATGGGCTGTTCTTTGTCGCGACGGACAAAAAAACCGTGATCGGGACCATTCTGGCCGGGTACGACGGGCACCGTGGCTGGCTGTATTCAGTGGCGGTGCATGGGGACTATCGGCGGCAGGGTTTGGGATCGTCGCTGGTGCGGCATGCGGAACAGGTATTGACGGCGCTGGGCTGCATGAAGATCAACCTGCAGATCACCAGTGGTAATGAGGGGGTCGTCGGGTTCTACGAGGCATTGGGGTATGGGGTGGAACCCAGGATCAGCATGGGCAAGAAGCTAGTGGTGAATATCCCCTGACAATGAAAAAAACCGCCAGACCAGGCTGCGTTTTCACACAGCCTGAGATGGCGGGTTTTTCCAGGTGGCTCAGACCTTGACGATCCAGCCTTGCGGCGCTTCAACGTCACCGGTCTGCACACCGGTCAGCTCTTTGTAGAGCTTCTGGGTGATCGGGCCGACTTCGGTCTCGCTGTGGAACACGTGCAGCTTGCCGTTGTACTGGATGCCGCCGATCGGCGAGATCACCGCCGCCGTACCGCAGGCGCCGGCTTCCTTGAACTGGTCCAGTTTGTCGATGAACACTTCGCCCTCGATCACGTCCAGGCCCAGGCGGGTCTTGGCCAGTTCGATCAGCGACAGGCGGGTGATGCCTGGCAGTACCGAAGGCGACTTCGGCGTGATGAACTTATTGTCGTGGGTGATCCCGAAGAAGTTGGCCGAGCCGACTTCTTCGATTTTCGAATGGGTCATCGGGTCCAGGTAGATCGCGTCGGCAAAACCGGCTTTCTTCGCTTCGGAACCCGGCATCAGGCTGGCGGCGTAGTTGCCACCGACCTTGGCGGCACCGGTGCCTTGTGGCGCGGCGCGGTCGAAGGTGGAAATCTGGAAGTTGTGCGGCACCAGGCCGCCCTTGAAGTAGGCGCCGACCGGGATGCAGAACACCGAGAAGATGAACTCCGGTGCGGTGCGCACGCCGATGTTGTCACCGGTGCCGATCACGAACGGGCGCAGGTACAGCGCGCCGCCACTGCCATACGGCGGGATGAAGCGCTCGTTGGCCGCGACCACTTGCTTGCAGGCATCGATGAAGTCTTCGGTCGACACGTGCGGCATCAGCAGGCGTGCACAGCTGCGCTGCATGCGGGCGGCATTCTGGTCCGGGCGGAACAGGTTGATCGAACCGTCCTTGCAACGATAGGCCTTGAGGCCTTCGAAGCACTGCTGGCCGTAGTGCAGGGCGGTGGAGCCCTCGCTGATGTGCAGCACGTTGTCGTCGGTCAGGGTGCCTTCTTGCCATTCGCCGTTTTTCCAGACCTGGAGAAACCGCTTGTCGGTCTTGATGTAGTCAAAACCCAGCTTGTCCCAATTGATGCTTTCGTTACCCATGACACCCTCTATCGTTGGTCAAGTCGGTTTTTTTCTGGATGGGCGCAACAATACTGCATTCTTGGCTTGTGTGGGAGCCACTGGGTGTGACCGATCCACCGCTATCGGGGGCAAGCCCCCTCCCACATTTGGAATGCATTCCCCTTGTGGGAGGGGGCTTGCCCCCGATGGCCTCACCGCGTTTTTACAGATGCAGTGCGTGCCCCAACGCCCGCAGCGCGGCTTCCTGCACCGCTTCGCCGAGGGTCGGATGCGCATGGATGGTGCCCGCCACGTCTTCCAGGCGCGAACCCATTTCCAGGCTCAGGCCAAAGGCGGTGGACAGTTCCGAGACGCCCACCCCCACGGCTTGCCAGCCGACGATCAGGTGGTTGTCACGGCGTGCCACCACCCGCACGAAGCCGGTCTTGGACTCCAGGGTCATGGCCCGGCCATTGGCCGCGAACGGGAAGCTCGACACGATGCAGTCAAGGCCAGCGGCCTTGGCTTCGTCGGGCGTCTTGCCGACCACCACCAGTTCCGGGTCGGTAAAGCACACCGCCGGAATGGCCGCCGGGTTGAATTCGCGATGCTTACCGCTGATCAGTTCGGCGACCATCTCGCCCTGGGCCATGGCCCGGTGCGCCAGCATCGGCTCGCCGCTCAGGTCGCCAATGGCATACACGTTGCGCATGCTGGTCTGGCAGCGATTGTCGATCCTGATCGCCGCGCCGTTCATGTCCAGGTTCAGCGCTTCGAGGTTCCAGCCCTGGGTGTTGGGTTTGCGACCGACGGCAACCAGCACCTGATCAGTGGCCAACGACAAGGTGTCGCCGTTCGGGTCGCGCACTTGCAGGCTGCCATCGGCAAAACCGGTAACACTGTGCTTGAGGTAAAGCTTCACGCCCAGTTGCCTGAGGGATTCGTTCACCGGCTGCGTCAGCTCGGCATCATAGGCCGGCAGGATACGATCCTGTGCTTCGACCACACTCACGTCGGCGCCGAGCTTGCGGTAAGCGATGCCCAGTTCCAAACCGATGTAACCGCCGCCCACCACGATCAGGCGCTTGGGCACGCTTTTCGGTGCAAGGGCTTCGGTCGAGGAGATGATCGGCCCGCCAATCGGCAGCATTGGCAGGTTGACGCTTTTCGAGCCGGTGGCCAGCAGCAAGTGTTCGCACTGGATGCGCTGGTCGCCGACGTCGACGGTCTTGCCGTCCACCACCTTGGCCCAGCCGTGGATCACTTGCACCTTGTGCTTTTTCAGCAGCGCCGCGACGCCAGTGGTCAGGCGATCGACAATGCCGTCTTTCCATTCCACGCTCTTGCGGATGTCCAGGGTTGGCACATCCACTTCGATGCCCAGTTGTGAGCCCTGGCTGTGGTGCACGGTTTGCTGGAATTGCTCGGCCACATGGATAAGGGCCTTGGATGGGATGCAGCCGATATTCAGGCACGTGCCGCCCAGCGCCTGACCCTCCACCAGGGTGGTCGGGATACCCAGTTGGCCGGCACGGATCGCCGCCACATAACCGCCAGGGCCGCCACCGATAATCAGCAGGGTGGTATTCAATGTCTGCGTCATGCCTTACTCCAGGAACAGGCTGGCGGGTTGTTCGAGCAGGCCGCGAATGGCCTGGATGAATTGCGCCGCGTCCATGCCATCGACCACGCGGTGATCGAAGGAGCTGGAGAGGTTCATCATCTTGCGCACCACGATCTGGCCCTTGATCACCATCGGCCGCTCGACAATGCGATTGACGCCGACGATGGCCACTTCCGGCAGGTTCAGCACCGGCGTGCTGACAATGCCGCCCAGCGCGCCCAGGCTGGTCAGGGTAATCGTCGAACCCGATAGCTCATCGCGGCTGGCCTTGCCGTTGCGCGCCGCCGTGGCCAAGCGTGCGATTTCCTCGGCATTGCCCCACAGGCTGCGGGCTTCGGCGTGGCGCACCACCGGCACCATCAGGCCGACATCGCTCTGGGTGGCGACGCCCACATGCACCGCGCCGAGGCGGGTGATGACCTGGGCTTCGTCGTCGTAACGCGCATTGATCTGCGGGAAGTCGCGCAACGCCACGACCATGGCGCGCACGATGAACGGCAGCAGGGTCAGCTTGCCGCGTGTGGCGCCGTGTTTCTCATTGAGGTGCACGCGCAACTCGTCGAGGGCGGTAACATCGATTTCTTCAACATAGCTGAAATGCGCGGCGCGCCGGGTGGCGTCCTGCATGCGCTGGGCGATCTTGCGGCGCATGCCGATCACCGGGATCTGTTCCTCGGTGTTGCGTTCGGCATAAGGGTTGGCCGTTGCCGAAGACTTTGCCGCGCCTTGTTGCAGGTAGGCGTCGAGATCTTCGTGCAGAATCCGCCCGGCGGGGCCCGTGCCCTGCACCAGGCGCAGTTGAATCCCGGCGTCCAGGGCGTGTTTGCGCACGGCGGGGGAGGCCAATGGGCGCTCGTCGGCGGCACGTGCCACGGGGGCCTGGGCCGCGACAACCGGTGCTGGCTTGCTTTCAACCACGACCGGTGCAGGCTTGGCTTCCATCACCGGTACGGCCTTCGGCGCCTCTTTGACGACCGGCGCATCCTTGGCGTTGCCCACGCCTTCCACTTCAATGCTGATCAGAATACTGCCCACCGCCATGACCTCACCCGGCTCGCCGCCGAGGGAGATCACCTTGCCGTGCACCGGCGAGGGAATATCCACCATCGCCTTGTCGGTCATTACGTCCGCCAGCACCTGGTCTTCGACCACCATGTCGCCGACCTTCACATGCCACACCGACAGTTCAACTTCTGCGATGCCTTCGCCAATGTCCGGCATCTTGATAACGTGCGTGCCCATTCAGACCTCCATGACCCGTTTCAACGCCGCACCCACGCGGGACGGCCCTGGGAAATACGCCCACTCCTGCGCGTGCGGGTAGGGGGTGTCCCAACCGGTAACGCGTTCGATCGGCGCTTCCAGGTGGTGGAAGCAATGCTCTTGCACCAGCGACACCAGCTCGGCACCAAAGCCGCAGGTGCGGGTGGCTTCGTGTACCACCACGCAACGGCCGGTCTTCTTCACCGATTTGACGATGGTTTCCAGGTCCAGCGGCCACAGGCTGCGCAGGTCGATGACTTCGGCGTCGATGCCGGTTTCTTCGGCGGCCACTTGCGACACATATACCGTGGTGCCGTAGGTCAGCACGGTGACGGCCGAACCCGGACGCACGATGGCGGCCACGTCCAGCGGCACGGTGTAGTAACCGTCCGGCACCTGGGCTTGCGGGTGTTTCGACCACGGCGTTACCGGGCGGTCGTGGTGGCCGTCGAACGGGCCGTTGTACAGGCGCTTGGGCTCGAGGAAGATCACCGGGTCATCGTTTTCGATGGAGGCGATCAGCAGGCCCTTGGCGTCATAGGGGTTGGACGGCATCACCGTGCGCAGGCCGCAGACCTGGGTGAACACCGCTTCGATACTCTGGCTGTGGGTCTGGCCGCCGTAGATACCGCCGCCGCAGGGCATGCGCATGGTCAGCGGCGCAGTGAACTGGCCGGCCGAGCGATAACGCAGGCGCGCCGCTTCCGAGATGATCTGGTCGGTGGCGGGGTAGACGTAGTCGGCGAACTGGATTTCGGCAACCGGGCGCAGGCCATAGGCGCCCATGCCCACGGCCACGCCGATAATGCCGCTTTCCGAGATCGGCGCGTCAAACACCCGCGAGCTGCCGTACTTGGTCTGCAAGCCTTCGGTGCAACGGAACACGCCGCCGAAATAGCCCACGTCCTGGCCAAACACCACCACGTTATCGTCTCGTTCGAGCATCACATCCATGGCCGAGCGCAAGGCCTGGATCATGGTCATGGTGGTGGTGGTCATGGCGGTTTCCACTTCAATGCTGTTGTTGTGATCGTTCATGTCAGACCCCCAACTCTTGACGCTGGCGCTTCAAGTGCTCCGGCATCTCTTTATAGACGTCCTCGAACATGGTCGCGGCGCTTGGAATCTGGCCACCGGCCAGGGTGCCGTACTGTTCGGCCTGCTTTTGCGCGGCAATCACTTCGGCTTCAAGTTCGGCACTGACCGCCGCGTGCTCCTCTTCGGACCACTGGCCAATCCTGATCAGATGCTGCTTGAGACGGGCAATCGGGTCGCCCAGGGGGAAGTGGCTCCAGTCGTCGGCGGGGCGGTATTTGGAAGGATCATCCGAGGTGGAGTGCGGACCGGCGCGGTAGGTCACCCACTCGATCAGCGTGGGCCCCAGGTTGCGGCGCGCGCGCTCGGCAGCCCAGGCCGAAGCGGCGTACACCGCGATGAAGTCGTTGCCGTCCACCCGCAGGGAGGCGATGCCGCAACCCACGCCGCGTCCGGCGAAGGTGGTGGCTTCGCCGCCGGCAATCGCCTGGAAGGTGGAGATGGCCCACTGGTTGTTGACTACATTGAGGATCACCGGCGCACGGTACACGTGGGCAAAGGTGAGGGCGGTGTGGAAGTCGGATTCGGCGGTGGCGCCGTCGCCGATCCAGGCGGAAGCGATCTTGGTATCGCCCTTGATCGCCGAGGCCATGCCCCAGCCCACGCCTTGTACGAACTGGGTGGCGAGGTTGCCGGAAATCGTGAAGAAGCCAGCGTCTTTCACCGAGTACATGATTGGCAACTGGCGGCCCTTGAGCGGGTCGCGTTCGTTGGACAGCAACTGGCAGATCAGGTCTACCAGTGGCACTTCACGGGCCATCAGGATGCTTTGCTGGCGGTAGGTGGGGAAGCACATGTCGTCGATGTTCAAGGCCAGGGCCTGGGCGCTGCCGATGGCTTCTTCGCCAAGGCTCTGCATGTAGAACGACATTTTTTTCTGACGCTGGGCGACCACCATGCGGTTGTCGAAGATCCGCGTCTTGAGCATGGCGCGCATGCCTTTGCGCAGGATCTCCACCGGGACGCCTTCGGCCCACGGACCGAGGGCCTGGCCCTGGTCGTCGAGCACGCGGATCAGGCCCTTGGCCAGTTCGGCGGTGTCGGCGGGTTCTACGTCGATGGCGGGTTTGCGCACGGTGCCTGCGTCGGTCAGGCGCAGGTACGTGAAGTCGGTCTTGCAGCCTGGACGGCCCGAGGGTTCAGGGACGTGCAGACGCAGTGGTTCATACTGCTGGGTCATGGCTTTCTACGCTCTATCTTGTGAATTTCTTGTAGTGGGCGCGCTAGCTGACAGTCAGTCCCCGGGTAGGGGAAATCTTGTCCTACAACAATCATAGGCGTGGCGTAGAAGAATATTTATCTCTGTTTCGTTGCGCCCGCGGTCATTTGCGGATAAAAAACCTGCATAAACATAATAAACAGGTGAATTTGTCTCATGCGCAAACTGGACCGTACCGATATCGGCATTCTCAACGCTCTGCAGGAGAATGCACGGATCACCAACGCCGACCTGGCCCGCTCTGTCAACCTGTCGCCCACGCCGTGTTTCAACCGGGTGAAGGCGATGGAAGAACTGGGCCTGATTCGCGACCAGGTCACGCTGCTGGACGCCGACCTGCTGGGGCTGCACGTCAATGTGTTCATTCACGTGAGCCTGGAAAAGCAGAATGAGTTGGCGTTGCAGCAGTTCGAAGGGGCAATTGCGGACCGTCCGGAAGTGATGGAGTGCTACCTGATGGCCGGCGACCCGGACTACCTCATCCGCGTGCTGGTACCGACGATCCAGTCGCTGGAGCGTTTCATGATGGACTTTCTGACCAAGGTGCCGGGAGTGGCGAACATCCGCTCAAGCTTTGCGCTCAAGCAGGTGCGCTATAAAACCGCACTGCCGCTGCCGGCCAATGGCATCAGTCTGGGTGCCTGATAAAAGTGGGAGGGTGCTTGCCCCCGATAGCGGTGGATCAGCTACACATGATGTGTCTGACATACTGCAATCGGGGGCAAGCCCCCTCCCACATTTGATCCCATTTCAGATCAGAGACCATTTTCAGAGTTGGTTGACGGGGATTTTCAGGTAGGTCACGCCGTTATCTTCCGCCGGCGGCATATTCCCCGCCCGCACATTCACCTGGATCGCCGGCAGCAGCAGCGTCGGCATCCCCAGCCCGGCGTCGCGTCGGGTGCGCATCTCGACAAACGCCGCTTCATCCACCCCGTCATGCACATGGATATTGCCTGCGCGCTGCTCGGCCACTGTGGTCCGGCACTTAGCCTCTCGGCCTTCCGGCGGGTAGTCATGGCACACGTACAGTTCGGTTTCCAAAGGAAAGGCCAGCAACTTGCGCATCGATGCATACAACTGCCGCGCATCCCCGCCGGGGAAATCACAGCGGGCGGTACCGACATCCGGCATGAACAGCGTGTCGCCCACCAGGATCAATCGGCCGTCGATCAGGTAGGCCATGTCCGCCGGTGTATGCCCTGGCACATGCAGCGCCTGGGCCTTGATATTGCCGATGTGAAACACCTCATCCGGCGCAAACAGGTGGTCGAACTGCGAGCCATCTACACGAAATTCCGGCTCCAGGTTGAACAGGTGCTTGAATACGCCCTGGACTTTGCTGATGGACTGGCCAATCGCGATCTTGCCGCCCAAGGTGCGGCGCAGGTAGGGCGCCGCCGACAGGTGGTCGGCGTGGGCGTGGGTTTCCAGCAGCCACTGCACCTGCAAGCCGTGCTCGCGCACGAAGGCGATGACGTTATCGGCCTGGGCGGTGTCGGTGCGCCCCGAGGCCGGATCGTAGTTGAGCACTGAGTCGACAATGGCGCACGGGCCGCCGTCGGTTTCATAGACGACGTAGGTGTAGGTCGACGATGCCTCGTCCAGAAAGGCTTGAATCAACGCTGGCATGGCGAACGTCCCCGATGGAGAAAAAAGTAGTTACAATCAGTTTACGTTTTCACATAATGTTTCGAGCTTAAGTGACACAAAGGACCCGAGGCAAATGGAATCTACTCTGAGTGAAGGCGAAGTTGCCCAGTTGCGCGCATCGGCGTCCAAGGCCTGCTCCTTGCTCAAGGCCCTGGCCAATGAGGATCGCTTGCTCATCCTGTGCCAGCTGACCCAGGGCGAGCGCAATGTCGGCGAGCTGGAAGCCCTGACCGGCGTGCGCCAGCCCACGCTGTCACAACAGTTGGGCATCCTGCGTGACGAAGGGTTGGTGGCCACCCGTCGGGAAGGCAAATACATTTTCTACGGGCTGGCCAGCCATGAAGTGATTCAAGTGATGAAGACCCTGTCCGGGCTGTACTGCGGCGCGGTCATAAAAAGCTGGGCGTGACGCCATCCGGCAGCGACCCTTGTGTGCATGTATTACAAAGGCGATAGACCATGACCGACCAACACTGGGGCCCTACCATCAGTGGCGATATCGTAGTCATCGGCGGCGGCTCGGCGGGCATCGGCCTGCTGGCCAGCCTGCTCAAGCGCGATCCCCACCTGCATATCACCCTGATCGAACCGAGCGACCACCACTGCTACCAGCCCGCCTGGACCCTGGTCGGCGGCGGTGCCTACGACGTGAAGAAAACTCGCCGCCCACTGGCCGATGTCCTGCCCAATGGCGTCACCTGGGTACAGGCCGCCGTCACCGAACTGCTGCCCGATGAGCAGACCCTGGTGCTCGACAGCGGTCAGCGCGTCACCTGGAACAACCTGATCGTCTGCCCCGGCCTGCGCCTGGCCTGGGAAAAGGTCGAGGGGCTGCAAGACACCCTGGGCAAACATGGCGTCACATCCAACTACAGTTACCAGCACGCTGCTTACACCTGGCAGTTGGTGCAGCAACTCAAGGGCGGCAAGGCGATCTTCACCCAGCCGGCCATGCCGATCAAATGCGCGGGTGCGCCGCAGAAAGCCATGTACCTGTCCTGCGATCACTGGCTCAAACAGGGCACGCTGAACAATATCGACGTCGAATTCAACCTGGCCGGCGCCGCACTGTTCGGGGTGGCAACCTTTGTGCCGCCGCTGATGAAGTACGTGGAAAAATACAACGCCCGCCTGGCGTTCAATGCCAACCTGGTGAAAGTCGATGGCCCTGCGCGCAAGGCCTGGTTCGAGGTGAAGGACCCCGAGGGTAACGTCCGCGTCGAGGATAAAACCTTCGACCTGCTGCACGTGGTGCCACCGCAAGTGTCCCCGGATTTTATCCGCCAAAGCCCACTGGCCGACGCCGCCGGTTGGTGTGAGGTAAACCCCCATAGCCTGCAGCACCTGCGGTATCCGCATATCTTCGGCCTGGGCGACGTGTGCGGCACCACCAACGCCAAGACCGCCGCAGCGGTGCGCAAGCAAATCGTGGTGGTTGCCGAAAACCTGCTGGCCCTGCGCAAACAGGCGCCGTTGCCGCTCAAATATGACGGCTACGGTTCCTGCCCCTTGACGGTGGAGAAGGGCAAGGTGGTGCTGGCCGAGTTTGGCTATGGCGGCAAGCTGCTGCCGACCTTTCCCCTGGACCCGACCCGGGCGCGTCGTTCGATGTGGTTCCTCAAGGCGACCTTGCTGCCGTGGTTCTACTGGAACGGCATGCTCAAGGGCCGCGAATGGCTGACCCGCCTGAGCAAGGTGGACTGAATGCTGCTCGCCAGTGTGTTGGGATTGTTGATGGGCCTGGTCATGGGCCTGACCGGCGCCGGTGGCGGCATTCTCGGGGTGCCGGCGCTGGTGCTGGGCCTGGGTTTGAGCATGACCCAGGCGGCGCCGGTGTCACTGCTCGCCGTGGGCGCGGCGGCTGCGGTGGGGGCGGTCGATGGTTTGCGCCATGGCTTGGTGCGCTACCGCGCGGCGTTGCTGATCGCCTTGCTTGGCGCGCTGTTTTCGCCGGTGGGGGTGTATCTCGCCCACCAATTGCCTGAAGCCCTGTTGATGGGGCTGTTCAGCGCATTGATGGTGCTGGTGGCCTGGCGCATGTTGCAGCGGGAAAAACGCGAGGCAGGGCCGAGTGACCACGGCACCGCCTCCTGGGGCCAGAAGAACTGCATGCTCGACCAGCACACCGGGCGCCTGGCCTGGACTGCCAAATGCAGCGCGACCCTGGCCGCTCTCGGCGCAGTGACCGGTGCGGTGTCCGGCCTGCTTGGTGTCGGCGGTGGCTTCCTGATCGTGCCGGCATTCAAGCAACTCACCGACGTGCAGATGCGCGGCATCGTCGCCACCTCCCTGATGGTGATCAGCCTGCTGTCGTTGATCGGCGTGGCCGGCGCGTTGCATGCCGGTGTGCGCATCGAGCCGGTGGGTTGGGTGTTTATCGCCGCGAGTATCGTCGGCATGCTGGCCGGTCGGCGCCTGTGTTCGGTGATTCCTGCGCGTACCTTGCAAGTGGGGTTTGCCAGCCTGTGTGTCGTGGTGGCCGTGGGCATGTTGGTCAAGGCCGGTCTTACATCCTAAGTGCCGGGCCTGGACTAAACCGAACTTGCCGGGCACCCGCTGCCCCTCCAAAGCGTCCGCAAATCAGGGCCAAGGCAGCGTATGCCATGGCCCACCGCCTTTTGATAATCGCCTCCGACATCAAGTCCCCGTTGCGGAGCGCACCATGCATAATAATAAGAACGTCCCCCTGCGTCTGTTACCTGTCTTTATCCTCGGCCTGGGCCTCAGCCCATTCGCCGACGCCGAAATCATGCTGTACGACAAGGACGAAACCACCTTCTCCACCGATGGCTACATCAACGCCTTCTACGTCAATAGTGACGTCGGCCGTGCCGGTGACCAATACGACCGCCGCCAGTCGCGTGTGAAGATGGGCTTCTTGCCCAACTACCTGGGCTTCAACATGACCAAGCAGGTGGACGACCTCAAGCTCGGCGACAACCTGAAGCTGGTGGCGGAGTACAACCAGTTCCAGATCGAGGCGCATGACACCCAAGCCCAAAATGAAGACACCGATACCTTTGCCGTAGGTGCTGTCCTCACGTGGTAGTCATCTGAAATGCGATCAAAATGTGGGAGGGGGCTTGCCCCCGATAGCGGTGGATCAATCACTCATGCATCGACTGACACACTGCAATCGGGGGCAAGCCCCCTCCCACATTGGATCTCCATTGGCTTTTGAGAGAGTGGTCTTGAAAGCCTCATCCCATCGCATCCCCCACCCAGTACCCAAGTAGCATAGGCCCATGCCCAGGCCCTTCGTACACTGAAGCTTCAGAGGGGGAGGCAACGATGCACAACAGTGAAGGCGTAGTCAGCGCCATGTCCCAGGCCACCGATGCCGGGCAGGCCGCCGAGGAATTGGCCCAGCAACTGCTGCACCCGTACCTGGGTTTTGTGCTGTTTTTCTGTTCCGCGTCCTACGACCTCCAGGCCCTTGGCCAGGCCCTGCAACAGTGCTTCGGCAAGGTACGGGTGGTCGGCTGCACCAGCGCCGGCGAAATCACGCCCCAAGGCTACGGCCGTAATTGCATCACCGCGATGGGCTTTAACCACGCGCACTTTTCCATCGCCACCGAGCTGATCGATCAGGTCGAGCACTTCAGCCTGATCGGTGCCCAGGACATGGTCGAACGTCTGGTCGGTGGCTGTCGCAGCAACACGCTGGCGCCGATCAAGGGCAACACGTTTGCGCTGACCCTGCTTGACGGCCTGTCCAGCCGCGAAGAAATGGTCCTCGCCGCCCTTAGCGCGGCCCTTGGGGATATCCCGCATTTCGGCGGCTCGGCCGGTGACGACAACTTCCTCACCCACACCCACGTGTACTTCAACGGCGTGTTCCACAGCGGCGCGGCGGTGGTGATGCTGGTCAACACCTGGCTGGATTTCGAGGTGTTCACCACCCACCATATCCTGCCGCGCACGGAAAAACTGGTGGTGACCGGCGCCGACAGCGCGTCACGCCGTGTGTTCGAACTCAACGCCGAGCCCGCCGCCGAAGAGTACGCGCGGCATATCGGTGTGGCGGTGGCCGACCTCGACCACCGCACGTTCGCCGCCCACCCGTTGGCGGTGCGTATCCACGACCAATACTACGTGCGCGCTATCCAGCAGGTGCATGAAGACCTCAGCCTGAGTTTCTACTGCGCGGTGGAAAACGGCATCGTGCTGACGGTGATGACGCCCGGCCCGCTGCTGCCGAACCTGCAGGCTCTGTTCGACGGCCTGCAAGCGCGCCTCGGCGACCTGTTGCTGACCATCGGCTGCGATTGCTTTTTGCGCCGCCTGGAGCTGGAGGACAACGGCACCCTCGAACAGCTCGGCGGTTACTTGCGGGACCAGCGGGTGATGGGTTTCAACACCTACGGAGAACAGTTCAATGGCATGCACATCAACCAGACCTTCACCGGGGTCGCCATTGCCCGAGGCCGGCGCTGACCTGCCCGCTCAGCTGGCCCGGCTGCAACAGGACAACCTCAAGCTGGCGCGGATCAATGTGGCGCTGATCGAGCGCATCGAGTCCGGCATGCCCCAGGGCAACAACCCCTACACCACCTTCCAGCATTCGGTGGTGCTGGCCGAGCAAGTGCGCGAGCGCACCGACGCGCTGAACCAGGCGATGGCCGAACTCAAGGCCAGCAACCACCTGCTGATCAACGCCCGCCTGCGTGCCGAAACGCTGCGTGGCGAACAGGCGGCGGCGCAGAAAGCCCAGGAGAGCGAGCGCTGGATCCGCCTGATCACCGACAACGTGCCGGCGCTGATCGGCTACCTGAATGCCGACCTGGTCTATGAGTTCACCAACAAGGTTTATGAAGAATGGTACTGCTGGCCGCGCGGCATGATGCTCGGCCAGAGCCTGCGCGAAGTGCACAGCGAGCAGCATTGCCAGCGCCTGGACGCCTACGTCGCCCGTGCCTTGGCGGGGGAGAGCGTGACCTTCGAGTTCGCCGAAACCAACATCAACCACCAGGAACGCTACATGCTGCGTTCCTATGTCCCGAATATGCTGGCCAGTGGCGAGGTGGTGGGGATCTTCGTGTTGATCCGCGATATCACCGAACGCCGCCGCACGGCCGAAGCCTTGCACCAGGCCTACCAGCATCTGGAACAGCGCGTGGCCCAGCGCACCTCGGAGCTTACGTCGCTCAATGACCAACTGCTCAAGGAAATCGACGAGCGCCGTCGCATGGAAACCCGTCTGCGCGAAGCCAAGCTCGAGGCCGAGCAGGCCAACCTGTCGAAAACCAAGTTTCTCGCCGCCGTCAGCCATGACCTGTTGCAACCGTTGAATGCGGCGCGGCTGTTCACCAGTGCCTTGCTGGAGCGTCCCAGCGAAGCCCTGGTGCGCAATGTGAGCAACTCACTGGAGGACGTGGAAAACCTGCTGGGGACCCTGGTGGATATTTCCAAGCTGGATGCTGGCGTGATCAAGGCCGATATCGCGCCGTTCGCCTTGAGTGAGTTGCTCGACAACCTCGCCGCCGAGTACACCCAGCTGGCCCGCGCCGAAGGCCTGGCGCTGCACTTTGTCGGCTGCTCTGCGTTGGTGCGCAGCGACATCCAGTTGCTGGCGCGGATCCTGCGCAACCTGCTCAGCAATGCCATTCGCTACACCTACCAGGGGCGGGTGGTGCTGGGTTGCCGGCGTCAGCAGCAGCGCCTGTTGATCCAGGTGTGGGACAGCGGCATGGGGATTGCCCAAGAGCGCTTGGAGGAGATTTTCCAGGAGTTCAAACGCGGCGACGTGCAGCGACCGGACCAGGACCGCGGCCTGGGCCTGGGCCTGGCCATCGTGGAAAAGATCGCCGGGATACTCGGCCATCGCATCAGCGTCAGATCCTGGCCGGGCAAAGGCTCGATGTTCTCGGTGGAGGTACCGTTGAGCGCCACGGCCCCCAAGTCGCTGCCTGCGCCTTCCATGAGCGAGCCGTTGCTCGAGCGCCTGCAAGGTGCCCGGGTGTGGGTGCTGGATAACGACGCGGCGATCTGCGCGGGTATGCGTACCTTGCTCGAAGGCTGGGGCTGCCGGGTGATCACGGCGCTGTCGGAACAGGACCTGGCGCGGCAGGTGGACAACTACCATGCCGAGGCGGACCTGTTGATTGCCGATTACCATCTGGACGACGACCAGAACGGCGTGGACGCCGTGGCCCGCATCAACGCCCGGCGCGGGAGCGCGGTGCCGGCGTTGATGATCACCGCCAACTACAGCAATGAATTGAAGCTGCAGATACGTGAGCTAGGGCATACGTTAATGCACAAACCCGTCAGGCCCATGAAGCTGAAAACCGCCATGAGCCACCTGCTCAGCCGGCCCTGACGAAATGCAGATCAAATGTGGGAGGGGGCTTGCCCCCGATAGCGGTGCATCAATCAATGGATGTGCTGACTGACACTCTGCCATCGGGGGCAAGCCCCCTCCCACAGTTGATTTGTGATGTGTCAAAGGGTCAGCGACGCAGGTACGAGCCGAGAATTGAAGCAGCAGATACGGGAGTTGGGGCATACCTTGATGCACAAGCCCGTCAGGCCCATGAAGCTGAAAATCGCCATGAGTCACCTGCTCAGCCGACCCTGACAAAATGCAGATCAAATGTGGGAGGGGACTTGCCCCCTCCCACAGTTGATTTGTGATGTGTCAAAGGGTCAGCGACGCAGGTACGAGCCGAGAATTGAAGCTGCAGATACGTGAGCTAGGGCATACGTTGATGCACAAACCCGTCAGGCCCATGAAGCTGAAAACCGCCATGAGCCACCTGCTCAGCCGGCCCTGACAAAATGCAGATCAACTGTGGGAGGGGGCTTGCCCCCGATAGCGGTGCATCAATCAATGGATGTGCTGACTGACACTCTGCCATCGGGGGCAAGCCCCCTCCCACAGTTGATTTGTGGAGTGTCAGACCGTCAGCGGCGCAGGTACGAGCCGAAATCGATATCCCCGGCACTGAGTATCGCCTGCACCCGGTTATGCACATTCAACTTGCGCAAAATCGCCGACACATGGGCCTTCACCGTGGTCTCGGCAATCTCCAGCGTATAGGCAATCTGCTTGTTCGATTCGCCCTTGGTCATCCGCTCCAGCACCAGCAATTGTTTACGGGTCAGTGCCTGCAAGAGCTCCGGGGCAAACCCCGGGCTGTCATTCATCCGCCGCTGCCCGGTGTTTTTCTGGGTGCGGATGATGTCCGGCGGCAGGTACACATTGCCGTTGAGAATCTGCTGGATCGCCTCGGTCATTTGCAGGCGCGGTGATGATTTGGTGATAAAACCCACGGCGCCGTAGGTGATGGCCTGCAGCACGATCTGTTTGTCCTGCTCGGCCGAGACAATCACCACCGGGATGGTCGGCGACTCGTTGCGCAGGTTGATCAGGCCGTTGAGGCCGTGCATGCCGGGCATGTTCAGGTCCAGCAGGATCAGGTCGAGGTCGTCATGTTCCTGGGTCAGGGCGAGGGCGCTGTCCAGGTCGGCGGTTTCCATCACATCGCTGCCGGGGAAACCGTCGCTGATGACGTTGTGGATCGCCTCGCGAAACAGCGGGTGATCATCGGCGATCAGGATTTTGTACATGGCCGTTCACCTTCTTGTTGTGGTTTTTTATTCAAAGGGTTCGGGTGTCGCAGCCATTACTGGCAGGTTTGCCGCTTCCCATGCATCCAAACCATCGCGGTACCAATACACAGTGGTATAGCCCAGGTTGGCGGCCCGTTTTACCGCGTTCCAACTCAGCCAGCAATCGGCGCGGCAGTAGAACACCAGCGGGCGCGCCAGGTTGCCGCCCGTGTACTTGTAAAGGTGACGCACAAAGTAACCTTGCCACTCGGGCGTGAGGTCGCCGTCGCCGGTATTGGCCAGCCAGTGACTGCCGGGCAGGTTGGCGTGGTGCTGGTCTTCGATGAAACGACCCTGTAGCCACGGGCGGCGGTACACGTCGATCAATACCGGTGCGGGCATCTGGGCCAACAGCGTCTGCAGGGCCGGGGTGTCGACAATGACGGCCCCGGGCAGGTGTTCGGGCGTGGGGCTGCGGTACAGGCTGATGCGGTAGCCATCGGCGGAAAACAGTGGCGTGTCGGCCTGTACGTGCGTGATGAACAGGCACAACAGTGCCGCAAGTGGCAGTCTAGCGGGCAGCATGGCGGGTCCGGTCCTTATCGTTATGCCCCCATTACACGCCAGTCCCGCTGCCTTGGGAATGCGACGATAGACAGCAAAACCAGTACCAAAGTAGTAGGTCCCATTGGTCCCCGGGGTTCTAGCATGGCCAGAGGTACTGCCATGGGAGGCACTATGAACATCCTGCTGGTCGATGATCACGCCGTGGTCCGCCTGGGTTACGCCAGCCTGTTGCGCAGCGGGCTGCCGGATGTGGTGGTGCGCGAAGCAGCGAGTGGCGAGGACGCCTTGACGCGGGTGCACGAAGCGGTACCCAACCTGGTGATCATCGGCTTTGGCCTGCCGGGTATCAGCGGCCTGGAAACCACCCGCCGCCTGCGCCAGCGCCTGCCGCAATTGCGCGTGCTGTTTTTCAGTCAGCATGCCGAATTGCCCCTGGTGCGCCAGGCGCTGGAGGCCGGTGCGTCCGGCTACCTGACCAAAAGCGCGTTGCCGGCGGTGATGCTGGATGCGGTCGAGCGCATTCTTGACGGCCACACCTATATTGAACAGGACCTGGCCACCCAGCTGGCTTACCACCCCACCGACCGGCGCCTGCAAAGCATGACCCAGCGTGAGCTGGAGATTTTCCTGATGCTCGCCAAGGGCACCCCGGCGCGCGCGATTGCCGCTCAGTTGAGTATCAGCAGCAAGACCGTGTCCAATCACCTGACCTTGCTCAAGAGTAAGTTGCAGGTGAGTTCCCATGCCGAGTTGGTGCATTTGGGTATCGACATGGGGGTGGTGCGGGTGGCGGGTTAACGATCCCAGGTGGTCGGGCAATCCTTGCAACCGTCCATATTCGCATCCTGGAAATTCGCATAGTGCTGGCGGCTGCCGGTGAGCGTGGCTTTTTCCAGGTTGCTTTCGCCGAACTTGGCTTCTTGCAGATTGGCGTCGCTGAGGTCGGCGCCTTGCAGATCGGCCTTGCTCAGCCAGGTCATCTCCAGGTCGGCCGCACGCAGGTTGGCGTGGTGCAGCTTGGCCCCCGACAGCCGGGCAAATTGCAGGTAGGCGGCGCTGAGGTTGGCGTTTTCAAACTGCGCACCCTGGGCGAACAGCCCCCAGCCTTGCACGGCCATCAGCGTGGCGCCGGTGAAGTCGGCCAGGCGCAGGTTGGCTTGTTGCAGGCTGGCGCGGGTCAGGTTGGCGCCTTGCAGCTGGGCTTTTTCCAGGTTGGCCAGGTCGAGGTTGGCGTGGCGCAGATCGGCATCGCGCAGGTCGGCACCGGCCAGGTTCATTTTGCTCAAGTCCTGGTTGCTCAGGTCGGCGCCCTTGAGGTTGGCACCGGGGCATTGGCTGTGTGCGGCCAGGGTGCAGCCGTTGATGACCAGCGGCGCGTCGTCGCCCTCGTCGGCGTGAGCCAAGGGCAGGGATAGCAGGATTAAAAATGGCAGATATTTCATCGCGAGACCTCTGGGGATCCTGGGGTGAGCGGGCTTGCTGTGGCGAGCGGGCTTGCCCCGCGTTGGGCTGCGCAGCAGCCCAAAACCTGACGACTCGGTGAGGCTGGAGAAAAGCCGGGGGCCGCTTCGCTGCCCAACGCGGGACAAGCCCGCTCGCCACAAAGGATGACCCCCGCATATAGGGTGAGGTTACTTCTGCGCGGTTTTCAGGTCCCAGCTCGGGATCTTGAACACCCAGAACGACCCACCCTGTGCCACCGGCTTGGTCAGCTCCGCCATGTCGCCGCCCCACAACGGCACCGCGCCGCCGTAGCCGACTGTCACGCCGATGTACTGCTCGCCATCCTGTTCCCAGGTGATCGGCGGCGAGACGATGCCGCTGCCGGTCTGGAATTTCCACAGCTCCTTGCCGGTCTTCGCGTCGAAGGCCTTGAAGAAGCCATCGCCGGTGCCGGTGAACACCAGGTTGCCCTTGGTCGCCAGTACGCCGGCCCACAACGGCAGGTGTTCCTTGTGCTCCCACACCACCTTGCCGGTGGTCGGGTTCATCGCCCGCAGGGTACCGACGTGGTCGTCATACATGCGCTTGATGCGAAAGCCCATGCCCAGGTACGCCGAGCCCTTCTTGTAGTTGACCTCTTCGGTCCAGTATTCCTCTTTCCACTGGTTGCCCGGGATGTAGAACAGCCCGGTGTCCTGGCTGTAGGCCATGGGGTTCCAGTTCTTGCCACCCAGGAACGGCGGCGAGACTTCCACCGGCTTGCCCTTGGTTTCACCCGGCAAAGGCTTGGCCGGACGCTGGCCTTCGTTTTCCACGGGGCGGCCGGTCTTCAGGTCGATGTGGCTGGCCCAGGTGATGTTGTCGACGAACGGGAAGGCGTTCTGCAGCTTGCCGTTGTTGCGGTCGACCACGTAGAAAAAGCCGTTGCGGTCGGCGTGGCCGGTGGCCTTGATGACTTTGCCGGCCTTGTCCTTGTAGTCGAACAGCACCAGCTCGTTGTTGCCGGAGAAGTCCCAGGCATCGTTCGGCGTGTGCTGGTAGAACCACTTCACTTCGCCGGTGCTCGGGTCGACGCCGACCTGGCCGGAGGTGTAGAGGCTGTCGAAGTCGTGGGGGTTGCCGTCCTTGGAGGTGCGCGCCCAGGTGTTCCACGGGCCAGGGTTGCCGGCGCCGACGATGATGGTATTGGTCTCGGCATCGAAGCTCGCACTCTGCCAGGGCGCGCCGCCGCCGTGGCTCCAGGCCTCGACCTTGCCGGTTTCGGTGGTCGGGTCATCCGGCCAGGACGGAGCCTTGACGTCGCCGGTCGGGGTGCTGTCCTTGCCGTTCAGGCGGCCCATGTGGCCTTCCACGAACGGGCGCATCCACACCTCTTCGCCGGTGTCCGGGTCGCGCGCATACAGCTGGCCGACCACGCCGAATTCATCGCCGGAGCTGCCGTGGATCAGCAGCACCTTGCCGCTGACCTTGTCTTTGATCAGCACCGGGGCGCCGGTCATGGTGTAGCCAGCGGCGTGGTCGCCGAACTTCTTGTTCCACACCACTTTGCCGGTGTTCTTGTCGAGGGCGATCAGGCGTGCATCGAGGGTGCCGAAGTAGATCTTGTCGCCGAAGATCGCCGCGCCCCGGTTGACCACGTCGCAGCACGGGCGAATGTTGTCGGGCAGGCGGTGGTTGTAGGTCCACAGGCGTTTGCCGGTCTTCGCATCGAGGGCGAACACCCGGGAATAGGAGCCGGTGACGTAGACCACGCCGTCGCTGACGATGGCCTGGGATTCCTGGCCACGCTGCTTCTCGTCGCCGAACGAATAAGACCAGGCCGGTGTGAGCTTGAACACGTTCTTGTCGTTGACCTGGGCCAGCGGGCTCCAGCGCTGGGCGTTGGTGCCCATGCCGTATTGCAGCACGTCCTTGGTGGTCAGGTGGTCGTTGGCGATGTCTTCCCAGGTGACGTTGCGGGTCTGTTTGGCAGGCTCGGCGGCGGCGAAGCTGGCCGCACTCAAGGACAGGCTGCCGACCAGCAGGAAGGCCTGCACGGCAAGGCTCAGCGGCGAGAGGGCGGGTAGCGATCTTATTGTCATGGTTGCAGTTCCCAGTGGAGGTTATGGCCTGCACAGGGTGCGACGTGAACGCCGTGGCGAATACGGAAAAAGTCCCGGTGTTGCCGGGACAATTTCCCGAACCGCCTCTGATTTAGCAGTGCCCCACAAGGCCTGCTACCAACGGATGAGAACCCGCCCACCAAAGCAGCATACGGGTCCTGCCGGGTGCTTCCTAAGATGGTTGCCATAGCCTCTGCCAAGAGGTTTTGCGTGCACTCCCGAGGGAAAAATAATGACAACAAAACGCAACGCCTTGATTACCGCCTGCCTGCTCGCCGGTGCAATCAGTAGTGGATCCGCCTGGGCTCACGGCAACGTGACGCCCACCGCCGTGGAAACCAAAGGCCTCACCCCGATCAAGGACGCCGGCGTGCCGCTGGACGCCGATGGCTGGGCCGCCACCAACCCCTATCGCACCACGCCCGAACATGACAAAGCGGTGGAGGTCGGTGCGTCGGCCTATAACCAGAACTGCGCGGCGTGCCATGGCCTGGAAGCCAAGTCCGGTGGCATCGCCCCCGACCTGCGCATGCTCGATGCCGGCGACGCCGGCGATGAATGGTTCGTGGAACGTGTGCGCCACGGCGCCGTGCGCGATGGCCGGGTGTACATGCCGAAAATGGCCGACTACCTCAGCCAGGAAGCCCTGTGGGCGGTGCGCACCTACCTCGACAGCGTGCACGTCGAGGAGTAAGCCATGGGCCTGCGCGGGTGGTGGCTGTGCTGTGTGCCGATGCTGGCCTGGGGCGCGCCCGTCGACCCGGTGCCCTCGGTGATGTGGGCCTATTATCACCAGCGCTTGCTCGACAATGCAGCGTTTGTGTTCGACGAGCGGGTGAAGCTCCTGGCGCCGCCGTTCGCCGAGGATGCGCGCCAGGTGCCGCTGGAGATCGACGCCCGCGCCTTCAAGGGGGACGTGGTGAAGATCCTTGCCTGGGCCGAGTTGAACCCGCTGCCGCAGATCGTCGATTTCCAGCCGTTGGGGCCAGTACTGCCGTGGCTGTCGCTGCGGATTCGTATCGAACAGGCCACGCCGTTGCGTGCAGCGGTGCTCACCCGGGATGGCATGTGGCATGTCGGCTCGGCCCTGATCGATGCCGCCGGTGGCGGCTGCACCGCGCCCAGCGTGGTGCGCACCCAACCCGGCTGGGAAGAGCACCTAGGCGAAGTGCTCGGCGGCCGTTACCCGCGTGCCGAGTTCAGCCGCGTGAAACTGCAAGTTGCCCATCCGATGGATAATGGCATGATCAGCGGCATTCCCGAATTCTTTATCCACCAGGCCGAGCTGCGTGGCGCAGATAACCAACTGCTGGCACGCCTGGAACTGTTCCCCGCCGTCAGCGAAAACCCCAGCCTGGCCTTCGACATCGAAGGCCGCGAGCCCACGCGCCTGACCCTGCGCGACACCAGCGGCAACCAGTTCGAGGCGGCCATCCCATGAGCCTGCGCTGGATTGTGCTGTGGCTGCTGCTGTTCAGCCTGCCGGTGCTGGCGGACCTGGATTACGTCCTCAAACCTCGGTTGATCGCCGATAACACCTGGCTGCTGGAAGGCAGCACCGACAACTTCACCAGGGACAATGGCGGCAATATCGTCAATGTCGGGTTCATCGTCACCGAGCCCGGCGTGGTGGTGATCGACACCGGGCCGTCCAGGCGCTACGGCGAAGCCCTGCGCCAGGCCATCGCCCGTGTCACCGACAAACCGGTGATCCAGGTGCTGCTGACGCACCACCATCCCGACCACGCCCTGGGCAACCAAGCCTTCAGGGATGTACCGATTGGCGCCGTGGCCGGCACCAAGGATTTGCTGCATGAGCAGGGCGACAGCATGGCCGAGAACCTGTACCGCATGGTGGGTGACTGGATGCGCGGCACCGAAGTGGTGTTGCCCACCGAAGCCCTGCAAGCGGGGGTGAAAACCTTCGGCAGCCACGACCTGCAACTGCTGCACCTGCGCGGCCATACCGGCGCCGACCTGGCGATCCTCGACCGCAGGACCGGCGTGCTGTTTGCCGGCGACCTGGTGTTCTACCAGCGCGCACTCACCACGCCCCACTCACCGGGGCTGGCGATCTGGCTGGCGGATATCGCCACCCTACAAGGCTTGCCCTGGACCCTGATCGTGCCCGGCCACGGCCCCATTGCGACCGACGCCAAACCCTTCGAACAGATGCGTGACTACCTCACCTGGCTCGATCAATTGCTACGCGACGGGGCAGCCCATGGCAGCGACATGCCCGAGCTGATCCGCAGCCCTATCCCCGAGCGATTCGCGGGCATCAACCTGAGCCGCTATGAACTGACCCGCAGCGTGACCCACCTGTACCCCCACTACGAACGCACCCAGATGCAGCCCATCAACACCCAACAATAAGCAGAGGCCTCACCATGATCTACGCCCAACCTGGCACCCCCGGCGCCATCGTCAGCTTCAAGCCGCGCTACGGCAACTACATCGGCGGTGAGTTCGTCGCGCCGCTCAAGGGTGAGTACTTCACCAATACCTCGCCGGTCACCGGTGAAGTCATCGCCGAGTTCCCGCGTTCCAGCGCCGCCGATGTCGATAAGGCCCTTGACGCCGCCCACGCCGCCGCCGATGCCTGGGGCAAGACCTCGGCCCAGGACCGCGCCCTGGTGCTGCTGAAAATCGCCGACCGTATCGAGCAGAACCTGGAAGTGCTGGCTGTGGCCGAGACCTGGGACAACGGCAAGGCCGTGCGCGAAACCCTCAACGCCGACGTGCCCCTGGCCGTTGACCATTTCCGCTACTTCGCCGGGTGCATCCGTGCCCAGGAAGGCGGGGCCGCCGAGATCAACGAGCACACAGCGGCTTATCATTTTCACGAACCATTGGGCGTGGTCGGGCAGATCATCCCGTGGAACTTCCCATTGCTGATGGCGGCGTGGAAACTCGCGCCGGCACTCGCCGCCGGTAACTGCATCGTGCTCAAGCCGGCCGAGCAGACGCCTTTGTCGATCATGGTGTTTGCCGAGCTGATCGGCGACCTGCTGCCGCCCGGCGTGCTGAACATCGTGCAAGGTTTTGGCCGCGAAGCCGGGGAGGCCCTGGCTACCAGCAAGCGCATCGCCAAGATCGCCTTTACCGGCTCCACCCCGGTGGGCGCGCACATCATGCACGCGGCGGCCGAGAACATCATCCCGTCCACCGTGGAGCTGGGCGGCAAGTCGCCGAACATCTTCTTCGAAGACATCATGAGCGCCGAGCCTGCGTTTATCGAAAAGGCGGCCGAAGGTCTGGTGCTGGCGTTCTTCAACCAGGGCGAAGTGTGCACCTGCCCCTCGCGGGCGCTGGTGCAGGAGTCGATCTACGAGCCGTTCATGGCCGAGGTGATGAAGAAGATCGTCAAGATCAAGCGCGGCAACCCGCTGGACACCGAGACTATGGTCGGCGCCCAGGCCTCGGAGCAGCAATACGACAAGATCCTGTCCTACCTCAAGATCGCCCAGGAAGAGGGCGCGGTGCTGCTCACCGGCGGCGCGGCCGAGCGCCTGGAAGGCGACCTGTCCAGCGGCTATTACATCCAACCGACCCTGCTCAAGGGCCACAACAAGATGCGTGTGTTCCAGGAGGAAATCTTCGGCCCGGTGGTGGGCGTGACCACCTTCAAGGACGAGGCCGAAGCCCTGGCGATTGCCAATGACAGCGAGTTCGGCCTGGGCGCCGGCCTGTGGACCCGCGACATCAACCGCGCCTACCGCATGGGCCGGGCGATCAAGGCGGGTCGGGTGTGGACCAACTGTTATCACCTGTACCCGGCGCATGCGGCGTTTGGCGGGTACAAAAAATCGGGCGTCGGGCGTGAAAACCACAAGATGATGTTGGATCACTACCAGCAGACCAAGAACCTGCTGGTGAGCTACGACATCAACCCGCTGGGCTTCTTCTGACCCTCTGATTGCAACGCGGTCCCCTGTGGGAGGGGGCTTGCCCCCGATAGCGGTGTGTCATTGACATAAATGTTGACTGACCCGCTGCCATCGGGGGCAAGCCCCCTCCCACATTTTGGCCTCTGTACATTCGCGACTAATGCAGTGCGCTTGATACTTCGAAAGTAGCATTCGCTGCCCCATCTCCCCCATGCATTAATGACCCCACCGGAATTTTCCGGAACAACAAGAGGACTGCCCCCATGTGGACCAAACCTGCGTTTACCGACCTGCGTATCGGCTTCGAAGTGACCATGTACTTCGCCAGCCGTTGATCGCGGGAGCTGTCGGAAGGATGCCTCTTTGGTCTGATTGCATTCGCAGCCGGATCGGTTAGTGTGGAGCGCATTCTTCCAAAATAATAAAAACAGGCTTTCCAATGAGCCCAAATCTGAGCCTCCTGCGTAAATTCGTCTCGCCTGAAATCATCTTTGGAGCCGGTTGCCGGCACAACGTCGGTAACTACGCCAAGACCTTCGGCGCGCGCAAGGTGCTGGTGGTCAGCGACCCTGGCGTGATCGCCGCCGGTTGGGTGGCCGATGTGGAAGCCAGCCTGCAAGCCCTCGGCATCGACTACTGCCTGTACAGCGCCGTCTCGCCCAATCCGCGTGTCGAAGAAGTGATGACCGGCGCCGAGGTGTACCGCGAACACCACTGCGACGTGATCGTAGCCATCGGCGGCGGCAGCCCGATGGACTGCGGCAAGGCCATCGGCATCGTGGTGGCCCACGGGCGCAGCATTCTTGAGTTCGAGGGCGTCGACACCCTTCGCGTGCCCAGCCCGCCGCTGATCCTGATCCCCACCACCGCCGGCACCTCGGCGGATGTCTCGCAGTTCGTGATCATTTCCAACCAGCAGGAACGCATGAAGTTCTCTATCGTCAGCAAGGCGGTAGTGCCGGATGTGTCGCTGATCGACCCGGAAACCACGGCCAGCATGGACCCGTTCCTGTCCGCCTGCACCGGCATCGACGCATTGGTGCATGCTATCGAGGCGTTCGTTTCCACCGGCCACGGCCCACTCACCGACCCCCATGCGCTGGAGGCGATGCGCCTGATCAACGGCAACCTGGTGCAGATGATCGCCAACCCCACGGATATCGCCCTGCGCGAGAAGATCATGCTCGGCAGCATGCAGGCCGGGTTGGCGTTTTCCAACGCGATCCTCGGCGCAGTGCACGCCATGTCCCACAGCCTCGGCGGCTTCCTCGACCTGCCCCATGGGCTGTGCAACGCGGTGCTGGTGGAGCATGTGGTGGCGTTCAACTACAGCTCGGCGCCGGAGCGTTTCAAGGTGATTGCCGAGACGTTTGGTATCGACTGTCGCGGCCTCAATCACCGGCAGATCTGCGGGCGGCTGGTGGAGCATTTGATAGCGCTCAAGCGGGCCATCGGCTTCCACGAAACCCTGGGCCTGCATGGTGTGCGCGTGGCGGATATTCCGTTCCTGTCCCAGCATGCGATGGGGGATCCGTGCATCCTCACCAACCCGAGAGAGTCGAGCCAGCGTGACGTCGAGGTCGTCTATGGCGAAGCTCTCTGACGACCAGCAGCGCGCACTCGCCGGGTTGCTGGGGCTGGGCGACCAGTCGGCGCGCAAGAGCCATTACCCGGAACTCACGGCGCGGCTGGATGAGCTGGAGGCTGAGCGCAAGCGCTATATCCGTCTCAATGACGAGTTGGAGCAGCGGGTCGCCGCACGCACCGACGAACTGTTGGAAGCCAACCACAACCTGCAACAGCAGATCGCCCAGCGCGAGCAGATCGAACAGGACCTGCGCGACGCCCGCGACGCCGCCCAGGCCGCCAACCGCAGCAAGGACAAATACCTCGCCGCCGCCAGCCACGACCTGTTGCAACCGCTGAATGCCGCACGCTTGTTGATCGCCACCTTGCGTGAACGGTCGTTGCCCAGCGTCGAGCAGGTGCTGGTGGAGCGCACGCACCAGGCGCTGGAGGGCGCCGAGGACTTGCTCACCGACTTGCTGGACATCTCGCGGCTCGACCAGGCGGCGGTCAAGCCAGATGTGGCGCTGTACCGCCTCGACGAATTGTTCGCGCCGCTGGTCTCGGAGTTCCAGTCGGTGGCCCAGGCGGCCGGGTTGAACCTGCGGGTGCACACCGGCTGCTATGCGATCAGCACCGACTTGCGATTGCTGACGCGGATCTTGCGTAACTTCCTCAGCAATGCCTGCCGCTATACCGACGAAGGTTGCATCCTGTTGGGCGCGCGCAAGCGGGGCGATTGCCTGCGCCTGGAGGTCTGGGACACCGGGCGCGGGATTGCTGAGGACCGGCTGGAGGCGATCTTCCTCGAGTTCAACCAGCTCGACGTCGGCCGTGCTGCGGACCGTAAAGGCGTTGGGCTGGGGCTGGCGATTGTCGAGCGGATCGCCGAAATCCTGGCTTACCCGATTGCCGTACGCTCGTGGCCGGGACGGGGCTCGATGTTCAGTATCGAGGTGCCGTTGAGCAACGAGGTCCCTCTGCCGATCAGCCAGTTGCCGGCCCAGCCGACCACCGGCAACCCGCTGCCGGGACGGCGTCTGCTGGTGATCGACAACGAGGTGAGCATCCTCGACAGCATGCGCGCGCTACTCGGGCAATGGGGCTGTGATGTGGTCACCGCCACCGACCAGGCCGGAGCGTTGCTGGCGTTGGAGGGCAGGGCGCCGGAACTGATCCTGGCCGATTATCACCTCGACCATGGGGTGGTGGGGTGTGCGGTGGTCAAGCACCTGCGTGAGCATTTCGAACTGAACATCCCGGCCGTGATCATTAGCGCCGACCGCACCGACCAGTGCCGTAGGGCGTTGCGCCGGCTGGAAGCGCCGTTGCTGAACAAACCGGTCAAGCCCGGCAAGTTGCGGGCCGTGTTGAGCCAGTTGTTGGCCTAGGTCAACACGTCGCAGGTGCTTTTAGCCCATGCTCAAGGCCTGATCTAGAGCCTTGGAGTGGCCCATGAGTGCGGCATCTTTCAAATTACCCCTGGGCCTGGTCGTCGCCGTGTTGGTGATGGCCGGGGTGCTGCTGTTGCCGGTGCCCGCCGACTTGCCGGTCGCCGGGCACCGCATGCTGGCGATCCTCGCGTTTGCCGTGGTGGTGTGGATCACTGAAGCGGTGTCCTATGAAGCCAGTGCGATCATGATCACGTCGCTGATGGCCTTTCTGCTGGGCACCGCGCCGTCGTTGCAGGACACCGCGCATGTGATCGGCACCAGCCCGGCGATCAGCATGGCGCTCACCGGGTTTTCCAACCCGGCGCTGGCGCTGGTGGCCGGGGCGCTGTTTATCGCAGCAGCCATGACCCACACCGGCCTGGACCGGCGTATCGCCTTGGTGACCCTTAGCCGGGTCGGCACCAGCACCCGGCGCATCCTGCTGGGGGCGATTGCGGTGACGGTGCTGCTCAGCCTCGTGGTACCCAGCGCCACGGCGCGCAGTGCCTGCGTGGTGCCGATCATGATGGGCGTGATCGCCGCGTTCGGCGTGGACAAACGCTCGAATATCGCCGCTGGCATCATGATCGTGGTGGCCCAGGGCACCAGCATCTGGAACGTCGGCATCCAGACCGCCGCCGCGCAGAACCTGCTCACCGTCGGTTTCATGGACAAGATGCTTGGCCAGCGCGTGTCGTGGATCGACTGGCTGATTGCCGGCGCGCCGTGGGCGTTGATCATGTCGGCGGTGTTGCTGTTCCTCGTGCTCAAGTTGCTGCCGCCGGAGACCGACAGCATCCCCGGCGGTAAAGAGGCGGTGGCGCAGTCGCTGGTGGAGATAGGGCCGATGACCGGCGCGCAGAAGCGCCTGTTGAGCGTTTCGGTGTTGCTGCTACTGGCCTGGGCCACGGAAGGGCGACTGCACAGTTTCGACACCACCTCGACCACCTACGCCGGCCTGGTGTTCCTGTTATTGCCGGGTATCGGCGTGATGACCTGGAAGGATGTGCAGTCGCGCATTCCGTGGGGAACGGTGATCGTGTTCGGGGTAGGCATCAGCTTGGGAACGGCGCTGCTGACCACCCAGGCCGGGCAATGGCTGGGCGCGCAAGTGGTGGCGCATACCGGGCTTGACCAGGTGGGGCCGCTGGGTGTGTTTGCGATTCTTGGTGCGTTCCTGATCCTGATCCACCTGGGCTTCGCCAGCGCCACCGCGTTGACCTCGGCGCTGTTGCCGATCCTGATCGCGGTGTTGCAGACCTTGCCGGGGGATTTCAGCCGGTTGGGCATGACCATGCTCCTGGGGTTTGTGATGAGCTACGGGTTTATCCTGCCGATCAATGCACCGCAGAACATGGTGTGCCTGGGGACCGGGACGTTCACGGCGCGGCAGTTCGCCAAGGTGGGGGTTCTGGTGACGCTGGTTGGCTACCTGTTGATGCTGGTATTCGCTGCGACCTACTGGAGTTGGCTCGGCTGGATCTGAATACACAGGACATCCCAGCGGGGCAGGGCGACAAGTCGACTTGCCCTCGTACATTTCAGGTTCTTCGCATCAATTATGCCCTCGACATGGCAAGATGAACTCCGCTCAGGTTTACTGTCTCTGAGTATGGGTTTACCTGAGTCATCGAATGAACAAATACACCCCCCACACCTGGGAGCCCCACGAGCGCCCGAGCCTGCCCGGTTCGCCGTCTACGCCGCTGCACCCGACGCACAAGCGTTGGCTGTTCGCGATGGTGGGCGTGCTGGTGGCGATTACCGGTGGGTTGGGAAACGCACTGGTCATCGCCAACCTGCAATACCTGCAAGGCGCACTCGGCGCGACCACCGCTGAAATGGCCTGGCTGCCCGCCGCCTATGTGATGACCAACGTGTGCATGAACCTGCTGCTGGTGAAGTTCCGCCAGCAGTTCGGGCTGCGTGCATTTACCGAGGTGTTCCTGGTGCTGTACGCCTTGGTGACTTTCGGCCACTTGTTCGTCAACGACCTCAGCTCGGCCATCGCGGTGCGCGCGGCCCATGGCATGGTGGGGGCGGCGCTGAGTTCGTTGGGTTTGTACTACATGATCCAGGCGTTCCCGGCCAAGTGGCGCTTGAAGTCCCTGGTGCTGGGGTTGGGTACGGCGCAGTTGGCGTTGCCACTGGCGCGCCTGTTCTCCGAAGACTTGCTGCAAATTGCTGAATGGCGCGGGTTGTATCTGTTTGAACTGGGCATGGCGCTGATCTGCCTGGGCTGCGTATTCCTGCTTAAACTCCCGCCCGGCGACCGCTTCAAGACCTTCGAGAAACTCGACTTCCTCACCTTCGCCATCCTTGCCACCGGTGTCGCCTTGCTCTGCGCCGTGCTGTCCCTGGGCCGCATCGACTGGTGGCTGGAAGCACCGTGGATCGGCATCGCCTCGGCCTGTTCCCTGGTGCTGATCATGGCCGGGCTGGCCATCGAGCATAACCGCGCCAACCCGATGCTGATGACCCGCTGGCTGGGCAGCGGCGTGATGATCCGCCTGGCGCTGGCGGTGATCCTGATCCGCATGGTGCTGTCCGAGCAGTCCACCGGCGCCGTGGGTTTCATGCAGATGTTGAACATGAGCTACCAGCAGATGCACACCCTGTACGTGGTGATGCTGGCGGGGGCGATTGCCGGGCTGGCGGTGAGTGCGTTGACCATCAACCCGGCGCACCTGTTGATGCCGCTGGTGATTTCCCTGGCACTGATGGCCACCGGGTCGGTGATGGACAGTTTTTCCAGCAACCTGACCCGGCCGCAGAACCTGTATGTCAGCCAGTTCCTGCTAGGCTTCGGCGGTACATTCTTCCTGGGGCCGACCATGGTGCTGGGCACCAGGAACGTGCTGGCCAACCCGCGCAACCTGGTGAGTTTCTCGGTGATGTTCGGTATCTGCCAGAACCTCGGCGGCCTGATTGGCGCGGCGTTGCTGGGCACGTTCCAGATCGTGCGCGAGAAGTACCATTCCAGCATGATCGTCGAGCATCTGACCCTGCTCGATCCGCGTGTGGCCGCGCGGGTATCGAGCGGCGGTTCGGCCTATGGCGGCATTGTCGCCGACCCCGAGTTGCGCAACCTCATGGGCATTCGCAGCCTGGCCACGGCGGCGACCCGCGAGGCGAACGTGATGGCCTACAACGATGTCTTCATGCTGATCGCGATCATCGCGATACTGACCATGATCTGGATCTTTATCCGCAGCCTGTGGCTGATGAGCACGACCAAAACAGCAGCCCCTCCCGTTCAACCCAGCGGCGCTTCTTCATGACCGAACCGACTTCCACCACCACCACGACCACCAACGCCATCGCCGCCACCCCGGAAGGCACCACGCCGCCAGGCGCCTCGGTCACCGAGCCACGTTCCCTGCGGGTGCGCATCGTCTCATCGCTGGGGTTTGCCGCGATTGCCATTGTCGGGGTGCTGATCGTGTTGTATGCCTGGCAGTTGCCGCCGTTCAGCAGCGCCGTGGAAACCACCGAGAACGCCCTGGTGCGTGGGCAGGTGACGATCATCGGCCCGCAACTGAGCGGCTATGTGTTCGAAGTGCCGGTGCAGGACTTCCAATACGTCAAGGCCGGTGACCTGCTGGTGCGCCTCGACGATCGCATCTACAAACAGCGCCTGGACCAGGCGCTGGCGCAACTGGCGGTGCAGAAGGCCTCGCTGGCGAATGTGGTGCAGCAGCGCAACAGCGCCGAAGCCACCATCAAGCTGCGCCAGGCAGCCTTGGTGGACAGCCAGGCACAAGCCCGCAAAAGCACGGCCGATTTGCGCCGCAATGAAGAACTGATCAGCGACGGCTCAGTGTCCAGGCGCGAGCTGGACGTGACCCGCGCCGCCAATGCACAGACCATCGCCGCCGTGGCCCAGGCCCAGGCCAGCCTGGAAATCGCACGACAGGACCTGCAGACAGTGATCGTCAACCGTGGCTCCCTGGAAGCTGCCGTAGCGAGTGCCGAGGCCGCGGTGGAGCTGGCGCGTATCGACCTGTCCAACACCCGCATCACTGCGCCGCGTGACGGTCAGTTGGGGCAGATTGGCGTGCGCCTGGGGGCCTACGTCAACTCCGGCGCGCAACTGATGGCGCTGGTGCCGCCGCAGCTGTGGGTGATTGCCAACATGAAGGAAACCCAGATGGACAACGTGCAGGTCGGCCAGCCGGTGACCTTCACGGTAGATGCCTTGAACCACCGCAAATTCCACGGCACGGTGCAGCATATTTCCCCGGCCACCGGTTCGGAGTTCAGCCTGTTGCAGGCGGACAACGCCACCGGCAACTTCGTGAAGATCGCCCAGCGCGTGCCGGTGCGGATCACCGTAGATCCGAACCAGGCCGAGAGCGAGCGGTTGCGGCCTGGGTTGTCGGTGGTCGTCAGTATCGACACTGCCGGGCGCCTGAAAAACGCTCCACCCTGACTCAACACACATCAAAACTGTGGGAGGGGGCTTGCCCCCGATAGCGGTGTGTCAGCTACCCACTGTGTTACTGATTCACCGCCATCGGGGGCAAGCCCCCTCCCACATGTTGTATGTATTTGAGCTTGAAGTTGAGTTGTACCGACTGATTGTGTTCCAGCAGTTTCAGGCCCGGCCGTCCGGCCAGGTGATGGGCATTCACCGGATGGCTCACCGGTTCGATGCAGAAGAACCCCAGCCCCGGTGGGCAGTACAGCAGAAAGTAGTCGGCGCCGGTGGCCTGGCATTCCAGCGTGTAGCCCAACTCTGGCTGCTCGATCAGGCAATGCCCGTCCCACTGGCAAAAGCCATTGTCCACCAGGCCTTCCGGCAAGGTCTTCAACGTCTGGAAGTCCCAGGCGGCCGGCACGGGTGCCAGCCCCGTGGGCAGTTTCGACGCATCACTCATCCACACCTGCGAGGCCTTGGCCTGCAACCGCGTTTGCGCTGTGCGCGGCAGGTAGGGATGCAATCCCAAGCCATGCCACGCGGGGTTATCCGCCAGATGGGTCACCCGCAACGTGATGCTCAGTTCACCGCCGCGCAAGCAGAACCGCTGCTCGGCGCGATAGGCGAACGGTGTGTCGCACAGCAGTTCCAGCACCACTTCGTCCGCCGACTGGCTGACCACCTGCCACGCCTGTTGCCAGGCCGACCCATGAATGGGCAGCGGGTCGGTCATGCTGTTCGGCGTGAGCGCCAGCCAGCCGTCGGGGTTATCGAACCCGCCTTGGGCGATCCGGTTGGACCAGGGTGCCAGCGGGTAACAGCCAAGTTTGCCCGGCAGGCCCGTATCCAGGGCCTGTTGGTCGCTGTGGCGCAACAACGGCTGGCCGCTGGCCCGCACGCGCCAGTTGACGATGCTTGCGCCCACGGCCGGGGCCAGGGTGAGGTGGGTCAGGTTGTCTTCCAGTTCGATCAGCATCACAGCACCACGCTTGGCAGCCACAACGACAGCGCCGGGATGTAGGTTACCGCCATCAGGATCAGGAACAGCACCCCATAGAACGGCAGCAGCGCTTTCACGGTCTTCTCGATGCTCACCTTGCCCACTGCGGCGCCCACGAACAACACCGCGCCCACCGGTGGGGTGATCAGGCCGATGCCGAGGTTGACCAGCATGATCATGCCGAAATGCACCGGGTCGACGCCCAGTCCGAGCACCACCGGCAGCAGGATCGGCGTGAGGATCAGGATCAGCGGCGCCATGTCCATCACCGTCCCGAGCAACAGCAGCATGATGTTGATGCACATCAGGATCACGTAGCGGTTGTCCGATAGGGTCAGGAACGCCGTGGTGATCTTCGCCGGGATCTGCATCAGGGTCATGATGTAGCCGAAGCTGGCGGCGAAGGCGATCAGGATCATCACGATGGAAATGGTGCGCACCGTGCGGTGCATCAGCTTGGGCAGCTCGCGCCATTTGTAGTCGCGGTAGATGAACATGGTCACGAAGAATGCCCACAGCACGGCAATCGCGGCCGATTCGGTGGCGGTGAAGATGCCCGAGAGGATGCCGCCGAGGATGATCACCATGGCCATCAGGCCCCAGAGGGCATCGGCGGCGATCTTCAGCGCCTGCTTCAGGGGAATGACTTCGCCCTTGGGGTAGTTGCGCTTTTTCGCAAAGATCAGGCACAGCACCATCAGGCAGGCGCTCATCAACAGGCCCGGCACCACGCCGGCCATGAACAGCGAGGCGATGGACACGGTGCCGCCGGCGGCCAGGGAGTAGAGCACCGAATTATGGCTGGGTGGCGTCAGCAACGCCTGCACCGAACCGCTGACGGTCACGGCGGTGGCAAATTCCCGTGGGTACCCACGGCGTTCCATTTCCGGGATCAGCACCGAGCCGACCGAGGCGGTATCGGCCACCGAGGAGCCGGAGATGGCGCCGAAAAACGTCGAGGCCATGATATTGACGAGGGACAGGCCGCCGCGCACAAAGCCCACCAGCACCCCGGCAAACGCCACCAGCCGACGTGACATGCCACCCTCGGCCATGATCGCTCCGGCTAGCACAAAGAACGGAATCGCCATCAGCGAAAACTTGTTCACGCCCCCGGCCACCTGAATCATCAGGGCCTGGAACGGGATGTCGATCCACCACGCGCCGATCAGTGCCGACATCCCCAGGGCGTAGGCCACTGGCATGCCCAGCAGGATCAAGGCGATAAAACTGCCCAACAGAATCAATGCATCCATTTCAGGCAGCCCCTTCGTTTTCTTCCACCAGGTCGAACCGCACCACGCGCCGCTGGCTCTGGTCGCCGAGCAGGAGTTTTTCCAGCACGAACACCAGGGTCAGCAGCCCGCCGATGGGGATTGGCATATAGGTGATGCCCACGCGCAGTGTGGGGATGGCGCTCATGAACTGGTTCCAGGTGGACAGGCACAACTTGGTGCCCCACACGGCCATGAACAGGCAGATCGTCGCCATCAACAGTTGCGCGACGATACCGGCGATCTGGCGTTGGCGTGGCGGCAGGCGGTCAGTCACCACCGCCACCGACATATGCGCACCCGCGCGGTAACTGGCGGCGGCGCCGACGAAGGTGAAGATCAGCATCAGCAGGATGGCGGTGGGTTCCGGCCAACTGGCGCCGGTGCCGAGGACGTAGCGGGCGAAGATGCCCCAGGGGATGATCAGCGCAACCCCCAGTACCGAAAGGCCGGCGACCCAGATACAGGTCATGTACAGGCGGTCGTTGATGCGCAGCAGTAAATTCTTCATGGCGTTCACCGTAACCGGGCGCGTCGATGCCGACCGCGCCGGGCCTTGCTAGAGAAGGAGGGCGTTACTGAACGGCGTCGATACGCTTGATGATATCGGCATAAGCCGCGCCGTATTTGGCGCGCACCGGCGCGGTGGCGTCATAGAAGGGCTTTTTGTCGACGGTGATGAATTCCACGCCGGCGGCCTTGAGCTTGGTTTCACTGCTGGCGGACTTGGCGTCCCACAGCACGCGCTCGTCCGCCTGGGCGGCCTTGGCGGCTTTCTTCACCATGTCCTGCTGGGCGGGAGTGAGCTTGTTCCAGGTGATTTTCGACATCACGATGGGCTCGGGCAAGATCAGGTGTTCGGTGAGGGTGTAGTACTTTGCGTTCTGGAAGTGGTTGTGTTCGAGCAGGGTCGGCGGGTTGTTTTCCGCGCCGTCGATCACCCCGGTCTGCAGGGCGCTGAAGATCTCGCCGGTGTCCATGGCAATGCCGTTGGCCCCCATTTCATTGAAGGCCTCGATGAATAACGGGTTGCCTTGCACGCGGATCTTCATGCCCTTGAGGTCTTCGATCTTGCGCACCGGTTTCTTGGTGTAGAGGTTGCGCGTGCCACCGTCCATCCAGGCCAGGGCCACCAGGCCGAATTCCGAATCGGTGATCTTGGCGAGGATCTCATCGCCGATCTCGCCGTCGATGACCTTGCGCATGTGCGCCTGGTCACGGAACACGAACGGCAGGTTGAACACATTCACGTCCGGCACCACCGGGCCGACGATACCGAGGCTGACACGGGTCATCTGGACCGCGCCGACCTGGGCCTGTTCGACCACTTCTTTCTCGGAGCCCAGCACACCGCCGGGGAAGTACTTGAAGGTCAGTTCGCCATTGCTTTCCTTGGTCAGGGCCTTGCCCATGTTTTCTTCGGCGACGACGGTGGGGTAGCCGGCGGGGTGGATGTCGGCGAACTTGATTTCCAGGGCGTGTGCGGCGCTGGCGAGGGTCAAGCATGCAGCGGCGAGCAAGGTGCGTTTGAAGTCCATGGGGTGTCACTCCTGTCTTGTTATTGTTGTATTCAAGGCACAGCGATGCAGCTAGAGGGTGAACGTGGGCTCCGGCAATCCGACAACGCCGGGGTTGAGGGCGAACACGCCGCCGGACAGCGACTGGGGACTCTGGTCGTCACGGATCGAGGTGACGAACAGGGTGTCCAGGCGACTGCCGCCGAAGGCGCACATGGTGGGTTTCTTCACCGGTACGGTGAGGGAGCGGTCGAGGCGGCCGTCGGGGGTGAACCGGTGGATCAGGCCGGCGTCGTTGGCGCAGATCCAGTAGCAGCCGTCGGCGTCTACCGCCGCGCCGTCGGGGCGACCGAGGTAGTTGTGCATGTCCACGAAGACGCGGCGGTTGGAGGGCGTACCGGTGTCGGTGTCGTAGTCGAAGGCCCAGATCTGTTGCACCAAGGGGTGCGAGTCCGAGGCGTACATCGTACGGCCATCCGGGCTGAAGGCCAGACCGTTGAGGGTGATGAAACCGTCCAGTTGTGCATGGGGCGCGGCGCCGCAAGCGTAGCGGTAGAGGATGCCCTCGGCCGCATTCAAGCCCATGTTCAGCACCATGCTGCCGGCCCAGAAGCGGCCCTGGCGATCACAGCGACCGTCGTTCAGGCGCATGTCGGCGCGGGGGTGTTCGACACCGGCCAACGGCGTGGTGTCGAGGCTGCCATCGTTGTGCGGGGTCAGTTGGAAGAAGCCGGTTTCCATTCCCGCGACCCAGTTGCCGGCATTGGTGCGGGCGATACAGGCGAGCATCTGCGGGGCTTTCCAGGCGGCGAGATGGCCGGTGGCAGCACTCCAGCGTTGCAGGCCACCGTTGGGAATATCCACCCAGTACAGTGCGTTCTCCTCGGGCACCCACACCGGGCATTCGCCCACGGCGTTGCGGGCGTCGACGATCAATTCAGCGGTCATGGTCAGTCCCCGAATGGCCCGGCCGCGCAGAACGCGCCACCCTGGTAGACCTTGGCCGGGTCATCGGCGGCCACGGGTGGCTGGGTCTCGACCTGGGCGCGGAACACTTCCGAGCTGTCCTTGGGCGCAAAGCCCAGGTGCGCGGCGTAGCGGTTGTCCCACCAGGTGTCGAGGTTATCCGACATGCCGTACACCACGGTATGGCCGACGTTGGGCGTGTACAGCGCACGCTCCAGCAACTGTGTGAGGTCATCGAAACTCAGCCAGGTGTGCATCATCCGGCGGTTCTGCGGCTCCGGGAACGACGAGCCGATGCGGATGCTCACGGTCTCGATGCCATAGCGGTCGAAGTAGAAACTGGCCATGTCTTCGCCGTAGGACTTGGACAAGCCGTAGTAGCTGTCCGGGCGGCGCGGCGAGTGGGCGTCGAGCTGTTCACCCTGCTTGTAGAAGCCGATCACATGGTTGGAACTGGCGAAGATCACACGCTTCACGCCTTGGCGGCGGGCGGCTTCGTAGATATGGAAAATCCCGCAGATATTGGCGCCGAGCACTTCTTCGAACGAACGCTCAACCGAGACGCCGCCGAAGTGCAGGATGGCGTCGACGCCTTCCACCAGGTGGTGCACGGCTTGCTTGTCGGAAAGGTCGCAGGTCTGCACTTCTTCGGACGCGTCGGCGGCCGGCGCCATGTTGGCGATGTCCGACAGGCGCAGCACGTTGGCGTAGGGGCGCAGGCGCTCGCGCAGGACTTTGCCGAGGCCGCCGGCGGCACCGGTGAGCAGCAGGCGGTTGAATGGAACAGGCGTGGTTGTGGAAGTGGTCATGAGGGTTCCATTGTTGTTGTAGGTTGTCGTATGACTATATCGAAGTATCGTTAGGGATTCCCTGGGTTGTCAACGCTAATACAGGCGATGGGGTTTCAAATGCGGGATATGCATTGACTCGACGTCTGCGCCCGGCCCGAAACCTACAGCAGCGAAATCGGGTAGCTGATAAAGAGCCGGTTCTCGTCGAACTCGTTATTGCTGAAGTCCCGACGCATGGTCGAGTTGCGCCAGCGCACGTTCAAGTCCTTGAGTGCACCGCTCTGTACGGTGTAGGCCAACTCTGATTCGCGGCCCCATTCCTTGCCATCGGTGATCGCCCCGGTGTGCACGTTGCTGCCGCTGATGTAGCGGTTCATCAGGGTCAGCCCCGGAATGCCGAGCACCACGAAGTTGAAGTCATGGCGCACCTGCCAGGATTTCTCCTTGGCGTTGTCGTAGCTGGCGTTGTAGCTGTCGTTGGCCAGGGTGCCGCCACTGGTGCCATTGACCCGCATCCACACGCTGTCGCCGGTGAGTTTTTGCAGGCCTACATAGAAGGTGTTGCCGTTGTACCTGGCCGAGAGCAGGGCGAAAGCGGTCTTGTTGTCGAGGTCGCCGGCCAGCGCGCTGCCATCTTCCTTGCCGGTGAAAAAGCCGAGGTTGGCGCCCAGGGTCCAGTCGCCCACGGGTTGGCTGTGGGTCAGGTTGAAATACTGTTGCTGATAGATGTCGGTGAGTTCGGCGTACCACACACCGACCTGGGTGCGCTTGTCGTTGAAGCTGTATTCGCCGCCACCGAAGTTGAAACGGTCGGAGGTGAACGCGGCCTTGCCGTTCATGAACATGTCTTCCATGCTCGCGTCATTGCGCGGGCTGTTGCCGCGAAATTGCCCGCCGTAGAGGGTCAGGCCGGCGATCTCATTAGACGTGACCTGGCCGCCACGGAAGGTCTGGGGCAGGGAACGGCCATCGTCGGAGCGCAGGATCGGCAGCACTGGCATCCACTCGCCGACCTTCAATTCAGTCTTCGATAATTTGCTTTTCAGTGCTACGCCCAGGCGGCCGAAATTGTCGGCCGGGCGGCCATCGCTGTGGATCGGCAGCAACTGCGTACCGCCGGTGCCTTTACCGCCATCGAGCTTTTGCGAATACAGGCCCAGCACATCAATACCGAAGCCCACCGTGCCTGTGGTGTAGCCGGACTTGGCATCGAGGATGAAGTTCTGTGTCCACTCTTCGGCCTTGCCCTGAGGGTTGCTCGGGTTGGTGAAGTTGCGGTTGAAGTAGGCGTTGCGCAGGTTGAGCGTGGCTTTGGCATCGTCGACGAAGCCTTCTGCCGAAGCGGCGAGGGGCAAGGTGAAGGCCAGGCTGCCGAGGCCGATAACACCCAGGCGAACGGAGGAATTGCGGGCGAGTGAACTCACAGTGAAGCTCCCTTTCTTTTGTTGTTTTTATTATTTGTCATACGTTGTCGTACAACATTGAGTGCGATATTTGCGAGGTTTTCAGGCGCTGTCAAGTAGAAGTTATACGATGACCTGCTCGGTGTGGAGGTTCAATGTATGAGGGGGCTTGCCCCCGATGACGGTGTGTTTCAGTCAACCATGAGCATCGGCGGCAAGGTGCCCAGGAGGGAAACGGCGGCGACGGCGGCAATCCCCAGCACCCACTCCAGCTTCACGCTGGCCTTCAGGCTGCCCAGGCGTTCTTCACAGCGCTCGATACGCAGCCGGTTCAGCAGCGCCAGGGCCAACATGCCCAGCACCAGCAGCACCTTGATCAACAGGATCAGGGCGAACCCGTTGAACAACGGTGTAGGCCACAGTTGCCCGGTGAGTACACGCACGTTGATCAAGCCAGTCACCAGCAAGCCGGCGACCAGGCCATAACCCACACCGCTGAACCGTCGCAGGATCGGCTCCAGCGCAACAGGCGGGGATTGGCGCAGGATCAACACCAGCAGCAGCAACCCGCCGAGCCAGGCACCGACACACACCAGGTGCACCACCTGATTGAGGATCAGCAACCTGCCGCTGAGTCCGTCCAGCATGGCGCCATGGCCGACCGGTGCCAGTGTCGCCAGCAGCAGTGCGATCACTGGCAGGCGCATCATCGGCCATGGTTTGACCAACACGATCACCAGCAGCAGGTTCAGCAACAGATGCCACACCCACACCTGGCCAAAGAAGGTCTTGCCCAGCACCAGCTGTACGGTGGCCGGCTGCAATGCCGCGTCCCAGCGGCCGGCCATGCTCGCGGTGATCAGCAACAGCCAGGCGAGACCGGAGCCCAGCCCCAGCCAGGCCAACCCCTGGGTGATCCGCTCAAGTTGCCGGTCCAGCGCCGGTTGCGGTGCAGCGCCGAGCAGCCAGGGCCTGAATGCGCAGGCCCCGAACATCAACAACACGACGCTGAAATGCAGGAAACGGCACAGCACCAGCAGGGTAGCCATGGGTTACTGGCCGACCTTGAAGCTGTATTCGCCGTTGCTCTTGTGGGTGTCGACCGAGACCGCGTTCCACACCACTTTGTAGGTACCGGCGGCCAACGGGGCGGCCGGGGTGACCACCAGCACTTTCTTGTCGGCGTCCGGCGTTTCCAGGCCCTTGATCGCGACTTCGGTGCCGTCCTTGCTCAGGGACACCTTGGTGAAGGTGGCTTCGACGCCTTCGCTGAAGGTCAGGCGCAGGTCCTTGGGCGCAGCGACGCTGCTGTCGGCCGCTGGCTCCGCACCCTTGAGGTGGGCATGGGCAAACGCTGCCGAGGCGCCGAGCAAGGAAGCGAGCAGGGCGAGGGTGGTGAGGCTTTTCTTGATCAACATTGTTCAATACCTTCGGGGTCAGGGAGTCGGTAGAGCCATGTGCAGCAAGGGAAAGGGCTTGCCTTCGCCATCCAGCGGCGAGCGCGCGACCTGGATAAAACCATAGTGCAGGTAGAACCCCACAGCTTGTGGGTTTTGTTCGTTTACATCGACGGTGAGCGTGTCGTGACGGGCACGGGCGTGGTCCAGCAACTGGCGGCCGATGCCCTGGCCACGACGCTCGGGGTCGATAAACAGCATCTCCACATTGTTCCCGCCGGTACCGATAAAACCGGCGATGCCTTGTTGATCTTCATACACCCACACTTCCAGGGCAGGCATCGGCAGGTAGGTGTCGCGTACCAGGGGCAGCAAACGTTGAATGTCATCCTCGGGGAGGAAGTCATGGGTGGCGCGCACCGAGCGTTCCCACAGTGCTCCCAGCACGGTGTCGTCGGTAGCCACACGAGGTCGAATAGTCATTGCAATGATCCTTCATGGGGACCGCGATCCTAACCAATCCGATTTCCGGGGGAAAGGTTCGCGTCAGAAGTTTCACTATGGCCTGTCGCCCCGATCTAGAGCCGATGGTAGTCTTTAAGCCAAGTTGTTGTCAGGGAGCCCTTATGGGCAATCACAAGATCGGAATTCGTCGGGTCAACGTCGAAAAAATCCTGCTGGCCGCGGAGAAAATCTTCGCCGAAAAAGGCTACGGCAGCACCGCCATGGCCGACATCGCTGAAGAAGTGCAACTGCCGCGCTCCAACCTGCATTACTACTTCACCACCAAGAGCGAGCTGTACAGCGCCGTGCTGTTCGACCTGCTGGAAGTGTGGAAGCAGGACGCCCTGAGCTTCGAGACCTTCGATGACCCCCGGGTGGTGCTCAGCAGCTACATCCGCGCCAAGATGCAGCGCTCGCGCACGCGGCCGTATGGTTCGAAAGTCTGGGCCAACGAAATCATCCACGGCGCGCCGACCTTGGGTGAGGCGCTGGATGAAAGCCTGTACGACTGGGCCAAGATGAAGGAAGCGAAAATTCGCCAATGGGTGGAGGACAAACGCATCCTGCCGGTGGAACCATCGAGCCTGCTGTACATGATCTGGGCCTCGACCCAGCACTATGCGGACTTTGATCACCAGGTAAAAATCTTGAATGATCACCAGCCGTTGTCGGATATGCAGTTCGAGAAGGCGATCCAGACGGTGACCAGTGTGATTTTGCGGGGGATTGGGTTGGAGCCTTGATCTCTGTTGGGGTTGAGGGCCTCATCGGGGGCAAGCCCCCTCCCACACCTGACTGCATTTCACCTGAAAGAATGCGGTCGAATGTGGGAGGGGGCTTGCCCCCGATGCCGGTCTAAAGGCCTACACAGCCTCCCGGTAGGGATTCCTCGGATCCTGCGTCCAATTCAAAAACGGCTTGCCGGTGTCTATCGGTACCATCTCGATGCAATCGGCCACCGGACAGGTGATCTGGCATAGGTTGCAGCCCACGCACTCATCGTCGATCACCTCATATTTATGTGTGCCATCCGCCTGTTTCAGGCTGGCAATGGCCTGGTGCGAGGTGTCTTCGCAGGCGATATGGCAACGCCCGCAGCCAATGCAGGCGGCCTGATCGATCCTGGCGATCACCTGGTAGTTGATATCCAGGTACTTCCAATCCGTGGTGTTGCCCACCGCTCGCCCGGAGAACTCCTGCAGGCTGGTGTAACCCTGGCTGTCCATCCAGCGCGACAGCCCGTCCTTCATTTCCTCCACAATGCGAAACCCATGCAGCATTGCCGCCGTGCACACCTGCACCGCGCCGCAGCCCAGGGCGACGAACTCCGCCGCATCGCGCCAGTTGCCGATGCCGCCAATGCCGCAGATCGGCAGGCCTTCGGTCTGCGGGTCGCGGGCGATTTCGGCGACCATGTTCAGCGCAATCGGCTTCACCGCTGAACCGCAGTAACCGCCGTGGGTGCTTTGGGTGCCGACTACAGGCAGGGCAACCATGCGCTCCAGGTCCACACTGGTGATGGAGTTGATGGTGTTGATCAGTGACACCGCATCCGCACCGCCGCGGTACGCCGCCCGTGCCGCCACGCGGATATCGGTGATGTTCGGGGTGAGCTTGACGATCACTGGCAGCGAGCAGTACGTCTTGCACCAGCGCGTCACCTGTTCCACGTACTCCGGCACCTGGCCCACCGCCGCGCCCATGCCGCGTTCGGGCATGCCGTGGGGGCAGCCGAAGTTCAGCTCGATGCCGTCGCAACCCGTGGCTTCAACCAGCGGCAGGATGTTTTTCCAGGACTCCTCGACGCACGGCACCATCAGCGACACGATGAGTGCACGGTCGGGCCAGTCCTTTTTCACCTGGGTGATTTCCCGCAGGTTGATCTCCAGCGAGCGGTCGGTGATCAGCTCGATATTGTTGATGCCCAGCACTTCCCGGTTGGCGCCGTAGTGCGCCGAGTAGCGTGACGACACGTTGACCGCCGCCGGGTCTTCGCCCAGGGTTTTCCACACCACGCCGCCCCAGCCGGCTTCGAAGGCGCGGACCACGTTGTAGGCTTTGTCGGTGGGCGGCGCGGAGGCCAGCCAGAACGGGTTGGGGGCCTTGATACCGGCGAACACAATCGAGAGATCGGCCATTACGCAGCCTCCACAGTCAACATGAGTTGGGCGTGCATGGCTTCGGCGGCCAGCTTGCCGTGTTGCACCGCCTGCACGGTGAGGTCCTGGCCGAGGCTGACGCAATCGCCGCCGGCGTACACCCCGGGAATGCTGGTGCGCAGCTGTTCGTCGACGAAAATACGCTCGCCGACCCGGTGCAGTTGCTCGGCCAACGGGTCGCGCAGGGCCTCGTTATCGAAACCCTGGCCGATGGCTTTGAAGATTGCGTCGGCGGCCAACTCGAAGGTTTCACCGGTGGGGTGCAGACGGCCGTTTTCCATACGCGTGCGCAGGAAGCGCATGCCACGCACGTGGCCCTGATCGTCCAGCAGCACTTCCTCCGGCTGGGCCCACGTCAGCAGGCGTACCTGATTGGCCTTGGCGATATCCTGTTCGTGGTGGGTGGCGCCCATGTCCGCCAGGCCGCGACGGTACACCAGGTTCACATCGCGGGCGCCGAGGCGGGCCATTTGCACGGCCATGTCGACGGCGGTGTTGCCGGCGCCAAGCACGATGCAGTGATCGGCCAGGGGCAGTTGGGTGAGGTCGTCGGCCTGGCGCAGTTCGCTGATGTAGTCGGTGGCGGCGAGCAGGCCGGGCGCGTCTTCATTCGGCAAGCCGAGCTGTTTGCTGGCGGCAAGGCCGAGGCCGAGGAACACCGCATCGAAGTGCTGGTGCAGGTCGCTCAACGTCAGGTTGTCCCCCAGGCGCTGGCCGTGGCGGATCTCGATACCGCCGATCTGCAAGAGGAAATCCAGCTCCTTCTGCGCAAAGTCATCCACCAGTTTGTACTTGGCGATCCCGTATTCATTCAGGCCGCCGGCTTTTTCCCGGGCTTCGAAAATCACCACGTCGTGACCGTGCATGGCACTGCGATGGGCGCAAGACAGACCGGCAGGCCCGGCACCGACCACGGCAATCCGTTTGCCGGTAGGCGCGGCGCGGTGGAAGGGGTGTTCGCTGAAGTGCGCGTTGTCGATGGCGTAGCGTTGCAACAGGCCGATCAGCACCGGAGCGCATTCTTCGGCGTTGTTACGCACGCAGGCTTGCTGGCACAGGATTTCGGTGGGGCACACCCGCGCGCAACTGCCGCCGAGGATATTGGCCGAGAGAATCTTCTGCGCCGCGCCTTGCACGTTTTCGGTGTGGATGTTGCGGATGAACGACGGGATATCGATTTCGCTGGGGCACGCGTTCACGCAGGGCGCGTCGTAGCAATACAGGCAGCGCGAGGCTTCCAGTTGGGCCTGGCGGGCGTTGAGGGGCGGTGCCAGGTCGGTGAAATGGCTGGCGAGTGTCGGTCCATCCTCAACGGGATGGGGGAGATGGGTCAGGGTCTGGATCACGGTGTTGGCCTCACGGTTATTGAGGTGCTGCCTCTGATGGGCATTGGTTTTTTTGTTGCTTGCACTGGCCTCATCGGGAGCAAGCCCCCTCCCACATTGACCCCATTCCAACAGGATCAACGCGGTCAAGTGTGGGAGGGGGCTTGCCCCCGATAGCGGTCTCAGCGCTTCACAGCCACTGGCCTGGAATACTCAGCCCGCTTGCTCAACTGCTCGAACACCGGCGGATACGCCGGCCGCTCCACATAACGCCCGGCCCCGCGCTCGGCGCGCAGATCGCCATCGGCCCAGACCAGCTTGCCCTGGCTGATGGTATGGCTGGGCACGCCGCGCACGGTCTTGCCTTCGAAGATGTTGAAGTCGACCTGCTGGTGATGGGTCTTGGCGGAAATGGTCCGCGTGCCCTGTGGGTCCCACAGCACCAGGTCGGCATCCGCACCCACGCGAATTGCACCTTTGCGCGGGTAGAGGTTGAAGATCTTCGCAGTGTTGGTGGAGGTCAGCGCCACGAACTCCTGCATCGACAGGCGCCCGGTGTTCACGCCTTCATCCCACAACAGCGCCATGCGGTCTTCGATACCGGCGGTGCCATTGGGGATCTTGCTGAAGTCGTCGCGCCCGGCGGCTTTTTGCTCGGCGCAGAAGCAGCAGTGGTCGGTGGCGGTGGTGTGCAGGTTGCCCGATTGCAGGCCGTGCCAAAGCGCGTCCTGGTGCCCGCGGGGTCGGAACGGCGGGCTCATCACGTAGCCGGCAGCGGTCTGCCAGTCGGGGTGTTGGTAGACGCTGTCGTCGAGCAACAGGTGCCCGGCGAGGACTTCACCGTAGACCGGCTGGCCTTTGGCACGGGCGTAGGTGATTTCGTCCAGCGCTTCTTTGGTGGACACATGCACCAGGTACAACGGCGTGCCGAGGGTCTCGGCGATGCGGATCGCCCGGCTGGCCGCTTCGCCTTCCACCTGCGACGGACGCGACAGCGGGTGCGCTTCCGGCCCGGTGATGCCCTGGGCCATCAGCTTGCGTTGCAGGTGATACACCAGCTCGCCGTTTTCCGCATGCACGGTGGGCACTGCGCCCAGCTCCAGGCAGCGCTCGAAGCTGGCGACCAGGGTGTCGTCCGCCGCCATGATCGCGTTCTTGTAGGCCATGAAGTGCTTGAAGCTGTTGATGCCGTGGTGGCTGACCAGCTCGGCCATTTCCTCGCGCACCTGCTCGCTCCACCAGGTGATCGCCACATGGAAGCCGTAATCGGAGGCGGACTTTTCCGCCCAGCCGCGCCATTGGTGAAAGGCTTCCAGCAAGGATTGCTGTGGGTTGGGAATGACGAAGTCGATGATCGACGTGGTGCCTCCCGCCAGGCCCGCCGCCGTACCGCTGAAAAAGTCTTCACTGGCCACGGTGCCCATGAAGGGCAATTGCATATGGGTGTGGGGGTCGATGCCGCCGGGCATCAGGTATTGGCCGCTGCCATCGAGTATTTCAGTGCTGGCGGGAATATCCAGGTTCGTACCAATAGCCCGGATCAGACCGCCTGCGCACAATACATCGGTGCGGTAACTTTCATCATGGGTAATAACGGTGGCGCCACGGATCAACAGCGACATGTCGAGTTCCTCACAGGCTTGACCGGCTTGTGCCAGTTCTAAGTGTTGTATTGCTGCTTGCCGATGGTCGGTTAATTCCTGTCATCGGTGACAGGAATAGAAACTAGCCCGAGTTTTTCGATTGGGCAAGAAGATTTTTTATAAGCATATATCGTTTTCAAACTATTGATTTTTAAGGATAAAAATCAATAATCACCAAAATGTAGCGACCTCTCACCATTTTGACGCACTTGACAGGTTCTTGAATTGAGCAACATTTCCTATTGCAAATCAGACGCTTGAGACATGCCTCTTGACGGGTAGGGGAAATAAAAATAATTGTGTTGCACCAGATTGAGTCCTGATGGTTCGGGCAACTTCCGCACTATTTAGCCTGAGTAAGGCGGCAAGTACCGAAGGCGCAATCGGAAAGCTGATAAACATCAGCACGTTATATAAGCGGTGAGGGTGCGGTAACGCTTGTCGGCACGGTTATTGAGTGCAGAGGCGGCTGGCCGGGCCCGTGATGTCATGTTGTTTACGAGGTACTCCGGCCGCCTGCACCCAACTGCAGGCGCGCAACAATAATTCGAAAAAACCGTGGAGCGGCCATGCAACAGAACAGATCGCAAGTCATTGAACGCAACGGCCTGTACGAACTCGACGCCGGCCCCGACGTCCTCGACAGCCCTCGCTACAACCACGACATGGCACCGACCAAGGTGCACGAACGCACCTGGAACAAGTGGCACATCACCGCGCTGTGGGTCGGTATGTCGATCTGCGTGCCCACGTATACGCTGGGTGGCGTGCTCACTGCGTACTTCGGGCTGTCGGTGGGCGAGGCGCTGATGGCGATCCTGCTCGCGAACATCGTGGTGCTGATTCCGCTGACCCTCAACGCCTTTGCGGGCACCAAGTACGGCATACCGTTTCCGGTGTTGTTGCGGTCGTCATTTGGCATCCTTGGTTCGAACGTGCCGTGTCTGATTCGGGCACTGGTGGCGTGCGGATGGTTCGGTATCCAGACGATGTTTGGCGGGTTGGCGATCCACCTGTTCCTGGGCTCGATCTTCGAGGGGTGGAAGTCCCTTGGCGGCACCGGCGAGGTGATCGGTTTCATGATTTTCTGGTGCCTGAACCTATGGGTGGTGCTGCGTGGCGCCGAATCGATCAAGCGCCTGGAAACCTTGTCGGCGCCGTTGCTGGTGGCGGTGGGCATCGGCCTGCTGGTGTGGGCGATGCCCAACGTGTCGATCAGCGAATTGATGGCGATCCCGCCCAAGCGTCCCGAGGGTGCGAGCCTGACCGGTTACTTCATGGCCGGGCTCACCGCGATGGTAGGGTTCTGGGCCACCTTGTCACTGAACATTCCCGATTTCAGCCGCTACGCCAAAAGCCAGAAGGACCAGATTCTCGGGCAGATTTTCGGCCTGCCGCTGACCATGTTCCTGTTCGCCGCCCTCGGCGTGATCATGACCGCCGCTTCGGTGAAACTGGTGGGCGTGAGCGTGTCCGATCCGGTGACACTGATCGGGCATATCCAGAGCCCGGTGTGGGTGGCCGTGGCCATGGCGCTGATCATCGTCGCCACCTTGTCCACCAACACCGCCGCGAACATTGTCTCGCCCACCAATGACTTCCAGAACATCGCGCCCAAGCTGATCAACCGCACCACGGCGGTGATCCTCACCGGCCTGGTCGGGCTGGCGTTGATGGCCCATGAGCTGCTGAAGAAACTCGGCCTGATCGTTTCCGAGGTGAGCCTGGAGACCGTCTACTCCAACTGGTTGCTCGGCTATTCCAGCCTGCTGGGGCCGATCGCCGGGATCATGGTGGTGGACTATTTCATCACCCGCAAACAGCAATTGGACCTGGCCGGCCTGTATCGCGATGACGTGTACCCGGCATGGAACTGGAGCGGTTTCATCGCCTTCGGCGTGCCGGTGGTGCTGACCTTGCTGTCGTTGGGCAGCGATGCGTTCAGCTGGTTCTACAGCTATGGCTGGTTTACCGGTTCGGCGCTGGGTGGGTTGTTGTATTACGGCCTGAATGCCAAGCGCGGGGCCACGCCGGTCACCGTCAATCCATAAGAAGAAATGTAGCCTGAGGAGATCCCCATGAACGCTGCCCTGGACGTTCTGCAATCCACCCATCAGCACATCAACCGCGACCGCCTGTGGCAATCGCTGATGGACCTGGCCAGGCTCGGCGCCACGCCCAAGGGGGGTGTGTGTCGCCTGGCCCTCACCGACCTCGACCGCAAGGCCCGCGATCTGTTCGTGCAGTGGTGCGAAGACGCCGGTTGCACCGTGACCGTCGACGGCATCGGCAATATCTTCGCCCGCCGCCCCGGACGCAACCCTGACCTGCCGCCGGTGATGACCGGCAGCCATATCGACACCCAGCCCACCGGCGGCAAGTTCGACGGTTGCTTTGGCGTGCTGGCGGGGGTGGAAGTGCTGCGTACGCTCAATGACCTCAAGCTGGAGACCGAGGCACCGTTGGAAGTGGTGGTGTGGACCAACGAAGAAGGTTCGCGCTTCCCGCCCTGCATGATGGGCTCGGGGGTGTTTGCCGAGAAATTCACCCTGGCCGATACCTTGGCCAAGGTCGATGTGGATGGCGTCAGTGTGGGCGATGCGCTGAATGCGATTGGCTACGCGGGCTCGCGGCCGGTCAGCGGGCACAAGGTGGGAGCGTATTTCGAGGCGCATATCGAACAAGGGCCGATCCTTGAGGATGAGAAGAAGACGATTGGCGTGGTGCTCGGCGCCTTGGGGCAGAAGTGGTTCGACCTGAAACTGCGTGGCGTCGAGGCGCATGCGGGGCCGACGCCGATGCACCTGCGCAAGGATGCCCTGGTGGGCGCGGCGGCGGTGGTGGCGGCGGTGAATGCTGCCGCATTGGGGCACCAACCTCATGCATGTGGGACGGTAGGTTGCCTGCAGGCTTATCCGGGATCGCGCAACGTCATTCCCGGTGAAGTGCGCATGACCCTGGATTTTCGTCACCTGGAGCCGGCGCGCCTGGACTCGATGATCAGTGAGGTGCGCAAGGTCATTGAGGACACCTGCACCAAGCATGGGCTCAGTTTCGAGATGGAGCCCACCGCTGACTTCCCGCCGCTGTATTTCGATCAGGGCTGCGTAGACGCGGTGCGCAATGCCGCCAATGGCCTGGGCTTGTCGAACATGGATATCGTCAGCGGGGCAGGGCACGACGCAATTTTCGTCGCCGAACTGGGCCCGGCGGGGATGATTTTCGTGCCGTGTGAAGGTGGCATCAGCCATAACGAAATCGAGAATGCTGCACCGGATGACCTGGCGGCGGGATGTGCGGTGTTGTTGCGCGCGATGGTTGCAGCGTCAGCCGCTATCGCCAGCGGCAAGCTGGCCGCCTGAAATGCAGTAAAAAATGTGGGAGGGGGCAAGCCCCTCCCACGATGAGTGTGTGTTCAGCTTTATATCCAGATTGCATCCCACAGCGGGTAGTCGCCAATCTTCTCTACCAACCCTGCCCTCAATGGGTTAGCCACCACATACCTGGCCATTTTCACCAAGTCATCTTCCTTGCGCAGTGCCCGGTCGTGGAAGCTTTCCTGCCAGAGTCTTCCCTTGCGTCCGCTTAGGCCGTTGACGGACCGCGTGCTCTTGGATTTCACCTGCCGCATCAGGTCCGCCAACGAGCCTTTTTTCAACTCAATAAGCCAATGAAAGTGGTCAGGCATGATCACCCACGCCAGCGAGTTTGCGAGCCCTCTGTACTGAGCCAGGCGAAACTGCCAGACCACCAGTCGACCGAGGTGGAAGTCGCTGAATATCGGTAGGCGTTCGTGGGTGTTGGTGGTGATGAGGTAGATGCGGTTGGGTTCGCTGAAGCGTCCGATGCGCAGCCGATGTGAAGCGGGTAAATCTGCCATTCCCTGGCCCTCTCAAGGTGTGTTCAGAGAGGCTAGATCGGTGTGTAAAAGGCTGATTGGCCGGCCTTTGGCAGGATGTGTCTGGAAGAACGCCATCGGGGGCAAGCCCCCTCCCACATTGGTTCTGCGGCGTTCATACATTGTGTGTCTGGCACAGGAGCAGGGTGGAAGGGGACAAGCCCCCTCCCACATTGGTTCTGCGGTGTTCATACATTGTGTGTCTGGCGCAGGAGCAGGGTGGAAGGGGGCAAGCCCCCTCCCACATTGGTTCTGCGGCGTTCATACATTGTGTGTCTGGCACAGGACAAGTGTGGGAGGGGGCTTGCCCCCGATTGCGGTAGTCAGTTGACAGTTATGTGACTGACCCACCTTATCAAGCACCCGGCTGCCAGCCACCGCCAAGCGCCGTCACCAACCCCACACTCGCCTGCAACTGCCGCGTCTGCACCGCCTGCAAGGTGCGCTGCGCCTGTAACGCTGCCGTCTGCGCCGTCACCACATCCAGATAACTCACGGCCCCCGCCTCGTAGCTGTTCATCGCCAGCGCCTGGGTGTGCTGCGCCGCGTCCGCTGCTGCCTGCTCATCCAAGGCTTCCTGCTGCAGATCTCGCAATTGCCCCAGGTTATCTTCCACCTCGCGCACGGCCTTCAGCACCTGGCTGCGGTAGTGCGCCGATGCCTCTTCGAATTCGGCTTTGGCCTGGCGCTCGTTGGCGCTCAGGCGGCCGCCGTCAAATATCGGCAGGTTCACCAGCGGCCCCAGCGCCCAGTAGCGATTACCGGCGGACAGCAGGTTGCCGACGCCTTGCGTCTGCCCGCCAATCAACCCGGTCAGGCTGAAATCCGGATACCACGCTGCCTTCGCTACGCCGATGTTGGCGTTGGCGGCAAACACCCGCCGTTCCGCCGCTGCAATATCCGGCCGACGTTGCAGGAGATGGCTTGGCAGCTGCGATGGAATGCCCGGCAGTGCAATCAATTGCGGGCTCGGCGGCACGGTGAACTGGCTGGCCGCCACGCCCACCAGTTCACCGATGGCATGCTCGGTCAGGTTGCGTTGCCCACGGACTTCATCCAACTGCGCCTTGGCTTCGGCCAGTTGATTCTGTGCACGCGTCAGGTCCAGCTCCGAGGCGATCTGACCCTCATACCGGCTGCGGGTCAGTTGCAGGGCCTGGCTGAAATCATCCAGCGAACGCTTGAGAATCCGCGCCTGTGCATCCAGCCCATTGAGCTGCACATACAGGCTCGCCAGTTGATGTTGCAAGCTCAGGCGCGCCACCGCCAGGTCGTCACCCGACGCTTGCGCCTGGGCGTCACCCGCCGCCACCTGGTTGCGGATTTTGCCCCACAGGTCCAGGTCGTAACTCAACGAAAACCCTGCGCTATTGCTGTTGTACACCGACGGCTGCGTGGTCCCGCGTAGCGGCCGTGAATCCGATTGGCGCTGGCGCAACGGCTGTGCGCTGGCGGTGATCTGCGGGAACAGCCCGGCATGCAGTTGGCTGGCGTACGCCTGGGACGCATCGAAGTGCGCCAGTGCCGCCGCCAGGTCCGGGTTGGCCTTGAGCAGTTGCTGTTGCAGATCGCTCAGGCGTGAATCGTGGTAGAGCTTCCACCATTCGGGTGCCAGTTGATCGGACGGTTGCGCGCTGTGCCAGGGTCCGTCGCTGGTCTGCTCGCGGTAGTTCGCAGGCAGGTCAATCGGCGGCACTTTGTAGGTGGGCGCCATCGAGCAACCCTGTAACGCCAGCAACATCAGTGCAACGAGGGGCTTAAGCCTTGGGCGCATGCGTACCTCCAGCGGCGGCTGCCAGTTGTACCGGGTCGCCTTCGCGCAGGGCGTCGGGCGGGTTGTCGACCACGCGGTCGGCGGGTTTCAGGCCTTGGTCGATGACCAGCCGTTCACCGAGGTCGAGGCCGATATGGATGTCCTGCAAGTGCACATGATTCTGCGCATCCAGCACCGCCACTTGCGTGCCCTGGGCGCGGAAGATCAACGCGCTGGCCGGGATGCTCACGCCATGGGTGTCCGCCGGGATCGGCAGGGTCGCTTCGGCGTAATCGCCGGGCAGCAGCTCGCCGTTGGGGTTGTCGGCCACGAACTGCGCGAGCAGGGTGCCGGAGCGCCGGTCGATGGCAGTGGAGTCGCCGATCAGGCGCGCCTTGAAGTGCTCGCCAGGATGCTCGGGTACCGTCAGCTCGGCTTCAAGGCCGGGGTGGATGACCGCGGCGTAGTTCTGCGGCACCGGTACATACAGGCGCAGTTGGTGTGTGTCGGCGATGTTGAACAGCTCCGGGTCGCTGTCGGTGTCGGCCTTGATCAACTGGCCGATATCGGTATTACGTGCGGTGATGGTGCCGGCGAACGGCGCGCGGATAGTCTTGTAGCTTTCCAGTGCGATCAGCCTGGCGTAGTCGGCAGCGGCGGCCTCGGCGTTGGCTTTGGCGGCGGCGGCATTGGAAGTTTTCTCATCGGCTTCCTGGCGCGACACCGAGTGGCTCGCCAGCAAGTTCTGCCAGCGCGTGGCGGTGGTGGCGGCCAGGCGTGCGTTGGCCTGTTCCTGCACCAGGCGTGCGTGGGTCTGCGCCAGTTGTTGGTCGAGGTCGGGGCTGTCGATCTCGGCAAGGATTTGCCCGGCTTCGACCCGCGTCCCGATGTCGGCTTTCCAGTCCTTGAGGTAGCCGCTGACCCGCGCATGGATCGGTGCCTTGCTCCAGGCTTCCAGGTGCGCGGGCAGGCGCAGGGTATCGCCGGCCGCATTCTGCTGCGGTTGGAACACCATCACCTGCGGGATGGCGGCGGTCTCGGTCCAGGCCGTGACCGACTGTTCGTGCAAGGTGCGGGCGTGCAGGCCGTTGGCGACCAACAGGGCGGCCAGGGTCAGGCCGCCGACACCCATGAGCATCAGACGCTTGCGCGAGGGTTTGTGATCAGACGACATGAGACGTTTCTCCAGCTGTAGCACGATTAGGGTGACGACCGTGGACCAGGCTGAAGACCACGGGTACAAACAACAGGGTGGCGGTGGTGGCGAGGATCAGGCCACCGATCACCGCGCGGCCGAGCGGGGCGTTCTGTTCTTCGGACATCGCCAGGGGCAACATGCCGATGATCATCGCCAGGGCGGTCATGCACACCGGACGAAAACGCGTGTAGCCGGCTTCCAGCGCCGCCTTCAATGCATCGCCATGTTCGGCCAGGCGTTCGCGGCAGAAACTCACCACCAGGATCGAGTTGGCGGTGGCGACGCCCATGCACAGGATCGCGCCGGTCAGTGCCGGCACCGACAAGGACGTGCCGCTGAGGAACAGCATCCACACGATCCCCGCCAGCGCCGCCGGCAAGGCGGTGATGATCACGAACGGGTCGACCCATGATTGGAAGTTGACCACGATCAGCAGGTAGATCAGCACCACCGCACCGAGCAGGCCAAAACTCAAGCCGCTGAACGCTTCATGCAGTGCATCGATCTGCCCATGCAGGCTGATCACCGCGCCTTTGGGGCGCATGGCGGCGGTGTCATCCAGCACTTTCTGCACGTCACGGGCCACGCCGCCGAGGTCGCGGCCTTGCACGTTGGCATACAGGTCCAGGGTCGGCTCGATGTTGTAGTGGGTCACCACCGCCGGGCTCTGCACGCGGGAGATGGTGGCTACACCGCCGAGGATCTGCGACTGGCCGTTAGCACCGGTCACCGGCAGGGCTTCCAGCGAGGGCAGGCTGTCGAGGCGGTATTGCGGGGTGGCCGCGACGATGGAATAGGACACACCGTTGGCCGGGTTGAGCCAGAAGGTCGGCGCCACCTGGGAACTGCCGGCGAGGGACGCCACCATGCTGTTGGTCACGTCGCGCTCGGTGATACCCAGGCCATTGGCGCGCAGGCGGTCGACGTTCACCTGCAGCGACGGGTAGCCGGTGGATTGCTGGATACGCAGGTCGGCGATGCCCGGTACGTTTCGCAGGCGTCGCTCAAGCTCCACTGCATAGGCGCGGTTTTCTTCATCACTGCGCCCGGAGATCTTCACGTCCAGCGGAGCCGGAGCGCCAAAGTTGAGAATCTGGCTGCTGATGTCCGCCGGCAGGAAGGCAAAGTGGCTGCCGGGAAAACTTTGCGGCAGGGCTTCACGCAGTTTTTTCACGTAATCGGCGGTGGGCGCATGGTCCTTTTTCAGGGTGACCTGTATATCGCCATCCTGCGGACCGATGGTGCCGCTGCTGCTGTAGGCCATGTCGATGCCGCTGAGCGGAATGCCGATGTTGTCGACGATGGTGTCCAACTCTTCGGCGGGGATGACTTCGCGGATCCGCGCTTCGATGCGGTCGAAGGCCGCGGCGCTTTCTTCGATACGCGTGCCCAGTGGCAAGCGTACGTGCAGGGCCAGGGCGCCGGCGTCGGTGGCCGGGAAAAAATCCTGGCCCAGGCTCGGCAGCAGCAGGAACGACGCCAGCACACAGGCCAGGAAGCCTACGATAAAACGCTTGCGATTGCCCAGCGCCAAGGTCAGCAAGCCGTGGTAGGTGTCGCGGATATTCGAGAAGTGACGCTCGAAGCCCTGCTGGAAATTCAGCACTGATTGCAGCACGCGATTGCGCGGTTTCGGGTGCTGTTCACCCTCGTGGTGGTTGATGAATTCATCTTCCGGGTGATGCCCGGCGCCTGGCTCCGGCGTGTGCGGCTTGAGCAGGAACATCGCCAGGGTCGGCACCAGCGTCCGCGAGAGGATGAACGAACTGGCCATGGCAAAGATCACCGCCAGGGCCAGCGGCCGGAACAGGTAACCGGCGATGCCTTGCAGCAGGAACATCGGCACGAACACGATGCAGATGCACAGCAGCGAGACGAACGCCGGGCCGACAATTTGCGCGGCACCGTCGAGGATCGCGGTCTTCACCGCCTTGCCTTGCTCCAGATGCCAGTTGATGTTTTCGATGGTCACCGTGGCGTCGTCCACCAGGATGCCCACGGCCAGCGCCAGCCCGCCCAACGTCATCACGTTGAGGGTTTGCCCGCTGGCCGCCAGCAACGCGATGGCCGAGAGCACGGCGAGGGGAATCGACGCGGCGATGATCAGCGTCGAACGCCAGCTGCCGAGGAACAGCAGGATCATCGCACTGGTCAGCAGCGCGGCAATGATGCCTTCCTGGGCCACGCTGCCCACCGATTGCTTGACGAACACCGATGCGTCGCCGAGCAGCGAGGTCTTCAGCGACGGCGGCAGGGTTTCGTTGATGCGCGGCAACATCTGGCGGATGCCGTCGATGATCGACAGGGTGGAAATGCTGCCGTTTTTCAGCGCCGGCATCAGCACGGCGCGGTGGCCGTCGACGCGCACAATATTGGTCTGCGGTGGCGAGCCGTCACGCACGTGCGCCACCTGGCCAATCGTGATCAGCGCACCGTCGACGGTCTTGATCGGCAGGTCGTTGAGTTCATCGATGGCCTTGGGGCTGTTGTTGAGCAGGATCGTGTATTCGTCGGGGCCGAGTTTGGCGGTGCCCACCGGGATGATCTGGTTCTGCAGTGCCAGGGCGTTACCCACGTCCTGCGCCGACAGGCCTTTGGCAGCCAGCGCCTGCGGGTCGAGGTCGAGGGTGATCTGGCGTTGCTTGCCACCCATCGGTGTCGGCATGGCCAGGCCGGGCAGGGAACTGAGCGGCAAGCGAATGTTGTTCTGCACCAGGTCGCGGATCTTGGCTTCCGAGAGGCTGGGGCTGGAGAACGCCATTTGCAGGATCGGCACCGTGGAGGCGCTGTAGTTGAGGATCAGCGGCGGCGTGATGCCGGGTGGCATTTGCTTGAGCACGGTTTGTGAAACCGCCGTCACTTGGGCATTGGCGGTGCGGATATCCACGCCGGGCTGGAAGAAAATCTTGACGATGCCCATGCCGGGCAGCGATTGCGATTCGATATGTTCGATGTCGTTGACGGTGGTGCTCAGGGAGCGTTCGTAGGTGTAGATCACCCGGCCGGCCATGGCGTCCGGCGACAGGCCGTTGTACTGCCAGACCACGGCGACCACGGGGATGCCGATATCCGGGAAAACATCAGTAGGGGTACGCAGGGCCGCCATTGGCCCGATGATGCAGATGAAGATGGCCAACACGATAAAGGTGTATGGCTTTTGCAGTGCGGTCTTTACCAGCCCGAGCATGCGTGAAACCTCCGGAAGGAGCAGGATTGCAAACCCCGGCAGTCTCACGCGACCCACCTAACACGCACCTTTCAGCCAGGTGAAGGAACATTTAGGTTAGGGCTGAAGATCGTTTCATATGTATTCATTTGTTCTACAAAGGGCAGCTCCTCAAGCTTGCAACCCATCGGACACATTGTCTTTCTTTGGAGCCCTGCCATGTCACTCAAACCTTTATTGTTGATTCCTGCCCTTGGTGCTGTGCTGTTGTTGTCGGCATGTGCCGGCCCGATCCCCAAGGCTGACCCGAGCGAAGCGTGGATCGGTCTGAAAGAAGAAGCGCCGAATGACCTGATGGCCGAGCGGGTAGATGGCAAGCGCGTGGATGACGGACGCTTTTTTGAAGTGCCACCAGGCGATCATCGCCTGGACGTGACGCTGTTCGAGGAAGAACCCGGCGACGACAATCAGCAGGACTGCCAGGGGCGTGTCGAGTACAAGCACTTCAAGGCGGGTGAGCACTACACCCTGGTCGAATCCAGCCTGGGTACTACCGTGCGTGCGTCCTTGATGGACGGGCACGGCAAGGAAGTTGCGGCCACTCAGGACTTCAATTGCATGCCGGGCTAGGCGTGATGCACCGCGGCCTTGTGAGGCTTGGCGGGTGCCGTCGGTTTGACGTGGGGGTGATGGTGCCGGCGGGTAATGCGCAACACCCCCCACAGCATGGCGCCGGCTACCGCCAGCCAACCGCAGATCAACAGGAAAATCGTCGTTGCAAGGCTCATTCGGGCCTCCTTTCGCCCCGCAGGGGGCACACACAGTCTTCTCAATGGACAGTCTAGCTACCCGGCGGTTGCCTGCTATTGACCAATGGTCGAGTGCGACCAACTTCTTTGCTATATCCACGCCCCCTGCACAATCGCGATTGGGCTATGATCAGGGCCCTTACCGGCAGTCGATCAAGAGAGTAGAAAATTGCGGTTACGGTCGAACCTGAAAACATCCTTGTTAATTGCTTGTGCCCTGGGCCTCGCGGCCTGTTCCTCCGCACCGTCGAGGCTGGCGGGCCTGCCGGAGCGAGTCGAACTCAATGGCGTGCCGACCTTTCGCAGCGAGGCTTATCAGAGCGGTCCTACATCGTTAGCCAGCATGCTGTCGCAACAAGGCATTGTCATGACACCGGGGTTGCTGGATAAGCCATTGCATCTGCCGGGCGGTGAAGCGGACCTTGAGCGCAACATGCAGGTACTGGCGCGTGAGTACGGGCTGATGGTGTATCCGCTGGATGCGAAGCTGACGGCGGTGCTGGCACAGGTGGCGGCGGGTTATCCGGTGATGGCGCGGATTGGTGGCGGGTTGTGGTCCGACGCGCACTACGTGGTAGTGGTGGGGTTCAATCAGCAGAAAAGCACGGTGCTGCTGCGCTCAGGCATGGATCGGCGCCTGTTGATGAGCTTCGGCGACTTCGAGTCAAAATGGAAAAGTGCCGGGAACTGGGCAATCCTCACCCAGCGCCCGAGCCAACTGCCAGCCAACGTCGACGCGCAGCGCTGGCGGGATGCGGCTGGCGCGACGGCCCAGGCCGGGCAGGAGCGGGCGGCGGCGCAGGCACTGAAGGTGTTGGCGGAAAGCAAATAAAAAACGGCGCTATCAAGCGCCGTTTCTTATGGTCGGTTATCGACGCGCTTCTGCAGCATTCGGCCGATTTTTCAGGTTCTTGTCGGCCTTGTAGCGCAACGCCACATCCGGCACCGACCCGCTCTTGCCGGTTTCAACCCAATTGCGGATACGGCTGGCATCGGCAAAGTGGGTGAATTTGCCGAAAGCGTCCAGGATCACCAATGACACCGGGCGGTTGCCCATGCTGGTCACCAGCACCAGGCAGTGGCCGGCCTGGTTGGTGAAGCCGGTCTTGGTCAGCTTGATGTCCCAATTGGCGCGGTTGATCAGGTGGTCGGTGTTGGAGAAGCCCAGGGTGTAGTTGGGCTTGCGGAACGACACGGTCTTTTCCTTGGTGGTGCTCAATTGGCTCAGCAAGGGGTAGTGACGCGCGGCGGCGAGCAGTTTGCTCAGGTCACGGGCGGTGGACACGTTGTGGATCGACAGGCCGGTGGGTTCAACGTAGTGAGTGCTGGTCATGCCCAGCGCCTTGGCCTTGGCGTTCATCGCGGCAATAAACGCCGGGTAACCGCCTGGATAGTGATGCGCCAGGCTGGCGGCGGCGCGGTTCTCCGAGGACATCAGGGCGATCAGCAGCATTTCTTTACGTGGCATCTCGCTGCCGATTTTCACCCGGGAAAACACGCCTTTCATTTCCGGCGTGTCCTTGATGTTGATATCGATGTATTCATCCATGTTCTGCTTGGCTTCCAGGACCACCAGGCCGGTCATCAACTTGCTCACCGAGGCGATCGGCACCACCACGTCGGGGTTGCTGGAATAGATGACCTTGTTGGTCTGCAGGTCCACCAGCATGGCGCTGCCGGAGGCGATTTGCAGTTTGGAGGTATCACGCGGGGCCTGGGTGGTTTCGGCGGCGTGAGCGAAAGTGCCTGTAAACGCAAAAAATAGGCTGACGATAGAGAGACGAATTTTCACGCGGATGAACTCGCTAAAAAAGTAAGGAAATACCGTTCGGGAACGGTTTTTGGATAAATGCCGTTACATTTTAGGAGTATGGATCAGAAACTGTCGAATGTTCTTCTGGAACCAGACGAAAGTACTTAAAAACTAAGAAAAAACAGGATTTATTATGGGCAATAAAAAGCCCTGCGATAAGGCAGGGCTTTTTCAGTACACCCGGTTATTAAGCGTGCAGGGTCTCTGCGGCGTACAGGGTGTTTTCCAGCAGGCAGGCGCGCGTCATCGGGCCGACACCGCCGGGTACCGGGGTGATCCAGCCGGCGCGGGGCAGGGCGGTTTCGTACACCACGTCGCCGACCAGCTTGCCGTCTTCCTGGCGGTTGATGCCCACGTCGATGACGATGGCGCCTTCCTTGATCCACTCACCCTTGACCAGGCCCGGCTTGCCGGCGGCAACCACCACCAGGTCGGCGCGGCCGACGTGGCCGGCGAGGTCCTTGGTGAAGCGGTGGGTAACGGTCACGGTGCAGCCGGCCAGCAGCAGTTCCATGGCCATCGGGCGACCGACGATGTTGGACGCGCCAACAACCACGGCGTCGAGGCCGTACAGGTCGACACCGGTGCTTTCCAGCAGGGTCATGATGCCCTTCGGCGTGCACGGGCGCAGCAGCGGGATACGCTGGGCCAGGCGGCCGACGTTATAAGGGTGGAAACCGTCGACGTCTTTGTCCGGACGAATGCGCTCCAGCAATTTGGAGGCGTCCAGGTGCTCGGGCAATGGCAGTTGAAGCAGGATGCCATCGATCTTCGGGTCGTCGTTGAGGCCGTCGATCAGGTCGGTAAGGGCCTGCTGGGTGGTCTCGGAAGGCAAGTCGTAGGCCTTGGAAATAAAGCCGACCTCTTCACAGTCTTTACGCTTGTGCGAGACATAAACCTGAGAGGCAGGATCGCTGCCGACCAGGATCACCGCGAGGCCAGGCGTGCGCAGGCCTTGCTGGCTGCGCTCGGTGACTCGTTTGGCGATCTGCTGGCGCAGGCTGGCGGCGATTGATTTGCCGTCGATAAGTTGTGCAGTCATTACGCGTGATTAACCATCGAGAGGGGGAAGAAAAGTGCGCGCATTCTCGCATGCCAAGGCGTTAGGGCAAAGGCGCTTGGTCTGCAAATTGCCCTAACCCCTTAAATAAAATGAATTTTTTTCAAAAAAGATTTGACGGGTTTGGAGGGCGTCTATACTATTCGTCGCACTTGTCGGGCACAGCCTAGCACTGGTTAAGAAGGCCGAGCAGAATAGCGTGTTGTTCTGCAAGGCTGGAAGCACTTAGTTTGTAATCCTCCAAGAGTACAGATTAATAAGGCGCCCGTAGCTCAGCTGGATAGAGCATCCGCCTTCTAAGCGGATGGTCGCAGGTTCGAGTCCTGCCGGGTGCGCCATTAGGCAGCTTTGGCACAAGTAGCGTCAGATGGTGGGCGTAGCTCAGTTGGTAGAGCACGGGATTGTGACTCCCGTTGTCGAGGGTTCGATCCCCTTCGTCCACCCCATATTTTGAAAGGCGCCAGATTAATCGTCTGGCGCCTTTGCTTTAAGAGCTTCAAGCGCGGATGTGGTGGAATTGGTAGACACACTGGATTTAGGTTCCAGCGCCGCGAGGCGTAAGAGTTCGAGTCTCTTCATCCGCACCAAATAAAGCCTGGCCTTGTTGAGAAACGGGGTAGGGCTAGACAAAGAAGTGGTTTGGTTTCTTTGTTAACGCAATATGGTGGGCGTAGCTCAGTTGGTAGAGCACGGGATTGTGACTCCCGTTGTCGAGGGTTCGATCCCCTTCGTCCACCCCATATTCGAAAGGCGCCAGATTTAACAGTCTGGCGCCTTTTTTGGTTTCAGTGGTTCGACTATTCGGCGGCAGCACGTAGTGGGCCGCAACGGCAGGGCGTTTCGTCGTATTTATGTATCTCGATGATGCTGCGCTGCCTGTCAGCCCTGTTTGAAGGGTTGGCCGTCAGGGAGATGGATGACGACTTCTTCTATATATAGAAGGGGCGGCGCAGAGCCCTGGCGTGATGGGCTGTATTTGTCACCGGGGCGAGGTGCATCAGTGCCTTCGTACCGATAAATTGCCGGCTGTTTTCGGGCGTATTTGCAGTAGGGTGACTTCTTGAGTTTGACCCACTAGAATGCATGCCCTTGATTGGGGTCGGAAATGGCCGGCTAACGTCTGTGCAACGAGGAATATCCATGCAAGTTTCTGTTGAAAATACTACTGCTATCGAGCGTCGCCTGAGCATCACCGTGCCGGCTGAGCGTCTCGAGACTGCGGTCAACAAGCGTCTGCAGCAGACTGCCCAGAAGGCCAAGATCGCTGGTTTCCGTCCAGGCAAAGTGCCAATGAGCGAAATCAAGCGCCGTTTTGGTGCCGATGCGCGCCAGGAAGCTGTGGGCGACGTGATCCAGGCTTCTTTCTACGAAGCGGTCGTTGAACACAAGCTGAACCCGGCGGGTTCGCCGTCGATCGAGCCTAAGTCCCTGGAAGCAGGCAAGGACCTGGAATACGTTGCCGTATTCGAAGTGTTCCCTGAGTTTGAAGTGGCCGGTTTCGACGGTATCGCCATCGAGCGCCTGAGCGCCGAAGTGGCTGACTCGGACCTGGACAACATGCTGGAAATCCTGCGCAAGCAGAACACTCGTTTCGAAGTGGCCGACCGTGCTGCCCAGAACGAAGACCAGCTGAACATCGATTTCGTTGGCAAGGTTGACGGCGAAGTGTTCGCTGGCGGCTCCGCCAAGGGCACTCAGCTGGTGCTGGGTTCCAACCGCATGATCCCGGGTTTCGAAGACGGCCTGGTTGGCGCCAAAGCCGGCGAAGAACGCGTTCTGAACCTGACCTTCCCTGCTGACTACCAGAACCTGGACCTGGCTGGCAAAGCCGCCGAGTTCACCGTGACTGTCAACAGCGTTTCCGAGCCTAAGCTGCCAGAGCTGAACGAAGAATTCTTCGCGCAATTCGGTATCAAGGAAACCGGTATCGAAGGTTTCCGCGCCGAAGTTCGCAAGAACATGGAGCGCGAGCTGCGCCAGGCCATCAAGTCCAAGGTCAAGAACCAGGTCATGGACGGTCTGCTGGCTGCCAACCCGATCGAAGTGCCCAAGGCACTGCTGACCAACGAAGTGGATCGCCTGCGCGTTCAAGCTGTCCAGCAGTTTGGTGGCAACATCAAGCCTGACCAGCTGCCGGCCGAGCTGTTCGAAGAGCAAGCCAAGCGTCGCGTCGTGCTGGGCCTGATCGTGGCTGAAGTGGTCAAGCAGTTCGACCTCAAGCCGGACGAAGACCGCGTTCGCGAAATGATCCAGGAAATGGCTTCGGCCTACCAGGAGCCTGAGCAGGTCGTGGCTTGGTACTACAAGAACGATCAGCAACTGAACGAAGTGCGTTCGGTTGTGCTGGAAGAACAAGTTGTGGATACTGTTCTGCAGAAGGCTAAGGTGACCGATAAAGCGGTCTCTTACGAAGAAGCAGTCAAACCGGCGGAAGCAGCACAAGCCGACTGATTGTCCAACTCGTTGGAAATTCAACCATAAGCCAGCCTCGCGCTGGCTTATGCGTTTTCAAGACATGACTATTTGGGAGTAACTGCAGAGCATGTTCCGTAATTCCTATATTCAGCAGAACTCTGATATCCAGGCCGCTGGCGGCCTGGTCCCGATGGTTGTCGAGCAGTCCGCTCGTGGCGAACGCGCCTACGACATCTACTCGCGCCTGCTCAAGGAGCGAGTGATCTTTCTGGTGGGCCCCGTAGAGGACTACATGGCCAACCTGATCTGTGCGCAGCTGCTGTTCCTTGAAGCGGAAAACCCGGACAAGGACATCCATCTCTACATCAACTCCCCAGGCGGTTCGGTAACGGCGGGCATGTCGATCTACGACACCATGCAGTTCATCAAGCCGAACGTGTCGACCACCTGCATCGGCCAGGCCTGCAGCATGGGCGCGTTCCTGCTGACTGCCGGTGCCGAGGGCAAGCGCTTCTGCCTGCCCAACTCGCGCGTGATGATTCACCAGCCACTGGGCGGTTTCCAGGGCCAGGCGTCGGACATCGAAATCCACGCCAAGGAAATCCTGTTTATCCGCGAGCGCCTCAACACGCTGATGGCCAAGCACAGCGGGCGCACCCTGGAAGAAATCGAGCGCGATACCAACCGCGACAACTTCATGAGTGCCGAAGCGGCGCAGGCATATGGCCTGATCGACGCAGTGATCACCCAGCGTCCCGCTTAATAATAAGCCGCTCAAAATAGGGCTGGTCGGCATGTCCGACCACTGGCGGGCTTGAAAAAGCCCGCATAAGCCTTCATCTTGTGCTGCAAGCCTATCGGATTTGGATCGAACGAATGACTGACACCCGCAACGGCGAGGACAACGGCAAGCTGCTCTATTGCTCCTTCTGTGGCAAAAGCCAGCATGAAGTACGCAAATTGATTGCCGGCCCCTCGGTGTTTATCTGCGACGAATGCGTCGACCTGTGCAATGACATCATCCGTGAGGAGGTGCAGGAAGCCCAGGCCGAGAGCAGCGCGCATAAATTGCCTTCGCCTAAAGAAATCAGCGGCATCCTTGACCAGTATGTGATTGGTCAAGAGCGTGCAAAGAAGGTTCTGGCCGTAGCGGTATACAACCACTACAAGCGCTTGAACCAGCGTGACAAGAAAGGCGACGAAGTTGAACTCGGCAAGAGCAATATCTTGCTGATCGGTCCTACAGGCTCGGGTAAAACCCTGCTTGCAGAAACCCTCGCTCGCCTGCTGAACGTTCCGTTCACCATCGCCGACGCCACCACCCTTACCGAGGCTGGCTACGTGGGTGAAGATGTCGAGAACATCATTCAGAAACTGCTGCAGAAGTGCGACTACGACGTAGAGAAGGCCCAGATGGGTATTGTCTACATCGACGAAATCGACAAGATCTCGCGCAAGTCGGACAACCCGTCGATCACCCGGGACGTTTCCGGTGAAGGCGTGCAGCAGGCACTGTTGAAACTGATCGAAGGCACGGTCGCTTCCGTACCGCCACAAGGCGGCCGCAAGCACCCGCAGCAGGAATTCCTTCAGGTTGATACACGCAACATCCTGTTCATCTGTGGCGGTGCGTTCTCCGGCCTGGAAAAAGTCATCCAGCAGCGTTCCACCCGTGGTGGCATTGGTTTCAGTGCAGAAGTGCGCAGCAAGGAAGAAGGCAAGAAGGTGGGCGAGTCCCTGCGTGAAGTCGAACCTGACGATCTGGTCAAGTTCGGTCTGATCCCTGAATTCGTTGGCCGTCTGCCGGTCCTGGCCACGTTGGACGAGTTGGATGAGGCGGCTTTGATCCAGATCCTCACCGAGCCGAAGAACGCCCTGACCAAGCAATACGCCAAGTTGTTCGAGATGGAAGGTGTAGACCTCGAGTTCCGTACCGACGCACTCAAATCAGTGGCCAAGCGGGCACTGGAGCGCAAGACCGGTGCACGTGGCCTGCGTTCGATTCTCGAAGGCGTGTTGCTCGACACCATGTACGAAATCCCCTCGCAGTCCGAGGTGAGTAAAGTGGTGATCGATGAAAGCGTTATAGAAGGCAAGTCCAAGCCACTGTATATCTACGAAAACAGTGAGCCGACTGCCAAGGCTGCGCCAGACGCGTAAGCGTTTCGCACTGTCTGTATAAGCAAGGGGCCTCCAGGGGCCCCTTTGTTTTTACGGCGTTTTTTACGCAGGAGCGTTTACTGCGTTAACTGCTGGCAATAAGCTTGTTTTTTTTGCATGCAGACCCCATCTTGGTTTCAAGCTTACTTTTCAATTGTCATAGAGGCGAAATCATGAAGACAACCATCGAATTGCCTCTCCTGCCGTTGCGTGATGTCGTCGTCTATCCGCACATGGTTATCCCGCTGTTCGTGGGGCGCGAGAAGTCTATCGAAGCCCTCGAGGCCGCGATGACGGGCGACAAGCAAATCCTGCTGTTGGCCCAGAGAAATCCTGCCGATGATGATCCAGGCGAAGATGCCCTGTATCGCGTCGGTACCATTGCCACCGTGCTGCAACTGCTCAAGCTGCCCGATGGCACCGTCAAGGTGCTGGTGGAAGGCGAGCAGCGTGGTGCGGTGGAGCGCTTCATGGAAGTGGACGGCCACCTGCGCGCCGAAGTGGCGCTGATCGACGAAGTCGAGGCCCCCGAGCGCGAGTCCGAAGTGTTTGTACGCAGCCTGCTCTCGCAGTTCGAGCAGTATGTGCAGTTGGGCAAGAAGGTCCCGGCTGAAGTCCTGTCCTCCCTCAACAGCATCGATGAGCCGAGCCGCCTGGTCGACACCATGGCTGCGCACATGGCGCTGAAGATCGAGCAGAAGCAGGACATCCTCGAAATCATCGACTTGCCGGCACGTGTAGAACATGTATTGGCACTGCTGGATGCCGAAATCGACCTGTTGCAGGTTGAGAAGCGCATTCGTGGTCGCGTGAAGAAGCAAATGGAGCGCAGTCAGCGCGAGTACTACTTGAATGAGCAGATGAAGGCCATTCAGAAGGAACTCGGCGACAGCGAGGAAGGCCACAACGAAATCGAAGAGCTGAAAAAGCGCATCGATGCCGCCGGCCTGCCGAAAGACGCCCTGACCAAAGCCACCGCCGAGCTGAACAAGCTCAAGCAGATGTCGCCGATGTCGGCCGAAGCCACCGTGGTGCGGTCCTACATCGACTGGCTGGTGCAGGTGCCGTGGAAGGCTCAGACCAAGGTACGCCTGGACCTCGCTCGTGCCGAAGACATTCTCGACGCCGATCACTATGGCCTGGAAGAAGTCAAGGAACGCATCCTCGAATACCTCGCTGTGCAAAAACGCGTGAAGAAGATTCGTGGCCCGGTGTTGTGCCTGGTTGGTCCGCCGGGTGTGGGTAAAACCTCCCTGGCCGAGTCGATTGCCAACGCTACCAACCGTAAGTTCGTGCGCATGGCCCTTGGTGGTGTACGGGATGAAGCGGAAATCCGTGGTCATCGCCGCACATACATCGGTTCGATGCCAGGAAGATTGATTCAAAAGATGACAAAGGTGGGTGTGCGCAACCCGCTGTTCCTGCTCGATGAAATCGACAAAATGGGCAGTGACATGCGAGGCGATCCGGCATCGGCGTTGCTGGAAGTGCTCGACCCCGAGCAGAACCACAATTTCAACGACCATTACCTGGAAGTCGACTACGACCTCTCCGATGTGATGTTCCTGTGCACCTCCAACTCCATGAACATCCCGCCAGCGCTGCTGGACCGGATGGAGGTGATTCGTCTGCCGGGTTACACCGAAGACGAAAAGATCAACATCGCCGTCAAATACCTCGCGCCCAAGCAGACGTCGGCCAATGGCCTGAAGAAAGGCGAGATCGAATTCGAGGTCGAGGCGATCCGCGACATCGTGCGCTACTACACCCGCGAGGCCGGTGTACGGGGCCTTGAGCGCCAGATTGCGAAGATCTGCCGCAAGGCGGTCAAAGAGCACGCACTGGAAAAACGCTTCTCGGTGAAGGTCACGGCCGACTCCCTGGAGCACTTCCTGGGCGTGCGCAAATTCCGCTACGGCCTGGCCGAACAGCAGGATCAGGTCGGCCAGGTGACTGGCCTGGCGTGGACCCAGGTGGGCGGCGAGTTGCTGACCATCGAAGCCGCAGTGATTCCAGGCAAAGGCCAGTTGATCAAGACCGGATCCCTCGGTGACGTGATGGTCGAGTCCATCACTGCCGCGCAGACCGTGGTGCGCAGCCGCGCCAGGAGCCTGGGGATCCCCCTGGACTTCCACGAGAAGCACGACACGCACATCCACATGCCGGAAGGGGCGACCCCCAAGGACGGCCCTAGCGCTGGTGTAGGCATGTGCACGGCCCTGGTATCGGCGTTGACCGGCATTCCGGTACGCGCCGATGTCGCCATGACCGGTGAAATCACCCTGCGTGGCCAGGTATTGGCTATCGGTGGCCTGAAAGAGAAATTGCTGGCTGCACACCGGGGGGGTATCAAGACGGTGATCATTCCTGAAGAGAATGTTCGCGACTTGAAGGAAATTCCTGACAATATCAAGCAAGATCTTCAGATTAAACCGGTTAAATGGATTGACGAGGTCCTGCAAATTGCGCTGCAATACGCGCCGGAGCCCTTGCCGGATGTGGCTCCGGAGATAGTTGCAAAGGACGAAAAACGCGAGTCTGATTCCAAGGAAAGAATTAGCACGCATTAATGCGTTAAAGCCTGGGGGCTTCCTTGACAGCTTTTTAGAGCCCTTGTTATAAAGCGGCTCTTAAGTGTCTGTAGGCCATTCAGCACTGGTTTTTGCTTTCACCAAAAAACTTAGAATCATACTCAATAGATATATAAGGGGACTTAGAGTGAACAAGTCGGAACTGATTGATGCTATCGCTGCATCCGCTGATATCCCGAAAGCTGCTGCTGGCCGTGCGCTGGATGCAGTAATCGAATCCGTCACTGGCGCTCTGAAGGCCGGCGACTCCGTGGTACTGGTAGGCTTCGGTACGTTCTCTGTGACTCACCGCCCAGCTCGCACTGGCCGTAACCCACAGACTGGCGACCCACTGCAAATCGCTGCCGCCAAGAAACCAGGTTTCAAAGCCGGTAAAGCCCTGAAAGAAGCCGTTAACTAAGCTTCGACCAAGCCTTTACCTACCCGGGTCGGACGCAGGTTCGACCTGGCAGCGGAGCGGCCAGCAGACCCAGGTATTCATCGGGTCGCCAAGCCGGGGGGAGAACGAAAACCCTCGTCCGCTCCGCCAGTTGCGAGAAGGCGCATCCTTGGATGCGCCTTTCTTATATCCGTACTCTACCCACGCTCCACGGTTGCCTATTCTTGAAGTTCAACCGTTTCTGGGGGACGCATGCTGCAAAATATCAGGGACAATTCACAAGGCTGGATTGCCAAGACCATTATCGGGATCATCGTCGCGTTGATGGCGTTCACCGGTATCGAGGCCATTTTCCAGGCTTCGGGTAACAACAAGCAGGACGTGGCCAAGGTCAACGGTGAAGAAATCACCCAGACCGAACTGAGCCAGGCCGTCGACATGCAACGCCGCCAGCTGATGCAACAGCTGGGCAAGGATTTCGATGCTTCGCTGCTGGACGAAAAACTGCTGCGCGACGCGGCCCTCAAGGGCCTGATCGATCGCAAGCTGCTGCTGCAAGGCGCCGCCGACTCCAAGTTTGGCTTCTCCGAAGCTGCACTGGATCAGGTGATCCTGCAGACGCCGGAATTCCAGGTGGACGGCAAGTTCAGCCCTGACCGCTTTGACCAGGTCATTCGCCAACTGGGCTACACCCGTATGCAGTTCCGTCAGATGCTGACCCAGGAAATGCTGATCGGCCAGGTTCGCGCAGGCATCGCCGGCAGCGGTTTTGTGACCGACGCGGAAGTCCTGGCATTCGCCCGCCTGGAAAAGCAGACCCGCGATTTCGCCACCGTCAACATCAAGGCCAACCCTGCCGCGGTGAAACTCACCGACGACGAGGTCAAGGCTTACTACGACCAGCATGCCAAAGAGTTCATGACCCCTGATCAAGTGGTCATCGACTATCTGGAACTGAAGAAGTCTTCCTTCTTCGACCAGGTCACCGTGAAGGACGATGAGTTGCAGGCCGCCTATCAGAAAGAAATCGCCAACCTTGCTGAGCAGCGTCGTGCCGCGCACATTCTGATTGAAGTCAACGACAAGACCACCGACGCGCAAGCCAAGGCCAAGATCGAAGAAATCCAGGCACGCCTGGCCAAGGGTGAGAAGTTCGAAGCCCTGGCCAAGGAGTTCTCCCAGGATCCAGGCTCGGCCAGCAACGGCGGTGACCTGGGCTTTGCCGGCCCTGGCGTCTACGACCCGGACTTCGAAACCGCCTTGTACGCGTTGAACAAGGACCAGGTCTCGGCACCGGTGCGCAGCAGCTTCGGTTGGCACCTGATCAAGCTGCTCGGCGTTGAAGCACCGCAAGTGCCGACCTTTGCCAGCCTGAAAGACAAGCTGACCAAAGAGCTCAAGACCCAGCAGGTCGAGCAGCGTTATGTCGAAGCGACCAAACAATTGGAAGATGCGGCATTCGAAGCCTCCGACCTGGCCCAGCCGGCGTCCGACCTGAAACTGACTGTACACACCTCCGCGCCGTTTGGCCGTGAAGGAGGCGAAGGTGTTGCGGCCAACCGGGCCGTGGTCACCGCTGCGTTCAGCCCGGAAGTGCTGGATGAGGGTGCCAACAGCAGCGCTATCGAGCTGGACCCGGAAACCATCATCGTGCTGCGTGCCAAAGAGCACCTGAAGCCTTCGCAACTGCCGCTGGAAAGCGTCGCAGCGGCGATCCGCACCCAGATGGCCAAGGAACGCGCCAGCGCGGCTGCCAAGACTCACGCTGACGAGCTGATCGCCAGCCTGCGTGATGGCAAGACCCCGCTGAACCAGCCGGTCGACGGCCAGGCCTGGAAGGTCACTGAAGCCGCTACCCGTAGCCAGGAAGCGATCGACCCTGCTGTGCTGCAAGCCCTGTTCCGCATGCCCAAGCCTGCGGCCAAGGACAAGCCGACCTTCACCACCGTGACCCTGGCGGATGGTAGCCTGGTCATCGTGCGCCTGAACGGCGTCAACGAAGCCGCTGCGCCAACGGACGAAGAAAAGGCGCAATACCGCCGCTTCCTCGCTTCCCGTGTCGGTCAGCAGGACTTCGCGGCCTACCGCAAGCAGTTGGAAACCAAGGCTGACATCAAGAAGTTCTGATGTCGGTTTGACTCAAAAGCCCCCGGCCTGAAAAGACCGGGGGCTTTTTTATGGGCGTTGGAGTGGACTGCCCGATGGGGTACGCGCCGTTCTGCTCCTTTTCAGCGTGCCTGCCGCGACCTTGAGCAAGCGCTTGAAATTCGGGCATTGCCCATGGTCAGGTGCCGGGCAGTCCGCCGCATGCCGCAAGCCCTGACTCATCGCTTTCAGGCGCTTGATGGTCGCGTCGATGCTGTCGGCCTTGTCCAGCAACAGCTGTCTGTCCACCTGCAATACGCCCTCGAAGGGCAGCATGCTGCGGATTTCATCCAGCGACAGGCCGCCGGCTTGTCCGAGGGCGATCAGCGCCAATTGATCGAGCACTGCGGGCCTGAAGTGGCGCCGTTCCCCTGGGGCACTGGTCGCGGTGATCAACCCGGCCTTCTCGTAAAACCGCACGGTGGAGGAGGGCAGCCCCGTACGCCGGGCCACTTCCGAGATATCCATGATGCCTCCCTTGACTTGAAGTTGACTTCAACTTCTATCCTGCCTGTGAACGAGGGGCTCATCAATCGGAGGGCAGGTCATGTTGTCGATGGAAGAAGGTGTAAGGCTGGTATTGATCGGGATCGGGGCGACTGTCGTGATGGATGTGTGGTCGATGATCCTCAAAGGCTTGGGCATTACAACGCTCGATTACTCGATGGTGGGCCGCTGGGCCGGCCACCTGCGTCACGGCACGCTTGCCCATGCCAGTATCGGCAAGGCCTCGCCGGTACGCGGCGAATCGGCGCTGGGCTGGGCGATTCACTATGCCGTGGGTATCGCCTTTGCGGCGCTGTTGGTGAGTATCTACGGCGTGCAATGGCTGCATGATCCCCAATGGTTGCCTGCGTTGATGGTGGGCACGCTGACGGTGGTGATCCCTTACTTTGTGATGCAGCCCGCGATGGGCGCGGGTGTGGCGGCGTCTCGCACACCAACACCTTGGAGAAATCGCCTGCGCAGTGTGCTGTCCCATGGCGTGTTTGGTGCCGGTCTGTATCTTTCGGCCGTGGTGCTCAGCCATGTACGGTCTTATTGATTCTTCAGCTGCGGGCGCCTCTCGACGCCCCGGCCAATGCCCACAGCATCAGCAACACCACCGCCCAGGGAAATGCGGCGACGCCCCAGCCCTGGAGCAGCACCCCGCCCGCGAGGCCGCCGCCAGCGATGCCCAGGTTCCACACGGTCACCAGCATCGATTGCGCGGCGTCCGCCGACTCACCTGCCGATTTGGCCAGTGCGGTTTGCAGCAATGCGGGCAACCCGCCGAACGCCACGCCCCCGGCGCGTCGGAGCCGGTCCTGCGCACTCCGTTGGTCAGTACCACCATCGAGTCCCTCAAGCATGTGGTGCTCGACGGGTTGGGGATCGCCTGCCTGCCGGACTACATGGTCGAACAGGCCGTGCAGGAGGGGCGCCTGCAAAGGGTGCTGGATGATTTTCTGGAACACCGAGGCAGTTTCTGGATGTTATGGCCATCAAGTCGCCATGCTTCGGTCAAATTGCGCGTGTTTATTGATCATATATGTGCAGGTCTTTTTCCTACGGGCGGCGTAAGGTAAGGCTGTGACGTTTTACCGACAGGAATGCGCGCGCCAAGGCCTCGTTCTGTTGCACAATACCGCCCGGACCGTTTTCCTCAGGATTTTCAATGTCGACATCATTTCACTTGCGTAGCCTCGGGCTGGCGCTGGTGCTGGCGGGCGCCGCGGGCTGCTCGTCACCCAAGACCGCCATTTATGAACATGAGAATTTCGACGACTCCGGTACGTTTTCCCGCGATTACCCGGTCACCGATGTGGCGGCGTGCGAAGCGGCGCGACGTGCCTTGCTGAGCCAGGGCTATATCATCACCAGCAGCGATCCGAAACTGGTGGTGGGTAACAAGAGCTTCCAGCAGACCGGCGAGACCCACTTGCAGATCAGCTTCAACGTGGTGTGTGCCGACGATGGCAAAGGTACCAATCACTCCACCATGTTCGCCAACGCCTTGCAGGACCGTTACGCGCTGAAGAAGGTCAACAACTCCGCGAGCCTGGGCGTGGGCGTGCTGGGTTCGGTGTCGATGCCGATCGGTTCCACCGATGACTCGATGGTGAAGGTGGCGAGCGAGACCGTTTCGGCACCGAAATTCTACGAGCGCTATTTTGCGCTGGTGGACGTGTTCTTGCCTCAGGAAGTAAAAAAGGCCGCGCATATCCCCGAGCAGCCGAAAGCCGAGCTGGGTGTGCCGGAACCTAAAACCGTACCGGCAGCAGAGAAAACCGAACCGCCGAAGGAGGAGCCTGCCGTTTCCCAGCCCGTCACGCCGCCTGCCGAGGCCGCGCCGATTGCGCCGCAGGCGGAACCCGCGCCGGCTACCAGTAACCCGGACCTGCCGGCACCGACAGAAGCGATTCCGCCCCTGCCGACACCGGCGCAGTAATTCAGACCGCCACGGGGTTGACCTTGTCGACGTTGATCCCGTAGCGGCTGATGGCTTCACTGACTTTTTCACGACCGATAACGCCATCATCCGCCAACGCCTTCAAGGCTGCCAGCGCGATGAAATAACGGTCCACTTCGAAGAACGCGCGCAGGGTGTCACGGGTATCCGATTGCCCGAAGCCGTCCGTGCCCAGTGCCACAAAGCGTCGGCCGTGGACAAAGGGGCGGATCTGATCGGCGAACAGCTTCATGTAGTCCGTCGCCACCACCACCGGCCCGTTCTGCCCGGCCAGGCATTGCTCCACATAACTTACCCGTGGCTCGCTCTGCGGGTGCAGCAGGTTCCAGCGTTCGGCTGCATGCCCGTCGCGGCGCAATTCGGTGAGGCTGGTGGCGCTCCACACAGTGCTGTGCACGCCGAAGTCCTGCTCAAGCAGCTCGGCCGCCGCGATCACTTCGCGCAGGATTGAGCCACTGCCCATCAGTTGCACCCGGGCCTGCTCGCTGGTCTTGAGCGGGTACATGCCCTTCAGAATCCCGTCTTCCACCCCTTCGGGCATCGCCGGGTGCGGGTAATTCTCGTTGAGCAGGGTGATGTAGTAGTAGATGTCCTCCTGTTCCACGTACATCCGCCGCATGCCTTCGCGAATGATCACCGCCAGCTCGTAGGCAAATGTCGGGTCGTAGGACACGCAGCACGGAATCACCGACGACAGGATATGGCTGTGTCCATCGTCATGCTGCAAGCCTTCGCCCATCAGCGTGGTGCGGCCGGCCGTGGCCCCCAGCAAAAAACCGCGTGCCCGTGCATCGCCGGCGGCCCAGGCCAGGTCGCCGACCCGCTGGAAGCCGAACATCGAGTAGAAGATATAGAACGGCACCGTCATCAAGCCGTGGTTGCTGTAGGACGTACTGGCCGCGATCCACGAGGAAATGGCGCCGGATTCATTCAGGCCTTCCTGCAGGATCTGTCCGTCCTTGCTTTCCTTGTAGTAGCTCAGTTGCCCTGCGTCCTGCGGGGTGTAGAGCTGGCCTACGGCGGAGTGGATGCCAATCTGACGGAACAGGCTTTCCATGCCAAAGGTGCGCGACTCGTCCGGCACGATAGGCACGATCAGTTTGCCCAGGTGCGGGTCCTTGAGCAGGGTGCCGAGGATGCGCACAAAGGCCATGGTGGTGGAGATCGCCCGTTCGCCGGTGTCCTTGAGCTGGGTGGCAAAGGCGGCGAGTTCGGGGATCTGCAAGGGTTCGACCGCACTGTGGCGTGCCGGTACATAGCCGCCCAGGGCCTGGCGGTGCGCCGCGAAGTAACGGGCTTCTTCGCTGTCGGCGGCGGGCTTGAGGTAGGGAATGTCGGCGAGTTGCTCGTCCGCGACTTCCAGGCCAAAACGATCGCGGAAGGCTCTTACCGCGTCTGCGCCCATCTTCTTCAATTGATGGTTGATGTTCTGGCCTTCGCCGGCTTCACCCATGCCGAAACCCTTGACGGTTTTCGCCAGGATCACCGTAGGCTGGCCGCTATGGCGCACAGCGGCGGCGTAGGCGTTGTAGACCTTGTCCGGGTCATGCCCGCCCCGTGAGAGCTTCCAGATTTCGTCGTCGGACATGTCCGCAACCAATGCCAGCAACTCCGGGTATTTGCCGAAGAAATGTTCGCGCACATAAGCGCCGTTCTGCGACTTGTAGTTCTGATAGTCGCCGTCCACGCATTCCATCATGCGTTGGCGCAGCAGGCCGCTGTGGTCTTTGTCCAGCAGGGCGTCCCAACCACCGCCCCAGATCACTTTGATCACGTTCCAACCGGCGGCGCGATACAGGCTTTCGAACTCCTGGATCACCTTGGCATTACCGCGCACCGGGCCGTCCAGGCGTTGCAGGTTGCAATTGACCACAAAGATCAGGTTGTCGAGTTTCTCGCGCCCGGCCAGGGAAATGGCGGCCAGGGATTCCGGCTGGTCCATTTCGCCATCACCGAGGAAGGCCCAGACCTTGCGCCCCTGGTGGGGTTTGAGGTCGCGCAGTTCCAGGTAGCGCATGAAGCGCGCCTGGTAAGCGGCAGTGATCGGGCCAAGGCCCATGGACACGGTGGGGAATTGCCAGAAGTCCGGCATCAGCCGTGGGTGCGGGTAGGACGAAATACCCTCGCCACCGGCCTCACGGCGAAAGTTGTCGAGTTGCGCTTCGCTGATGCGGCCCTCCAGGTAGGCGCGGCCATAAATGCCGGGGGAGGAGTGGCCCTGGATGTACACCAGGTCGCCGTCAAAGTGCTCGGTACGGCCACGAAAGAAGTGGTCGAAGCCTACGTCGTAGAGCACGGCGGCTGACGCATAGGTTGCGATATGCCCACCCACCCCTGAGTGCTTGCCTGCACGCAACACCATTGCCATGGCATTCCAGCGGATAAACGCATTGATACGGCGTTCGATGGCCAGGTTGCCGGGGTAGGGCAACTGACGGTCCACCGGGAGGGTATTGACGTACGGCGTGGTCACCCGCCCGTAGAAGTCGCCATGCCGCGCCACGTCGAAATCCAGCAACTGATCGATCAGGTAGTGCGCGCGGGGCCGGCCTTCAGTGGACAACACCGATTCGATGGACTCCAGCCACTCGCGGGTTTCCTGTGGGTCGTCGTCGCGTCTGACAGCGTTGTTCGGGGTCATGTGAGGCTCCAGGGTAGGCAGGTTTGAAGTGGCGGGCTCCTTGTGGGAGTGCCGGTAAATATAATTGCAATTGCAACTACATGACCGAATCTAGCGCGGGATGAGCTACTATTGCAACCTTCTTGAAATTCCCCGGATGGTGTTGCATGTCGTCGAAAGAGCCGGATGTATGGTTCCGTTTTGTCAGGGCCCACAGGACGGTCATCCGTGAAATCGAGCGTCGCCTGGCTGAGGCGGACCTGCCGCCGTACGCCTGGTACGACGCGCTATGGGGGCTGGAAAGCGGCCCCGACGGCACCCGCCGCATGCACGAATTGGCCGACGTGCTGGCCATCGAACGCTACAACCTCACGCGGCTGATCGACCGCCTGGAAAAGGACGGTCTGGTGGTACGTTCCCGCTCCGACGGTGATGGCCGCGCGGCGTTTGCCTCGATCACCGAGGCCGGTCGGGTGCTGCGTAAAAAGATGTGGAAGATCTACGAAAGCACGGTGGATGAGTTGTTTCTGTCGCAGATTGAGCCCGAGCAGCGCCAGGGCTTCGCCGACGCGTTGGAGCGCACCGCCGGGCTGGCGATGGAGGCGGGCGTGCAGACCCGCAGTCGCCGCAAAATCTGAAACCCTGCGGCGCTGCCTTGCCGTCACTCGCATTCCACTGCATAGCGCTTCATCGCGTCCTGCACTTGCCGTGTGTCGATCCGCCCTTCATCCGCCAATGCCCTGAGCGCCGATACCACGATCCAATATCGACTCGGCGCCGCCGCCTGTACCGACCCCGCGCCCAGCGCCACAAAGCGTGCATCCACGTGCGCCCCCAACTGATCGACAATCGCCTGCGGATACCCGGTCACCGCAATTACCGGCGCAGCGCTCCCCGCCAGGCAATCACGCAAATGGCAACCGCGCTTGGTCAGTCTTGGGTGCAGGCGATTCCAGCGTTCAGCGGCCGCTGCCTCGCGGGCCAGTCGTGTGTAGCTGGGGCAGCTCCATGGCTGCGCGCTGATGTTCCAGTGCTGTTTGAGCAAGCGCCTGGCGTGCACCACCTCGTCAAGCGCGCGGCCTGCGCCGAGCAATCGCACATCGACGGGGCTGTTGCGCTGGAGTGGGTACATGCCCTTGAGCGCGGCCTCTCGGTCCTGCTCGCCCAACGGCGCTGCACTGTCCTGATCGTGCAACGCGAGGTAATAGAAACCGGGCTCGCCCTCGACATACAGGCTTCGCAACGCCGCGAGCACAATCGCGCGGGCTTCTTCCCCCGAGGCCGGGTCATACGGGGTACAGCGCGGATGAGTGGCCAGCCACAACGGCAAGGACGGCTGCGCACCTTTGGGCCACCGGGAGGGCTGGTTTTCAATGTCGTTGCACAGGATGCCGCGCTGCCGGGTAACGTTCGATAGCGCGCTCAACTGTGCCGCCGAGTGCGCGCTGTGCAGGTACAGCAAGGGTTTTTCCACGGCGTTGCGGGCGAACCAGGCGGGCCAGTTACCCACGCGTCGGGAGTGCGACTGGCCGTGGATCACCCAGGCCTGGCGGCTGGATTCGAGGGTGCTGGCCATGCTGATCACGGTGTGCAACGGTGACCGGCTGGCGGGGGTGGCAGTGCTCAAGGCGTCGATACAGAGCTGCGCGGCGTGTGCGGTAGCGGCGGTCATGGAGAGGGTCACCTGGCGACGAATGCCCATACCCTAATGGAAATCCGCATTTGATTGCAATTGCAATGATTGCAATAGTGCCTCATTCCTCGGGTGCTAAATCCCTGCAGCGCTGCTACGTTTAATCCTTGAGTGCAGGAACGTCATGACGTCGACATTTTTTCGTCATCACGGCACTTTAGGCTGGTGATGCAGGTCATTTATCTGCAACCCCTGTTAACGCAAGAAGGAGTCCGCCATGGACGATTACCAGGAAGAACTGCTTGAGTACCACGCGATTGAGTTGGACCCGCTGGAACCGGCAGACGATGCAACAGAGCTGTAATAAAGACTTCAGGCGGAATGCCGCTGACTGCGGCGAAATTCCCCTGGGGTCTGGTTGTTCCACCGCCTGAAGGCCCGTTGAAATGCCTGGGCCGAGGCAAAACCGAGCAAGTAGGCGATCTCGCCGAACGCCAGTTCCGTGTCGCGGATGTAGGTCATGGCCAGGTCACGGCGGGTGTCGTTGAGAATCGCGCGAAACTGAGTGCCTTCATCGGCCAGTTTGCGGCGCAGCGTCCAGGTCGGCAGCTTCAAGCGTGCCGCCACTTCTTCCAGGTCGGGTTCCCGGCCGCCATTGAGCATCGGCCCGAGCAAACGGGTAATGCGCTCGCGCAGGCTGCGGGTGCGGGTCAGTTGCTCCAACTCTCGCTCACACAGCTGCAACAACAGGTTCCAGGTACTGGGGCAGTGCTGCGGGTTGCGCAGGGCCAGGGTGTGCTGGCTGAGGCGCAGTTGATTGGCGTCGGCACCGAAGTGAACGTCTCCCAGCGCGTCGTAGCGTTCGCTGTACTCCGGCGCCTCGAACTCGATGTCGATACGCTGCGCCTGCACCGGTTGCCGGGCCAGGCTCGACAACTGATGCAGCCAGCCGGCGATGATCGAGTCCACCACGAAGCGGTTGTAGGCGTTGTAGGGGCTGATGGAGTAGAAGCGCAACCAGGCGCCCTCGGCATCCTCGACGAAGCTCGACTGCCCGCGATAGTTGGAGCCGTACAGCGCCTCGAAACGCGTTAATGCGCGCGCCGCCTCGCGCACGTTGGGCGCCTGGTCGGCGGTGACGCCGGCGAGCCCCGCCTGGCTCAAGCGGCTGAGCTGGCCCATGCGCAGGCCCAGGCCCGGGTCGCCGGTGAGCTGGATGGCGGCGTGGCCCAGGCGCATGTAACGCGGGATCGACAAGCGTGCACCGGCTTCGGCGAGGCGCGCCGAGTCGAGTCCGTATTGCAGTAGCAGCGGCTGCGGGTCCAGGCCGTGGCTGCTGATGGCATCGGCCAGGCTGTGCACGAAGCCCACCGACAGGTCCCCCAGCCGTACCGGTTTCACAGCCAGATATTCAACAAGCGCGCGCCACGGGCCTCGCCATCGGCGCTGATTTGCCCGTTGCTGCTGAGAAAACTGTGCCCGGCGGTGCCCAGGTCCCAGAACTGCCCGCGCAGGAACACGCTCATGCCGGCGCTGGCCTGGCTGATCGGTTGCTGGCTGATCAGCGTAAGACGGCGCCAGGCTTCGCCTTCACTGAGTTCTTCGGGCTTGAGGCTGATTTCGGTCGGGGTGGACACGCTTTTGAAGCCGCGCCACGGACGGTCCCAGGTATCGCGACCCAGCACAAAGGCTGGCACCGCGATCAATTGCGCGCCTTGTTCGTTGAGCTTGCGGTAGTTGTCCGGGTACCAGCTGTCGCTGCCGACCAGCACCCCCAGGCGCCCGGCCGGAGTGTCGACCACGCTGACCATGTTTTCATCGCCAGGCTTGATGAAGCCGCGCTCATCGTAGATCGGGTAGAGCTGGCGCTGCGGATCGCCGATCGGCAGGCCGTCGGCGGCAAACACCACGCTGGCGTTATACAAGGCGCCATGGCCGACCTGCAGTTGACCCTGGCTCACGCTCGGGTTCGGCAGGGTGATGGAGCCGGCCACCAACGTAACGCCGAACTCCTTGGCCAGGCCGCCGAACAACAGCTGATAGTCCCGTGCCATGCCCGAGGCTTTCATACGCAGGTAGGCGTCGTCGGTGCGGTTGTCGCCGGTGGCGCTGATCCAGGCGCGGGCGAACAGCAGCGGGTTGCTGACCGACAGCCAGTTCATCGCATCTTTCACATGGAGCGCCTGGTACACCTCGTTTTTTTCGCCGGTGAGCATCAGCCAGGTGCCGATATGTTCGGGCAGCACCACGATGGTCTTGTCATTGATCAGCCCCTGGTCCCGGGCTTTTTGCAAGTACGCCGCGAGCTTCAGGTGCAGGCGTTCCAGGCTCTGGTAGTCGGCGGGGAACAGTTCCGGCTGGATGCCCAGCAGGTTGCCACGGTCGGCAGGCAGGCCTTCGTTGACGGCGAGGGTGATCCGCAGGTCCGACAGGTAATGCGCCACGGGGCGTTCCTGGGTCCAGACCAGATAGGCGGCGATGGCGGCAACCAGCGCCAGGGAGACGGTAAGAGCAAGAAGTTTACGCATGGGGGAACAGACAACAGACCGTGTGCAGGGTTCGCCGGCTAGGGTAGGGCCCATGGGCGGGCTTGCCAAGGGGCGCTGTGCATTTGGATCAATAACTTGTCAGTTTCAGTCATTGAGCCGTCATCCACCGCCTCTTAGTCTGTGGGACATAAACCGATGGCGGGTCGCACGAGCCCGTCACACCCCGTGATGATCCGTTGTGGAGCTTGACCATGACCGCTGCTGCCTACCCGCATCTGCTGGCCCCGTTGGACCTGGGTTTTACCACTTTGCGCAACCGTACCCTGATGGGTTCGATGCACACTGGCCTTGAAGAGAAACCCGGCGGGTTCGAACGCATGGCTGCCTATTTTGCCGAGCGCGCCCGGGGCGGCGTGGGCCTGATGGTCACCGGCGGCATTGGCCCGAATGATGAGGGCGGGGTGTACGCCGGCGCAGCCAAGCTGACCACCGAGGAAGAAGCACAAAAACACAAGATCGTGACCCAGGCGGTGCACGCGGCGGGTGGCAAGATCTGCATGCAGATCCTCCACGCCGGCCGATATGCCTACAGCCCCAAACAGGTCGCGCCGAGTGCGATCCAGGCGCCGATCAACCCGTTCAAGCCCAAGGAGCTGGACGAAGAGGGCATCGAGAAGCAGATCCAGGATTTCGTCACCTGCTCGCTGCTGGCCCAGGTCGCCGAGTACGATGGCGTGGAAATCATGGGCTCCGAAGGCTACTTCATTAACCAGTTCCTCGCGGCCCACACCAACCACCGCACCGACCGCTGGGGTGGCAGCTACGAAAACCGCATGCGCCTGGCAGTGGAAATCGTGCGTCGTGTGCGTGAAGCCGTGGGTCCGAATTTCATCATCATCTTCCGCCTGTCGATGCTCGACCTGGTGGAAGGCGGCAGCACCTGGGAAGAAATCGTGCAGTTGGCCAAGGCCATCGAGGGCGCCGGTGCGACGATCATCAACACCGGTATCGGCTGGCACGAAGCGCGCATCCCGACCATCGCCACCAAGGTGCCGCGTGGCGCGTTCAGCAAAGTCACCGCCAAGCTGCGCGGGGCGGTGCAGATTCCGTTGATCACCACCAACCGTATCAACACCCCGGAAATCGCCGAGCAGATCCTGGCCGAAGGCGATGCCGACATGGTCTCCATGGCACGCCCGTTCCTGGCCGACCCGGAGTTCGTCAACAAGGCCGCCGCCGGCCGCGCCGATGAGATCAATACCTGCATCGGCTGCAACCAGGCGTGCCTGGACCACACCTTTGGCGGCAAGCTGACCACTTGCCTGGTCAACCCACGGGCGTGCTACGAAACCGAGCTCAACTATTTGCCCGTCCAGCAGGTCAAGAAGATCGCCGTGGTCGGTGCCGGTCCTGCCGGCCTGGCCGCTGCGACGGTGGCCGCCGAGCGTGGCCACCACGTGACCTTGTTCGATTCCGCCAGCGAGATCGGCGGCCAGTTCAACATCGCCAAGCGGGTGCCGGGCAAAGAGGAGTTCTTCGAAACCCTGCGCTATTTCAAGCGCAAATTGCAGACCACCCATGTGGAGCTGTGCCTCAACACCCGCGTGGACGTGGCGCAACTGGCGGCGGGCGGCTATGACGAGATCATCCTGGCGACCGGTATCGCGCCACGCACCCCGGCGATCCCGGGGATCGACAACGCCAAGGTGCTGAGCTACCTGGATGTGATCCTGGAGCGCAAACCGGTCGGCAAGCGCGTGGCGGTGATCGGCGCGGGCGGTATCGGTTTCGACGTGTCTGAGTTCCTCGTGCATCAGGGCGTGTCCACCAGCCTGGACCGCGAAGCGTTCTGGAAGGAATGGGGCATCGACACCCAGTTGCAAGCCCGTGGTGGCGTGGCCGGGATCAAGCCGCAACCCCATGCCCCGGCGCGTGAAGTGTTCCTGCTGCAACGCAAGACCTCCAAGGTCGGCGACGGCCTGGGCAAGACCACCGGCTGGATCCACCGTACTGGTTTGAAGAACAAGCAGGTGCAGATGCTCAACAGTGTCGAGTACCTGAAGATCGACGATGCCGGCCTGCACATCCGCATTGGCGCCGAGGGCGAACCCCAGGTGCTGGCGGTGGACAACATCGTCATTTGCGCCGGCCAGGACCCGTTGCGCGAATTGCAGGACGGCCTGGTCGCCGCCGGCCAGAACGTACACCTGGTCGGCGGCGCCGATGTGGCGGCCGAGCTGGACGCCAAGCGCGCCATCAACCAGGGCTCGCGCCTCGCGGCCGAGCTATAAGACCCGGTGCGGGGCGGTGGTAGACTACCGCCCCGTTTTTCATGCAGATCCCGCCCGATGGGTTCCTTCGATTGGCTTCCCCACGCACCGCTTGAACCGCTGTATCTGGATTGGCTCAGAGGTGTCGAACTGGCCGTGCTGCGCCTGGATCGCATCGACCCGCTGATCAGCGGCAACAAGTGGTTCAAGCTCACCGGGCATCTGGCGCAGGCGCAGGCCGCTCGTGGCCTGATCAGCCTGGGCGGGGCTTACTCCAACCATCTGCATGCCTTGGCTGCCGCCGGCAAGCGCTTCGGTTTCCCTACCGTCGGCCTGCTGCGTGGGCACCCGCAAGACACGGCCACCGTCCTCGACTTGAAAGCTTTTGGCATGCAGTTGCATTGGCTGGGTTATGGCGGTTATCGCGCGCGGCATGAACCGGGTTTCTGGTTGCCGTGGCGTGAGCAATATCCCCACCTGCACCCCGTGCCCGAGGGCGGCGGTGGCCGTGCGGGCGCCCTGGGTTGCGCGGTGCTGGTCGAGCAGGTGCGTGTGCAGTTGCACAGCGTGGGCTGGACGGATTACGACGCCTGGTGGCTGGCCGCAGGCACCGGCACCACCCTGGCCGGCCTGGCGCTGGCAGAGGCGGGCGCGCACCCGGTGTACGGCGCCATGGCGGTGCCGGACGATCATGGTGTGGCGCAGAACGTCGAGGCCATCGTGCAGGGCGGCTATGAACTGCTGGACGCCAGCCGAGGTGGCTTCGCCAAAGTCGACGCCGAGCTGCTCGACTTCATCGAGACCACGCAACAAGCCTGCGGCGTGCCCCTGGAACCGCTCTACACCGGCAAGGCGTTACTGGCCTTGAAGGTGAAAATCGAAGCCGGACGCTTCGCACCCGGCACTCGTCTGGTCTTCGTCCACACCGGCGGCCTCCAGGGCCGGCGCGGCTTCAAGGGTTAGCGCGCTTGCCCGGCATCATCCGCAACGCGGTGTTATCCCGCAGGATGTAGTGGTGAGCGATCCCGGCCAATGCATGCAGGCCGATCAACCAGTAACCGATCTTGCCGAACAGCACATGCCAGCCTTCAATCTGCTTGGCCAGCGCCTTGTTTTCCGCGATCAGCGGCGGCAATTCAATGCCATAGAACATCACTGAATGCCCCTCGGCACTGACAATCAGCCAGCCGGCGATCGGCATGCCGATCATCAATGCGTACAGGGCAAAGTGCATCAGGGTTGCCAGCAGGCTCTGCCACGGCGGCGGCGCCGGTACGATCTTTGGCGCTACCCCCAGGCTGCGCGCGAACAGGCGCAGCCACACCAGCACAAACACGGTAAGGCCGAACATGAAGTGCATCTCGACGATCAACGTTCGTGCACCGCTGCCTTTGGGAAACTGTCCGCGTAACTCAATGCAGGCGTAGACCACCGCCAGTAGCACCACCATCAACCAGTGCAACGCAATCGACATGGTGCTGTAGCGTGTATCGGAGTTTTTCCACGGCATCGCTGGGTTCCTCACTCATCAGGGCATACCTCCATTCTTTGGCGATGGAGTCCTTTAACTGTATGCCGGTTTTGAGCGGATTGCCTGGGGTAAGTGCCGTGATGTTGACCTCTATCAGTCGCTCTGCGGCATTTCCCCACGGGCCAGGCGCGCATTGATGGCGGTGATGACAGAAGGCAAGTCGTTGATGGTGTCGATCAAGTAATGCGGACGTGAACCTTCGAACATCGCTTCGATGCGCTTGCGCTCGCTGGCCAGAGTCGCGGCATCCAGGGCACGGAACTGTTCGTAGGTCAAACCCAGTGCATTGCCGGAGCAGGTCAGGGCCACGGTCCACATGCCGGCGCGCCGCCCTTCGAGGATGCCCGGCACGGTGTCGTCGACCTTCACGCATGCCGCCACATCGTCAATGCCCAAGGCGATGACGTTGGCCAGGGCCTGGGCCGGCCATGGGCGACCGTTGGGCACTTCGTCGGTGGCGACCACATGGTCGGCGATATAGCCGTTGGTGGCGGCCAGGGCGACCACCTTGTCCATCACTTGCTTGGGGTAGCCGGAGCAGGAACCGATCTTGATGCCTTGCACCCGCAGCCGGGCGAGGGTGTCGAGGGCGCCGGGAATCAGCGCCGAGTGCTCGGCGATCTTCTCGATCTGCAACGGCATGAAGCGTTGGTAGATGGCCGTCACGTCATCGTCGGTGGGCGTGCGGCCGAAGGCCTTGCGGTAGCGCTCGGCGACCTGCGGCTGATCGCACAAGGCACGGATGTGATCCCACTTGCCCATGCCCATTGGGCCACGGGCTTCTTCGATGGAGATTTGCACGTCGAATTCGGCGAAGGCTTCGACAAAGATCTGCGTGGGGGCAAAGGAGCCGAAGTCGACCACGGTGCCGGCCCAATCGAGGATCACGGCTTGCAGGGCGTTGGGGTTCTGGTAGTTCATGCGTGTGCTCCAATCGATGAGAGGGTGAGACCCATGGCCTGCAATCCGTCGGCGATGGCGGTGACGGCGGCGTGCATGTCGTTGGCATCGACATGGCCGATGCAGCCCACGCGGAAGGTTTCCACCTGGGTCAGTTTGCCCGGATACAAGATGAACCCCCTGGCCTTGACCCGTTCGTAGAAATCCCTGAACTGGTAGCGCGGGTCCTGGGGCGCGTGGAAGGTGACGATGATCGGCGCCTGGATGGCGGCCGGCAGGAAACTGCGCAGGCCCAGTTCGGCCATGCCGTCCAGCAGTGCCTTGCAGTTATGGGCGTAGCGTTGATGACGTGCGGGCAGGCCGCCTTCCTCGGCGTATTGCAGCAGCGCTTCATGCAGGGCCGCCACCACGTGGGTCGGTGGGGTGAAGCGCCATTGGCCGGTCCTGGCCATGTAGCTGTGCTGGTCGAACAGGTCCAGTGCCAGGGAGTGGCAGTTGCCTTCGGCGGCGGCCAACGCCTGTTTGTCGACGAAGACAAAACCCATGCCCGGCACGCCTTCCAGGCACTTGCCGGAGGCGGCGATCAGGGCGTCGAATGGCACCGTGCGGGCATCGATGGGCAACGCGCCGAAGGAACTCATGGCATCGACGATCAGGCGCTTGCCGTGGTGTTTCACCACCTGGGCGATCTCGGCCAATGGGTTGAGAATACCGGTGCTGGTTTCGCAGTGGATCAGCGCGACATGGGTAATGGCCTTGTCGGCGTGCAGCAGGCGGCCCACATCGGCGGCGGTGGTGGGTTGGTCCTCGGCGGTTTCGAAGGTGCTGAAATCGCGGCCCAGTATTTCGCAGATTTTCGCCAGGCGCTTGCCGTAGGCGCCGTTGATCAGCACCAGCACCTTTCCGTTGCGCGGGACCAGGGTGCCGATGGCCGCTTCGACGGCGAAGGTGCCGCTGCCTTGCAAAGGCACGCAATGGTGGCTCGCGGCGCCGTCGATGATTGCCAGCAACTGTTCGCAGACGCTGGCGGTGAGCTGGTTGAAGCGCTCGTCCCATGAACCCCAATCCACCAGCATGGCCTGGCGGGTGCGGTTCGAGGTGGTCAGGGGACCTGGGGTCAGCAGGATGGGCGTCGTCATTACAAATCCTCGCGAAGCATCGGTTGAATCTACGGCGCCTAAATTGCAGTTTGGCTTGTCATCAATCAAATTGTTTGTTGTTATGCGAGCTATCAGTGAGGCCGATAGCCATGAACCTGTTCCAACTGCGTGCATTCGATGCCGTGGCCCGCGAGGGCAGTTTTACCCGTGCGGCAGCACGGCTGTTCATCAGCCAGCCAGCGGTTACCGGGCATATCAAGGCCCTGGAGGAGCACTACCAGATCGCGTTGTTGCGCCGCACCGCCAGGCGGGTGGAACTGACCGAGGAAGGTACGCGGCTGGCGGCCATCACCCGGGCGATCTTCGGCCTGGTGGACGAAGCGCAGACCCTGCTGGAGGCCAATCGCCAATTGCTCACCGGACGCCTGGAAGTGGCGGCGGACGGTCCGCACCTGGTGATGCCGATGATCGCCAGCCTGCGTGCACGCTACCCGGGCATCACCGTGAACCTGCGCCTGGGCAATGCCCAGGAAACCCTGGCGGCGCTGTTGTCCGAGCATGCGGACGTGGCGGTGCTGACCGAGGTCGAGCCGCGCAATGGCCTGCACCTGCTGCCTTTGGCCGAATCGCGGATCTGCGCGCTGGTGCCGGTGGCACATCCGTGGGCGAGGCAATCCGAGGGCGTTCACCTGGAGCAACTGCATGAGGTCATCATGGTGCTGCGCGAACCCGGCTCCATCACCCGGCGCACGTTTGACGGTGCTTGCCTGGCTGCCGGTGTACAGCCCAAGGTGTTGCTGGAGCTGGACAGCCGCGAGGCGGTGACCGAAGCCGTGGCTGCCGAATTGGGGGTTGGGGTGGTGTCGTCGATGGAAGTCAGCCCCGACCCGCGCGTGCGCGCCGTGCCGATCCAGGGCGACGGCCTGGTGAACCGGCACCTGCTCGGTTGCATGGAACGGCGCAGCGCATTGCGCCTGATCCAGGCGTTTTTCGAGTTGGCGCCCTGACGGTTTTTTGGTGGAACGATGTGTTTTTGCGCTATAAACTCTGCCCCCAAAGCGCCGGCCAGTAGACGTTTGGGCGCGATGGACATAAAGAGAGTGAGTCATGGGCGCACAGTGGAAAGTCAAACATAAAGAAGCGGCAGCCAATGCCAAGGGCAAGATCTTCGGCAAGCTGGTGAAGGAAATCACCATTGCCGCCCGCAATGGCGCCGACACCGCAACCAACGCGCATCTGCGTCTGGTGGTGGAACAGGCGAAAAAAGCCTCGATGCCCAAGGAAACCCTGGACCGTGCCATCAAGAAAGGCGCCGGTCTGCTCGGCGAAACCGTGCAATACCATCGCGTGACCTACGAAGGGTTCGCCCCGCACCAGGTGCCGCTGATCGTCGAATGCGTAACCGATAACATCAACCGCACCGTGGCGGAAATCCGCGTGGCCTTCCGCAAGGGCCAGCTCGGCGCTTCCGGTTCCGTGGCCTGGGACTTCAACCACGTCGGCCTGATCGAAGCCTCGCCGGACAGCCCGGACGCCGATCCGGAAATGGCCGCCATCGAAGCCGGCGCCCAGGATTTCGAAGCAGGTGAAGAAGAGGGCACCACCCTGTTCATCACCGAGACCACTGACCTCGACGCCGTGCAGAAAGCCTTGCCGGAGCAGGGTTTTACCGTGTTGTCGGCCAAGCTCGGCTACCTCTCGAAGAACCCGGTGAGCGGTTTGAGCGATGAGCAGATGGCGGAAGTCGAAGCCTTCCTCGAAGGCCTGGACAACCACGATGACGTGCAGGATATGTTCGTCGGCCTGGCGGGCTGATCCCTCACAATGCGAGAGGGGACTTGCCCCCTCCCGCATCGGCTCAGCGGAGTTGGATTGATTCCAGGAGCGCTTCGATCTCTTCGAATCCAGGCCGTGCCAGTACCTCGTGCTGACAGCAGTTTTTCTGCAGCTCGACTAACTCGCTGCTCACCTGCTCCTCAACCCGCTCCAACAATTCCCCCAGCAAAATTCCGAACGCCCGCACTTCAATACGCTGCAACGCCCTGGTTTCCAAGGTATTCGCCGTGGCATGGAACGACGCCGCGCCAAAGTCCCCGAGCAGGCAGTCACCTGCTTCATTCCACAGAATATTGTGGCCATACAGGTCGCCATGGGTGATGCCGTGCCGGTGCAGATGCGCCGCTACCGAGGCGATACCACGGGCCATACGCAACGCCACCTCCAGGCTGAAACGGGTGTCCGCTGCGTAGATATCCCGGGTGCACGACGCCAGGCTCGGCAGGGCCGCGAGGTTGCGGTAGCTCGGGTCGATCAGGTCCATCACCAGGGCGGCCTGGTCATCGGGGTGGCCGACCACGCGGCCTTCGACCTTGATCAGGTTGGGGTGCAGCCCGGCGGCGATACAGGCCTGCATTTCGTGCAGCGGCGAACCGTCGCTGGTGATGCTGCCCTTGTAAAGCTTAACGGCGACGGGCTTTCCTGACGGCGCCCAGAGCGCCTTGCGGATCACCCCGGAAGCGCCTTCGCCCAGCACTTCGGCCAGTTCCAGTTCGGACCAGGGAATCTCCGGTGTGGTGTCTTCATCCGCCAGCGTCACCGCCATTTCCACCGGGTTACCGGCGTAGGCCAGCCAGGTCAGGCTCGGCAGCGTCAACAGCCACTCTGGCAGGTGCGTGAACCGGTTGGCGGCGATGCGCAGCAGTTCGAGGTTGTGGCAGTTGGCCAGGCTTTGCGGCAGGTGCGCCAGCTGGTTGCCGGCCAGCATCAGTTTTTGCAGCAATGGCCGTTCGCCCAATGCCTCGGGCAGCGCGCTGATGCGGTTATCGGTCAGGATCAGCCAGCGCAGCAGCGGCGGCAACGCTACGGCGGGCACGAGGCTGACCTGGTTGGCCTTGAAGCTGATCATGCTCAGGTTGGCGCATTGACCGAGGCAAGCCGGCAGCTCGGTGAACCGGTTGTCCGAGCAGAACAGCACGCGCAGGTGCGGCAGGCGGTGCAGGTCGTCGGGCAGGCTGCTCAGGGCATTGCCGCTGAGGTTGAGGATTTCCAGGGAGTCGGCCAGCTCGAAGATTTCCCGGGGGAATTCGGTCAGCCCGCAGGACAGGTCAAGGCGCGTGATGCCGGCCAATTGGCCGGCCTTGAGTTGGGCGAGGGTATTCATGAACGGCGCGGTCACTCGGCAAAAAGGCGTGGAAGGCGCTCATGATAGCGGGTCGGACGCGGATTGCGGGGCGGCCTGCTGCAATTGTCCGAGACGGCTGGCGGTGCGGCCCAGGTCGATGGCCTGGCCGCTCAGGGCAATCTCGAGCGGCAATTCGCCGATCAATACCAGATGCTTGTCGCGGTCGTAGAGCACATCCACCAGGTTGATAAAGCGCTGTTGCACGGCAATCGGGCAGTTCGCCAGTTGAGGCAGGCCGTCGATGATCCAGTGGTCGTAGTCCTGGCACAGCAGCAGGTAGTCCATCACCGCCGTCAGTTGTTCGCACAGGTCGTTGAAGGTGAAGGCAATGCTGCGCCCTTCATGGCGGCGGCACATCAAGGTCCGATGGCCGACGTCCAGTGGGCGCGGTGGGCTGCCTGCAGCGGGCAGGTCGAGCGCCGCGCGCTGATCCGGGGTGCCCGGCCACACGTATTGACCGCAGGTAAACCGTTGCGCGCTCTGGGCCTGGGGCAGGCTGCGAAAGTCCTGGGGCGAGCTGACTTCCAGCACCTCCATGCGCGCGGCGATCAGGTCGATCACCGGCTTGAAGCGCTCATGGTACAGGGGGTTGGGCAGCAACCCTTGCGGTGCATAGTTGGACGTCACCAGCACCAGTACACCGCGCTCGAAGAGAGCCTTGAACAGCCGCGTGATCAGCATGGCATCGCCGATATCATGGACGTGGAATTCGTCGAAACACAGCACCCGGCAGCCTGCCAACTGTTCATCGAGCGTCACGGCCAGGGCATCGTCCTGCGCATGGTGCGTGAACATGCCGCGATGCAGTTGGGCGAAAAAATCATGGAAGTGCACGCGCTGCTTCTCGGCGATCGGCAACGCCTGGAAGAACCCGTCCAGCAGCCAGCTTTTGCCGCGACCCACGGGGCCGTGGAGGTACAGGCTGCGGGCGGGCTGGCCGGCGAGCAGTTGTTGGGTTTCCCGGGCCAGGGCGGCAATTGCGCGGGTTTGACCGGTGCTCAGGGTGTAACCCTGTTGCTCGGCCTTTTGCTGAAAAAACGCGGGAATAGGCGAAGCGTCAAGGGGCCCGGGCTTTTGGCCGAGCAGGCGACGGATCAGGGAAAGCGCGGCCAATGCAAGTCACTCTGTATTTCGATGGTCGCTCACTTTAGGGCGCTCGCTGCGTTTTGACCAATAGAGAAGGGCGCTGCCAGCTATCTCGAAAAAGCATCTCACGCCGATAATCCTGTCCAGACTGGCAGTTTCTCGCTGAGTGACTAACCTTCTACACAGCAGTCACCCCTGTACAAGGATCTGGGGCAGTGAAGGGACGAGCAGTATTGGCAGTCATGGGCGCAATGCTCTGCAACGCGGCTTACGGTGCACAGCTCCAGGTGGAGGTGCGTATCGATGTGCAGCGGGGCTGCCAGTTGGTGGGCACCACCCGCAGCGCTGGCATCGAGCAACTGGGCATACTGGATTTCGGCAGCGGCCCGCGTCTGGATGACCCGGCCGGGCCCCTGAGTGCGGCACTGATCAGCCAGCGCCAGCCGCGCCTGGAGTGCAACCCCGACACGCCGTACCAGGTCCGCGTCGATGGCGGCCTGCATGGTGGCACCGGCGAAGTGCGCTACCTCAGCGCCACCTCATCGACCAAACCCATTCCCTATCGCATCTATGCCGACGCGGCGCGGCGCGTGCCGTTGCCGGTGGATGTGCCGCTCAGCGGCCGGGTGCCGGACACAGGCTTCGTCGACCTGCCGCTCTATGGTCGCATCGAGCCGCTCAAGGACATCCCCGCCGTCGGCCGCTACACCGACCTGCTCAAGGTCACGGTGACATGGTAAGCCGTTGCCTGGCCCTGGTGGCCATGGGCGGCCTGCTGGTGCTGGCAGACGACGTGCAGGCGGCTGTCGCCAGCGGGTTCATCCAGGCGCGGCTGGTGATCACCGCCAGTTGCGAAGTGAGCAAAGGCGTGGAGAGCGCGCCGGTCAACCCCACGGGCGGCACGGCGATGCTCGACTTCGGCAGTCAGGGCCCGACCTGGAACAACCCATTGGGTGCTGGCGTCACCGCTGGCGACAAGGCGCCCCTGGCGGTGTCGTGCAACCCCTCGGTTTCGAGCTTCACCGTGACCATCGACGGCGGCACCAACGGCGATGGCACCACCCGGCGCCTGAGCAATGGGCGCCAGATGATTCCTTATCGACTGTCCGCCGACCCGCAGGGGCACAGCACCTATAGCATCGGGCAACAACGCAATTTTGTCGCGGCCAAGGGCACCCAGATACCGATCCCGGTGTTTGGCTCCGTGGTGGCAAATACCAGTGCCTTACCGGCAGGGATCTACACCGACACGTTGACGGTGACACTGGACTGGTAACTCAAGAGGATGAAAACCATGCATGTACTTGTTTCGCGATTAGGTGTTTGCGCACTGGGCCTGGCGATGGCCTCCAGCCTCAACGCGGCGACCACGGTGACCGGGCAGATCACCTCCAGCCTGATATTGATCGCCAGTTGCCAGGTCAACGGTTCGGGCGCGGCTACCGGGTTGAACTTCGGTAGCTTGAATTTCGGCACCACCAATAGCCTGTTCACCAACGCCGATGCCCAGTTGCTGGGCGGTACTGGCACCGGTGGCGCGTTGTCGATCCTGTGTTCCAGCGGCACTACGCCAGCGGTCAAGGTACGCGCCGGTGCACATGATGGTGCGTCCCCCGGTGGCAGCCGTGCATTGGCCGACGGTGCGGGCAACTTCGTGCCCTACGATTTCTACACCGACAGTGGCCACTCCGCACTGCTGGCGATTGACGGTGTGATCACCCTCGCCACCAGTACCGGAGTGGCGCAAACCGTCAACCTCTACGGTCGGGCGGTGGGCAAGGCGGGGCTGCCGGCGGGCACCTATACCGACACCGTGGCCGTGGAACTGACGTTCTAGCAATGTGGCTCAGAGTCTTGCTGGCCTGTGGGCTGGCGGTACCGCTGCCGTTGTCGGCGGTGACGAGCCAGAGTTTCCAGGTGAGCGCGACCATCATCCCGGGCTGCCTGATCGTGGGCGGCAGCTCCAATTATGGTGCGCTGACCTATGGCAGTCATTCGGCCCTGGCCACCAGCACGGTCACGGCGGCGCTGACGGGGGGCGTGACTTTGCAATGCACACCGGGTGTGACGCTGAGCATGAGCGTCGACGGCGGGCAGCACAGCAGCACCGGGCGCAATCTGCAGCTCAATAGCGGTAGCGCGCGGGTGGCTTACCAGTTGTTTCGGGATGCGGCGTTCAGTCAGGGCCTGGGGATCGACCAGAGCGTCAACGTGGCCTACAGCGATGCGAACAATATCAGCCTGCCGATCTACGGGCGGGTGCAATTGCCGGGCAATCAGCCTGGGGGGACATACAGCGACACGCTGCAGGTGCAGCTGACGTGGTAAGGCTATCGGTATAAGGAGTGGGGTTATGCGTTCACCATCCCGGCGGTTGTGGGCCGCGGGTATTGCCTTGAGTGCGTTGTGCACGGCGGGGCTTGTGCAGGCGGCCAGCTCGGTGCTGATCTGGCCCATCGACCCGGTGCTGGAGGCCGATCAACAGGCTAGCGCGCTGTGGCTGGAAAACCGTGGGACCGAAACCGCGAGCCTGCAGATTCGTGTGTTTGCCTGGAGCCAGAGTGGTTTCGAAGAGCAATACCAGAACCAGCGTGATGTGATCGGCAGCCCGCCCGTAGCGCGGATCGAGCCGGGGCAGAAACAATTGGTACGCCTGACCCGCACCCGTGAAGTACCACCGGGGCAAGAGTTGGCCTACCGCATCATCATCGATGAAATCCCTTCACCCCTGCAGGTGCCCACGCCGCCGGAAGGCAAGAACACCGCAGCGGCGATCCGCTTTCAGATGCGTTATTCGGTGCCGCTGTTCGCCTACGGCGCGGGTCTGTGGAACAAGGAGGACAGCACGCGCCAGCGTGACCCCAAGGGCGCGGGCAAGCCGGATCTGAGCTGGCACAAGGTCACGGTAGCAGGGCGCGACTACATCGAAGTGCGCAACCAGGGCGCCGTGCATGCGCGCCTTACCGATGCCGCATTCAAGCAGGGCGGGCAGACACGGCCCTTGGTGGATGGCCTGTTGGGCTACGTGCTGCCGGGCGCCAGCATGCGCTGGCCGGTGCCGCCAGCGCTGTCGGCCGACCAGCCGCTGCAGGTCAGGGTCAACGGCGCATCCCAGTTGGAGAGCCTCGCGCCGCAGCGGTAACAAGCCTGTAACGGGGCAGGAACGTCCCGGGATTTAAACGGATGGAGATGTCCATTGAAGGACACAACGCCATGGTGAGTCGTGGTCTGGCTCGCAGTCTATGGCTGTCGGTGGTGGGCGGACTGGGCGGGGCAGTGGTGGCGCTTCCGGGCGTAGCTGGCGACCTGCCACCGCCCCCGAGCAGTATGGAGGCTGTCGCCGATGCACAGTTGTTTCTGGAGCTGGTGGTCAATCAGATGGACACCGGCCGCGTTATCGCGGTCGATCAACGGGCCGGGCAACTCTATGTGCCGGCCAGCGCACTGCAGGACGTGGGCATGAAGTTGCCCGGCGAATTGAGCGGCAGCGTGGCGCTGGACAGGATCCCCGGCCTGCACAGCGATTACGACAGCAACGGCCAGCGCCTGCTGCTGGATGTGCCGCCGTCGTGGCTGAAGGAACAATTTATCGGCAACCGCGACACTTACCCGCGCACCCAGGCAATGAGCAGCTTTGGCGCCTTGCTCAACTATGACCTGTATTTCAACGACACTGACGAAGGCGGCAGCTACCTCGCCGCCTGGAACGAAGTGCGGCTGTTCGACAACTGGGGCACCTTGTCCAATACCGGCCAGTACCGCCAGACCTTGGCTGATGGTGTCAGCAGCGGTACGTTCAACAACGGCTACCGGCGCTATGACACTACCTGGCGCTTCTCCGATGATGAGCGGCTGCTGACCTACGAAGCCGGTGACGTGATCAGCGGCGCCTTGCCCTGGAGCAGTTCGGTGCGCCTCGGCGGTGTGCAGTTCTCGCGGGACTTCGCGGTGCGTCCGGACCTGGTGACTTACCCCCTGCCGCAATTTGCCGGTGAGGCCGCGGTGCCGTCGTCGGTGGACCTGTTTATCAATGGCTACAAATCCGATAGCGCGCAGTTGCAACCGGGGCCCTACACCCTGACCAACGTGCCGTTTATCAACGGAGCGGGCGAAGCGGTGGTGGTGACGACTGACGCCCTGGGTCGCCAGGTGTCGACCACCGTGCCGTTCTATGTGACCAGCACGCTGTTGCAAAAAGGCCTGACGGATTTTTCAGTGGCTGCCGGCACCTTGCGCCGGGAGTACACCCTCAAGGACTTCGCCTACGGCCCCGGCGTGGCGAGCGGTACCTTTCGTTATGGCTATTCCGACAATTTGACCCTGGAGAGCCATGCCGAAGCCTCCACTGACCTGACCCTCGGCGGCCTGGGCGGTAACCTGCGGCTGGGCAATCTCGGCGTACTCAATGCCGCCGTCAGCCAAAGTCGATTCGAAGGGCGTAGCGGCCAGCAACTGAGCCTGGGGTATCAGTACAACAGCACGCGCTATAGCCTGTCCTATCAGCGGGTGGAACGACACGACGAGTACGCCGACCTGACCCTGGTCGACACCGCTTACGCCAGCCTCAGCAAGCGCAGCGAGCAGGTGACGCTGAGCCTCAACCTTGAACGTTTTGGCAGCCTGGGCATGGGGTATTTCGACGTGCAGGCGGCGGACGATTCGCGCACGCGGCTGCTCAACCTGAGCTGGAGCAAGCCGCTGTGGCGCAATACCAGTTTCTACCTGTCGGCCAACCGCGAGATCGGCGACAGCAATTGGGCGATGCAGGCGCAGTGGGTGATTCCGTTCGACCTCAACGGCAGCCTGGCCTTGAGCACCGAGCGCAGCAAGGACGGCGTCAGTCGCCAGCGCCTCAATTACAGCAGCGCAGTGCCCAGCGAGGGTGGCGTGGGCTACAACCTCGGTTATGCCCAGGGCGATGGTGCGGCGTACCGGCAGGCCGACCTGACCTGGCGCTTGCAGTCGGTGCAATTGCAGGCCGGCGTGTACGGCAGCAGCGATGCCCAGACGCGCTGGGCGGATGCCAGTGGCTCGCTGGTGTGGATGGGCGGCGACACCTTTGCCGCCAACCGTATCAATGATGCCTTTGTGGTGGTGAGTACCCAGGGCTTCGCCGGTATCCCGGTGCGCTACGAGAACCAACTGGTGGGCGAAACCGACCGTAATGGGCATCTCCTGGTGCCGTGGAGCAGCGCGTACTACCGCGCCAAATACGAAATCGATCCGCTGAACCTGCCGCTCAACGTGCAAAGCCCAAATGTGGAACAGCGTGTATCGGTGCGCCGTGGCAGCGGCTACCTGCTGGAGTTTCCGTTGCGCCGGGTACTCGCGGCGAGCGTTACCCTGGTGGACACCCAGCATCAGGAATTGCCCTTGGGCAGCCTGGTGGTGCACGAGCAAAGCAACCAGCAGGCAGTGGTCGGCTGGGACGGCCTGGTGTACCTGGAAAACCTCTCGGTGCATAACACCTTGCAGGTCACGCTGGGTGAAGGGCGTACGTGCCAGGCGCGATTCGAGGTCAACGAGCAGCAACAAGGCGTGCCGCTGATCGGGCCGTTGGTGTGCCAATGAGACGCGTGGGCTGGCTGTGGCTCCTCGGGATGGTGGGCTCGGGGCAGGCAATGGCGCTGTGTTCGACGGTGGCGACGGCTCCGGTGAGTTTTGGCTCGGTGAGTTCGATCAACGTACGCACCGCGACGCAAAACAGCTCGACCCTCAATGGCGGTTTGAGCTGCACCGCTTCACTGATCGCCCTCGGCACCAGTGACCACTTCTATGCCACGATCACCTCAACCACCAGCGGCATGGTCGGCCCCACGGGGGATGTGATCGGTTATACGATTTATGGCAACAACACCACCACGTTCCCTATTACACGAGGGCTTCAGTTCGATTTCGGTCCCAATGGCATTGCGACAAGCGCGGGTCTTTTGACGGGGCCGGGCAGCAAGAACCTGCCGCTTTACGTGGGCAGTATTACCGGGACCAATGTGGCGGCCGGGGTGTATACCGAAGTCCTCAGCGTTGCATGGACCTGGGATTATTGCATTGGCCTGGGGGTGGGCAACTTGTGCGTATTGCGGGACAAAAACCTGACTCCCCAAGTCAAGCTCCTGACCGTGAGCATGACCGTCACCAATGACTGCCAGATCACCGCGCCCAATATCAGTTTTGGCAGTGCGCCCGTCATCAGCGGGTTCACTGCCGTGACCGGCCAGACCATCAGTATTTCCTGCACCAAGGGCAGCGCCTATAGCGTAGGCCTGAGCGACGGCCAGAACGCCGTCAGTGTGGGCGGGCGGCGGCGCATGATCGCCGGCACCCACTACCTGGCCTACGACATCTTCAAAAGCGCCGGCACCACGCGCTGGGGCAGCGTGGGCGCGGCGCGACGCGACAGTTCTACCGCCGAGGTCAACCCCGGCAACGGCCTGGGTATCGGCAGCCAGGTATTCAACTACAACGCCAGGATCTACACCGATCAAGCCACACCGCCCGCCGGCACCTACCTCGACAACGTGGTACTCGACGTGGGCTTCTAGAACTTCAGCATCGCCGGGGCGGGCTGATCCGCCGGGCTGACCACCGCATAGTTGTAGCCGGCACCGGACCAGTACTGGGCCTGCAAGCCATCGGCGCTGCGGCTGCCACGGGGCAGAAAGCCGTTTTCCGGGCCTGGCGGGCGGATGTAGAAGCTGATGCGCCGCCCTTGCGGGTCTTCGTACAGCACCATGGCGGCGGCGCCTTGCTCGGTGGTGAGCAGGCGCCCGCTGACCGGCGTGAAGCCCGACGCGCTCAGGTCAGGCAGGCGGTGGGCCTGGTTGAAGTAGCGGTCGAGCCAGGCCTGCATCGTGCCGCCGCCCTGGCCCTTGTAGTCCGCCGGCATGATGCCGTCCTGGGCAAACAAGCGGAACGCCTGCATCGCGTCGGCCATGGGCAGTTGGGCCGGCTGGCTGACTTCACGGGCGTGCCAGCCACCGACACCGCCGAGGCCGACAGCGATCAGCAGCACGGCTGCCGTAGCCAAGTGGCGGCGTGATTGACGCTTGATGCGCTGGCGGATCAACGTCGGGTCCAGGTCCGGGTTGGCCGGTTGCTGCAGGGCACCGCCCAACGCGGCACGCAGCAACTGCGCGTCGTGCTGCCAGGCATGGACCTGGGCTGCGACATCCGGGTGGGCTGCCAGATAGGTTTCAAGTACACGGCGATCACTCTCCAGCAGTTGGTGATCGACGTAGGCATGCAAATCGCGTTCGCTGGGGGGCAGTCTGATCATTTGAGTATCCGCAGGGAAGGGCTGGCAATTTCGCCATCACTGAGTTGACGCAGGGCCTGGCGCGCACGGGAAAGGCGTGACATCACCGTGCCGAGGGGCACATCGAGGATCTCGGCGACTTCCTTGTAGCTCAAGCCTTCGACCGACACCCACAGCAACAGGGCACGCTGCTCGGTGTTGAGCTGATCGAAGGCGTGCAGGGTCGACTGGGCGATCACCGTGCGTTCGACCGACGGCTGCGTATCGTCACGCCCGGTAAAGAATTCCAGCATGCGCGCATAGCGCCGGGTGCGACGGTGGGCATCGAGGAACTGGCGGTAGAGGATCGAGAACAACCAGGCACGCAAGTCGCCTTCGACACGTTTATCGGCCCAACTGATGATCGCCCGCTCCAGGGTCGACTGCACCAGGTCGTCGGCGCTGCTGGCGTTACGGGTCAGGGACACGGCAAAGCGCCGCAGCCTGGGGATGAGTTCACGTAACTGTTCGTCGAGTTCATGCATGGGAATCTGGCTGGTCACTACGCTGGGATTAGAGAGACGTGCGCCGTTGCGGGTTATTCCCCGTGCTTGAAAATAAATCCAGGGCCAGGGAATAGAGCCGATCGGCGTTCGTCTTCATGCTCCGACCTTATGTTCACCCCTAAGGCCTTTGGCCCCGGAGTTCCTTCATGGTAGATCACTCATCACCGCCTCGTCCCCCGTTGAGCACCGCGAGCCTGATCGCGCGCCTGGCGGGTATCGGTGCCGTGGTTGCGGTTGTGGCGGGGGCCTTTGCCTACGTCAACGGCACCCTCGACCCACAGCGCCTGCGTCCTAAAACCCTGGTCAACGCGCTGGAAACCAACAATGGCGTGCACCCGGGCTTTCGGCGTAACCATGCCAAAGGCATCTGCGTCGCCGGGTATTTCGAGAGCACGCCCGAAGCTCGCACCTATTCCAGTGCCCAAGTGTTCAGCGAGGCCAAGACCCCCGTGATCGGCCGCTTTGCCTTGCCCAGCGGCAACCCTTACGCGCCCGACAGCAGTGTGCCGATCCGCAGTTTTGCGGTGCAGTTCTCCCAGGCCAACGGCCAGCAATGGCGCACCGGCATGAACAGCATGCCAGTGTTCCCGGTGGGCACGCCCGAGGCGTTCTATCAGTTGCTCCAGGCCGGCGCACCGGAGCCCGCCACTGGCAAGCCGAACCCGGCGAGCATGCCGGCGTTTTTCGCCGCCCACCCCGAGACCGCGCCGTTCCTGGCGTGGGTCAAGACTGCCAAGCCTTCGGCCAGCTATGCGACCGAAACCTACAACGGTATCAACGCGTTTTACCTGGTGGGCGCCGATGGCAAGCGCCAGGCCGTACGTTGGGGCGTGGTGCCGCAGCGTCAGGATGCGCCGGGCGATACCGCGCCAGCCGGAAGTGATTACCTGGAACAAGACCTGGTGCAACGCTTGGCTGCCGGGCCGCTGCGCTGGCAGTTGAACATGACCCTGGCCAACCCGGGTGATCCACTGGACGATGCGAGCAAGGCCTGGACTGGCGAGCATAAAGTCATCAATGCCGGCACCCTGGTGTTGCAAAGCAGCCAGCCACAGGCGGACGGTGATTGCCGCGACATCAACTTCGACCCACTGATTCTGCCCAGTGGTATCGAAGCGTCCAATGACCCGTTGCTGGCGGCACGCTCGGCGGCGTATGCCAGTTCCTACCTGCGCCGCGCCGGTGAAGTCGGCCCGTTGCACAGCGCCCCTCAGGAGTCGAAGCCATGAATGCCCAACCACGGTTTTTTGCCCCGCTGGCGCGCCTGCTGCACTGGCTGATGGCGCTGATGATCATCGCCATGCTGTTTATCGGCGCGGGCCTGGCGGCTTCAGTGTCGGAACGGCATGAGTGGTTGATCCACCTGCACAAGCCGCTGGGGATCGCGATTCTGGCGCTGGTGATCGTGCGCCTGGCGGTGCGGTTCTCCACGCGCCAACCGCCGCTGCCCGTCGACCTGCCGTTGTGGCAAGTGTTGGCGGCCAAGGCGTCCCATGTGGTGCTGTATGCCTTGATGCTGGTATTGCCACTGCTGGGCTGGGCGATGATTTCGGCGGCAGGCGATCCGGTGATGCTCAGCAGTTCGGTGCGGTTGCCGGCGCTGGTGGGCGCGAACGCGCCATTGTTCGCGGTGCTGCGCAAGGCCCATGGTTATCTGGCCTACCTGCTGTTCCTGACGGTGCTGTTGCACCTGGCGGCGGCGTTGTTCCATGGACTGATCCGCCGCGATGGCGTGTTGCAGAGCATGACCGGCACCAAGGAGTGATGCCGGTGGGAGAGGGCGTCAGCGCAGCACGGTGACGATATCGGCCACCGTGCTCAGCACGTCCTTGCCCAACTGCCTGGAGCGCTCGCCTGACCAGCCGGTCTTCGGGTTGGGCGCGTCGTCGTTGTCCTTGAAGGGCATTTCCAGGGTCAGCGACAGGCAGTCGTATTTCTGGCCGACCGCGTTGCACGCCAGGGTCATGTTGGCTTCGCCCGGCAGGTCGCGGGTGTAGCCGTGGGTGGTCTGGAAGTCGCGGGTCAGGGCGCTCAAGTGGCTGCGAAAGTGTTTTTCCAATGCCTCGATGCGTGGGGTGTAGCCGGGGTTGCCTTCGCAGCCGGCGGTGAAGACGTAGGGGATTTCCTCGTCGCCATGGATATCGAGAAACAGGTCGACGCCGTACTTTTCCATTTGTTGCTGGACGAACAACACTTCCGGGCTGCTCTCCTGGCTGGCGCTCTGCCAGGCACGATTGAGGTCCTGGCCCATGGCGTTGGTGCGCAGGTGACCGTGGAAGGCTCCGTCCGGGTTCATGTTTGGCACCAGGTACAGGTCGGCGACCTTCAGCAGTTTTTTCAGCTCGGCGTCACCGTCCTGTTGCAGGCGTTCGATGATGCCCTCCATGAACCATTCGGCCATGTGCTCGCCGGGATGCTGTTGGGCGATGATCCAGATCTTGCGCCGACCTTCGCCGCCCTTGCCGCGACGCAGTAGCTGGATGTCACGGCCTTCGGCACTTTTGCCGGTGGCCAGCAAGCAGGTACTGGCGCGACTCAAGGCCTGCTCGATCAGCCAGTCGTGGCGCTCGCGGCTATAGGGTTCGAAATAGGCGAACCAGGCGTGCTTCTCGCGGGTTTCCAAACTGATATGCAGGATTTCCCCGTCGAAGCGCGAAGGCACCCGGAACCAATTGACGTGGTCATAGGAGGCCACGGCGTTGTAGCCACTCCACGCGTGTGGGTAGGACGATTTACCCGCATTGCTCAGGCGAAAGGTGTGGGTATGGCCCACGTGCATGCCTTCGGCCTTGAAGTGGAACCATTGGTAATGTTGGCTGCGCGTGTCGGGTTTGATTGCCAGCAGTAACTGATAGGCGTCGTGGGCATCCAGTACCTGGATATTGCCACTGTCGAAGTCGGTGCTGATCCTGATGGAGGTCAAGGCCACGGTCATAGTCTGGTTGCCTGAATATGAGTGTTGTGGCGGCTATCTTACACAGGAGTCTGGTAAAGACTGGACGCAAAATTGTTGCGAAGGGGGAGGGGGCGTCTTCCTTGACGCCGCAGCAGCTTAGGATCTATGAGATTGATTCTCAAGCGCTATTTCGAAAAGATGGGGGCCAGAGCGGTAGACTGGCTTTCTTTTGGCGATAGTCTTTTGCTACCATGCGCGCCATCAAGCAACACACAGTCTTCATTAGCCTGAAGCCATGCCAGGGAAACTGGCAAAAAAAAGACCCGGCCAAAGAGCCGGGTCAAAAACCGTGATTAGCCTGATGAGGAGATATTCCAAGAGTCCGACCTAAGGTCCCTTGGCCTATCGACTGATCTCGCGATCAGCTGGGTCCAATAATAATCATTATCATTTGCAAGTCAAATGTTTTTATCCGTGATATAGAAATATTTTTCTTCGCGCCTGTCATCCGTTCGCTTGAGCCTCCGGCGCCTGCAACGACCGCTCCACCATCGCCTTCGCCATATCGATCAAATACACCACCGAAAACGCCAGGTCACGATGAGTGCCGCGATGGCTGCTCGCGGACTCATAGGCCGTGGCCGCTGCACTGCGCAACAGGTCCGAGGCGTGCACCAGGGCTTCCTCAGGGCTGATGCCTGGCTTAATGGCAAACAGGGCATCGTCAGGGGCTGGTGCCGACATATCTTCTTTCAAGTAAAAGTCCAATGCGCGCTTGGCGGCGCCGCTGCTGCGCAGGTCGTGCAGCTCGGTGTCTTCGGGGATTTCAGGCAGCAGATACGGGCTTGTCGTCATAAGGGGCGGTACTCTGGGGTGGGTGTCGAAAACCTTATGCCCGATGATAGTACGTATCGTATTTATGTCGTTTTATGGATTACTACAAACTGTTTATTGCCCTGGAAACTGCGTGACGTATTGTCAGCGCCCATGGATAACTGGATCGCGTTGGTCAAGGCCAACATGGAAGACCGCAAGGTCACGCAAGGTGAACTGGCTGAGCGCCTGGGCATGTCCCAGGGCGGCGTCGGCCATTGGCTTAACAAGCGCCGTGCGCCGAGCCTGGTGGACATGAATCGGGTGCTGGCGGCGCTGGGGCTGGGCTATCTGGAGGTCGCGCTGGATATTCGCGAGCGGGTCGATGAGCCGCCTGCGGAGAAAAACTACAACCCGTATTTCCGTTATCCGGTCAGCGATTGGAATGGGTTGTGCGAAGTGCGTGAGCCGCGTACACCTTACGGCGCTGCCCGCTTCGAGCTGACGGATTACCACGCCCGGGGCGAAGCCTTCTGGCTGCCGGTCACCGGCGACGCCATGACCGCACCCAGTGGCCTGAGCATCAGTGCGGGCATGATGATCCTGGTGGACCCGGCCATTGCCGCCGAGCCCGGTAAATTAGTGGTGGCCCAGTGGGTCGGGAGCCCCCGGGCGACCTTTCGCCAGTTGCTGGAGGAGAGCGGCCAGCGTTACCTGGTGCCGCTCAATCCCACCTACCCGAAGCAGTTGCTGACCGACGATTGCCGCCTCCTGGGCGTCGTCGTACAGGCCACGGCAAAATTTTAACCAGCCGTTTCAAGCTCCACCAAAGTGCAACCTTCGGCAACCATTTCGCCTTCCTGGCAGAACAGTGCCTTGACCACCCCGGCCTGGGGCGCACGGATGCTGTGTTCCATTTTCATGGCTTCCAGCACCACCAGTTGCGTGCCGGCTTCCACCGGTTGGCCCACCTCTACCAGCACCCGTACGATGCTCCCATTCATCGGGGCTGTCAGCCCACCCTGATGGGATTGGTTGGCCTCGACTGCAGCAATCGGATCGAACAACGATACGCCGCGCATCTCGCCGTCCCAACGCAGATACACCGTGTGGTCATGGCGTACCGCCAGATGGCTGCGACGCACGCCCTGTTGTTCGATCAGCAACTGTTCGCCACGCAACTGTGGCGCCTGGGCGGCCTGCGTCACCAGTCGGTCCTGGCCATTGCAACTCAAATGCAGTGACACCTCGGCAGGCAGCCCGGCGCGAAAGCCGCGTTTATCTGCCCAGGGTCCATCCGATGGTGGCAGGCTCTGCATGTATGCCGCGGCGGCCGCCTGCCAGAATTCATCACCCAGTTCACCGGCCTCGGGCAACAAGTCATCCTGATAGCGCGGAATGAATCCGGTATCCAGTTCCGCATCCGCAAACGCCGGATGCCCGATAATGCGCCGCAGAAAACCCAGGTTGGTCTTGAGCCCGCCGATGGCAAACTCATCCAGCATGCCCAACAACCGCAACCGCGCCTGTTCACGGTCCTCGCCCCAGGCAATCAGCTTGCCGAGCATGGGGTCATAGAACGGCGAGACGTTGTCGCCTTGCTCGACACCGCTGTCCACACGGCGCCCTGGTCCGGGTGCGGATTCGCGATACAGCGCCAGGTGCCCGGTGGCAGGCAGGAAGTCATTGGCCGGATCCTCGGCATACAGCCGCACTTCGATCGCATGGCCGACCAGCGGCACCTGTTCCTGGGTGATCGGCAGCGCCTCGCCCTGGGCGACACGAATCTGCCAGGCCACCAGATCCAGGCCGGTAATCGCTTCGGTGACGGGGTGCTCCACCTGCAGTCGCGTGTTCATCTCCATGAAGAAGAAATCGCCACGCGCGTCGAGCAAAAACTCCACAGTGCCAGCACCGACATAACCGATGGCCTGGGCCGCACGCACAGCCGCCTCGCCCATGGCCTTGCGTTGTTCAATACTCAACCCCGGTGCTGGCGCTTCCTCGACGACTTTTTGATGGCGACGCTGAATCGAGCAGTCCCGTTCGTTGAGGTACAGGCAATGCCCGTGTTGATCGGCGAACACCTGGATCTCCACATGACGTGGCTTGAGCAGGTATTTCTCCACCAGCATTTGCCCATTGCCGAAAGACGACAGGGCTTCTCGCTGGGCCGAAGCGAGCGCCTCGGCCAACTGGCTGACGTCCTCGACCACCTTCATGCCCTTGCCGCCGCCACCGGCCGTGGCCTTGAGCAGTACCGGGTAGCCAATGCGCTCGCAGGCGGCGCGGAAGGTGTCCAGGTCCTGGGCGTCGCCGTGATAGCCCGGCACCAGGGGCACGCCTGCGGTTTCCATCAGCGCCTTGGCGGCCGACTTGCTGCCCATGGCATCGATGGCGGAGGCGGGCGGCCCGAGGAAGATCAACCCGGCGGCTTCAATCGCACGGGCAAACCCGGCGTTCTCCGACAGAAAACCGTACCCCGGATGGATCGCCTGGGCGCCGCTGGACTGGGCGGCGGCGATCAGCTTGTCGATTTGCAGGTAGCTGTCGGTAGCCTTGCTGCCGCCCAGGTCGACGCGAATATCCGCCTCACGGCTGTGCCGTGCATCGCGGTCGATGGCGCTGTGCACCGCCACGGTGGTCAGGCCCATGGCCTTGGCGGTGCGCATCACGCGGCAGGCAATCTCGCCACGGTTGGCCACCAGCAGGGTTGTCAATTTACTCATGAACGCGGCTCCTGGGGCTGCCAGCTCGGTGGACGTTTTTGCAGGAACGCGCGCAAGCCTTCCTGGCCCTCGGTGCTGACCCGGATGCGCGCAATGGCGTTTTCGCAATAGCGGCGCAGCGCTGGGGTGAGGGCACCGTTGCCCACTTCGCGCAACAGGTCTTTGCTGGCGCGCATGGCAGCCGGGCTGTTGTGCAGCAGGTTGGCGATCCACTGTTCGACCTGATGGTCCAGCTCGCCGATGGGATAGCTTTCCGCCAGCAAGCCGATGTCGCGTGCGCGCTGGCCGCCAAAGCGTTCGGCGGTCAGGGCATAGCGCCGTGCTGCGCGTTCGCCGATGGCTTGCACCACGAACGGGCTGATCACCGCCGGCGCCAGGCCGATGCGCACTTCCGACAAGCAGAACTGCGCATCATCGGCACCAATCGCCATGTCGCAGCAACTGATCAAGCCGAGTGCGCCCCCGTAGGCCGCGCCTTGCACCACCGCCAGGGTCGGGATTTTCATTTTGGCCAGGTTGTACATCAGCTCCGCGAGTTCGCGGGCATCGTCCAGGTTGGTGTGGTAATCCAACTCGGCCGACTGCTGCATCCAGGCCAGGTCGGCGCCGGCGCTGAAGTGCTTGCCGCGCCCGCGCAGGACCAGGAAGCGCAGGGACGGATCGCCTTGTACCCGATCGAGGGCGATGATCAGCTCGCGGATCATCTCGGCGTTGAACGCGTTGTTCTTGGCTTCACGACTGAGCCACAGCGTGGCAAAGCCACGGGGGTCGATGATCAGTTCGAGGGTGTTGAAATCGCTCATGGGGTACAGCTCCATTTACATGCGGAACACGCCGAAGCGGCTCGGCTCGATGGGGGCATTCAGCGACGCGGACAAGGCCAGCGCCAGCACGTCACGGGTCTGCAACGGGTCGATCACACCGTCGTCCCACAGGCGTGCGCTGGAGTAGTAGGGATGACCCTGGGTTTCGTACTGGTCGAGGATCGGCTGCTTGATCGCGGCTTCTTCTTCCGTGCTGAACGCTGTACCGGCGCGTTCGGCCTGCTCGCGCTTGACCTGCACGAGCACACCCGCCGCCTGTTCGGCGCCCATCACGCCAATGCGTGCGTTGGGCCACATCCACAAAAAGCGCGGGTCATAGGCGCGGCCACACATGCCGTAGTTACCCGCGCCAAAGCTGCCGCCGATGATCACCGTGAACTTCGGCACCTTGGCGCAGGCCACGGCGGTGACCAGCTTGGCGCCATGCTTGGCGATGCCGCCGGCTTCGTACTTCTGGCCGACCATGAAGCCGGTGATGTTCTGCAGGAACAACAAGGGAATGCCGCGCTGACACGCCAGCTCGATAAAATGCGCGCCTTTTTGCGCCGCTTCGGCAAACAGAATCCCGTTGTTGGCCAGGATCGCAATCGGGTAGCCGTGCAGGTGGGCAAAGCCGCACACCAGGGTGGTGCCAAACAGCGCCTTGAATTCATCGAACACCGAACCGTCCACCAGCCGTGCAATGACTTCGCGCACATCAAACGGCTGCTTGGCGTCGGCCGGGATCACGCCGTACAACTCTTCACTGCTGTACAGCGGAGCTACCGGCGAACGTTGCAGCAACTGGCCTTGTTTGCGCCAGTTGAGGTTCGCCACGCTGCGCCGGGCCAGCGCCAGTGCATGCTCATCGCTGTCGGCATAGTGATCGGCCACCCCGGAAATCCTGCAGTGCACATCGGCCCCACCGAGGTCTTCGGCACTCACCACTTCACCGGTCGCCGCCTTCACCAACGGTGGACCGGCGAGGAAGATGGTGGCCTGGTCGCGCACCATGATTGCTTCGTCGGCCATGGCTGGCACATAGGCGCCACCGGCGGTGCACGAACCCATCACCACCGCAATCTGTGGGATGCCCTGGGCGCTCATGTTGGCCTGGTTGAAGAAGATCCGCCCGAAGTGCTCGCGGTCGGGAAACACTTCGTCCTGGCGCGGCAGGTTGGCACCGCCTGAGTCCACCAGGTAGATGCACGGCAGGCGGTTCTGTTCGGCGATGGTCTGGGCGCGCAGGTGTTTTTTGACGGTGAGCGGGTAGTAGGAGCCGCCTTTGACCGTGGCGTCGTTGGCGACGATCATGCATTCGACGCCTTCCACGCGGCCGATCCCGGCAATCACCCCGGCGGCCGGCACGTCTTCGCCGTACACCTGATGGGCGGCCAGTTGGCTGAGTTCAAGGAACGGCGAGCCCGGGTCGAGCAAACGATTGATACGCTCGCGGGGCAGCAACTTGCCGCGTGAGGTGTGTCGCTCCTGTGCCTTGGCGCCGCCGCCTTGCTGCACGTGGGCGAGCAGGGTGTGCAGGGCGTCGACCTGTTGGCGCATCGCCGCGCTGTTGGCGGCAAACTCCGCCGAACGCGGGTTGAGCTGGGTGTGCAAGGTGGCCATGGTGCGCTCCTTCAGCGGGTTTCGTTGAAGAGTTCGCGACCGATCAGCATCCGCCGGATTTCACTGGTGCCGGCGCCGATCTCATACAGCTTGGCGTCGCGCAGCAGGCGCCCGGCCGGGAATTCGTTGATGTAGCCGTTGCCACCCAGGATCTGGATCGCGTCCAGGGCCATTTGCGTGGCGCGTTCGGCACTGTAGAGGATCACCCCGGCGGCATCCTTGCGCGTGGTCTCGCCACGCTCGCAAGCCTGGGCCACCGCGTAGAGGTAGGCGCGGCTGGCGTTGAGCTGGGTGTACATGTCGGCAACCTTGCCCTGGATCAGCTGGAATTCGCCGATGCTCTGGCCGAACTGCTTGCGGTCGTGAATGTAGGGCACGATCAGGTCCATGCACGCTTGCATGATTCCGGTAGGGCCGCCGGAGAGCACCACGCGCTCGTAGTCGAGTCCGCTCATCAGCACTTTCACGCCGCCGTTGAGCGCGCCGAGGATGTTTTCTTCGGGCACTTCCACATCATCGAAAAACAGCTCGCAGGTGTTGGAGCCGCGCATGCCCAGCTTGTCGAACTTGTTGCTGCGGCTGAAGCCCTTCCAGTCGCGCTCGACGATAAACGCGGTGATGCCGTGCGGGCCTTTTTCCAGGTCGGTCTTGGCGTAGATCACATAGGTGCTGGCATCGGGGCCGTTGGTGATCCAGGTCTTGCTGCCGTTGAGTACGTAATGGTCGCCGCGCTTATCGGCGCGCAGCTTCATCGAGACCACATCGGAGCCGGCGTTTGGCTCGCTCATGGCCAGGGCGCCGACGTGTTCGCCACTGATGAGCTTGGGCAGGTATTTGAGTTTCTGCGCGTGATTGCCGTTGCGGTTGATCTGGTTCACACACAGGTTGGAGTGTGCGCCATAGGACAACGCCACCGAGGCCGAGCCGCGGCTGATCTCTTCCATGGCCACCACATGGGCCAGGTAACCCAGGCCGGCACCGCCATATTCTTCTGGCACGGTGATGCCCAGCAGGCCCATGTCACCGAACTTGCGCCACAGGTCGGCGGGGAACAGGTTGTCGATGTCGATCTGCGCCGCACGGGGCGCGATTTCCTTGCCCACAAAAAACTGCACCTGGTCGCGCAGCATGTCGATGGTTTCACCGAGGGCGAAGTTCAGGGACGGGTAACTCATGGACAGGCACCTTAATGTGAGCATTGTTGTTGTGTGGATGGGGCGCCAGGGGAGGGCGCTCACCTTTACGTTAACGTAAGCTTGCGTTGCGGCGCTGTCAATCGTAGTTTACGTTTACGTCAACCTACAAAAAAGACAACAGGGGTCGTTATGGAACAACCGAACCAGAGCTACAGCCGCGGCTCACAGGACAAGACCTTGCTGGCCATGACGATTGGCCAAGCCTTTGACCGAACCGTTGCGCAGTTCCCCGATGGCGAGGCCTTGGTGGTGCGTCATCAACAACGCCGCTACACCTGGCGACAACTGGCGGAGACTGTCGATTTGCACGCGCGGGCGTTCATGGCCCTGGGCATGCAAACGGGCGACCGCCTGGGCATCTGGGCACCCAATTGTGCCGAGTGGTGCATCAGCCAGATTGCCAGTGCCAAGCTCGGGGTGATCCTGGTCAACATCAACCCGGCCTATCGCAGCAGCGAGTTGGACTACGTGCTCAAGCAGTCCGGCTGCCAGTGGCTGGTGTGCGCCGGCTCATTCAAAAGCTCCGATTACCACGCCATGCTGCAGGAGCTGAAACCGGACGTGCGCGGCCTCATCAGCCTCGATCCCAAACCGCCCGCAGGGTTCATGCCGTGGTCGCAACTGGCCGCGCTCGGCGCTGGCATTGCGCCCGAACAGTTGCACAGTCGCCAGGCCAGCCTGCACTTCGATCAGCCCGTGAATATCCAGTACACCTCCGGCACCACCGGCTTCCCCAAGGGCGCCACCCTCAGTCATCACAACATCCTCAATAACGGCTACATGGTCGGCGAAAGCCTGGGCCTGACCGCGCAAGATCGCCTGGTGATCCCGGTGCCGCTGTATCACTGCTTCGGCATGGTCATGGGCAACCTGGGCTGCATCACCCATGGCACCACCATGATCTATCCGAACGACGGCTTCGACCCGCTGCTGACCCTCACCACCGTCGCCGAAGAACGCGCCACCGGTCTTTACGGCGTACCCACCATGTTCATCGCCCTGCTCGATCACCCACAGCTGGGCGACTTTGACCTGTCTACGCTGCGCACCGGCATCATGGCTGGCGCCACGTGTCCCATCGAGGTGATGCGCCGGGTCATCAGCGAACTGCACATGCGCGAGGTCCAGATTGCCTACGGCATGACCGAGACCAGCCCGGTGTCGCTGCAAACCGGAGCGGACGATGACCTGGAGCGCCGTGTGACCACGGTCGGGCGCACCCAGCCACAATTGGAAAGCAAGATCATCGATGCAGACGGCAACACGGTGGCGCGTGGAGAAATCGGCGAATTGTGCACCCGCGGCTACAGCGTGATGCTCGGCTACTGGAACAACCCCGACGCCACGCGCGAGGCCATCGACGACGCCGGCTGGATGCACACCGGCGACCTGGCAAGCATGGATGCCCACGGCTACGTATGCATCGCCGGGCGCAACAAGGACATGATCATTCGCGGCGGCGAGAACGTGTACCCGCGTGAGCTGGAGGAGTTTTTCTTTACCCATCCGGCGGTGGCGGATGTGCAGGTCATCGGCATTCCGGATGCGCGCTACGGTGAAGCCATCGTTGCCTGGATCAAGTTCCACCCCGGCCATGTCGCCGATGAACTGGAGCTGCAAACCTGGTGCAAGGGCCGCATCGCGCACTTCAAGACGCCCAAGCACTTCAAGTTCGTAGAGGAGTTTCCGATGACGGTAACGGGCAAGATCCAGAAATTCCGCATGCGCGAGATTTCCATGGAGGAGTTGGGGGCAGGGCAGGAGTAAATCCCTGAATGCACAAAGGGGACCCGAGGGTCCCCTTTAATTTGTCGTTGCGTGCTCTTTTTTTATTATTGAGGGGCGGTCTATTGTTGTTTTTGGCAACCGTTACCCTTTACCGCTGTTTTTGGCGACCCCCATCCGGGATCAAGAGCAAACGTATTTTTTTGAGCGCTGATCTGCTTCTTCGTGATGATCCAACCAGTGGGCAGCTACCTGAGGTAGTTTTATTTTTCTCTGACCGGTTGCGGGTTTCGGCATGCCGTACCCTGCGAAGCACATCTTCTCCAAAAAAATCTGTTAGCTGCGTCTCTGCCGTGTTGTTTTTGTTATGTCAGAGTCGTTTCGTCTTATTTTTATTAGGTTTGGCGCTTTTTATTCTTGTTATGCGATAGAGATAGCAGAACCCGTGCCAACTTTTTAAAACCCTTTAAAATCAATGATTTGATTTTTGTGTAGGGATTGGCCTACGGCAAATACGACAAAATATGTTCCCGTGTTACTCGATGTGTAGGCGTGCGGTAACACATTGTCACGGCCAGGCTACTCAACCGGCGTTACGCGCCTTGGCCACACGCGATCCTGTTGGCCGGCCCAGTACGCTGCTGATCTGCTGCCCCGCGCCAATCAATGCCTCAAGGTCGATACCGGTCTCGATGCCCAGGCCGTCGAGCAGGTACAACACGTCTTCGGTGGCGACGTTACCGCTGGCGCCCTTGGCATAGGGGCAGCCGCCGAGGCCCGCGATAGAGCTGTCGAACACCGTGATGCCTTCCAGCAGGCTGGCGTAGATATTCGCGATGGCCTGGCCATAGGTGTCATGGAAGTGCCCCGCCAGCTTGTCCCGTGGCACCTGCGCCGCGACCACCTCGAACAGCCGTCGCGTGGCGCCTGCCGTGCCGGTGCCGATGGTGTCGCCCAGAGACACCTCGTAGCAGCCCATGGCATACAGCTCCCGCGCCACCGCCGCGACCTGTCCCGGCGCGATCTCGCCTTCATACGGGCACCCCAGCACGCAGGACACATAGCCCCGCACGCTGACCCCATGCTGCCTGGCCGCCGCCATGATCGGCGCGAAGCGCTCCAGGCTTTCACTGATGGAGCAATTGATATTGCGCTGGGAAAACGCCTCGGACGCAGCGGCAAACACCGCCACTTCCTTAACGCCAGCCGCCAGCGCGTCGTCAAACCCGCGCAGGTTCGGCGCCAGCGCACCATAAGTCACACCGGGCTTGCGCTGGATCTGCGCAAATACCTCGGCGGAACCGGCCATTTGCGGCACCCACTTGGGCGAGACAAAACTGCCGACCTCGATATAGCGCAAGCCGGCAGCGCTGAGGGCGTCCACCAAACGGACCTTGTCCGCCACGCTGATGGGTTGGGCTTCGTTCTGCAAACCATCGCGCGGGCCGACTTCCACCAGGCGCACGTGTGAGGGGAGGGACATGGCAATTACCTTCTGATCAGTGGTCGGCCTGGCGCAGGGTGTGGGCCAGGGCCTGGGTGCAGCGCTCTTCGGCGGTGTCCAGTTCCAGCTTCATCTGTTCGATGTCCAGCAGTTGCTGTTCCAGCTGCTCGCGGCGCTCGGCGATTTTTGCCAGCATGCTGTTGAGTTGCACGTGGTTGCCACTGGTGGGGTCGTAGAGTTCGATCAGCTCGCGGCACTCGGCCAGGGAAAAACCGATGCGCTTGCCCCGCAGGATCAGTTTGAGGCTGACCTTGTCGCGCGCCGAGTAGATGCGCTCCTGGCCCCGGCGTTCCGGGGCCAGCAGGCCTTGTTCTTCGTAGAAGCGAATGGCGCGGGTGGTGATGTCGAGCTCGCGGGCGAGGTCGGAGATGCTGTAAGTCGTGCTCATGGGGGCGCTCAAGGAGGTCTTGGCGTTAAGCTACTGGCAGGTTGACGTAAACGTCAAGGGTCGCTGCGCGACCCATCGAGGGCAAGCCCCCTCCCACAGGACGCTCGCCAACCTCACGCCTGTTGTTTATCCAGCTTCTTCTCATGGGCCGTGACCTGCTGGCACAACTCGATCATCTGCTCGCGCATCCAGCGGTTGGCCGGGTCCTGGTCGGTGCTTTCGTGCCAGTACAGATGGGTTTCCACCGGCGGTACGTCGTTGACCGGCAGGTTGAACCAGTGCAGTTCATGGCGGCGGGCGAAGCGCTCGGGCACGGTCATGACCATGTCGGTCTGCTGCAGCACCTGCGAGGCCATCAGGTAATGCTGGGAGCGCAGGGCGATCTTGCGCTGGATGCCCATCTTGCCCAGGGCCAGGTCCACATGACCCAGACCGTTGCGCCGGCTGGAAATATGGATGTGGGTCAGCGACAGGTAGTCATCCAGCGTGAGCTTGTCCTTGCCGGCCAGCGGATGCCCCTTGCGCATGGCACACACGTAGCGGTCTTCCATCAGCTTGACGTGGCGAACCTGCGGGTCCGTGTTGAGCGGCGCATCCACGGCAAAATCCAGGCGCCCGGCGGCCAGTTCCTTGGTGGTTTCGCGGCGCTTGGACAGGAAACTCTCGATCACCACCGTGGGCGCCAGGCGACGCAGGCGCTGGAACAGCAGCGGCAGGATCACCGCCTCGGTGAGGTCGGTCATGCTGATGCGGTAGGTCTTGGCCGCCTGTTGCGGGTTGAAGATGCGGCTTTCCTGCACTGATACCCGCAGCAACGACAGCGCATTGCGCACCGGGCCGATGATGTTCTGTGCCATCGGCGTCGGCACCATGCCCTGGGCGGTGCGCACGAACAGCGGGTCGTTGAAGGTCTCACGCAGGCGCGCCAGCGCGTTGGACACCGCCGGCTGGGTGATGCCGACAATCTGCCCGGCGCGGGTCAGGTTGGCTTCGGTGTAGATCGCGTCAAAGACGATAAACAGGTTGAGGTCGACCTTGCTCAGATTCATTTCGCAGCGCTCTTATTGTTAGGTGGCCATACGTCGATCATATATCGGTGATGAATGTTAATACACGCCGAGAATAGGCTAGGTAAATTATCAACGCTGTTCTAGCATCGATTGCATGACCTAAACAACCTCTCAGAGAAGGGAGCTGCTCATGGATTTCGCCTATTCGCCCAAGGTTCAGGAACTGCGTGAACGCGTCACTGCGTTCATGGACGCTTACGTTTACCCGGCGGAGCCGGTGTTCGAACGCCAGGTCAGCGAAGGCGACCGCTGGCAGCCCACCGCAATCATGGAGGAGTTGAAAGCCAAGGCGAAGGCCGAAGGCCTGTGGAACCTGTTCCTGCCTGAATCCGAACTGGGCGCCGGCCTCACCAACCTCGAATACGCGCCACTGGCCGAAATCATGGGGCGCTCCCTGCTGGGCCCGGAGCCGTTCAACTGTTCCGCCCCCGACACCGGCAATATGGAAGTGCTGGTGCGCTACGCCAACGAAGAACAGAAGCAACGTTGGTTGGAGCCCTTGCTGCGCGGTGAGATCCGCTCAGCCTTCGCCATGACCGAGCCGGACGTCGCTTCCTCGGACGCCACCAACATGGCCGCCCGCGCCGAGCGCCAGGGCGACGAATGGGTGATCAACGGCAAGAAATGGTGGACCTCCGGGGCCTGCGATCCGCGCTGCAAGATCCTGATCTTCATGGGCCTGAGCAACCCGGATGCGCCACGCCACCAGCAGCACTCGATGATCCTGGTGCCAGTGGACACCCCGGGTGTGAAAATCGTGCGCCCGCTGCCGGTGTTCGGCTACGACGACGCGCCCCATGGTCACGCCGAGGTACTCTTCGACAACGTCCGTGTGCCCTATGAAAATGTCCTGCTCGGCGAAGGCCGGGGTTTCGAAATCGCCCAGGGCCGCCTCGGTCCAGGCCGTATCCACCACTGCATGCGCTCCATCGGCATGGCTGAGCGTGCGTTGGAGTTGATGTGCAAACGCTCCGTCAGCCGGACCGCGTTCGGCAAGCCGCTGGCCCGGTTGGGTGGCAATATCGACAAGATTGCCGACTCACGCATGGAGATCGACATGGCGCGCCTGCTGACCCTGAAAGCGGCGTACATGATGGACACCGTGGGCAACAAAGTGGCGAAGAGTGAAATCGCCCAGATCAAGGTAGTGGCGCCGAACGTGGCCTTGAAGGTGATCGACCGCGCAATCCAGATTCACGGCGGCGCCGGCGTTTCCAACGACTTCCCGCTGGCCTACATGTACGCCATGCAACGTACCTTGCGCCTGGCCGATGGCCCGGATGAAGTGCACCGGGCGGCCATCGGCAAGTTCGAGATTGGCAAGTACGTGCCTAAAGAGCTGATGCGCAGCGGGCAGTAACACCGCGTCGCCTGCATCGGGGGCAAGCCCCCTCCCACACTTGGATGTGTTCACAGATCAAAATGTGGGAGGGGGCTTGCCCCCGATGAGGCCGGATCAGGCAATGAAGCTCCATCAGCCCTCAGTAAACCCAAACCTCCACCCGCCGATTCTTGATCCGGCCTTCATCCGCCGTATTCGCCGCCACCGGCATCTGCGCACCCAACCCACGGATATCGCGCAGCACCACGGCGTTCTTCACCAACTCCCGACGCACCGCCATCGCCCGCAACTTTGACAGTAGCGCGGCGCGCTGCGGGTCATCCTTGGCATCGCCAAAGCCCACCAGCGTCACCTGCTTATCCAGCTTGTCGTGGCTCTTCAGATACGCCACCACCCTTTGCAGATCCTGGCGCGCCTTGTTGTCCAGGCTGGCGCTGCCTTCTTCAAAGCGAAAATTCACCGTCAGGCGCTGGGCGTCGCGGGCGATACCCTGATAATCATCGGGCATCGACGGGCGCGGTTGCACGGCGATCGCCTGCACCTGCTGCGCAATAAACCCGTTTGCGGCCACAATCGCCTGGCCCTTGGCGCTCTGGGTAAAGTCCACCAGCGCCTTGGCCCACGGGTTATGCCCGGACGGCGGCAGGTAGAAAAACAACCGGCGTGACAGCGGGTAATCCTCGGTAGCAATCAGGCTGTTGAGCGCCAGCATGGGCTGTGAATCGCCATCCACAATCGCCACGGCTTTGGCCTGGCGTACGTAGGGCAGGCCGATAAAGCCGATACCCTGCGGGTCTTGGCTGACCGCGTCGGACAGCTGCTCGCTGGACTCGAAACGCTTGGCACCCGAGGCAAGCGGCTTGCCACGCAGACGCAATACCAGTTCCTTGAACGTGTCGTAGGTGCCGGATTGATCATCCCGTGCGTACACATGAATGGGGCCGCCCACTCCACCCAGCGCCTCCCAGGTACTGACCTCACCATTGAAGATCTGCGCCAGTTGCTCGGTATTCAGTGTGTTCAACGGGTTCTGCGGGTGGAGGATGATCGCCAGGCCGTCGATGGCAATCACTTGTTCGGCTTCAGGGCTTTTCAGGTCGCCCAGGGGTTCAAGGTCGACCAGTTCACTGTCCTTGATCGGGCGAGACGAGGCGGCGAGATCGGCGCTGGCTTTTTTCAGCGCCGTGAACCCGGTGCTCGATCCGTGGGCCGCGACCTCGATGGTCACGGTCTTGCCTTGGCGCGTCTTGCCGATCACACGCTGTTCATTGACGCCTTCGCCCGGTTCGCTGTGCACCGCCTGCAAGCCCTGATGCTCCATCAGCCCCTTGGCCAGTGCCGGACCCAACGCCGCGCCAATGGTATTGGAGCCCTGGATACGCAGTGCCGGGCCTTGATCAGGAAGGGGCAGGGGAGCGGATACGGCGAAGAGGGGAAAAACGGTCAGCAGTAACAGAACGCGCAGCCTCATGCCGGCACCTTCTCAAGCCAAAGGGAGTGCCGCGAGAATAAGACAGGCAGGTTGCATAAATGTGACGGGTGCGCCGCAAGGCTGAATGTGGGAGGGGCAAGCCCACTCCCACTTTTTGCGATCAGCTCAGTTCCAGCCAGATCGGTGCATGGTCCGACGGCTTCTCCAGCCCACGCAGCTCGTAATCCACCCCGGCATCCTTGACCCGCGAAAGCAGGCCATTGGAGGCCAGGATCACGTCAATGCGCAGCCCACGCTTGGGCTCGTCTTCAAAGCCCCGGCTGCGGTAGTCGAACCAGCTGAAGCGGTCGGCCACGTCCGGGTTGAGGTGGCGGAAGCTGTCCACCAGGCCCCAGTTTTTCAGGCGAGCCATCCATTCGCGCTCTTCCGGCAGGAAGCTGCATTTGCCGGTCTTGAGCCAACGCTTGGCGTTGTCGGCACCGATGCCGATGTCGCAGTCTTCCGGGGAAATGTTTACGTCGCCCATCACCACCAGCGCCTGGTCGTTGCTGAACTGGCTTTCCAGCAGCTGCTGCAGGTCTTCATAGAAGCGCTGCTTGGCCGGGAACTTGGTCGGGTGGTCGCGGCTTTCGCCCTGGGGGAAGTAGCCGTTCATGATGGTGACCGGGTGGCCGTTCGCGTCGGCGAAGGTGCCCCAGATAAAGCGACGCTGGGCGTCCTCTTCGTCACTGGCAAAGCCTTTGTGCACGCTCAGGGCTTCCTTGCGCGAGAGCAGCGCCACCCCGTAGTGGCCTTTTTGCCCATGGTAGTACACGTGATAGCCAAGGGCCTGCACTTCGGCCAGCGGGAATTGGTCATCGTGGACTTTGGTTTCCTGCAAGCCGATCACGTCGGGCTGGTGCTTTTCAATCAGCGCCGCCAACTGATGAGGGCGGGCGCGCAGCCCGTTGATATTGAAGGAGACGATTTTCATGGTCGGCAGTCCAGTCTGGCAAAAGGGCGATGCTAGCGGACAAGTCGGACGGGGGCCAGCGTGGCGGTAGGGCACATGCACTGCTAATGTCTGGGAACGACTCGTGCTGTGTAGGTTCGTACCCATAAGAACGCTGCCTTTTGAGCCGCGCCCAGGGAGATTGACGGTATGCCGGACACTACAACTGCAATTGCTGAAATTCGCCTGCTCAACAGCGGTTACTCCCGCGAGGCCCGGTCCCTGTTGTACCAGGCCTATCGGCATGAGCCGACCTTCGCCTACATCTTCGAAGCCGAGCGCCCCGGTTATGAACAACGGGTGCGCGCCACCGTGCGCGAGTTGGTCAAGCAGCACTTCTTTCAGAAACTGCCGGCCATCGGCCTGTTCGTCAACGACCGGCTGATCGGCATCGCCCTGATCGCGCCACCGCAGCGGCGCCTGGGCATCACCGAAAGCTGGGCCTGGCAACTGCGCATGTGGCTGAGCACCGGCGTGCGCGGTACACGGCGTTACCTCGACTACCATCACGCGGTGCTGGCGTGCCTGCCCAGTGAGTCGGTACATGTACTGCCGTTGCTGGGCATTCACCCGCAGTTCCAGGGTAAGCATTACGGCGAGCAGTTGCTGGAAGCCGTGCACAATTGGTGTGCCGAAGACCCACATTCATCCGGTGTGGTGCTGGACACTGGGAATTCACGTTACCTGGAGTTCTATAAGCGTCAGGGCTACGAGGAAATCGGTGAAGTAGCGGTAGGCCCGATCCTGGAACATGTGTTTTTCCATCCCAATCCGCAGTCGTTACATGCTGCAACGGCTTAATACAGAATTATTCAGATAAATCCGAGTTCAAAGAGTCTCCCTTGCTCGTGTAGCATCCGCGCCTATGAAGTTTCCAGGAAGATTTACCAGCGGCTTGATTCTGCTGTTCACAAGCTGCGGCGCGTTGGCGCAAAGCGAACTGGACGTGCGGATCAAGCCTTCGAACGACGCGTTGAAAGCCAACATCGAAGGCTATATCGGCGGGGTGGGCGATCGTGATGAAGAGGCCCTGCTGCGGTTCAGCCGTGGCGCCGAGGAGCAGGCGCGCAAAGCTGCCCAGGCCCTTGGCTTCTATCAGCCACAGATCGACAGTGAAGTGAAGGGCGGCAAGAACCCGCGCCTGATCCTCACCATCGACCCCGGCGAACCGGTGCATTTGCGCAACGTGACCATTCGGGTCGACGGCCCCGCCGCAGACCTCAAGACCTTTCGCGTGCCCGTCAGCAACGACCTCAAGGCCGGCGCTGTGCTCAACCACGGCCATTACGAAGACGCCAAGCGCCTGATCCAGAACCAGGCTTCGCGCTACGGCTTTTTCAGCGGGCGCTTCACAAGCCAGAAACTTGCGGTAGACCCGAAGGCCGGTGTCGCCGATATCGAACTCATCTACGACAGCGGCCCGCGCTACACATTGGGCAAAGTCAGCTTCGCCGGCGACACGCCGTTTGACGAAGAGCTGCTGCAACGCATGGTGCCGTTCAAAAGCGGCACGCCCTACGATTCCGAACTGATCGCCGAACTCAACCAGAACCTGCAAGCCAGTGGCTTTTTTGAAGGCGTGCGCGTGGACGCCGCCCCTGCCGCGTCGACCAATGACATCATCCCGGTGGCCGTGCGCCTGGAGACCCGCAAGCCGCGCACCATGGGGCTGGGCCTGGGGTTTTCCACTGACGTCGGCCCGCGTGGCAAAGCCAACTGGACCCGCCACTGGGTCAACCCCCAGGGCCACAGCTATGGTTGGGAAGCCGAGCTGTCGGCGCCGCGGCAGAACGTCGGCCTGTGGTACGACATACCGCTGGACCCACCGCTCACCGATAAACTGCGCTTTGCCGGTGGCTATCAGAACGAAGAAATCGCCAATACCGACACCCTGAGTAAATTGCTCACCGTGGGCCCCGAGTGGCACAGCAAGTTGCCCAGCGGCTGGACCCGGGTGATTTCGCTCAAGTATCAGCGTGAAGAATATCGCCTGGGCAATGACTCCGGCCTGAGCAACCTGGTGATGCCGGGCGTCAGCTATTCCTATCTGCGCAGCGACAACCGCATCGACCCGCACAACGGCTACCGCCTGCAGTTCGACACCAAAGTCGCCAAGGAAGGCCTGGGCTCCGATACCAACCTGCTTTACGGCACCGCCATGGTCAAAGGCCTGACCACGCTGTGGGACAACCATCGCTTCCTGGCCCGTGCGCAGGTGGGCGGCAGTGCCACCAACGGCTACAAATCGGTGCCGCCATCGCTGCGTTTCTTTGCCGGTGGCGACCAGAGCGTACGGGGCTATGAGTACCAGACACTGTCGCCGGAGAACGACCGGGGCGATCGCATCGGTGGCCGCTACATGGTGGCCCTGAGCGCCGAGTATCAATATTCCATCGCCGAGAAATGGCGGATCGCGACCTTCGTCGACCAGGGCAACTCGTTCAATACCCTGGAAATGCCCAGCCTTAAAACCGGCGTTGGCGTCGGTATCCGCTGGGTGTCGCCGGTCGGCCCGATCCGCCTGGACCTGGCCCATGCCCTGGAAGACCCGGGCGGCATTCGATTGCACTTTTCCATGGGGCCTGAGCTGTGATGCGTGGTGTGAAAATAGCGGGGTTGGCCGTGGTGGCGAGCCTTGCCGTGTTGTTGCTGGCAGTGTGGGCGCTGCTGGGCACCCAGGCGGGCAGCCGCTGGGCCTTGGCCCGCGTGCCGGGTTTGAGTGTCGACAATTTCCAGGGGCATCTGGGCGGCCAATGGAGCGCCGACCATTTGCTGTGGCAGCAGGACAGCAGCCGTATCGAACTCCAGGCGCCCCAGCTGGATTGGTCGCCGGCCTGCCTGTTGCGCATGACCTTGTGCATCGACCGCTTGGACGTGGAACAGGTCAGCCTGCAATTTCCACCGAGCACCGAAGAAAGCAGCGGCCCCATCGCACTGCCTGACTTGAAGCTACCCGTGGCCATCCAGTTGGGCGACGTTCGCGTCGGCAGCCTGCTGTTCAACGGCAGCGAAGAGCTCAAGGGCCTGCAACTGGCGGCGCATTGGACCGCCGCGGGCATGCAGATTGATTCGGTGCATTTGCAACGCGATGGCCTGGTGCTGGACCTTTCCGGCTTGCTGCAACCCACCGGTGACTGGCCGTTGAGCGCCAGCGGTAACCTTAGCCTGCCCTATGCACCGGGCGGCGCACCCTGGACCGTTGCGCTCAAGCTAGACGGCGACCTGCTCAAGACCCTCAGGCTTGACGCCGACAGCACGGGCTATTTGCCGGCCAAGCTCACGGGAGAACTTCAACCCCTGGTGGAACACCTCCCAGCGCAATTACACATCACCGCCGACGGCTTCAAGCCTAGCGCCGAGCTGCCCGACACCCTGCAACTCAATCAACTCGACCTCACCGCCCAAGGTGATTTGAGCCGTGGCTACCAACTGCTGGGCAAAGCCGTGCTGCCGGCGGAAAAAGGCCCGGTGGACTTGCTGCTGCAAGGCAAGGTCGACGCCAAGGGGGCGCAGATCGCCGGCCTGGACCTGAATGCCGGTGACAAGCAAAGCCTCAAGCTCAGCGCCAATCTGGACTGGCAACAAGGCTTCAGCGCCGATGCCAAGGTCGACTGGCTGAACTTCCCCTGGCATCGCCTCTATCCGGTGATCGACGAGCCGCAAGTCACCCTGCGTACGTTCAATGGCGAGATTTCCTATAAAGACGGCAACTACCTGGGCAATCTCAAGGCCGACCTTGATGGCCCGGCGGGCAAGTTCAATGTGGTCACGCCGTTCAGTGGCGACCTCACGCAAATCTTCCTGCCCGAGCTGAAACTCACAGCCGGCCAGGGCAAGGCCGAGGGTCACCTGAACCTGCAATTTGCCGATGGCATTGCCTGGGACACTGCCCTCGACCTGTCGGCGCTGAACCCGGCGTACTGGGTCGCGGAACTGCCCGGCACCCTGGCCGGGCCGCTGCGCAGCAAGGGCGAGTTCAAGAACGAGCAACTCAAGCTCAATGCCGACCTCGACCTCAAGGGCCGCCTGCGCGGGCAAACCGCGGTGCTGGCGGCCAAGGCCGAAGGCGCGGGCGAGCAGTGGACCCTGGCCAACCTGGACATTCGCCTGGGCGACAACCGCATCAACGGCAGCGGCAGCCTGCAACAACGCCTGGCCGGGCAGATCGATATCAAGCTGGCGCGCCTGGCCCAGTTGTGGCCGCAGTTGCGCGGGCAGGTCAATGGCCGGCTCGACGTGGCCGGCAGCCTCAACGCGCCTCAGGGCAAACTCGCCCTCAAGGGCCAGCAACTGGCGTTTGCCGAGAACCGCCTGCAAAGCCTTACCCTCGATGCCAACCTGGATAACGCCCAGCGCGCCAAAATCGACCTCAAGGGCAGCGGTATCCAGGCCGGCGACACCCAGGTCGGCACCCTGACGGCCAGCGCCCAGGGCGATATCAAGCACCAGAAAGTCCAACTGGACCTGGCCGGCCCGTTGGTCAAGCTGGCCCTGGCATTGGACGGCAATCTCGACAAAGGCAATTGGCGCGGGCGCCTGGCCAGTGGCGACGTCCAAGCCGGCGGCCAGGACTGGAAGCTGCAAACGCCGGCCAAGATCGAACGCATGGCTGATGGCAGGCTGACATTTGCCGCGCATTGCTGGGTGTCCGGCCCCGCCAGCCTGTGCGGCGAAGACCAGCGCCTGATGCCCGAGCCGAAGCTGCGCTACCACCTCAAGCAATTCCCCATCGACAGCCTGGCGGCGTTCCTGCCCAAGGATTTCGCCTGGCAGGGCAAGCTCAATGCTGACCTGCAACTGGACCTCCCGGACAGCGGCCCCAAAGGCGTGGTCTCGGTGGACGCCAGTGGCGGCACCCTGCGCGTCAAGGACAAGGACCAGTGGCTGGATTTCCCGTACGACACCTTGAAGCTCGAAACCACCCTCAACCCCAAGCGCATCGACACGCAGCTCAACTTCCGTGGCGGCAAGTTGGGTGAATTGATGGTGCAGGCGCAACTCAACCCGTTGCCGAAAAACAAACCGATCACCGGCAATTTCAACTTGGCCGGCCTTGACCTTTCCGTGGCGCGGCCGTTTGTGCCGATGGTGGAAACCCTTAGCGGCAAGCTCAATGGTAATGGCCGTATTTCCGGTGGTTTGCTGGCGCCCCAGGTCAACGGCAACGTCAACCTGGTGGGCGGCGAGATCTCCGGGCCGGAGCTGCCCATCAGCCTGGAAGGCCTGAATGTGCAGGCGCTGATTGCCGGCGAAAGCGTGCAGCTCAACGGCGCCTGGCACAGTGGCAAGGCCGGGCAGGGCAGCCTCAAGGGTCAGATCGACTGGGGCAAGGCGCTGGTGGTGGACCTCAGTTTGCAAGGCTCGCAGTTGCCGGTCACGGTCGAACCTTACGCCGTGCTGGAAGTGGCGCCCGACCTGAAAATCAGCCTGAAGAACGACAAGCTGGCCATCGCCGGCAACGTGCACATCCCACGTGGCGACATCACTGTGCGCGAGCTGCCGCCGTCGACGGTCAAGGTTTCCGATGACACGGTGATCATCGGCAGCCAGACCGAGGAGGGCAAACCACCGATGGCCATGGCGATGGATATCAACGTGGTGGTGGGCGAAGACAAGCTCAACTTCTCGGGCTTCGGCCTCACCGCCAAGGTCCAGGGCCAGGTGCACATCGGCGACAACCTCGACACCCGGGGCGAGCTATGGCTCAACGATGGCCGCTACCGCGCCTATGGCCAGAAGCTCGATGTGCGGCGTGCGCGGCTGTTGTTTGCCGGGCCGCTGGACCAGCCATTCCTGGATATCGAAGCGATTCGCAAGACGGGCGATGTGGTCGCCGGTATCCGCCTCAGTGGCAGCGCGGAACAGCCCACCACGCAAATCTTCTCCGAACCGGCCATGAGCCAGGAACAGGCGCTGTCCTACCTGGTGCTGGGGCGTCCGCTGAGCACCAGCGGTGAAGACAACAACATGCTGGCCCAGGCTGCGCTGGGCCTGGGTTTGATGGGCAGTGCCGGGGTCACCTCGGACCTGGCGAAGAACCTGGGCATCCAGGACTTTGAACTCGACACCCAGGGCAGCGGCAATAACACCGCCGTGGTGGCCAGCGGCAAGATCACCGAGAAACTCAGCCTGCGGTATGGGGTAGGCGTGTTCGAACCGGCCAGCACCATTGCCTTGCGCTACCTGTTGAGCAAGAAGGTGTACCTGGAAGTGGCGAGCGGCGTGGCCAGCTCCCTGGATATCTTCTACAAACGTGACTTCTAAGCCACACAGGGACAAAAATGTGGAAAGGGGCAAGCCTCCTCCCACATTTGATCAGTGGCGTTGATGGATTTATGGCAAGCAGGTCAGGGTCGCCTGCTCATAGTTCAGCGCCTTATTGCGCTCGCCCAGCGTATACGGCGCCTGGCATTGCTGGTCACCCCACTTGATCACCAACGTACCGGCATCCTCTTCGATCAATGCCAATGCCTTGCCGCTAGGGTCGGACATCGCGATCTGCTTGCCCGCAACATTCTCCAGCGACGCACCAAACGGGATGGGCTGGTGATGCGTGTCGAACAGCGCAAACTGCACGCGCCGCCCGCTCTTGCTGGTATAGCGGGCCACCACCACGGCCCCACGACGAGGCACGACCTGCTGGGTGGCGTTATCGATTTCAATGTCAGCGCCCAGGTCACGGGTGTCCAGGCTGATCCAGTTCACCCGGTAAGGCTGCGCATTGGGGATCACTGCATAGCCGTTACGGCCGGTCTTGGCCCCGGAAAAGCTGCCGATCTTCACGCCCTGCACGCCGTCGACGTGCGCCAGCGCAAAGGTCTCGCCCACGGTCTGGCCCAGGTTGATACCGCCTGGGTGGGCCACCACCGACCCCGCCACGTTGAGGTTCTGCGCGCTGTACCCACGGCCCTGGCTGTAGCCGCCGCTGATGTCCATCAGCGAGGTGCGGGTACTGAGGTTGGCCGAGCCGGTGCTGCCGCCTGTGCTGCTGTTACCGCCTTGCAATGAGTAATAGGTGTCGCTGTTTTCGGTCAGGTAGCCGTTGACGCCCAGTTGCGTGGTGTCGCTGCCTTTCTGCGTGCTGGCCGACATAAAGGCCCTCGGCGCGCGGGGCTTTGAGCCCAGCGGAAAGGATACGGACAGGTTGATCAGCGTGTCGTTGTTCGACGCCCCGTAGTTGCCCACGTCCTTGGTATGCGTGGCGCTGAGGTTGTAGCTCACGTCGCCCCAGTAGTTGCTGTAGCCCGCCGACAGGCTTTGCGAACCGCCGCGTCCCCAGTAGCGCTGGTCGCTGGCATTTACGTACACACTGCCGAACTGCTGGTTGCGGCCCAGGCTCTGGTTGATGGTCAGGTCGGTGCGGGTCTTGGAGTTGCCGTTGCGTTTTTGGCCCTCATTGCTGAGTTCCTCGACGTGGTCGGCGAGGGTGCGATAGCCCTCGGTCGAATACCGATAGGCCGCCAGGGTGAAGTTGGTGTCGGTGCCGGTAAAGGTCTTGGCGTATAACGCGCGCACGCTGTTGCCCGTGACCTGCTGGCCGAAGGTGCGGCTGACGGAGTGGGTCATGTCCAGCGATACCGCGCCGATCGACGTGTTGCGTCCAGCCCCCACGGACAACGCCTGGAAGTCCTGCGTGGCTTGTACGCCGACAATCCCCGACAGGTTGTTGCTGATGCCATAGGCCAGGGTGCTACTGACAAATTGCGGTTTTTCTTGCCCGTCGTCATTGCTGTTGTACTGGCCGGCGGAGAGGCTGTATTTCAACTGGCCTTCACGCACCATGATCGGCAGGCTGGAAAATGCCTGCACCGTGACCCGGCGACGGCCGTCAGCCTCGATGACCGTCACTTCCAGGTCGCCGTTGGAGCCGCTGGGGTAAATGTCGCTGATCTCGAACGGGCCCGGCGGCACGTTGGCGGTGTAGAGGATGTAATTGTTCTGGCGGATTTCCACCGTGGCGCTCGATTGCGCAATGCCACGGATGATCGGCGCGTAGCCACGCTCGCTGTCGGCGCGCATGCCGTCGTCGGAGGCCAGCTTGAGACCGCGATAGCGCACGCTGTCGAACAGGTCGGTGTCCGAGAAAATATCCCCGGCACTGAACTGGCCCTTCAAGGCAGTCACGTCATGTTGCAGGTAGGTGCGGTTGCTCTTGAACGTACTGGGGCGGTCGGTGCTGCTGTTGAAGTTCGATTCGTTGCGCAGGCGCCACGCGCCCAGGTTGATGCCGTTGCGCAAGCCCAGGTTATTCGAGAGCGTGGTATCGGCGTCAGTGCTGTTGCGGTTGCTGCTCAATTGGTAATTGATGAACGCCGCAGGCACGCCTTCGTCCCACAGCGCAGGGTCGACGTAGCCGCGCCGCCCACGCTCCATGGCGCGTTGAGGCACGCTGACCAGCAGGCGCAGGCGAGGTACGTCGTAGCGCACGCTGGCATGCTCGATCAAGGCAGGCAGGTCCAGGCAGGCATGCGGGTCGGTATCGACGAGCTTGCCGCTGGCCTGTAATGCGCCGATATCGACGCCCACTTGCTGCAGCATCTCCAGGGTCAGGCAGGCCTCGACCTTGCCGTTTTGCGGGTTGCGCTGAAAGTCGATATCGCGCCGACCAACCAGGGTTTCATTGCCGTACAGGTCAACCCGGTAAGTACCGGGCAGTACGCTGCTGCTGGCGAGCAGCGTGTGCAAATCGACGTCAGCCGCCGCACCTTGCAAAAACGAAGTATTGAATTGTTCGTCGCCATCGGCCTGGCACAATGAGGTGAAGCCCAGGGCAATCAATAACGGCGCCAATCCATCGCGCTTGAATAAAAACATGCAGGAACCCTATATCACCTCCGATACGAACTAACGGAGCGAAGAGAAATACAGTGAAAGTGCGGCTGCGCGAACGTCAGGCGCTTTATGGTGATTCTGTGTTCAAACTTGCTGATGTAGGCGCGCCGTTAACCAGTTGCGCGGAATAACGATCTTGCGCGCCATAGTCGTTAATGCTGCCGAATATCAAGCGTGACGGCTGGCTTGAATTAAGTTGTTTAAGATTGAACTCTTTTAGTTCGCCCGGCCCAATCATTAGCGAATCGAACGGGTGTTCACTGACAGTACCGGCTTGCAGGGTAATGTCGGCAATCGACACGTGATAAATCCCCGGGTTGGTGACCCGCAGCACGTGCTTGCCGTCGTGCTCGGCCAACTGCCAGAGCAGTTCGGTCGGTGCCAGGTAGGCGTTGTTTTTCAAGCCGGCGGGGCGAAAGAACACCTTGATGCGCTGGCGCACGGCAAGCTGCAAGGTGTTCTGGGTTTTCGAGGCCTGGGGGATTTCCTGCACGTTGAGCCACACCACCGATTCCCGGTCGGTGGGCAAGCCGGCGCCAGCATAAATTACCCGCAACAGCTGTTGCTCATTGGCCGTGACCCGCGCCAGCGGTGGGGTAACGGCAAACGGCACGGTGCCGGCAGCAGCGCTGTCGGTGTCGACCCAGGATTGGATCAGCACGTCTTCACCGTTGTTACGCACTGTGATACCGGCTTCTTTGTGTTGGCCATCGAACACCAGCCGTGTGCTGCTCAACGAAATGCCGGCCGTGGCCTGGCTGACCGCAAGCAGGCCCAGCAGGCCCGCGCAGAGGGACAGAGAATGACGAAATAACATGATGGCTACCACTACGTTCGAGAGGTGTGCGGGGCCCGAAGGCCCCGCGACGCTGGGGGGTTATTCGTATTGCAGGGTGAATGGCAAGGTGGCGTCGCCGCGACCCGCTACGACGGATGCAATGTCGGCCGTGGTGACATAGGCGGCCGAGAATTTCAGCGTGGTGTTGCTGTCCTGCAGGGTGTTTTCGATCTTCGCGGTGGTCGGCGAGCTCAGGTCGATCAGCGCGCCGTTGGCGTCAAGCAGCGCGATACCGACGTTCTTGGCTGAGCCCAGGCCGTCGATCAGCTTCAACACTTTGGTGCCGGCAACGATGCCCGAACCTGCGCCTTTGGTCGGTTCGAAGATCATCGCCACCTTGGTGCCGGCGTTGCAGCTGATCTTCATGTCGAAGTTCTCGGCGCTCAGAGTGCCGCTACCTTTTGGCGCGGTCGCGGTGCCCATGTCCTTGATGGACACTTCACCCATGTTGATCGAGATGGTTTTGTTCAGACCAGCGCCTTCAACGGAACAGGCATCATTGTTGATGCTGCCGGTGAAACTGATGGTGCCGCTGCCGGCTTTGGTTGGCGCGGTGGGTTCGCCGGCGGCGAATGCATTAACTGCGGCAAATACCGACAGAGCCAAGAGTGCGCGAGAGAACTGCTTCATGTTGTTTTTCCATGGTTGGGGTTAAAACAACACAATAAGGCGCAGGCCCTGAGTGGGACATCAGACGATCCCTAGAAGTGAACGTTAGTTAAACAAGTTGCGCTCTATGCAATAAGCCAATAAGTCCTGGTCGCTGCTGACCTCCAACTTGCGCATGGCCGCGACTTTTTGCGTGCTGATGGTTTTGGCGCTGCGGTTCAATCCACGGGCAATCTCATTGACGCTTTGCCCGGAGACAAACAGCCGCAGAATCTCATGCTCCTTGGGTGACAACCGGGTGAAGCGCTGGTCGAGGTCGAACGACTCCAGCACCGAGGTCGGCCGCGGCCCATTGCTGCGAATCGGGTTGCCGCGCGCGATGGCCTTGAGCGCAGCCTGGATCTCCACGTGCAGCTGGTTTTTCTGGATCACGGCGAGGACACCCAGTTCCTGCAACCGTGTGAGGATCAGTGGGTTGGAGATCATGGTCAGCACCAGCACGCGCACCCTGGGAAAGTGTCGTACCAGGTATTCCAACAGCTTCAGGCCATCGCCGTAGGGCGAGTCTGCCGGCATGTTGAAGTCGGTGATCACCAGATCCACCTCGGTGTTTTCCAGCAACGTCACCAGTTCGTTGGAGCACACGGCTTCGCCCACCACGCGAAAGCGCTCATCACGCTCGACCAGTTCCCGCACCCCGACCAGCACGATGGGGTGATCGTCTGCGATGACTACGTTGAGGGTTTCCATGGGTTTTTTATCCAGAGTGAAGTTATTCAAGGGTGTCGAGCAATGCCGTGAGGCGCGCGAGGTGCTGCCGTACTTCCAAGGCCAGGGCCGGTGTGACCGCCATGCCGGTCAGGCGTAGCTCCAAACTGACAAAGGCGCTGGCCATATCGTCCAACTGCACCGCGCCCAGAGCGCCGGCCATGCTGTGCAGTTGCTGCGCCGCGCCATTGGCGTCCCGATTGTCCAGCGCGGTCAAGGTAGTCTGTACGTCCTGGCGCAGCGTGGTGACAAACAGCTCACGCATCCTGGGCGACAACGGCGGCATGTCGACCACCGCCGGTATTTCGATCTTGCAGTGTTGTTCCAGCTGCGTACGCAAAGCGGCGAGGCTCAGGGGCTTGACCATCCACGCGTTCATGCCGACAGCGGCGCAATGCTCGCCTTCTTCGCGCAGGGCATTGGCGGTCACCCCGATGATCGGCAGTACGGCATCCTGTCGGCGCAAGGCTTCGGTCAGTTGGTAGCCGTTCATCACCGGCATATTCACGTCGGTCAGCACCAGGTCGAAGCGTCCCGGCAGCCACTGCATCAGCGCCTGTTCGCCGTTGGCCGCCACGACCACCTGGCAACCCAGGGCTTCCAATTGTTCTTTGATAATGGCCGCGTTGATTACATTGTCTTCGGCCACCAGCACCTGCAGGTTCAGTGGTTGCGCGTTGGCGGACGGTACGCGGCGTGGGCCTGCTTCGGCGCCATGCTGCGCCCGGTAGATCGCCCAGGCAATGGCGCGCACATTGTCGGCGTCGACGCTCCAGTCGGCACCGCACGGTTGCGCCGGGTCGGGCCCGCCCGCCGAGGCGATGATGCGCATGCCGGGCCATGCCAGGTCCTGGGCGAAATCCACCAGCAGCGCGTTAGCCGGCATCTCGGCTGACAGCGCACGGCTGGGAAGCCCCAGGCGATTGAGCCAGTTGATCAGGTGCTGCGCCCGTTCGGATTCCTGTGCGCGTACGTAGACAGGCGGCAGGCCGGGGCTGAACGGCGGGCAATCGGCCAGGCTGCCGGGAACGACCTGTAATGCGACCTGCAAGGTAAAGCTGCTGCCCAGCCCGGGCTCACTCACCACATTTAACTGGCCGTGCATCAGCTCGCACAGCCATTTGCAGATTGCCAGGCCCAGCCCGGCACCGGCCTGGCTGGCGGCATCTTCGGCCTGGTAGAAGGGGTCGAAAAGCTGGTGTTGCTGCGCCTGGGAAATGCCCACGCCGGAATCGCTGACCTGCCATTGCAGGCTCACCTGGTCGTCGCTGGTTTGCAGGACACGCAGGCGCAGCACCACGCGCCCGTTATCGGTGAACTTGATCGCGTTGCTCAGCAGGTTGTTGAGGATCTGGCGGATACGCTGCGGGTCACCGCGCAGTCGGTCCGGCAGGTTCGCGTCGATGCAGGCATACAGCTGCAAGCCCTTGGCGCGGGCGAAGGCGCTGTAGGTGCGCACGCTGTCCTCGCTCAGTTCCAGGGGGCAGAAGTCCTGAAGTTCGAGGGTCATTTGCCCGGCTTCGATCTTTGACACATCCAGCACGTCGCTGATCAGTTGGAACAGGGAGGTGGAGGAGCGCTGGATGGTCTGCAGGTAATCCTGCTGGCGTGGTGCGAGCGAGGTCAGGCCGAGCAGCTCCAGAGTGCCTAGCACGCCGTACAGTGGTGTGCGGATTTCATGGCTCATGGTCGCGAGGAAGCGACTCTTGGCCAGGTTCGCCGAATCGGCCGCCTGACGCGCTTCCTCCAGAGCAGCAGCATCTTCGATATGCCGGGTAACATCGTGCACCGCGCACAACCACGCGTCCTGGCCTTGGTAACGGGTGGGCACGAAGGCCACGTGCAGGTGGCGGCCGTCACTTTCAAGGTCGGCCTGGCCCGGCGTGGTGCGCGGCTGCTGCTTGAGCAAGTCGAATAATGCGCGGGCGTCCTGCCATTGCTGGGCACGGCGGTTTTGCAGGAGCACGTGATGATCGCTGCGGCGGATCACGCACAGGCCGGTCGGCGCGGTGTCGATGACCGCGCGGCTGAACGCCTCGCTTTCGGCGATGCTCGCGTGGGCCTGATGGGCGGGCAACACCACTCGCGCCGTGTACCAACGGTTGAAGGCGCGGCCACAGCCCAGCATCGCCAGCACCACGACCAGCAGGCACAGCAGTGGCCACATCGCGTAATCGAGGAAACGTTGCAGGCTGATCACGTAGATCGCTGTCCAGGGCTGCCCGCCCTGGCTGGTCAGTTTGAACACCAGGCCGTCACGGGTGACGTTCACACCTTCGTTCAGCACCTGGCCGGGCGTTACTGCACCGGTCAGGACAACTCCGTCGGGGGTGATCAAGGTGAAGTTGTCGTAGATCGACCACTGCATCAAGCGCTCGATGTTATTGACCTTGGCCAGGTCCAGCAGAGAGGCCACCACCACCCAGGTGTTGGCGCCGTCGATGGTCAGCGCGGTCGAGGCCAGGTTGATGTCGACATAGCCCAGCAGCACGGGCGCACCGTTGTGATCGGGTGCGGCGGCGTAGGGTTCCCAGTGCACTTGATGATCCGTCCGCGACGAATTCTTTGCGTGCAGGCGTTCGTTCAACTGGGTCAGCACGTCCAGCAGCGTACCGACGGGCACCTGGCCGCCATCGCGCAGCCGGCCGGTGGCGGGCACGCTGATGTCGAAGTTATCCGGTCCGTTGACCACCATTACCTGGGGCGACTGATAGTGAGAGGCGGACCAGAATGCGCTGTAGTAAGCCGACAAGTAGGTGCCGAGGGCGAACACCTTGGGGTGCTCGGCGGCGGCGATCTTGTCCGGGTTGATTTTCAGGCTGTAGGGCAGGGAAAACGGCAGCCCGCGACCCTCATAGATATTCGGTCCTTCTTCGGGCAGCGGCTTTTGCGCAACGGGTGGGAGCAGGGCCGAAGGGTTGAGTTCGCCCTTGATACTGCCCCGCGAGACATCGCGCAGGAAGGCTTCCTGCTCGTGGATATTCTCCATCAGCCGGGCGAAATGGAATTGCAGGGTTTCATGCTGCTCCTGGACCATGCGTTGCACCCCCAGGCAGCTGATACCCAGCAGCAACAGCACCAAGGCTCCCAATACCAGCAAGCCTTTGTTCAGGCGCAGTGAACTGCTGGTGAGTTTCTCCAGGAAGGCATTGGGGTGATGCATGACGCGGTGACCTCGCAAGCTAACGGCGTTGTTCCACACCCGGCAGCCGGTCAATAGGCGCTCGCAGGCCCGTCGTGGGTCAGCAATTGCTGGAACTGATCCGCAGAGACGGCGTGAGAGATCAGGAAACCCTGGACCTGAGTGCAGTCGATCTTACGCAACAGCGCAAGTTCTTGCGCGGTTTCTACGCCTTCGGCGACCACGATCAAGCCCAATTGACGCCCCAGGCTGACGATGCTGGTGAGTGCCTGGGCCAATTCTTCGTTGGCGTTGCAGCCCTGCACCAGGGCACGGTCGATCTTTACCTCGGTGAACGGTGCCGACACCAGGTTCATGTACGAGCTGTAGCCCTTGCCGAAATCGTCCTGGGACAGGCCGAAACCCTTGATGCGCAAGCGGCAGGCGCCGGCGTAGAAATTGCTGATGTCGTCGGGCACCGAGCATTCCATCAGCTCGAAACAGATACGTGCCGGCAGCCCATGGTGTTCCAGCACGAACGCCAGGATGCGGTCGGGCAGGTCGTGGCTGTTGAGCAGGTGCGTGGGCAGGTTGATGGACACCGGGATGTCATAGCCTTGTTGGCGCCATACGGCTTGGGCGGCCATCGCTTGTTTGAGCACGCACCACAACAGGCGTTCTTCCAGGTGGCAGGCGATCAATGCCGGCAGGAACACGCCGGGCAGCAACAGGCCATGCTCGGGGTGTACCCAGCGCACCAGGGCTTCGGCCGCGACGATGCGGCCATTGTTCAGGGCTTTCTTGGGTTGGAACCAGGCTTGCAGTTCACCATTATCGAGGGCGTTCATCAGGCTTTGGCAATCGATGCCGGGCTGGGTCTGGGCCGGGGCAACCTGGCGCAGAGCCTGCAGCTGGTCGATCAGGCAACGCAGGGCCGCGGCATTCACCGGCTTGGAAATCAACCCGATCACCTTCACTTGCAGGTTACTCGCCACCAGGCTTGCACCCATCAGCATGCGCCGTGACGCGGCGCTCATGATCGCCAGCGCGGGGCATGAGGGTTGTGCGGCCAGGCCCTGGATAAATTGCACACCGTCCATGCCAGGCATCAGCAAGTCGGTGAGCACCAGGTCGAAATCGCGTTGTTTCAGGCAGGCCAGCGCGGCTTCACCGTCCCTGGCGCAGACCACGTCAAAATCGCCCAACTCGCTGAACAGGTTCTGCAAATACAGGTGCTGAAAGGGATGGTCTTCAACGATCAGAATGCTACAGGGTTTCATGGGTAGCTCGTGCGTAGGGAGCCAGGGCAGTGAACAAGGCTCGCAGTGTGAAGGGTTTGACCAGGCAGTGATTCATGCCGGCCGCCAGGCACAAGGCATCTTCACCGCGCAGGGCGTTGGCGGTTGCGCCGAGGATCGGGGTGTTGCAGCCAAGGCACCGCAGGGCTTCGGCCAGTTCGTAGCCATTGAGCTTGGGCATGTTGACGTCAGTGAGCACGATGTCGAAGGCGCCTTCGTGCCAGCGCGACAAGGCCTCTTCGCCATCGCCGGCCAGCTCTACGGTACAACCGAGTTCTTCAAGCTGGTCACGCAGGATCAACTGGTTGATGGCGTTGTCTTCGGCCACCAGGATATGCAGGTGCAAGGGGTGCAGGTCGCGCCGCTCGCAACGCGCCTGGGACGGTGCGGCCTGGCCGTTCTGGGCGTGGCGAACCGCCTGGTGGATCGCGTTCAGGTCGTTGAGGTTGACCTGCCAGCCATCGCCGGTGAACTGCGGTTCGTGGGCACCATCGCTGCTGGCGAATACCCGTGGGCCGTGCCAGGAGGTGTCCAGGCTGCGCTCTACCAGTTCGAGCAGTACCGCGGGTGCGGCCAGCTCGGCGCTGGACGGCGGGCCGACCTGCGCACGGGCACCCCAGCGGCGCAGCCAGCCGCAGAGGCTGTCGGCCAGTTCGCGTACAGGCGAGAGCACATACACCACCTCCTGCGCCAACGGCGGCCGCAGCGACGGCACGATGCTAGCGGGTTGCTCCAGCGGCACGGCCAGGGAAAAGCTGCTGCCCAGCCCCGGCTCGCTGACCATGCGCAGGGTGCCGTTCATCAAGTGGGTCAGGCGCAGGCAAATGGGCAGGCCGAGGCCGGTGCCGGCGATCACATGGGGGTTGCCTTCGGTCTGGTAGAACGGCTCGAAGATCAGTGCCTGGTCTTCCTGGGCGATGCCTTTGCCAGTGTCCGAGACTTGCCATTGCAGGCACGCCCGTTCGCCTTCACGGCTGAGCTTTTTGACCCGCAGTACTACGCGCCCGGAGTCGGTGAACTTGACCGCATTGCTCAGCAGGTTGTTGAGGATCTGGCGCAAGCGGCTGGCATCGCCGATCAGGCGCAGCGGCAGTTGCGGGTCGAGGCACGCATACAGCTGCAAACCCTTGCTCTGTGCGGCGGCGGCGTAACCCTGCACCACTTCCTGCACCAGGCTGGGCACACAAAACTCACTCAACTCCAGGGCCAATTGGCCGGCTTCGATCTTTGACACGTCGAGCACATCGCAGATCAGTTGCAGCAGCGTCGCCGAGGAACCTTCGATGGCATGCAGGTAGCTTTTCTGCTGGGCATCCAGGCGAGTACGGGCGAGAAGCTCCAGGGTACCGAGCACGCCATACAGCGGCGTGCGGATTTCGTGACTCATGGTCGCCAGGAACAGTGTCTTGGCTTCGTTGGCGGCATCGGCGGATTGGCGTGCCTGTTCCAGCGCCGCTTCGATCTGGGTGCGTGCGCTGATGTCGCTGAAGGCGCAGAGCAACACGTCTTCCCCCTTGTAGCGGGTGGGCGCGCAGCTCAGATACAGGTGGCGGCCATCGGCGGCTTTGAAGTAGTCGGTGAGGCAGGGGGCGTCCGTATCGAAGGCATTACGGATCCAGCCCGGCCCCAGCTGCGCGCCGGCCTGGCCGAGCCATTGTTGGGCGAGAGTATTTTCCAGCACCACTTCGCCGTCCGTGCGCCGCAGCACGCACAGGGCCACGGGCGCAGTCTGGATCACATCGCGGCTGAACAGCTCGCTTTCCACCAGCGCCTGGATGCGGTGGATGGCGGGGATGATGAAGCGGTGTTCCAGGCGGCGGGTCAACAGGGCCACCAGGCTGATGGTCAGCAGGCAGAACAGCAGGGCGCCGAGCATCTGCGGCCATAGTGCCCAGAGCACCGCGTGCAGGTCGATGGAGTAGGTGAGCTGCCAGTCCGACGACTTCAGCTGTTTGCGCAACACCAATTGCTCGGGCAGCCAACCGTCGCCGACAAAGCCGAAGAAGTCCTGCTGGCGCAGGTGCGGCAGGTTTTGCCCGGGCGGCGGGTTACGGCTGTTGCTGAATAGAGGCATACCTTGGGCGTTGAACATGGTGAACTCGCCAGCACTGTGGTCGCTCAAGGCGTTGGAGACTTCACGGTCATCCATCTCCAGGCCGAGCCAGCCGGAGTCCAGGTCGCGTTCATCCAGGCGGATAAAGATATATAGCTGCGAGTTGCCGCCGTCGGTGTGGGTCAGCCAGAGTTCCTGCAGGGTTTTCTGCTGCTTGAGGGCATTGAGTTGCACCAGCATGGGCGCGGGAAAATCGGCAGCCACGGGACCCGCATCGTACAGTCGCAGCACCTGGGCATCGGTGCCGACGTACAGCAGGTTGAGCTGCTTGGCCTTCAGGAAGTCGCGCATGCGCTGGGTCAGCCAGATGCTCCATTGCTTACCCGGGATTTTGCCGAGCAACAGGCGGATTTCCTCATCGTTCACCGGCAGGTTCAATTTGGCCTTGCGTGTAGCCGACAGGCTGAGGCTTTCCAGCAGGGCTTCACGGGTGGTGAAAAAGGTATGGGCCTCGGCGATGGCGCTGCTCATGTAGCTGCGCCGCTGGGAGATCTCGTTGTTGAACGTAAATAGCAGGAAGCTGTACACGCCGCCCAGCATGCCCACCAGCAGCACCAGCGCAAAAATGCGCAACAGGCGGCGGGCGGCGTGGGGCGTGGACAGGACGGGGCTGATCTGGTGGAGATAGTTCTTTAATCGCATCCCGTCACTCTAGGGATGGCCGTATGTAGGAAAAATCAGACGATCCTTAGTTTGCTACAGGTAGTTCACGATAAAGGTGACTTCGGTGTTGGCGCTGCCGGCTTCGACGTTGCCGGTGGGCAAGCGGTAATACGAGGCCGACAAGGGAATCTTGAAATTGGTGCCTGTGGTGGTGAAACCGCTGAAGGAGTAGGTGGTATCAAACGCGATGGGTTGCCCGGCATCATCCATCAATTGCAGGGCGATGCCTTTGGCGGTGGAGCCGCCGTTGAGCGCGACGACACCTTTTGCCGCGTCGACGATGGGCGTGGTGGCCTTGAGCGAATAGGTGACTTTATTGATACCGGTCTGGCACTGGTTCAAGCCGATGTCGAAGCGAATGGTGCGAGGGGTTGTGCCTGCGTCGCGAAATTCCCAGAGCTGATAGTCGTCGCCCATGGCGACGTGGACGGAAGGGGTCTGGCAGGAGGCGGCGTTCAACACCAGGGGGGTGGTCAGGTTGTACTTGCTGATGATCAGATCGTCAGCTTGCAAGTTGCCCAGGTTGCCGGCAGCGACCTTGACCTGTGGAGACAGCGGGCCTGACTTGACGATTTCCAGGCGTACCGAGCCTGGGGGGATGCCGTAACCACTCGGCTTAAGGGAAGCAGGTGCAGCCATATAGTAATCCAGGCTGTCGATCCAGACGCGGAACGAAAGGCCTGTCTTGCCGATAGGGTAGGTCGAGCCGCTGGTGACCGAGCCTAACGCAGGGTTTATCACGATGCCGTATTGGGAGGAACCTGTGCATTTCCAGCTGTTCTGACCCGATTGCACCGTGTCTTGGTAAATCACGGTGCCGTCGGGAGTGTCAGCGGGAACTGTCAGGCTGCCGCTGGACAGACTTGCGCCGAAATTAAGGGTTTCATTGGTGTTGACGGTGGCTGTGCAATTAGCCGCGGAGGCGGCTGATGCGCCCGCCAGGGTGACGACCGCGAGGCAAGCAAACTGTTTTAAGGAAGTCATGGGAAGGAGGGTGTCGACTGGCCAAAAGGCTACTCAGAGTACTCAGCGAAGGCGTCACACCCCATCAGGCAATCCTTAGAACCCCACCACTCATCCGCCAATTACCAAGCAAGCTAATAATTCCATTTGACATTCGCTGCCTAAGCAGTAACATCTTGTCATACATTCACTGCCTAGGCAGTAATAAGGTGACTTCCGATGCCCCACTTCACCCCTGACAGCTTTCGCAACTGCCACCTCGGCCTGCTCCTGGGCCGGGCGGCGCTGCTCAAGGACCGCATTATCGACACCCATATGGAGCCGTACGGTGTGACCGCCGCGCAGTTCAAGGTGTTGATCATCATTGCCCAGTTCGACGTGGATACCCCGGCGGAGCTGTGCCGCAACCTGTCCCTGGACAGCGGTTCCATGACCCGCATGCTCGACCGCCTGGAGCAGAAAGGCCTACTGGCACGCCAGCGTTCCGAGCAGGACCGGCGCCAGGTGCGGCTGGTGCTGACCGAAGACGGCCAGCGCCTGGCGGACATGCTGCCGCACATCGGTGCCCAGTCGATGAACGAATTGGCCGGCGCACTGGAGCCCGGCGAGCTGCAGACCCTGGAGCGGATCCTCAAGAAAATTCTGGTAGCTGCCGGTGACGCCATCGTCATCCAGCGGGTAGGTAAAGAATGAACACACGTGCACTCAGCCTGGTGCTGGTGGCCATGACCATGGCCGGTTGCGCCAACTACAGCGGCCTCGACACCCAAGGCAAACGCCTCGACGCCAGCACATTGCAAACCGGTAAAACCTTGAGCGGTGTGACCTTGTCGAGCGCTGCCTGGCCGACCGCTGACTGGTGGAAAAGCCTCGGCGACCCGCAACTCGACGGTCTGATCCAGGAAGCCCTGCAAAACAGCCCCGACATGCAAGTCGCCAGCGCCCGGGCCCACCAGGCCGAGGCTGCTGCCTATGCCGCCAACGCCGAGCGCATGCCGACCCTCGACGCCAGCGCCGGTGTCAGCCGCTCGCGCCTGGCAAAAGACCAGGACCCGCGCGGTGAAGGCGATGCTTATTCGACCGTGCGCAACATCGGCGCCAGCTTCAACTACACCTTCGACCTCTGGGGCGGCCAGCGGGCTGCCTGGGAAGCCGCGTTGGGTGAGGCGCGTGCTGCCCAGGTCGACCAGCAGGCCGCGCGCCTGACCCTGGCCGCCAACGTGGCCAAGGCCTACAGCGACCTGGGCCAGGCCCATATCGTGCGCGACCTGGCCAACGACGACCTCAAGCGCACCCGGCAGATGCTCGACCTGGGCAAGCGCCGGCTGAATTCGGGCATCGACAGCCAGTACCAGTACCAGCAGACCGAAAGCCTGGAAGCCAGCGCCCAGTCGCAACTGATCGACGCGGAAAAACAGCTGCAAAGCGCCAAGATCGCCCTGGCCGTATTGCTTGGCAAAGGCCCGGACCGTGGCAGTGAACTGGCCCGGCCCAACGTGCTGAAACCCAGCGCGGTGGCCGTGCCCTCGGTGCTGCCGGCCGAGCTGTTGGGCCGCCGCCCGGACCTGATCGCCGCGCGCTGGCGGGTCGAATCGGCGGGCCGGAACATCGATGCCAGCAAGACGCGCTTCTACCCTAACCTCAACCTGAGCGCGAGCGCCGGGGCCGAGTCGTTGCTGGGGGATGCGATGTTCGGGTCGGCCAGCCGCTTCTTCAACATTGCGCCGACGATCTCGCTGCCGATCTTCGACGGCGGCCGCCTGCGTGCCGACCTCGATGCCCGCGACGCCGACTACGACCTGGCGGTGGCGCAGTACAACAAAACCCTGGTGCAAGCCCTGGGCGATATCGGCAACACCCTTTCGCAACTGCGCGACACCGGCCGGCAGATCCAGGCCCAGCAACATGCCGCGGACATTGCCCAGCAGTCCTACGACACCGGGGTGCAGCGCTACAGCTCCGGGATCGGTAACTACCTGGATGTGCTCAGCATCGAGCAGCAACTGCTGCAGGCCCAGCGTCAGCTGGCAACCCTGAATGCCGCGCAGATCGATCTGTCGATTCAACTGATGCAGGCCCTGGGCGGCGGCTACAGCGCCGACAACGTGGCAGCGACCACCCCCGCCACACGCACGGAATAATTTGAGGTATTTGTCATGGCCACTGCCGAAAACACCAATGCAACCGAACAACCCAAAGACAACAACCCCCGCAAACGCAAGGTGATGCTGATCGGCCTGGCGCTGATCGTCATCCTCGCCGTGGTCGGCGTATGGGGCTGGTATGAGCTGTACGGCCGCTTCAGCGAAAGCACCGACGACGCCTACGTGAACGGCAACGTGGTGGAAATCACCCCGCTGGTCACCGGCACCGTGGTCAGCATCGGCGCCGACGATGGCGACCTGGTCCACGAGGGCCAGGTGCTGATCAACTTCGACCCGAACGACGCCGCCGTCGGCCTGCAAAGTGCCCAGGCCAACCTGGCCCGCACCGTGCGCCAGGTGCGCGGCCTGTACAGCAACGTCGACGGCATGAAGGCCCAGGTCAATGCGCAGAAAGCCGACGTGCAGACCGCCCAGGACAACTTCAATCGTCGTAAAACCCTGGCCCAGGGCGGGGCGATTTCCCAGGAGGAGCTGTCCCATGCCCGTGACAGCCTCACTGCGGCCAAAAACGCCCTGACCAACCTTGAGCAACAACTGAAAACCACCAATGCGTTGGTGGACGACACGGTGATCAGTTCTCACCCGGATGTGCAGGCCGCCGCCGCGCAACTGCGCCAGGCCTACCTGGCCAATGCGCGCAGCACCTTGATCGCACCGGTCACCGGCTATGTGGCCAAGCGCACCGTACAACTGGGCCAGCGCGTACAACCGGGCACCGCATTGATGGCGGTGATCCCGCTGAACCAGCTGTGGATCGACGCCAACTTCAAGGAAACCCAACTGCGTGACATGCGCATCGGCCAGCCGGTGGACATCGAATCGGACATCTACGGCAGCGACGTGAAATTCAGCGGCACCATCGACAGCCTCGGCGCCGGTACCGGCAGCGCGTTTGCCCTGCTGCCGGCGCAGAACGCCACGGGTAACTGGATCAAGATCGTGCAACGGGTGCCGGTGCGTATCCACATCAATGCCGAAGAACTGGCCAAGCACCCGCTGCGCGTAGGTTTGAGCACCCTGGTCAAGGTCGACCTGCATGACCAGAGCGGCCCGGTACTGGCGCAACAGGCGCCGCAGAAGGCCTCGTTCAGCACCAACGTGTATGACCGCCAACTCGCCGAGGCCGACGCCATGATCACCCAGTTGATCCATGACAACAGCCTCGCCGCGCCCAAGGCTGTGCAACGCTGATGAGCAATAACGCCTCCTTCACGCCACCCAGCCTGTTGATGGCCACCATTGGCCTGTCGCTGGCGACCTTCATGCAGGTGCTCGACACCACCATCGCCAACGTGGCGTTGCCGACCATTTCCGGCAACCTGGGCGTGAGTTCGGAGCAGGGCACCTGGGTCATCACCTCGTTTGCGGTGAGCAACGCGATTGCCTTGCCGCTCACCGGCTGGCTGAGCCGGCGGTTTGGCGAGGTCAAGCTGTTCTTGTGGGCGACGATGCTGTTCGTGCTGGCGTCGTTCCTGTGTGGTATTTCCACGTCGATGCCCGAGCTGATCGCTTTTCGCGTCATACAAGGCCTGGTGGCCGGGCCGTTGTACCCGATGACCCAAACGCTGCTGATCGCCGTCTACCCGCCGGCGAGGCGAGGCATGGCCCTGGCGTTGCTGGCGATGGTCACGGTGGTGGCGCCGATTGCCGGGCCGATCCTCGGCGGCTGGATCACCGACAGCTACAGCTGGCCGTGGATCTTCTTCATCAACGTGCCCATCGGTATCTTTGCGGTGATGGTGGTGCGTTCGCAGTTGAAGAAACGTCCGGTGCAGACCAGTTATCAGCCGATGGACTACGTCGGGTTGCTGAGCTTGATCGTCGGCGTGGGCGCCTTGCAGATCATTCTCGACAAGGGCAATGACCTGGACTGGTTCGAATCCAACTTTATTATCGTGGGCGCGGCGATTTCGGTGATTGCCCTGGCGGTGTTCATCATCTGGGAACTCACCGACAAACACCCGGTGGTCAACCTGAAGCTGTTTGCCTACCGCAACTTCCGCATCGGCACCATCGTGTTGATCCTGGGGTACGCAGGCTTCTTCGGCATCAACCTGATCCTGCCGCAATGGTTGCAGACCCAGATGGGCTACACCGCGACCTGGGCCGGGCTGGCGGTGGCGCCGATCGGTATTTTGCCGGTGCTGATGTCACCGTTCGTGGGCAAGTACGCGCACAAGTTCGACCTGCGCCTGCTGGCGGGCCTGGCCTTCCTGGCGATTGGCTTGAGCTGCTTCATGCGCGCAGGTTTCACCAATGAGGTGGACTTCCAGCACATCGCCCTGGTGCAGCTGTTCATGGGGATTGGCGTGGCGCTGTTCTTCATGCCGACCTTGAGCATATTGATGTCCGACCTGCCGCCGCACCAGATTGCCGACGGCGCGGGCCTGGCCACGTTCCTGCGCACCCTGGGCGGCAGCTTCGCGGCGTCGCTGACCACCTGGATCTGGATTCGCCGGGCGGACCAGCACCATGCCTACATGAGCGAGAACATGACCACCTACGACTCGGCGACCCGCGATGCCTTGCAGGCGCTCGGTGGGGCAGGGCAGAAGGCCTATACGCAGCTGGACCAGATCCTCACCAGCCAGGCATACATGATGTCCACCGTGGATTACTTCACGTTGCTGGGGTGGATGTTCATGGGGTTGATGCTGCTGGTGTGGCTGGCCAAGCCGCCGTTTGGCGCCAAGGCCGGGCCGGAAGCCTCAGGCCACTGATCAGTAAAGGTTGAAATACAATTCAATGTGGGAGGGGGCTTGCCCCCGATAGCAGTGGTTCAGCCAACAAATATGTTGAGTGTGCCGCCGCCATCGGGGGCAAGTCGAATCGTCGCACCGCCCCTCCCACATTTGGATCTTTGTTCACATTGGATTTGTGGTGTCTGAGGTTCAGGCGCCGGGCAACGCCAATTGCGGATTGACGAAGTCAAACGCCGCCAACTGAAACCCTTGCTCATCCACCTGCAGCGCCCAGCCCTGCTTGTCCCAATCCCCCAGCACAATGCGCTTGGCGGCCTGGTCGCCAATCTGCAACTTGTGAATGGCTGGGCGGTGGGTATGGCCGTGGACCAGGGTGCGCACGCCGAACTGCTGCATCACCCGTGGGACTTCCTCGGGCGTTACATCGACAATGTCGTTGGTCTTCATGCGCGTCTGCGCGCGGCTTTCACTGCGCAGCTTGCGCGCCAGCTTGTGCCGCGTGCCCAGGGGCAGGTGGCGCAGGATAAACAGCACGATCGGGTTACGCAGGATGCGCCGCAGCTTCATATAGCCGACGTCGCGGGTGCAGAGGCTGTCGCCGTGCATCAACAGCACGGGCTCGCCATGGAGCTGCACGACACTCGGGTCCTTGAGCAAGGTGGCGCCTGCGGCTTTGCAGAACGCCTTGCCGATCAGGAAATCGCGATTGCCGTGCATGATGAAAATCGGAGTGCCGCTGTCGCTCAGTTCGCGCAGGGCTGCGCAAATGGAGCGCTGAAACGGTGTCATCCCATCGTCGCCAATCCAGGCTTCGAAGAAGTCCCCCAGAATGTACAACGCCTGGGCGCCACGGGCGCGGCCGTGGAGCAGATCCAGAAACGCCCGGGTGATGTCCGGGCGCTCCTCTTCCAGATGCAAATCTGAAATCAGCAGTATCACCCAACGATCTCGGCTTTCTCGACGATCACGTCTTCTACCGGAACGTCCTGGTGACCGGCTTTACCGGTAGTCTGCACGCCTTTGATCTTGTCGACGACGTCCTGGCCTTCGGTGACTTTACCGAATACCGCGTAGCCCCAGCCCTGCACGTTCTTGCCGCTGTGGTTCAGGAAGGCATTGTCGGCCACGTTGATGAAGAACTGCGCCGAGGCCGAATGCGGCTCCATGGTACGGGCCATGGCGACGGTGTACTTGTCGTTGGAAAGGCCGTTGTCCGCTTCGTTCTGGATGCTTGGGCGCTTGTCTTTCTTTTCTTTCATGCCAGGCTCGAAACCGCCGCCCTGGATCATGAAGTTGCCGATGACGCGGTGGAAAACGGTGTTTTCGTAGTGGCCGGCGTTCACGTACTCGATGAAGTTGGCGACGGTGATCGGCGCTTTCTCGGCGTTGAGCTCGATGACGATGTCACCGTGGTTGGTGGTCAGTTTGACTTGAGTCATGTTGGCTACTCTTTTCAGGGAATTCGTGGGTTTGGGTGCCCGGGGCACCACGACCGGTATGGCGAAACTGCGGCCAAGGCGCGCAGTTTAGCGTGACCTGCAGGAATTTCGAGGTGGTTTTTTACCACTGGTGCGTTAAATGCACCGCAACCCTGTCAGCGGCTTGACAGCATCAGCTATGATAAGCCCTTTGTTTTGTCGGCCTAGCCCGGCCACGTACTTGTCTGTTCAAGGATCCTATGAGCAAGCCCACTGTCGACCCTACCTCGAATTCCAAGGCCGGACCTGCCGTCCCGGTCAATTTCCTGCGCCCGATCATCCAGGCGGACCTGGATTCGGGCAAGCACACGCAGATCGTCACCCGCTTCCCGCCAGAGCCCAACGGCTACCTGCACATCGGTCACGCCAAGTCGATCTGTGTGAACTTCGGCCTGGCCCAGGAATTCGGCGGCGTCACGCACCTGCGTTTCGACGACACCAACCCGGCCAAGGAAGACCAGGAATACATCGACGCCATTGAAAGCGACGTGAAGTGGCTGGGTTTCGAATGGTCCGGTGAAGTGCGCTATGCCTCGCAGTACTTCGACCAACTGCACGATTGGGCCGTCGAGCTGATCAAGGCCGGCAAGGCCTACGTCGACGACCTGACCCCGGAGCAGGCCAAGGAATACCGTGGCACCCTGACCGAGCCGGGCAAGAACAGCCCGTTCCGCGACCGTTCGGTAGAGGAGAACCTCGACTGGTTCGCCCGCATGCGCGCCGGTGAGTTCCCGGACGGCGCCCGCGTATTGCGCGCCAAGATCGACATGGCCTCGCCGAACATGAACCTGCGCGACCCGATCATGTACCGCATCCGCCACGCCCATCACCACCAGACGGGCGACAAGTGGTGCATCTACCCGAACTACGACTTCACCCACGGCCAGTCGGACGCCATCGAAGGCATCACCCACTCCATCTGCACCCTGGAGTTCGAAAGCCATCGTCCGCTGTACGAATGGTTCCTCGACAGCCTGCCGGTACCGGCGCACCCGCGTCAGTACGAGTTCAGCCGCCTGAACCTGAACTACACCATCACCAGCAAGCGCAAGCTCAAGCAACTGGTCGATGAAAAGCACGTACACGGCTGGGACGACCCACGCATGTCGACGCTGTCGGGCTTCCGCCGTCGCGGCTACACGCCGGCGTCGATCCGCAACTTCTGCGAGATGGTCGGCACCAACCGTTCCGACGGCGTGGTCGACTACGGCATGCTCGAATTCAGCATCCGCCAGGACCTCGATGCCAACGCCCCACGTGCCATGTGCGTGCTGCGCCCGTTGAAGGTCGTGATCACCAACTACCCGGAAGACAAGGTCGACCACCTTGAACTGCCGCGTCATCCGCAAAAAGAAGAACTCGGCGTGCGCAAGCTGCCGTTTGCCCGTGAAATCTACATCGACCGCGATGACTTCATGGAAGAGCCGCCAAAAGGCTACAAGCGCCTGGAGCCAAACGGCGAAGTGCGCCTGCGCGGCAGCTACGTGATCCGTGCCGACGAAGCAATCAAGGACGCCGATGGCAACATCGTCGAACTGCGTTGCTCGTATGACCCGGACACCCTGGGCAAGAACCCCGAAGGCCGCAAGGTCAAGGGCGTGATCCACTGGGTGCCGGCGGCGGCCAGCATCGAGTGCGAAGTGCGCCTGTACGATCGCCTGTTCCGCTCGCCAAACCCTGAAAAGGCTGAAGACAGCGCCAGTTTCCTCGACAACATCAACCCTGACTCCCTGCAAGTACTTACGGGTTGTCGTGCCGAACCCTCGTTGGGCGAAGCACAGCCGGAAGACCGTTTCCAGTTCGAGCGCGAAGGTTACTTCTGCGCGGATATCAAGGACTCGAAACCAGGTCGCCCGGTATTCAACCGCACCGTGACCTTGCGTGATTCGTGGGGTCAGTGATTCTGTCTTAAGGGAATTGTCGTGTTAACGATCTACAACACACTCAGCAAGACCAAAGAAGTCTTCAAGCCGCTGGACGGCAACAAGGTGCGCATGTACGTGTGCGGCATGACCGTGTACGACTACTGCCACATCGGCCACGGCCGCAGCATGGTGGCCTTCGACCTGGTGACCCGCTGGTTGCGTTTCAGCGGCTATGACCTGACCTATGTGCGCAACATCACCGACATCGACGACAAGATCATCAACCGCGCCAACGAAAACGGCGAGTCGTTCGACGCGCTGACCGAGCGCATGATCGCCGCGATGCACGAGGACGAGGCCCGGCTCAACATCCTCAAGCCGGACATGGAACCGCGTGCCACCGACCACATCCCGGGCATGCACGCGATGATCCAGACCTTGATCGACAAGGGTTACGCCTACGCGCCGGGCAATGGCGACGTGTACTACCGCGTCGCCAAGTTCATGGGCTACGGCAAGCTGTCGCGCAAGAGAATCGAAGACCTGCGCATCGGCGCACGTATCGAAGTCGACGAAGCCAAGCAGGACCCGCTGGACTTCGTGCTGTGGAAAGGCACCAAGCCCGGCGAGCCGAGCTGGGAGTCGCCATGGGGCGCCGGGCGTCCGGGCTGGCACATCGAATGCTCGGTGATGTCCACCTGCTGCCTGGGCGAGACCTTCGACATTCACGGCGGCGGCAGCGACCTCGAGTTCCCGCACCATGAAAACGAAATCGCCCAGAGCGAAGCCGCCACCGGCAAGACCTACGCGAACGCCTGGATGCACTGCGGCATGATCCGCATCAATGGCGAGAAGATGTCCAAATCCTTGAACAACTTCTTCACCATCCGCGACGTGCTGGAAAAGTACCACCCGGAAGTGGTGCGTTACCTGCTGGTATCCAGCCACTACCGCAGCGCCATCAACTACTCGGAAGACAACCTCAAGGACGCCAAGGGCGCCCTGGAGCGGTTCTACCACGCGTTGAAAGGCCTGCCCGCCGTGGCACCAGCCGGTGGCGAAGCCTTCGTCGCACGCTTCACCGAAGTGATGAACGACGACTTCGGCACCCCGGAAGCCTGCGCGGTGCTGTTCGAAATGGTGCGCGAGATCAACCGTTTGCGTGAGAGCGATCTTGATGCGGCGGCGGGTCTGGCGGCGCGCTTGAAAGAACTGGCCAGCGTGCTTGGGGTTCTGCAAATGAAGCCCGAAGATTTCCTGCAAGCCGGTGCCGAAGGGCGTGTGGATGCGGCGCAAGTGGATGCGCTGATACAGGCGCGTTTGACTGCACGTGCCAACAAGGACTGGGCGGAATCCGACCGACTCCGCGACCAACTCACCGCCATGGGCGTGGTGTTGGAAGACGGGAAGGGTGGGACGACGTGGCGGTTGGCTGATCAGGCTTGATTGGTAAACGTTGAATGAAAAACGCCCCGACTGGTTCGGGGCGTTTTTTTGCACATCCGTTTAACGGCTTACTCGATCGACTGTGGTAGCTGGCAGGGCGGGTGATGAGCGCCACAGTTACGCACGATATTGAAAGTTGTGCTGATACCTATGTCGCGATAACAGAGTGTCTACCATATATCGATTCGCCCACCTCCATTGCACGCTGGCTTTGCAATTGCTACGACAGCGATACTTGATAGCGGCTCTGCACAAATCCATTGTCCGATACATACGTGCCGAGATGACGAAGTTCTTGCTCGCTGCCCATCTGGCTGAACAAACAAACCCCTTTGCCCAGCAACACTGGTATGCGTGTGATGATCAACTCCTCGATCAGGCCCGCTTCAAGAAACGCCTGGATCGTCTGGCCACCGTCGATATAAAGGTGCTTCATACCGCGCTCGGCTAACGTTGCCACCAGTGTGGTCACGTCTCCCGCCATGACCTCGATCTTGCCCTCCAGATGTGTCGGAATCTGCAACTGCTGGCGAGACAGCGCAATCACCGGGATACCCTCATAGGGCCACTTCGCAAATGACAACACCTTCTCCAGGGTCTTGCGTCCCATCACCAGCGCATCCACCGTGGCGACAAAGCCTTCATAAGTCACGCCGTTCAACTCGGCGGTTTCATACTCCGGCCGGTGCAACCAGTCGATATCACCGTCCGGGCGGGCGATGAAGCCGTCGACGCTGGCGGCGATAAACACTGAACATTTGATATCCATGGCGAAAACTCCTTTTGTGCGCTTGGACGCTAATGTTGATTTAATCCTCGCGTGTAACAACCGGGCGTCTGGGAAACAGACCTGATGCCCCTTTCTGCCGTGCGAGGATGTATGCGAAGTTGGTTGATCCGTTACCGTTACGCAATCATTTTCTGGTTGTGCTTCGGCGTTTTCCGTACCTCCCTGGCGGACTGGAATCCCATTCCCTCTGGCTCCATGCGCCCGACCTTGCTGGAGGGCGATGTAGTGTTGGTGAACCGGGTGGCCTACGACCTCAAGCTGCCGCTCACGGACATTTCCCTGGCCCAGCTCGATAACCCCCGGCGCGGTGATGTGGTGACGTTCTCGTCGCCCAGGGACGGCATGCGTCTGATCAAGCGCATCGTCGGCATTCCCGGTGACACCCTGGAAATGAAAGATGAGGTGTTGTGGGTCAACGGCGTGCCTGCCACCTACAGTGACGCGCAGGACATCAGCGAACCCATCCTGCCCGGCCATACGGTGCCAGGAATCAAGCTGACCGAACGGGCGGCCAACCGTCAGCGCACGGTGCAGTTCATGCCGACGGTGCGGGCACTGCGCAATTTCGGGCCGGTGGTGGTGCCGGCCGACAGTTACTTCATGCTGGGGGACAATCGCGATAACAGCGATGACTCCCGGTACATTGGTTTTGTGCCGCGTCGGCTGTTGATCGGGCGGGCACATCATGTGCTGGCATCGGCGCAGATCCTGGATCACTGGATGCCACGGTTTCGCAGGTTTGGCTCGCCTATCTTGTAATGGAAGTTGTGCTATTTGAAGGGCACCAAGAACCACTGATGGAGACTCGAATGACGTGTATTTTCTGCAGCATCGTCCAAAAGACTTCCCCGGCGCACATCCTGTGGGAAGACGACCAGCACATGGCCTTCCTGTCGATCTTCCCCAACACCCCGGGGTTCAGCGTGGTGATTCCCAAGCAGCATTACGGCAGTTATGCGTTTGCGCAGTCGGATGAAGTGCTAGCCGCGCTGGTGGTGGCGGCGAAGAGGACGGCGTTGCAGATCGACCGTGCGTTTCCCGATGTGGCGCGCACCGGGATGATCTTGGAAGGGTATGGCGTGGATCACCTGCATGCGAAGCTGTTTCCCATGCATGGAACCGGCGGCGACAGTACCTTCAAGCCGCTGAGTTCGAAGGTGGACAAGTTCTTCGAGGCATATGAAGGGTACATCTCGTCCCACGATCATGTGCGGGCCGATGATGAGGGGTTGGCGGAATTGGCGGCGCACATCAGGTCTTTTGCCTAGCGCCAATCCAAATGTGGGAGGGGGCTTGCCCCCGATAGCAGTGGGTCAGCTACAGGTGAGCTGACTGATCCACCGCCATCGGGGGCAAGCCCCCTCCCACAGTTTTGACCGTGTTTTCTATAGGGATCAACGGCGGCTGCTGACTTCGGCGGGTACATCATCCCCAGCCATGCGCTTGCGGAACAACGCCGTGCGCGCCAACAGCAACGTGGTCACCGGCACGGTGATCGACAGCAGAATCGGAATCAACCACCCGTGCAACACCGGCCCGGACTTGAGCACCGAAAAATAAATGATCGACGCCAACGCCACACACCACGCTCCCAGCGTCGATGCGAGTGCGGGCGGGTGCATGCGCTGGAAGAAGTCCTTCATGCGCAGCAACCCGATCGCGCCAATCAATGCAAATACACTGCTGAGCACCAGCAGCACGGCCACGACGATTTCCATCCATAACGGCATCATTCAATCACCTCCCCACGCAGCAGGAATTTCGCCAGGGCAAACGAGCCGACGAAGCCGAACAGCGCGATCAGCAGCGCCGCTTCAAAGTAGGTGTCACTGGCATACCGGATACCCAGCACCAGCATCATCAACATCGCCAGGATGTACAGGTAGTCCAGCGCCAGTACCCGGTCCTGGGCTGACGGGCCTTTGAACAGGCGGATAAGCGTCAGCACCATGGCCAGGGAGAACAGGAACAGGCTGAACAGGATCGCATTGGAGAGCAGCGCGCTCATTCGAAGATCTCCATCAGGGGCCGTTCGTAGGTGGTCTTGAAGTGCTCGATGAAGGGCGCCTCATCGTCCAGGTCGAATACGTGCAAGAGCAGGATGCTGCGGTCCAGCGCCAGTTCCGACCAGATGGTGCCGGGCACCACGGTGGTGATCATCGACAGCGCGGCGAGGCCGTTGGGGTCGCGCAGGTCCAGGGGAATCCTGATGAAGCGCGAACGCGGTGGGCGGGAGCCGCAGGTCAGCACGCCCCAGGCCACTTGCAGGTTGGAGACGATCACGTCACGGCCCACCAGGAAAAACAGGCGGATGATCACGCCGGGGCGACGGATGCGGATCGGCAGTGGTCGCAACGGTGCCATCAGCAGCGGCGCAAGAAAGCCCAGCAGTGCACCCAGCAGCAGGTTGCCCGGACTGACCGACAGGTTCAGCACCAGCCACAGCACCCACAGCGCCAGGGACAGCCACGGAGCAGGGAACAATCGCTTCATGGTTGCACCTCCAGGGCGGCGGCCTGGGCTTCGGGGCTCGGCACCGGACGCGTGGCCATCACCGCCATCACATAGTGCTCGGGGTTGTTCAGGCTCACGGCAGTGGCCTGGGTGTAGCGCAGCAGTGGTTCCGCCTTGAAGGTCAGCAGGATGCTCAAGCCCAGCAGGAAGAAAATCGGCACGCATTCATAGCGACGCAGTAGCGGCGAAGGGCGTTCTTCCGGGGTCCAGAAGCGCTGGATGCCCAAGCGTGCGAAGGCAATCAACGAGGCCAGGCCGGAGAGAATCAGCAACGCCACCAAGCCCCAGGCGGCTGGCCGGATCGGTTCGTCAATACTCATACCCAGGCCCAGTGGATTGACCAGCGCACTCAACAGACTGAGCTTGCCGATAAACCCGGAGAGCGGCGGCATGCCGATGATCAGCAGGGCGCAGGCGATAAAGCTCAAGCCGAGGAACGCCATGGTCCAGGGAATCACCTGGCCGACCACGGCTTGCTGCTCGTCATCGAGGTTGACGCCAGGGCGCGGGTGCAGGGATTCCATGGCCTTGGGCAACGCATCGATCTCTTCGTCCAGCGGCAGGTCGTTGGCCGAGCGTGACCGTTCGATCAATTCAGCCAGCAGGAACAGCGCGCTCAAGGCCAGGGTGGAACTGACCAGATAGAACAGCGCGCCCGCCGTCAGGCTTGGTTGGGCGAAACCGACGGCGGACAGCAAGATCCCCGCCGACACCAGGATGCTCAAGCTGGCCATGCGCTCCAGGCGCTGCGCCGCCACCATCGCCAGCGCCGCGCAAATGATGGTCGCCATGCCGCCATACACCAGCCAATCCCCGCCAAACAGCGCCGACGCCCCGGCCTGGCCGGAGAACAGCAGGGTCCACAGGCGCAGCACGGTGTACACGCCGACCTTGGTCATGATCGCAAACATCGCCGCCACCGGCGCACTGGCCGAGGAGTAGGCGGGCGCCAGCCAGAAGTTCAGCGGCCACATGCCGGCCTTGGCCAGGAACGCCGTCGCCAGGATCGCCGCGCCGGCATGCAACAGACCACGATCGGCCTCCGGCACCAGCGGGATTTTCAGCGCCAGGTCAGCGAAGTTCAGCGTGCCGGTGACACCGTAGATCATCGCCGCGCCAATCAGGAACAGCGAAGACGCCAACAGGTTGATCGCAATGTAATGCAACCCCGACGACACCCGCGCACGCCCGGAGCCATGCAGCATCAGGCCATAGGAGGCCGCCAGCAGCACTTCGAAGAACACGAACAGGTTGAACAAGTCCGCCGTGAGGAAGGCGCCGTACAACCCCATCATCTGGATCTGGAACAGTGCGTGGAAGCTGGTGCCCGCACGATCCCAACGGGCCATGGCGAACAGCAGCGCACTCACGCCGATGATCCCGGTGAGTACCAGCATCAGCGCCGAGAGTTGGTCCACCACCAGCACAATGCCGAATGGCACCTGCCAGTTGCCCGGCAGGTAAACCCCAATCGAGCCTGGGCCGCCTTTTTGCGTCCAGTACAGCAGCAGGATGGCGATGCCCAGGCCGATGACGCTGGAGAACAGATTGATTTTCGCCTTGAGCGGGCGGCGCTTTTCGCCAAGCATCAGCATCAGCGCGGCGGTCAGCAATGGCAGCAGGATCGGCGCGACGATCAGTTGATTCACCCAATTCATTCCTTGGGCTCCCGGCCGTCCACATGGTCGGTGCCGGTCAGGCCCCGGGAGGCGAGCAGCACCACCAGGAACAACGCGGTCATGGCGAAGCTGATCACGATGGCCGTGAGCACCAGGGCCTGGGGCAGCGGATCGGTGTAGTTGAGCAGGTCCTGCGGCACGCCGTCCTTGATGATCGGCTCCTTGCCGATAAACAGGCTGCCCATGCTGAAAATGAACAGGTTGACGCCGTACGAAAGCAGGCACAGGCCCATCACCACCTGGAAGGTCCGTGGCCGCAGGATCAACCAGACGCCGGAAGCCGCCAGGACTCCAATGGCAATTGCGATGACTTCTTCCATCAGGCGGCTCCTTCCGTTGCGGCAACCACTTTGGCCTGGTTGCTCGGTTTATGGGCCCGCACGGACTGGTGACCGAGGGCGGTGAGCATCAGCAGCGTCGAGCCGACGACCATGGCGTACACGCCGACGTCGAAGAACAGCGCGCTGGCGATGTGAATGTCGCCAAGCAATGGCAGGCTGAAATGCCAGGTGTGAGTGGTGAGGAACGGGTAGCCGGCAAACAGCGCGCCGAGCCCGGTCAGGGTTGCCGACAGCAGCCCGAAGCCCATCCAGCGCATCGGCCGCAGGCTCATCTGCGCCTCGACCCACTGCGTACCGGCGACCATGTATTGCAGGATGAACGCCACCGACATCACCAGCCCGGCGACAAACCCGCCACCCGGTTGGTTGTGGCCGCGCATGAACAGGTAGAACGACACCACCAGCGCAATCGGCAGCAGCAGGCGCACCAGCACCGCCGGCACCATCATGAAGCCCAGGGCGGTGTCGCTGGCCTGGCGCGGGTTGACCAGGTCGGTGGCCACGTCCGGCGCCAACTGGCGCTGTTGCGGCGGCAACTCCATGCTCTCTTTTGACGGGCGGAAGCGCCGCAGCAGGGCGTACACCGTCAGCGCCACGGCGCCGAGTACGGTGATTTCGCCCAGGGTGTCGAAGCCCCGGAAGTCCACCAGCATCACGTTCACCACATTGCTGCCGCCGCCTTCGGGCAGGGCGCGGCTGAGGTAGAACGAAGAAATATCGTTGGGCGTCTGGCGCGTCAGCATCGCGTAGGACAGCAACGCCATGCCACCGCCCACCACGGTCGACAACAGGAAGTCACGCAGGCGACGGATGCGCGCCTTGCGCAGCGAGCTGGGCAGTGGCGACACCTCTTCGATCCGCCGTGGCAGCCAGCGCAGGCCGAGCAGGATCAGCACGGTGGTGACCACTTCGACCACCAACTGGGTCAGCGCCAGGTCCGGCGCCGAGAACCACACGAAGGTCACGCAGGTCATCAGGCCGCACACGCTGACCATGGTCAGGGCCGCCAGCCGGTGGTACTTGGCTTGCCAGGCGGCGCCGAGGGCACAGGCAATCGCCAGCAGCCACAGGGTGACGAACACGATGGAGCCCGGGATCTTCGGGCGGTCGCCCCAACTGAGGCCACTGTTGAGCATCGGGATCATGCCGCCGATCACCGCCACCAGCACCAGCAGGAACAATTGGGTCTGCAGGCGCTTGGTGCTGATGCGTTTCTCGATCCTGCGCACGCCGCGCATCATCACCACCAGGCTGCGCTCGAAGCCGCGCTTGCCGTTGAAGTAGCTGATTACCGGCGGGTACTTGAAGCGGCCACGCTTGAGTTGCTTGCGCAGCAGCAGGTACAGCACCACGCCGCCGGACATGGCCACCAGGCTCATGATCATTGGTGCGTTCCAGCCGTGCCAGATTGCCAGGCTGTACTCCGGCAGCACGCCACCCACTACCGGCAGCGCGGCGGCGGCGAGGATCGAGCCGACCACCTGGGCCGGGAAGATCCCCACCAGCAGGCAGGTGAACACCAGCAACTCGACCGGTGCGCGCATCCAGCGTGGCGGTTCGTGGGGAGTGTGCGGCAGGTTGGTCGCGGTCGGGCCGAAGAACACGTCGACGGTGAAGCGCAGGGCGTAGGCCACGCTGAAGGTACCGGCGATGGTCGCGATCAACGGCAGGGCGAACTCCACCCAGGCCGTCGAGGTGATGAACACGGTTTCGGCGAAGAACATCTCTTTGGACAGGAAACCATTGAGCAACGGCACGCCGGCCATGGACGCACTGGCCACCATCGCCAGGGTCGCGGTAAACGGGATCAACCGCACCAGCCCGCTGAGCTTGCGGATGTCCCGCGTGCCACTTTCATGGTCGATGATGCCCGCGGCCATGAACAGCGAAGCCTTGAACGTGGCGTGGTTGAGGATGTGGAACACGGCTGCGACGGCCGCCAGCGGGCTGTTGAGACCCAGCAGCAAGGTGATCAGCCCGAGGTGGCTGATGGTGGAGTAGGCCAGCAGGCCCTTGAGATCATTCTGGAACATGGCGCAGTAAGCGCCGAGGAGGAGGGTAAGGGCGCCGGCACCGCCGACGATCCAGAACCATTCTTCGCTGCCGGACAGCGACGGCCACAGGCGGGCCAGCAGGAACACGCCGGCCTTCACCATCGTTGCCGAATGCAGGTACGCCGACACCGGCGTAGGGGCCGCCATCGCGTGGGGCAGCCAGAAGTGGAAGGGGAACTGCGCGCTTTTGCTCAAGGCGCCGACCAGCACCAGGGCCAGCATGACCGGGTACAGCGAATGCGCGCGGATCTGCGCGCCCGCCGCCAGTACCTGGTCCAGGTCATAGCTGCCGACGATATGCCCCAGCAACATTACGCCCGCCAGCAGGCACAGGCCGCCGGCGCCGGTGACCATCAGCGCCATGTACGCCCCACGGCGCGCATCGGCGCGGTGGTGCCAGTAGCCGATCAGCAGGAACGAGAACAGGCTGGTCAGTTCCCAGAAGAACACGATCTGGATCAGGTTGCCGGAGATCACCAGCCCGAGCATGGCGCCCATGAAGGCCAGGAAAAACGCGAAGAAGCGCGGCACCGGGTCGTCCGGCGACATGTAATAGCGCGCATACAGCGACACCAGCGTGCCGATGCCCAGCACCAGCATCGAGAACAGCCAGGCAAACCCATCCATGCGCAGCACGAAGTTCAGCCCGAGGCTGGGCAACCACATGAATTCTTCGCGGATCACGCCACCGTGGGCGATCTGGGGGTAGAGCAGGGCGACTTGAATAGTGCCGACCAGGGCCACCAGGCCGGCCAGCAGGGATTCGGTGTTACGTGCATTGTGCGGCAGCAAGGCCGCCAGACAGCTGCCAATGAACGGCAGAAGCAGTAGAACTATCAGGGACATAGGCTTCTAATCTGCGGGAGTTTGGGATGCATCATACGTGCCGCTTTAACGATCACCAAACGGCAAGATGTGGCAGGATCCTACAAGCTAAGCCGAAATCGCCCATTTGGCATTGTTTCAGGTAACCCGATTCGGGCAAGCGACACCGCCCCCCCTGTGGGAGCCGGGCTTGCCCGCGATGGCGATCTGACAGCCACTGCAAGTACTCGGACCTTATCCCTGCTGTTCCTGTTCCCTCTCATCGCGCAATTCCAGGGCCTTCTGCCCCTTGGTCTTCATCTCGCTGACAATTACCGCCAACACAATCAACGCCGCCCCCACCATCGCGATCGGCGGGAAGCGTTCCCCGGCAATCCGCCCGACCACGCCGGCCCACACCGGCTCACCGGCATAAATCAACGTGGCGCGGGTCGGCGAAACACTTTGCTGCGCCCAATTCATCGCCACCTGGATCACCGCACTGGTCAAGCCCAGGCCCACCGCGCTGAACAGCAGCAACCACGAAAACCCCGGCAGCGCCTCGCCCATTGGCACCACCATCAGGAACGACAGCAACGACGCCGTGGCCAGTTGCACCACGGTCACCCGACGCACGTCCACCTGCCCGGCAAAGGCGCTGATCAGGATGATCTCCGCCGCGATTGCCACTGCACCGATCAACGTGGCGATTTCACCGGGACTGAAATTCAGCGAAGCCCCCGCCGGCCCGGTCAGCAGCATCAAGCCGGTAAACGCCAGCATAATACCGATGCTCGGCATCAACCCCGGGCGCCGGCCCAGCACCAGCCATTGCAACAGCGGTACGAACGGCACATATAACGCCGTGATAAACGCCGATTGACTGCTCAAGATGGTCTGCAAGCCAATGGTTTGCAGCCCGTAGCCAAACATGATCGCCACACCGATAAACACTCCGGCTTTCAATTCGAACAGCGTCAGGTCGCGCAACGTGTGCAAGGAAAAGAACCCCACCACAATCGCTGCGGCCGCAAAGCGCAAACCGACAAAAAACATCGGCCCACTGACCGTCATCGCATGTTGCACCAGCAAAAACGTGCCGCCCCAGATCATGGTGATCACCACCAGGATGCATTCGGCTTTGCTGAAACGGTTGAAACGTGGGGAGGCGGTCGGGGTAGTCATGGCGGCTCGGTCTTGCAAGGGAAAGGCACGGACCGCACAATGCGCCGCACGCTGGGCAGTATACTGCGCACACCCACCCATTGAGCAATATAGTGCACAAAGAAAATCCCCACCGGGCTTCGGTCCTGCAGCACGTCAGCCAGAACGTCCGTCGCCTGCGGCATGCCGCCGACCTGAGCCAGACTGCGCTCTCGGAAAAATCCGGGGTCAGCCGGCGCATGTTGGTGGCCATCGAGGCGGGCGAAAAGAACGTCAGCCTGTCCACCCTCGACCGCGTGGCCGAAGCGTTGGACGTGGCGTTCAGCGACCTGATCCAGGCGCCCGATGCCCCCGACCACAGCCGCATCAATGAACTGGCCTGGGCCGGTGACATTCCCGGCAGCAAGGCGGTGTTGCTGGCCAAGGCCACGGCGCGGCGCGAGGTCGAGTTGTGGGAAATGCAACTGGAGCCGGGCGATCGCTACAGCCCTGACCCCGACCCGGATGGCTGGAGCGTGCAATTGTTCGTGTTCCAAGGCTGCCTCACGCTGCTGGTGGGCGATGAAGAAAAGCGCGTCGCGGCTGGTGAGTTTTATATGTTCGCCAGCCGGAACGTGCATGGTTATCGCAATGACGGCGACATGGCAGTGCGCTTTGTGCGCAATGTGGTGATCTAACTGTTCCTGCGGCAACAGTGGATGGACACTTTGCTGGTTTAAAAAGCGCTCAACTGCATTGAAATGCCAGCAACTCGCTGATTTTATTGGCGACTGGATTCAGGCACGACTCCTGCAATCACCCAGGTCATCCCCTCGGAGCCTGGAGTCGGCCCATGTCAGCCCACCCTCAACACCCTGCCCATATCATCCGCTCGGACGCGGAAGCCATCGAGGTCGCCACGCGGCTGGCGGCGCGGTTTGCCGTCGAGGCCAGCGCCCGCGACCGTGAGCGGCGCCTGCCGGTGGCCGAGCTTGACGAGTTCTCCTCCAGCGGCCTGTGGGGCATCACCATTCCCAAAGCGTACGGCGGCGCTGGCGTGTCCTATGTGACCGTGGCCGAGGTGATCAAATTGATCTCTGCCGCCGACCCGTCCCTGGGGCAGATCCCGCAGAACCACCTGGGCGTGGTGGACATCCTGTTGCAAACCGCGACCGAGGCACAAAAACAGTACTACTTCGGCAAAGTCCTCCAGGGCTACCGTTTCGGCAACGCCTTTTCCGAAGCCAAGAGCAAGAACGCCGGCACCTTCGATACCCAGATTCGCTTTCACGGCGATACCGCGCAGATCAACGGCGAGAAGTTCTACTGCACCGGCGCGCTGTTTGCTCACCTGGTGCCCACCGTCGGCAACAATGAAGACGGCCAGGCCTTTATCGCCTTTGTCGAACGCGACGCGCCCGGCCTGAACGTGATCGACAGTTGGGACGGCTTCGGCCAGCGCACCACTGCCAGCGGGGGTGTGACCCTTGATGGTGTGACCGTGCCCCTGAGCGCGGTAATCCCTGCGCACCAGGCCTTCGACCAGCCGACCGCCAATGGTCCGATTTCGCAGATCATCCAGGCGGCGGTCGATACCGGTATCGCCCTCGGTGCCCTTGAACAGGCGAAGATTTACGCACGCCAGGCGCGGCCCTGGATCGACAGCCAACAGGATCACGGCTGGCAGGACCCGTTCACCATCGCCGCCATCGGCGACCTGGAATGGCGTGTGCACGGCACCGAAGCCATCCTCGCCAAGGCGGGGCAAGCCGTAGACCGCGCCCTCGCCGAGCCCAGCGAAGACAGTGTCGCCCACGCCTCACTGGTGGTCGCCCAGGCCAAAGTCCTTTCTGCCGAAACCGCCTTGCTCGCCAGCAGCAAACTGTTCGAACTGGCCGGCACCCGCTCGGTCACCGGCAAGCACAACCTCGACCGCTTCTGGCGCAATGCACGCACCCACACTCTGCACGACCCGGCGCGCTGGAAATACCACCTGATCGGCAACTATGTGCTCAACGGCGTAAAACCTGCGCGCCACGCCTGGAACTGAGGAACCTCACCCATGACTGCACTGACCCTTGCGCGCCAACTGCTGGACAGCACCCGCCGTCACGTTGAAAACAGCACTGACCCCTACGTGATCAGCCGCTTCGGCGACTTGCAGATTCGCGTCGATGTGGCCGCGGCCTTGTTTGAACGCGCCGAAACCCATCCAGGCCCGGTGGCGTTGACCGAAGCGCAAATCGCCGCCGCAGAGGCGCTGATCGCCGCGAGCAACGCCGAGTTCGAACTCACCGGCCAACGCACCGCACTGCCGTCGAGCCTTGATGACCCGCTGCGTACGAAGTACCAGATCGTCGGCAACTACCACCTCAACGGAGTGCTTTGATGTCCCGTGAAATCCGCTTGAACGCCTTCGACATGAATTGTGTCGGCCACCAGTCGCCGGGCCTGTGGGCGCATCCGCGTGACCGTTCGTGGCAGTACAAGGACCTGGAATATTGGACCGACCTCGCCAGGATCCTTGAACGCGGCAAGTTCGACGGCCTGTTTATCGCCGACGTGCTGGGCATCTATGACGTGTACAACGGCAACGGCGACGCGGCGATTCGCCAGGCCACCCAAGTGCCGGTCAACGACCCGCTGTCGCTGATCGCACCGATGGCCTTGGTCACCGAACACCTGTGCTTCGGCCTGACCGCTTCGTTGTCGTTCGAACATCCGTACCCGTTCGCCCGCCGTCTCTCGACCCTGGACCACCTGACCAAGGGCCGCATCGGCTGGAACATCGTCACCTCCTACCTGGAAAGTGGCGCCAAGAATCTTGGCCAGAAGGCCCAGACCGAGCACGATGCGCGCTACGACTACGCCGAGGAATACCTGGAGGTCTGCTACAAACTCTGGGAAGGCAGTTGGGAGGAGGGCGCCGTGTTGCGTGACCGCGAACGGCGGATTTTCAGCGACCCGAGCAAGATCCACGAGATCCGCCACGTCGGCAAACACTTCCAGGTGCCCGGCATTCACCTCTGCGAACCGTCGCCGCAGCGCACGCCAGTGCTCTACCAGGCGGGCGCGTCGAGCCGTGGCAAGCAGTTCGCCGCCGAACAGGCCGAGTGCGTCTTCGTTGCCGCGCCGTCCAAGGTGCTGCTGAAAAAGACCGTGGCCGACATCCGCCGACGTGCGGCCGAAGCCGGGCGCGATCCGAAGAAAATCCTGATCTTCAACTTGCAGACGGTGATCGTCGGCGAAACCGATGCCAAGGCCAAAGCCAAGTTCGAGGAGTACAAATCCTATGTCAGCTATGAAGGCGCCATGGCGCTGATTTCCGGCTGGACCGGCATCGACTTCAGCCAATTCAAACCGGATGAGCCACTCAAGCACGTGCATACCAACGCCATTCAATCGGCGGTAGAAGCGTTCTCTACGGCCGATCCGAACAAGGTCTGGACCCCGAATGAACTGGCCGACTGGGTCGGTATCGGCGGCTTTGGCCCGCTGTTCGTCGGCGGCCCGGAAACCGTCGCGGACCTGTTGCAGGAGTGGGTCGAAGACACCGATGTGGACGGCTTCAACCTGGCCTACGCCCTGACCCACGAAACCTTCATCGACGCCGTGGACCTGTTGGTGCCGGAGTTGCAGAAGCGTGGGGTGTACAAGACCGAGTATGCCCAGGGCACGTTGCGCGAGAAGTTGTTTGGCGACGGCGCAAGGTTGGCCTCCAACCACCCTGGTGCCGGCTACCGCAATTTATCTGACGCGCACATAACCAATGTGGGAGGGGGCTTGCCCCCGATAGCGGCAGTCCAGTCAAAGCACTTGTGACTGACACACCGCCATCGGGGGCAAGCCCCCTCCCACAGTTGATCGGTGTTGATCCAAATAATCCAGCCAGCGGACCACCGCACGCCCCCCCCCAATAGGAGCACTACCCCTATGAGCGTGCACGAACTCAAACGCCCACTGGCCGTGGAGTGGCCCGCCGAATGGCTCGGCCACCTGCCCAAGGCCCTGGAACAACTGCGCCACTGGGCGCAGATCACGCCGCTGCACACCGCCCTGCGCCACAAGCGCCAAGGGCAGTGGTACGCATGGCGCTGGATCGACGCCTTGCGCGATGTGGAGCGTCTGGCCGATGGCTTGCGCCAGCAGGGGGTCAGCGAGCAATCGCGGCTGGCCCTCAGCGGGGCGTTCGAGCCGAACCTGCTGTTGCTGGCCCTGGCGGCGCAATCCATCGGCGCGCAGGTGCTGACCCTGGCCGATGACCTGGAGCCCGAGGCGCTGCAACACCACCTGTGGCGCATTCGCCCGACTCATTCCTATGTGCAGGGCCGCCAGACTGCGCGGCATTGGCAGTCGGCGAACCTGTTGGATTTCGCCCAGTTGCTCGGCCCGTTGGCGCCGACGCAACACCTCGCACGCTGGTGGCAGCCCACGGGTGAAACCCTGTTGTGGAGCGAAGAGGGCACCCACTGGCAGGGCGGTCTGGCGGTGGTGCTCGAGCAATGGCTGAACAGCGGTCACGGTCTGGCCTTCCCTGAAAGCCTGGCCTCGGCGCGGCGCGACCGCAGCGAAGTCGCTCCCACCGGCCTGCTGTTGTCGCCCGCACGCTTGCAGCACCTGGCCGACGAGATCGAAAGCCGCTTGGCGCCCCACGGCACCTGGCGCCGACGCTTATGCGACTGGGCCATCGCCCACCCGCAAAGCGGCCTGCGGCGCCTGCTGAAAAACCGCGTGCGCCGGCTCCTGGGTTTCCAGCGCCTGGCGTACATCTGGCAACCCGTCAAAGCCGCCCCTTCACCGGTGTGGCTGGCGGAATTCAAACGGGACATCGCATGAGCCAGGCCATTTTGCAGGTGCGGGATATCTCGCTGTCGTTCAAGGGGGTCAAGGCGATCAATGCCTTGTCCTTCGAGGTGTTGCGCGGCGAGATCTGCGCGTTGATCGGGCCGAATGGTGCCGGCAAGAGTTCGTTGCTCAATGTGCTCAATGGCGTGTATCGCTTCGATGTCGGCGAGATTGTGTTCGAAGACCAGCACTTCCACCGTATCGATCCGTTGGGCGCCGCGCGCTGCGGCATTGGGCGCACCTTCCAGAACAACGCGCTGTTCAAGAAAATGAGCGTGCTCGACAACATCCTCACCGGCCTGTCGCGGCATATGCGCAGCAGCTTTATCGAACAGGCCCTGGGCTTGCCTCGCGCACGCCGGGAAGCCGAAGCGTTCCGGTTGCGCGCCCAAGGCATTCTCGAATTCCTGGAACTGCAAGCCCACCGCGATGTGCTGGTGGGCAACCTGTCCTACGGCCTGCAAAAACGCGTGGAACTGGGCCGGGCGTTGATCGCAGGGCCGAGCTTGTTGCTGCTGGACGAGCCCATGGCCGGCATGAACGCCGAGGAAAAACAGGAAATGGCGCGCTTCGTTGCCGACGTCAACCGCGACCTCGGCACCACCGTGGTGTTGATCGAACACGACATGGGCGTGGTCATGGGCCTGTCCGACCATGTGGTGGTGCTCGACTACGGGCGCAAGGTCGGCGACGGCACGCCGGCGCAAGTGCAGGCCAACCCCGAGGTGATCGCGGCTTACCTGGGAGTGGTGCACTGATGACGTTTTTCTTTGAAACCCTGCTCGGCGGCCTGCTCGCCGGCACCATGTACTCGTTGGTCGCCATCGGCTTCGTGCTGATCTACAAGGCCAGCGGCGTGTTCAATTTTGCCCAGGGCGCGATGCTGCTGTTTGCCGCACTGACGTTCGTCAGCCTGCATGACCAGGGCGTGCCGTTTGCCCTGGCGTTGCTGCTCACGGTAATTGTGATGAGCGTCGGCGCCTTGTTGATCGAGCGCCTGGTGTTGCGGCCATTGGTGAACCGTTCGCAGATCACCTTGTTCATGGCCACGCTGGGCCTGTCGTTCATTATCGAAGGCCTGGCCCAGGGGTTGATGGGCTCCCAGGTGCGGGCGCTGGACTTGGGCATCGACGACGTACCGCTGTTCGTCGGCCCACTGATGCTCAGCCAGTTCGACCTGATCGCCGCCGCCGCTGCGGTGGTGCTGGTGACGGTGCTGGCGCTGCTGTTCAACAAGACCCGCATCGGCGTGTCGCTGCGCGCGGTGGCGGATGACACCACGGCGGCGCTGTCCATCGGCATCAACCTCAACCGCATCTGGCAGATCGTCTGGGCGGTGGCCGGCATCGTCGGGCTGGTGGCCGGGCTGCTGTGGGGCGCGCGCCAGGGGGTGCAGTTCTCGTTGTCGCTGGTGGTGCTCAAGGCCTTGCCGGTGTTGATCATCGGCGGCTTTACCTCGATTGGCGGGGCGATTGTCGGCGGGCTGATTGTCGGCGCGGCGGAGAACCTTGCCGAGGTGTACATCGGCCCGTTGATCGGCGGCGGTATCACGCCGTGGTTCGCCTATGTTCTGGCCCTGGCCTTCCTGTATACCCGCCCCGCCGGCCTGTTCGGCGAGCGCGCCATCGAGCGAGTCTGAAAGCATGTCGATCCCTCTTGCACAACATACTGCGCCGTTGCTGCTGATTCAGCGGCGCATGCCCTGGGCCTTGATTGGCCTGCTGGCACTGGCCTTTATCGGGGTGCCGCTGTGGGGCAATGACTATTGGCTGAACGCGATCCTGATCCCGTTCCTGGTGCTGTCATTGGCCGGGCTGGGCCTGAACCTGCTCACCGGCTATACCGGGCAGACCTCGGTGGGCGCGGCCGGCTTCATGGCCGTCGGTGCGTTTGCCACCTACGGTTTTCTGCTGCGCCTGCCGGAGCTGGGGTTGCCGGTGGCACTGCTCGGCGGCGGGGTCATCAGTGCGTTGGTCGGCCTGCTGTTCGGCCTGCCCAGCTCGCGGATCAAGGGCTTCTACCTGATGGTCACCACCCTGGCCGCGCAGTTTTTCCTGGAGTGGCTGTTCGTCAAGTTTCCCTGGTTCTACAACTACGGTTCGTCCGGGACCATTTCCGCGCCCAGGCTGGCGCTGTTCGGCCATGACCTCAACACACCGCTGGGCCGCTACCTGCTGACCCTGGTCACGGTACTGCTGCTGACCTGGACCGCGATCAACCTGGTGCGCAGCCAGGTCGGCCGCAACTGGATGGCGATCCGCGACATGGACACCGCCGCCGCCGTGGTCGGCATTCCGGTGGTGCGCTACAAGCGCCTGGCGTTCGCGGTCAGTTCGTTCTACCTGGGCATAGCCGGTGCGCTGTGGGCCTTCGCCTACCTGGGCACCGCCAGCGCCAGTAGCTTTGATATCAATCGCTCCTTCCAGATCCTGTTCATCATCATTATCGGCGGCATGGGCAGCATCGCCGGCAACTTTGTCGGGGCGGCGTTCATCAGTTTGCTGCCGATCTTCCTCAGCCATGCCGGGCAGGCGTTGTTCGGCGGCTCGGTGGATGCGGGGCAGTTGCAGAACCTGCAGAAAATCATCTTTGGCGTGTTGATCATCGTGTTCCTGATCAAGGAACCCGAGGGCTTGATTCGCCTGTTGCACAACCTGCGCGACCGCGTGCGGCAGTGGCCGCTGCGTTTCTGACATTCCCTTAAGAGAATCCCTATGCGTGCATCCTTGAAACGTTCCCTGGTCGGCGCTGCCTTTGCGCTGGCAACCTTGGCCGGTGCAGTCCCCCAGGCAATGGCCTCGCCGGACCAGCAATTCATTCCCCTGGCGACCTATCGTGTGGGCGCCTATGCGTCCAGCGGCGTGCAGGTGTGGGCCGGGATGATTGATTACCTGCGTTACATCAACGAGGTCGAAGGCGGCATCAACGGCGTCAAGCTGGTGTGGCAGGAATGCGAGACCGAGTGGACGGCAGAGAAGGGCATCGAGTGCTACGAGCGCTTCAAGCATGGCCTGGATGGCGCGCCGGTCGCGGTGTACCAGCCCAATGGCGCGCCGGCGGCGTATGCGCTGAGCGAGCGGGCCGAGGTGGACAAGATCCCGCTGATCACCCTCGGCTACGGCCGCACCGAAGCCACCGACGGCACGGTGTTCCCGTATAACTTCCCGGTGATGCTGACCTTCTACAGCGAAGCGTCGACGCTGGTGAACTACATCGCCGAGCGTGAAGGCGGTTTCGACAAGCTCAAGGGCAAGAAGATCGCCACGGTCTACCACGACTCGGCCTACGGTCGCGAAACCCTCGGCCCGCTCAAGTTGCTGGCGGAAAAATACGGCTTCGAAAACATCCAGATCCCGGTCGCCGACCCCGGCAACGAGCAGTCCGCGCAATGGCGCCAGGTGCGCCAGGCCAACCCGGACTGGGTGTTCCTGCGCACCTGGGGCGTGTCCACACCGGTTGCGGTGAAGACCGCCGCGCGCTTCGGCTTCCCGGTGGACCATATCATCGGCGACATCTGGGCCAGTTCCAGTGAAGACGTATTGCCCGCAGGCGCCGCCGCCAAAGGCTACCTGGCCCTTACGCCATACCCGGCCGGGGCTGATTTCGAGATCCACAAACGCCTCAAGCAATACATCCTCGACAAGGGCCACAGTGACCTCAAGGACCTGAAGAACTTCGGCAGCGTCTACTACAACTCCGGCCTGGTGAACGCCGCCGTGGCGGTGGAGGCAATCCGCACCGGCCAGGCCAAATTCGGCAAGCGCCCGCTCAATGGCGAAGAAGGCCGCTGGGGCCTGGAACACCTGAACATCGACGATGCGCGCTTGAAGGACATGGGCTACCTGGGCCTGATGCAAAACCTCAAGCTGTCGTGCCGCGATCACGAAGGCGGCGGCTCGGCGCGGGTGCAGCAGTGGGACGGCGCCAACTGGACGCTGATCAGTGAGTGGATCGCCGCCGACCGTGGGTTGTTGCGCCCGTTGATCGATGAAAAGTCGGCAGCGTTCGCCAAGGAAAAAGGCCTGACGCCACGCACCTGTACCGGGGACGAATAAATCATGCGCCAGCCCGCCACCGATGCCGCGCAGTCGTCGCTGCTGACGGTCAACGATATCGAAGTGATCTACGACGGCGCGATCCTCGCGGTGGCCGGAGTGTCGCTGAGCGTGCCCAAGGGGGCCATTGTGGCCTTGCTCGGTGCCAATGGCGCCGGCAAGAGCACCACGCTCAAGGCCATCTCCGGGCTGGTACGTGCCGAGCGGGCCGAGGTCAGCCGCGGTGTGATCGAGTACGCCGGCGCCGACCTGGCCGGCATCGACCCCAGCCAGCGCGTGCGCCAGGGCATGGTGCACGTGTTGGAAGGCCGCCATGTGTTCGGCCAACTGAGCGTGGAAGACAACCTGCGCAGCGGCGGCTTTGTGCGACGCCTGAGTCGCCGGGACCTGGAGCACGACCTGGAACGCCTCTACGCCTGGTTCCCACGGCTCAAGACCAAGCGCCATACCCGCGCCGGCCTCACCTCCGGCGGCGAGCAGCAGATGGTCGCCATCGGCCGAGCGTTGATGACCCGTCCTACTTTGGTACTGCTCGACGAGCCGTCCATGGGTCTGGCGCCTATGATCGTGCAGGAGATTTTCGAGATCATCGCGCAGCTCAACCGTGAGCAGCAGGTGAGCTTCCTGATCGCCGAGCAGAACATCAACGTCGCGCTGAACTATGCGTCCCACGGCTACGTATTGGATACTGGGCGCGTGGCCTTGAGTGGCAGCGCCGCTGAACTGCTGGCGCGGGGCGATCTGCATGACATTTACCTGGGCAAACAGTAAGGGCGACTTCGCATGACTGAATCCATCCGCAACGCTGATGTCCTGATCATCGGCGGCGGCCTGAGCGGCACGATGCTGGCCGTGCAACTGCTGCGCCTGCCGGGCGCGCGCCGGGTGCTGGTGATCGAACCGCGTGCCGAGCTGGGCCGGGGCGAGGCCTACAGCGCCGTCGAACTCGGCCACACCCTGAACGGCAACGCGGCGCGCATGAGTGTCGACCCGGACAACCCTGACGACCTGACCCAATGGCTCACCGACTACATCGGTGCCGGCGGCTGGCCTGAGTCCGACCAGCAACACGTGCCGATCAGCGAACTGTTCCCGCCACGCGGGATATTCGGCTTGTATGCCCAGCAACGTTTGGCCGAGGCGAAGGCGCAGTCCGCATCCAGCGTGGAGCATGTGCGCAGCGAGGTAGTCGACCTGCAAGTGGATGAAGGCTCAACCCTGCTGACCCTCGATAACGGCCAGCAACTGCGTGGCGCGTTTGCGGTACTGGCTACCGGCATGTTCCCGGCGGCGCGTACACCGCAGACTGAATCCAGCGGGCTGAACGCGGCGGCGGTGGACCCGTGGGACGTGAGCGCGATGCGCCGGATCGACCCGCAGGCGCCGGTGCTGATCATCGGTTCCGGGCTGACCATGGTCGACGCCGTGGTGTCCCTGGAACAGGCCGGGCATCGCGGGCCGATCGAGGTATTCTCGCGTCACGGCCTGCTGCCCCATGTGCGGCGGCAACCGCCGGCCTGGGGGGATTTCCTTGGGGAGGACCACCGCCTGCGCAGCCCTCGGCAGTTGCTGCGCGAGGTGCGCCGGCAATGCGCGCTTGCACGGGAGCAGGGCATCGACTGGCAGGCGCCGCTGGACACCGTGCGCGTGCATATCGCGCGCCTGTGGAGCCAGGCCAGCGAGCGCGAGAAGCGCCAGTTCGTGAGGCATGTACGGCCCTGGTGGGAGAGCCATCACCACCGCTCGCCGCCGTTGAGCGCGCAGTTGGTGGCGCGCTTGCACGAAGAGGGGCGGTTGCGGATCCGGGCGGCGTCGTTCAAGGGGTTGGAACCTTCGGGTGAAGGGGTGACGATTCGCTTGCGTTATCGCGGCGAGCAAGGCATCACCCAGGTCTCGGGCGCAGCGCTGATCAACTCCAGCGGTATCGAATACGACTGGCGCCGCGTGGCGCGGCCGCTGCCCCGGCAGTTGCTCAAGCGTGGGCTGATCCAGCCAGGGCCGCTGGCGTTGGGGATTGCGGCGGATGCGTCGGGGGCAGTGGTGGACGCCCAGGGGCAGGTCAGCCAGCGCTTGTTCGCCATGGGCCCGCCGTTGCGTGGGATGTGGTGGGAAAGCACGGCGGTGACTGATGTAGCGCTGCAAGCCAAGGCACTGGCCGCAAAGCTGATGCCCCTCCCACATAGGGTTTTCCATTTATCTTGAGGTCTTCACAAGGCCGGGTTTCAGGCCGAAGACTTCGACGCCCTGCGCGGTTGATTGCCCCGTGGTCACCTTCACCCGCTCCACCGGCTTATCCATCGTCTCCCGATACTCCACCGTGTTGTCCGCCTGGATTGCCTGGCTGGGAATCACCATCGCCTGGGCATTGTTGTAGGTCACGATGGTCAGCCGCGCACTCATCCCCAGGCGCACCCGTTGCAACTGCTGCGGCGTGAGTCTGGGGATCGACAGGGTCACCGGAAACTGCGCGCTGCCCTGGCTGTCGTTGGCAATTGCCAAGCCGCTGACCACGCTTACCGAGCCGGTCAGTCGCTCGCCATCAAACCCGTCGCCCAGCACTTCCACCGCCTGGCCCTGATGCAACTGGTTGATGTCCAGCTCCGAAACCTTGGCGGTGATTTTCAGTCGTTCAATGTTCGCCAGTCCAAACAGCACCTGGCCCTGGCTGACCTTGCTGCCGGCCTGCACCGGGGCATTGTTGTTGCCGCCGCCCTGGGATGAGGTGTTGCCCGGTGGCGGCACCACGATGCCGGAGAACGGCGCCTTGACCTCCTGGCCGTCGAGCAGCTTGTGCAGGGCGTCGTATTTCACCGTGGCGTTGGTCAGCTCCATGTCGGCGATCTGGCGGTACTCGCCCTTGCCCTGGTCGATGGCCTGTTGCAGTTCGCTGCGGGCGGACGCGAGATCCAGTTGCTGCTGCTGGGTCTGTTGCCTGAGGTCGTCCAGTTCATTGCGCGGGATGATGCCGCGCTTGAACAGGTTTTCGCTTTCGGTGAGTTTGCGCTGGGTGTTGCCGGCGGTCATTTCGGCGGTGCGCAGGCTGCGGCGGGCGCGGCTGACGGCGGGGCTGCTGTCCCAGTCCTGCATCTCTTGCACGGTGCGCCGAGCCTTGAGCTGGGCGGAAAGCGCTTCGCGCAATTGCACCTCCAGGGTGGCCGGGTCCATGCGCAACAGCACTTGGCCGGCCTCGACCCGCTGACCTTGCTCCACCAGGTTGGCTTGCACGTTGCCATCGAAGGGCGCGGTGAGGGTGATGGTGGTATCAGGCTCGATCTTGCCTACCAGGCCGATCCGGTGCTCCAGCGCTTCGGGTTTGACGGCGAGCCACTGTTCGCTGGCACCGCCCGGATCGGACGCCGGGCTGCGCAAGGCCAGGCCCGCACTGCCCAGCAGGACGATCAACACAGCACCCAGCAGGCGTTTCTGATTAGTAGTCATTGAGGGCGATTTCCCAACTTTCCAGCGTCATGCCCAGGGTCAGGTCGAGCTGGGTCTGGGCGTTCAAATAAGCGATCAGCGCATTCAGTTGCGCGTTTTCGGCGTTGCGCAGGTCGGTCTCGAAACTTAGTACCTGGAAGTTGGTGGAGCGTCCGGCGCTGAGTTTTTCCCGCTCGATCTCGATCTTGCGCCGCGACAATTCCACGGCGCGCTGGGAGATTTCATACTGGCGCCAGCGGGTGCCGAGGTCACGCACCACATCGTTGACGCTGCGTTCCAGTTCCTGGCGTGCATCGGTGATGCGGATGGCCTGGTCCTCCACATTCACTCGCGCGCGCACTTCGGCCTGGCGCGTGCTGATATCGCCGATGGGAATCTGCACTTGCACCCCGGCGTAGCTGTCCCAGGTACGGTTGTTGGAACGGCCGGTATCGTTGTCGGTGTTGGCGCGCACCTGGTTGGCGCCGGCCACCAGGTCCACTTGCCAGCGGCCCGAGTCCTTGGCGATCACCAGGTTGAGGTCGGCCTGCTGGCTGCCGAGCAGGGCGGCGAGGTATTCGGGTTGCTGGGTCTGCGCCAGGGTGAAGGCCTGGCGCTTATCGATCTGCATGGGCCTGGCCTCCAGGGCTTCGGTGGCGCGAATCGGCGTGGATAGGTCCAGGGCCAGCAGGCGCAGCAGCGCCAGGCGGCTGGTGTCCAGTTGGTTTTGTGCTTCTTCCACGCCCAGTTGCTGGGTGGCGATATCGGCTTCGGTCTGTACGATTTCGAATTCGGCCATGCGCCCGGCACTGATCAGCGCCTTGTTCACTTCCAGCAAGGTGCCGGAACGCTTGAGCGCATCCTGCACGATGCTCAGTTGTTCCTGGGCACGCAGCAGTTCGCGGTAGGTGGCAATGATCTGGCTGATGGTTTGCGCGACGGTGGCCTTGAGGTTCAGGCGGTTGGCCTGTTCCGACAGGCGCGACAGGCGCAGCGGCGCGGTGGTGGCGTCCCAGCCGGCACCGCGCAGCAGCGGTTGGATGATTGCCAGGTCCAGGCCGTCGCTGCGGTAGCGACCGGCGCGGTCGGCGTTGCTCAGTTGCTGGGTCCAGGCCATGCTCAGGCGCGTGCCGTACTCGCCAAGCAGGCTGGTGGCGGGCGCCACGTTGGCATTGCGCGTATTGTCGGCGGAGCCCCGGGTGCTGCGGTAGTAACTGTTGAGGGTGAGCTTGGGGTTGAACACATCTTCGGCCACGCGCAGGTCGAACTTCTGTGCCACCCGTTGCAGGTACGCGCTGCGGATCGCCGGGTTGTTGCGCAGGCCCAGGTACACCGCATCCCCGAGGGTCATGGCGGTGGTCTGGGCATTCAACGAAACGCTGCGCTCGTAGCCGCTGCGGGTGGTGCTGGGTGCCGATGGTCTGATGACCACGTCGGCGGCCATGCCGGGCAGGCTGGCGAATGCGAGCAGCCATAGCCATTTACTCATCGCGCAGGGCCTCCACTGGCTGCAACCGCGAGGCCGAGACCGCCGGGTAGATGCCGAAGAACAACCCCACCAGCAACGTGCTGCCCACCCCCAGCGGCAGGGCGGCGACCGCCAGGGCAAATTCCCAGCCCGACAGCCAGGCGTACAGCCAGGCCGCCGTCATGCCCAGCACGGCGCCACACAGGGCACCGACGGCGGTGAGGGTCACGGCTTCGAGCAGGAACAGGTTGCGGATGTCGCGCTGGCGTGCGCCGAGGGCCATGCGAATGCCGATCTCGCGACGGCGCTCCGAGACGTTCATCAGCATCACGTTCATCACCCCGACGCCACCGCCCACCAGGGAAATCGCCCCCAGGGCCAGCAGCAGATACGCAAAGGTGCGGCTTTGCCGGGTCAGGCCGTCGATCATTTGCTGGGGCACCTGGATGTCTGCATCGTGGTCGGAGAGCTGCGAGCTCAGGGCGCCAGCCACGTCCTTGGCAAGGCGTTCCATGTCCTGGCCGGGCGTGGCGCGGATGATCACGTTGCCGATCTGCGGTGTGGCATAGATGCGGCGCATGCCTTCGGCGGGGATGAACAGCGACTCGTTGGCCTGCACCGGCATCAGCATCGCCCGGGGCTGGTTGCGCAGGATGCCGATGATCAGGAACAGATAGTCGTTGATGCGCACACGGTCGCCCAGTTGCAGCGGGTCACCTGGCGCACCGAGCGCCTGGGCCAACTGGTCGCCGATCACGCCGTAGGTTTCATTGGCATCGAAGCTCGACAGGAAGCGCCCCTGCTGCATCACCAGGCGCATCGCGTCCTTGATGTCCGGCGTGCTGCCGACGAAGTTGGCGTTGGTGGTGCGACCGTGGAACACGATCGGCCCGCTGAACAGCGTGAGGGCGCCGATATGGGCAATCCCCGGCACGGTTTGGCGCACGGCGTCCAGGTCGAGGCGGGCAGGCATGGGGATACTGCTGCCGTCCTTGGGCGGGAACTGGGCGATCAGGGTGTCGGTGCCCATGTCCTTGAAGATCATCGCCGCGTCGGTGGCGGCGTTGTGGCCGATATTGATCAGCGCCACCACCGACGAACTGCCGATGACGATGCCCAGCAAGGCCAGGACCGAACGCTTGCCCAGCGTGCGCAGGCTGACGAACGCTTCATGCAGCAGTTGGCTGAGGCTTTGTTCGACCCGCAGGTTCATAGGCTCCCGGCCTCTTGCACCAAACCATTGCGCACCAGGATCTTGCGCTCCAGGCGCTCGGCGATATGCGGGTCGTGGGTGACGATGATCAGCGTGACTTGCTGTTCGCGGTTCAACGCCAGCAGCAGGTCCATGATCTCCTTTGCAGTGGTGCTGTCGAGGTTGCCGGTGGGTTCGTCGGCGAGGATCACCGAAGGCTTGCCCACCAGTGCCCGCGCGATGGCGACCCGTTGGCGCTGGCCGCCGGAGAGGTCGGCGGGGCGATGGTGGGCGCGGTCGGCCAGGCCGACCTGATCCAGCATGCGCAGGGCCTGTTCCACCGACTCATGCCGCGACACGCCGCGATAACTCAAGGGCAGGGCGACGTTGTCCAGGGCGCTGAGGCGCGGCAGCAGGTTGAAACTCTGGAACACGAAGCCGATCTGCTGGTTGCGGATAGCCGCCAACTGGTCCGGTGTGGCGTTGAAAATATCGTGGCCGGCGAAGTGGTACTGGCCGCAATTGGGCAGGTCCAGCAGGCCGAGAATATTCAGCAGGGTACTTTTGCCCGAACCGGAGGCGCCAAGGATGCCGCAGCTGTCGCCACTGGCGATGGACAGGCACACATCATTGAGAATGGCCAGGTGTTGCCCGGCCAGCTGATAGCTTTTGCCGATGCCTTGCAGGGAGATCAAGCCTGGGTGCGCGGGGGTATCTGTCATCATGACTACGCCTGCAGTCTCGACGATGCCGTGCTGCCCCGGAAAAGCATTGTTACAAGTTCGGGAGCTGCCTGGCATGCGTCACGGACTGGTTTTATTTCTTGTTTTTAAAATATTGTTTGAATACTAACCGTGTTCCCGCTGCTTCGCCAGCCATGGATATAGAGCGGTTTCATCCTTTGAAACGATTTCCTCCAGGGGCCTCCAGGCCGCTCAAAATTCATCCGACCAGTCTCAAAGAGCCCGTGGGCGCAGGCTTTTGATCATATGGCGCAGTGTCACTACTTGCTTTCAGGCGGCGGCCCCGGTATAAAAAATCAAATTATTTTTTAAAACAATATTTCCCACGTGGAACTTCTATGGTCGCGAAGAAAGTCAGCGCTCCAAACATTACCAAGACTCGATTGCTGGATGCGACAGAGGCTCTCTTCATCAAGTACGGATATGACGCGGTTTTGTTACGGCAGATTACCGAGCGTGCCCAGGTCAACCTGGCGGCGGTGAACTACCACTTCGGGGACAAGGATTCCCTGATGCAAACCCTGCTCAAGCAGCGCCTGGAGCCGCTCAACGAGCAGCGGCTGGAACTGTTGGCGCGGTGTGAGGCCGAGTCCGACGGCCCGCTGGACTGCGACACCTTGCTCGGCGTGCTGTTTGCCCCGGCCATGGGCCTGGAGCGCAGCGACCCGGCCAGTGCCAATGGGGAAGGGCGTTCGTTCATCCGTTTCCTGGGCCGGGTCTACAGCGATACGTCGCCGTTTATCCAGGAATACCTCAAGGTGCATTACCAGCCGGTGTTCCAGCGTTTCTTCGAAGCCTTCGCCCTGGCCTTGCCGGACCTGCCGCGCAATGAACTGGGGGTGCGCCTGCAATTTGCCCTCAAGGCGATTTCCGGGGTGATGGCCGGCACCGAGCTGCGCCTGCTGATGAACTCCATGAGCCTGGGCCGCCCGGCCACGGATGCCGAGGTGATGGCCAAGTTGATCACTCTGGTGTCGGCGGCGATTCGCGTGCCGCAGCAGAGCCCGGAAGCGGAAACTGCATTGGCCAAAGTGCTGGACACCCAGCGGGCCATTCGCGAACAAGCGGCAGCTCCCGCTGCCAAGGCTTCACGCTAGGTCAAATCCGATACAAAAAAAAGCCCGCTGGGGCGGCGGGCTTGATATGCAACGTTTGTAACGGATGAGGCTTCACCCTACGTTTCGGGATGTGAATAAAACGTGAAAAATATGTAAGAGAAAGTGTGAAAGTGTTGACGCTGGTAAATGCGGCAACAGGCCACCTCTCTAGATCTTCCAGCGTCCGGCAGTTTTGGCCAGGCGTTGGCGCATCGCGTCCACGTTTGCCGCCAGTTGTACCGTCAACAACCGATAGCCATCCAGCGCGCTGTAGACCGGCGTATCCAGTGCTGGCTCGGTGCCTGTGATAGGGCTGGGCCGCTGCAACCGCTCCGTCACCCCCGACTTCAACGCCCGCGCCATCCCCACCAACTGCACCCGGATCTGCCGATGTTCGGTCCTCAACATCACCTGCATCCGCGCCATCGCCTGTTCATCCCGTGGATCGGGCCGGGTATTGCCAAGAATCTCCAGGGTACTGATGCACATACGCAGATGCCGCTGGATCGCGTCCAGCTCGGTCATGGAAATCCGCACTTCCTTCGACACCGACGGCATCAGCGAACGCAGTTGCACCATCGACGCATTCAAGCGGTTGAGCAGCTTGACGTGCTCATCATCGGTGACCGACTGGCCATTGATGATCCGGCTGTAGATCGCCGCACAATCGCGCAGCGCACTGGCCAGGTTGTAGCGCCACGAATACACGGCGTACAGCGGCAGGGCGAACGAAAACGCCAAGGCCAGCACAATGCCGATCAAGATATCGACGGTGCGCCATAGCCCATCGGAGATCGGGTTGTCCCCGTGGCCGGCGACGATAAACACGGTGATCGCTGACAACAGGGCGATGTAGCCGCCCTTGCCGATGGCGTGATAGGAAAAGAACCCGCACACCGCCGACATCAACAGGTAGGTCAAGAAGGGCAGGCCGAAGTAGGCCTGCTGCACCACCACCACCAAGCCGACGCTGGCGCCGATCAAGGTGCCATAGGCACGCTCCACGGCTTTCTTGCCGATATTGCCGTGGTGCTGCAGACCACCGATCACGATCAGCATGGTCACCGACGCCCACTCACCGTGGGGCAGGTTGATACCGGTGGTCAGCAGGATCGTTGCCAGCAAGCCGATGGACACGCGCACGGCGTGGATCAGCTTGGCATGGCGGTAGCGGCGGTACGGGTCGAGCAGGGGGCGCAACAGGCGCCGGGCGAAGAAGGGCAGGTTCATCGGTAGTAAAGTGGCCTCGAAATTCAGGGGGTACGCGGTCCAAATGTGGGAGGGGGCAAGCCCCCTCCCACATTTGGGTCTGTAGCGTTTTCAGAAGATGTAGTCGGTAGTCAGGAAGCTTGAATCGCGGTTACGCAATATGTCGCTGACCAGCGCCTTGTTGCTCTCCTGGAACTTGGTCGCCACCAAAGTGCGGATCGAGAACACGCGCAAGGCGTCATGTACCGACAGCGTACCCTCGGCCGAGTTCTTGCGCCCGTTGAACGGGAAGGTGTCCGGGCCGCGCTGGCACTGGGCGTTGATGTTGATACGGCCGACCTGATTGGCGAAGGCGTCCACCAGGCGCCCGACTTCCACGGCGTTGGTGCCGAAGAGGCTCAGTTGCTGACCGAAATCGGAGTCGAGCACGTACTCGATCACGGTCTCCAGGTCGCGGTAAGGCACGATCGGCACCACCGGGCCGAACTGCTCTTCGTGGTACACGCGCATCTGCGGGTTCACCGGGTACAGCACCGCCGGGTAGAAGAACGAACCGCGACTTTCACCGCCATGCTCATTCACCACCTTGGCGCCATGTTGCGCGGCATCGGCTACCAGGCTGGTGAGGTAATCCACCTTGCCCACTTCGGGCAATGGCGTCAGCGCCACGCTGTCTTCCCACGGCATGCCGGGCTTGAGCGTGGCCAGTTTCTGGTTGAATTTCTCGATAAAACTGTCGACGACATCTTCATGCACGAAGAGGATTTTCAACGCGGTGCAGCGTTGGCCATTGAACGACAGCGAACCGGTAACGGCTTCGCTGACCGCATTGTCCAGGTCCACCTCGGGCAGCACGATGCCGGGGTTTTTCGCATCCAGGCCTAATGCCGCGCGCAGGCGGTGTGGTTTCGGGTGTAGTTTTTTCAGGTCGCTGGCGGCCTTGTTGGTGCCGATAAACGCAAAGATATCGATCTTGCCGCTGGCCATCAGCGCACTGACGGTTTCACGGCCGCTGCCGTAGATCACGTTGATCACCCCGGCCGGGAAGCTGTCGCGGAACGCCTCCAGCAACGGGCGGATCAGCAGCACGCCGAGCTTGGCCGGCTTGAACACCACGGTGTTGCCCATGATCAGCGCCGGGATCAGCGTGGTGAAGGTTTCGTTCAGCGGGTAATTGTAGGGGCCCATGCACAAGGCCACGCCCAGCGGTACGCGGCGGATCTGGCCGAGGGTGTCCTGTTCCAGCTCGAAGCGGCTGGAACGGCGGTCCAGTTCCTTGAGCGCGTTGATGGTATCGGTGATGTAGTCGCAGGTGCGGTCGAATTCTTTCTGCGAATCCTTGAGGTTCTTGCCGATCTCCCACATCAGCAGCTTGACCACCGCGTCGCGCTGTTCACGCATGCGCCGCAGGAACGCTTCGACATGCTGGATGCGCTCGGCCACGCGCATTGTCGGCCATTCGCCCTGGCCGCGGTCATAGGCACGCACGGCGGCGTCCAGGGCGGTAAGGGCGGTCTCGGCGTCCAGCAGCGGCGTGCTGCCGATATGCACGCGCTCGTCGCCAAACTGCACCGGGCTTTGCACCTTGGCCAAGGGGCCGTTCCATACCTGCAACTGGCCGTCGACCAGGTAATCACGCTGTTCAATGGGCGCTCCGAGCTGGAACTGCTCGGGAACTGCGGCGGCGGAGGCGGGAAACAGCTGGGCGAGCAGGTTGCTGGTGGTCATGGCGCTACCCCTGGAATAGTTGCAAAACATGACTAGAGAGTCACCCAACAACAGGCTCTATGGCAAGGCTTGCGCGCTTTCTTGTACGCAGGGCTGTGCCCGGCGGTTAAACTGCGCGGCTTTTCAGAAGGAGTTCACATGAGTCAGTACCAGCCGGGCATTCTTGCCGCACCGGTGCCGTTGCAGGCACGCCATCTGTTTTTTGCCGTGGAGGCTCTGGCAGCCGTACCCGCTGCGTTGGACGCACTGGTGCAACTGACCGATTCGGCGGCAGTGGTCGGTCTTGGCGAGCCGCTGGTTGCCGCACTGGGCGCACGCGTTGAAGGCTTGCGCAGTTTTCCGGCCATCAGCGGGCCGGGCGCGCATAACCCGTCCACACAGCAGGCGCTGTGGGTGTGGCTGCATGGCGTGGATCGCGGTGAACTGCTGTTGCGCAGCCGTGCATTTGAAAAGGCCCTGGCTCCGGCATTTCGCCTGGTGCAGATGACCGAAGGTTTCCGCTACAAGACCGGCTTCGACCTCACCGACTACGAAGACGGTACCGAAAACCCCCACGACGACGCCGCGGTCGACGCCGCCCTGACCGACAGCGGCGCCAGCTTCGCCGCGATCCAGCAATGGCAGCATGACCTCGATGGCTTCGCTGCGCTGCCGGCTCAGGAGCGCGACCACATCATCGGCCGCCGCCATGGCGACAACGAAGAGCTCGACGACGCCCCCGAGTCCGCCCACACCAAGCGCACCGCCCAGGAAAGCTTCACCCCGGAAGCCTTCGTGGTGCGTCGCTCCATGCCCTGGGCCGAGAATGGAAAGGCGGGGCTGATGTTCCTGGCGTTCGGCCATTCCTTCGATGCGTTCGAAGCGCAACTGCGCCGCATGAGCGGTCTGGAGGACGGGATTGTCGATGGCCTGTATCGCATCAGCATCCCCTTGACCGGTGGCTACTACTGGTGCCCGCCGATCAAGGATGGCCACCTGGACCTGAGCGCCCTGGGCTAAAGCACGCCGCTGGCCACACGTTCACCGCCGCCCGACGGTCTCATCGCCCGCGGGTGCGCCGCCCGCTCGAACCAGGTGGGCGCGACAAAACGATAGCCCATGCCCGATGCCGTGGCGATGTACGGCACATCGTCATCGCCCAGCGTGCGGCGCAGAGTCTTGATCTGTGTGCGCAGGTTGCATTCCTCGACCACCCGTTTCGGCCAGGCAATGTCGAGCAATTCGGTTTTCTGCAGCAATTCGCCGGGCCGCGAGGCAAGGGCGATCAGCAGGGTCAGGGCGCGGTTGCCAAGGTTTACCGGCTGGTCATGCCTGAGCAGTTGGTGGCGCTTGGGCAGCAGTCGGTAAGGGCCGAAGTGAATCTCAACGCAACCGTCGTCTTTGAGGAGAGTGGTGGGTGAATAATTCATGTCGGTCATAGATCACCTGGAAGATTTCTATATAGCCGGCCTGAAAGCGAGTCCTTTGGTTATTAGTGCAGTTGCACTAGCAGGCGCGGAGGAAAGTTGCTCGCCAAGCAATTGGGTTGCTTGGGACGAGTTATCAAACGCGATGATTAAGTCGCTTCTGTTACAAATCAAAATGTCTGGGAAGTTGGGCAAAAGGCTATTAGCGAAAAATGTGAAGTAATCGCGAAAATAAATGCCGGGTGTCGCTAGGTGGCGCGTTTCAAAAGAGGCTTATTGTTCAGCATTATTCAGTGGGTATTAGCGGAGTGCCCGTAAACATTGGTCTTGAGCGTGTTTTTGTTTTTCTCTGAAAGTTCCATGTCACTCAGGCGATGAATTTTTTTCAACGCCAGGTTGAGCCAAACCTTTCACAGCGCGTATCTGAAACGTTTCACAAGCTTTCACAGCGAAGGCGTTTTGATCGTGAGTAGTATGGGGCCCATGCAAACCAACAACGGTTCGAAGGCGCATTGTCTGACGTTTTGGGTCTTCATCGGTTTGCATACTTTCAGCGTGCTGTTGCGCAACTGAATAACTTCCCTATCGATGCAAGGAGATGAACATGGCTGATGTCCCACCAGTAAAAGCAGGCGGCGCCGACGACGCTATCGCGAAGATGGAAGCGACCTTCAACATGGCTATCGAGAAGTCGGCCAAGATCACCGAAATCAGCACCGCGAAAAAAGCCGAGCTGGACGCCACCAAACAGCGTCCGCAGAACTGATTCGCCAAACGGGCGGCGCCGGCGCTGCCCGTTTACCTCTCAATTCCCGTTTTTATCCTGATTCTTGACCCCGTTGCACAGGCTCAAAGGGGCAAACCCGACTATGACAGCCCTGATTTCCCTGGGCCCGGTCGCCGCAACTGGCGCACCGACCCTGACGGTGACCGGCGGTTTGCATCAGGGCAGTTCCCTGGTGCTCGACCAGCCTGTCTACACCCTCGGCGCCTATCTGGCGGCTGATTTGGTGCTCAGCGATCCCGGCGTTGCCGGCCTGCACCTGCGCCTGCGTTTTGAAGGCGGCCAGGTGGCGGTCGAAGCCTTGGGCGGTGACGTATTGATCGCCGGCAATGTGCGCATTCCCCAAGGCAACGGTCATCGCGCGCGGTTGCCGGTGCAGCTGCGCATCGGCACGGCGGGGGTGAGCCTGGCAATGCCTGGCGGTGCTGAAAAACCAGTGCCCGCGTCACGCACATTGACCCCCTGGATCGTCGCGACCGCGCTGCTGTTTATCTGTGCTGGAGCGCCGGCGTTTCGCAGTGAAGCACCACCGCAGCCGACAACCGCCGTTGCCGCCGTTGCACCGCTGAAAACACCTACCCGCGAACAGGCCAAGGCCTGGCTGGAGCAGCAGTTGCAAGCCGCCCGACTGGATACCGTGAAGGTCAGCAACAGCAACGGCCAGCTCAGCGCCACGGGCACCTTCGAACAGTCGCAAAAACCGCAGTGGCTGGCGGTGCAGCAAGCCTTCGACCAGCGTTACGGCCAGCAGATCGTGCTCAACCCGCGCGTCGCCGTGCGGGCCGATGCGGCGGCGCCGCGCGTGCGCTTGCAGGCCGTGTGGTTCGGGCCTCATCCGTACGTGATCAACGACAGCGGCAAGCGCTTGTACCCCGGCGCGGCGCTGGCGGACAACTGGGTGCTGGAACGTATCGAAAACAACCAAGTGATCCTCGCCCGTGGCGAGGAGCGCTTCACCTTCACGTTGTGACCACGCTCTTAAGCTAAGGCCCAGGGATGAAAGTCGAACCCCGCCCGTTGATCCCCAGTGACGTACGCAGTGCGCCGGTCGAAGCTGTGCGCCCGGTCAATTCGCGCCAGGCCACCGCCTTCGAAGCGGTGCTCAAGACCCGCAAGACCCAGACCCGTCGCTCCCTGCGCAGCGACCTCGAAGAACTCACCGGCGCCGCTGGCGTCGACTCGCTGTTGTTCGGCAGTGCTCGCTCCCTGGAACTGCTGGAGCATGTGATGGAACACATCCTGCCAAGCCTGGACGCCGAGCCACACATCAAGGCACTGGCCGTCGAGCTGATCGGCGAAGAGATCGAGATGCGCCGCACCCTCGCACAGCAACGCTCGGAGGTACACGCCTGATGGCCCGCGATAACGACGACGCCGTGCAACTGCTCAAGGGCATCGGCGAGCTGTACCGGCGCAATGGCCAGTCCCAGCGCGCCCTGGTGATGCTGCTGATCGCGGTCAACGTCGCCCCCGATGACGGCGTGTTGCTGCGCTCGCTGGTGCTGGCTTTCACCGACAGCGGCGACGCGTCCCGCGCCCTCGGCGCCCTGGACCGTCTGGTGGCGCTGGAAGGCGAGTCCGCCAGCCTGTTGCTGCTGCGCGCCCGCGCCTTGTGGTACGGCGAGCGCAAGGACGACGCGCGCCAGTGCTTCAAACGCTATCTGGCTGCACGCAGGGCCGGCGCATGAGTGTGCTCAACCGCCTGAACAACCTGGCGCGCCTGGCTGCCCAGCGCACCGACGTGATCATCGTCGCATTCATGCTGATGGCGATTGTGATGATGATCATCCCGCTGCCCACCTACCTGGTGGACGCGCTGATCGGTCTCAATATCGCCCTGAGCATCCTGATCCTGATCGTGGCCTTCTACATCGGCCACTCGGTAGAGTTCTCCGCGCTGCCGCCGCTGATCCTGCTCAGTACGCTGTTTCGCCTGTCGCTGTCGATCACCACCACCCGTTTGATCCTGCTGCACGGCGACGCCGGGCATATCGTCAAGGCCTTCGGCGACTTCGTGATCGCCGGGCAAGTGGTGGTGGGCATGGTGGTGTTCCTGATCATCACCGTGGCGCAGTTCGTGGTGATCACCAAGGGGGCCGAGCGCGTGGCGGAAGTGGCCGCGCGCTTCACCCTGGACGCGATGCCCGGCAAGCAGATGAGCATCGACAACGACTTGCGCAATGGTGATATCGACCAGGCCGAAGCCCGTCGTCGCCGCTCTCGATTGGAGCGTGAAAGCCAGATGTTCGGCGCGATGGACGGCGCCATGAAGTTCGTGAAGGGCGACGCCATCGCCGGCCTGGTGATCCTGGCGGTCAACCTGCTGGGCGGCATGCTGATCGGCATGATCGAGCGCGACATGCCGTTCGGCGTGGCGGTGCACACCTACTCGTTGCTCACCGTGGGTGACGGCCTGATTGCACAGATCCCGGCGCTGCTGATTTCGGTGGCGGCGGGCACCGTGGTCACCCGCGTCAACAGCGACGGCGAAGCAGGGGACCTGGGCAGCGAGATCATCAAGCAACTGGGCGCCAGCTACCGCGCTCTGGGGTTGACCGCGTTGATCATGATCGGCGTGAGCCTGCTGCCGGGGTTTCCGACCTGGGTGTTCCTCGGCTTGTCCCTGGTGTTCGGTGGCGCGGCATTCATGATGTATCGCCGGCATCACCGCCAGCCGGAACTTGAAGTGCTGGTCGAGACCCCGGAGCCGGTGGTCGAAGTCCAGGCCGAACGGGATGACAACCTGCTGCCCGATACCCGCGTGCTGCTGACCCTCGGCAGCGGCGTGTCCCAAAGCGCGCCGCGCCAACTGCTGCGCCAACGCGTCGAAGCGCTGTGCCACGACCTGCGCACCGAACTCGGCGTGGATATACCGGTACCGGGCATCTACATGGAAGCCAAGGCCACGCCTGGCAGTTTCCGCGTGTCCCTGGAAGGCGTGCCGGTAAGCGAAGGCGAGTTGCCGACCAACTGCCTGCTGGTGCAGGACGATCCGGTGCATGTGCAGTTGCTCGACCTCGCCACGGTGCAGGCCGATTCGCCGCTCACGGGCCGCAACGCCCACTGGGTCGAGCGCCAGCACGAAGACACGTTGCGCAACGCCGGCATCGGTTTCCTGCTGCCCGACGAGGTGTTGCGCGGTGTGCTGGAGCGCAGCCTGCGCCGCTATGCCGCCGACTTTCTCGGCATCCAGGAAACCCGTCTGCTGCTGGAGCGCACCGAGGCCACCTACGGCGAACTGGTCAAGGAAGCCCTGCGCCTGGTGCCGTTGCAGCGGGTGGCCGAGACCCTGCGTTTGCTGGTGGGCGAAGGCGTGTCGATCCGCAACCAGCGCGCCCTGCTCGAAGCCATGGTGGAGTGGGGCGCCCGTGAAACCGATGCCGGGCGCCTGGCCGAGCACCTGCGCGCCGCGTTGGCACGGCAGATCAGCCATCAGTACGCCGACCGCAACCGGGTGATCGGTGCGCTGGTGCTGGCGCCGGGCCTGGAAGACCAGTTGCGCGGCTCCCTGCGTCGCCAGGAACCGCAGCGCGAGTTGATCCCCGAGGACGTCAGCCGCGCCTTGCTCGCCCAACTGCGCCAGGCGTGCGAGCACACCCGCGAGGTCAACAGCGCGGTGTTGCTGGTGCACCCGGAACTGCGCCGCAGCCTGCGCCGCCTGGTGGTGCGCGGCGAGCTGGAACTGGCGGTGCTGTCGTTCCGCGAACTGGCCACCGAGTACAACCTGCAAGCGCTGGTGACCATCAGCTTGACCGAGATTTCCAATCGCCGCGGGCCTGCCGCGGCTTCCGTCACTCCCCTGGCGTCTGCCTCATGATGCGTTTTTGTGTGTTGTTGCTGACTGTATTTTCGTGTGTGAGCCAGGCTCAGGAAATCGCCGCCGGTGCCGGAGGTTCTATCGCCCTGGCCTCCGGCGAAGGGCGCATCCTGCATTTTGTCGCCCCCGTGGACACGGTGTTGGTGGCCGAACCGAATGTGGCCGACTTGCAGGTGGTGTCACCGGGCACCCTCTACATCTTCGGCAAGGCGCCGGGCAATACCAGCCTGATCGCCCTCGGCAGTGACGGTCAGCAACTGGCGAGCCTGAGCCTGGCCGTCAGCAGCGCCAGCCAGGCGGTGACGGCGCCGATGCAGGCATTGCATCCCGGCAACGCTGCGCAGATCAGCGGCGCGGGTAACCGTCTGATCGCCAAAGGCACCGTGGGATCGGTAGCGGAAGCCACGGACTTGAACGCGCTGCTCAATCCCCAGGGGCAGGGTTTCCAGAGCGCGATCAACACCACCGAGTACGCAGGGGCCGCCCAAGTGAACTTGCGGGTGCGTTTTGCCGAAGTGTCCCGTTCGGAGTTGCTGCACTACGGCGTGAACTGGAACGCGATGTTCAACAACGGCACGTTCTCGTTCGGCCTGATCACCGGCGGGCCATTGGCCGCAGCCTCGGCGGGTGGCTTGGCCGCAGCGGGCGCAGGCTCGGGCAATGTGAATATCGACGGCATGCTCGACGCCTTGCAGGCCAACGGTGTGCTGCAGATTCTCGCCGAGCCGAACATCACCGCCATGACCGGCCAGACCGCCAGCTTCCTCGCCGGTGGCGAAGTGGCGATCCCCGTGCCGGTCAACCGCGACCTGGTGGGCATCGAATACAAGTCGTTCGGCGTGTCGCTGTTGTTCAACCCGACCCTGCTGCCCAACGGCCGCATCGCCCTGCAAGTGCGCCCGGAAGTCAGCAGCGTGGTCAGTGGCGGCACCGTGGATTTCGGCAACTTTCATGTGCCGTCCTTCAGCGTGCGCCGCGCCGATACGCGGGTGGAAGTCGGCAGTGGGCAGACCTTCGCCATCGCCGGGCTGTTCCAGCGGGAAAGCAGCCAGGATATCGAGAAACTGCCGCTGCTGGGTGACCTGCCGATCCTCGGCAATCTGTTCCGCTCCAAGCGCTTCCAGCGCAATGAAACCGAGTTGGTGATCCTGATTACGCCGTACCTGGTGGAGCCGGTGCGCGGTCGCACCCTCGCCACGCCCCTCGACGCACCACCGGCTACCGCAGCGACCACCGGACCGCGCAGCGGCGGGGCGTTCGGTTTCTACATGAATTGATCAGGGGGCCTGCCATGAATGTTTTACGTGTGTTGCTGCTGTTGCCCCTGGCGCTGATGGGTTGCCAGACCCACCTGGCGCCGACGTACTACTCATCCGAATACCGCGCCGATGGCTTGCCGACCCAATGCCAGCAACCCCCGGCGACGGACACCATTGGGCTGGGCGAGGATTTCAAGCCGACGTTGGCGCTGGGCTGTGCGAACAATTTGAACCTGATGCAGATGGTCGAGCGCAAGCAGGACCTGACCCAAGGCCGCCCCACAGGGCCGGCCATGGCCGCGCCAGTGGGCCGCGCTGCCCAGGTGTACATCGAAGGGTTTGACCGCGAGCAATTGCAGCGGCGCAAGGATCAGCAGGAAGCCAAGGCCGATGCGGCGGGGGGCAAGCAATGAGCTGTGTTGCTTGTTGTGGCGAGCGGGCTTGCCCCGCGTTGGGGCGCGAAGCGGCCCCTGTCAAATTCACCGCATTCCAACAGACAGTTCTCAGCGCCTGGTTTTGGGGCTGCTTCGCAGCCCAACGCGGGGCAAGCCCGCTCGCCACAACAGGCCCGCTCACCACAACAACCCTGCTCACCACAGAACGCTCATCCACAACAGATTCAACGCGAATCAACCAACCCCAGCTCTCGTGCCTGGGCCAGCGGATCACTGATCGCCTTGATCCGCTTGGCTTCATCCACCAACCGCGCCCTTTCGGCTGCGGGAATATCGTCCAACGGCAGCGCAGCGACGCGGTCTTCATGTCCTGTCAACACCATCACCAACAACTCATTGCGCTGATGCCGCGCCAAGGCACGGGGCGACTGGGTAACGGGAGCGATGGTGTCCAACGCCTGCTGCGACTGCCCGCCCAGCGCATACGCCAGGGCCAGGTTGCAGCGGTTGTCGAGGTCGTCGGGCTTGAGGCTCAGGCTCCTGGCGAACGCGGTTTGCGCCGCAGCGGCCTGGCCATTGAGGATCTGCGCGACACCCAGGCGGGTGTACGCAACCGGCAAGCCGCTGATCCCGGCCGCCTGGCCCAGGGCGGTGACGGCGCGCTGAGTCTTGCCCACTTGCAATTGCGCGGTGCCCAGGCCGAGCAGGGCTTCGGCATTGCGGGCGTCGAACCCCAGGGCCTGCTGGAAGGCGCGCTCGGCGCCCGCCGCATCCTTGGCGTCGAGCCTGGCCTGGCCGAGCTTGAGCCACAGCTCGATACCCGCGCCGGGTTGGTGCGCCGCCCGCTCGTACAGCGCTGCCGCACTGGCGTAGTCGCCGCGCTGGCTCAGGTCATTGGCCAGTTGCAGGGACTTGTCGGCATCGGTCGCAGGTGGGTGGGCGCAGGCGGTCAGCAGCAGGGTACTGGCGAGCAGAAATCTAGGGGTCATCGTCACAACTCGTCTGGCGAAGGCGGAGGCCATGTAAGCATATTTTTGATGGCTGTCCTATGCCTGTTCAGCGCCAGTTTCGCCCACGCTGCCCAAGAGCCTGACTGGTTCTCCCAACCCTACGCCTACGTGCTGGTGGACCAGGACGTGCGCAGTGCCCTGGAAGAATTCGGGCACAACCTCGATGTGCCGCTGGTGCTCTCCGACAAGGTTCGCGGCAAGGCCCGCAGCACGATTCGCGCGGCCACCGCCGGGGAGTTCCTGCAAACCCTGTGCAGCACCAACGGCCTCACCTGGTACTTCGACGGCAACCTCTTGTACCTCAACGCCAGCGATGAAATCAGCACCAGGCTCTTCAAGGCCAGCGCCCTGGACCTCGACCAGTTGCAGGCCTACCTCGGTAACCTCGATGTGTTCGGCCAGCAGTTGTCCATGCGCAACGGCCCCGAGGGCGATGAAGTGTTCGTGTCCGGGCCACCGCCGTACCTGGCGCTGGTGCAGCAGCATGTCGATCACCTGCAACCCAAGGTCGCCGCCGCCCCGGTGGCGCGCGAGCGCGGTGTGCGGGTGTTCCGTGGCGCCCAAGTCAGTACCGAAACCCCAACCCAGTAAAGGAGCAGCACCATGTCCGTAACGGCCGTAGACAGCAATCTCGCCCCTGGTGGCGCCAGCCCTGAAGCCAGGTTCAACGCGGCGGTGGATAACGCCAAGGCCGCCGATAAGCCCGCCGAGCCCACCGACGCCGAACTCACCGATTCGTTCATCACCCAGGCGGTCACTTACGGCGGCCAGTTCATCATCATGCCGAAGATGCAGGAACTGCTGAACGACGCCATGTCCGATGACGACGAAGAGTAGGAAGCCCCTATGACTATCAGTCTCGCCGCCGGCGCTTCGGCGCTGCCGCCGTCTGCCGGCGCGGGGCCCGCCGGGGCCTCGCAGAACCTGTTCGAGCACATGGCCAACACCGCCAAGGGCATGCCCGAAGGCGCCAGCCCGCACCAGATCGGCTCGGGCCTGATGGAGCGCATGAACAGTTTCATCGACCGTACGCGGGCGTTTTCCGAGCGCGCCGACCTGCTCACCAATAATCCTTCGGCACCGCCGCCGGCCCAGGCAGAAATCCGTACCGCCAGTGCTTCGCCCCAGGGTGAACCCGGGAAAAAAGTCGGCGAGCAACAGGTCGACCAGATCGTCCACTCCCTGGGCAAGATGTTCGATTACTCCATCGAAACCCAGATGGTGGTGCGCGGTGCGACGCAGATTTCCGGGTCCGCCAACACGCTGCTCAAGGGGCAATAACATCATGCCAAGCCCAAACCGTGCGCTGCGCCTGTTGCTGATCGGCCTGCTCGCCAGCCTGTTGCAGGCGTGCAACACCGACCTCTACACCAACCTCAGCGAGCGCGACGCCAACGCCATGGTCGCGGTACTGCTGCGCGGTGGCGTCCCGGCCGAGCGCAAGGCCCAGGACAACGGCCAGCTCAAGGTGGTGGTCGATGAGTCACGCTTTGCCGAAGCCATGACCCTGCTCGACAACGCCGGCCTGCCGCAGCAGAGTTTTTCCAACATGGGCGAGGTGTTCAAGGGCAATGGCCTGGTGTCGTCGCCGGTGCAGGAGCGGGCGCAGATGATCTATGCGCTCAGCGAAGAGCTTTCGCATTCGGTGTCGCAGATCGACGGCATCGTCGCTGCCCGCGTGCACGTGGTGCTGCCGGACAACGACCTGCTCAAGCGCGTGATCTCGCCGTCATCGGCCTCGGTACTGGTGCGTTACGACCCGGGCACCGACATCAATACGCTGATCCCGCAGATCAAGACCCTGGTCGCCAACGGTATTTCCGGGCTGAGTTACGACGGCGTTTCGGTGACGGCGATCAAGGCCGCCGTCGCCATCAGCCAGAACCCGGCGCAACCGCGCCTGGCGCGCTTCATGGGCCTGTGGCTGCTGGAAGACAACCTGGCCCAGGCGCGGCTGATGTTCGGGGCCTTGTTGCTGATCGCACTCGGTGCGGTAGGTGTGCTCGCCCGTCAGCAGTGGGCACGTCGTCAGTCCCAGGCGTTGTATGTGCTCAAGGAGGGTGAATGAGTTTGTTCGAACGCTGGCAGGGGCTGATTGCCGAACCGCTGCGGTTTGTGCGCGGGCCGAGCCTGGGGGCATGTTTTACCGATGAATTGCCAGACGCCGTGCTGCAGGCGATGCAGGGCCAGCCACGCTTTCGCCAGCGCCTGGAGCAGTTGCTGGTCAGCCATTATCAACTGGCACCCATGGCGCAATTGACCACGCCAATGGCGGCGGACTTGGCGGTGCTGTTGTTGTCGCCGGCACAGTTTGCCCGCTTGCCGAGGTTGTGCGGCGCCATCTGGCACGCCCCGACCCTGAGCCGCGAGATCCGTCGCGAGGTGGTCAACGAATTGCGCGAAGGCCTGGGCGCTGAGGTCTTCGTGAGCGCCCTGGCCTTGCGCCAACTCGGTGGTGCGGCGGATCTGCTGCGCGAGCCGGTCGAGTTGGTCGACGCCGTCGACCGCGATGGCCAGGGCTGTGTCGCGGCCTGGCTGCACGCCCAGCACGCCGACTGGCAGGGCTGGCTGCGTTTGCGCTTTGCCTTTCCCCAGGGCCACGGCGCCCGTGTACCGCGCGACCTGGAAATCGTCCAGGCCGCCGCTGCGTGCCTGCTGGCCGAGGAGATCACGCCATGAGTGAACTGCCAAGCCGTCCCACCGCCCGCATCCTGCGCGCCGAAGACGCCGCGTTGTGGAGCGATGGCTTTGCCTTCCTGCAAGCGGCCAAGGCGCAGGCCGAGCAGATCCGCGCCGACAGCGAGCAATGGCTGAGCAGTGCCCGCGCAGAGGGCTTTGAAAGTGCCCGGCAAGCCGGCGCTGAACAGGTGGCGCAACTGCTGCTCGCTACCCAAGCCCAGGTGCAGCATTACTTGAGCAGTCTGGAAACGTCCCTGGTCGACCTGGCCCTGGGTATCGTGCATGAAGTGCTGGGGGAGTTGGACAACGCCGAGCGTGTGGTGCGCAGTACCCGCCAGGCGTTGAGTGCATTTCGCCAGGACCAGGCCCTGACCTTGTGGGTGCCGCCGGCGGACGTGGATGCCCTGCGCCAACGCCTCAAGCTGGAGGGATTGGCGATTGCGGTGGATGCGGATGAACAGCTGAGCGCCGGACAGGCTCGCCTGAACAGCCCGGCCGGCTCCGTGGAGCTGGGCCTCGACGCCCAATTGCAGAACCTGCGTCGCAGCCTGCTGCCCTTTGCCGAAGAGGGCCTGGCATGAACCTGGAACAGCTGCTGCCACGCCTCTGCGAGCGCCTGGCCCAGGCGCGCCCGCGGCCGATGCACGGCACCGTGCTGAGCATTCGCGGTGTATTGCTGCGCGCCAGTGTGGCCGGGGCGAGCATCGGTGAGCTGTGCCAGCTGCGCGACCCCGGCAGCGCCCGCAGCCTGAGCGCCGAGGTGATCGGTTTTGACGGTGACGAGGCCATCCTGTCGCCCATCGGCTCCATGGAAGGCCTGTCCACGCGCACCCAAATCACCGCCACTGGCGAGACCCTGGGCGTGGCCGTCGGGGATGCGCAGCTCGGCCGGGTCATCAGCCCCATGGGCGATTTCCTCGACGGCGACGGCATGCCGCCGACCGTGGCCTTGCAGCACTACCCGCTGCACGCTGAACCCCCGGCAGCGTTTTCGCGACAGTTGATCGTGCGTTCCATGGCCCTGGGCATTCGCTCCATCGATGGCCTGCTGACCCTGGCCCAGGGCCAACGCATGGGCATCTTCGGTGAGCCCGGTGTGGGCAAGTCGTCGCTGCTCGCCAGCATCATCCGCAACAGCGAAGCCGATGTGATCGTGATCGGCCTGATCGGCGAGCGGGGCCGGGAAGTGCGTGAATTGCTCGATGTGCAGCTCGACGCCCAGGCCCGTGCGCGCACGGTGGCGGTGGTTGCCACTTCGGATCGCCCGGCGGCCGAGCGGGTGCGTGCGGCGTTTGTCGCCACCACCCTGGCCGAGTACCACCGCGACCAGGGCCGCAACGTATTGCTGTTGATGGACAGCCTCACGCGTTTCGCCCGGGCCCAGCGCGAGATCGGCCTGGCGGTGGGCGAGCCGCCGACCCGGCGCGGTTATCCGCCGTCGTTCTTTTCGGCCTTGCCGCGTTTGCTGGAACGCGCCGGCCCCGGGCCCAGCGGCAGCATTACCGCGCTGTACACCGTGCTGACCGAGGGTGATGCCGCCAGCGATCCGGTGGCCGAAGAGGCCCGTTCGATCCTCGACGGGCATATCGCCTTGAGTGCCGAGTTGGCCCAGCGCAACTACTTTCCGGCGGTGGATGTGTTGCGCAGTCGCAGCCGTTTGATGGAGCAGGTCGCCGGTGAAGAGCACAAGCGGCTGGCGATGCGCATGCGTGAATTGATGGCGCGGTATGGCGAGATCGAAATGCTGATCCGCGTGGGGGAGTACTCCGCCGGCAGCGATCCTTTGGCCGATGAAGCGATCAACCGCCACGCCGCTATCGAAGCCTTCCTGCGCCAGAACGCGGGTGAGCCGAGCAACCTGGAACAGACCCTGGCCCACATGCGCCGGGTACTGGCATGAACAAGGAGCAAATCAATGAAAACCCAACAACTACGCACCCTGCAAACCCTGCGGGTGTTGCGTGAACAGCGGGCCGCCAGCCAACTGGCCGCGCAGCAGCAACGCTGCGAGCAGACCCACGGTGTGCTGACCGACGCCAAGGAGCAATTGCGCCTGCACCGTGAGGCGATTGCCGAAGAAGCGCGGCAGGTTTATGCGTCCCTGACCGAAGGCCTGTCGGTCGCCAGTTGGCAGGCCGCCCAGGATCGCCTGCGCGGCCTGTCGGATGACCAGCAGCAACTGGAAAACGATGTGGCTCACGTGTCCACCACGCTGCAAAGCCAGGAGCGCGAGCGCGATGTGTTCCGTCAGGAGCGCCTGAGCCGCCAGCGACAGTCCGAGGCCTGGCAAAGCCTGCTTGAGGGGCGTGAAAGCGCCGAGCGCCGGGTGGGCGAGCTGCGTGATGAAGGCGCCGGCACATGATTCCAGCCCTTGCCGATCCGCTGTCGCCGTGGCTGACCCACCACGACCCGGCGTTACTGGCTCTGCACAACCAATTGCACCGCCGCTGCCGTCCCTGGCAGGGCCGTTGCGGCGGGCAGGACTTGCGCGTGAGCTGGGCCGCCGCAGCGCGCCGCCTTGACGCGCCGCGTCATGTGCCGCTGTCGCTTGGCGGTGCCGCGATGCGCCTGAGTTTGCCCGCTGCGGCGCTGGAGCAACTGATGCTGCCGTTGGCGCTGCCGTTCGATGTGCAGCCGTTGCCTGCGCTGCCGCGCGCGTTGTTGCTGGAGCTGGCGTTGCTCGACCTGATCGAAAGCCTGGAGCCGTTGCTCGGTCACCCGCTGCAGGTGCTCGAAGCCGGTGATGAGCAGGGCGTGTTTGCCCTGCGGCTGGCGCTGGAGTTGACCTTCGGCAACCAGCCCGCCATGAGCGCCCAGTTGGACCTGAGCGAAAGCGCCGCCGTACTGGTCACGCAGTTGCTGGCGCAATACGCCGAGGTCGAACCCGACCCCTTGCCAGGCCTGCGCCAGACCCTGGCGGTGGTGGCGGGGCGCCAGTGGCTGTCCCTCGGTGAACTGCGCAGCCTGCGCCCCGGTGATGTGCTGATGCTGGAACAAGGCCCGGGCCTGTTGCTCGACCTCGATGGCCGCCTGCAGGCGCGCTGCCAATACCAGGGCGAAGTCCTGCGCCTGCAGGAAGCCTTGAAAGCCCCCTTTGTGGAACCGGAGAACCCCATGACTGATGTTGATGCCGCCGTTGCGCTGGATGCCCTGCCGTTGAAACTGGTGTGCCAGGTGGGCAGCCTGGAACTGACCCTGGCGCAATTGCGTGAACTGGGCGCCGGCAGCCTGTTGCAGCTCGACACGCCGGGCGTGGACAGCGTCGACCTGATGGTCAACGGCCGCCGCGTCGGCCAGGGCCAACTGGTGAAAATCGGTGACGGCCTGGGTGTGCGCCTGCTGAGTTTTGCCACCCCATGACCGGTTATCAGCCGAACCTGATCGAGATCATCCTGGTCGTTGCGACGATCGGGCTGATCCCGCTGGCGGTGGTGACACTCACCGGGTTCATGAAGATCTCGGTGGTGCTGTTCCTGATCCGTAACGCCCTTGGCGTGCAACAGACGCCGCCGAACCTGGTGCTGTACGGCATCGCGTTGATCCTGTCGGTGTACGTGACCACGCCGTTGATTGGCGACATGTACCGGCAGGTGGAGGGGCGCGACCTCAACATCGAGCATGTGGAGCAACTCAAGGATTTGGGCGATGCATTGCGTCCACCGTTGCAAGCGCACCTGAAGCGGTTTGCCAATGAGTCCGAGCGCGGTTTTTTCGTGCAGGCCACCGAGACCATCTGGTCGCCTGAAGCACGCGCCGATTTGCGTGACGACGACCTGGTGGTGCTGATCCCGGCGTTCGTCAGCTCGGAACTGACCCGCGCCTTCGAGATCGGCTTTCTGCTGTACATCCCGTTCCTGGTGGTGGACTTGCTGGTGTCCAACGTGCTGATGGCCATGGGCATGTCGATGGTCTCGCCGAACCTGATCTCCATTCCGCTGAAGATTTTTTTATTCGTGTCCCTGAGCGGCTGGTCGCGCTTGATGCACGGTTTGATTCTGAGTTACGGCTGAGGCACGACCCATGGGCCAGGACGTATTCCTGTCATTGATGAAACAGGCGCTGATGACGGTGCTGATGCTCTCCGCACCGGCGCTGGGCGTGGCGATTCTTGTGGGCTTGAGCGTGGGCCTGTTCCAGGCGCTGACGCAGATCCAGGACCAGACATTACCGCAGGTAGTGAAGCTGGTCGCGGTGTTGCTGACCATCGTGTTCCTGGGGCCGGTACTCGCCGGGCAGGTGGCGGAACTCGGCGGCCAGGTGCTGGACAACTTTGCGATGTGGACGCGCTGACCGCCCATGGATGCCAGCCTGACCGCGCAGTTCCTCGAAGTCGCCTACCCGGTGATCAGCTCCGCGTCGCTTGCCGCTTGCCGTGCCATGGGCGTGGTGGTGATCACCCCGGCGTTCAACCGCCTGGGCCTCACCGGCATGATTCGCGGCTGTGTGGCCGTGGCGATTTCCATCCCGATGTTCTTCCCGGTGTTCGACGCGCTGACATCGATGCCGGAGCACGGCAGCCTGTTTATCGCCGGGTTGCTGATCAAGGAATTCCTGATCGGTATTTTGATCGGCCTGCTGTTCGGCATTCCATTCTGGGCCGCCGAGGTGGCGGGGGAGTTGATCGACCTGCAACGCGGCTCGACCATGGCGCAACTGGTGGACCCGCTGTCGTCCGGGGAATCCAGCGTGATGGCGACCCTGCTCACGGTGATGCTGATCACGCTGTTCTTCATGTCCGGCGGGTTCATCCTGATGGTCGACGGCTATTACCACAGCTACCAGCTCTGGCCGGTCACCGCGTTCACGCCGGTGTTCGCCAGCTCGGCGCTGCTGGCGGTGTTGTCGATCCTTGACCAGATCATGCGCGTCGGCGTGCTGATGGTCTCGCCGTTGCTGATCGCACTGCTGGTGACCGACCTGATGCTCGCCTACCTGTCGCGCATGGCGCCGAACCTGCATATCTTCGACCTGTCGCTGCCGGTGAAAAACCTGTTTTTCACGATCCTGATGGTGGTCTACATCGGCTTCCTGATCCCGCTGATGCTCGACCAACTGGCGGAGTTTCGCGGCACGGTCGAACTGCTCAAGACCCTGGCCGGCATGGAGTAGCCCATGGCCGATACCAGCGAAGAAAAATCCCAGCCAGCCACGGACAAGAAACTCCAGGACGCACGCAAAAAGGGCCAGGTTGCCAAGAGCCAGGACCTGGTGTCGGGCATGGTCATCCTGTTTTGCACGCTGTGCATTTCCATTCTGGCGCCACGGGCCAAGGCCCAGGTCACGGCGCTGATCGACCTCACCGCGCTGATCTACGTCGAACCGTTCGCCACGGTGTGGCCACGGGTGCTCGACCATGCCGAGCAACTGGTGATCGGCATCACGTTGCCGGTGATGGCGGTGACCACCGGCGTGGTGATCCTGACCAATATCATCACCATGCGCGGGTTTGTGTTCTCCACGGACCCGATCAAACCCGAGTTCAAACGCATCAACCCGGCGGAGGGCATGAAGAAGATCTTTGCGCTGCGCAACCTGGTGGAGTTCATCAAGGGCCTGATCAAGGTGCAGGTGCTGGCAATCGCGTTCTACGTGGTGGGCAAGCATGCATTGCAGGCGCTGATGGAGTCGTCGCGCTGCGGTGCCGAGTGCATGCAGTCGACATTCTTCCTGGTGCTCAAGCCGCTGGTGTTTACCGTGCTGTGCGCATTCATCCTGGTGGGCGGGGTGGACGTGATGATGCAACGCTGGCTGTTCGGCCGCGACATGAAGATGACCCGCAGCGAGACCAAGCGCGAACGCAAGGACATCGACGGCGACCCGCTGATCAAAAGCGAACGCCGCCGCCAGCGCAACGAGATGCAGGCACTGGCGACCAAGTTGGGTTTGGGCCGTGCGTCCTTGATGATCGGCACCACCGACGGTTGGGTGGTTGGCGTGCGTTATGTGCGCGGGGAAACGCCGGTGCCGGTGATCGTGTGCCGGGCTTCGCCGGAGGATGCGTTGTTGATGCTGCAGGAGGCGTATGACCTGGGCATTCCCCATGCGCCGGACAAAACCCTGGCAGCGGACATCGCAAAAAAGGCGGTGGCTGGCGACCCGGTACCTGATGCCGCATTCCAGGCAGTAGCGGACTGGTTGGTGGCAGCCCGTCTGATCTGAAGTAAAGACGGTGTCATCGCCTTTACTTCAGATCAGACGCGCATGGCTCCAGAGGTTGGGGCCGCCGCCACAACGGGTAAGACAGGCGCAACCGGATTGGCTGCGCCTACGACTGTTGGCGCCTTTTCGAGGGCGGTATCGACTGAGGGGCCAGGTGAATCGACAGAGGTCGCCTCTTTCACGGCAGGTTTTTCCGGGGGGCGCAGATGTTCGGGGACCTCGTTTTTCAAGGCTTTCCAGGACGGCTCAAGCGATACCGGCGGTTTTTTGGGGGGCGCGGCGGCTGGTTCCTTGTCGGGTGCTGGTTTAGCCGTCTTGTCACCTGCTATGGCTTTAATCGCTTTACCTGTGCCGTAGGTGGCGCCGGCAGTGGCCACACCGGTGACGGCACCGACAGCGATTGCTTTGCCAGCGCCAATCAAGGCGGGAATGATTGCAGCAAGAAATGGAAACATAGGTAGGGTCCTTCATTAGCCGGGACGGAAGCCGATCATGAGTGTCCAGAGCGCCTCCATCAGTTCCATTTCTTACTGCTGGGTTCAATCAATTCCGACATCGTGGTTGTCGTTGGTCCACTCCGACGGTTTGAGCGAGTACTTATCCTGGTCTGCCTGACAGGGTCATTTCACCGCTGTAAAAGCTTGTGCGATTCATCCCATGTTCAATCACTACCGGTGCTGGAGCCGCGGCAACGAGGCGATGCGCAACTTGGGTTCCTGCAACCGCGCCAGGTCGGTCGCGATCTGCGCCCGCCAAAAATGCGCGCCCGCCAACTGCGCGTCCACCCAGGCCTGGCGCAGCAGCACGGTGGCCTTGTCCACCGAGCCGTAGTGCGCCTGGCGCAGGATCAGTTGCGCCTTGATCCGCAGTATTTGCGGCACGAACCAACGTTCATGGCGGCCGAGGGCCAATTGCAGGGTGTCTTCGAGCACTTCCAGGGCGAGTTTTTCCAGGCCCAGGCGCGCCAGGCCCAGGGCGTACTCACAGCGCAGCAGGCTGTAGAGCTGGCTGTCGCCCTGGCCTTGCAGGTGATGCAAGGCTTCGCCCAGTTGCGGCACGCCGGTTTCCGGGGCGCCTTCGCGGATCAGCAGGATGTTTTCGAAACACAGGCGAAATTGCCGCCAGATATGCAGGTCCTGGCCGGTGGTGCTGTCTTGCAGCAGGCCCAGGTAATAGCGCACTTTCGGCAGGTTGGATGCCAGCAGTGCCAGGGGTATGGCACCCAGGCACAGGGTGTACCAGAGGGTCGCAGGGTGTTCGAGGGAGATGGCTTCGTCGACGCAACTGCCGATCAGGCGCAGCGCCGGGTCGACATCGCCTTCAAGCAGTTGCACCTTGGCCTTGAGGCAGCGGGCGGCGATGCGTTGGTCGAATTGCAGGTCGATGATGTGCGAACGCGGTGCCGACGGCGAGCCCAGGGCTTCATCGATGTTCTGCCGTGCCCCCATCAGGTCACCCATATGGAACAGCGCCACGGCACGCATGCGCTTGCCGAGCAATTGTTGGCTGCCGCTGTTGTTCAGCGCGATGTAGCGCTCGGCCAGTTCCAGGGCTTCAGTGTACTGGTTGCAGCCGCAGCGGTCGGTCCACAGGCCCCACAGGGCACGCAACTTGTGCTCGGCATCGCCGAGGTCGCGGGCGTCTTCGCATACCTGGCGCCAGGCGTCGCGCATCGGGCCGCCGGTGCCGTAGGTGAGCATCAGCACGCTGGCCAGGGCGGTGTGCAACAACATGCGCTGGCGCAAGGGCAGCGGGATGAGGGCGTCGCTGGCCAGGCCTTTGTCGACCCAACTGCGGCACTCGCTGATCAAGGACACCCGCAGCCACAACGGCACGCCGCCCAGGGTCAATTCGATGCCCAGGGACAGGTCGCCGGTGGGCGAGTAGGCCCAGTCGAGGGCTGCCCGGATGGTATTGATCTGCGCAGCGTAGAGGGCCAGCCAGGTGCCCGGCGACAAGCCATCCAGGGTTCGCCCGGCTTCCTGCAGCACGCCGAGCGCATAGCGCGCATGACGCTGGCAAGTGGTACGGGTTTCGCCCTGTTCGTCGAGTTTTTCCAGGGCGTAGGCGCGGGTGGTTTCCAGCAGGCGGTAGTGCTTGGGCACGGTGGATTCGCTGGCGATCAGCAGCGACTTGTCCATCAGGCTTTCGAGCAAGGGCAGGGCGTTGCGCGGGGCCAGGCGGCTGCTGGCGGTCATCGTCTTGACGGCCTCCAGGGTGAAGGAACCAGTGAACACCGCGAGCTGGCGCAGCATGGCCTGTTCGTCGTCGCTGAGCATGGCGTAGGTCCAGTCCAGGGTCGCGCTCAGGGAACGGTGCCGGGCGAGGGCGGTACGCCGGCCAGTCATTTGCAGGCGGAAGCTGCCGTCGAGCAGGCCCACCAGGTCCTGGATGCCAAAGGTGCGCACGCGGGCGGCGGCGATTTCGATCGCCAGCGCGTTGCTGTCGAGTTTGCGGCAGATCGCACTGACGGCCGCGACGTCGGCGTCGGTGAACACAAAACCCGGGTCGAGGGCGCGTACGCGTTCCACAAACAGACGCACGCCGGACCATGCCAGGGCTTGCTGGGCGCTGAGGTGGGCGTGTGCGTCGGGCACCTCCAGCGGCGCCAGGTCATGCACCCGTTCGCCGTGTGCACGCAGCGGTTCGCGGCTGGTGGTAAGCACACAGCATTGCGGGGCGCTGCGCAGCAGGATTTCGACCACGTCGGCGGTGGCCGGCAGTACGTGTTCGCAATTGTCGAGCACCAGCAGCAAGCGGCGGTTGGCCAGGCTGGCGACCACACAGTGCAGCGGGTCTGCGCTGACGGTCTGGATACCCAATGCACTGGCGAGCATGCCGGCCACCCATTGCCCGCCAGTGGCGGGGGCCAGGTCGACGAAGCACGTGCCCAGATTGAGTTCACCGGCCAGACGCTGCGCCACCGCCATGGCCACAGTGGTCTTGCCGATTCCGCCGGGGCCGGTGAGGGTGACGAAGCGCTGGCTCATGACCTGGTCGGCCAGGCTGGCGATCAAGGCGTCGCGGCCGATCACCTCAGCCGTCGGCGTCGGCAGGTTGGGCTCATCCACACGCACATAGGGCGCGGGCAGGTGCTCTTCACTGGCCGCCTGTACGGTGACGGGGGCGACAAAGCGATAGCCGCGGCCCGGCACGGTGACGATATAACTGCAGTTGCCATCGTCACCCAGCGCGCGGCGCAGCGCGACGATCTGTGCGCGCAGGTTGCATTCCTCCACCACCACCTTGGGCCAGGCGAAGGCGATCAGTTCGGCCTTCTCCAGCAATTCTCCCGCACGGGTCACCAGGGCAATCAACAGGTATAGCGCGCGACTGCCCAGGGTGACCGGCACGCCGTTGCGCAACAACACATGCTGCTTGGCCAGTAATAGATAGGGGCCAAAGCCCAGGGTGCTGTCAGGGGCGGCCGGCGCGGGATGGTCTGCGTCCAGGAAGGACACTGCGTGGTTCTTGCTCGAGCTCATCAAATCGTCCTTTTTATAGTCAGGCTTGTTATTGGCGATCAGGCCATTCGCCCTTTTTGGGGTACAGATGTGCAGCAGCAGTCTTGGAAAAATGATGTCGATCAACCGTGTTAAAGGCTGCCCTCCTTTGGGGCGTGGTCGTTTTTATGGTGACGTCACGGAGCCTGTTTCAGGGGATGAGACTGTCTCAGAGCTGAAACATTTTATTACTAGAAATACTGATAAAGCAGAATGTATGCCAGTTGGCATGTAACAAACATGACAACAACCGCATGAAATTTATGGTGATTTTTGCGGTCGTCGACGACACGGGAGGGCCTTCGTTCGGAAAGGCGAATATTTCTAATTGTGTCGTTCGGGATGCCGAATAAAGCGCCGGGGTTTTGGCACTGTTTTATTGACTGTGTATCGAACTGTATCCCTGCACCATCCTGATACACCTGCATGACGTTCTGTCGCGTTCGCGACACAGAGCGGATACACGCCTGGCTTTAACTCTGCTCACCAGCTGGCGCAGGCGGTCACCGACCCCAAGCGCCCTGGCCACCCTCAGTCAAGCCAGGAGACTCTTATGAAGCGTCCTTACGCAGCCCTCGCTGCAACCCTTGCGCTGTCCCTCAGCGCCTTCGCGGCCGTGGCCCACGCCGACGAGCCCAAGCCCCAGGAAAAATGCTTTGGCGTGTCCCTTGCCGGTGCCAACGATTGCGCCGCCGGCAAAGGCACCTCGTGTGCCGGCACCGCCACCACCGACTACCAGGGCAATGCCTGGGTGCTGGTGGACAAAGGCACCTGCACCCAGATCAAGACCCCTAAAGGCTTCGGCAGCCTCACGGAGCAACCGTGATCCAGCGCCTGCTGCCCGAAGCCCTGCTGTTGCTGGTGGCCCGGGTGGCGATCGCGGCGGTGTTCTTTCTGTCGGGACGCACCAAGGTCACCGGTTGGATTGAACTCAAGCCGTCGACCTACACGCTGTTCCGCTCGGAGTACGCCTTGCCGCTGATTCCGCCGGAGTGGGCGGCGCACCTGGCGACCTACGCCGAGCACCTGTTCCCGCTGTTGCTGGTGCTGGGCCTGCTGACCCGTCCGGCCGCCGCCGCGCTACTGGGCATGACCCTGGTGATCGAGGTGTTTGTGTACCCCGATGCCTGGCCGGTGCACCTGACCTGGGCGGGGCTGTTGTTGCCGCTGCTGGCTTATGGCGGTGGGGCCTGGTCGCTGGACCGCCTGATGCTGGGCAAACGTTCTTAACTTTGATGGAGATTTCCCATGCGTATGCTTTCTTCCCTGGCCATTGCCATGGCCTTGACCGTTCCGATGCTGGCCCAGGCCGCGGATGCCCCACAGCCCGGCACCGGTAAAAGCGTGGTGATCGTGCCCGGTTCGTTTGTCGACGGCTCCGGCTGGCGTGTGGTGCACGACATCCTGATTCACAAAGGCTACAAGGTCACGGTGGTGCACCAGGGCCACGAGAATTTGGCCGCCGACGTGGCCGAGGCGCGCGAAGTGCTGGAGCAGCAAGTCGGCCCGGTGGTGCTGGTGGGTCACAGTTCCGGTGGCGGGGTGATCTCGATTGCCGGCGACCGCGACAAGGTCAAGTCGCTGGTCTACGTGTCGGCGCTGCAACCGGAAGTGGGCGAGAACATGGCCCAGTTGATCGGCTCCATGCCGGCGCCCGGCGATGACATCAAGCAGAGCCGCGACGGTCACCTGTTCTTCGACCGTGCCAGGTTCAACGCCGACTTTGCCGCCGACCTGACCACCAACCGCACCGACTTCATGGCCGCCTCCCAGGTGCCCGCGACCACTGCCCTGTTCGGCGGCACCGTGTGGGCCGCGGCCTGGCACAAAAAGCCGACCTACGCGGTGGTCTCCACCGAAGACCGTGCCCTGAGCCCCGACCTGCAGCGCTGGATGTACAAGCGTGCCGGTTCCAAGGTCACCGAAATCAAGGCCAGCCACTCGGTGTACATCTCCCAGCCCGAGGCTGTGGCGAAGGTCATCGAAGACGCTGCGTCCGTTATCAAGTAATTCACCCCAACCCTGGAGAAACACCCATGAACACTGCACTCAAATCCCGCCTGAGCCTCGCTGCCGCTGCCGCCCTTATCGCCATGGCCTCGGCCTCATTCGCCAGCGCCGCCAGCGCCGCCGACCAACAGGAAAAACCCGGGCGCTGCTACGGCGTCAACACCTGTAAAGGCACCAGCCTGTGTGCCACCGCCAAGAACGACTGCAAGGGTCTCAACAGCTGCAAGGGCGCAGGCGTGATCGTCAAGACCCCGTCCGAGTGCCTCAAGGCCGGTGGCACCTTGACCGAACCGAAGTAATCCACCCGGCGGGCCCTGTGTGGGCTCGCCACTTATTCGTTGCGGAGATCCGTCATGTCGACATCCAACCCTCACTTTTCAGGCTACGGCCTGGGGCTGCGCAAGGAGCATTACTGCGACTTCCTGGAGACTTCGGTGCCCGTGGATTTTGTCGAAGTGATCTCCGAAAACTTCATGGTCGCGGGCGGCCAGCCCCGGCACATCCTGCGCCAGGTGCGCGAGCGCTACCCGGTGGCACTGCATGGCGTGTCCATGTCCATCGGCACCGCCGAAGGGCTGGACACCGATTACCTGCGGCGCCTCAAGTCGCTGGTGGATGAAATTGAACCGCTGTTTGTCTCCGACCACCTGAGCTGGTCGCGCAGTGGCGGTTTCAATGCCCATGACTTGTTGCCGGTGCCCTACACCGACGAAGCGCTGGACCGGGTCTGCGCCAATATCCACCAGGCCCAGGACGTGCTGGGCCGTACGATGCTGTTCGAGAACCCATCGAGTTACCTGGCGTTCGAGGGTGCCTGCATGACCGAGTGGGAGTTCATCACGGCCATGGCCCGGCGCACCGGCTGTGAACTGCTGCTGGACGTCAACAATGTGTTTGTCAGTGCGAGCAATCACGGTTTCGACGCCCTGGCGTTTCTCGACGGCATCCCCGCCGAGCGAGTACGCCAGGTGCACCTGGCCGGCCACAGCCAGGGCCGTGACATCTTGATCGACAGCCATGACAGCCCGGTGTGCACCGGCGTCTGGGAACTGTACGCACGGGCCATGCAACGGCTGGGGCCGGTGGCGACCATGATCGAGCGTGATGATGAGATCCCGCCGCTCGCCGAGCTGCTTCAGGAACTGTCGATGGCCCGGACATTGGGGGCGGCGCTATGAACCTGGCGCAATTTCAGCAGGCTTTTCGCCGCTGGCTGGTGAACGCGTCCGATGAATCCGCGCAGTTGCTGGGCAGCAATCACGTCGGTTTGGCGGTGTACCAGAACAATTACCGCGCCCAGTTGGTGGGCTGCCTCGAACAGGCGTTCCCCAACCTGCGCCGTTGGCTTGGAGAGCAAGCGTTTCTGGCCGCGAGCATTACCCATATCGACAACCATCCGCCCCATGCCTGGACCCTGGATGCGTACCCCGAGGGGTTCCACGCCACCTTGAAGGATGTGTTTCCACTGAATCCGGATGTGCATGAGCTGGCCTGGATCGAGTCGGCCCTGAATGAGGCCTTTGTCGCCGCTGACGCGCAACCGCTGGCCCTGGAAGCGCTGGCCGAGCTGGACTGGGACACGGCGGTATTGCAGCTCACACCGTCGTTGCGTTGCCACGGCTTGACCACCAATGCCGAGGCTATCTGGTCGGCGCTGTGGCAGGAAACGTCCGCGCCGGAAGCGGTGATGCTGGAACAGGCGGGCGGTTTGCTGGTGTGGCGGCGGCAATTCACCTCGCGGCTGCGTCAGGTCGATGCGCTGGAACTTCAGGCGGTGCAGCAGGTACAGGCTGACGGCAGTTTCGCCGGGCTGTGTGAGTGCCTGGTGCAACGCCTGGGGGAGGGCGCGGGCGTGATGCAGGCAGGTGAATACCTGGCCGCTTGGCTGGGCAGTGAATTGATCGTGGGGGTGAGTGATGTTTGACCGTCGTGGATTTTTACTGCTGGCGACGGTGGTGATCGCCGCCCCGGCGTTTGCGCTGCAACAGGTGAGCACGGATGAGGGGGAGGTGCGTTATGAGCAGTTCGGGCCGGAGGACGGCCATGCGATCATCTTGCTGGCGGCGGATGTGCACGTGTTTGCGGCGGTCAGCGGGCCGCTGGCGGCGCAGGGTTTCAGGGTGATCGTGCCGTACCTGCGCGAGGCCGATGACGTGACGCTCGGCCAGGATGTGCTGGAACTGATGAACGCGCTGCATATCCCCGAGGCGGTGCTGGCCGGTGTGGAACAGGGCGCACGCGTGGCGACGCACACGGCTACCCTGAAACCGACACGCTGCGTGGGGCTGGTCACGCTCAACACAGTGCCCCAGGCGGGTTTTGCCGAGGCGGTAGGGGTGATGACGAAGACTGGACACTGGCGAACCTGATCACGCCAGGAACTCCACTTTGCCACTGCGCAGTCGGTAAGTGCCGCCGACAATGCTGAGTTTTCCTTGGGCAAGGGCATCGGCCAGCACGGTCGATTCGCCCTTGAGCCGTGCCACGGTGTCCCGGACATTTTGCGCAATGGCGTTGTCGAGCAGGTTGCCGGGCGCTTTCAGGATTTTGTTCACGGAAGGCTTGATCGCATCCGCCAGACTCTGGATTTTACCGGGGAAGGTCACGTTATCCTTGACGGCCTTGACCCCGGCCGAAATGGCGCCGCAGCTGTCATGCCCCAACACCAGGATCAATGGCGTCCCCAGCATCACGACGGCGTATTCGAGGCTGGCGAGGCCGTTTTCCGTCACGAAGTTGCCGGCTACCCGTACGCAAAACAGTTCCCCCAGGCCGGTATCGAAGATGTATTCGGGGGCAATCCTCGAATCGGCGCAAGCGAGTACTGCCGCGAACGGATGCTGGCCGCTCACCAAGGCCTCGCGCTCCACCATCAGGTCGCGGCGCTTTGTCACGTCGGCGGCGTAGCGGCTGTTACCCTCCATCAACCGCGCCAACGCCTGCTGCGGGTCGATAATGCTGGTTGACGTGTCGGCCGTGTGAGCCGAGGCGATTGGCAACTGACCTGCCAGAAGCACAGCCCCGGCGCTGGTGGCCGCCAGGCGCAGAAAATGCCGGCGTGCATCGCAATGCGCGGTTTCACGATCGTTGTCCATCAGTGAGTTTCTCGTAAGGGCAGAGGAACGTCACCCTCGCAAAAATTGCAGCGGGACAATGTAGGAGGTCTCTTTCAATAGGCGCGAACATGAAAATACGGACAGTTAGCCAATCGGCCACTGAATAAATTCGCGGCTGCCATTAATCTAACCGCCTTAGTCACCTGCGCGGATTGTTCATGTCTTCTGTTGCCGATGGGTTGCCCCTCGATAAACGCCTGCCGGCCGTGATCGCGATCTCCCTGGGGATCGGCATGGCGACCCTGGACACGGCCATCGTCAACACGGCGTTGCCGACCCTGGCCGAGGGGATCGGCACCGATTCCGCTTCGGTGATCTGGGTGGTCAATGCCTACCAGTTGGCGATCATCGCCACGGTGCTGCCGTTTGCTTCGCTCAGCGATGTGCTGGGGCATCGCCGGGTGTACCTCGGCGGGTTGTTGCTGTTTATTGTGTCGTCGCTATTTTGCGGGTTGGCCGGCTCGCTGCTCACCCTGACTGCCGCGCGAGTGGCGCAGGGGCTTGGGGCGGCGGCGATCATGAGCGTGAACACGGCGTTGCTGCGGCATATCTACCCGTCAAAAATGCTCGGGCGCGGGCTGGGCTATAACTCGTTGGTGGTGGGGTTGGCCTTTACCCTTGGGCCGACGGCTGCGTCGGCGATTCTGTCGGTGGCGACCTGGCATTGGTTGTATCTGATCAACGTGCCGCTGGGGTTACTGGCCTTGGGGTTGGGCGTGCGCTCGTTGCCGACCCTGCCAATGACCGGGCATGCCTTCGACCGTCTTGCCGCCGTACTGTGCGCCGGGCTGTTCGCCCTGCTGGTGCTGGGCCTGGGCACGGCGGTGCACGGTGCCCAGGGTGCGCTGACGCTGGGTGTGATTGCGGTGGCACTGGTCTGCGGCGTGCTGCTGTTGCGGCACCAGGCCGGGCACCCGGCACCGATGCTGGCGCTCGACCTGTTCAAGCGCCCGGTGTTTGCCTTGTCTTCCTTGACGGCCGTGTGTGCCTTCAGCGCCCAGGGCCTGGCCTTTGTGTCGCTGCCGTTTTTGTTGCAGGCGGTGCTCGGCCATAGCCAGGTGGAAACCGGTTTCCTGATGACGCCATGGCCGGCGGTGGTGGCGGTGATGGCGCTGGTTGCGGGGCGTCTGGCGGACCGTGTGTCCCTGGGCGTGCTGTGCGGCATCGGCTTGTTGATGCTCAGCGTGGGGATGGCTGCGTTGGCCACCCTGGGCAGTGGCGCCTCGGCATTTGATATCGGCTGGCGCATGGCGCTGTGCGGGGCCGGGTTCGGTTTTTTCCAGTCACCCAACCTCAAGGCGTTGATGACCAGCGCACCGCTGGCGCGCAGTGGCGGGGCGAGCGGCATCGTGGCGATTTCACGCCTGTTGGGCCAGACGCTGGGCGCATCGCTGGTAGCGTTGTGTTTCCACCTGTCCGTGGGCAGCGGCCCGCATTATGCGCTGTGGCTGGGCTGCGGGTTTGCACTGTTGGGCGCCGTGGCCAGTGGTCTGCGTTTGTTGCCCTATGGGAAAAAGGGCTGATTAACGCTACCGTGGCGACCTGAATATTTCGGGATGTTTCAGATTTATGTCCAGCCTGGCCCTCCGCACCGCTGATACCCGCTCCCGCCGCGCCGCTTTGACCCTGGCGTTATGCCTGCCCAGTGACGTGTTGCTCTACCTGTTGCTGCCCATGGAATCCCAGGCGTTCGGCATCACCCTGGCCCAGGCCGGGGTGTTGCTGGCCGCCAACCGCCTGGTGCGGATTTTCGGCTACCGGCATGTGCTCAATTTCTACGCACGCAACGGCGACCGCCTGACCTGCATGATCGCCGCCGGCGCCGCAGCGTTGTGTGCGGTGGGCAACTCAATGTTGTCCGGGTTTGCCGCATTGCTCTGCCTGCGCCTGGTGTGGGGCTTGTGCTTTGCAGCGTTGAACCTGTCGACCCAAGTGCTGGCCACGTCGGAACCTGCCGGCGCCGCACGCCGCGCCGGGCGCTCACGGGCGTTGATCGCCCTGGGGCCGATGCTGGCGCTGCCCCTGGGCGGCTGGCTGACGCTGTGGGCCGGGCCGCGTCCGATCTTTCTGATTCTGGCCGGGTGTTGCCTGGTGGGCTTGTGGATGGCGCGCGGTTTGCCTACGGTCGGGCATGATTTGCACAGCACCCCGGGCCGACGCTTCAAATGGCCGGACAGTGTGGCAGTGTGGTCGTTTATCGAGGGCGTGGCGCTGGACGGGCTGTTTATCTTCGGCCTGTCGATCCAGGCGCAGAAGCTGCTGGGCGGGGATGCGGTGCTGATCGCCGGCGGCCTGATGGCGTTGCGTTATGTCTCGGAAATGCTCCTGAGCCCTTTGGGCGGTCGAGCGGCCCAGCGGTTTGGCGCCACCTCGATGCTGTTGCTGTTTTCGTTCCTGAGTGCCCTGGCCCTGACGGCGTTCGGCAGTTACTGGGTGATTGTCGGCGCGGCGGCGGTACTGGTGTTGCGCGCACTGCAACTGCCGCTGGTGACTACCCTGGTGGCGGAGCGCAATCCCGGGTCGATGCGGGTGTCGGCCCTGGCCTCGAATGCCGTGTGGCGCGATATCGGCGCCGGCCTCGGCCCCTTGCTCGCCGGCCTGCTGCTGCCGATCGCCTCGGCGCCGTGGGTGTTTGGCCTGGCCGGTGCAGCCATCGCCGTCAGCGCGGTGTTCTGCTGGCGGGCAAAAAATCCCAACTGATGATGTGAGGTTGTACGTGTCCTCTCAAGAAAGCTTCGTAGACGTGCTGGACAAGGCCTATCGACACTGGACCGGCCAGGGACTGCCGGCCCCGGCACACCTGGACGCACAACAGCGCCTGGCCTGGCTGCACCGCGACGCACCTTACAGCCTGCTGGCCCATGACGGCGGCGCAGATCCGCGATTTACGTATGTGAATGAATGCGCCCTGCAGTGCTTCAAATACCCGCGCGAGAGCTTTATCGGCATGCCCTCACGCTTCAGCGCTTCGGCCCTCGACCGCGATGCGCGCCAGCTGCTGCTGGAGCAAGTCACCGCCAACGGCATCGCCGAGGGCTACAGCGGTTGGCGGGTGGATGCGCACAACCAGCCGTTCATGATTCATGCCGGGGTGGTATGGACCTTGCTCGATGACGCCGCCCAGCCGTGTGGCCAGGCGGCGCTGTTCTGGCCCGACGAGCAGCGCATCGGCGAGTTGGCTTAAGCGGTTTTCAAGGCTGCCAGCCAGGCGGGGTCGAGACGGGTTTGTTCGGTGTCGATCCCCAGCGCCTGCATCCTGGCCTTGTGCGCCTCGACCTCAGCCACCAACTGCACCTGGGCGCTGGAGTTGGCCTCCAGCTCATGCATCTGCGTCAAGCCCAAGTGGTAGAAGCGCAGCACCTTGATCGCCGCCGGGTCATTGGCCTGCACCCGCTCGATGACCTTGTGCATCACATTGGTCACGCTCATCAGGCTGCGCTTGAGCTGCCAGCCATACACCGCCGGCGCGAGCCACCCCTGGGTCCAGAACGGGCCACGGATCAGGGCCATGGTGATCAGCACCCCGGCGAACACACCGCCGACATTGAAGCGGAAATTGTCACCGCCGGGCTCACCAAACAGCATCACCGCCAGGCTCGACAGCAGCATCGCCAGGGCGACGAACAACACGGCCACGATCAGCGTGCTGCGCCGGGTCTGTTGACGGAAGGTGACAGGGTCGCAGGGTTTGAGCTCGAACATCCGGGGCATTTCTCCAGAAGGGGCCGGCATCATCTCACGCTTGGGCAAACAAGTTGAACGATGCTGCACGGCGGTTTCTCTAAATTGATGTAGACCCTTTGAGGTGAGCCATCATGCCCGAATACAAGCAACCACCGCCCGGTACCCCGAACCCTGACCGCACACCCGGAGAGGAAGAGCGCGACAACGATGCGTTGCGCCCCAACGACCCGGCGGAGCGCCAGGAAGACGACGTGGAGCGCGTCGAGGATGACCTTGAACGCCTCCATGACAAGGCTCGCCCACTTTAAATGAGGAGAACGCCGTGAGTGACACATCAAAAGGCCCGGCTTCGGGCGAGCATTCCAGTGTTCAGGATGAACTGGGGTTTGATCCGGATTCACCGGATGTATCGGATCCGCAGGTAGACCCGATTGGCCCGGCTATCGCGCCGTTGGATAAGAAAAATACCGACAAGGACGAGCGCAAACCACCTTACGATCCGCTGGGAGATTTGAAGACTTGATCCGGCCACGGTCCTTGCGGCTCATTCTTGCCGACACGCATCGTGCGTGGCGAGGTCGCGATACTGTCCTTTGAAGTACAGCAATGGCCGCGAAGCAGTCGCTTCAGGCGGGTTCATGGCTTTCACTTCGCCGATCACGATCAGGTGATCACCCGCGACGTGTTCGGCGTGAATTTCGCAATCCAGCCAGTGCAGGCTGCCGGCAATGAGCGGATTGCCCAGTGGTGATGCCTGCCACTCTACGCCGTGCCACTTGTCTGTGCCTCGCCGAGCGAACTGGTTGGAAATCCTGACCTGCTCGCCGGACAGGATATTGACGGCAAACCGGCCGGCCTGGCGCATCCTCGGATAGCTGGCTGAATTGGACATGACGCTGAATGACACCAGTGGCGGGCTCATCGACACGCTGTAGAACGACTGGCAAGTGAAGCCGATCGGCTCGCCGTCAACGTGGGAGGTAATCACTGTGATACCGGACGCGTAGTGCCCGAGGGCTTCTCGAAAGCGCGAGGGCTCGATGGGAGGTGACATGGGCGGTCCTGAATGGGGTGACGTGCGAATGCGCCAGGCAAGGCCTGACATCGTCAGGCCTTGCGTATTCTCAGTACGGGTTCGAGAGTTCGTTTCGGACAATCGCTGCGCCGGCACTCAACGCATTCAGCTTGCCCCTGGCGATGTGACGAGGCAGCGGCGCCATGCCACAGTTCGTGCAAGGGTAGAGCTTGTCGGCATCGACAAACTGCAGTGCTTTTCTCAAGGTGTTGGCGACTTCCTCGGGTGTTTCAATGGTGTGGCTGGCCACGTCGATGGCGCCGACCATCACTTTTTTGCCGCGGATAAGTTCAATCAGCTCCATGGGCACATGGGAGTTGTGACACTCCAGCGAGACGATATCGATACTGGATTGCTGCAGCTTGGGGAAGGCTTCTTCATATTGACGCCACTCTGATCCCAGCGTCTTTTTCCAGTCAGTATTGGCTTTGATGCCGTAGCCGTAGCAAATATGCACGGCGGTTTCGCATTTGAGGCCTTCAATGGCCCTTTCCAGGGTGGCCACGCCCCAGTCGTTCACCTCATCAAAGAACACGTTGAAGGCGGGCTCGTCGAATTGGATGATATCCACCCCGGCGGCTTCTAATTCAAGGGCTTCCTGGTTGAGGATTTTGGCGAATTCCCAGGCGAGCTTTTCACGACTCTTGTAATGGTTGTCATACAGCGTGTCGATCATCGTCATGGGGCCAGGCAGCGCCCACTTGATGGGTTGACTGGTTTGCTGGCGCAAGAACTTGGCGTCTTCGACAAACACGGGTTTCTGGCGGGAAACAGCCCCTACGACCGTTGGCACGCTTGCGTCATAACGATCACGGATTCGCACGGTCTCGCGTTTCTCGAAATCAACACCGCTGAGGTGTTCAATAAACGTCGTCACAAAGTGTTGGCGCGTCTGTTCACCATCACTGACGATATCAATGCCCGCGTGCTGTTGTTCCTGCAGGGACAGGCGCAAGGCGTCGTGTTTGCCCTCGGTCAATGCCTCATCCTGCAGTTTCCAGGGTGACCACAGTGTTTCAGGTTGAGCCAGCCAGGAAGGTTTAGGCAAACTGCCGGCGGTCGAAGTAGGTAACAACTTTTTCATCAGGGATGACCTTGTAGTATTAATGCGTCAAAGCGCGCAGTGGGCGGACCACTGTTGAAGAACAGCCTGGTAGGGTTTGATAAAGTGCTCTTCAACAAATTTTCCCTGTTCAATCGCCAGGCGGCTGCGTTCTTCTCGATCGTAGACAATCAACGTCAGTGAATAATCCTGGTGCTTCAAGCTGGGTCGGTAGAATTTGCCGGCGGCAGAATTGGCATTGTAAATCTCGGGCCGGTAAATCTTCTGGAAAGTGTCCATGGTGCTGATGGTGCTGATGAGTTCAAGATTGCTGTAATCCGCCAGCAAATCACCGGAAAAATAAAAGGCCAGCGGCGCAACACTGTTTGAAGGCATGAAGTAGCGAACCTTCAAACCCATTTTATTGAAGTACTCATCGGTCAAGGAGTAGGCGTCCTGTTGGTATTCAAAGCCCAATACAGGATGCTGGTTTTCTGTCCGATGATAGGTCCTGGTGTTCGAAACGCTCAGGCAGATCACCGGCGGCTTCTTGAAGTTTTCTTTGTACGTGTCTGAGTTGACGAAGTGCTTGAACAGTTTTCCATGCAAGTCGCCAAAGTTCTCGGGTGTGCTGAACTCGGTCTGATTCTTGTTGTGTGCTGACAAGGCAACGCTGAAATCGTAGTCGCGAACGTAGGAGGAAAAGTTGTTGCCGACAATACCCTCAATGCGTTCATGGGTGTGTTGATCGACAATCGTCGTTTTCAATATTTCAATCAGCGGGATGGCGTTGCCACGCTGTTCAGGGGCAATGTCCATTTCAACCGAGACGATATCAAGTTGCACTCTGTAGCGATCACCCTTGGGGTTATCCCACTGCGCCAACGCATTGAAACGATTGTTGATCATCCTCAATGTATTGCGCAGATTTTCCTGGCGACTTTTGCCCCTGGCCAAGTTGGCAAAGTTGGTGGTGATGCGCGTGTTTTTCGAGGGCTGATAATGTTCGTCGAAACGCAGGGTTTTGAGGGTAAAGGCAAACTCGCTGTTCATTGTGGCCTGACATCCTGATTTCCGGAATACACCTGATAGGTTGTTCAGGTGCCAGATTGATTTCTAGAATCAATAATTAGGATGTAGTTTAGGCAGCGCATGGGTCGAGTGAAATTGAATTGATTTCACTGAAGCGTTAGCCCTGTTCATGATGGGCAATTGGTCAACTGCAGAGGGTGTTAAAAGCCCCACCTTGTACGATGGGGCTGTGCACTTACTTGGGTGCGATCCACGTGACATCCGTAATCCCAAACTTCTCCGCCCAGGGCCGGGTGGTTTTCTTGACTTGCTCATGCCCCACGCGCCCCACGCGACTGACATGGGCAATATCGGCATCCACCGCCGCCCAGTGCCAGGCCTCGGCGTTGTTCATCACTTCAGCACGCACCACAAAGGTTTTCGGTTGACCGTGCAGCTGATAATTGATCGTGTAGATTTTTGCGGTACTCATGTTGCCTCCCTGTGTTGTTATAGATGGATAGGGCAGCGTTCAAAAAGGTTCATTCAAAATGACAATCTGCAGGTTGGCGCGGCATAGTGATGCCTTCTTCCTGTGCCCAAGGATCGCGCCATGCCTCTGCTGACCCATAGCCGTCTCTACCTGCAACGCCTGGGTTATGACACGCCGCCGGCGCCCACCCTGCACACCTTGCAGGCCCTGCAACTGCGCCACGTGTGCAGCTTTGCCTTCGAGAACCTGTCGAGCCTGATACGCCTGCCGGTGCCGATCGACCTGCCCAGTGTCGAACAAAAAGTACTGTTGGACGGGCGGGGAGGCTATTGCTATGAGCTGAACCAGATGTTCCTGGCCTTGCTGCAGGAACTCGGCTTCGAGGCGCGTGGCATCACCGGCCGGGTGGTGATGGGCGGGGCGCCGGATGCACGCACGGCGCGTACCCATCGTTTGAGCCTGGTGACCCTGGACGGCGTGCGCTACATCACCGATGTCGGCTTTGGCGGCATGGTGCCCAGCAGCCCGTTGCAACTGGACACCGAAGCGGTGCAGGCCACGGCCCATGAACCGTATCGCCTGACTTTCGACGGGCAGGGCAGTTACACCTTGTGGGCACAAGTGGCCGAGGAGTGGCGTGGCCTGTATGTGTTCGACCTGCAAGTACAGGCGGATATCGATTACGAAATCGGCAACTGGTACGTCTCCACCCACCCGGATTCGGTATTCGTGGGCCAACTGAAAGTCGCACGCCTGGCACCGGGCAAGCGCCATACCCTGAACAACACCCACTATGCGATCCACTCCCTGGACTGGCCGAGCGAAAAACGCACGCTTGGCAGTGCCGATGAGGTGGTGCAGGTGCTGACTGAAACCTTCAGGATTCGCGTGCCGGACACGGCAACGCTTCGGCAAACCCTGGATGGCCTGGTCCTGGCTGCCTCCCGTGAATAGTGAGATAGAGCCTCGCTGAACCGTTTTATCTCCAAACCCACGCAAATTAATTCGAACCTTTGGCGCATGCCGGGGTTCGAACCGTTTCCTGAATAATTTGCTCACCAGACAAGGAGATGTAAAACGATGTCCAAGCTATTCGGAAAACTCTTCAAGGGTTCCTCGCTGCTGGCGCTGGTCGCTGCGCCTGCCGTGGTGTTCGCCGCACCGTCCACCGACCCGATCTCCACCTTCGGGATCCTGGGCAGCTACAACGACTTCAAATTCGAAGGCGGCAGCCAGAGCGACAAGAGCCACATGCCTGAGGCGGGCCTGTTCTACAACTTCGGCAACAAGCTCACCGCCGAATCCGGCTTTATCTACCAGGCCGGTATCGAAGCCAAATACGGCGAAAAGAGCGATAACAAACTCAAGGAAGGCCAGGCAGACCTGGATCTCGGCTGGCGCGCCGCGCTGGATGCGCGCAACTTTGTCGACGTGATCGTTGGCGGTGGCTACAGCTGGACCCGCTACGAGCCAGAGATCAACGACCTCGACGTGAAGCTCACCAACAAATCGCCGTTCGCCAAGGCGGCCCTGGGCTATAACCACCAGTTCGATGACATGACCCTGCGTCTCGAAGCCGGCGCCCGTCGCACCATCGACGGTCGTACCAAGCTCAAGGTGGAAGATTTCGGCAGCGACACCGTGGACCTCAAGGACCGCACCAACCCCTACGCCGAAGTCAGCCTGTTGATGAATCAGAAGGGTGACCTGCCGGTGGTCGCGGGCTTGTACTACACCCGCACCGAGTACAAACTCAACGGTAACTCTGAAGTAGCTGACAACACCAAACTCAAGCGAGATGAGTACGGGTTCAAGGTCGGTATCGCGTTCTAAGTGCATCGCCCGGACGTGGGCGGCCAACGCCCACGTTCAACTGTCCCCGCCAGCCCCCCTTTGTGTCCGCCAAAACCCTCAACGCAGTCGCGTCGCTGCCTTAGTGTGGAACCTGCTTTCCATATCCTGAGAAGAGAGGGGGGCCATGCCCCGCATCGCCTACCAGACCCTGGCCTGGGCGATTTTCACCTCGGCGCGTTGGGCGTGGCCACTCGCATCCGCTCGCAGAACCGCACCCCGTATCACCTGCGCGAACGCTAGTGGACCGCCAGGACTGGGGGTGGCTGCGCATAACATGCTCGGCGGCCCATAGTGCTGAATGAAAAAGCTCCGAACCTGTCGGGGCTTTGTTGATCAACCCAATGCAGCGAGTTGCGCTACGGTTTCCGGGAAACGTGCCACCAGGCGAATCAGGGTGGCGGCCTGGGCATTTGGCTTGGCCCGACCTTGTTCCCAGTTTTCCAGGGTGCGGGTGTTGGTGCGCAGGTACATGGCGAACACCGACCGGGAGAGGTTGAGTTGTTGACGCACGGCCACCACCTCCTCGGCGGTAAGCGGCTCCAGTTGATTGAGATGAACCTTATGGGTTCGCAGGGTGACTTTGCCCTGGCGTTCGCTTGCCAGGGCGTCGAAGCCTTCGACCAGTTCGGAAAAGATTTCACGTTTCATGATGTGTTCTCGCTTTGATTTCCCTGTCCAGCATGTGTTTTAGGGCTTTTTTGTGCTGTGGTGTCAGGTCATCCTGTTCGTGCTTGCCGTACAGGGTGAACAGCCAGAATTGCGTGCCGCCCGACCACCAGTAGTAAATGACCCGCAGGCCACCGCGCTTGCCTTTGTTGCGTCGCTCGTCGATGAAGCGAACCTTGCGCAGTCCGCCTGTTCCCTCGATCACATCTCCTGCTTCCGGGTTCTTCATCAACTCTTGTTGAAAACCCTGGAAAAGCTCGTCACTCAGATAGTCCTTGCGATGCCGCTCGAAGGGCGGCAGTTCGATAAATAGAGCATCCATGTTCTGTACGTAGCCTGCGTAGAGTTTGGTGGCCCACCTGCTTATGGTCAAGTGACCTGGCTGTGGGAACTTTCCTAAAACTCAAACACCATACGGCGGGCTTCGGCGTGCATATGCCAGATGAGTAGGCGAGTGGAAGAGGAAATTTCCGTGAGTTGAAGAGGGTGTTTGAACCCATTGCCCAGAATGCAAAACGGCGCCCGAAGGCGCCGTTTTGTTGACTGCATCCCGCTAAGCGATCAAACGCCCAACACCGCGTGCTGCACCAGGGTGAGCAGCGGTTGTGGGTACACACCCAGGAAGAACGCGAGCAGGGCAATGGCCAGCAGCATTACACCGCCTGCCTTCTGTTCCCAGTGCAGTTCGGCATCCACACGGCGCAGGTTCGGCTCGATCAGGTACAGGGTGACCATCACGCGCAGGTAGTAGAACACGCCGATGGCGCTGCCCAGTACCAGGGAGGCAACCAACCACCACTCGTGCGCTTCGACGCCGGTGGCGACGATGTAGAACTTGCCGATGAAGCCCGCCGTGAGCGGAATACCGGCCAGGGACAGCATCATCACGGTCAGTACGGCGGTCAGGTACGGACGGCGCCAGAACAGGCCGCGGTACTCGTACAGGGCGTCGGCGTCACGGCCTTTGAACGGCGAGGACATCAGGGTGATCACGCCGAACGCGCCGAGGCTGGTGATCACGTAGGTGACCAGGTACACACCCATGGCTTCCACGGCCAGGCCTTTGCTCGCCACCAGGGCGATCAGCAGGTAGCCGAAGTGAGCGATGGACGAGTAACCCAGCAGACGCTTGAGGTTGTTCTGGGTCAGGGCCAGCAGGTTACCGAACAGGATCGACGCGATGGCGATCACGGTCAGCACGTTGCTCAGCACGCCAGTGTTGGCAGCAGGCGAGATCTGGAACAGACGCACCATCACCGCAAACACCGCAACCTTCGACGCGGTCGCCAGGAACGCGGCCACCGGCGCCGGGGCGCCTTCGTACACGTCCGGGGTCCACAGGTGGAACGGCACCAGCGACAGCTTGAACGCCAGGCCGATCAGCATCATGGCCAGGCCCAGTTGGGCAATCGGCGCAGGCAGGCTGGTGGTGGCCAGGGCGTGGCCGATACCGGTGAAGCTCAGGCTGCCGGCTTCGGCGTAGAGCAGGGCCATGCCGAACAACAGGAACGCGGAACCGGCGGCGGACAGCACCATGTACTTGATGCCGGCTTCCAGCGAGCGCTTGTTGAAGAACGCGTAGGCCACCAGGCCGTAGGTCGGGATCGACAGCAGTTCCAGGCCGATGAACAGGCCGGCCAGGTGCTGTGCGCTGACCAGCACGATGCCACCGGCCGCGGCCAGCAGGATCAGCAGGTACAGCTCTTCCTTGTTGCCTGGGTAACCGGTGCCGCCTTCGCCCATGTAGGCGTGGGCGAGGGTGACGCAGGCCAGGGTCGCGACCAGGATCAGCGCGATATACAGCAGGGCGAAGTCATCCACCATCATCAAAGGCGTGACCGCCAATGGCGCGACCTTGAGGGCCGGGATGATCGACAGCAGGGCCAGGTTCAGACCGGCACAGGACAGCAGGAACGTTTGCGAGTGATTGCGGCGCCAGGCGATTGCCAGCATCACCACCACGATGGTGAGGCTGGTGATCAGCAGCGGCGCAAGCGCGATAAAGTGTTGGATCGTGAATTCCATAGCGCTCTTACCGGGCCGAAGCGAGTTGAGAGAAGGCGGTGCCGAACCACTGCTGCACGCCATGCATCGTTGCGGCAGAAGTGTCCAGGAACGGTTGCGGGTACACGCCGATATAGATCAGCAGTACCGCAAGGCCGAGCACCATGATCAGTTCGCGAGCATCCATCCCTTGCAGGACGGTGTCGGACTTGGCCGGGCCGAAGTAGGCGCGGTGGATCATGATCAGCGAGTAGACCGAACCGAACACCAGGCCGGAGGTAGCAATCGCACTGATCCACGGCGTTTGCACGAAGGCACCCATCAGGATCAGGAACTCGCCGATGAAGTTACCGGTGCCCGGCAAGCCCAGGGACGCGGCGGCGAAGAACAGGCTGATCGCCGGCAGGTAGGCGATGCGCGACCACACGCCACCCATTTCACGCATGTCACGGGTGTGCAGGCGCTCGTACAGCTGGCCACTCAGGATAAACAGGGCTGCGGCCGAGACACCGTGGGCCAGCATCTGGATCACCGCGCCCTGCAGCGCCAGTTGGCTGCCGGAGTAGATGCCGATCAGTACGAAGCCCATGTGGGAAACGGACGAGAAGGCAATCAGACGCTTGATGTCGGTTTGCGCGAACGCCAGGAACGCACCGTAGAAGATCCCGATCAGACCCAGGGTCATGGCGATCGGCGCGAACTCGGCCGAGGCATTCGGGAACAGCGGCAGGGCGAAACGCAGCAGGCCGTAGGCCGCAGTCTTCAGCAGGATACCGGCCAGGTCCACGGAACCGGCAGTCGGCGCCTGGGCGTGCGCATCGGGCAGCCAGGAGTGGAACGGCACCACCGGCAGCTTCACCGCGAAGGCGATGAAGAAGCCCAGCATCAGGATGTACTCGGTGGTCAGGGACATCTTGGTCTTCAACAGGTCGGCGTAGTTGAAGGTAATCACGCCGGTGTTATTGAAGTTGACCAGTACCAGGCCCAGGATCGCCACCAACATGATCAGGCCGGAAGCCTGGGTGAAGATGAAGAACTTGGTCGCCGCGTAGATCCGGGTTTTCTTGCCGTCCGAAGAACTGTGACCCCAGAGCGCGATGAGGAAGTACATCGGCACCAGCATCATTTCCCAGAAGAAGAAGAACATGAACAGGTCGAGGGCGAGGAACACGCCGACGACACCGCCCAGGATCCACATCAGGTTCAGGTGGAAGAAACCCACGTGACGCTGGATCTCTTTCCAGGAGCAGAGTACCGAGAGGATACCCAGCAGGCCGGTCAGCAGGATCATCAACAGCGACAGGCCGTCCAGGGCCAGGTGCACGTTGATGCCGAAGCGCTGGATCCACACGTGCTTGAATTCAAGCGCGAAGGTCGGATCGACACCCGGTGCCGGAGCAAATGAATAGTCGCCATGGGCCCACAGCCAGAGGCCGAGCGCGAGTTCCAGGGACATGGTCAGCAACGCAATCCAGCGGGGGAGGGTGGCGCCGAAGCGTTCACCCATCCAGCAGAGCAGGCCGCCGATGAAGGGGATCAGGATTAGCCAGGGCAGAATCATGACAGGCTCGTTTCCTTTCGCAAGTTCGCAAAGATCGCAATGTTCATAGTCATATCGCTACCACGACGATGGCGCCGATTACCAGCACGGCACCGGCCGCCATGGAGGCTGCATACCAGCGCAGTTGGCCAGTCTCGCTGCGGCTCAGGGCGGTGTGACCGGCCTTGGCGGCACGCGGGATCAGACCGATGGTCTGGTCGAGCGGGTCCTTGCGCAGAATGTGGCTGATGGCGAGGTAAGGCTTGACGAACAGTTTGTCGTAGATCCAGTCGAAGCCCCAGGCGGCGAACCACCAGGCCGACAGGAAGCGGCCGATGCCACTGTTGGCGACGGCCGTCACGAAGCGACGCTTGCCGAGGAACAGCAGGGCCGCCAGCAGGATACCGGCAATGGCGATGGCGCCCGAGGCGATTTCCAGGCTGTGCTGGGCTTCGCCGCCGGCATGGCCGACGCTTTGCGGCAGTACACCGTGCAGAGGCGGGGTGATCATGGCGCCGACGAAGGTCGACAGGATGATCAGTACCGACAATGGCAACCAGTGCGAGATGCCGTGGCCTGCGTGAGCTTCGGTCTTGGCTTCACCGTGGAAGGTGATGAAGATCAGGCGGAAGGTGTACAGCGAGGTCATGAACGCACCCACCAGGCCTGCGTACAGCAGGTTCTGGTTGCCGCTGGCGAAGGCTTCCCAGAGGATTTCATCCTTTGAGTAGAAACCGGCGGTCACCAGCGGCAGGGCGGCCAGGGCGGCACCACCGACGATGAAGCTGGCATAGGCCAGTGGCAGTTTTTTCCACAGGCCGCCCATCTTGAAGATGTTCTGCTCGTGGTGGCAGGCCACGATCACCGCACCGGAAGCGAGGAACAGCAAGGCCTTGAAGAAGGCGTGGGTCATCAGGTGGAAGATCGCCGCGTCCCAGGCGCCAACGCCCAGGGCCAGGAACATGTAGCCGATCTGGCTCATGGTCGAGTAGGCAAGGATGCGCTTGATGTCGGTCTGTACCAGGGCAGCGAAGCCAGCCAGGACCAGGGTCACGCCACCAACGATGCCGACCAGATGCAGGATGTCCGGCGCCAGGGTGAACAGGCCGTGGGTACGGGCGATCAGGTAGACGCCGGCGGTTACCATGGTGGCGGCGTGGATCAGTGCGGAAACCGGGGTAGGGCCGGCCATCGCGTCCGCCAGCCAGGTTTGCAGTGGCAGTTGCGCGGATTTACCCACGGCGCCGCCGAGCAGCATCAGGGTGGCCAAGGTGATCCAGAAGTCGCCAACCTGGAATTTCTGCGGTGCCAGCACCAGCAGTTCCTGGATGTTCAGCGTGCCCACTTGCTGGAACAGGATGAACAGGCCGATGGCCATGAACACGTCGCCGATGCGGGTGACGATAAAGGCCTTGAGTGCTGCGTTACCGTTGTTGCGGTTGCTGTAGTAGAAACCGATCAACAGGTACGAGCACAGGCCCACGCCTTCCCAGCCGAAGTACAGGAACAACAGGTTATCGCCGAGCACCAGGAACAGCATGCTGGCGATAAACAGGTTGGTGTACGAGAAGAAGCGCGAGTAACCGGCTTCACCGCGCATGTACCAGGACGCGAACAGGTGGATCAGGAAGCCCACGCCGACCACCACGCCGAGCATGGTGATCGACAGGCCGTCGACGTAGAGGGCGAAGTTGGGCTTGAAGCCCTCCACCGACATCCACTGCCACAGCACCAGGGTGTAGTGACCGCCTTCCGGCGGCGCCACGTTGAATTGCCAGATGACGTAGGCGGCAACGATCGCCGACAGGCCAATGGAACCCACGCCCACCAGGGCAGACAGGTTTTCCGACCAGCGTCCACGGGAGAACGACAGCAGCAGGAAACCGATCAGGGGAAATACGAAAGTCAGAAAGATCATGTTCATCCGCGCATCTCACTGGCAGCGTCGATATCAAGCGTGTGGAAGCGACGATACAGTTGCAGCAGGATCGCCAGGCCAATGCTGGCCTCGGCGGCTGCCAGGCTGATCACCAGGATGAACATGACTTGTCCATCCGGCTGGCCCCAACGTGCACCCGCAACGATGAACGCCAGTGCCGCGGCGTTCATCATGATTTCCAGGCTCATCAACACGAACAGAATGTTACGGCGGACCATCAGGCCGACCAGGCCAAGGCAGAACAGGATGCCGGCGACCGCCAGACCATGCTCCAAAGGGATAGCAGGCATCGTCATTGCTCCTTGGCTTCGTTGCGGCCCAAGTGGAAGGCGGTGACGGCTGCAGCGAGCAGCAGCATCGACGCCAGTTCGACCACCAGCAGGTACGGGCCGAACAGGCTGATGCCCACGGCTTTTGCATCCACGGTGGTGTGGCCGATGGCCTGGCCGCTCTGGTGAGCGAACAGCACATACAGCAGTTCACCCAGCAGCAGCGCTGCCAGGACAACCGGGCCGAGCCAGATGCCGGGCTTGAGCCAGACGCGTTCCTGGGCGACCGAAGCCGGCCCCAGGTTGAGCATCATCACCACAAACACGAACAGCACCATGATGGCGCCGGCGTAGGCGATCACTTCCAGCACACCGGCGAACGGCGCGCCGAGGCTGAAGAAGGTCATGGCCACGGCGATCAGCGAAATGATCAGGTAGAGCAGGGCGTGCACGGGGTTGGTGTTGGTGATCACGCGAAGCGTGGACACAACCGCGATACCCGATGCGAAATAGAAAGCGAATTCCATCTTTCTTCCTTAAGGCAGCAAGCTCTTCACGTTGATCGGCTCGGCTTCGTTTTGTGCGGCGCCTTTCGGCTTACCGGCAACGGCCATACCTGCAACACGATAGAAGTTGTAATCAGGGTTTTTACCGGGACCAGAGATCAACAGATCTTCTTTCTCGTACACCAGGTCCTGACGTTTGAACTCGGCCATCTCGAAATCCGGTGTGAGCTGGATCGCGGTGGTCGGGCAAGCTTCCTCGCAGAGGCCGCAGAAAATGCAGCGCGAGAAGTTGATGCGGAAGAAGTCCGGGTACCAGCGACCGTCTTCGGTTTCAGCTTTCTGCAGGGAGATGCAACCCACCGGGCACGCCACGGCGCACAGGTTGCAGGCTACGCAACGCTCTTCGCCATCGGGGTCGCGGGTCAGTACGATGCGGCCGCGATAGCGCGGCGGCAGGTATACCGCTTCTTCCGGGTATTGCAGGGTGTCGCGTTTGCGAAAGCCGTGACCGAACACCATCACCAGGCTTCGCAACTGGGTACCGGTACCCTTAACGATGTCGCCAATATATTTGAACATGGGTCAAATCCTCACTGAACCGCAGCCGCTGGCGTGTGCATCAGCACCACGGCAGCAGTCACCAGCAAATTGATCAGGGTCAGCGGCAGGCAGAAGCGCCAGCTGAAATCCATCACCTGGTCATATCGTGGACGCGGAATGGAAGCGCGCAGCAGGATAAACAACATGATGAAGAACGCGGTCTTCAGGAAGAACCAGAAGAACGCCAACTGCGGCAGGATGCCGAACGGTCCGTGCCAGCCGCCGAAGAACAGCGTGACCAGCAGGGCCGAGATCAGGATGATGCCGATGTATTCACCGACGAAGAACATGCCCCACTTCATGCCGGCGTATTCGATGTGGTAACCGTCGGCCAGTTCCTGTTCCGCTTCCGGCTGGTCGAACGGGTGACGGTGAGTCACGGCGACGCCAGCGATGAAGAAGGTGCAGAAGCCGAAGAACTGCGGAATGATGAACCACAGGTTCTGTGCCTGGTACTCGACGATGTCGCGCATGTTGAACGAGCCGACCTGCACCACGATGCCCATCAGCGCCAGGCCCATGAACACTTCGTAGGACACGGTCTGGGCCGAGGCCCGCAAGCTGCCCAGCAGGGCGAACTTGTTGTTGCTCGACCAGCCGGCGAACAGTACCGCGTAGACCGACAGGCCGGCCATGGCGAAGAAGAACAGCAAGCCGATGTTCAGGTCCGCCACGCCCCAGGTCGGGGTGATCGGGATGATCGCGAAGGCGATCAGCAAGGCGCTCATGGCCACGACCGGTGCCAGGGTGAAGATCACCTTGTCGGCAAACGGCGGGGTCCAGTCTTCCTTGAAGAACATTTTCAACATGTCGGCGGCGATCTGGAACATGCCGAACGGGCCAACGCGGTTCGGACCGTAGCGGTCCTGCCACCAGCCCAGCAGGCGACGTTCGACGAAGCTGAGCAGGGCGCCCGCGACGACCACGGCCAACAGGATCACGATGGCCTTGACGACCGAGATGATCACGTCGATCACTTCAGGGGTGAACCAGGTCATTGCGCTGCCTCCTGCAGACCGTCAACGGTTTTGCCAAAGATCGCAGGCGGAATACCGGCGAGGCCTTTTGGCAGTGCAACCAGGCCTGCACCCAACTCATCGTTGATGCGCAGCGGCAGACGCAGGGTCTGGCCGGCCACGTTCAGGCTGAGCAGGGCACCGTCGTTGACGCCCAGGCGGTCGGCTTCGGACTTGGCCAGGGATACGTAGGCTTCAGGGATGCGGCTTTGCACCGGCGCGGCCTTGGAAGAGTTCTCTTCGCTGCCGAACAGGTGGAAGAACGGCACAACCTGCCAGGTGCCCTGGGCCGGGTTGAACGGACGCGGTACGGCGGCGAACCAGTTCAGCGCATCACCGGTGCTTTCGATCAGGCGGGTGCCAGGGTCGCCAGCGCGGAGGTGACCACCGACTTCGTCCTGGAACTTGTTCCAGGCCTGCGGCGAGTTCCAGCCCGGTGACCAGGCGAATGGCACCTGCTGACGCGGCTCGACCGAACCCGAGTAGCCTTCCATGGAGAAGGCGAACGCGGTGTCGTTGTCTTGCGGGGTACGCGGTTCGTGCACGCTGATGTCGGCGCGCATCGCGGTACGACCGGAATAACGCAGCGGTTCACGGGCCAGTTTCAAGCCCTTGATGCGGAACGAAGCGGACGGTGCCGCGTCGACAATCCGCGCCAGTTGCGGGGCGCTGGCAGCGGTGGCTGCGGTGACGTGGTCGAGCTGGGTCCAGTCGATCGGCTGGTTCAGCAGGGTCGCGCGCAGGGCATGCAGCCAGCGCCAGCCTTCGTGAACCAGGATGCTGGCGTCCATGTACTTCGGATCGAACACCTGGAAGAAGCGCTGGGCACGGCCTTCCTGGCTGACCAGGGTGCCGTCGCCTTCGGCGAAGGTGGCGGCCGGCAGTACCAGGTGGGCGCGGTCGCTGGTGGCGGTCTTCTGGTGATCGGCAACGATCAGCACTTTGGCCGCGTTCAGTGCCGCGTCAACCTTGGCGGCATCGGTGCGGGTGTACAGGTCGTTTTCCAGTACCACGATGGCGTCGGCGTTGCCGTCGATCACCGCTTGCAGGCCGGCGTCCAGGGACTCGCCACCGAGCATGGCCAGGCCAAGGCTGTTGGCTTCCGGCACGACCAGGCTGATGGAACCGTTCTTGTCGCGCAGCTTCAGGGCCTTGGCGATGTTGGCAGCGGCTTCGATCAGCGCCTTGGAACCCAGCGAGGTGCCGGCAATGATCAATGGGCGCTTGGCAGCCAGCAGGGCATCGGCGATGCGCTGGGCCAGTTCGACGGCTTCAGTGTCCAGGCCTTCGACGGCAGGCGCGCTGGCGTCCAGGGCGTGGGCCACGGCGAAACCGATGCGCGCCAGATCGTCCGGCGCTGCGTGGACGCATTCTTCGGCGATGTCGTCGAGCTTGGTTTCAGCCAGGCTTGCAATAAACAGCGGGTTCAGCGCGTGCTGGCCGATGTTTTTCACTGCAGCATCGAGCCAAGGCTGGACGCGCATGGCATCGGCCATGTCTTCGGCCTTGCCCTTGACCGACTGGCGCAGCGACAGGGCGATGCGGGCGGCGGTCTGGGTCAGGTCTTCACCGAGCACGAAGATCGCGTCGTGGTCTTCGATGTCGCGCATGTTCGGTACGGGCAGCGGGCTGTCGTTCAGCACCTGCAGGACCAGGCGGATGCGCTCCAGTTCACCGGCTTCGATACCGCTGTAGAAGTGCTCGGCGCCCACCAGCTCGCGCAACGCGAAGTTGCTTTCGAGGCTGGCGCGGGGCGAACCGATACCGACGATGTTGCGGCCGCGCAGCAGGTCGGCAGCTTTATCCAGCGCGTCGTCCAGGCTCAGCTTGGCGCCGTCGGCGAGCAGTGGTTGGCGAGGGCGGTCTTCGCGGTTGACGTAGCCATAGCCGAAACGGCCACGGTCGCACAGGAAGTACTGGTTGACCGAACCGTTGAAGCGGTTTTCGATGCGACGCAATTCGCCGTAGCGCTCGCCCGGGGAGATGTTGCAACCGCTGGAGCAGCCATGGCAGATGCTCGGGGCGAACTGCATGTCCCACTTGCGGTTGTAGCGCTCGGAGTGCGTCTTGTCGGTGAACACACCGGTCGGGCAGACCTCGGTGAGGTTGCCGGAGAACTCGCTTTCGAGCACGCCGTCTTCAACACGACCGAAGTACACGTTGTCGTGGGCGCCGAATACGCCGAGGTCGGTGCCGCCGGCGTAGTCCTTATAGAAGCGCACGCAGCGATAGCAGGCGATGCAGCGGTTCATTTCGTGGGAAATGAACGGGCCGAGGTCCTGGTTCTGGTGGGTACGCTTGGTGAAGCGATAACGGCGCTCGTTGTGGCCGGTCATCACGGTCATGTCTTGCAGGTGGCAGTGACCGCCTTCCTCACAGACCGGGCAGTCGTGGGGGTGGTTGGTCATCAGCCATTCGACGACGCTGGCGCGGAACGCCTTGGATTCTTCATCGTCGATGGAGATCCAGGTGTTGTCGGTGGCTGGGGTCATGCAGGACATGACGATACGACCACGGGTGTCGTTCTCGTCGGTGTACTGCTTGACCGCACACTGGCGGCAGGCCCCGACGCTACCAAGCGCGGGGTGCCAGCAGAAATACGGGATATCGAGACCGAGCGACAGACAGGCCTGTAACAGGTTGTCTGCCCCATCGACTTCGAGCGCTTTGCCGTCTACGTGGATAGTGGCCATGGTTCAAAGTTCTTCGTTGGCCCGTTGTCAGCGGGCGTGGCTAATGGAATCTTGTTATTCATGGGCCTCAACACAGCCTCTACGGCGTCAGCCCATGAGAAAGCGAAGGGCACGGACCCTTCGCCTTTTAAAGCGTTACGCGCCGACTACGATCGGCCTTGCCAGAGGCGGGACGGCAGCGCTGGTAGGCGCGATGCCGGCTTCGAACTCCGAGCGGAAGTATTTGATTGCGCTGCCCAATGGCTCCACGGCGCCCGGTGCGTGAGCACAGAAGGTCTTGCCCGGGCCGAGGAAACCGACCAGGCCCAGCAGGGTTTCGATATCACCCTCGCGGCCTTCGCCGTTTTCCAGGGCCATCAGCAGCTTCACGCTCCATGGCAGACCGTCGCGGCATGGTGTGCAGAAGCCGCAGGACTCGCGGGCAAAGAACTGCTCCATGTTGCGCAGCAAGGAGACCATGTTCACGGTGTTGTCGACCGCCATCGCCAGGCCGGTACCCATCCGGGTGCCCACCTTGCCGATGCCGCCGGCGTACATTTGTGCGTCGAGGTGCTCGGGCAACAGGAAACCGGTACCGGCGCCGCCTGGCTGCCAGGCTTTCAAGGTGTAGCCGTCGCGCATGCCGCCGGCGTAGTCCTCGAACAGCTCGCGTGCGGTCACGCCGAACGGCAGCTCCCACAGGCCAGGGTTCTTGACCTTGCCGGAGAAGCCCATGAGCTTGGTGCCCATGTCCTCGCTGCCTTCGCGGGCCAACGATTTGTACCAGTCCACGCCGTCGGCGATGATCGCCGGCACGTTGCACAGGGTCTCGACGTTGTTCACGCAGGTCGGCTTGCCCCACACGCCCACGGCGGCAGGGAAGGGCGGCTTGGAGCGCGGGTTGGCGCGGCGACCTTCGAGGGAGTTGATCAGTGCGGTTTCTTCACCGCAGATGTAGCGCCCGGCGCCGGTGTGCACGAACAGTTCGAAGTCAAAACCCGAACCCAAGATGTTCTTGCCCAACAGGCCGGCGGCCTTGGCTTCTTCCACGGCACGGTTGAGGTGCTTGGCGGCGGTGGTGTACTCGCCACGCAGGAAGATGTAGCCCCGGTAGGTTTTCAGCGCGCGGGCGCTGATCAGCATGCCTTCGATGAGCAGATGGGGCAGTTGCTCCATCAGCATGCGGTCTTTCCAGGTGTTCGGCTCCATTTCATCCGCGTTGCACAGCAGGTAGCGGATGTTGATGGATTCGTCCTTGGGCATCAGGCCCCACTTCACGCCCGTGGGGAAGCCTGCACCGCCGCGGCCTTTGAGGCCGGCGTCTTTCACGGTCTGGACGATATCGTCCTGGGCCATGTCCGCGAAGGCTTTGCGCGCAGCCGCGTAGCCGTTCTTGGCCTGGTACTCGTCGAACCATACCGGTTCGGCATCGTCACGCAGGCGCCAGGTCAGCGGATGGGTCTCGGGCGAACGCTTGATCAGGTTGGCCGGGCCGAAAGAAGTCAGGGTCATGGGTAGCCCTCGAGCAATTGGGTCACGCCAGCGGGCTGCACGTCACCGAATGTGTCGTCGTCGATCATCAACGCCGGCGCCTTGTCGCAGTTGCCCAGGCAGCACACCGGCAGCAGCGTGAAGCGGCCGTCCGGGGTGGTCTGGCCGAGGCCGATGCCCAGCTTGTTCTGGATCTCGCTGACCACCGATTCGTGGCCGCCGATGTAGCAGACCATGCTATCGCACACGCGAATGATGTGGCGGCCCACCGGCTGACGGAAGATCTGGCTGTAGAACGTGGCCACCCCTTCAACGTCGCTGGCAGGGATGCCGAGGATTTCGCCGATGGCGTAGAGGGCGCCGTCCGGCACCCAGCCTCGTTCCTTCTGGACGATCTTCAAGGCTTCGATCGACGCCGCGCGCGGGTCTTCGTAGTGATGCAGCTCGTGCTCGATGGCCGAGCGCTCGGTTTCACTCAAGGTGAAACGGTCTGTCTGGATAAGCGTGCTGTTCATGCTTAGCGGTCCACGTCGGCCATAACGAAATCGATACTACCCAGGTACGCAATCAAGTCCGCGACCATCTCGCCTTTGATCACCGAAGGGATCTGCTGCAAGTGGGCGAAGCTCGGGGTACGGATCCGGGTGCGGTAGCTCATGGTGCCGCCATCGCTCGTCAGGTAATAACTGTTGATACCCTTGGTCGCTTCGATCATCTGGAAGGACTCGTTGGCCGGCATGACCGGGCCCCACGAAACCTGCAGGAAGTGCGTGATCAGGGTTTCGATGTGCTGCAGCGTGCGCTCTTTCGGCGGCGGCGTGGTCAGCGGGTGATCCGCCTTGTACGGGCCGGCCGGCATGTTGCGCATGCACTGCTCGATGATCTTCAGGCTCTGGCGCATTTCTTCGACGCGCACGATGCAACGGTCGTAGGCATCGCCATTGGCCGCCAGCGGGACTTCGAATTCGAAATTCTCATACCCGGAGTACGGACGTGCTTTACGCAGGTCGAAATCGCAGCCGGTGGAACGCAGGCCGGCACCGGTGACGCCCCATTCCAGGGCTTCCTTGGTGTTGTACTGCGCGACGCCGATGGTACGACCCTTGAGGATGCTGTTATCCAGCGCGGCCTTTTGGTATTCGTCCAGGCGCTTGGGCATCCAGTCGATGAATTCCTTGACCAGGCGTTCCCAACCGTTCGGCAGGTCGTGGGCCACGCCGCCGATGCGGTACCAGGCCGGGTGCAGGCGGAAACCGGTGATGGCTTCGATGACCTTGTAGGCGCGCTGACGGTCGGTGAAGGTGAAGAACACCGGGGTCATGGCGCCGACGTCCTGGATATAGGTCCCCAGGAACAGCAGGTGGCTGGTGATCCGGAAGAACTCGGCCATCATGATGCGGATGGTGTCGACGCGGTCCGGCACCTTGATACCGGCCAGTTTCTCGACCGAGAGCACGTACGGCAGGTTGTTCATCACGCCGCCGAGGTAGTCGATACGGTCGGTGTACGGGATGAAGCTGTGCCACGACTGGCGCTCGGCCATTTTCTCGGCACCACGGTGGTGGTAGCCGATGTCCGGCACGCAGTCGACGATTTCTTCGCCGTCCAGTTGCAGGATGATACGGAAGGCGCCGTGGGCCGAAGGGTGGTTCGGGCCCAGGTTGAGGAACATGTAGTCCTCATTGGTGCCGGAGCGCTTCATGCCCCAGTCTTCCGGACGGAAGCGTGCAGCCTCCTCTTCAAGCTGTTGCTTGGCGAGGTTGAGGCTGAATGGGTCGAATTCGGTGGCGCGCGCAGGGAAGTCCTTGCGCAGCGGGTGACCTTCCCAGGTCGGCGGCATCATGATGCGCGTCAGGTGCGGGTGGCCCGGGAAGTCGATGCCGAACATGTCCCAGACTTCGCGTTCGTACCAGCTGGCGTTCGGCCAGATACCGGTCACGGTCGGCACGCTCAGGTCGCTCTCGGACAGGGCGACCTTGATCATCACGTCGCTGTTACGTTCGATCGACAGCAGGTGGTAGAACACGGTGAAATCGGCGCCGCTCGGCAGCCCCTGACGCTTGGTGCGCAGACGCTCGTCCACACCGTGCAGGTCATAGAGCATGACGAACGGCTTGGGCAGGTTGCGCAGGAAGGTCAGGACTTCGACAAGCCTGGCACGCGCCACCCACAGCACCGGCATGCCGGTGCGTGTGGCCTGGGCGGTGAAGGCGTCAGGGCCAAAACGGTTATTGAGTTCGACGACCACATCCTGGTCGTCTGCCTTATAAGGCGGGATGTACAGAGCACTGCCTGTAGTCATGGTTTTTTATCGCTTTCGGTCAACGTAAAGAATGAAGCCAGGTGTTCGTTCTATAAAAGAAGCGGTGCTGGATCAGACTTCGTCGGGGCTGCGCAGGTTGGTGACTGCGATACGCTGTTCGCGGCGCTGTTCCTTTTGCGAGGGCATCTCGGCGCGGTATACGCCTTGATCGCCGACGACCCAGGAAAGCGGGCGACGCTCCTTGCCAATCGATTCCTGCAATAGCATCAAGCCTTGCAGGAACGCTTCAGGGCGAGGCGGGCAGCCAGGCACGTAGACGTCCACGGGCAGGAACTTGTCCACCCCTTGAACGACGGAATAGATGTCGTACATGCCACCGGAGTTGGCGCACGAACCCATGGAGATAACCCACTTCGGTTCGAGCATTTGCTCGTAGAGACGCTGGATGATCGGCGCCATCTTGATGAAGCAGGTGCCGGCGATAACCATGAAATCCGCCTGGCGCGGCGAGGCCCGGATAACTTCGGCGCCAAAGCGCGCGATGTCGTGGGGCGCCGTGAAGGCGGTGGTCATTTCCACGTAGCAGCACGAAAGACCGAAGTTGTACGGCCACAGGGAGTTCTTACGCCCCCAGTTGACCGCGCCACTCAGCACGTCTTCCAGCTTGCCCATGTAGATGTTTTTGTGGACTTGGTCTTCTAACGGGTCGGAAACGGTTTCCCGCTCGCCGATGGGGTACTGCTCGTTAGGAGCATCCGGGTCGATCCTGGTGAGATTGTATTGCATCGCCAAAGCCTCATTGTTTCAGCTTCGCTTGCCGCTTACGACGAGCTTCCGGAGCCCAGTCAAGGGCGCCCACTCGGAATAGGTAGACAAGACCTGCCAACAGAATTGCTATGAAAACGAGGGCTTCGACGAATCCGGTCCAGCCGCTTTCGCGGACGGACACAGACCAGGCAAAGAGAAAGAGGGCTTCGATATCGAAGATCACGAACAGCATCGCGACCAGATAGAATTTGGCTGAGAGCCGCAAGCGGGCGCCACCTGTAGGCAGCATGCCGGACTCGAACGGTTCATTTTTGCTGCGGCCCCAGGCTTTTGACCCGAGGAGGCTGGAAACACCGAGCATGAAGGCGCAGAGGCCGACAACACCGAGGAGGAAAATGGCAAAGCCCCAGTTGTGGGCCATGAGTCCTGTCGCTTCGGTCATGCTGGAAATCCTTAACAGAGAGCAAAGGTCTCTGAGCTCGAAAAAGTAACGATGCAGTGACGATATGTCGCACTGCAATCAATCGCGGTGATTTTATGGCTAAACACCGGGCAAGTAAAATTCCGATAGCGAAATTATTCGATGGAATAAGCACATAGTGCACCTTCTTGGGGCTGCAGCCCTTGTGTGGCGGGCATTAGCGGGCATTTAATCAAATGTGTTTTGTTTAACCGGTAACGAAGTTTTCACGAGCTAAATGATAATGAATATTGTTTGCGCGGGTTTTAAGCGGGTGTGTGTGGTGGGGCGGGGGAAGTTGCTGTTACTTGGTTGAATACCGCTTAGTTGCCGACGGGGATCTTTTAACCGATTTGATCCCTGCAAATACCGCTCTGGATCAATGTTTTGCACAAAATCCAGAGCCTCGTCGGCATTTCCAGTGTGTGAGGGGGCTTGCCCCCTCCCACAGGTTGATCTTCATTTTGACAGGGAGGTTTTTCACGGGGCAAAAAAACGCCCCGAACAGGTCGGGGCGTGATCTTTGTGCGGCACTGCGGTTAGGTCTTCCCTGGGGCTGCAGTGGCCGTGTACTCAGTCAATCAGTGGAACTGCTCTTCTTCGGTCGAACCGGTCAGCGCGGTCACGGACGAGGTGCCGCCCTGGATCACGGTGGTCATGTCGTCGAAGTAGCCGGTGCCCACTTCCTGCTGGTGTGCCACGAAGGTGTAGCCCTTGGCGGCGTCAGCGAACTCCTGCTCCTGCAGCTTCACGTAGGCGGTCATGTCGTTGCGGGCGTAGTCGTGCGCCAGGTTGAACATGCTGTGCCACATGTTGTGAATGCCGGCCAGGGTGATGAACTGGTGCTTGTAGCCCATGGCGGACAGTTCGCGCTGGAACTTGGCGATGGTCGCGTCGTCCAGGTTCTTCTTCCAGTTGAAGGAAGGCGAGCAGTTGTAGGACAGCAGTTGGTCCGGGTATTCCTTCTTGATCGCTTCGGCGAAGCGACGGGCTTCGTCCAGGTCCGGCTTGGCGGTTTCGCACCAGATCAGGTCGGCATACGGCGCGTAGGCCAGGCCGCGGGCGATGGCCTGGTCGAGACCGGCACGTACCTTATAGAAACCTTCCTGGGTGCGCTCGCCAGTCACGAATGGCTGGTCGTACGGGTCGCAGTCCGATGTCAGCAGGTCAGCCGCGTTGGCATCGGTACGCGCCAGGATGATGGTCGGCGTGCCGGCAACGTCAGCGGCCAGGCGGGCAGCGGTCAGTTTCTGTACGGCTTCCTGGGTCGGAACCAGTACCTTGCCGCCCATGTGGCCGCATTTCTTCACGGACGCCAGCTGGTCTTCGAAGTGCACGCCGGCAGCGCCAGCCTCGATCATGCTCTTCATCAGTTCGTAGGCGTTGAGTACGCCGCCGAAACCGGCTTCGGCGTCGGCCACGATCGGCGCGAAGTAGTCGATGTAGCCTTCATCGCCCGGGTTCTTGCCGGCTTTCCACTGGATCTGGTCGGCACGACGGAACGAGTTGTTGATGCGCTTGACCACGGTCGGCACCGAGTCCACCGGGTACAGCGATTGGTCGGGGTACATGGATTCAGCGGAGTTGTTGTCCGCCGCCACTTGCCAGCCGGACAGGTAGATCGCCTGGATACCGGCTTTCACCTGCTGGACTGCCTGGCCGCCAGTGAGGGCGCCCATGCAGTTGACGAAATCTTTGTCGGGACGGAAGGCCGGCTTGGCACCTTGTGTCACCAGGTTCCACAGCTTCTCGGCGCCGAGTTTTGCAAAGGTGTGCTCAGGTTGAACCGAGCCACGCAGGCGGACGACGTCAGCAGCGGAATAAGCGCGGGTCACGCCTTTCCAGCGTGGGTTTTCAGCCCAGTCTTTCTCGAGGGCTGCAATTTGCTGTTCGCGTGTCAGTGCCATGGAAGTAAACCTCGTCGCGTCTTCGTGTGGTGGAAAAATCCATTTGCCAGCCCTGCATTCAAATGCGTGGGCAGGGCTGCTCGCTGACCAGAAGCTTAGGCGGTCATGTCGGGTCTGACGGGGAATGCGACGGGATGAACGATTGGCGAGAGGGTGGAGCAGGTACAGGTGGACCGAGAACAGTCTCCGGGCGTCGTGGGCCCTCGGGTGTTCAACAGCGTGTAGCCGGGTTACCTGGTTAGCTTCCGTCCCTCGGGACAACTTCGTTCCAGTCGCAACCTCGTCAAACACGCCTTGTGGGCGGTACAGACACGAATCGGCTCGGGTGGGTAGCTTGGAGCGACGATCCGAAGGCCCTTGCCAGGGCCTCTGATTAGCGGGAGCGAGGCCATCATGCCCATGCTTTTTTGGATCGTCAAATGTTTTGTAGTGCTTTTTTTCAAGCACTACATCTTTAGTCTAATACGACTCGTCAGTCAGTTTTTGGTGCTTCAGTTCAGGGTGTCGACCTTGACCCGTACTGTCAGGTCATCGCGGCCCTGAGTAGAGTAGCTGCGGGTTGCAGAGGATTTGTCGGCCTGGGTCTCGCGATTGATGCCGGCCAGGGTGATCCATTCACCCAGGCGCCCGCTGACGGTTGTGTCGGTACTCTGTACGTTCACTACATCGGGACGCTCCTGGCTCATGCGGTCACGGTTGGTACTGATCGCCAGGTGTACGGTCTCGCCGGTGACGCTGGCGGTCACGTAGAAGCCCTGGGTCACGTTGCGATACTGGGTCTGGTTCTGCAGGCGGCCATAGCTGTCCTGCTGGGTGGTGGTGAGCGGTACGCTCTGGCCGACCTGGATCAGCGCGGGCACGCCTTCACTGGCCTGGATCTGCTGGACGCCGCCGTCGCGGCTGGTGGTGCCGTAGCTGATGATGCGGGTCTGGCTGTCACCGGTGTTCTGCTGGTTGTTTTCGTTGGTGTCGACGGTGATCAGCAGGCGTTTGGCCGGCGTATCCAGCTGGGAAAGCAGGGCGCGCAGGTCCTGGATCTTGCCGGGGTCGGCCTTGACGATCAGTTGGTTGCCGTAGGCGCTGACGGTGCCGTCCTTGCCGATGAAGTTCTGTGCCACTGGCAGCAGGTCGGCGCTGGTACGGTTGCTCAGGTTGACGACTTCGGTGTCGGCCATGGCCGCGGCGCTGGCGGTCAGGAGGAGGGCGGTGAGCAGGGTGCGTAGGGACATGTCCGTTATCTCTGCGAGTCAAAGGCTGGATAGTGCCAGTTTGTCGGCCTGGCCGGGTGCAAGTTGAATCGTAGACGGCAAAATGCCCTGGCATGGCAGGGCATTGTTGGTGTTGCTGAAATGGCTATCGGGGGCAAGCCCCCTCCCACACTTGGCCGCATTCCAAAGGACTTACTCGGTCAAAAAGTGGGAGGGGGCTTGCCCCCGATGGCAGCGACGCGATCTCGGATCAGCCCTCGCGCACCATATCCACATGCGGAATCCCGACTTCAAGAAATTCGTCACTGACGATCTTGAAGCCCAGCCGCTCATAAAACGGTGCTGCATACACCTGCGCACTCAGGAACTGCCTGGTCTGGCCACGTTGTTCGGCCACGCTAATCACCGTTTCCATCAGCTTGTCGCCGACCTTCAGCCCGCGCCAGTCCTTGAGGACCGACACGCGGCCAATCTCGCCGCTGGGTAGCAGGCGGGCGGTACCGATCGGAAAATCACCTTCGAATGCAAGGAAATGCACTGCGCCGGCGTCGTCCGCGTCCCACTCCAGCTCCGGTGGAACCGATTGTTCAGCGATAAACACCGCTTCACGAATGCGCCGAATCTCGGCGATATCCTTTTGCCAGTCCGCGACACTTACGTGAATCCTATTCATCGGCAAATCCCAGGCTTCCTTGCTTGACCAATTCACACAGCAGGTCGCGACCGTCTTCGTCTGCCAGCCATTCGCCCAGGTTCTCGCTGTGCAGCGCATCGGCCGAACACACCAGCTTCAGCAGTTCACGCAGCTTGCCCGGCAGGTAACGGCTCTGGCCGCTGGCAAACAGCAACACATCGTCGTCCACTTCGGACCAGGCCAGGCGTGCGCTCGGGTTGCGCACCAGGATGGCGCCGTCCTGCAGGCTGCTGATGAAGTCGTCTTCGCCCAACTCTTCGCCGGCCACCAGTTCAGGATAGCGCGGTTCGGTCATGAACTGGCCGAACCAGGTCAGCAGCATGCGCTCATCGCTCATGTGCTCGGCCAGCAGGCTCTTGAGGCGGTCCAGGGCGTCGCTCTGGATCTGGTGCGGGTCGCTGACCGGCTGGGCGTCAGCGTCGGTATAGCGCTCTTCGTCGGTCAGGTACTGGCTGAGGAAGTCGGTGAAGTGGGTCAGCACTTCGGCCGCGCTCGGTGCACGGAAGCCCACGGAATAGGTCATGCAGTCGTCTTCGGCAATGCCGAAGTGCGCCAGGCGCGGCGGCAGGTAAAGCATGTCGCCCGGTTCCAGGACCCACTCGGCGCTTTCTTCGAATTCGGCGAGGATACGCAGGTCGGCGTGCTGCAGCAGCGCGCTTTCGGAGCTGCACATCTGGCCGATCTTCCAGTTGCGCTTGCCCTGGGCTTGCAGCAGGAACACGTCGTAGTTGTCGAAGTGCGGGCCAACGCTGCCGCCCGGTGCGGCGAAGCTGATCATCACATCGTCGATGCGCCAGCTCGGCAGGAAGCGGAACTGCTCCAGCAACTCGGCCACTTCCGGCACGAACTGGTCGACCGCCTGTACCAGCAGGGTCCACTCGCGCTCGGGCAGGGTGCTGAAGGCATCTTCGGCGAACGGGCCGCGACGCAGCTCCCACGGGCGCTCGCCATGCTCGATCACCAGGCGCGACTCGACTTCTTCTTCCAGCGCCAGGCCGGCCAGTTCGTCGGCGTCGATCGGGCTTTCGAAATCAGGGATGGCCTGGCGGATCAGCAGCGGTTTTTTCTGCCAGTAGTCGCGCAGGAATTCCCGTGCCGTGATGCCGCCCAGAAGTTGAAGAGGGATATCAGGATTCATGTGTAACCTATTGAAAAAAAGCACTTTTCAGACTGGAATAAAAACGCCCGGCGCGGCCGGGCGTCTCAAAGGGTCTTGCGATGATCAGATGCGCTTGGCTTGCTCTACAGCGTTGCCAATGTAGTTGGCCGGGGTGAGCAGTTTCAGCTCGGCCTTGGCGGCGGCTGGCATGTCCAGGCCGTCGATGAAAGTTTGCAGTGCTTCAGGGCTGATGCCCTTGCCGCGCGTCAACTCTTTGAGCTTTTCGTACGGGTTTTCGATGTTGTAGCGGCGCATCACGGTCTGGATTGGTTCGGCCAGGACTTCCCAGCATGCGTCCAGGTCAGCGGCGATCTTCTGCTCATTGAGCTCAAGCTTGCTGATGCCCTTCAGACTGGCTTCGTATGCGATCACGCTGTGAGCGAAGCCCACGCCGAGGTTGCGCAGCACGGTGGAGTCGGTCAGGTCGCGCTGCCAGCGGGAGATCGGCAACTTGCTGGCCAAGTGCTGGAACAGGGCGTTGGCAATGCCGAGGTTGCCTTCGGAGTTTTCGAAGTCGATCGGGTTGACCTTGTGCGGCATGGTCGACGAACCGATTTCACCGGCAATGGTGCGCTGCTTGAAGTAGCCCAGGGAGATGTAGCCCCAGATATCGCGATCGAAGTCGATCAGGATGGTGTTGAAGCGCGCAATGGCGTCGAACAGTTCGGCAATGTAGTCATGCGGTTCGATCTGCGTGGTGTAGGGGTTGAAGCCCAGGCCCAGCTCGTCTTCGATGAAGGCGCGGGCGTTGGCTTCCCAGTCGATCTCCGGGTAGGCCGACAGGTGGGCGTTGTAGTTGCCTACGGCGCCGTTGATCTTGCCCAGCAGCGGTACGGCGGCGACTTGAGCGATCTGGCGTTCCAGGCGGTACACCACGTTGGCCAGTTCTTTGCCCAGGGTGGTCGGCGACGCCGGCTGGCCGTGGGTGCGCGACAGCATCGGCACGTCGGCAAAGCGGATGGCCAGTTCGCGGATGGCATTGGCGGTCTGGCGCATCAGCGGCAGCATCACGTCATCACGGCCTTCGCGCAGCATCAGGGCGTGGGACAGGTTGTTGATGTCCTCGCTGGTGCAGGCAAAGTGGATGAATTCGCTGACCTGGGCCAGTTCCGGCAGCTTGGCCGCTTGCTCTTTGAGCAGGTATTCGATGGCTTTTACGTCGTGGTTGGTGGTGCGCTCGATCTCCTTCACACGCTCGGCGTGCTCCAGGGAGAAGTTTTCCGCCAGAGCGTCGAGCACAGCGTTGGCTTGCGCGGAAAACGCCGGCACTTCGCTGATGGCGGGGTGAGCGGCCAGGCGCTGGAGCCAGCGCACTTCAACCAGTACGCGAGCACGGATCAGGCCGTATTCGCTGAAAATAGGGCGCAGGGCCTGGGTTTTGCCGGCGTAGCGGCCGTCTACAGGGGAAACCGCAGTGAGCGAAGAGAGCTGCATGGGGTGTTCTCGGACAGTCGGGCAACGAAATGGGGCGCGTATCATACATGAAAAAATCCGCCGGTCCGTTGCCAACTGACCGGCGTATTACGCGTAACGGCTTGAAAATGGCCTGTTGCTGCGACTTATTCGTTGCGCATCAACGGGTAAAGCTCTTTGAGCAATTTGCGACGGCTGATCACCAACTGCCAACGATGACCACCCAACTGGCGCCACAACCGCGCCGAGCGAATACCGGCCAGCAGCAGGGCGCGGATTTTCGAGGCGTTGTTCGGTTGCTGCAGGTTGCGCATGTCGCCGTGCACCTGGATGCGCTGGCGCAGGGTGCTCAAGGTGTCCTGGTACAGCGCGCCACAGGCGGCGATCACGTTTTCGTGGGCCGGGCCGAAGTGTTCCACCTGGGACTGGATCTGCGGCAGGCGTTTGCCGATGGTTTCCAGCATGTCTTCGCGCTTGGCCAGTTGACGCTCGAGGCCGAGCATCGACAGGGCATAGCGCAACGGCTCGCGTTGCAGGGTGCTGGGGTCGCGCTCCAATGCGCCGATCAGTGCGCGATAACCTTCGCGCAGCGCCAGGTCGTCGCCGCCGTAGACCTCCAGGGTGTCCTTGGGGTCGCGGATCAGCAAGCTGCCGAGCATGCAGGTCAGGCCGGCCTCGGTGACCTGGCCGGTCTTGGCAATCTTGTCCACCAATACCGCGGCGAGGAACACCCCGCCCAGTGCCGTCAATTGCTCCTGGGTCGGGCTCATGCCTTCTGGCTCCAGGCTTCGGCGATTTCAATCACGCCGCCGCCCAGGCAGATTTCGCCGTCGTAGAACACCACGGACTGGCCAGGGGTGACCGCGCGTTGCGGGTCATCGAAGGTGGCGCGGTAGCCGGTGGCGGTTTTTTCCAGGGTGCACGGCTGATCACTCTGGCGATAGCGCACTTTGGCGGTCAGGCGGCGTGGCGTGCTCAGGTCGATCGGGTTGACCCAATAGATTTCCGAAGCGAGCAGAGCGCCGGAGAACAACAGCGGGTGCTCGTTGCCCTGGCCGACGATCAGCACGTTGTTTTCCAGGTCCTTGACCAGCACGTACCACGGCTCTTCACCGGCGTCTTTCAAGCCGCCGATGCCCAGGCCCTGGCGTTGGCCGATGGTGTGGTACATCAGGCCATGGTGACGGCCGATGACGTCGCCTTCGGTGGTGTGGATCTCGCCCGGTTGCGCCGGCAGGTATTGCTTGAGGAAGTCGCTGAAGCGGCGCTCGCCGATAAAGCAGATGCCGGTGGAATCCTTCTTCTTGGCGGTAGCCAGGCCGTGTTTCTCGGCGATCCTGCGCACTTCGGGTTTTTCCAGCTCGCCTACCGGGAACAGGGTCTTGGCGATCTGTTCGCCGCCGACGGCATGCAGGAAGTAGCTCTGGTCCTTGTTCGGGTCCAGGCCCTTGAGCAGTTCGGTGCGGCCATCGATGTCGCGGCGGCGCACGTAGTGGCCAGTGGCGATCAGGTCGGCGCCGAGCATCATGGCGTAGTCGAGGAACGCCTTGAACTTGATTTCGCGGTTGCACAGGATGTCCGGGTTGGGCGTGCGGCCGGCCTTGTATTCGGCCAGGAAGTGCTCGAACACATTGTCCCAGTACTCGGCGGCAAAGTTGGCGGTGTGCAGCTTGATGCCGATCTTGTCGCACACGGCCTGGGCGTCCGCCAGGTCGTCCATGGCGGTGCAATATTCCGTTCCATCGTCTTCTTCCCAGTTCTTCATGAACAGGCCTTCCACCTCATAACCCTGCTCCATGAGCAGAACGGCGGAAACGGAAGAATCCACGCCGCCGGACATGCCGACGATGACGCGCTTCTTTTGTGTGTCAGAAGGGGCTGGATCACGCATAGGGTTTCAACGGGTGTCTTGAAAAAGGACGCGATTCTATCAGGCTCAGGCCTTCAAGGCTAAAGAGAAGGGCGGATCAATTCGAGGCTATGGCGCTGGCCGGCCAGATAATCATCGATACAGCGGATAATCAGCTCGCTGCGCCAGTCTTCGCGTACCGCCATCAGCTCGTCACGGCTCAGCCAGCGGGCGCGGATGATGCCTTCGTCGAGTTGATAGTCCGGGTGGTGTTTCAGGGCTTTGGCGATGAAGCAGACCCGTTGGTAGGTCACGCCGTTGCTGGGGGCGGTGTACAGGTAGATGCCGACGATACCAGTGGCCTCGACGTCCCAGCCGGTTTCTTCGAGGGTTTCGCGGATGGCGGCTTCGGTCAGGGTTTCATGCGGGTCGAGGTGGCCGGCGGGCTGGTTGAGCACGGCGCGGCCGCCCTTGAGTTCTTCGACCATCAGGAACTTGCCGTCGTCTTCGACGAGGGTGGCGACGGTGATGTGGGGTTGCCAGGTCATGGTTGCCTCTGGATTTAAGATGCGGTGCTGTCCTGGAACAGGATAACAGTCAGTGTGGGAGGGGGCTTGCCCCCGATGAGGGCGTGTCAGTTGATCTATCTGTGCCTGACCCACCGCTATCGGGGGGCAAGCCCCCTCCCACATTTTGATTGGGTTTTTTCAGCAAAAAGGCACATAAACAGAAACCCCGGCACAGGGCCGGGGCTTGTTTGCATCCTTACAACCTTACTTCAACTTGGCAATCGCCGCATTGAGGGTGTTGCTTGGGCGCATGGCCTTGCTGGTCAGTTCCGGGTTCGGCGCGTAGTAGCCGCCGATGTCCACTGGCTTGCCCTGGACGGCGTTGAGCTCGGCAACGATGGTTGCCTCGTTCTCGGTCAGGGTCTTGGCCAGTTCGCCGAACTGCGCTTGCAGTGCAGTGTCTTCGGTCTGGGCGGCCAGGGCTTGAGCCCAGTACAGCGCCAGGTAGAAGTGGCTGCCGCGGTTGTCAATGTTGCCGACTTTGCGCGATGGCGACTTGTTGTTGTCGAGGAACTGGCCGGTGGCCTGGTCCAGGGTCTTGGACAGGACCAGGGCTTTCGGGTTGTTGTACGTCACACCCAAATGCTCGAGGGACGCAGCCAGGGCCAGGAACTCGCCCAGGGAATCCCAGCGCAGGAAGTTCTCTTCCACCAGTTGCTGTACGTGCTTCGGCGCCGAACCGCCGGCACCGGTTTCGAACAGGCCACCGCCGTTCATCAGTGGCACGATGGACAGCATCTTCGCGCTGGTGCCCAGTTCCATGATCGGGAACAGGTCGGTCAGGTAGTCGCGCAGAACGTTGCCGGTCACCGAGATGGTGTCCAGGCCCTTGCGGGTGCGCTCCAGGGTGAACTTCATCGCGTCGACCGGCGACATGATGCGGATGTCCAGGCCTTCGGTGTTGTGGTCTTTCAGGTAAGCCTGAACCTTCTCGACCACGACGCCGTCGTGTGCACGCTGAGGGTCCAGCCAGAAGATGGCCGGGGTGTTGCTGGCGCGGGCACGGTTGACGGCCAGTTTGACCCAGTCCTGGATCGGCGCGTCTTTGGTCTGGCACATGCGGAAGATGTCGCCGGCTTCGACTTTCTGTTCCATCAGCAGGTTGCCCTTGCTGTCGGTGACGCGGACTACGCCGTCAGCCTTGATCTGGAAAGTCTTGTCGTGGGAGCCGTACTCTTCGGCTTTCTTCGCCATCAGGCCGACGTTCGGCACGCTGCCCATGGTGGTTGGGTCGAAGGCGCCATTGGCCTTGCAGTCTTCGATGACCGCCTGGTAGATGGTGGCGTAGCAGCGATCCGGGATCACCGCCTTGGTGTCGTGCAGCTGGCCGTCGGTGCCCCACATCTTGCCGGAGTCACGGATCATGGCCGGCATCGAGGCGTCGACGATCACGTCGCTCGGCACGTGCAGGTTGGTGATGCCTTTGTCGGAGTTGACCATCGCCAGGGCAGGGCGAGCCGCGTAGACGGCCTGGATGTCAGCTTCGATCTGCGCTTGCTGCTCGGCCGGCAGGGCCTTGATGCGCGCGTACAGGTCGCCGATGCCGTTGTTCAGGTTGAAACCGATCTGCTCCAGCACGGTGGCGTGCTTGGCCAGGGCGTCTTTATAGAACTCGGCAACGATCTGGCCGAACATGATCGGGTCGGAGACCTTCATCATGGTGGCTTTCAGGTGAACCGACAGCAGCACGCCTTGTTTCTTGGCGTCTTCGATTTCAGCGGCGATGAACGCACGCAGGGCTTTCTTGCTCAGCACGGCGGTGTCGATGATTTCGCCGGCCTGTACCGAGGTCTTTTCCTTCAGGACGGTGGCGGTGCCGTCCTGGGCGATCAGCTCGATTTTGACAGCATCAGCGCCTTCGATCTGTACGGCTTTTTCGCTGCCGTAGAAGTCGCCATTGCTCATGTGGGCGACGTGCGACTTGGAGTCGGCAGTCCAGGCGCCCATTTTGTGCGGGTGCTTGCGCGCGTAGTTCTTGACCGACAGCGGTGCGCGGCGGTCGGAGTTGCCTTCGCGCAGTACCGGGTTCACGGCGCTGCCCTTGACCTTGTCGTAACGTGCGCGGGTTTCTTTTTCCGCGTCGGTGGTTACGGTTTCCGGGTAGTCCGGCAGGGCGTAGCTCTGGGCCTGAAGTTCCTTGATCGCGGCTTGCAGCTGCGGGGTCGAGGCGCTGATGTTAGGCAGTTTGATGATGTTGGCTTCAGGCGTAACGGCCAGGTCGCCCAGTTCGGCGAGGTGGTCCGGGATAGCCTTGGCACCCAGTTGCTCGGGGAAGCTTGCGAGGATGCGCGCGGCGAGGGAGATGTCGCGGGTTTCCACGGCAATATCAGCGGAAGCGGTGAAGGCCTCTACGATAGGCAGCAGTGAATAGGTGGCGAGGGCCGGGGCTTCGTCGGTGAAGGTGTAGATGATCTTCGAGCGGGTGGGCATATTCGGATTAACTCTCTTCTTTGCTGAAAGCGTGCGCAGAAACTCGAGATGCGCCGGGTGGAGCGCGTTCGTTCAAAGTCATCCATGAGCGAAATGTCGAGGTTTCTTCGCGGTGATGTTGGGTTGCATCAGTCGAGCGTCAAGCGGGTGGACTATTGTAATAGTCCTGCTTTGTAGCGGAAGGCTGTGTTCTAGAGCGGTCCGCCGTCGTGACTCTTTGGTCAGCGGCGGCATTATACATAGGTCGCTATGCTTACGCCGAGCCTTCATACAAAAGGTGTGTCGTCCATTGGTCTAAAGGTCGCAGGTACCCGATTGCGACGAAAGTCGCACGATGTGCTCAAGATTGGCGATTTTGCCTTTGCTTTCAGGCTTGTAGGCGACAAATTATGCTGTTTTCGATGCAAATGAGCATGGCGCGAGGTTTCAGTCGCCATTTATCTGGAGTAGGCTCGAACGCAGCCAGATGTTCAATCCATAGATGGAGTTCAGCATGGGATACAAGAAGATTCAGGTTCCGGCAGTCGGCGACAAAATCACCGTCAATGCAGACCATTCTCTCAATGTTCCTGACCAACCGATCATCCCTTACATTGAAGGTGACGGTATCGGTGTCGACATCAGCCCGGTGATGATCAAGGTAGTCGACGCCGCTGTTGAAAAGGCCTACGGCGGCAAGCGCAAGATCTCCTGGATGGAGGTTTATGCTGGCGAGAAAGCAACTCAAGTCTACGACCAGGACACCTGGCTGCCCCAGGAAACCCTGGATGCGGTCAAGGATTACGTGGTCTCCATCAAGGGCCCGCTGACCACCCCGGTGGGTGGCGGCATCCGTTCGCTGAACGTGGCCCTGCGCCAACAACTCGACCTGTATGTGTGCCTGCGCCCGGTGCGCTGGTTCGAAGGCGTGCCCAGCCCGGTCAAGAAGCCTGGCGACGTGGACATGACGATCTTCCGGGAAAACTCCGAAGATATTTACGCCGGTATCGAGTGGAAGGCCGGTTCGCCTGAGGCGATCAAGGTGATCAAGTTCCTCAAGGAAGAAATGGGCGTGACCAAGATCCGTTTCGACCAGGATTGCGGGATTGGCGTGAAGCCGGTCTCGAAGGAGGGTACCAAGCGCCTGGCGCGCAAAGCCCTGCAATATGTAGTGGATAACGACCGCGACTCGCTGACCATCGTGCACAAAGGCAACATCATGAAGTTCACCGAAGGTGCCTTCAAGGAATGGGCCTATGAGGTGGCGGCTGAAGAATTTGGCGCGACGCTGCTGGATGGCGGCCCGTGGATGCAGTTCAAGAACCCCAAGACTGGCAAGAATGTGGTGGTCAAGGATGCTATCGCCGACGCCATGCTCCAGCAGATCCTGTTGCGTCCGGCTGAGTATGATGTGATCGCCACCCTCAACCTGAACGGCGACTACCTGTCTGATGCCCTGGCGGCGGAAGTGGGGGGGATCGGTATTGCGCCGGGTGCCAACCTTTCGGATACCGTGGCGATGTTCGAGGCGACCCACGGTACTGCGCCGAAGTATGCGGGCAAGGATCAGGTCAATCCGGGTTCGCTGATTCTGTCGGCAGAGATGATGCTGCGCCATATGGGCTGGACCGAGGCGGCGGATTTGATCATCAAGGGCACTAATGGCGCGATTTCTGCCAAGACTGTGACTTATGACTTCGAGCGTCTGATGGATGGCGCCACCCTGGTGTCTTCGTCTGGCTTCGGTGATGCGCTGATCTCGCACATGTAAGCGACAGGGGTAAAAAACCGGCCACACCGTAAACGGGATGGCCGGTTTTTTTATTGGGCGCCTGCTCGGTGGCTGATCAGGCTAATTGCTCTTTTGATTTTTGAGCGACGCCCTCTCTGGCTGTGCCGATGGTGACTGGCGCACTGATTTCGATCGCGTGCTTGCCTTTGGGCCCCTGAATAATGTCAAAGGAGACCGGCTGCCCCGCTTTCAGCGTTTTATAACCGTCCATTTTGATCGCTGAGTAATGCGCAAAAAGGTCTTCATCCTTGCCGTCTTCAATAATGAAGCCGTACCCTTTGGCATTGTTGAACCACTTGACCTTACCGCTTGCCATACCCATATCCCTCTGCACCAGACTCCATCACTGGAGTATCATCCAGTTTATCCGTCCTAACCCGAATAAATAAGGTTGACTGCGCGGACCTTTTTTACCCAATGTGGGTTCTATTGGTTGTAACACCGTTTCGCCGATAGTCAAGGCGACCAGTCGGTCAGAGTTGAAATTCTGACAGGTCGCCCCCACCACTGTATTTGAACCACTGACGAACCTTTCTTTCCATGCATGCAAACAGCCAGATTCGACTAACATTCAATCAGGATCGACCGGATCAGCAACATGATGACGACGGTTCTGCAGGCATTGCTGTTCAGGAGGCCAAGCCTGCTCTACAGGCGCCGCCGATGTACAAGGTGGTTTTGTTCAATGATGACTACACACCGATGGATTTCGTGGTCGAAGTGCTCGAGGTGTTTTTTAACCTGAACCGCGAGTTGGCGACCAAGGTAATGCTGGCCGTTCACACAGAAGGACGGGCAGTATGTGGAGTGTTTACCCGCGACATCGCCGAGACAAAGGCCATGCAGGTCAACCAGTACGCCAGGGAAAGCCAGCATCCGCTACTCTGTGAAATCGAGAAGGACGGTTAACGCCGACCACTTGGGTATGAGGTGAAGCTATGTTAAACCGCGAGCTCGAAGTCACCCTCAATCTTGCCTTCAAGGAGGCTCGTTCGAAGCGTCATGAGTTCATGACCGTCGAACACCTGCTGCTGGCACTTTTGGATAACGAAGCTGCCGCCACCGTTCTACGTGCGTGCGGCGCCAACCTCGACAAACTCAAGCATGACCTGCAGGAGTTTATCGACTCCACAACGCCACTTATTCCAGTCCACGATGAAGACCGTGAGACCCAGCCAACCCTGGGCTTCCAGCGGGTGCTTCAGCGTGCCGTGTTCCATGTTCAGAGCTCCGGTAAGCGTGAAGTCACGGGCGCCAATGTGCTGGTGGCGATTTTCAGCGAACAGGAAAGCCAGGCAGTGTTCCTGCTCAAACAGCAGAGCGTTGCCCGTATCGATGTCGTCAACTACATCGCCCACGGTATCTCCAAGGTGCCCGGGCACGGCGATCATTCCGAGGGTGAGCAGGATATGCAGGACGACGAGGGCGGTGAGTCTTCTTCTTCGGGCAATCCACTGGATGCCTATGCCAGCAACCTCAACGAACTGGCGCGCCAGGGGCGGATCGATCCGCTGGTGGGGCGTGAGCTCGAGGTTGAGCGTGTCGCGCAGATCCTCGCGCGTCGTCGCAAGAACAACCCGTTGCTGGTGGGCGAGGCAGGCGTGGGTAAAACCGCGATTGCCGAAGGCCTGGCCAAGCGCATCGTGGATAACCAGGTGCCGGACCTGCTGGCCAACAGCGTCGTCTACTCCCTTGACCTGGGCGCCTTGCTCGCCGGGACCAAGTACCGTGGCGACTTCGAGAAGCGCTTCAAGGCGCTGCTCGGTGAGCTGAAAAAACGCCCGCAGGCGATCCTGTTCATCGACGAAATCCACACCATCATTGGTGCCGGTGCGGCCTCCGGTGGGGTGATGGATGCCTCCAACCTGCTCAAGCCGCTGCTGTCGTCGGGTGATATACGCTGCATCGGCTCGACCACGTTCCAGGAATTCCGTGGCATCTTCGAGAAAGACCGTGCCCTGGCACGTCGCTTCCAGAAGGTCGACGTGTCCGAACCTTCGGTAGAGGACACCATCGGCATCCTGCGCGGGCTCAAGGGGCGCTTCGAGGCGCACCATGGCATCGAGTACACCGATGAAGCACTGCGTTCAGCCGCTGAGCTGGCGTCGCGCTACATCAATGACCGGCACATGCCGGACAAGGCCATCGACGTAATCGACGAAGCCGGTGCCTACCAGCGTCTGCAGCCGGTCGAGAAGCGTGTAAAACGCATCGACGTGCCGCAGGTCGAGGATATTGTGGCGAAGATCGCGCGGATTCCGCCAAAACACGTCACCAGCTCCGACAAGGAGCTGCTGCGTAACCTGGAGCGCGACCTCAAGCTGACCGTGTTCGGTCAGGATGCGGCCATCGACTCGCTGTCCACCGCGATCAAGCTGTCGCGTGCAGGCCTCAAGTCGCCGGACAAGCCGGTGGGTTCGTTCCTGTTTGCCGGCCCGACCGGTGTCGGCAAGACCGAAGCGGCCCGGCAACTGGCCAAGGCCATGGGTATCGAGCTGGTGCGGTTCGACATGTCCGAATACATGGAGCGTCACACCGTGTCGCGCCTGATTGGCGCGCCTCCGGGTTATGTCGGTTTCGACCAGGGCGGCCTGTTGACCGAGGCGATCACCAAGCAACCGCATTGCGTGCTGCTGCTCGATGAAATCGAGAAGGCCCACCCTGAAGTCTTCAACCTGCTGTTGCAGGTGATGGATCACGGGACCCTGACCGACAACAACGGGCGCAAGGCGGATTTCCGCAACGTGATCGTGATCATGACCACCAACGCCGGTGCCGAAACGGCCGCGCGGGCTTCCATTGGCTTCGCGCATCAGGATCACTCGTCCGATGCGATGGAAGTCATCAAGAAGAGCTTCACGCCTGAGTTCCGCAACCGCCTGGACACCATTATCCAGTTTGGTCGCCTCAGCCATGAGGTTATCAAGAGCGTGGTGGACAAGTTCCTCACCGAGCTCCAGGCGCAGTTGGAAGACAAGCGCGTGCAGCTGGAGGTCACGGACGCGGCGCGCAGCTGGCTGGCCGAAGGCGGCTACGATGCGGCAATGGGCGCACGCCCAATGGCGCGTCTGATCCAGGACAAGATCAAGCGGCCGCTGGCCGAAGAGATCCTGTTTGGCGAGCTTTCCGACCATGGTGGCGTAGTGCACATCGACCTGAAGGACGGCGAGCTGACCTTCGAGTTTGAAACTACAGCTGAAATGGCCTGATCCATAGCGGCGAGCTTCAATGTGGGAGGGGGCTTGCCCCCGATAGCAGTGTTTCAGTCGCTACATGGGTGACTGATTCACCGCTATCGGGAGCAAGCCCCCTCCCGCATTGGGTTGTGGCACTTGGTAAATAGCACGCACACAAAAACGCCCGGCATAACCGGGCGTTTTGTATTGACTTGCTTAGCGAGCGCGGTAAGTGATGCGCCCTTTGCTCAAGTCATAGGGCGTCAGCTCGACGCGCACTTTGTCACCGGTAAGAATACGAATGTAGTTCTTGCGCATCTTGCCGGAGATATGCGCGGTTACGACGTGCCCATTTTCCAACTCCACACGAAACATGGTGTTGGGCAGGGTGTCGACGACAGTGCCTTCCATTTCGAAGCTGTCTTCTTTCGACATGCAGTAAAGCCCTCGGTATCCAGTGAATGGCCCGGTGCAACTGCGCCAGGCAAAAGCGGCGTGCATTGTGCCCGAAAAAGGGTGTTCAAGCCAAGGGGTTCTAGTTAAGCACGACCCATCTTTGATTAATCAGCAGTTCAATGGGCCGATATTGGGTCTTGTAGTTCATCTTTTTGCAGTTCTTGATCCAGTAGCCGAGGTACACCGCCTCCAGTTCCTGGCGCAAGGCTTCGCCAATCTGCCAGAGGATCGCAAAGCGTCCCAGGCTGCGGCGTTCTTCGGCGGGTTCATAGAAGGTGTAGACCGCCGACAGGCCGTTAGGCAACAGATCGGTCACCGCGACAGCCACCAGCCGGCCGTCCGCACGAAATTCGTAGAAGCGCGAGAAGGGCAGGTCGCGGACCAGGAACGTGGAAAACTGATCGCGGCTGGGCGGGAACATATCGCCGTCAGCGTGGCGTTGTTCGATGTAGCGCTGGTAAAGGTCGAAATATTCTTCGGTGAAGCGCGGCTTGGCCGACGTCACCGTCAGGTCGGCGTTGCGCTTGAGGATGCGTTTCTGGTTGCGGTCCGGCAGAAACTGCGCAACGGGGATGCGTGCGGGCACGCAGGCATTACAGTTCTGGCAATGCGGCCGGTACAGATGGTCGCCACTGCGCCGAAACCCCATCTCCGACAGGTCGGCATACACATGCACGTCCATAGGCTGGCTGGGGTCGAGGAACAGCGTGGTGGCCTGCTCGTCGGGCAGATAGCTGCAAGAGTGGGGTTGAGTGGCATAAAACTTCAAACGCGCCAACTCGGTCATGATCAACCCTCGGATAAGCTTTGAAATAAGTGTAAGCCAGGAGCGCGGATGTCGCCTAGGAAACCCACGGTCCGGCGTTGGGCTGGTCCAGATGGTCGTGCAGGAACCCTGCGAAGTCGCTGCGGGATATGGCGCGGGCACCCAGGCTGTGCAGGTGATCGTTGGGCATCTGGCAGTCGATCAGCACAAAGCCCCAGGCCTGCAATTGATGGGTCAGCGTGGCAAAGCCGAATTTCGAAGCGTTGTCCGCGCGGCTGAACATGGACTCACCAAAAAACAGCTGGCCCATTGCGAGGCCGTAGAGGCCGCCTACCAGTTCACCCTTGTCCCAGACCTCCACCGAATGCGCGTAGCCGCGCTGGTGCAGTTCCAAGTAGGCGCTCTGGATGCCTTCGGTGATCCAGGTGCCATCGGCATAGGCGCGTGGCGCCGCGCAGGCCTGGATGACGGCGGCGAAGTCCTGGTCGAAGGTCACGCTGTAGCGCTGTTGGCGCAACAGTTTGCCCAGGCTGCGCGATACATGCAGTTCGTCGGGGAATATCACGGTGCGTGGGTCGGGCGACCACCAGAGGATCGGTTGGCCCTCAGAAAACCAGGGGAAGCAGCCATGACGGTAGGCTTGGATCAGCCGTTCGGCGCTGAGATCACCGCCGGCGGCGAGCAAGCCATTGGGTTCGCGCATGGCCTTGGCCAGTGGGGGGAAAGTCAGTGAATCGCGTTGTAACCAGGTCAGCATGGCATCCAGGCTTTACGGAAGGGGAGGGGAGTGGCAGGAATGACACCTGCGGCGGCAGTGCTGATTATTGTCGACCTGGCGCCATCGGACCAGCCCGGATCGGACATTAAGGTGGATTAGCGTGAGCAGGTGTTTCTGCAACTCTATGCCGGGGGCGTGGTCGTAATCGGGTCTGTTCCATGCAGGCCATTTGCCAAGCTTGCCTCGATTGGTAAAAACAGCTCATAAGCCTTTGTCAGCAAAGACAATGCATGCTCAAATTGAACATCTTGTGACACACAATTGGCTATGCTGCTGGAAGAGCGCCAAGCGGCGTGGCATCAGGGACACAAACCCGTACAATGCGGCCATTGTGGCGTTATCGTCATTTCATCCAGCAATAGTCCGGTGTTAAACAGTAGATTCAACGACGCTCGTTCATTTTTCAGCTGCTCGGATTGGGCAGTATTTGCAGTCATTCAACAGATGGACGCGCTAAAGGCGCAGGAAAAGACCCGTTTTGAAGAAATCCGCCGCAACACCTAAAGCAGCAGTCGTGCCGGCCTGGCGCCAGCACCTGCATTATCGCCTCAAGGAAGGTGCGCTGATCGCGATCGGCGCGCTGTGCCTGTTCCTGATGATGGCCTTGCTGACCTATGGCAAGGACGATCCGGGCTGGAGCCACAACAGCAAGATCGAAGACGTGCAGAACTTCGGTGGCCCTGCCGGTTCCTACAGCGCCGATATCCTGTTCATGGTGCTGGGTTACTTCGCCTATATCTTCCCGTTGCTGCTGGCGATCAAGACCTGGCAGATCTTCCGCCAGCGCCATGAGCCGTGGCAGTGGAGCGGCTGGCTGTTCTCCTGGCGCCTGATCGGCCTGGTGTTCCTGGTGTTGTCCGGCGCGGCGCTGGCGCATATCCATTTCCATGCACCCACCGGCCTGCCGGCGGGCGCCGGTGGTGCGCTGGGCGAAAGCCTCGGCGACCTGGCGCGCCGGACCCTGAATATCCAGGGCAGTACCCTGATGTTCATCGCCTTGTTCCTGTTCGGCCTCACCGTGTTCACCGACCTGTCATGGTTCAAGGTGATGGACGTGACCGGCAAGATCACCCTCGACCTGCTGGAGCTGTTCCAGGGCGCCGCCAATCGCTGGTGGGCGGCCCGTGTCGACCGCAAGCGCATGGTGGCCCAACTGCGTGAGGTCGACACCCGTGTCAACGAAGTGGTGGCCCCGAGCACACCGGACCGGCGTGAGCAGGCCAAGGTCAAGGAACGCCTGATCGAACGCGAACAGGCCTTGAGCAAGCACATGTCGGACCGCGAGAAGCAGGTGCCGCCAGTGATTGCTCCCGCGCCGCCCAAGCCGGCCGAACCGAGCCATCGCGTACAGAAAGAGAAACAGGCGCCGTTGTTCATCGACAGCGCCGTCGAAGGCACCTTGCCGCCGATCTCGATCCTCGACCCGGCCGAAAAGAAACAACTCAACTATTCCCCAGAGTCCCTGGCGGCCGTCGGCCACCTGCTGGAAATCAAACTCAAGGAATTCGGCGTCGAAGTCTCGGTGGACTCCATCCATCCCGGCCCGGTGATCACCCGTTACGAAATCCAGCCGGCCGCCGGTGTGAAGGTCAGCCGCATCGCCAACCTGGCGAAAGACCTGGCCCGCTCCCTGGCCGTGACCAGCGTGCGCGTGGTGGAAGTCATTCCCGGCAAGACCACCGTGGGTATCGAGATTCCCAACGAAGACCGCCAGATCGTGCGCTTCTCCGAAGTGCTGTCGACGCCCGAGTACGACAACTTCAAGTCGCCGGTCACCCTGGCCCTGGGCCATGACATCGGTGGCAAGCCGGTGATCACCGACCTGGCGAAGATGCCCCACCTGCTGGTCGCCGGTACCACCGGTTCCGGTAAGTCGGTGGGGGTGAACGCGATGATCCTGTCGATCCTGTTCAAGTCCGGCCCGGAAGACGCCAAGCTGATCATGATCGACCCGAAGATGTTGGAACTGTCGATCTACGAAGGCATTCCACACCTGCTGTGCCCGGTGGTCACCGACATGAAGGACGCCGCCAACGCCCTGCGCTGGAGCGTTGCCGAGATGGAGCGCCGCTACAAGCTGATGGCGAAGATGGGCGTGCGTAACCTGTCGGGCTTCAACGCCAAGATCAAGGAAGCCCAGGAACGCGGCGAGACCATCGACGATCCGTTGTACCGGCGCGAAAGCATTCACGACGAAGCGCCAAAGCTGACCAAGCTGCCGACCATTGTGGTGGTGGTCGACGAATTCGCCGACATGATGATGATTGTCGGCAAGAAGGTTGAAGAGCTGATCGCGCGTATTGCCCAGAAGGCCCGTGCCGCCGGTATTCACTTGATCCTTGCCACCCAGCGGCCGTCGGTGGACGTGATCACCGGCCTGATCAAGGCCAACATCCCGACGCGCATGGCGTTCCAGGTGTCGAGCAAGATCGACTCGCGGACCATCATCGACCAGGGGGGCGCCGAACAACTGCTCGGCCATGGCGACATGCTCTACATGCCGCCGGGCACCAGCCTGCCGATCCGGGTGCACGGCGCCTTTGTTTCCGACGATGAAGTGCATCGTGTGGTGGAAGCCTGGAAACTGCGCGGCGCACCGGAGTACAACGATGACATCCTCGCGGGCGTGGAAGAAGCCGGCAGCGGCTTCGATGGCGGCAGCGGCGGTGGCGACGATGATGCCGAGACCGATGCGCTGTACGATGAAGCCGTGGCGTTCGTGCTCGAAAGCCGTCGAGCCTCGATTTCCGCGGTGCAACGCAAGTTGAAAATCGGCTACAACCGTGCCGCTCGTATGATCGAAGCCATGGAAAACGCTGGCGTCGTGACCGCAATGAACACCAACGGCTCGCGTGAAGTCATTGCCCCCGGGCAGATGCGCGACTGATCCCGCGCCGCGTGACAGCACGCGGCGCGTCCTGACTACTCAATGAGGACTCCCATGCGCTTTATCCGCATGCTGTTGTTGCCGGCACTGGCCCTGACCGCTGTTTCGGCTCACGCTGACCCGGCCTCCGTCGCCAGCCTGAAGAATCTGCTCGACAAATCCCAGACCCTGACCGCGCGCTTCTCCCAGTTGACCCTGGATGCCGGCGGCACCCAGTTGCAGGAAACCGCCGGCGAAATGGCCGTGCAGCGTCCTGGCCTGTTCTACTGGCACACCGAGGGCAAGGCCGAGCAGACCATCGTGTCCGATGGCCAGAAGGTCACCCTGTGGGACCCGGACCTGGAACAGGCGACCATCAAGAAGCTCGACCCGCGCCTGAACCAGACCCCGGCGCTGTTGCTCTCAGGTGACGTGTCGAAGATCAACGACAGCTTCGACATCACCTCCAAGCAGACCAGCAACGTGATCGAATTCACCCTCAAGCCGAAATCCAAGGACACGCTGTTTGACACCCTGTCCTTGTCGTTCGGTAACGGCGTGATCAACAACATGCGCCTGATCGACAGCGTCGGCCAGCGCACCGATATCCTGTTCTCCGGGGTCAAGGCCAACCAGCCGGTACCGGCGTCCAAGTTCAAGTTCGACATCCCCAAGGGTGCCGACGTGATCCAGGAATAAATTCCCCAGAGGTTTCAAACGCTGCCCATGGACCTGTTTCGAAGTGACCCGATTGCCCAGCCACTGGCCGCACGCCTGCGTTCGACCAACCTGGACGAGTACGTCGGTCAGGAACACCTGCTCGCTCGCGGCAAGCCCCTGCGTGAAGCCCTGGAGCAGGGTGCGCTGCACTCGATGATTTTCTGGGGGCCGCCGGGGGTGGGCAAGACCACGTTGGCGCGGCTCTTGGCGAAGGTCTCGGATGCGCACTTCGAAACGGTCTCGGCGGTACTCGCCGGGGTCAAGGAGATCCGCCAGGCGGTGGAAGTCGCCAAGCAGCAGGCGGGGCAGTACGGCAAGCGCACCATCCTGTTCGTCGACGAAGTGCACCGTTTCAACAAGTCGCAGCAGGATGCGTTCCTGCCCTATGTGGAAGACGGTACGCTGATCTTCATCGGCGCCACCACCGAAAACCCTTCGTTCGAGCTCAACAACGCCTTGCTGTCGCGGGCGCGGGTCTATGTGCTCAAAAGCCTGGACGAGGCGGCGATGCAGAAGCTGCTGCAGCGCGCCTTGAACGAAGACAAGGGCTTGGGCAAGCGCCAACTGAGCGTGAGCGAAGAGGGCTTCAAGATCCTGCTGACGGCCGCCGATGGCGATGGTCGTCGTTTCCTCAACCTGTTGGAAAACGCCTCCGACCTGGCCGAAGACGGCGGTGAGATTGGCGTCGACCTCCTGCAAAGCCTGCTCGGCGACACGCGGCGCCGCTTCGACAAGGGCGGCGAGGCCTTCTACGACCAGATCTCGGCACTGCACAAATCCGTGCGCGGCTCCAACCCCGACGGTGCGCTGTACTGGTTTGCACGCATGATCGATGGCGGTTGCGACCCGCTGTACCTCGCTCGCCGTGTGGTGCGCATGGCCAGCGAAGACATCGGCAACGCCGACCCGCGTGCACTGAGCCTGTGCCTGGCGGCATGGGACGTACAGGAACGCCTCGGTAGCCCGGAAGGCGAGTTGGCGGTGGCCCAGGCCATCACCTACCTGGCCTGCGCGCCAAAAAGCAACGCGGTGTACATGGGCTTCAAGTCCGCATTGCGCGCCGCCGCCGAATATGGCTCGCTCGAAGTGCCGATGCACCTGCGCAACGCGCCGACCAAGCTGATGAAGCAGCTGGGTTATGGCGATGAATACCGTTACGCCCACGATGAGCCGGATGCCTACGCGGCCGGTGAAGACTATTTTCCCGATGAGCTTGAACCGTTGCCGCTCTATCAGCCGGTGCCCCGTGGCCTGGAGCTGAAGATCGGCGAAAAGCTCAATCACCTCGCGCAACTCGATCGACTCAGCCCCAGACAGCGGAGAAAGTAGTGTTCAAGACGATTCTTGCCGTGTCCGCAGCCGGCATCGCTGGTACATTATTGCGTTTCGCCACCGGCACCTGGGTCAGCGCCAACTGGCCCAGGCATTTTTACGCGGCGACCCTGGCGGTCAACCTGGTGGGCTGCCTGATCATCGGGCTGTTGTACGGCTGGTTCCTGTTGCGCCCGGAAGTACCGATTGAAATTCGCGCCGGCTTGATTGTCGGCTTTGTAGGCGGTCTGACGACCTTTTCATCCTTTTCACTGGATACGTTGCGCCTGCTGGAAAGCGGGCAGGCCCTGATAGCCTTCGGGTACCTGGGCATCAGCGTATTCGGCGGGCTGCTCGCTACCTGGGCCGGCCTGTCCTTGACCAAACTTTGATAAACGAGAGACCGACATGCTCGATTCCAAACTGTTACGTAGCAACCTTCAGGACGTAGCGGACCGCCTGGCATCCCGTGGCTTTGCCTTGGATGTTGCGCGCATCGAAGCGCTGGAAGAACAGCGCAAGACCGTCCAGACCCGCACCGAAGCACTGCAGGCTGAGCGTAATGCGCGTTCCAAATCCATCGGTCAGGCCAAGCAGCGCGGCGAAGACATCGCACCGTTGATGGCAGATGTCGAGCGCATGGGCACCGAGCTGTCCGAGGGTAAAGTCGAGCTGGAAAAGATCCAGTCCAAACTGGATTCGATCCTGCTGGGCATCCCCAACATCCCCCACGAATCGGTGCCGATCGGCGCAGACGAAGACGGCAACGTCGAAGTGCGTCGCTGGGGCACGCCAAAGGCCTTTGATTTCGAGATCAAGGACCACGTCGCCCTGGGCGAACTGAGCGGTGGCCTGGATTTCGAAACCGCCGCCAAGATGTCCGGCGCGCGCTTTTCGCTGTTGCGCGGCCCGGTTGCGCGCCTGCACCGCGCACTGGCGCAGTTCATGATCAACCTGCACACCGGCGAGCACGGTTACGAAGAGGCCTACACCCCGTACCTGGTGCAGGCGCCGGCGCTGATGGGCACCAGCCAGTTGCCGAAATTCGAAGAAGACCTGTTCAAGATCAGCCGCGACGGCGAAGCCGACCTGTACCTGATTCCGACCGCCGAAGTGTCGCTGACCAATATCGTCTCCGGCGAGATCCTCGACGCCAGGCAACTGCCGATCAAGTTCGTCGCCCACAGCCCGTGCTTTCGCAGTGAAGCCGGCGCATCGGGCCGCGACACTCGCGGCATGATCCGCCAGCACCAGTTCGACAAGGTCGAGATGGTGCAGATCGTCGAGCCGTCGACCTCGATGGACGCCCTGGAAGGCCTGACCGCCAACGCTGAGCGCGTCCTGCAACTGCTGGAACTGCCGTACCGCGTGCTGGCCCTGTGCACCGGTGACATGGGTTTCAGCGCCGTGAAGACCTACGACCTCGAAGTGTGGGTGCCGAGCCAGGACAAGTACCGCGAGATTTCGTCGTGCTCCAACTGCGGTGATTTCCAGGCCCGTCGCATGCAGGCGCGTTTCCGCAACCCGGAAACCGGCAAGCCGGAGCTGGTACACACCCTCAACGGTTCCGGCCTGGCCGTAGGCCGTACCCTGGTGGCGGTGCTGGAAAACTACCAGCAGGCTGACGGTTCGATCCGCGTACCGGAAGTGCTCAAGCCTTACATGGCGGGCGTTGAGGTCATTCGCTAAATGGAATTTCTGCCGCTGTTTCATAACCTGCGCGGCAGTCGTGTGCTGGTCGTCGGTGGCGGGGAGATTGCCTTGCGCAAATCCCGGCTGCTGGCCGACGCCGGGGCGTTGCTGCGGGTGGTTGCTCCCCAGATCGAAGACCAGTTGCGTGAACTGGTACTGGGCAGTGGCGGGGAACTGATTCTGCGCGGTTATCAGGAGGCCGACCTCGACGGCTGCACCCTGATCATCGCGGCAACCGACGACGAGCCGCTGAACGCGCAAGTGTCCAGCGATGCCAAGCGCCGTTGCGTACCGGTCAATGTGGTCGACGCGCCGGCCTTGTGCAGCGTGATCTTCCCGGCGATCGTCGACCGTTCGCCCTTGGTGATCGCCGTGTCCAGCGGTGGCGATGCGCCGGTGCTGGCACGCTTGATCCGCGCCAAGCTGGAAACCTGGATTCCATCCACTTACGGGCAGCTGGCCGGGCTGGCGGCGCGTTTTCGTGCCCAGGTCAAAGGCTTGTACCCGGATGTGCAGCAGCGCCGTGCGTTCTGGGAAGAAGTGTTCCAGGGCCCGATTGCCGACCGCCAGTTGGCCGGGCAGGGCGATGAGGCCGAGCGCTTGCTGATCGAGAAGGTCAACGGCGCGCCGCCTTATGCGCCGGGCGAGGTTTATCTGGTGGGTGCGGGTCCGGGTGATCCCGACCTGCTGACCTTCCGTGCCCTGCGCCTGATGCAGCAAGCCGATGTGGTGTTGTACGACCGTCTGGTGGCGCCCGCGATCCTCGAACTGTGCCGCCGGGATGCCGAGCGTATCTACGTCGGCAAGCGTCGCGCCGACCACGCCGTGCCACAAGACCAGATCAACCAGCAACTGGTGGACCTGGCCAAGCAGGGCAAGCGGGTGTTGCGCCTCAAGGGGGGCGATCCGTTCATCTTTGGTCGTGGTGGCGAAGAGATCGAGGAACTGGCCGCCCATGGCATTCCGTTCCAGGTGGTGCCGGGAATCACGGCAGCCAGCGGTTGCGCGGCATATGCCGGAATTCCGCTGACCCATCGCGACTATGCGCAGTCGGTGCGCTTTATCACCGGGCATTTGAAGGACGGAACCTCGGACCTGCCCTGGCATGACCTGGTGGGCCCCTCGCAGACCCTGGTGTTCTACATGGGCTTGATCGGCTTGCCGATCATCTGTGATCAGTTGATCAAGCACGGGCGTGCGGCGGATACCCCGGCGGCCTTGATCCAGCAGGGCACCACGTCCAACCAGCGCGTGTTCACCGGCACCCTGGCCGACTTGCCACGGATGGTGGCGGAGCATGAAGTGCATGCGCCGACACTGGTGATCGTCGGCGAAGTGGTGGTGTTGCGCGAGAAGCTGAAGTGGTTTGAAGGCGCACAGTCGCAGGTCTGAGCCTTGAAAGCATCGGGGGCAAGCCCCCTCCCACATTGGACTGCATTCCTGTGTGGGAGGGGGCTTGCCCCCGATGAGGCCCTAAAAGCCAGCCAATACGTCGGATCAGTTCCACACGCCTTTGCCAATCAATTGCTTCCGATCGTGCGGTTCATCAAACCCCTGCGACGGCCCCTTCGGCACAATCCCCGTCGGGTTGATCGTGCGATGGCTGGCATAGTAATGCCCCTTGATGTGTTCGAAATCGACCGTCTCGGCCACCCCCGGCCACTGGTACATCTCCCTCAACCAATTCGACAGGTTCGGGTAATCCGCAATCCTGCGCAAATTGCATTTGAAATGGCTGTAGTACACCGCATCAAAGCGAATCAGCGTGGTGAACAGCCGCACATCTGCCTCGGTCAGGTATTCACCGGCCAGGTAGCGATGATCGCTCAAGTGTTGTTCCAGATGACCCAGCTCGGCGAACACATCATCAAACGCACTTTCATACGCTTGCTGTGAGGTGGCGAAGCCTGCGCGGTACACGCCGTTGTTCACCGCCGGGTAAATGCGTTCGTTCAACGCGTCAATGGTCGTGCGCAGCGGCTGGGGGTAGAAGTCCAGGGTGTTGCCGGTCAATTCATTGAAGGCGTCGTTGAACATGCGGATGATCTCCGCCGATTCATTGCTGACGATGCGCTTGAGCTTTTTGTCCCACAGCACCGGCACGGTGACGCGTCCGGTGTAATCGGCGGTATCGGCGGTATAGCGCTGGTGCATGAAGTCGAAATCATCCAGCTTGTCGCCGGTGGAGCCGTGGGCCTTGTCGAAGGTCCAGCCGTTTTCCAGCATCAACCAGCTGACCACGGACACGTCGATCAGGCTTTCCAGGCCCTTGAGCTTGCGCAGGATCAGCGTGCGGTGAGCCCAGGGGCAGGCCAGGGAGACATAGAGGTGGTAGCGGCCGGCCTCGGCTGTGAAGCCGCCTTCGCCACTCGGGCCTGGCGCGCCGTCGGCGGTGACCCAGTGGCGGCGCTGCGCCTGTTCGCGCTGGAACGCGCCGTCCGCGCTACTTTCGTACCACTGGTCTTTCCAGTGCCCTTCGATCAGCAAACCCATGACTGGCTCCTTGGCTAATAAGCGTTGGAGGCCAGTCTAAAGGGCTGAGTTCGATTTAAAAGCGCAAAGACCGGGCGTTAATGATCAATTAAATCGATTTGTCCCGCGCGTCCCAGTATTGCTGGGCCAGGATGAACGCTTGTTCCCGTGAATGACCCAGGCCACGCAAGGCCAGGGCCATGGTCGCGATCAGGGCCAGTTGTGGGTAGCTGTCTTCGACATCACCGCGCCACAGCGCGTTCAGATGCTCGGGTTCGAGTGTGGCCGGTTTGACGTGGCGCTGGGCGGAGAGGGCGGGCCACTCTTCGTCCCAGCTTTCGCCTCCAGTGGTGCCGTACAGGTGACTGGCCGAGTCGGGATTGATCTCGATCTCGCCGCCGTCGCCCTTCACCACGATTACATTGTCGCCGAGCAGGCCGCTGGCATCGCGGTGCACGCCCTGGTAACCCGGATGGAAAATACTTTGCAGGCCCAGCCGCGCATTCAGTGGGTTGAGCAGGCGCGCCAGGGAGTGGATCGGCGAGCGCAGGCCCAGGGTGTTGCGCAGATCGATCATGCGTTGCAATTGCGGCGCCCAGTCGCCCAGCGGGATAAACGCCAGGTTGCCGTGTGCATAAGCGGCCTCGACCTGCTGCCAGTTGCGGCACAGCGGGATCTGCAAACCCCCCAGCAATTGCTCGGTGTACAGCCGTCCCGCCGTGTGGGCGCCGCCGCCGTGCATGAGGATGCGCACGCCGTTTTGCGCCAGGCACTTGGCCGCCAGCAGGTACCACGGCAGGTGGCGTTTCTTGCCGGCGTAGGTCGGCCAGTCGACATCCACGTTCAGTGCCGGGGCATCCAGGCGTTCGCGCACGGCTTCGGTGAAACCGGCCAGTTCTTCCGGGCTTTCTTCCTTGTGGCGCAGCAGCATCAGGAAGGCGCCGAGCTGGGTGTCCTCGACTTTTTCGTCGAGCAGCATGCCCATGGCTTCGCGGGCCTCCTCACGGGTGAGGTTGCGCGCACCGCGCTTGCCTTTGCCCAGAATGCGCACGAATGGTGCAAACGGGTGCTCGGCAGGGGTTTGAAGAGTCAGCGGGGCAAAGTCGGTCATAAGCAATTCGTCGGCCTGGGCAGGCCCGCCAGCTTGGCGGCGAGTTTGGCGGGAGTGCCGTTGAACAGTTTGTTGAGGTGCAGGCTGTTGCCCTTTTCCGGGCCCAGCTTCAAGGCGGTGTACTTGATCAGCGGGCGCGTGGCCGGGGACAGCTGGAATTCGCTGTAGAACTGGCGCAAGAGCGTGAGGATTTCCCAATGGTCCGCGGTCAACGCCAGGGGTTCGGCGGCGGCCAGGGCGTTGGCGACTTCCTCGGACCAGGCGTTCAGGTCGACCAGATAGCCGTCCTTGTCCAGTTCCAGGGTGCGTGTGCCTACGGTCAGGGTGTTCATAGCCAGCTGTTGACCTTGTCGTAGTCGAGCGACAACTGCACGAAACCCGGGTAATCGACGCTGTCGGCCCAGTCCGGCAAGGGCAGGTTGCGCGCCTGCATGTCTTCGGCCAGCACAAACACCTTCACGCCTTTGGTTTGCAGCGCCGCGTTGTGCAGCCCATAGGCGCCGTCGCCGCAGAGCAGGATGGCGTCATTAACGCCACAGATACGCAGGCAGCTGTCCAGGCGGCTATCGGTAAACGGGGAGTGGGAAACCACATGTAGAGTCGACATCAGAGGGTTATCACCTGGTCGTAACGGTCAATCAACTGGGAGATCGCAGCGCTGTCCAGCGGCTGTGCGCTGGCGGGCGTCGTGAGGCCGCGTTCGGCCAGGCTATGGTGGCAGGCGAATACCTCGTCGATACCGAACAGGCCCAGCGCCTGCAGGTTGGCGCCGAGGTCCTTCTGCTGCACGGCCTTGGCGTCCTGATGTGGTGCCAGTTGGAACACGCCGTCGTCGAGGAACAGCAGGCCGATGGGCAGATCGAAGGCACCGCCAGCCAGCACGATGTCCAGTGCTTCGCGTGCGCCCGGGCCAGACCAAGGTGCCTGGCGGCTGATCACCAATAGGGATTTGGACATGTCACGGCCCTCCAAAACAGATCAGGCGATCGGCGGCCTGGGCGGCGTCGTGCAATTGCCCCAGGCCCGACAGCTCCCACGGCGCATCGAGGTTGACTGCACTGCGTTGATAACGCGTGGCTTCCTCCTCGTTGAGCACGCCACGACGCAAGGCAGCGGCGATGCACACCACGCTGTCGAGTTGGTGCGCGCTGACAAACTCACGCCATTGGCGAGCGATGTCCTGCTCATCCTGGGGCGCAACAACCGAATTGGACGCGCTGTACACGCCGTCCTGGTAGAAAAACAGCCGCACAATCTCATGCCCGCCGGCCAGTGCCGCCCGGGCAAACAGCAGGGCGCGGCGCGAGGAGGGCGCGTGGGCGGCACAAAACACTGCAATCGCAAACTTCATGGAACACTCTGCAAGCAAACGTGGGCCAATGATAAAGCCGCCGCCGCGAAAAAGCCCGCCGTGATCAAAACGGTCACTGTCGGTGACCGTTCCGGCGATTGCCGACCGGCGCAAGGCTGCCTAGTCTGTGGGCATTCAAAACCGAAATGGAGTGCCCATGTCAGGTCCCTTGGCGTCCCTCAAAGTGCTGGATTTTTCCACCTTGCTGCCTGGCCCGTTTGCGTCGCTGTTGCTGGCAGACATGGGCGCCGAGGTGCTGCGTATCGAATCACCCACGCGCATGGACCTGTTGCGCGTACTGCCACCCCACGACCAGGGCACGTCGGCCAGCCACGCCTACCTCAACCGCAACAAGCGCAGCCTGGCGCTGGACCTCAAGCAGGCCGAGGCGCTGGAGATCGTACGGGCGCTGGTCAAGGAATACGACATCCTGCTTGAACAATTCCGCCCTGGGGTGATGGAGCGACTGGGGTTGGGGTATGAGGCATTGAAGGCGATCAACCCCCGGCTGATATATGTATCGATCACCGGTTATGGCCAGACTGGCCCGTACAGGGACCGCGCCGGGCACGACATCAATTACCTGGCGCTGGCCGGGGTGGCCAGCTACACCGGGCGCCGGGACAGCGGCCCGTTGCCACTGGGCGTACAACTGGCGGATGTGGGCGGCGGGTCGCTGCATGCGGTAGTGGGGATGCTCGCGGCGGTCATCGCCCGGCAGCAGAGCGGGGTAGGCCAGTACCTGGATGTGAGCATGACCGACTGCTCGTTCAGCCTGAACGCCATGGCGGGTGCGGGCTTCCTGGCGTGCGATGTCGAGCCTGAACGCGAAAGCCATGTGCTGAACGGTGGCAGTTTTTACGATTATTACCGCTCGCGGGATGGGCGTTGGATGTCGGTCGGCAGTCTGGAGCCTGGGTTTATGCAGCAACTCTGTGACGCGCTGGGACGGCCGGAGTTGGCGGCGCTGGGCCTGTCGCCCACACTCAAGCAGGCGCTGCAGGTTGAATTCGAGAAACGTAGCTTTGATGAGTTGTGTGAGTTGTTTGCCGGGGTGGATGCGTGTGTGGAGCCGGTGTTGAGCCTGAGTGAAGCGGTGCAACATCCGCAGTTAAGGGCGCGGGCGTTGGTCAGTCAGGTGCCCAGGGGGGATGGCTCGAGCCAGGCGCAGATTGCCTGCCCGTTGAAGTTCTCGGAGGGGTTGCCAGCGCCCAGGCATATAGGCGCTGCTGTGGGGGCGCACAGTGATGAGGTGCTGGCGGAGTTGGGGTTCAGTGTTCAGCGCATACAGGATCTGCGGCGGACCAAGGTAGTAGGGTGACTGGACCGACGCAATCGGGAGCAAGCTCCCTCCCACACTCGATAGGCGGCGTGGTCAACAGGTGGGAGGGGGCTTGCCCCCGATGAGGCCCTCATTCCACCCGGGTTTCACCGGTAAACACCAGCGTCTGCCGGCACCGCCTGCACAAATACCTTCGGCCCTGAGCCACCATGCCATGGCGCTGGGGCGAGAACGGAAAGTCACTGTCCGCGCACGGGCACTTGTAGATATAGCGGGTCACCTGGCGGCGCTTCACGGCATAGGTGTGGCAACGGTCCGGCGGCAGTTCGTAGACCCCGCGCATGATCAATTGCCATTCCTCGCCATGGGGCTGGATGCGTTCACCAAACAACTGGTGGGCAATCAGGTGCGCCACTTCATGGGCTACGGTCTGCTTGAGGAAATGTTGGCTGTTTTCTCGGTACAACTGCGGGTTGAAGCGCAGCAGGTTCTCGTGCAAATGCGCGACACCGGCCTTCTGGCCCCGCAGCTTGAGGCTGACCTGGGGACGTTTGAAGCTTCGTTTGAAAAAGGATTCGGCTAGCAGGAAACAATCTTCGACGCGGGTATTGAGTTGCTCGGGCATGCTGTACATATCTCCAGAGACGCCCAGTATGCCGCAAAGCTGGGTGTTTCCGAATCTGTCAGGCGCCGAATGGTCATGCATGATGCACAAAGCCACCTTGCGGTGGCTTTGCCCACGGTTCATCTGCTCAGTTGGTATAGATCGGGCCTACGCCCAAGCCCCAGACAATCACGGTAAAGGCCATGATCGCCACCAGCACCACCAGCCCCACGGCCAGTATGGAACTGGAAAACAGGAAGCCTTCATCCGGATCAATGTTCATAAAGGTCGGCACACCTACATAAAGCAGGTACACCGTGTAGCAGATGGCCGCCGTGCCTACCACCATGCCCAGCCACATATGTGGATAGAGCGCCGCCAGCCCGCCGATGAACAGTGGCGTGGCGGTGTAGGTGGCAAACGCCACGCAGCGGGCCATGCTCGGGTTGGCGTCATAGGTACGCGCCATCCAGTGAATGAATGCACCCATCACCGCCACGCCGGCGAGCATCGCGGCGTAGGACATGATGGTCATCCACAGTGCGCTTTCCTGGGTCAGCATCACTGGCGCGCGGTTGCCGATGACCCAGCCGACCTGGGTGGTACCGATAAACGCGGAAACGGCGGGAATCGCCGCGAGAATCAGGGTGTGAGTGAGGTACATGTGGCCGATGCTTTCTTCTTTATCGCCACGGATTTCCCGCCATTCCTGGTCGGGATGGGTAAAAAGCCCCACGACGTGATGGATCATGCCAGTCACTCCTGTCGTTATTGCCATCGCCCCCCATCGGAGCGCCCACGGGCCAAATGGCCTCAAAGGTCCTGGATAGCTGTGCGACCTCTTGTCGCAGTATAGGAAGGGATGACCGGAATAACTGTAGGGCCTTTAGAGCAAATTGCGCTGTAAACGTTGGGGTTAATCGCAGATTGGAATGCAGCCCCCTCCCACATTGGAACTCGGTGATTCTTATCGGTAAAATGCTGGGCTTTTCGTCACACACCTCCAGCGGATCCAAGCGCCATGGGCACTCTTACGGTCAACCAGAACAAACTGCAAAAACGCCTGCGTCGCCTGGCCGGTGAAGCGGTCGCCGATTTCAATATGATCGAGGACGGCGACAAGGTCATGGTCTGCCTCTCCGGCGGCAAAGACAGCTACACCATGCTCGACGTGCTGTTGCACCTGCAAAAGGTCGCACCGATCAAGTTCGAGATCGTCGCCGTCAACATGGACCAGAAACAACCGGGCTTCCCTGAGCATGTGCTGCCGGCCTACCTCAAGGAACTGGGCATCGAGTACCACATCGTCGAGAAAGACACCTACTCGGTGGTCAAGGAACTGATCCCGGAAGGCAAGACCACCTGCTCGCTGTGTTCGCGCCTGCGCCGTGGCACGCTGTACACCTTCGCCGATGAGATTGGCGCGACCAAGATGGCCCTGGGGCATCATCGCGACGATATCGTCGAGACCTTCTTCCTGAATATGTTCTTCAACGGCTCGCTCAAGGCCATGCCGCCCAAGCTGCGTGCCGATGACGGGCGCAACGTGGTGATCCGCCCGCTGGCGTATTGCAACGAGAAAGACATCCAGGCTTACTCCGACTTCAAGCAATTCCCGATCATCCCGTGCAACCTGTGTGGCTCCCAGGAGAACCTGCAGCGCCAGGTGGTCAAGGAAATGCTGCTGGACTGGGAGCGCAAGACCCCGGGCCGCACCGAAAGCATCTTCCGCAGCCTGCAGAACGTGATCCCCTCACAGTTGGCCGACCGCAACCTGTTCGACTTCACCAGCCTGAAAATCGATGAGACCGCCGCGTCGCGCTTCGTCAATGTTGTGAACCTCTGAGCCCATTCAAGGCTCTGACACACGGCGCTCGCGGGCGCCGTTTTCCATTCAATTGCCAGGAGAGGGCATGCGCGATTACAAGTGGCTGCACGAATATTGTCTGAACCGCTTCGGTTCGGCAGCCGAGCTGGAAGCCCACCTGCCTGTGCCCAAGACTGCGGCGCAATTACGCAAGATCAGTGATGATCGCTACCTGTCGACCCTGGCGTTGCGCGTGTTTCGTGCAGGCTTGAAGCACAGCGTGGTGGACGCCAAGTGGCCGGCGTTCGAAAAGGTGTTTTTCGGCTTCGACCCGGAAAAAGTCGTACTGATGGGCGCCGAGCACCTGGAGCGGCTGATGCAGGACACCAGCATCATCCGCCACCTGGGCAAGCTCAAGAGCGTGCCGCGCAATGCGCAGATGATCCTGGATATCGAGCAGGAGAAGGGCAGCTTCGGCGCGTTCATCGCCGATTGGCCGGTGACCGACATTGTCGGCCTGTGGAAGTACCTGAGCAAACACGGCCACCAGCTCGGCGGGTTGTCAGCGCCGCGCTTTTTACGCATGGTCGGCAAGGATACCTTTGTGCCGAGTTATGACGTGGTGGCGGCGTTGAACGCGCAGAAGATCGTCGACAAGGCGCCGACCAGCCTGCGCGACCTGGCGACGGTGCAGGGCGCGTTCAACCAGTGGCACACCGAGAGTGGACGGCCGATGTGCCAGTTGTCGATGATGTTGGCGTACACCGTCAACCATTGAGGCCGGGATGATGCCATCGGGGGCAAGCCCCCTCCCACATTTGATAGGCGGCGCGGTAAAAGTGTGGGAGGGGGCTTGCCCCCGATGAGGGGCTTCAGGCCGCTGCCAACCGCCGGTTCAACTGATGCCGCCAGCGCACATACAACAGTGCCGTGCAAAACACCGCCAGGCTCGCCAGCATCTCCAGCACCCCGAACCACTGCCGGTTCGGGTCATACGCCGCCAGCGCGCCCTTGATGAAATACAGGTTCACCACAAAGCACATCCATGAGTGCCCGCGCGCGCTGCCCAGCAGCATGCCTGGCGCCAGCACCAGCAAGGGCACCAGTTCGATCAGCAGGATCACCCACGGCCGTGCGCCGTGCAGATCAGCAACAAACAGGTAGTACACGCACAGCAACCCCACCAGGCCAAAAAACGCCAGCAGGCTCAGCGCGCGAGCAATTCTGACCCGTGGCTCCAGCCACGCCTGGGGCGGCAGGACCTTAGGCTTCCTGGCCACGACCGCCCTCCAGCAGGGTGGCGGTGTTCGCCAGGCGTAGCCCCAGGGCGCGGCACAGGGCGATCTCATGCTGGTCGAGCATGCGCTTGCCGTCCGGCCCGGCGTGATGGCTGGCACCATAGGGCGTGCCGCCGCCCTGGGTATCGAGCAAGGCCTGTTCGCTGTAGGGCAGGCCGGTGATTAGCATGCCGTGGTGCAGCAACGGTAGCAGCATCGACATCAGCGTGGTTTCCTGGCCGCCGTGCAGGCTGGCCGTGGAGGTAAACACCCCGGCCGGCTTGCCGACGAGGGCGCCGGTGAGCCACAGGTTGCTGGTGCCGTCGATGAAGTACTTGAGCGGCGCGGCCATGTTGCCGAAGCGGGTCGGGCTGCCCAGGGCCAGGCCGGAGCAGTGTTTCAGGTCGTCGAGGCTGGCATACAGCGCGCCTTCCTCCGGAATGCTCGGTGCCACGGCTTCGCACTCGGTGGAGATCGCCGGCACGGTGCGCAAGCGTGCCTCCATCCCGCCTTGCTCGATACCCCGGGCAATCTGCCGGGCCATTTCGCTGACCGAGCCATTGCGGCTGTAATACAGCACCAGCACATACGGCGACGTCACGGCAGGATCTCCAGTACGTTTTCCGGCGGCCGGCCGATGACGGCTTTGTCGGCGGTTTCCAGGATCGGGCGTTCCATCAATTTCGGGTGATCGGCAATGGTGGCGATCAACTGGGCTTCGCTGAGGCTGGCGTCGGCCAGGTTCAGGGTTTTGTATTCATCTTCGCCGGTGCGCAGCAGTTGGCGCGCGCTGATACCCAGCTTGCCGAGCAGCGCCTTGAGTTGCGCGGCGTCCAGCGGGGTTTCCAGGTAGCGTACGACGGTGGGGGTGAGGCCACGGGCCTCCAGCAGCTCCAGCGCACCGCGGGATTTCGAGCAGCGCGGGTTGTGATAAAGCGTCAGATCGGTCATGTGCGGGTCGCATCTTGCGTAAGGTGGCGGGTATTCTACCCGTGCAGCGACCTGTCCTTAAACCGTAAGAGGCGATAGGCCGCAGCCAACGTTCATTTTTGCGAAGGATTACCCCATGACAAGGCGACTGATCGGTGCATTGGCGATCATCACAACCCTGCTGCTCAGCGGCTGCGGTAACGATTACGGCGTTGACCAATTTGGCAAGAAGGTGGCGTCCGAACGCTTGGACAAGCAGTGGCTGGTGGTCAATTACTGGGCCGAATGGTGTGGTCCGTGCCGCACGGAAATCCCTGAACTCAATGCCTTGGCCGAACAGTTGAAGGCGCAGAACGTGGGCGTGTTCGGGGTCAACTTCGACAATGTCCAGGGCGAAGAGCTGAAAGCCGCCAGCGACAAGCTGGGCATCAAGTTCACGGTGCTGGCGCAGAACCCGGAAGAGATTTTCGATATTCCACGCAGCGAAGCGTTGCCGGTGACCTACATCATCGATGACAAGGGCAAGGTGCGCGAGACGTTGATGGGCGAGCAGACGGCGGAAGGCGTGCTGGCCAGGCTCAAGGCCTTGCGCGGCTAGGGGCTACCCGGAATCAAATGTGGGAGGGGGCTTGCCCCCTCCCACATTTAGCTTCCATCAATCCATGGATTGGGAAAATCAGCCTTCTTCGAGCCACAATCGTATCGGTTTGCCCTCGGCCGGCCAGAACCGGGTCTGCTCGATCGGCGAGATATCCCAGCGCTGCACGCCTTGCAGGGCCTGGAAGAAGCGGTGTTCCTGTTCCATCAACGCTTCGGCGCAGAGTTTGCGGGTGCTGCCGATCTGGCCGAAGCTGAGCTTCTCACCGTCGACGGTGTAGGGCGCGAACCAATGGTTGCAGCCGCCGTTGCCATAGGCGCGACCATCGGCGCCGAGGGTGACGGTCAGGTGCGCGTAATCCATCAGCGGCCGCTCGCCAATCCATTCCACCACGTAGCTGTGATCCTGTTTGAGCTTGACCGCGTCGCCGGCACAGCCGGTCAGGCCCGCCCCGAGGGCGGCGAGCAGAAACAGGCCTCTCATTGCGCAGCCTTCTGGCATTTCGGGCAGCGGTGCTTGTCGCCCTCGCTGGTCCAGCCCAACTCGGCGATCCGCGCATTGGCGGCCGGTTGCAGCGGTTCTTTGGTCAGCTTGGTTTCCACCGCAAACTCGAAGTCCAACACGGCGTCGCAGTTGTCGCAGTTGACCTTCCAGGTGTGAATCTCCAACTCCCCGAACTTCGGCCCCTGGGCCATGGCGACCCACTGGCCCGCCGGGCGGATGGAGTAGCGCGCGTCACCTTCGACGGTGAGGCGCATCGACAGGGTTTTACTGCCGCGCAGGGAGACGATCAGAACGTCGCCATGCTTGATCGAGCCACCGTTGCCGGTGACCTGGTAACGGCCCGGCACCAGGGCGCGGCATTCGATCAGGGTGTGTTGCGGGCTCAGCAAACTGAAGCGGAAATCGTGTTCGGCCATGGATCCTCCAAATAGGCGCGGCATCCTATCACGGGTGCTGGCTCATCATGAGCCTGGTATGTAACCACTGATCATCCTTCGACGAGGTTCTGTGCCCGGCCATCGGCCCAGGCGGCAATGTTGGCCAACGTCGTGCCGGCGATGGCGGCCAGGGCCTCGCGGGTCAGAAACGCCTGGTGGGCAGTGATGATCACGTTAGGGAAGGTCAGCAGGCGTGCGAGCACGTCGTCCTGCAAGGGCAGATCAGAGCGGTCCTCGAAAAACAACTGCGCTTCTTCCTCATAGACATCCAGACCGAGGTAGCCGAGCTGGCCGTCCTTGAGCGCCTTGATCAGCGCCGGGGTGTCGACCAGCCCACCGCGACCGGTGTTGATCAGCATCGCACCCGGTTGCATCTGCGCCAGGGAGCGGGCGTTGATCAGGTGTTTGCTGTCGGCGGTGAGCGGGCAGTGCAGGCTGATGATCTGCGCCTGGGCCAGCAGTTCGGGCAGGCTCACGTACTGCGCGCCCAGGGCCTGGACCTGCGGGTTGGGGAAGGGGTCGTAGGCCAGCAGCCGGCAGCCGAAGCCGGCCATGATGTTGGCGAAGGTGGCGCCGATCTGTCCGGTGCCGACCACGCCGACGGTCTTGCCCACCAGGTCGAAACCGGTGAGGCCATGCAGGCTGAAATCGCCGTCGCGGGTACGGTTGCAGGCGCGGGGCAGGCGGCGGTTGAGGGCGAGGATCAGCGCGACGGCGTGTTCGGCCACCGCATGGGGCGAGTAGGCCGGTACGCGCACGATGGTCAGGCCCAGGCGCTTGGCGGCGGCCAGGTCCACATGGTTGTAGCCCGCCGAGCGCAGGGCGATCAACCGCGTGCCGCCCTTGGCCAACTGCTCCAGCACCGGGGCGCTGAGGTCATCGTTGATAAAGGCGCAGACTACCTCGTGATGTTCGGCCAGGGCCACGGTGTCGAGGTTGAGCCGGGCGGGCTGGAATTGCAGCTCCAGGCCTACGGGCAACGGTTCGCCGAGAAAGCTGTCGCGGTCGTAGGTTTGGCTGCTGAATAGAATCACGCGCATCAAAAGGCTCCCCGCAATTAATCAGTTGGAAACGCTGGACAACTGTGGGAGGGGGCTTGCCCCCGATTAGTGTGTGTCAGCTACAGATGCTTCGACTGATACGACGCTATCGGGGCAAGCCCCCTCCCACAGCTGATCGGCGTCAAAGTCTCTCAGGCGCTGACCCGCGCCTCGCTGGCCAGCCGTGCAATCGCCATGTCCAGTTCGTCCAGCGCATGCATGGCCTTGGCGTCATCCTGCTTGAGCAGGGTTTCGGCACGGTGGCAGGCGGCGCGCAGTTGCGGTACGCCACAGTAACGGGTGGCGCCGTGCAGACGATGCACCCGTTCAATCAGGGCGTTGTTGTCGTTGGCGTCACGGGCAATGGTGATGGCGAGTCGGTCGGCTTCCAGGGAGGCAAGCAACATGGCGAGCATGTCTGCTGCCAAATCAGCCTTGCCGGCCGCCAGGCGCAGGCCTTCCTCGTGATCGAGCACCGGAAATTGCACGCCAGGGCCGAGGTTGTCGGTCGCGCGCTCCGGCCCCTGATTGCGCAGGGCCAGGCCGGTCCATTTCAACACCACCTGGGCCAGTTGGCGTTCGCTGATGGGTTTGGTCAGGTAGTCGTCCATGCCGCTTTGCAGCAAGGCGCGTTTTTCGTTGGCCATGGCGTGGGCGGTGAGGGCGACTACCGGCAATGGCGTGCCGCTGCGTTCGCTTTCCCACTGGCGGATCGCCTCGGTGCTTTGGCGGCCGTCCATGCCCGGCATTTGCACATCCATCAGCACCAGGTCGAAGGTGTCCTGCTTCACCGCGTCGATGGCCGCATAACCGCTTTCCACGGCGCGTACCCGGGCGCCCATGTCTTCCAGCAGGGTCTGGACCAGCAACAGGTTCGCCGGGTTGTCATCCACACACAGTACACGCGGTGCCCTACTGGACAAGGGTTCGCCGGGTTCGCTGCGCGTGGGGCGCGGGCTGATCAGGTCGGACAAGGCACGCCGCAATTTGCGCGTACAGGCCGGCTTGGCCTGCAATTGGCTGTTGGGATTGGGTACGGACTGATTGAACAGCATCTGTTCGGTGGTGGGGCACAGCACCAGCACTTTGCAGCCCAGGTGTTCGAGGTCCCACAGGTGCTGGTTGAGGCGCTCGGGCGGGATGTCGTTGGCAGTAACACCAAGGACCGCAAGGTCAATGGCTTGCTCGGTCTGGTGGGCACTGGTAATGCCGTTGGTCAGGCTTTCCAGGCTGGTGAACGGCGTGACGTCCAGGCCGCAGTCTTCCAGTTGGTGCTGCAGCGCCTGGCGTGCCAGTTCGTGGTTTTCCAGCAGCGCAACACGATGGCCCAGCAGGGGCGCCGACGGCAGGTCTTCCACGTCGTCGCGGGTCTTGGGCAGGTTGAGGCTGATCCAGAACTCCGAGCCTTCGCCCGGCGTGCTGTCGACGCCGATTTCGCCGCCCATCTGTTCGATCAGGCGCTTGGAAATCACCAGGCCCAAGCCCGTGCCGCCGGGTTGGCGCGAGAGTGAGTTGTCGGCCTGGCTGAAGGCCTGGAACAGGGCACGCACGTCCTGGTTGGACAGGCCGATGCCGGTGTCCTGCACGCTGATGCGCAATTGCACGCTGTCTTCCTGCTCGTCCTCGATCATCGCTCGCGCCACGATGGTGCCTTCGCGGGTGAACTTGATCGCGTTGCTGATCAGGTTGGTGAGGATCTGCTTGAGGCGCAGCGGGTCGCCGACCAATGCCAGCGGCGTGTCGCGGTAGACCAGGCTGACCAGTTCGAGCTGTTTGGCATGGGCGGCGGGGGCGAGGATGGTCAGGGTGTCTTGCAGCAAGTCCCGCAGGTTGAACGGAATGCTGTCGAGGACCAGCTTGCCGGCTTCGATTTTCGAGAAGTCGAGGATCTCGTTGATGATGCCCAGCAGGTTGTCGGCGGATTTTTCGATGGTGCCCAGGTAGTCGAGTTGACGCGGGGTCAGCTCGCTCTTTTGCAGCAAGTGGGTAAACCCCAGGATGCCGTTGAGCGGCGTGCGGATCTCATGGCTCATGTTGGCCAGGAACTCCGACTTGATGCGACTGGCCTCCAGCGCCTCCTTGCGCGCCAGGTCCAGCTCGATGTTCTGGATCTCGATGGTTTCCAGGTTCTGGCGTACGTCTTCGGTGGCCTGGTCGATGCTGTGTTGCAGTTCTTCCTGGGCGTTCTGCAGGGTCTCGGCCATGCGGTTGATGCCAGAGGCGAGCTGGTCCAGTTCCTGGCTGCCCAGGGGCGGCAGGCGGGTTTCCAGGTTGCCGTCCTTGAGCTGGGCCACGGCTTGCTTGATCTGGCCGATCGGCGCGTTGATGGTGCGGCTGATGCGCAGGGCCAGTGCCGCGGTGCAGATCAGGCCGATGGCGATCAGCAGCAGGCTGGCGAACAGGCTGCGGTAGCCACGCAGCAACATGCCATTGTGGGACAGTTCCACCTCGACCCAGCCCAGCAGGCGGTCGGCTTCATCCGGGATCAGGTCGCCGGCGAGGTTGCGATGGCGGCCAAACACAGGCAGCAGGTAGCGCGTGGCGTCATTGCCGGTGCGTTGCAACAGGTGTGAGCTGTTGCCGATGGGTGCCTGGTTGAGCATGGTCGGGCCGGCGTGGGCGAGGGTCGCACGGTCCGGGCTGAGGAACGACACGGTGCGCACGTCCGGCTGCTCCAGGGACTGGGTGGCGATGCGCTCCAGCAGGTCGGTGTTGCGTGCACTCAAGGCGGGCGCCACCAGTGGCGCCAACTGCTCGGCGATCATTTCGCCACGTTGCAGCAACTGGGTCTGCAGTTCCGACAACTGCATCCAGGTGAAATAGCCGCCCAGCAACGAAGCCATCAGGCTGGTCGGTAATAAGGTCAGCAACAGTACGCGGCCTTTTATCCCCATTCTTGTCAGCACGCCACTCTCCTGCTACCACATTGATATCGATGATTCACACGGGCATCCGGCCCGCGCCACCTGCGCAGTGTAGCCATTTGCGCAGCGTGGAATCTTGCAAATTAATGACATATGGCAATCTTCGCGCCATTCGGCGCCCGGTGGCGATTGCCCGTGGCGGGGTAATCTTGAATAATCAGCCATTGAGAATGACTTGCAGATACTAATGAATCCCGCAGCAATTGGCCTACCCAGTATCCTGACTATTGAAGATGACCCCGTGCTGGGCGCTTATGTCCATGAGCACCTGGGCCGCTGTGGTTTCCACGTGACCTGGTGCCAGAATGGCCAGCAGGGCCTGCAGATGGCGCGCGAGCAGGCCTTTGACGTGGTGTTGATGGATATCCTGTTGCCGGGGATGGACGGCCTGTCGATCCTCACTCATCTGCGCCAGAGCCATTCGATCCCGGTGATCCTGATGTCTGCACTGGGCGCCGAAGCCGATCGCATCAGTGGTTTTCGCCTGGGGGCCGATGACTATCTGCCCAAGCCGTTCAGCATGATCGAGCTGCGCGTACGCATCGAAGCCATCCTGCGCCGGGTGGCCCTCGACCGCCGTCCGCTGCCGATCTCGGCGCCGGTGCACGACGATGCCCGCACCCTGCGTTTCGATGATGAACGGTGTGATGTCTTCCATCTTGACCACTGGGCCGGCTTGACCCGCAGCGAATTCCGCCTGCTGGAAACCCTGCATCGCAACAGCGAAGAAGTCCTCAGCAAACCTTTCCTGTACCAGCATGTGCTGCAACGCGGTTATGCGCCCCATGACCGCAGCCTCGACATGCATATCAGCCAGATCCGCCGCAAGCTCAAGGCGATCAACTACACCGAGCGCGAAGTGCGCACGGTGTGGGGCAAGGGCTATGTGCTGAGCGGTCACGATGACGGGCTTTGAACGCCCCTTGAAACGGCTGCCGGGCCGGCACTCGTTATTCTGGAAGCTGGCCTGCCTGCTGATTGCCTTTTGCTTGCTGATGATCTGGCTCAGTTGGTCCTGGGGCCGCTACATGGAGCAGAAGAACGCCTACCTGTCCGATGAGGCGCGAGTCACCTTGAGTGGTTATGCGGTCGCGGCTGAGCAGGCGTGGACTCGCGATGGCAGTGCCGGCGTCGACGCTTGGCTGCAGGCGATGGGCAAGCGTGAAAGTACCTGGATAGGCGTGATCGGCAATGACCTGCAATCGTTGAGCAGCATCCCGCTGAGCGACAACGAAAGCCAGCGACTGACCTTTCTGCGTGGGTTGGATTGGCCGGTGAGCCGGCATGTCAAAGGCCTGCCATGGCTGAAGATCCCGTTTCCGACCGACCCCCATGCGGGGTCGCTGGTGATCGAGTTACCCCAGCGCTTTATGCCGGGGCGCTACCAACTGTTCTGGCGAGTGGTGACCAACGGGGTGATTCCCGGCCTGTTTACCCTGTTGCTGTGCATCGGCCTGTATCGGCTGCTGATCATGCCCCTCAATCAACTGCGCGAGCAGGCCAATGCCTGGCGCGCCGATCAGTTGAATACGCGGTTGTCCCACGACGCGACCAGTCGCCAGGACGAGTTGGGCGAACTGGGGCGAGCGTTCGACCATATGTCCGAGCGTTTGCAGGGCACCGTGGTGTTGCAGCAACAGTTGCTGCGAGACATGTCCCATGAGCTGCGCACCCCGCTGAGTCGACTGCGAGTGGCCTGTGACAGTGAGCAAGACCTGACGCAGTTGCGCGAGCGGCTCGGCCGTGAAATCGACGCGATGCAACGCCTGGTGGAAGACAGCCTGCAACTGGCCTGGCTCGACACCGAACGGGCGCCGCTGCCCCAGGAAGCTATCCAGCTTCAAGCGCTGTGGGACATGTTGCGCGAAAACGCCTGCTATGAGAGCGACTGGCCAGCGTCGCGGCTGCCATGCCTGCTGGGGGTGGACTGCTGGGTGCGAGGCAACCTGAATGCGTTGGCCCAGGCTTTGGAAAACATCTTGCGCAACGCTATCCGCCATTCACCGTTGGGCGGTGTGGTCAGCCTGGACGGGCGTCGCGAAGGTGATTGTTGGCATGTCTGGCTGGAGGATCAGGGCGGCGGGATCGATGAAGGGGATCTGGAACGGATCTTCGCGCCTTTTACTCGCCTGGACGGTTCACGCCCCGGCGATGGCGGCTTCGGACTGGGCCTGAGCATCGCCCGCAACGCCGTGCAGCGCCAGGACGGCAGCCTGTGGGCGGAAAATACCGGGCAAGGCCTGCGCGTGCACCTGCGCTTGCGGGCCTGCTAAGCGCGACGCTGTTTGCGCTTTTTCCACTGGTGGGCCACCCACCAGCGCCAGTAGCCCATGGTCAGGCAATAGGCGAGGGCGCCCAGCACCAGCCCCAACACCACTGAACCCAGCAGGAACGGCTGCCACAAGGTGCTCAGTTGGCCACTGATCCATTCCCAGGTCAGATCGTCGGGCAGGCTGCGCGGTGGCACGTTCATCAGCCACGCGCCGGTCATGTAGGTGCAGATAAAGACCACCGGCATGGTGATCGGGTTGGTCAGCCACACCAGGCTGACGGCGATGGGCATGTTGCCGCGCACGGTGATCGCCAGGACCGCGGCTAACAGCATCTGCAAGGGGATTGGGATAAACGCGGCGAACAAACCCACGGCCATTGCGCGTGCGACCGAGTGTCGGTTCAGGTGCCAGAGGTTCGGGTCATGCAGCAACGTGCCGAGAAACTGTAATGACTTATGTTCCCTGATACTCGTGGGATCGGGCATGTACCGTTTGAATAAGCGCCGGGGCATAAGGGATCCAGGTCAGTTCGAGGGGCAAGTATGCCCGCATTCTATAAACAGAAAATTCAGACTTTGTGACAAAACATCATAGGCCGCCCTGGGCATCCGGCTAAGACTGAGTGGATCACTTGAAAAGGATGATTCATGAGGACAGGGATGTGCGCGTTTGCGCTGGGGCTGCTGGCCCTGCGTTTTTTGCCGGCGTTGCCGCCTATGGGATGGCTGGTTGCCTGGCCGGTGCTGGCGTTGATGTTGTTGCCGTTTCGTACCTACCCACTGGCGTTTTTCCTGCTGGGGCTGAGTTGGGCATGCCTCAGCGCACAGTGGGCGCTGGATGATCGTCTGATGCCTGTCCTGGACGGCCAGACGCGCTGGCTGGAGGGCCGGGTGATCGGGTTGCCGCGACAGACGGGCGAAGGTGTGCGCTTCGAACTGGCCGATAGCCGGTCGCGCAATGCCCGCTTACCCAAACGCATCCGCGTGTCCTGGCGTGGCGGGCCGCCGGTGCGCAGTGGTGAACGTTGGCGCCTGGCGGTTACCCTCAAGCGTCCGACCGGGTTGCTGAATTTCCACGGGTTTGATCAGGAAGCCTGGCTGTTGGCCCAACGCATCGGCGCCACGGGCTCGGTCAAGGATGGCGAGCGCCTGGCGCCAGCCCGCAATGCCTGGCGCGACAGCGTGCGTCAGCGCCTGCTGGCCGTGGATGCCCAAGGCCGGGAAGCAGGCCTGGTTGCCCTGGTACTGGGCGACGGCTCAGGGTTGGCCGCTGCCGACTGGCACGTGTTGCAGGACACGGGCACCGTGCATCTGCTGGTCATTTCCGGCCAGCACATCGGTTTGCTGGCGGGTTTGATCTATGGGCTGATCGCCGGGTTGGCCCGCTACGGTTGCTGGCCGCGAACCTGGCCGTGGTTGCCCTGGGCGTGTGGCCTGGCGTTCAGCGCTGCGTTGGGCTACGGCTGGCTCGCAGGGTTTGGCGTGCCGGTGCAACGAGCTTGTGTGATGGTCGGGTTGGTGTTGGTGTGGCGGCTGCGCTTCCGGCATCTGGGGCTGTGGTGGCCGTTGCTGCTGGCGCTCAATGGGGTGCTGGTGCTTGAGCCGTTGGCCAGTTTGCAGCCTGGGTTCTGGTTGTCGTTTGCGGCGGTGGCGGTGCTGATTCTGGCGTTTGGTGGGCGGTTGGGGCCGTGGAGCCTGTGGCAGGCATGGACCCGACCGCAGTGGCTGATTGCCATTGGGCTGTTTCCGGTGTTGTTGGTGTTGGGACTGCCCATCAGCCTGAGCGCACCGCTGGCCAACCTCGTGGCTGTGCCGTGGATCAGCCTGGTGGTGTTGCCGCTGGCGCTATCGGGGACCGCATTGCTGCCATTGCCATTTATTGGCGAAGGTCTTCTGTGGATGGCGGGCGGCGCTCTGGATGGTTTGTTCAGTGGGCTGGCGTGGCTCGCCGGACACATGCCGGCCTGGATCCCGGCGCAAGTACCATTGGGTTACTGGCTGGTGAGTCTGCTGGGTGCCGTGTTGCTACTGCTGCCCAAGGGCGTGCCGTTTCGCGTATTAGGCTGGCCGATGCTGTTGCTGGCGGTGTTCCCTCCGCGAGAACTGGTGCCCCACGGGCAGATGGAGGTGGTGCAGTTGGACGTGGGGCAGGGGCAGTCGCTGATTCTGCGCACGCGCCACCATGCATTGCTTTACGACGCCGGACCGCGTACCGGAACCTTTGATCTGGGCGCGCGCGTGGTGCTGCCGTCGTTACGAAAACTCGGGGTGAGGGCATTGGACCTGATGCTGCTCAGCCACGCCGATGCGGATCATGCCGGCGGCGCGGCGGCGATTGCCACGGGCATACCGATCAAGCGCGTGGTGGGCGGGGAAACCGATGGGCTGCCGGCATTTATCGGTACGCAACCTTGCGTCAGCGGTGAGCGATGGACCTGGGACGGGGTAACGTTCGAACTCTGGCAGTGGCCTGGAGCTATCAGTGGTAACGCAAAGTCCTGCGTGTTGCAGGTGCAGGCCAATGGCGAGCGCCTGTTGCTGACCGGCGACATCGACCGCGAAGCCGAACAGGCCATGCTCGCGTCGCCTCTGGCGGTGCCCACCGAGTGGCTGCAGGCGCCCCACCATGGCAGTCGCAGCTCTTCTTCCAGGGCGTTTGTCGAGCGGCTCTCCCCCCGTAATGTGCTGATCTCGCGGGGGCGCGGCAATGCGTTCGGCCATCCCCATCCGCAGGTGCTGGAACGTTACCAGCGGCTCGGCAGCCAGGTGTATGACAGCGCCGAGCAGGGGGCCGTGCGTGTGCAGCTGGGAGCATTCGCGCCACCGGTCGTTGCGCGCAGTCAACGCAGGTTCTGGCGCGAGCGCTTACCCTAGGGGTTCAAGGCCTCGGCGGATGGGGTCTGTGGCCGACGCACCTATATGGTAAAGTGGCGCACTTTTTCGAGGGGACATTCACTGTGTGGGAATTGGTCAAATCCGGCGGCTGGATGATGTTGCCGATCATCATGAGCTCTATCGCCGCACTCGGCATCGTCGCCGAACGCCTGTGGACCCTGCGCGCCAGCCGCGTGACCCCCGAGCATCTGCTGGGGCAGGTCTGGGGCTGGATCAAGAACAAGCAACTGGACAAGGAAAAGCTCAAGGAACTGCGCGCCAACTCCCCGCTGGGTGAGATCCTTGCCGCAGGCCTGGCCAATTCCAAGCATGGTCGCGAGATCATGAAGGAGTGCATCGAAGAGGCCGCCGCCCGTGTCATTCATGAACTGGAGCGCTACATCAACGCCCTCGGCACCATCGCCGCCATGGCGCCATTGCTCGGCTTGCTCGGCACGGTGTTGGGCATGATCGACATTTTCAGTTCGTTCATGGGCTCCGGCATGACCACCAACGCGGCCGTGCTGGCCGGTGGTATCTCCAAGGCACTGATCACTACGGCGGCCGGCCTGATGGTGGGTATTCCTTCGGTGTTCTTCCACCGTTTCCTGCAGCGCCGCATTGATGAGCTGGTGGTGGGCATGGAGCAGGAAGCCATCAAGTTGGTGGAAGTGGTGCAGGGCGACCGCGACGTGGATCTGGTTGGGGGCAAAGCGTGAAATTTCGCCGCAAGCAACGGGAAAATGTCGATATCAACCTCGCGTCGCTGATCGACGTGGTGTTTATCCTGCTGCTGTTTTTTGTCGTCACCACTACTTTCACCCGGCAAACCGAGCTGCGCGTCGACCTGCCGGAAGCCGTGAGCGGTTCGCCGGCCGAAGACCAGCAAGTCAAGCAACTGGACATCGCCATCAGCGCCGACGGGGTGTTTTCGGTGAACAACCAGTTGCTGGAGAAAAACGACCTTGCCAGCTTGATGGAAGCCTTGCAGAAAGAGTCCGGCGGCGACACGCAGTTGCCACTGTCCATCAGTGCCGATGGCAAGACCCAGCACCAGGCTGTGATCACCGCGATGGACGCTGCCGGCAAGCTCGGTTTCAGCCACTTGCGCATGAGTACCGTCGAGGCGGCGAGCCAACCCTGATGGCCATGTCCGATCGTTTGCTCAAGGCCTGGTACGAGGGCCACCCGGCACTTTCGCTACTGCGGCCGCTGGAGTCCCTGTATCGCCGGGTGGTGCAGCGCAAGCGCGCACGGTTCCTGGCGGGAGAGGGTGATATTTACCAATCGCCGGTGCCGGTGGTGGTGGTCGGTAATATTACCGTGGGCGGCACCGGCAAGACGCCGTTGATCCTGTGGTTGATCGAACACTGTCGGCGCAGCGGCTTGCGTGTGGGTGTGGTCAGTCGCGGTTATGGCGCCAAGCCACCACAGTTGCCGTGGCGGGTCGAAGCCAGCCACAGCGCCGAGGTGGCGGGTGACGAACCGTTATTGATCGTGCAGCGCTGCGGCGTACCTTTGATGATCGATCCCGATCGCAGCCGTGCGGTCAAGGCGCTGCTGGCCAGCGACACTCTGGACCTGATCCTCTCCGACGACGGCCTGCAGCATTACCGCCTGGCCCGCGACCTTGAACTGGTGCTGATCGATGCCGCCCGTGGCCTGGGCAACCGTCGCTGCCTGCCGGCGGGGCCGTTGCGCGAACCGGTGGAGCGGCTGCAGAGTGTCGATGCGTTGCTGTACAACGGCGCCGCTGGCGACCGCGAGGACGGCTTTGCCTTTCGTTTGCAGCCTACTGCACTGGTCAACCTGCAAACCGGCGAGCGCCGGCCAGTGGATCATTTTGCGGCGGGCCAGCAGGTGCATGCGGTCGCCGGCATCGGCAACCCGCAACGTTTCTTCAATACCCTTGAAACGCTACACTGGCAGCCGATACCCCATGGGTTTGCCGACCACGCGACTTACAGCGCCGAGGTCCTGAATTTTACGCCTTCATTGCCGCTGGTCATGACCGAGAAGGACGCGGTGAAGTGCCGCGCCTTCGCCCAGCCCGACTGGTGGTACCTTGCGGTGGATGCGCTGCCGTCGCCGGCGTTCATCGCCTGGTTCGACACGCAGCTTATGCGTCTGTTGCCAGCCCGTCTTTTGCCTTAAACCGCTTTTTTCCAGGAAACACTCATGGACACCAAACTGCTCGACATCCTCGCTTGCCCGATCTGCAAAGGCCCGCTCAAACTCAGCGCCGACAAAACCGAGCTGATCAGCAAAGGCGCCGGCCTGGCGTACCCGATCCGTGATGGCATCCCGGTAATGCTGGAAAGCGAAGCCCGTACCCTGACCACCGATGAGCGCCTGGATAAATGACCACCGCCTTTACCGTTGTCATTCCCTCCCGCTATGCGTCGACCCGCCTGCCGGGCAAACCGCTGCAACTGATCGGCAACAAGCCGATGATCCAACTGGTGTGGGAGCAGGCCTGCAAAAGCAGCGCCGAGCGCGTAGTGGTGGCCACCGATGACCCACGCATCATCGAGGCCTGCAAAGGCTTCGGCGCCGAGGCGGTGCTGACGCGTGAAGACCATAACTCCGGCACCGACCGCCTGGCTGAAGTGGCCACAAAGCTCGGCCTGGCGCCCGACGCCATCGTGGTCAACGTGCAAGGTGACGAACCGTTGATCCCGCCCGGCGTTATTGACCAGGTGGCCGCCAACCTGGCCGCCCATGGCGAAGCGCGCATGGCGACCCTGGCTGAGCCGATCGAAGACGTCGAGACCCTGTTAAATCCGAATGTGGTCAAGGTGGTCAGCGATATCAACGGCCTGGCGCTGACGTTCAGCCGTTCGACCCTGCCGTGGGCACGCGATGCGTTTGCCAAGCAACCGGATGTACTGCCGGAAGGCGTGCCGTATCGCCGTCACATCGGCATTTATGCCTACCGCGCCGGTTTCCTGCATGACTTCGTCAGTTGGGGCCCGTGCTGGCTGGAAAACACCGAATCCCTGGAGCAACTGCGGGCGCTGTGGCACGGCGTGCGCATCCACGTGGGCGATGCACTGGAAGCGCCGCCGGCTGGTGTCGACACTCCCGAAGACCTTGAGCGCGTCCGTCGCCTGCTGGGGGCCTGATGGAGGTTTTGTTTGTCTGCCTGGGTAATATCTGCCGCTCGCCCACCGCAGAAGGCGTGCTGCGTCACAAACTGCGCGAAGCGGGGCTGACTGGGCAGGTCGATGTCGCGTCCGCCGGCACCGGTGAGTGGCATGTCGGCAACCCGCCGGACCAGCGCAGCCAGCGTGCGGCGTTGGCCCGCGGCTACGATCTGTCGGCCCAGCGTGCCCGGCAGGTCTCCCGCGCCGACTTTGCGCGCTATGACCTGATCCTGGCCATGGATCACAGCAACCTGCGCAACCTCAAGGCGATGCAGCCGGGGCAGGGCAAGGCGGAGCTGGACCTGTTCCTGCGCCGTTACGATGCCGAAGTGGACGAAGTGCCAGATCCGTACTACGAAGGTGAACAAGGCTTCGAACGGGTCCTGGACCTGATCGAACAGGCCTGTGATTTATTGGTGATCGAATTGAAGGGGCGGTTATGACCTTGCAGGTGCTTGCGCAGGTATCGCTCAAGCCATTCAACAGTTTTGGCATTGATGTGCATGCCCAGCTGTTCGCCGAGGCCCACAGCGACAGCGATGTGCGTGAGGCCCTCACCTATTCCACCGCACACAATGTGCCGTTGCTGGTGATCGGCGGCGGTAGCAACCTGTTGCTGACCCAGGACATTCCGGCGCTGGTGCTGCGCATGGCCACCCAGGGCATTCGTGTGCTGCACGACGACGGCCTGCACGTGGTGGTCGAGGCCGAGGCGGGCGAAGCCTGGCACCCCTTCGTGCTGTGGACCCTGGACCAAGGTTTCTGTGGCCTGGAAAACCTCAGCCTGATCCCCGGCACCGTCGGCGCCGCGCCCATGCAGAACATCGGTGCCTACGGTGTCGAGATCAAGGATGTATTCGCTGGCCTGACCGCCCTGGACCGCCGCACCGGCGAACTGCGCGACTTCAGCCTGGAAGAATGCAACTTTGCCTACCGTGACAGCCTGTTCAAGCACGAGACCGGGCGCTGGCTGATCCTGCGCGTGCGCTTCGCCCTCAGCCGCGCCAGCCACCTGAAACTCGACTACGGCCCGGTGCAGCAGCGCCTGGCGGCGCAGGGGATCACCGAGGCGACGCCGAGCGACGTCAGCCGTGCCATCTGCAGCATTCGCCGTGAAAAACTGCCGGATCCGGCGGAGCTTGGCAATGCCGGCAGCTTCTTCAAGAACCCGTTGGTCTCCCAGGTGCTGGCGGCTGAGCTGCAGGCGCTGTATCCGGACCTGGTGGCCTACCCGCAACCTGACGGGCAGATGAAGCTCGCCGCCGGCTGGCTGATCGACAAGGCCGGCTGGAAGGGCTTCCGTGAGGGGGACGCCGGCGTGCACAAACTGCAGGCGCTGGTGCTGGTCAACTATGGCGCCGCCTCGGGGCATGACATTGCCAACCTGGCCCGCCGCATTCAGCGAGACATTCTGGAGCGCTTCAAGGTCGATCTGGAAATGGAACCCAACCAGTACTGATCTTCTGAAAACAAAAATGCCCCGCATCTTTCGATGCGGGGCATTTTTATTGAGGCAAGTAATCAGTCATCGCGGCTCATGATGCCGAAGATCTGCAACAGGCTGATGAACAGGTTGTAGATCGATACATACAGGCTGATGGTCGCCATGATGTAGTTACGTTCACCGCCGTGGATGATCGCGCTGGTCTGGAACAGGATGCACACCGAGGAGAACAGCACGAAACCTGCGCTGATCGCCAGTTGCAGCCCGCTGATCTGGAAGAACATGCCCGCAACCACTGCCGCCAGCAACACGAAGAAACCAACGGTGATGAAACCACCCAGGAAGCTCATGTCCTTGCGGGAGATCAGCACATAGGCCGACAGACCACCAAACACCAGCGCCGTCATGGCAAACGCCGAGCTGACCACTTCCGCGCCGCCGGCCATGCCGAGGTAACGGTTGAGGATCGGGCCGAGGATAAAGCCCATGAAGCCGGTCAGGGCAAATGCCGACACTAGGCCCCACGCAGAGTCGCGCAGTTTGTTGGTGAGGAAGAACAGGCCATAGAAGCCGATCAGCACCACAAAGATATTCGGGTAGCCAACGCGCATCTGCTGGGCCACGAACGCCATCACGCCGCTGAATGCGAGGGTCAGGGCGAGCAAGCCATAGGTGTTGCGCAACACGCGGCTGACTTCAAGCTGCTCAGCCTGCGCGTTACCATTCACTGCGTAATTCTGTTCGCGCATGGCGACACTCCTTCAGTTTTGAAACGTTCAGTCGCAAAGATCATAACAGACGCTCTGTAACAAGCTATGGCGAGAGTTTGACAGTGTGTTTCATTCGGGTATTATGGCGCCCGCTGAGACGGGATAGGCTACTATAATCCTGTGATGCACAAGGGAAATTGGCAGAGTGGTTGAATGCACCGGTCTTGAAAACCGGCGGACGTTAATAGCGTCTCCAGGGTTCGAATCCCTGGTTTCCCGCCAAGATTCAAACGAAAGCCCCGCGAATGCGGGGCTTTTGTGTTTCTGGGGTTTGGGGCGGCTACCCCGCTTCAAGCCTGATCGTTTCCGCATCATTTCAAGCTGTTTGCGATTGGGGCAGGTGCAGTAGTCACGACCTCCTTCTTGTGCTCGTATCGCTGACGCTAGCGCGCTCGCGAACGTTTTTTCGACGAGTGACGTGTCTAGATCAATGGTTCCGTGAGTATTGGGGTTGTCACCTCGAGCTTCGGCGTCTACCCTGAAAATGTATGGATTGTTACGAATAATTTCGGAGGCGCCAGTTTTTGAGGCGCGATACTTCAGGACGAGGAACGAAACATGTTTTCACACGAGGGTCCCGCAATAGAGCTGTTGCTGTTCGTTTTTGGTCTGGCTGGCGTACTGCTCGTCGCTTGGTTTATTCACCATCAATACGAACGTAAAAACGGGAAGGGCGTTAAAAAACAACAAAATCGTAGCGAGGGTCGCTCAACCTAAGGTCCTTTCGGCTATATCCATTCGAGCCAGTCGTTTCCGGCTGGCTTTCAATGACTACTCCTCTACAGAACAGATCCAGCGATGATTGTGCCGATATGGCGCACGGATGAAATGGACGTCTGAAACCATCTTCATCCCGCGTCCCTGAAGCGCTTGGGTCAGTTGTACGAGTGTCTCTGCTTGGATAGTCATTGCTGTCACCTCATCAGATTTACTGCGTTCATAATTCCTGACCGGACGGACAACTGACTAATTCAAATTTTCTACAGCGCTGATTGATGTATGAATCACATTGGGGGTGAACTGCGTGTACCATTCCTGCCAAGCTTTTCCTCGTCATCTCTTTGATTTTTTACTACTATTGTTCACCTGCGCACTCAAGGAAGAGCGGCTGAGCGCCTTGAGTCTGGTAGAAAATGTACGCTCGATCATGGATTGAGTGATGACTTTTACCCAGAACCTAACGACTCAGCCAACCCCAAATACCTCTTGGTGAAACCGATGAATAAAATGTGTGGCATCGTTGTAGTGGTAGGTCTTGCTCTCTCGGGATGCGCTACGAAAACCCCAGAAAAACCTAAAGAGACTCCCCCTCCAGCCGTCGTCCATGAAGCACCCGCTGAAGCCGCGCCTTCGACACCACCAGAAAATTTCACTGTGCGATATGAGGCTGCACCTGCGAACCCACGTCCTGTAGCCCCAATCAATGTCTCCCAGGAGGCTGCTCAGGAAGAATCTGAAACAAACTTGAACCAGAATCGCGCCGAGCAATGCCGTAAAGAGCTCGATGTTCTAAGGGTGTACAACAAGGCGTCTTACGATAAATACGAGGCGCAATACCAGGCCATTGCTGCCAAGACGGCCAAGTACATGGAAGTCAAAGACTCGTTGGGTGCTGATTTGAACTACATGGTCATGCCGGCCTATCAATTTCAAATTCGTGAGTTCTGCTTCCGGGTCAAGACCCGTTTGACGGAGCTTGTGCTTCGCCAAGCCAAATAATCGTTCCACGTCAGGGTGAGTCTTTTGCCAGTTGAAACGCTGAAAAAGATGTTCATTTCTGCTTGATTTGCCCAGGACTACAAAAGCCAATGCCCCGACACGTCGGGGCATTGGCTTTTAATCGGCGCGCGCGGTGTTGATCAGTCGCAAACCGCTGCCTCCTCACCCGGTACATCTCCCCACCCGCATGGCTCAACAGGGCATCGGCATCCAGCTCATCCTCCCCGGAAAAAAGACCACGCCGATACTGCAGCCGGTTGTCCAAGACACCTGCCCAAACGTATGATCAGGCCGGGCGTCCTCTACGGTCGCCGGGACTCACCCCCTTTTCAAGGACACGAGCATGCAAAAGCACTTCGGCAATTCAGGCCTGTTCAAGGCTGCTTCGTATCGTTGCAACAAAACCCTCGGCAATGGCATCGCCCGCTGGGAGTTGAACAACAGTGCGTTGAATACGAAGGAGTTTTTGATATGTCCAAAGAACTACTCGGAGTTTCTGCTCTAGGGTTGATGGTCCTTGGTGAATTTTGTGCAATCTACAGCGAGGTAATCACCGCCCGGCTGGCTCAGGCGGGCGACGGTTCATGGCAGGCGTTCGTCATGCCGGTGGTGGTGATGTGTTTTGCCGGGCTTTGCCTGCTGGGAGCTTACTGGCTGGGGTATCGGGCGGTCGGTGATATCTGGGTGGTGACAGTCGTTTCCATCACCTCGTTATTGCTGCTGGAGCCTGTGGTGATCTGGGCGCTGTTCCAGGAAATGCCCGGGCGAGGTGCCCTGATCGGGTTTTGCTTGGGGGCTCTGGGCATGCTGGCCACGGTCTTGCTGTAGTTGCACGTTCTGGCCCGGCCAATGGGTGTCGGGCCAGATGCTGAGGGTGTTGCAGGCAATACCTTCCTGCGCCGCAGCCGCGGCTGAATTTGAAGTCGGTGACACGTTGTTCAGCAAAAAAGCTGAGCTACCGAAAGCAGGCAAATCATTTGAACAACCATTTGCGCCCGAATTGGATGTTTCATTGCCGTCACCTCCTATACAGCTGCTTATGAGCAAATGCGCAAAAAACACACGCAGCTATTGCTCTCAGTATAGGCCCTGAAACGAATCCTTCACGATTGCGCCGATTCACCTGCCCGGTGGTCTCTGCTTACAACTATCTGCCTGGATCCACTGCACTTTTTTGGATTTCTCCGCTCTATCCTTTTCCCAGCCCTGCCGATTTCCCGCGTGGGCAGATGAATCAGATCGGGTGCCGATGGATCGCACATTTCCTCGTTTCAACCTTCAACGCGGTTGCCAGCCCTTGCTGCTCGCCGCTGTGTTGATGCTCTGCGCCAGCGGTTGCAGCCAGCAACAGGGGCGGGATATCGCCAAGCAGTTCAGCAACGGCAAACCCGATGAGTTTTTCCAGACCAGTGTCGACCGCATGGCCACGCTGGGCATGCGCGACAACCTGCAAAGCCTGTATCTGCTGATGAACAAGCTCTATTTGCGCAACCCCAGCCAGTGGCGTCAGTCGGGTTATCCAGATGCGGTCAGCGCTGCGCGAGAGATCCGCCAGGCCATCGAGCAACGTCGATCGCTGCCGGCCCTGGATGATCGCCGCGACTTGGCGGCGCTGAGTTATTCCCTGAGTCCGGAGTTCAAAGGCGATCGTGTCGGCGCGTTTATCTACGCCATCGGCAGCATGATCGTGACCGCCCACGGTGGGCGTACTGAGTTCTACATCACCGATTCGATCAACCCGCAGTTTGTCAGCAACGCCGCGCGCAATATCGAGAAGGCCACCTGGCTGCTGAGCAAGCGCCAGGATGCCAATGGCGTGCTGCTGTTGTTCTCCAACGAGATATCGGAGGAGGGCAGCAACCTCAGCTTCGCGGTGGAGTTCGGCAAGATCGTTGCGCGCCTCGACCTGCTGACCCAGATGCTCGACGAGCGCTACCGGCGCATCGGTCTCAATTACGCGCAGAGCTTGTTGCTGATGAATTTTCTGCCGGTGCAATAAAGCTCGGTTTCCTCGGGTGATTGGTACGGTGTTTCGTTTTCCCTTGTAGGAAGAGGCCTATCTTGTACCTCGATGGTTGAAACACCCTGTACTCATCAATAGCCTCGGATTTTTCCGAAAGCTTGAGGCCTCTACCATGGGTAAGCAAAAGACGGTTTGGCCCACTGATCGCGAAATACGTTTGCGTTTTATCCTTTTTGCCGTGATCGATGCGGCGAGTGTCCAAGGCGTTTCTGCCGAGGTGTTGCTGCCAGCGCACAAGTTATTGCGGGACTCGCCGACCGAGGCGCAATTATTGGAAGCGCTGGACAAAATCCTCAGTGCGGATGAAATGTATGGATTCCGGTTTGCTCCGGGATCAGAAGCAGATGAACTGATGCAAACCTGGCTGATACCCTCCCATTGAGGATTGACACTGCAACTGTGGCGAGCGGGACAAGCCCGCTCGCCACTTCCTGCTGCTCTGCCACCCTCGTGCAGCGAATAGTCTTGGTCCGACGTTGGTGTGGGAAGGGTCTGGTCCGTTAATAAGGAGTGACCTGGCGGGCGCCCCTGTCTTCCCACCAGGTGCCCCCCGAATTCCAAGGACCTGCCCGATGCTGCTGCGCCAACCTCCGCTCTTGTTTGCCGCCCTGACCTTAAGCTCACTGGTGCACGCCGAAGACCTGCAATTGGCCCCGGTCGAAGTCACCGGCAGCCAAGCCAGCGACGGTGAAGTGGCCCAGGCGCAACTCAAGAGCGTGCCCGGCGGCACCAACTATATCGACATGAACAGCGTGCAGCAGGGAAGGGTGAGCACCAACGAAGACGTGTTCAAGTACCAGGCCGGAGTGTATGCCAAGGCGGCCAACAACGAAGGGGTGAAACTCTCGATTCGTGGTTCGGGGCTGAACCGCAGCCCCGGTGCCCATGCCTCCGGCTTGTATGAAATGTTCGATGGCCTGCCACTCACCGGCCCCGGCGGCACGCCTTATGAGCTGAAAGATCCCTTGTGGCAAAGCCGGGTCGAAGTGCTGCGCGGCGCCAACGGTTTTGATCAGGGCGCGTTGGCCTTGGGCGGCGCGGTCAACTATGTGACCCGCACGGGCTACGATGCACCCAAGCTGCAACTACGTTACGAAGCGGGCAGCAAAGGCTACGCCCAGCGCGAGATCAGCTCGGGCCAGGTATTGGGGGATGCCGACTACTACATCAGCGTCACCGATTCCGAATCCGACGGCTACCAGCGCCAGAGCGCTGCCACCGGCAAAGGCGTGGCCGCTAACTTCGGCTACCGCTTCAACCCGGACCTGGAAACCCGCTTCTACTTCCGTTACCGCGAAACCACCAACGACACCCCAGGCAAACTCACGCGCAGCCAGATCAGCCACGACCCGCGTGCGGCCAACAGCCTCAACGCCGCCCGGGATTCCAAGCGCCTGCAACCGGGCTCCACCTGGATCGCCAACAAGACCTCCCTGCAATTGGACGACAACGCGCGGGTCGAAGTCGGGCTGGCTTACCACGACTACCCGATGGACTTGCGCGAAGGCACCAACCGCCTGAAAGTCGCCTACACCGATATCAGCAGCACCCTCAATTACATCCGCCAGGACACGCTGTTCGGCCATGACAGTAAAACCACTGTCGGCCTGCGCACCACCCAGGCGATGCCCAATAACGGCGCTTCGGAGTACGTGCGCACGCCCGCCGGCAATACCGCAACCTACGCCCCCGGCACCAAGACCCGCGACTACAGCTACCTGGGCTCCGACACCGTGTTGCATATCGGCAACGACCTGGAACTGGTGCCTGACCTGTGGCTGACCACTGGCCTGGCGGCGATCTATACCCGCCGCGAAACCCAGGTCACCTACCCTGAAGGCCAGGCGCCGCTCAGCCAGCACGACTGGGACTACGCACCACGCATCGGCCTGCGCTACGACTTCACCCCACAATTGCAGGTGTACGGCAACCTGAGCCGCTCGGTCGAGCCGCCGCATGCGTGGTCGATGATCTGGGGTTCCAACAAATACTTTACCGGTGGTCCGGCCAAAGGCCTGGCACGGGAGGGCGTGAGCCTGAAAAACCAGACCGCCACCACCCTGGAGATCGGCGGGCGCGGTGAGGCCTGGCTCGGCCAGTGGGACCTGGCCCTGTACCGCTCCGAAGTGCGCCACGAATTGCTCACCGTGGAAACCCAGGCGCAAACCTCTACCAGCAATGCCATCGTCGCCGAGTCCAACGCCAGCCCCACCGTACACCAGGGTGTGGAACTGAGTCTGCTCAGCCCGTTGTGGGACGGCGGTCGCAACGGCCGGATTGCGCTGCGCCAGGCCTACACCTTCAGCGACTTCCATTACCGCGACGATGACCGCTTCGGCGACAACACCTTGCCCGGCATCCCCAGGCACTACTATCAGGCGCAATTGCGCTACAGCCATCCGACGGGTTTCTACACCAGCCTCAACACCGAGTATTCCTCACGGGTGGCGGTGGACTACGCCAATTCCTACTACGCCGCGTCCTACACCCTGCTCGGCGCCACGTTCGGCTACGACGCGCCCAAGCAGGACTGGCAAGCCTGGGTCGACCTGCGCAACCTGACCAACCGTCGTTACGCCAATACCGTGACGCCGGGTTATGACGACAAGGGGTTGGATGTAGCGCGTTCTACGCCGGCGGATGGCCGTGGCATCTACACCGGCGTGTCCTGGAGTTGGCGTTAAAGACAGGCCCTTGCCCCAAGCGGGTTTTACTGGCATTGTTCGCGCAATTGGTAACTCTTCCCATTTGAGATCTTTTTGCGCATGCATGACATTCCGGCCGCGCTGGGCGACTCCGTTCGCCAGCAGACCCTCACGGCGATGTACAGCGAGCACCACGGCTGGTTGCACGGCTGGCTGCGCAAGAAACTCGGGTGTTCCCAGCAGGCCGCCGACCTGGCCCATGACGCGTTTATCCGCGTCCTGATGCTGGCCGAGCCGCAGAGTATCAAGGAGCCTCGCGCTTTCCTGGCCACCACGGCTGGTCGGTTGTTGATCGACAGTGCCCGTCGCCGTCGTATCGAAAAAGCCTACATGGAAGCCCTGGTGATCCAGTGCGAAGACGCCGACATGCCCGACCCGGCTGCGATTCATGTGGCCTTGCAAGCCCTGGAGCGTATCGCAGAGATGCTCGCCGGCTTGCCTTTCAAAGCCCGCGAAGCATTCCTGTTGAGCCGCCTCGACGGGCTGACCTACAGCGAAATCGCCCTGCGCCTGGACGTTTCCTCCAGCACCGTCAAAAACTACATTTCCAGCGCCCTGGTGCATTGCTACCACAGCCTGCACCCGGCAGACCCGCTGGCATGAGTTCCGAGCAGATCATCCAGCAAGCCGCACAGTGGCTGACTCGCCTGCACGACGAAGGCGTGACCGACGCCGACCGCCAGGCGTTCAACACCTGGCGCCAGGCCGACCCGCGCCACGCCGTGGCCATCGAGCGCATGAGTGCGTTATGGGGCAGCCTCGATGCCTTGCCCGCCAAGCCAGCGCGCATTGCCCTGAACCGCGCCTTCACCCCGCGACGCCCACGTGGCGCGCAGGTGGTGGGTGTGCTTGGCCTGGTTTTGTGCGGCTGGCTGGGCCTGCAACACTTGCCGGTGTGGATGGCCGACCAACGTACCGGTGTCGGTGAGCGTCGGCAGATCGCCCTCGAAGATGGCAGCCAGTTGCAGCTCAACAGCAACTCGGCGGTGGATGTGCAGTTCGACGGTCATCAACGGGTGATCGAACTGCTGCAAGGCGAGCTCTGGGTCGAGGTGGCGAAGGATGCGCAACGGCCGTTCGTGGTTCGCACCGACCAGGGCACGGCCACTGCGCTGGGCACGCGTTATCTGGTCAAGCGCGCGGCAGACGGCACCACGGTGGTCACGGTGATCGAGTCCACGGTCGCGATCAAAGGCGATGCCGGCGATGGGGTCAAGGTCACGGCCGGCCAGCGTTCGGTGCTCGACCACGGCCGCGCCCAGCCACCGCAAGCCATCGGTGACAGCGATCCCGACGCCTGGACCCGCGGCCTGCTCAAGGTCAACGACCAACCCTTGAGCGAGGTCTTGCAAACCCTCGCCAGCTACCGCCACGGCTTGCTGCGTTTCGACCCCCAGGCCCTGCAAAACCTGCGGGTGTCCGGGGTGTTCAAGCTGGACGACACGTCGGCGGCGTTGTCGTCACTGGCCGATAACCTGCCGATCCAGGTGGAGTACTTCACCGACCTGCTGGTGGTGGTCAAGCCGCGCTAGCCTTCGTTCTGGCGCAGGCGTTTGTACAGGGTATTGCGGCTCACCCCCAGCTCTCGTGCCAGATGGGAGATATTGCCGCCGGCAGCTTTCAAGCGCTGGTTCAGGTCGATGCTGTCATCCAGGTACTCACTGGCGGGCGGCGGCGCCGCGACGTTCAAATCCACGAAGAAATCGTCCGGCAGGTGCTCTGCACGGATCGGCTGTTCCTCGGCCATGGCCAGCGCCACCTGCAACACACTGCTCACCTGGCGCAAATTCCCCGGCCACGGGTGCCGCTCGAACAGCGCCAGTACTTCGGCGCTCAGGCCCGCCCATTGTGTCGGCTCGCGGTGTTGCTGCCACAGTTGCTGGAACAGCGCCCGCTTGTCGGTGCGCTCGCGTAACGGCGGCAGTTCCAGGGTCAGGCCACCGATGCGGTAGTACAAATCCTCACGGAAACGCCCAGCCTGTACCAGATCCCGCAGTGCACGGTTGGTGGCCGAGATGATGCGCAAATCCACCGGGAACAACTCGCTGCTGCCTACCGGTTGCACGCAACGCTCCTGCAACACCCGTAGCAAGCGGGCCTGGGTGGGCAGCGGCATATCACCGATCTCGTCGAGAAACAGCGTGCCCTTGTCGGCCTTGCGGATCAGGCCGATGCTGCCTTTCTGGTTGGCGCCGGTGAACGCGCCCTTTTCATAGCCGAACAGCTCCGATTCCACCAATTCGGCGGGAATCGCCGCGCAGTTCACCGCGATAAATGCCTTCTGGCTGCGCGAGCTGGCGTGGTGCAGGGCTTTGACGAACACCTCCTTGCCCACGCCGGTTTCGCCGTGAATCAGCAGCGGGATGTCTTTCTCCAGCAGGCGCTCGGCCTGGCGCACGGCTTTCTCGACGCGCGCGTCGCCGAAATGCAAAGTCTTGAGGCCAATCGGCGCAGGCTTCGATGGCGCCGGCTCGGTGAACACGCGCGCCTGCACCGGCATCTGCCTGGGACGCTTCAACAAGCACTGGAAGCGATTGCGTCCCGCCGCTTGCAGGGAGAAGGGCAGGCCTTCCGGTTGGTTCAACAGTTCCAGCAACGATACCTTGAACAGGCTGTCGATCATCACCCGCGACAGGCTGATGCCCAGCAGGTTGTCGGCACGTCGATTGGCCGACAGCACCTGGCCGCTTTCATCAAAGATCAGCAGGCCGGCCCACTGGCTGTCGAGGTTGCTCAGCCCGGTGTTGAAGGTCAGCTGGAAATGTTCGCCGCGAAACAGGTTGAGGATCAGCCGGTTCTCCACGGTCTGGCTCATCATCTTGACCATGCCCAGGGTGTGGGAGGGCGGCAGGTAGCTGTCGCTGGACACATCCAGCACCGCGATGATCTCGCGCTGGGCGTCGAAGATCGGCGCCGCCGAGCCGGTCATGAAGCGGTTGGCCTTGAGAAAGTGTTCATCGTGTTCGATATGCACCGCCTGGGCGCAGGCCAACGCGGTGCCGATGGCATTGGTGCCGCTGGAACGCTCCATCCAGCTGGCGCCGGGGTTGAAACCACGGGCCAGCTTGGGCTCGATAAAGCGCTGGGTGCCCCAACTGGTCAGCACCTGGCCCTGGTTGTCGGCCAGCATGATCAGGCAGTTGGAATTGCTCAGGATGTTCTCGTAGTAGGGCAGCACTTCCTGGCGGGTGGTCTGCACCAGCGAATGCTGGCTCTCCAGCAATTGGTTGATGCCCTCGGCAGGGAGCTGGTCGAAGCTGGGCGTGCTCTGGTGGTCCAGGCCAAAGGCGCGGCAACGGCGCCAGGATTCCTGGATAAGGGTGTCGTGAGCCAGTGGTTCGGCCATGGGGTGACCTTCGTTTTTATTGTTATGGGGTCTTGCGCAACGGACTGCTGGAAATCATTCCACTGTATTGGTCGTCAGAGTGTTGTTCAGAACTGTTCATTGTCAAGGCCCTGAATGTTCAGTTGTTCAGCCAAATTGTTCACTCCTGAACATCGCTTTCAGCTGATTTCCTTGCACATCAACCACTTGTCGTTTTGGCACGAAACTCGCTCTGTCACCTGGCCAGATTCATTCCAATAATAAAAAGGTCGTGTCATGTCATTGACCCTGGAACATGTCTCCCGCGTTGTCGAAGGCCAGACCTGGATCGACGACGCCAACCTGCGTTTCGAAGCCGGTTCCTTCAACGTCTTGCTCGGTCGCACGCTGTCCGGCAAGACCAGCCTGATGCGCCTGATGGCCGGCCTGGACAAGCCCGACAGCGGCCGCATCCTGATGAACGGCGTGGATGTCACACAAAAACCGGTGCGGCTGCGCAACGTGTCGATGGTGTATCAGCAGTTCATCAACTACCCGACCATGACCGTGTTCGAAAACATCGCCTCGCCGTTGCGCCAGGCGGGTGTGTCCAGCGAGCTGATCCAGAGCAAGGTGCTGGAAACCGCCAGGATGCTGCGCATCGAAAAATTCCTCCAGCGTCACCCCCTGGAACTCTCCGGCGGCCAGCAGCAGCGCACGGCCATGGCCCGCGCACTGGTCAAGGATGCCGAACTGATCCTGTTCGATGAGCCGCTGGTGAACCTGGACTACAAACTTCGCGAAGAGCTGCGTCAGGAAATGCGCGAACTGTTCGCCGCACGCCATACCATCGCGATCTACGCCACCACCGAGCCCAACGAAGCCCTGGCCCTGGGCGGCACCACGACCATCCTCCACGAAGGCCGGGTGATCCAGAGCGGCAAGGCGGCCGAGGTGTATCACCAGCCGCAGACTGTGCTGGCCGCGGAGTTGTTTTCCGAACCGCCGATCAACTTGATGCCGGGGCGCATCAGTGGCAATGAAGTGAGCTTCGCCAATTTCGTGCACTTCCCACTCAACGTCGACCTGCGTCCCATCGGCGAAGGCGAGTTCCGGTTTGGCGTACGCCCCAGCCACATCAGCCTGGTGCCGAGCAACGATGACGACCTGGAGCTGGCGGTCACCGTAGAAGTCGCCGAGATCAGCGGTTCGGAAACTTTCCTGCATGTGCGCAGCGAACATTTCCTGCTGGTGCTGCACCTGCCGGGGGTGCACGAGTACGACGTCGATGCGCCGATCCGCGTGTATATCCCCACCCATAAACTGTTTGTGTTCGATGGCCAGGGCCGTTTGGTCCAGGCTCCCGGACGCCGTGTCGCGAGGGTTGCCTGATGGCCGAGATCCATTTGCAGAACCTGGCGCACAGCTACAGCCCTGCGCCGAAAGGGCCTGAAGACTACGCTATCCGAGCAATGAACCACGTGTGGGAGCAGGGCGGGGCCTACGCCTTGCTCGGGCCGTCGGGCTGCGGCAAGTCGACGTTGCTCAACATCATCTCCGGCCTGCTCAGCCCGTCCGAAGGCCAGGTGCTGTTCGACACTCAAGTGGTCAACGACCTCACCCCGGAAAAACGCAACATCGCCCAGGTGTTCCAGTTCCCGGTGGTGTACGACACCATGACGGTGTTCGACAACCTGGCATTCCCGCTGCGCAACCAGGGCATGGCCGAGGCGAAAATTCACAGCAAGGTGCAGGAAATTGCCGAAGTCCTCGACCTGCAAAACCTGCTGACCAAAAAGGCGCGCAACCTCACCGCCGACGAAAAACAGAAAGTCTCCATGGGCCGTGGCCTAGTGCGCGACGACGTATCGGCGATCCTGTTCGATGAACCGCTGACGGTGATCGACCCGCACCTCAAGTGGAAACTGCGGCGCAAACTCAAGCAGATCCACGAGCAATTCAACATCACCATGGTCTATGTGACCCACGATCAACTGGAGGCCTCGACCTTCGCCGACAAGATCGCAGTGATGTACGGCGGGCAGATCGTGCAGTTCGGCACGCCGCGTGACCTGTTCGAACGGCCGAGCCACACCTTTGTCGGCTATTTCATCGGCAGCCCAGGGATGAATCTGATCGAGGTGCAAGCCGAGGCGGGCGGGGTGCGCTTTGCCGAGATTCATTTGCCCTTGTCCGAGGCGTTGCAGCAACGTATTGCCAACACCGACTACAAGAAGCTGCAGGTCGGCATCCGCCCGGAATTCATCCACGTATGGGACGAGTACAACCCTGACGCCCTGCAGGCCGATGTCACACATCTTGAAGACCTTGGCACCTACAAGATCGTCACCCTCAACCTCGACGGCGCGCTGCTCAAGGTGCGCCTGGCCGAAGACAAGCCCGTGCCGGAAGGCAAGGCGTCCATCAGCTTTCCGGCGCAATGGCTGATGGTGTATGCCGACGACTACCTGCTGGAGGTGCAGCCATGAACAAGGTGCAGAACAACAAGGCCTGGTGGCTGGTGTTGCCGGTGTTCCTGCTGGTGGCGTTCAGTGCGGTGATCCCGATGATGACCGTGGTCAATTACTCGGTGCAGGACATCTTCGACCAGTCCAGCCGCTACTTCGTCGGTGCCGACTGGTACAAGCAGGTGCTGCTCGACCCGCGCCTGCATGACTCGTTGCTGCGTCAGTTCATCTACTCGGCCTGTGTGCTGCTGATCGAAATCCCGCTGGGCATCGCCATTGCCCTGACCATGCCGACCAAGGGCCGCTGGTCGTCGCTGGTGCTGATCATCCTGGCCATTCCGTTGCTGATCCCGTGGAACGTGGTGGGCACCATCTGGCAGATTTTCGGTCGCGCCGACATCGGCCTGTTGGGTTACAGCCTCAATGCCCTGGGCATTAGTTACAACTACGCCGCCAACACCATGGACGCCTGGGTCACGGTGTTGGTCATGGACGTATGGCACTGGACCTCACTGGTGGCGCTGCTCTGCTATTCGGGGTTGCGGGCGATTCCGGACGTGTACTACCAGGCTGCACGGATTGATCGTGCATCGCCCTGGGCGGTGTTCCGACATATCCAGTTGCCGAAGATGAAAAGCGTGCTGCTGATCGCGGTGATGTTGCGGTTCATGGACAGTTTCATGATCTACACCGAGCCCTTCGTCCTGACGGGCGGTGGACCGGGTAACGCCACCACGTTCTTGAGTCAGACCCTGACCCAGATGGCCGTAGGCCAATTCGACCTGGGCCCGGCGGCGGCGTTTTCGCTGGTGTACTTCCTGATCATCCTGTTGGTGTCCTGGCTGTTCTACACCGCCATGACCCACTCCGACGCCAACCGCTGAGGCCGCCAACATGAACAAGAGAAAGCTGATACCGCTACTGATCTACATCCTGTTCCTGCTGGTGCCGATCTACTGGCTGCTGAACATGTCCTTCAAGAGCAACACCGAAATCCTCGGCGGGCTGACGCTGTTTCCGCAGGACTTCACCCTGGCCAACTACAAGGTGATCTTCACCGACCCGAGCTGGTACACCGGTTACCTCAACTCGCTGTACTACGTGAGCCTGAACACGGTGATCTCCCTGAGCGTGGCGCTGCCGGCGGCCTACGCGTTTTCGCGCTACCGCTTCCTCGGTGACAAGCACCTGTTCTTCTGGTTGCTGACCAACCGCATGGCGCCACCGGCGGTGTTTCTGCTGCCGTTTTTCCAGCTGTATTCGTCGATTGGGTTGTTCGACACGCACATCGCCGTGGCCCTGGCCCACTGCCTGTTCAACGTGCCGTTGGCGGTGTGGATCCTGGAGGGTTTCATGTCCGGCGTGCCCAAGGAAATCGACGAAACCGCCTACATCGATGGCTACTCGTTTCCGAAGTTTTTCGTGAAGATTTTTATCCCATTGATTGGCTCCGGCATCGGTGTGACGGCGTTTTTCTGCTTCATGTTTTCCTGGGTCGAGCTGCTGCTGGCGCGCACCCTGACCTCGGTCAACGCCAAGCCGATTGCGGCAGTGATGACGCGCACGGTGTCGGCATCGGGTATCGATTGGGGCGTGCTGGCGGCGGCGGGGGTGTTGACTATCCTGCCCGGCATGCTGGTGATCTGGTTTGTTCGCAACCACGTGGCCAAGGGCTTTGCCCTGGGCCGGGTCTGAGGAGTCGATGATGGAATGGATGGCCTGGACCACCCCCACCGCGCTGTTCTTTGGCGGTATAGCCCTGATCCTCGCGGGCATGACCACCTGGGAGCTGCGTTCGCCGAGTATCCCCCGACGGGGCTTTTTGCCGATCAGCACCACCCGTGGTGATCGTTTGTTTATCGGTCTTCTCGGCAGCGCCTACCTGCATTTGCTGGTGATCGGCGTTACCGACTGGAGCATCTGGGTAGCGTCCGCGCTCTCCCTGGTATGGCTGTTGAGTGTGATGCGTTGGGGCTGATGCCCTTATGAATAAACAACCAGGAGGTCTCTATGTTGAATAAGAACAATAAGCTGCGACATAGCATTTCATTGGCCGCCGTACTGGCTATGAGCGGTTTGAGCGCTTCGGCCTGGGCCGATGCGTACGAAGATGCCGCGAAAAAATGGATCGGCAGCGAGTTCAAACCGTCCACCCTCACGGCCGACCAGCAGTTGGCGGAATTGAAGTGGTTTATCAAGGCCGCCGAACCGTTCCGTGGGATGAAGATCAACGTGGTGTCGGAAACCCTCACCACCCACGAGTACGAGTCCAAGGTGCTGGCCAAGGCCTTCACGGAAATCACCGGGATCAAGCTGACCCACGACCTGTTGCAGGAAGGCGACGTGGTGGAGAAGCTGCAAACCCAGATGCAGTCCGACAAGAACATCTACGACGGCTGGGTCAATGACTCTGACCTGATCGGTACGCACTTTCGCTACGGCAAGACCGAATCCATCACCGACCTGATGGCCAACGAAGGCAAGGACTTCACCTCGCCGACCCTGGATATCAAGGACTTTATCGGCATCTCCTTCACCACCGCGCCGGACGGCAAGATCTACCAGTTGCCTGACCAGCAGTTCGCCAACCTCTACTGGTTCCGCGCCGACTGGTTCGAGCGCCCGGAGCTGAAAGCCAAGTTCAAGGAAAAATACGGCTACGACCTCGGCGTACCGGTGAACTGGTCGGCCTATGAAGACATCGCCAAGTTCTTCAGCGAAGACGTCAAGGAAATCGACGGCAAGCGCGTGTATGGGCACATGGACTACGGCAAGAAAGATCCGTCCCTGGGCTGGCGCTTCACCGATGCCTGGTTCTCCATGGCCGGTGGCGGCGACAAGGGCCTGCCCAACGGCCTGCCGGTGGACGAGTGGGGCATTCGCGTGGAGGACTGCCACCCGGTGGGCTCCAGCGTCACCCGTGGCGGCGACACCAACGGCCCGGCCGCAGTGTTTGCCACGCAGAAATACGTGGACTGGATGAAAGCCTACGCGCCGCCGGAAGCGGCGGGCATGACGTTCTCCGAATCCGGCCCGGTGCCGTCCCAAGGCAACATCGCCCAGCAGATCTTCTGGTACACCGCGTTTACCGCCGACATGACCAAACCGGGCTTGCCAGTGGTGAATGCCGACGGCACGCCGAAATGGCGTATGGCGCCGTCGCCGGTGGGACCTTACTGGGAAAAGGGCATGAAGAAGGGCTATCAGGACGTAGGCTCCTGGACCTTCCTCAAGTCGACACCTGAGAAACAGAAACTCGCGGCCTGGCTCTACGCGCAGTTCGTGACCTCGAAAACCGTGTCGCTGAAGAAAACCATCGTTGGCCTCACGCCGATCCGTGAGTCCGACATCAACTCCCAGGCCATGACCGACATGGCGCCGAAACTCGGTGGCCTGGTGGAGTTCTACCGCAGCCCGGCCCGCGTCGAGTGGACCCCGACCGGCACCAACGTGCCGGACTACCCACGCCTGGCGCAACTGTGGTGGGGCAACATCGCCAGGGCTGCCAGCGGCGAGCAAACCCCGCAACAGGCGCTGGACAACCTGGCCAAGGAACAGGACGCGATCATGACGCGCCTGGAACGCTCCAAGGTGCAACCGGTGTGTGGCCCGAAAATGAACCCCGAGCGTGACGCGCAATACTGGTTCGACCAGCCGGGTGCGCCGAAGCCGAAACTGGCCAACGAGAAACCGAAAGGCGAGACCGTGGCCTACGGCGACCTGCTCAAGCAGTGGGAGGCTGCGCGCAAGTAATAGCGGTCAGTGGAGGAGGGCATTACGGCACGCTTGCGTGCCGTTTTACGGTCCCCTGTTTGTCGCCATCAGGCTTTGCTCAATCCCACTCACCAGTACGGGATCGAAGGCGTCATGCCCGGCGCGAAACAGCCTGCATTTCAACAATGCCCGCTGACGCAACCAACGCAGGCTCGACAACCCGACAGGGTCATGGATGCCCTGTATCACTTGGCAGCTACAGCGCAGCATCAGCCCTTGATCCTGTTCGTGAAAAAAATAGCCGGCACGATGGTAGTGCACTTCCAGGCGAATCGCGCGCACGGCGACATCGTCGATAAAGTGCTCCAGGGCGGCCTTGTCCATGCGTTGGCGATTCAGGTGCAGCGCCGCGCCGACCCACGCCAGCGCCGCCTGGCGCTGCAGCTGCCGGCAAGGTTGGTCGAGGTCCTCGCACACCTGCTCGAACGACGTGAACGCCTTGGCGCTCAAGTACCGAGTCACGGCGTGGTGGTAGATCACCAGATTCTCCGGGCTGGGGACGAACAGCGATGCCAGTACCAACCGGTGTACGTGCGATGGACGCTGCCAGGCATACTTCAACGCCAGCCAACTGCCCCAGGAAACCCCGAGCACAGTGATTTGGGCAAAACCGAAATGCTCGCGTAGCGTCTCAATGTCGTCGATGATCCGTTCCGTTTCGTTGCCTAGCCGCTCACCGTGAGGGGTTGAGCGCCCGCCACCGCGCTGGTCGAACAGCACGATATCGAAGTGCTCCAGGTTGAAAAACGCCAGGTGATCACGGCTGGAGCAGCCGCCTGGTCCACCGTGCAGGAAGAACACCGGCTCGGCGCCTTCCCGACCGTGTCGCTCCCAGTACAACTGGTGGTTATCGGATACCGGCAAGTAACCGCTGCTTTGAAGGTGCGTCATGCAGAAGGACGGGTGAGCTGGTAGAACTGGAACAATTCAAGCTGGCCCGGCCGGGCCGCGATACAGGCTTCCAGGGTGATGCCCAGTGTTTGTGCAACCCAGCGAACTGCCGGCAGCACGGGCGTATGGCCAAATACCAGGGCCACGCCGCCTGGCTTGAGGCTTCCGAGCAACGTGCGCAGCAAGGTGTCGGCATCATGCCGGGTGACCACTTCGGCATTGAGGAAGCGCAGGATCAATGCATCACAGGCAGGGCTTTCGCGTGCGGCGTCCGCTTGCCTGAAACGTACGGGCAAGCCGGCGTGGCGCTGCGCTGCATAGCGGACCATCGAAACCGAAAGGTCCGAGCCCAGGCACAGGCAGCGGGGGAGTGCCTGGGCCAGATGAGCGATCAACTCGCCGGTTGAGCACGCCGGGTCATGGATCAGCGCTCCCGGCTTGAGGCGTTCGCGCAGTACGGCGACACAGCGTTCGCGAAAGTGCGCTTCATCAATGTTCAACTGCGCGGCACGCGCATCGTCGCACTCCCAGAAGTCTGGCGGGCAGATGAACTCCTCGGCGTGCGGCCCCAGTGGTGGGTAGGGAAAGCACACTTCGCTGTGGGCATTGCGTCGGGCTTCGATAAATGCATGATGCTTGGCCGCGGCTGTCGTGGCTTGATAAAACAACGCAACACCTTCATTGCTCCAGTGTTGCTCGGTGAGCGGGCCCAGCAGCATGGCCGGGTGCAAGATGCTGCTCAGGCGGCGTTGCCCCTGGTGGGCGGGCAACGGTCTGTTGCGGCCAGCCCAGCGAACGCTTCCGGTATCCAGTACAAACAGCCGAGCCAGCCCGAACCCCAGCGGCTCCAGATGGCGTTGCAAGGACGCGGCGCTCATCGCGAGACACCCAGCGGCTCACCGCGCAGGCGCCGGCCGCGTTGTTGCGGCACCACGATATTGCCGGTAGAGACCAGGAAAAACCGTTCCAGCCCAGGGATCACTACCTGCACGAGCGTAGTACCGAGCCGGCTTTGAAACAGGTTGCATACACCGGGTGTCAGGTTGTGGCGGGCCATGTCGTCCACCAGACGGGTGATCTGCTCGCCGAGATCCGATAGGGGCTCGTGCTCGTGCAGTAGCACCCACTCGACAGGTTGCGCCATCAGGTGTTCCGGGGAGAATTGCAGGCAGCGTTGCAGGCGCGCGAATGGGGCAAGATGCCGCTGGGCATTGAGCAAGTGGCGGCTCAAGAGCGGTTCGGCCGCCAGCGCCTGCAGTTGTGCAAGTTCTGCCAGCGCACGCCAGGCCGCATGAGTGGGCGTCAGGGAGGTGCCGCTGCCGTACACCACGGGCGTTGTCGAAGGCGTATTGATGAACGCCAGGCAGGTGGTCGTACAGAACTCACGGCTGATGTCCAGCACAACCACTTCGGCGTTGAACTGCTGACGCAGTGCATCCAGCACGCTCCTGGACTCGGGATCGAGGCTGTGTGGCTCGACCCGGCGCAGGCCGGATGGGTGCTGATAGTAAAAGTGTTCCAGCAGAAACAGAGACAGGGCATCCCGTTCAATATTTTCATTCAAGGCATGGAGCAATGCCTCGTCGCGGGTGGCGCCGATGGCGGTTCCGCTGTTGCTCGAATAACGGCGCAGCGCGCGCAGGTCAGTCGGATCGTCGTGCAGCGGTTGTTCGCAGTAGCGCGGGCAGGTCAACGCCAGTGGGTAGGAAAACCACTGATCATCCACCAGGCTGCGGTAGGTGCGGCAGACGATGGCGTCTTCTTGTTGTACGGCCAGCAATGCCAGTGCGCCGTCATCCTCAAAGCGTGAGTGACTGGCAAAGTAACCGGACGACTGGCGATGAAGGGGCGATGCATGCAGGTCGTCGCTCAGATAATGTTCCAGTGCTTCATAGAGGGCGCCGACGCGTGCCGCTTCCAGGTGGCCCTTGCCTGCACCGCGTGCGACTTCGGTTGACTGCGCGTCGTACAGGCAGGCCTGCACGCAAAGCGCTTCTTCACCCACGGTGCGCAGGTGTGAGCGCAACTTGAGCGCCTTCAGCTGGGAGAGAATTTGTTGGTGTGCATGCTCCAGGGACTGGCTGCGTTCAGGGGCGATGGCGTGGGTGGTGTGCATGACGATGACTCCCGGAAGGAGGAGAGGCAGCGCCTCTCCCCGACTCACTTACTCGGCTTCCAGCTCGGCTTTTTCCGTGTCAGTGAGTTGCAGCGCCTCGATGAAGTCGTCCGTATGCTCCTGCTCCAGTTGTTCCATCTCGGCGATTTTGTTTGCGTTCAAGCTAGCCATGTATCCCATATCTGAACCTCTTTTGTTGTTTGATTGGGTGGAGTCGCGTGCTCTCGATGAGCACGGCTAGAACCTATAAAAAATGGGGACTGTCAGGCAAATGTGAGCAACTGTTGCGAAGACCACGGCGCGGGGCGGTGGAAACAAATCCATTCACTCCAATTGTTGACCATTGCCGAAAGGGGGGGATGCCCAAAAACCACGGGCTGCGCCTGCGGTGATAGCCATCGTCCAACGATGCGCCCATTAGGGCGTTGCCGTGGGGAGCTGCTGGATATTCTTTCGGGCGCGTTGGGCTTTTCGCGATGTTGAAACGGTGGTGAGCGCCCAGGGAGGTGATCGTCGTCGGGGTACTACAGAACCTGTCGACATCGTTTACAAAAAAACCGATGCGGCATGCCCGGTTCCTGCATACAGCCTTTACTGGCTGTTACGCCGCTGGCGTTTGTAATCGCCTGGAGTCCGCGCCGTATCCCGCGCCGGTGGTAGCCTTTGCGCCCGGCTGAACGCTCTGGTGGAGGCGCAGCATGTGCCGCAAAGTGACCCCACCGTGGCGGGAGGCATTCAAGACCGTACCGCTCCTGACCGTCGATCCGCCCCTCTTCAACCCCGATTGAATTTTCCGCACACCACGATGCTCTTCACTTTAGAAGCGTGTGGTACTGAGCGCTCTTGCGGGGCCTCCTTGTCGGGAGGCCTGGTTGTATCGGACTTTGTGGAAACTGCCATCATGACGCTTCTTACCGCGTTGTCGGGCCAGCCGGCCTCCATCACCCCTTCAGCTCCTGGCCAGTACCAGGGGATTTATCAGCAGCTCTATGGTGAAGCCCAGGGCGCTGAACGGGCGGCGCGGGAGTTCCTGCAAGCGCAGTTGGCGCAGGTGCAGGACCGCCCCGGCGACTTGCCCCCGGTGCCCGAGGAACTGCCCGCCTGGGTCGAGCAGCGTTGCGCGCAGGTGGCCCAGGCCTATGCCGATTACCTTGAACAACGCCAACAAGGTCGGCCACGTCGCTATTTCCAGAACAAGGCCCATGCGCTGTATTTCCTGCAACACGTAGCCCCGACCAAACAGGTCGACGGCGCTTGGCTCAATGGCCTGCTGCGCCACTGGCTGGACCCCCGCTTTGACGGTCTGCTCACCACGTATCTTGAGGAACTGGGCGATGGTATAGCTGCACAGAACCATGTGGTGATCTACCGCAAACTGCTCAGCGAGCACGATGCCGACAGCGAAGCCGGCCTTGAAGACGCGCATTACCTGCAGGGCGCCCTGCAAATGGCCTTGGGCCTGTGCGCGCAGGACTTTCTGCCCGAGATCATCGGCTTCAACCTGGGCTACGAACAGTTGCCCCTGCACCTGTTGATCACCGCCTACGAGTTGAGCGAACTGGGCATCGATCCGTATTACTTCACCCTGCACGTGACCATCGACAACGCCAGCAGCGGCCACGCCTGCAAGGCAGCGCAGTCGGTACTGAGCCTGCTGCCGCTGGGCGAGGGCAGGGCGGATTTCTACCGCCGGGTGGCCGAGGGGTACCGCCTCAACGACCTGGGCCCGGGAACCACCGCGATTATCAGCGGTTTCAACCTGCAGGACGAAGTGGTCGCGATGCTCGAGCGCAAGCGCAGCTTCGGCCAACACATGCACTCGGACTATTGCCGCTTCGAAGGCAAGACCGTCAACCAGTGGCTGGGTCAGCCGGGGCAGATCGGCGCCTTTCTCCAGGCACTGGAAGACAAGGGCTGGATCAAGCGCAACCAGGACCCGGCCGAAAGTCGATTCTGGCAACTGATCGAGGGCGCGGGCGCGGCGATGTTCGGCGTGTTCAGCGGCTATGAAAAACAGATGCTGCACGATTGGATCGCCGGCGACTGGATCAGTGACAAACGTGTGCCGCCCGTGCGGCCCGGGCGCGGCAGCCGGTTTTCCCGCGAGCAGCAACGCCCGACGGACCCGGACACCCAGGCGCTGGTTGATTCATTGTGCAACCTGTCCGATCAACAGCAGCTCAACGCACTGATCCCGTGGATGTCGGCGCGACGCCATTGCACGCCCGCCGGGTTGTACGCGACCCGCCGCTTTATTCAATTGCGCGCGCGATTGCGCTAAGGAACTTCCCATGTTTGCACAACACCTGGCCGATCGCGCCCTGTTGAACCTGGGCCGCGGGTTGAAGCAGCGCGGCTACCGTTTCATCACCCCGACGCCCTTGACCCACGAACGCGTCTATCAACGTCGGGCTGCCTCCCAGGCATCGGACATTCGCGACGTATTCGGCTGGTCGATGCCGTTTGACCGCGACCTGGTGCCCGACACCTTCCGCGAGGACCTGCAACAAGCCGATCTCGTCGAACCGCATGGCGCGCTGTGGCGCAGCGCGGTGCGTTGGTCCAGCCTGGACGATCTTCTGTTTGCGCATTCCGCATACCCCACCACTGAACCGGATGCCGTGTTCTTCGGCCCCGACAGCTACCGCTTCGCCCAGGTGATCGAAGCCCATCTGCAACAGCGCTTCGAACCGCTCAAGCGCGCCGTGGATATCGGCTGCGGCGCGGGTGTAGGGGCACTGGTGATCGGCCGCGCTCGACATGACGCGCAGGTGTTGGCGGTGGATATCAACCCGCGCGCCCTGCGCATGACCGCCGTGAATGCCGAGCTGGCCGGGCTGAGCAATGTCAGCGCCTACCACAGCGATGTGCTGGCAAGCGTGGAGGGCGAGTTCGATTTGATCGTGGCCAACCCGCCGTACATGAATGATGACCGTCAACGCGCCTATCGCCACGGTGGCGGTGCATTGGGTGAGCAGTTGTCGGTGCGCATCGCCGGCGAATCCCTGGGTCGCCTGGCCCTTGGCGGCAGCCTGGTGCTGTATACCGGTGTGGCGATAGTCGCGGGCGAGGACCCGTTCCTGGCGGCGGTCAAGCCATTGCTCGGCAGCGATGTGTTCGGCTGGACCTACCGTGAACTGGACCCTGACGTATTTGGCGAAGAGTTGGATCAGCCGGGCTACGAGCGGGTAGAGCGGATTGCGGTGGTCGCGCTCACCGTCACCCGTCTGCGCTGAAGGTCATGCTCACTTTCGGTATCGAAGAGGAATACTTCATCACCGACCTGCACACGCGGCACATGGTCGGCGAACCGTCGGCGGCGGTGCTGGCGGCCTGCCGGCAGGCGATTGGCCCGGGCTTCGCCCTCGAGATGTTCCAGGGCCAGATTGAGGTGGCATCCCCGGTGTTCAAGGCCAGCAGTGAGGCGGCGGATTACCTGGCCACCGTGCGCCACAACCTCGCCCGCTCCTTGGGCGCATTCGGTCTCGGTGTGGTCTGTGCCGGCAGCCATCCCTTGGCGGCATGGCGCGAGCAAACGGCCACCGACCGCGTGCATTTCCAGCAATTGTTCGAAGACATCCAGTACGTCGCGCGTCGCAGTGTGCTCTGTGGGTTGCACGTGCATGTCGAGGTGCCGGCCGGAATCGACCGCATCGCGGTGATGAATCAGGTCTCGCCCTGGTTGCCGTTATTGCTGCTCCTCAGTTGCTCGTCACCGTTCTGGGAGGGCGCACCCACAGGGTTCATGAGCTATCGCCAGGCCGCGTGCGATGAGTGGCCACGCATGGGCGTTCCCGAGCACTTCACCGATTGGTCGGCGTACTTGCGCTATTTGGCATTGCTGCAGCGCGTCGGTGCGATCAAGTCCGATGGCAACGGGTGGTGGGGCATTCGGCCTGCGGCGCGTTATCCCACCCTGGAACTGCGCATGACCGATGCCTGCCCCAGGCTGGCGGATGCGTTGGTGCTCGCCACCTTATTTCGGGTAATGGTCACTCATGCCTGTGCCCTGGAACATCCCGGCGCCGGGTTCACCGCCGAGGCGCGCTGGCTGCTCAAGGAGAATCGCTGGCAGGCCAAGCGCTACGGTGCTGCGGGCAGCTTTGCGCTGGATGACCAGGGGACGATGGGCACTGCTGAACAGTGGCTGCTAGAGGCGCAACGCATCTTCGCGGCCACCGCCGGGGCCATGGGCGAGCCTCAGGTGTTTGATGACCTGCATAGGTTGCTGGCGTCAGGCAACAGCGCCGTCGATCAATTGCGCTGCCATGCCGACGCCCGGGCCTCGGGCGCCGATGAGCACGTGTGTCTGCAGCAAGTGGTCGACCGCCTGCTGGCCCAGAGTCGCGCAGCCCATTGACCTACTGCGCGAGCAATCAGGCCGCTTGTGGCTGCAGATGCAGTGCACCGTCGACATCCTTGACCAACCCACTGGCCAAAAACAGCGGTACCAACCGCTTGTGCAACTGCGGCTCGACAAACTCCTTCACCGTATCCAGCGCCAGCACACCGCTCAGCGGCAATTCGGCCTTGGTGTACGACAACCAGGCTTTCTTCAACACCTGCAACACATCGCTGCCCGCCGTGGTGGCGAAACGGCGCTGGGTGGGTTTGCCGTCGAAGGTGAAGCTGTGCTGGAACGCATAGCCGTTTTCATCGCCGTTACCATCGGTGCAGCGGATGCAGCTGCACGGGCCGTCGCCGAACGCGCTGCGCAGGTAGGCGTTGAAGTCCACCACGGGTTTGAGTGACAGGCGCTTATCCACCTCGAACAGGTCCCCGGTCATTTTTTCGTCAGTGTTCAACGTCCATTTCCTCGCTGGTTCGGCAGTTTTTCAAAGCGCCGCACAATAGCAGCCGGGGGCTGGTTTGTGGGCCATTTGCATAACAATAGATCCCGATATTCTTTTCCACTCTTAAAAATCGTCGCTAGGCTCCATCACCTTCTTAAAAACGCGGCAGACTCCCATGACTTTCAAGCGCTCCTCCCTGACCCTCTTGGCGGCTGCGACAGCCATGATCAGTATCGGCGCCCAGGCCGAAGGCAAGATCAGCATCGCCCAGCAATTCGGCATCGGCTACCTGATCCTCGACGTGGTGCGCGACCAGCATCTGATCGAAAAACACGGCAAGGAACAGGGCCTGGATATCCAGGTGGACTGGAACAGCATTTCCGGCGCCACCGCGATGAACGAATCGCTGCTGGCCGGTGCGCTCGACGTGGTCTCCGCTGGCGTGCCGCCGATGCTGACCCTGTGGGACCGCACCAAGGGCAAGCAGAACGTCAAGGCCATCGCCTCCCTGGGCTCGATGCCCAACTACCTGCTGACCAACAACCCCAACGTGAAGACCCTCAAGGACTTCAGCGAAAAAGACCGCATCGCCGTGCCCGCCGCCGGTGTGGGTTTCCAGTCGCGCACCTTGCAGATCGAAACCGCCAAGCAGTTCGGCGATGCCAACTTCAAGAAGTTCGACGACATCTCCATCAGCCTGGCCCATCCCGATGCGACCGCCGCGTTGATTGCCGGGGGATCGGAGATCAACGCGCACTTCTCCAGCCCGCCGTTCCAGTATCAGGAACTGCTGAACCCTAACGTGCACAAGGTGCTCAGTTCCTACGACATCCTCGGTGGGCCGGCCACGTTCAACGTGCTCTACACCACGCAGAAATTCCACGACGAAAACCCCAAGACCTACAAGGCGTTCTATGACGCATTGGCCGAAGCCGAGACGATCATCAAGGCTGACAAGCCAGCGGCAGCCAAGGCGTATATCCGCGTAGAGCAGTCGAAGTTGCCGTTGGACCTGGTGCAGAAAATCGTCCAGGACCCGGAAATCGACTTCACCATCGTGCCGCAGCGTACCTACATCTACGCCGAGAAATTGCAGGCACTGGGCGTGCTGAAAAACAAGGCCGCCAGTTGGAAGGACTACTTCTTCGAAGAGGCCCATGGCGGCAATGGCAGTTGAGAGGCCCAAGTTCAAGCGCGAGCTCAGTAAGCGGTCGTTCTGCAGGGGGGCAGGGCTGCGCCGCGATAGAAGGACAGAATTGCCAGCAGTTGAACGGTGACGGCCACCACCACCACGGCAACAATCGCCTCTTGCGGATCGACAAATGCCGCGCGTATAAGGCCGAAGCCGGCGGGTGCGAAAGCGTAGATGGCCTGGCTGAGGGCAACCATCAGAGCGATGACCTTCGCGGTATTCTCGTGGCTGAACTCGGTTTGCGCGATCAACGGTGGCAGCGATGTGGCGTTGCCGATCCCGGAGCCGATCAGCACGACTGCTATCCAGGCGACCGCAGGGTCCAATTGCAGGCAAAGCAACATCAAGGTGCCCAGCAGTTGAACCCCATAAGCCAGGCAAGCCAAATGGCGACGATTAATGCCTTGGCTCATCCAGTGCGCGGCGATGTATCGCCCGCCCATGCGCTGGAGGCGCTGCTGGCGATCAGTTCATTTGAACTGCCGGCGTTCAAGCCGTCCACTCCGTGCCATCTGCGCCATGCCCGTAGTTGCTACGATCATTTGGCCGGTGAGTTGGGGGTAAAGGTGCATGACGCCTTGTTGGAGCGCGAATGGATGGCGCTGCAGCAGGGGATGTACCAATTGACGCCAACGGGCATGGAAGGCATGGCAGAACTGGGCCTGGATCTTACCGCTCGAGTCCAGGCGCGCCGGCGCTTCGCCTACCCATGCCTGGACTGGAGCCAACGCTGTGCCCATGTGGGAGGAGCGCTGGGGGCGTTACTGCTGGATCATATGCTGCTAGGCGGGTGGCTGGCGCGAACGCTTGATTCGCGCGCGCTGACGGTGACTGCCAAAGGGCGCAGGCGTTTGGCCAGCGTTTTTGATATCCAATGCGGTGACCGCAGCCAACGCCCTGTAACGGAATGATCAGCGGAAAAACTCACCGGGCGTGGCCTCGAATTGCTGCCGAAACGCATTGATAAACGCCGACGTCGACTCATAGCCACACCCCAGCGCCACATCCGTGACCCGCTCGCCTTGCTCCAGGGCGGGCAGGGCGCTCAATAACCGCAGGCGCTGGCGCCAGGCGCGGAACGTCAGCCCGGTGTCGCTCAAGAACAACCGACTGAGTGTCTTCTCGCTCACCCCCTGTTTCTGGCTCCACTGGCCCAAGGTTGTTTGCTGTTCCGGGTGCGCACTCAGGCTGCGATAGATCGACCGCAAGCGCGGATCCGATGGCAATGGCAGCATCAGATCGACGTGCGGCGCCGCCGCCAACTGATCCAGCACCACCTGGGCCAGGCGCCCGTCCGGCCCATCCTCGGCATACTCCACCGGCAGTTCGCTGAAGCTGCGGATCAGCTCGCGCAGCAGGCTGCTCACCGCCAGCACATGACAGCGCTCCGCCGCCCAGGTGGTGACGCTGCAATCCAGGTACAGGCTGCGCATTTCGGTGTGGGGCGAGCTGAACACGCGGTGCGGTACACCGGCTGGAATCCACACCGCGCGCTGGGGCGGTGCGACGAAGCGGCCGACGCTGGTCTGGATCTCCAGCACCCCGGAAATCGCGTAGGACAATTGCACCCACGGGTGACTGTGCCGGCGGGTCAGGGCGCGGTTGGGCAGCGATTCGGTGCGCCCATACACCGGCCGTGGCAGGCTGGAAAGGCCTGGCACGCTACGGCGCACCGTGTTGGCATGTCCTTTAGGCGGCATTTGTTGGCTCATTGGCGTTAGTCGGTAACAACCCGTTACGTTAGAGTCGCGATGACGCTCTTGGCAACCCCCGGAAGATCCTGCTTATGACTCGCCCCCGTTTCCTGCCTGACAACTTCACCCTGACCCTGATCGCCACGGTGATTCTCGCTTCCCTGCTGCCCGCCAGCGGCCAGACCGCCGTGGCCTTCGGCTGGGTCACCAACCTGGCCATCGCGTTGCTGTTCTTCCTGCACGGCGCCAAGCTGTCGCGCCAGGCTATCGTCGCCGGCGCCGGGCACTGGCGCCTGCATCTGCTGGTGTTCAGCCTGACCTTCGTGCTGTTCCCGTTGCTGGGCCTGGCGCTCAAGCCGGTGCTGTCGCCGCTGATCGGTAAAGACCTGTACATGGGCATGCTCTACCTGTGCGCCTTGCCGGCCACGGTGCAATCGGCGATTGCCTTTACATCGCTGGCGCGGGGCAATATCCCGGCGGCGATCTGCAGCGCGGCGGCGTCCAGCCTGTTCGGCATCTTCCTGACACCGTTGCTGGTGACGCTGCTGCTCAATGTGCACGGCGAGGGCGGCTCGACGGTCGACGCGATCCTGAAAATCAGCGTGCAATTGCTGCTGCCGTTTATCGCCGGGCAGATCGCCCGCCGCTGGATCGGCGCGTGGGTCGGCCGCAACAAGTCCTGGCTGAAATTCGTCGACCAGGGCTCGATCCTGCTGGTGGTCTACGGCGCGTTCAGCGAAGCGGTGAATGAAGGCATCTGGCACCAGATCCCACTGTGGGAACTGGTCGGCCTGGTGGTCGCGTGCTGCGTGTTGCTGGGCCTGGTGCTGGTGGCCTCCACGGTGCTGGGCAAGGCGTTCGGTTTCAACCAGGAAGACCGTATCACCATCCTGTTCTGCGGTTCGAAAAAGAGTCTGGCCACCGGTGTGCCGATGGCCCAGGTACTGTTCGCCGGGGCGAGCATGGGCGTGCTGATCCTGCCGCTGATGCTGTTCCACCAGATCCAGTTGATGGTGTGCGCGGCGTTGGCACAGCGTTATGCGAATCGGCCGGAGTCGATTCCGGAATTGATGGGGCAGGTGGACCCTTGATCTACGCCGAAGGCCTTGTCGCTGTTACGACCAGCGGTATATACGAGCGGATGCCCTCGGCAAGCCCATTCAATCGGGGTCTACGTGCTCATCATGACCGCACCCTGACCCGGTTGAGGTGATTTTGAGCGGGATGAGCGTCAACAGCCGGGCCGGAAACCTATAGAATGCCCGGCGGCGGCGCTTGTCCTGGGTGGCCGTCTGATCATCGTCCGAGTACCGCGCCCTTCAATGAGCATTTCAGCCGCAACGCCCCAAGCCAATTGGCAACCGGTCTTCGCCCTCGCGTTGGCCGCGTTTGTGTTCAACACCACCGAATTCGTGCCCGTCGGGCTGCTCAGTGCCATCGGCGCCAGCTTCGACATGCCGGTGTCCAGCGTCGGGCTGATGCTCACCATCTACGCCTGGATCGTCTCCCTGACGTCGCTGCCGGTGATGCTGCTGACCCGCAACGTGGAGCGGCGCAAGCTGCTGATCGTGCTGTTCGGCCTGTTCATCGCCAGCCATGTCCTGTCCAGTGTGGCCACCAGCTTTGGCATCCTGATGCTCAGCCGAGTCGGCATTGCTTTGTCCCATGCGCTGTTCTGGTCGATCACCGCCTCGCTGGCGGTGCGCCTGGCGCCGGAAGGCAAGCAGGTGCAAGCCCTCGGCCTGCTGGCTACTGGCACTTCCCTGGCGATGGTGCTGGGTATTCCGTTGGGCCGTCTGCTGGGCGAGGCTATGGGCTGGCGCACCACGTTCCTGGTGATCGGCGCGTTCGCCGCTGCGCTGGTGTTCTGGCTGGCGCGTACGTTGCCGTTGTTACCGAGCCAGAACTCCGGCTCGCTGCGCAGCCTGCCACTGCTGTTCAAGCGCCCGGCGCTGGTGGCGCTGTATGTGCTCACCGCGATGACGGTGACTGCGCAGTTCACCGCCTACAGCTACATCGAGCCCTTTGTCGAAGGCGTGGCCGGCATGAGCGGCAGCGCGGTGACCCTGATCCTGCTGGTGTTCGGCGGCGCGGGCATCATCGGCTCGCTGCTGTTCAGCCTGGTGCACCGTTTCAACCCGCACCTGTTCGTGGTGGGCGCGGTGTTTATCCTGAGCGCCTGCCTGGCGTTGCTGCTGCCCTTGAGCGGAGCCGAATCTTACCTGGTGGTGCTGAGCATTTTCTGGGGCATGGCGATCATGGGCTTCGGCCTGGCCATGCAATCCAAGGTGCTGGTGTTGGCGCCCGACGCCACCGACGTGGCCATGGCGATGTTCTCCGGCATCTACAACATCGGCATTGGCGGCGGCGCGCTGATGGGCAGTTGGGTCGGCAGCCAGTTCGGCTTCGCCTGGATCGGCGCGGCCGGTGGGTTGCTGGCGGCGGTAGCCCTGATCGGGTATTGCCTGGCGATCAGGAAATTTGGGCAGGGCGTTGTAAGCCGCTAAGACCAGACAAGTCCTACACGACATATTGATACCCATTGCTACCGTCGCCTCGGGCCGCCCACCTCCCGTGGCGACGGCACTTGAGCAGCAATGGGAGTTGATTGTGCAAAAACGTTTGACTGCAGAGTTCATGGGTACTTTCTGGCTGACCTTCGGCGGCTGTGGCAGCGCCATCCTGGCGGCTGCGTTCCCCGGGTTGGGTATAGGTTTTGTGGGGGTTTCCCTGGCGTTCGGGCTGACGGTGTTGACCATGGCCTATGCGCTGGGCGGTATTTCCGGCGGGCATTTCAACCCGGCGGTGACCATCGGCCTGTGGGTGGGGCGCCGTATCGAGGGCGCTGATGTGCTGCCGTACATCGTGGCGCAGGTTGCGGGGGCGATAACTGCTGCTGCCGCGTTGTTCCTGATTGCCAACGGGCAGGCGGATTTCTCGGTGGGTGGTTTTGCTGCCAACGGCTATGGCCCGCTCAGCCCCGGTCATTTCGACATGAAGGCTGCCTTGCTGGCCGAACTGATCGCCACGTTTTTCTTCGTCTTCATCATCATGCGTGTGACCGCACCCGGCGCGGTGCCTGGCTTTGCCCCGATTGCCATTGGCTTGGCGCTGACCTTGATTCACCTGGTCCTGATCCCCGTCACCAACACCTCGGTCAACCCTGCGCGCAGCACCGGGCCTGCATTGTTTGCCGGAGTTGATTACCTGGCACAGCTCTGGCTGTTCTGGCTGGCGCCGATCGTGGGCGGCGTGATGGGCGCGGTGGCGGCTCGAGCAATGGATGAGTGCCGTAAAAAAGTGCCCGCCTGAACCCCAGCGTCGCCATGCCGATCATCTCGGCGGCGACGTTGTGCACGGCATAACGGTCCAGGGCTCAGAGCGTTGCGAGCACCGCTTCGAGTTTTTCCTGGTCGCGGGCAAACTGGCGAATGCCTTCAGCGAGTTTCTCGGTGGCCATCGCGTCCTCGTTGGAGCCCCAGCGGAACTGCGCTTCGTTGAGGGTCTGGCGCGGCTCCCCAACTGCCCCCGGATTCAATCGACGCTCCAGCAGGCCCTGGTCTTCATCGAGCTTTTGCAGCAGCTCGGGACTGATGGTCAGGCGGTCGCAGCCCGCCAGTTGCTCGATCTGGCTGAGGGTGCGGAAGCTGGCGCCCATGACCACGGTGTTGATGGCGTTGGCCTTGTAGTAGTTGTAGATCCGCGTCACGGACTGCACGCCTGGGTCCTCGGTGCCGGTGTAGTCCAGGCCGGTGTTCTTGCGGTACCAGTCATAGATGCGGCCTACGAATGGTGAAATCAGGAACACCCCGGCGTCGGCGCAGGCGGCGGCCTGGACGAACGAAAACAGCAGGGTCAGGTTGGTCTGGATCCCGGCCTTTTCCAGGCGCTCGGCGGTGCGGATGCCTTCCCAGGTGGAGGCCAGTTTGATCAGCACGCGGTCGCGACCGACACCGGCCTGGTCGTACAGCGCGATCAACTGGTTGGCCTTGGCCCACAGCGCGTCTTGGTCGAAGGACAGGCGCGCATCGACTTCGGTGGAGATGCGCCCCGGAATCACCTTGAGAATGCCGCAGCCCACTGAAACCGCGAAGCGATCACATGCCAGGTCCACATCGCCCTTGGACTGGCCCACCGCGCTGCGCAGCAACTCGGCATATTCCGGGATGGCAGCGGCCTTGAGCAGCAGCGACGGGTTGGTGGTGGCGTCCACCGGGCGCAAGCGGCTGATGGCTTCCAGGTCGCCGGTGTCGCACACCACGGTGGTGAATTGCTTGAGTTGTTCGAGCTTGGACGTCATGAGCGGCAGTCTCCAGAAACGGTTATTGGTTGAGGGCCTGTGCGGTGTCCAGGTCGGTGATCAGGATGTCCAGGTAGCCGCCCTGGAGCGCGCCACGAATGGCCTGGACCTTGTTCAACCCACCGGCCAGGCCGAGCACCCGGTGGATGGCGCGCAGCTTGGGCAGCGCCACCGAGACCACGAATTCTTCATCTTCCTCCAGCACCGGCTTGCCCTGGGCATCGAAGTAACGCAGGCAGATATCGCCCACCGCGCCGCGTTCGGCGAGCAGGCGCAACATGTCTTCGGTGTAGTAGTTGCCGCTGTTGCGCAGCAGTTGCGAGGGCTCCAGGTCGCCGATGCCGACAATCGCCAGGGTGATGCTGTCAAAGCGCTGCAGCACTTCCTTGACCTCTTCCATCTGCACGATGCGCTGCTTGCTCTCCACCGATTGCTCGATGCTTTGCGAGGGCAGCAAAAATGCCGGGCAGTTGAGCAGGGTCGCCAGGCGCTGGGTCAGCAAAGTGGCTTCAAACGCGCCCTTGTGGCCGACGCCGCCCAACAGTTGCACCACTTCTTGGGCGGCCTGTTTGCCCGGCTGCGCGTGCAAGTGGCCGACCATGGCGCGAATGGTGCTGCTCCACGACGAGATACCGATACGGTCCTGGGGCGACAGGCTGGTTTCCAGGTAGTGGGCGGCGGCCGAACCGATGGCCTGCTTGATGCTCTCGTCATTGCCGGGCTCGGTGGCTTCCACCACGATCACCCGGCGCACGCCGTAGCGGCGCTGCAACTGGGTTTCCAGTTCCAGGTGCAGGCCTTGCAAGCGCATCACCGTGATCTTCACCACGCCTTCCTGCAGCGCCCGGCGCAGGGCACGGCTGATAAACGATTGGGACAGGTCCAGTTGCGCGGAAATCTCGGACTGCTTGAGCCCTTCTTCGTAATAGAGGCTCGCGATCTTGGTGATCAGGCGCTGTTCTTCGATCTGGCTCATGAAGGCCTCAGGGCTCTTTATAGTAAAAGGCATGACTCAATGGCCGTGAGGATACCAAACCCTTACGACATGATCAGGCCGCCGTCGATATTGATCGCCTGGCCGGTCAGGTAGGCGGCATCGTCCGAGGCGAGAAACGCCACCAGGCCCGCCACATCCGAGGGTTTGCCGGCGCGGCGCAGGGGGATGTTCTTGACCCATTCGGCCATCAATTCACCCTTGCCGTAGCGCTTCTCGTCAGTGCTGAGGATCTCGCCCCACACCCGGTCGTTGTAGTCCCACATCTCGCTTTCGATGATGCCGGGGCAGAATGCATTCACCGTGATGTTATGCCGCGCCAGTTCCAGCGCCAGGCTCTGGGTGATGCCGATCACGCCCATTTTGCTCGCGGCATAGTGGGGCGTGTAGATGAACCCCTGGCGGCCCTGGCCGGAGGAGGTGTTGATCAGCCGGCCGCTGCCTTGCTTGACCATGTACTTGGCGGCCTCCCGGCAGCCGAGCCACACGCCGGTGGTATTCACCTGCAGCACCTTGTCGAAATCGGCACGGGGCATCTTGTCGTAGTGGTCGATGGTGATGATGCCGGCGTTCTGCACCGACACGTCGATGCTGCCAAAACGGGCGTGGCCTTCGCGGTAGAGCTTTTCGATATCGTCTTCACGGGTGACGTCGATGGCCAGGGCCAGGGTGTCGACCTGGTATTCCCGGGCCAGTTGGTCGGCGGTGAAGGTCACGCGTTCCAGGTCGTTGGAAGCCAGTACCAGGTTGGCGCCTTCCTGGGCGAAACGCTCGGCAATGCCGGCGCCGATGCCCCGGCAGGCACCGGTGATGACCACAGTTTTACCGTTGAATCGTTGGGACATGACGAACTCCTACCAGCACACAAAGCCGCCATCGACCAACAGGTCGACACCGGTGCAGAAAGACGAGGCCTGGCTGACCAGGAAAATCGCCGGGCCGACCATTTCTTCCACGCTGGCCATGCGGCCCATGGGCGTGGTCTGTTCAAAGATCTTCACCTGGTCGGCGACTTCCGGGCGCGAGTTCATCGGCGTGGCGGTGTAGCCGGGGCTGATGCAGTTGACCCGCAAGCCCTTGTCGGCCCATTCCATCGCCAGGCTCTTGCTCAGGTGAATCACACCGGCCTTGGAGGTGTTGTAGTGCGCTTGCAGCAAGCCACGGTTGACGATACTGCCGGACATCGAGGCGATATTGACGATGGCGCCTTTGCCACGGGGCAACATCACGGCGGCCTGGGCCTGGCAACTGAGGAAAATTCCGGTGAGGTTGATGTCCAGGGTGGTCTGCCAGCGTTGCAGGTCCAGGTCTTCGGCGGCCTGGGCATTGGCGATGCCGGCGCAGTTGACCGCGACGCTCAGTTGGCCCAGTTCGGCTTCGGTGCGTGCCACCGCCGCGTCCAGTGCGGCGCGCTCGGTGACCGTACCGCTCAAGGCCAGGGCACGACGGCCTAGGGCCTGGATGCGTTCGACGGTGGTGGCGATGCCGGGGCTGCCCGGTAGATCGAAGCAGGCCACATCCGCGCCGGCCTCGGCCAGCCCCACGGCAATCGCCTGGCCAATGCCGCTGCCGGCGCCGGTGACAAAGGCCACTTGGCCTTGAAGACTAAAAAGCTGCATGGATAACTCCGTTATTTGAAATCACAGCCGACCCCTGTGGGAGGGGGCTTGCCCCCGATGGCGGTGTATCAGTTATAAATTTTTCAATTGAACCACTGCTATCGGGGGCAAGCCCCCTCCCACATTGGATCTTCATTGTTTGTGGGTCAGGCAGTCGCCATTTCCATCACCGACACGGGGGTGGCCTCGCCACGTTCCAGAATCCCCATCTGCCGGCCCCGGCTCATGACCAGGACGCGGTGCGACAAACCAAGCACCTCATCCAGATCCGAGCTCACCACAATCACCGCCATGCCTTTGGCCGCCAGGTCCGCGATCACTTCATAGATCGCCGCCCGCGCACCCACGTCGATGCCGCGGGTCGGTTCATCCAGGATGAAGACCTTGGGGTTGCGCGCCAGCCATTTGGCGATGATCACCTTCTGCTGGTTACCACCGGACAAACTGGAGATGCGCGACTGCGGCGCACCTTTCACCCCCAGCCGGGCCACCGCCGTGCGGGCGAATTCGCGCAGCGGGGCAGGGAATACCCAGCCGCGCTTGTCCAGCAGGTCGGTGTTGCCGTAGATCAGGTTGTCTTCGATGCGGTGTTCCACCACCACGCCTTGCTGCTTGCGGTCCTCGGGCACCAGCACCACGCCGGCCTGGATCGCCTCGAAGGGCGAGCGCAGCTGGCGTACTTGACCGTCGAGTACCAGGTGGCCTTGGACATCCTGTGCTGCGCCGGCAATAGTGCGCACCAGTTCGGTCCGCCCGGCGCCGACCACGCCGGCAATGCCGAACACTTCGCCGGCGCGCACGCTGAAATCGATGCCGTGCAAGGCAAATTCGCGGCAGCTGAGGTCCTTGACCTGCAACATCACGCGATCCTGTGGCGCTTGAAGGGCGGGGAAAATCCGCTCCAGGCTGCGCCCGACCATCTGTTCCACCAGTTCGCGCACCGGCACCTGGGCGGTGGCGTGCAAGGCGATCTGGCGTCCGTCGCGCAGTACCAGCACACGGTCGGCGATGCGTGCGATTTCTTCCAGGCGGTGGCTGATATAGATAAACGACACGCCCTCGGCCTTGAGCCGTTCCACCTGTTTGAACAGCAACTCGGTTTCTTCGCCGCCCAATGCCGCAGTGGGTTCATCCAGAATCAACAGGCTGGCCTTGAGGGTCAGCGCCTTGGCGATTTCCACCAATTGCTGGGCCGCCACGCTCAGGCCTTCGACCTTGTGCGATGCCGGCACTTTGAGCCCCAGGCGCTCCAGCTGGATCTGCGCCTGGGCCTCCATGTACGCGCGGTCCACCCGCCCATGACGCATGGGCAGGCGACCGACGAAGATATTCTCGGCGATCGACAATTGCGGCAGCAGGCGGATTTCCTGGTGGATCAGACCGATCCCGGCGCCCAGCGCCGCACCGGGCGAGGCGGGCGCGTAAGGCGCGCCGCGCCAGGTCATGCTGCCCCCGGCTTCAGGCTGTACCAGCCCGGCGATGATCGACGACAAGGTCGACTTGCCCGCACCGTTCTCACCGAGCAGGGCCAGCACTTCGCCGGGGCGGATGTCCACATTGACCTGCGACAGTACCTGCACCGGCCCATAGGCCTTGCCGATATTGCGCAGGCACAGCACCGCGTCGGCGTGGGCGGTGTCCAGGGCTGCTGCTTGCATGACGACCTCCAAGGCTTACGGGTGCTGTTGCAGGAACGGCGCGACGTTTTCTTTGGTGGTCAGCACAGTGGGCAACAGTTGCTCCTTGGGCACGGCCTTGCCGGCGTTCAGGTCGATGGCCGATGCCACGGCCAGGCGGCCCATCTTCTGGGTCTGCTGGGTCATGGTTGCATTCAGCACGCCACTTTCCACGGCCTTGAGCCCGGCGACGTCACCGTCGAAACCGACCACCACGACCTTGTGGTCGAGGTTGCCGACCTTCACCGCCTGGGCAGCGCCCAAGGCCATGGCATCGGCACGGCCGAAGAACACGGTGATGTTCGGGTCACGCTGGAGCAGGTCCTGGGCCACGGCGAAGCCTTTGTCCTGGGCCCACTCGGCGGGTTGCTGGGCGACGACCTTGAGGTCCGGGAAAGCTTTCAAGCCTTCTTCGAAACCCTTGGCTCGATCGTTCTCGGGGGTGGTGCCGAGCTGGCCTTGCAGGATCGCGATGCGACCCTTGCCATCGGTGATCTTGCCGACGTATTCGGCCAGGGTCTTGGCCCCGGCGACGCTGTCGCTGGCGATAAAGGTGTCACCCGGTGCATCGGGTGCGTTGCGGTCCACGGCGATCACCGGGATGCCGGCGGCCTTGGCGGCTTTTACCGGGACGCCGGCGGCAGTGGCACCAGCAGGGATATAGATCAGCACATCGATCTGGCGGGTGATCAGGTCTTCAATCTGGCTGACCTGGGTGGAGGAGTTGCCCTGGGCATCCACGGTGATCACCTTGATGCCCTTGGCCTTGCCCTCGGCTTCCACCGATTGCTTGATCTGGTTGAAGAAGTCGGCCTGCAGGTTGGCCACGGCCAGGCCGATGGTCAGGTCCTTGGCCCAGGTGGTGCCGGCAGCGGTGAGGGTGGCAGCCGCGAGGGCGGTGGCCAACAGCAGTTTCTTGGGGCTGAACATGTCGGTGACTCCTGGTTTTATTGTTGGAGGGTGTCAACTGTCGAACAGGTTTAACGGGCAGTGCTGGAGCGGCGTCGCAGGGTGTCGATGGTCACGGCGAGGGCGATGACCACGCCGATCACCACTTGCTGAATGAAGGGCGAAACGCCCAGCAGGTTGAGACCATTGCGCAGCACGCCAATGATCAGCACACCGACCAGGGTGCCGCCGATGCTGCCGACGCCACCGCTGAGGCTGGCGCCGCCAATTACGACGGCGGCGATGGCGTCCAGTTCCAGGCTCAGGCCGGCGCTGGGTTGAGACGAGTCCAGGCGCGCGGCCAGGGTCACGGCGGCGATGCCGGCCAGCGCACCGCTGATGGCGTATACCCACAGGGTGATCGCCCGCACCTTGATGCCGGACAGGCGCGCCACCTCCGGGCTGCCGCCCATGGCGTACAGGTTACGGCCGCCGGCGCGAAAGCGCAGGAACACCCAGGCCACCACCAGCATCACCAGGAACAGCCCGACGGTTGCCGAGAGAAAGCCGAAGTGACGCACCGTGGCCAGGCTGGTGAACCAGTCCGGGTAACCGACGATCTGCCGGCCTTCGGTGAGGATGTTCGCCAGGCCACGGGCCACCGACATCATGGTCAGCGTGGCAATGAACGGCGGCAGCTTGGCATAGGTGATCAAGGCGCCGGACACCAGCCCGGCGAGCATGCCGCTGGCTATCGAGATCGGGATCGCAAACCCCAGTGGCACCGCCTGATCTTGGTACAGCCAGCCGAGCATCATCATCGAGAAGGCCAGCACCGACCCCACCGACAGGTCGATGCCGCCGATCACGATCACGGCGGTCATGCCAATTGCGAGGATGCCCAGCACCGTGACCTGATCAAGAATGTTCAGGCCATTGCGCAGCGAGAAGAAGAATTCGGAACTGAAGGAGAAGACCAGCACCAGCAACACCAGGCCGATCAGCGGGCCGCCGATATTGCTGGGAAGCAGTTTCACCAACCGGGGGCGGTGGGGCGGCTTGAGTTCGGCCGGATGCTGGACAGTAGCTTTGGCGTCCACAGTGTTCTCCTGATTTATTTTTTTTGGAGTGCTTTCAAGTGCGCTGAATATTTATGCGTGCTTGACTGTTAATTCAGATTCCAGTGCCACCGTGGCAATGTCAAGCGCTTAATTTTTCCAACAGGCCTCTGGATTGCGATTTTCATCCGGCGCAAAGCCACGGGATAGATACGCGCGTGTGGGATTTCGGCCGTTTGTCCGAGGGACATTTCCAGGTTTTATTTGATTTTTCCACCGGTCATTCACTTGACCTGTCGAGCGTTCGGCGTCTAAATAGAAATATATTGTCACTGCTGAATAAATATTCAAATACAGCTTTGCACACTTTTACCCCGCGTGGTCAGCCTCAAAGGAGCCGCTGCATGAATGCCTTCCAGTACGACGCCCACCAGATCAAAGAACAGGCCCGCCTGATCCGGCGCCATGTGATCCGCCTGAATGCCGACTCACCGGCCGGCGGCCACACCGGGGCCGATCTCTCGGAAACCGATATTCTTGCCACCCTGTATTTCCGCATTCTCAATACCGGGCCGGAACGCACTGAAGACCCTGAGCGCGATATCTATATCCAGAGCAAGGGCCACGGTGTCGGTGGTTTGTATTGCTGCCTGGCGCAGGCGGGCTACATCCCCGTCGACTGGCTGCCCACCTACCAGCACTTCAACTCCCACCTGCCGGGTCACCCGGTGCGGCAGAAAACCCCTGGCATCGAACTGAACACCGGCGCCCTCGGGCACGGCCTGCCGGTGGCGGTGGGGCTGGCGCTGGCGGCGAAGATGTCCGGCAGCAAAAAACGCATCTATGTGCTGACCGGCGACGGTGAATTGGCTGAAGGCTCCAACTGGGAAGCGGCGATGGCGGCGGCCAAATACGGCCTGGATAACCTGTTCGTGATCGTCGACAAGAACAAGCTGCAACTGGCGGGCCTGACGGCGGACATCATGCCGCTGGACCCGCTGGACGTGAAATGGGCGGCCTTCGGTTTTCGTGTCAGCGAGTGCGACGGTAACGACGCGGGCCAGTTGATCGAAGCCCTGGAAAGCATGCAGGCCAAGACCGGCGCGCCCCAGGTGCTGATCGCCCACACCATCAAAGGCAAGGGCGTGTCGTTTATCGAAGCCCGTCCCGAATGGCACCACCGCGTGCCCAAGGGTGATGAAATCAACGCGGCACTGGAGGAGTTGAATCATGGCGAGTGAACATCTGGCGAGCGTCATGGTGGAAGCCTTTATTGCCGCCGTCGATGCCGGGCTGGACGTGGTGCCGGTGGTCAGCGATTCCACCTCCACGGCCAAGATCGGGCCGTTTGTGCAGCGCTTTCCCGAGCGTCTGATCAATGTGGGGATTGCCGAGCAGTCGCTGGTCAGCGTCGCGGCGGGCCTTGCCCTGGGCGGCAAGATCGCTGCGACCTGCAACGCAGCGCCATTCCTGATTTCGCGGGCCAATGAGCAGATCAAAGTCGACGTCTGCTACAACCAGGCCAACGTGAAGATGTTCGGCCTGAATGCCGGTGCCAGTTACGGCCCGTTGGCCAGCACGCACCACAGCCTCGACGATATTTCGGTAATGCGCGGCTTTGGCAACGTGCAGATCTTTGCTCCGGCCGACGCGCTTGAATGCCGGCAGATCGTCGACTACGCGCTGCGCTACCACGGCCCGGTGTATATCCGGCTTGACGGCAAGGCGTTGCCGGACCTGCACACGGGCGACTATCAATTTGCCCCAGGGCAGGTGGATATCCTGCGCCAGGGCGCGGACGTGAGCATCGTCGCCCTGGGCTCGGTGGTGCATGAAGCGCTGGATGCGGCACGGGTGCTGGCGGAGCAGGGTATCCAGGCGCAGGTGATCAACCTGTCGTCGATCCGGCCATTGCAGCGTGACGTGTTGCTCAGCGCCCTGCGAGGCACGCGGGCGGTCATCACGGTCGAAGAGCACAACATCAACGGTGGCGTCGGCAGCCTGGTGGCCGAAGTGCTGGCCGAAGCCGGGCTGGGGATTGCCCTGGTGCGCCTGGGCATCGGCGATGGTGAATATGCCGCCGCCGGCGCTCGCGAACCGACCCGCGCCTTGCATAACATCGACGCGGCTGGGATTGTGGCGGCTGCCACTCGGTTGCGGTGAATGCGATGACAGACAATACGCCGCTGATCCTGGCGATAGATGAAGGCACCAGCAACGCCAAGGCGGTGCTGGTCAACGAGCGCGGACAGGTGATTGCGCGGGGCTCGCGGCCGCTGAGCATTACCCATCCGCAGCCGGGGTTTTCCGAGCAGGACCCGCTGCTGATCTGGCACAGCACCCTGGCCGCCATTGAGGAGTGCCTGGCCCAGGTGGACCGGCCGATCACCGCGCTGGCCATCAGCAACCAGCGAGAATCGGTGGTGGCCTGGGACCGGCATACCGGCGAAGCGCTGTCGCCGTGCATCAGTTGGCAATGCCGGCGCTCCACCGCGTTGTGTGCCCAGTTGCATGAGCAGGGGCACGAAGCGCTGATCCTGGAAAAAACCGGGTTGGCCTTGGACCCGATGTTCTCGGCCGGCAAGTTCCGTTGGATTCTCGACCACCTTGAGGATGGCCACGCACGCGCCGCTGCCGGTGATATCTGCCTGGGCACGGTGGACAGCTGGTTGCTGTGGAAACTCAGCGGCGGCCAGGCGTTCGCCACCGACTACTCGAATGCCGCCCGCACGCAACTGTTCAACCTGCACACCTGTGCCTGGGACCCGGCGCTGCTGGCGCTGTTCAAGATTCCATTGGCCGCATTGGCCCCCATCCAGCCCAGTGCAGGCTTTTTTGCCGAAACCGTTGCGGCGGGCGGGTTGCCCGCCGGCATCCCGGTAATGTCGATGATTGGCGACTCCCACGCTGCGCTGTACGGGCAGGGCGGCTTTGCGCCGGGGCTGGTGAAAGCGACACTGGGTACAGGGTCGTCGTTGATGACGCCCATGGGCGGCCCGATTGCCTCGACTCACGGCTTGTCCACCACCCTGGCCTGGCACGACGGTGGTCAACCGACGTTCGGCATGGAAGGCAACATCGTCCATACCGGCGCCGCCGTGCAGTGGGCCTCGCGCCTGGTGGCGGGGGAATCCCTCGATGCCCTGACCGAGCAGGCGGCGCAACTGTCGGATAACGGCGGCGTGTATTTCGTGCCGGCGTTGTCCGGGCTGGGCGCGCCCCACTGGAAGGCCGATGCACGGGGTCTGATCTGTGGGCTGACCGAGGCCACCTCCGGTGCGCATATCCTGCGGGCGTCGCTGGAGTCCATCGGTTATCAGATTCGCGATGTGTTCGAGGCCATGCAGCAGGACATCGGCAGCCCGTTGAAAGAGCTGTGGGTGGACGGCGGTGCGACGCGCAACCGTTGGCTGATGCAGTTCCTCGCCAACCTGCTGCAACGCCCGGTGGTGCGCAGCCTGTCACCCGAAGTCTCGGCATTGGGCGCGGCGCACCTGGCGGGGAGGGCGTCGGGGGTGTGGGCGAGCGATGCAGCGCTGGGGGCGCTGGAGCGGCAGCGGGAGCGGCAGCGGGAGCGGTTTGAGCCGCAGGATGATCCCGCGATGGCGGGGCGTTACAGCGAATGGAAAAAGGCCCTGGCCCGCACCCTGTTGTGACCATCGTGATCCAAATCTGTGGCGAGCGGGCTTGCCCCGCGTCGGGCTGCGAAGCAGCCCCCACACCAGCGGCCGAAGAGTGCCTGACTCACCGCATTCCTCCTTCCAGGGTCGCTTCGCAACCCAACGCGGGGCAAGCCCGCTCGCCACAGTTGCAGTATTCCCTGTTACGCCCTCAAGGTTTCCAGGTCTGTACATCCTTGGCATCCACCGCCTTGGGCAATAACCCCGCCTTGAAGAACGCATCGGCGATTTTTTGCTGTTCGCCCAACTGATCGAGCGTCACCGGCTGCACCAGGTAGCTGCGGTGCGCATTGGCTGCTTCCACCGTCGCTACATCCAGGTTGCCCCACAACGGCCCCAGTACCTTGGCTGCATCCTGGGGGTGGGTTTTCACCCACTGCCCGGCTTTTTCCAACTGCTCGTACACCACCCTCAATACTTCCGGGTGCGCCTTGGCGTACGGCGTACCGGTCAGGTAGTAACGCTTGTAGCTGGCCAGCCCTGCGCCGTCCGCCAGGGTGCGTGTGGGCAATTGGCGCTGCACGCTGGTCAGGAAGGGTTCCCAGGTAACCCAGGCGTCCACCTTGTTGTTCTCGAACGCCGCGCGACCGTCGGCGGGTGACAGGTAGGCCGGTTCGATATCCGAAAAGGCCAGCCCCGCCTTGGCCAGTGCGGCGATCAGCAAGTAGTGGGTGCCAGCGGCCTTGGTCACGGCGATCTTCTTGCCCTTGAGGTCCGCCAGGTTCTGGATCGGCGAGTCCTTGCGTACCACGATGGCCTGGGCGGCGGGCGAGGGCGCTTCCTGGGCGAAGTAGGTGAGTTTGGCCTGGGCCGCCTGGGCGAAGATCGGCACGGTGTCGGCCACGTCGGCGCTGATATCCACATTGCCCACGTTCAGTGCTTCGAGCAGCGGCAGGCCGCTGGGGAACTCGTGCCAGCTCACGTCGATGTTGTCGGCCTTGAGGGCTTTTTCCAGGGTGCCCTGGGTTTTCAGCAGGGTGATCAGGGTCGAGGACTTCTGGTAACCGATGCGTACGGTTTCCTGGGCCTGCGCGCTGATGGCGACGGACAGAGCCAGCAAGCCGAGGAGTGCGGCGAAGGGGTGACGTAGGGACATGGCGAGCTCGATCTGCGACGAAATAGGCCTGAGCTTAAAGTTCTAAAAACTATTCGTTAAATACTCTTTCGATCTGAGCTTAGGACGCTTTTCCCTGCCGCCTATGAATTGGGCATAACCATAGAATTATAAGATTCTTTCATCATTGCTCATCGTTAATATAATCGAACAAGCTTTATTGCCAGGCCTGACGCGGTTTTTTGGCATAAGCAGCGCCCTTCATTTCTTCCTCGCCAAGGCCTCCCATGACGTTCAAAAAACTAATCGTCGCCGCCAGCCTGCTGTTCGCCGCCACGGCGGCCCAGGCCGAGCAAACCCTGGATATCAGCTACCAGCGCTCATCCACCCTGTGGATCCTGCTCAAGCAAAATGGCCAGTTGGAACAGCGCCTCAAGCCCCTGGGCTTCACGGTGAACTGGCATGAATTCAGCACCGGCCTGCTCAGCTCGCTGAATGCCGGCAGCGTCGACCTGCACGCCGATGTGGCTGACGCTTTCGCGCTGTTTACCCAGGCCGCCGATGCACCGCTGACCTATTACGCCCAGGAAAACGCATCGCCGGGCGCCCAGGCGATCATCGTTCAGGACTCGTCGCCGATCCACAGCATCGCCGACCTCAAGGGCAAGACCGTTGCCGTGTCCAAGGGCTCGGGCAGCAACTACCTGCTGATCTCGGCGTTGAAAAAGGCCGGGCTGACCCTGGCCGATATCACCCCGCGTTACCTGGAAGCCCCGGATGGCGGCGCGGCCTTCGCTAATGGCAGTGTCGACGCGTGGGTGATCTGGGACCCGTTCTTCGCCACCCAACAGTTGGATCACCATGTGCGGGTAATCGCCGACGGCAAGGACGGCCTGGCCGACTACAACCGTTTCTATCTGGCGACGACGACGTTCGCCAAGGCCCACCCGGACGTGTTGCAGGTGACCTTCGACACCCTGCGCGAGACCGGCCAATGGGTGAAGGCCCATCCCAAGGAAGCCGCCGCCATCCTTGGCCCGCTGTGGGGCAATATCGCCCCGGCCACGGTCGAGCGCGCCAATAGCCGCCGCAGCTACGACATCATCCCGGTCAAGCTGGACAACCTCGCCGAGCAACAGCGCATCGCCGACACCTATTACGCCGCCAAGCTGATTCCCAAGCCGTTGCAGGTCAGCGCCATTACCGTGTGGACGCCCAAGCCATGAGCCGCCAGATCCATTTATCCGCGTTCCTGTTGAGTGGGCCCGTGGTGCACAGCCACGCGGTGTGGCGCCACCCGGAAACCGTCGGCAATTACCTCGACCCCGAGTACTACGCGCGGGTCGCCAAGGTGGTGGAAGAGGGGCTGTTCGACTTCCTGTTCTTCGCCGACCGCCTGGCCGTGGGCGACCAGATGGGCGGCTCGCGCGAGTTGGCCTTGCGCTACGGCGCCCAGGACGCCACGCGTCTGGACCCGTTGCCGATCCTGTCTTACCTGGTCGGCAAGACCAGCAGGCTGGGCCTGGGCGCAACGCGGTCCACCACCTATTACGAACCGGCGCACATCGCCCGTGAATTCGCCACCCTCGACCACCTGTCCAGGGGCCGCGCGGCGTGGAACATCGTCACCTCGATGAACGACAGCGAGGGTCGCCTGTTCGGCAAGGACAAGCACCTGGAGCACGACCTGCGCTACGACCGCGCCGATGAGTTTGTTGAAGTTGCGCTGAAACTGTGGAACAGCTGGGGCAAGGACGCGCTGAAACTGAACCGCGAAAGCGGCGTGCTGGCAGACCCTGGATTGATCCGTTCGGTGCAGCACCAGGGCGAGTGGTTCAGGGTCGAAGGCCCGCTGAATATCCCGCGCACGCCCCAGGGCCGACCGGTACTGATCCAGGCCGGCTCTTCCGGGCGTGGTCGGCGCTTCGGTGCGCGTTGGGCCGAGGCGATCTTCACTATCCATCCGCACTTGGCGGCCATGCGTGCATTCCGCGATGACGTGCGTGCCCAGGTGGTGCAGCAGGGGCGCGACGCCGACAGCTGCAAAGTGCTGACGGCGGTGATGCCGTTCATGGGCGGCAGCGAGGCGGAGGCCCGCGCCAAGCGCGATCGGCACAATGCGCTGGCCCGTCCGGAACTGGGGCTGGTGACACTGGCCTCGCAGTTGAATGTGGACCTGTCGCCATTCCCGCTTTCGGCGACACTGGCCGAGATCGCCCAGTCGCCACTGATCCACCCGGCTGCGGCGGAAAAGCTATTGATGCAAGGCCCGCAAACCACCCTGGAACAACTCGGGCGCATCTTCGCCAGCAGCGTGCGCGTGCCGCAATTGGTGGGTACCGGCGCGCAGATTGCCGATCAACTGGCCGAGCTGTTCGAGCAGGGCGGTTGCGACGGGTTTGTGATCTCTCCGGGGTATTTGCCGGGCTCGTTCACGGAGTTTGTCGAGAGCGTGATTCCGCATTTGCAGCGCAAGGGGCTGTTCCGCACCGCGTATGAAGGGGCGACGTTGCGTGAGCATTTGGGCTTGGCTGATCTGGACAGTTGACTGTGTGGCGAGCAGGCCTGCAGGTCCGGGTAGCCAGCCCCTTCAGTTCAGCGCAATCGTCGCCGGGGCCAGCGAGCTCAATGCCCCGGCGCGGTCCGCCAGGTAACGCGCCGGCGGCTGGCCTACCGTCTTGCGGAACATGGTGATAAAACCGCTGGCGTTCTCATAGCCCAGGTCCAGGGCCACGCGTTGCACGCTCTCACCCCTGGCCAGGCGTTGCAGCGACAGGATTACATGCAACTGCCGGCGCCAACGGCCAAAACTCAGGCCCAGTTCCTCCAGCAGCAGGCGCGTCATGCTGCGTTCGCTCATGCCGATGCGCACCGCCCATTGACCGAGTGTGGACTTGTCCGCCGGTTCAGCCAGCAGGCTGTCGGCCAGGCGACGCAGGCGCGGATCTTGTGGCATGGGCAGGTGCAGGGCTTCAACAGGCGCGACGGCCAATTCATCCAGCAAGGTACTGATCAAACGGCCCTGGGCGCCGTGCTCGTCATACAGTTGCGGGAAACTCACCGCCTTGCTGATCAGCTCATGCAACAGGGCCGACACCGCCAGCGTGCAGCATTGCCGGGGCAGGGCGCAGGCGGCATCGGGGTCGATCAGCAGGCAATAGACTTCCGCAGCGCCAGCCCCCCGTGCCGCGTGAGGCGTTCCGCCGGGAATCCACAGCGCGCATTGCGGCGGCACGATCCAGATACCGGCCTCAATCTCGCAATGGATGACCCCGCGCAAGGTGTACATCAGTTGGCCTTTGCGATGGGCATGCTGGGTATGTTCCCAGGTATCCGACGTGGCGGTGGCCCCTACGGCCACTACGGCGCGGGGGAATACGTCGGCGTCTCTGGACAGTGACGGATCGTGCATTTCCAGGCGATGGTGTTTCATGACAAGGGATCGCAGGTTGGCTGAATTGCGAAACAGTCTGGCTATTCTGTGCAATGCCGTCCAGCGGCTTGAACCTTATAGTGAGATAAATTCTCAACAAGGAGCTCGGCCATGCGACTCGACAGTTCAACATTCCCGGTGGTGAAAATCGTCTTTGATGCGCCCAATGAAGGTGGGCCGGAGGATGCCTTCGCCGTGTTCGAAAGCCTGCTGGCCCGGCAGCAACCGTTCCTGCTGCTGCACGAAAAATCCGTGGACGAGAACAATCACCAACACTCCCATGAGGAGCGCAAGCAAGCGTCGATCTGGATGAAGAAAAACAAACAGGCGCTGCATACCTACGTCAAAGGCATGATCCAGGTCGAGCCCAGTGCCGCGCAGCGCCTGGCGCTCAAGCCGTTTGCCGCGATGTTCAGCAAGGCCTGGGGTTATCCGTTGCTGGTGGTGGAATCCCGTGACCGGGCCTGGGCACTGGCGCGGGATGTGCTGGATGAGCGGGTGTCGGATGTGGCGCACTTTTGAACGCACGCAACATCGAGCTGTGGCGAGGGAGTCCCCACTCCCTCTGTGGCGAGCGGGCTTGCCCCGCGTTGGGGGGCGAAGCGCCCCTGATCAAGCTTGACCTGCGTGTTTCAGGTATCCTCCGCGCCCCGCTTACCACCGATTCAAAGACAGATGACTGGACAAGACATGCAGGCGCTGCTGGAGTCGATCCTCGACGAAGTGCGCCCCCTGATCGGCCTCGGCAAAGTTGCCGATTACATCCCGGCATTGGCCGATGTGCCTGCCAACCAATTGGGCATCGCCGTGTACGGCAACGACGGCTCGGCCTACTGCGCCGGTGACGCCGACACGCTGTTCTCGGTGCAGAGCATTTCCAAGGTGTTCAGCCTGGTGCAGGCCATCGACCACGGTGGCGAAACCATCTGGGAACGCCTGGGCCATGAGCCTTCGGGGCAGCCATTCAACTCCATGGTGCAGCTGGAATTCGAACGTGGCCGCCCGCGTAATCCGTTCATCAACGCCGGTGCGCTGGTGATCTGCGACATCAACCAATCGCGCTTCGCCGTGCCGATCTTGTCAATGCGCGATTTCGTCCGGCGCCTGTCGGGCAACCCGCAGATCCTGGTCAACAGCGTCGTCGCCGAATCCGAGGCTCAGCACGGTGCCCGCAACGCCGCCATGGCCTACCTGATGAAATCCTTTGGCAACTTCCACAACGACGTGGACGCGGTGCTGCACAGCTATTTCAACTACTGCGCCTTGCAGATGAGCTGCCTGGACTTGGCCAAGGCATTCAGCTTCCTGGCCAATGAAGGCACGAGTGCCCACAGCGGCGAACAGATTTTAACGGCGCGCCAGACCAAGCAGGTCAACTCGATCATGGCCACCAGCGGGCTGTACGACGAGGCAGGCAATTTTGCCTATCGCGTGGGGTTGCCGGGCAAGAGCGGGGTGGGCGGCGGGATTGTCGCGGTGGTGCCGGGGCAATTTACGGTGTGCGTGTGGTCGCCGGAGTTGAATACGGCGGGGAACTCGCTGGCGGGGATGAAGGCGTTGGAATTGTTGAGTGAGCGGATTGGGTGGTCGGTGTTTTGAGGGTGCGCCCCGTTCATGGGAGCGATCGCCGTTGGCGATTGAGAGTATTAATCGCTTTACGCGTGCAATAGGTTCTCCCAGAAAAGGAGATCCAGTGTGGGAGCTGGCTTGCCTGCGATGGCGGTACATCAGCCAGCACATCCAGCGGCTGACACACCGCTGTCGCGGGCAAGCCCACTCTCACATGGGGAGTGGTGTGAGTGAGGGCTCTGTTCAGCTCACATTGAGCCGATCCAGCAAGCTGTACCACGCCACCCCGGCCCCTATGTAAAACCGCTGCAACCCATGCATCGGCAAGCGCTGCAACGGCGTTACCGGGTAGGCGAACTCCGCCGTGCTGTCGCACAACCGCCCCGCCAATTGCTGCCCCAGGCTGGTACACAGTGCGATGCCACGGCCATTGCAGCCCAGTGCCAACGTCAACCCTGGCGCGGGCTGGTGCACATGGGGCATGAAGTCCCGCGTGATCGCAATACGGCCCGCCCAGCGATATTCGAATTCCAGTGGCCCCAATTGCGGAAACAGCAGCGCCAGCGAGCGTTCCAGGTGGGCGAAATCCGTGGGTGACGTGGGGTCGTTGAACAGCCCGCGTCCGCCCATCAGCAAGCGGCCATGGCTGTCTTTGCGAAAGTACAGCAGCAGCCGTTGTGCGGTGGAGACGGTTTCCTGCCCCGGCAAGATGCTGTCCGCCGCTTGCCCGCTCAAGGGTTTGGTGGCGACAATAAAACTGTTCGCCGCCAGGATGCTCTGCGCCATGCCCGGCCACAGGTTGCCGCTGTAGCCGTTGGTGGCCAACACCACTTGATCGGCCGTGACCTGCGCACCGCCAGCCGTCTGCAATTGCCAGCCGCAACCCTGGCGCTGCAACCCGGTCACCGCGCTCTGCCCATGGATCCGCACACCCGCCACCAACGCCGCGCCCACCAGCCCACGGGCATAGGCCAAAGGCTGAATCGCCCCGGCGCGACCGTCCAGCCAGCCACCGGCAAACGCCTCACTGCCCATGCGCGAAGCCACCGCTGCGGCATCCAGCCGCTGCACGGGTACACCGCGCCTGGCCCATTGATCTGCCCGTGCGTGCAGCCCGGCGACGCCTTTTTCGCTGTACGACACTTGCATCCAGCCTTTGCGTACCGGCGCGCAATCGATGCCGTGTTTTTCGATCAGCTTGAACACCAGGTCGGCCGAGTTCGATACAGTCGAGATCAACGGTTCGGCGCGCTCCGCTCCGTACATCTGCACCAGTTGCTGCGGGTCGTATTTGAGCGTCGGGTTGACTTGCCCACCGTTGCGTCCGGATGCGCCCCAGCCCGGCTCGTTGGCCTCCAGTACGCACACGCTGACGCCGCGCTCGGCCAAATGCAGCGCCGTCGACAAGCCGGTATACCCGGCGCCGACAATCGCCACGTCCACCTTCACCGACTCGCTCAACGCAGGCGTCGGCACCACTGAGGGCGCAGTCGCTGACCACAATGACTTCATGACAGGCTCCGCGTGTTGCCGGTGGGGTGCAGCACGCGCCGCAGGAAGTCCTGGGTCCGCGCATGCTGCGGGTTGCCCAGCACCTGTTCGGCCGGCCCGCTTTCGACGATGTAGCCGCCATGCAGGAAGCACACGCGGTCGGCCACTTCGCGGGCAAAGCCCATTTCGTGAGTGACGACGATCATGGTCATGCCCTCATCGGCGAGGGTGCGCATCACCGCCAGCACATCACCGACCAGTTCAGGGTCGAGGGCCGAGGTGGGCTCATCGAACAGCATGGCTTCGGGTTTCATCGCCAGTGCACGGGCGATGGCCACGCGTTGTTGCTGGCCGCCGGAGAGCTGCTCCGGGTAGGCCTCGGCCTTGGCGCTCAGGCCGACTTTTTCCAGCAGCACCAGGGCTTCTTCGCGAGCCTGCCTGGGCGGGTCGCCTTTGACGTACACCGGGCCTTCCATCACGTTCTCCAGCACGGTGCGATGGGGGAACAGGTTGAAGCGCTGGAACACCATGCCCATGCGGCTGCGCAGGGCGTGCACGCTCTTGCTGCCGCGCTGCACGGTTTCGCCGAACACGTTGATGTGGCCGCCGTCGTAGGCTTCCAGCGCGTTGATGCAGCGCAGCAAGGTGGATTTTCCCGAACCCGAGGGGCCGATCAGGCACACCACTTCGCCCTTGGCCACGTCGAGGTCGACGCCATGCAGCACGCGGTGGCTGCCGTAGTGTTTTTGCAGTTGGCGAATCTCGATCATGCTTTTTTCCTCCGGCCCAGGTGCTGTTCCATGCGGCGCAGGCCATACACCAGCGGCAGGCTCATCAGCAGGTAGAGCAGGGCGACCAGGGTGTAGACGGTCATGTTCTGGAAGGTCGACGAGGCAATCAGTTGGCCCTGGCGGGTCATCTCCGCGACGGTGATGGTGGACACCAGCGACGAGTCCTTGAGCATCATTACCAACGTGTTGCCGTACGGCGGCAGGGCGATGCGAAACGCTTGCGGCAGGATCACCCGGCGCATCATCAGCGCCGAGCGCATGCCCAGTGCTTCGGCGGCTTCACGCTGGCCCTGTTCGACGGCAATGATGCCCGTGCGGAAGTTCTCGGCCTGGTACGCCGAGTAGGCGATGCCCATGCCGATCACGCCCGCGTAGAACGCGGTGAGGTGCACGCCCATGTCCGGCAGCACGAAGTAGATGTAGAACAACTGCACGATGATCGGCAGCCCACGGATCACATTGATGATGGTGCTCGCCGCCCACGACAGTGCACGGATCGGCGACAGCTTGAGTAACGCCAGCACCAGGCCGATGGCACTGCTGAGCAGGAACGACAGCACGGTGATCTGGATCGTCACCCACGCGCCTTGCAGCAGAATCGGCAAAAAGTCCTGGGCGTTCTGCAGGAACTCCGCCGGTTTCATGGGCGCACCTGGGTATCCAGGCCCCACTTCTTGAGAATGCTGTCAAGGGTGCCGTCTGCCTTGATGCTGGCAATGGCGGTGTTCAGGCGCTCCAGGGTTTGCGCGTCCCCCTTGCGCACCACCAGGCACACCTGGCCGACGTTGGTGGGCTTGTGGTCAGGGGCGAGTTTCACGCCTTTGAACAACTTCTGGCGGATCTGGTAGGCGACCACCGGCTGGTCACCCACGGCGGCCTTGATGCGGCCCAGGGACAGGTCGCGGACCATCTCGCCGATGGAGTCGTAGGTGCGGATTTCCTTGAAGATGCCGAGCTTGTTCAACTGGTCATAGAAGACGGTGCCGGCCTGTACGCCGACCACTTGGTCCTTGAGAGGCATGAGGTCGGGGTAGGCGGTGTTGTCGTCGGCGTTGATGATCAGGCCTTCGCCGTAGGCGTACACCGGGGCGCTGAAGTCGACGACCTTGGTGCGCTCTTCGGTCTTGAGCATGCCGGCGGAAATAAAATCCAACTTGCCGGAGGTGAGAGAGGGGATCAGCGCAGCGAAGTTGGTCTGCTCGATCTGGCTGGTAAAGCCGCCAGCCTTGCCCACGGCCTCGGCCACATCGACCATCACGCCCTGGATGCTGTTGCTCTTGATGTCGAGAAAGGTAAACGGCGAACCACTGGCCGTTGCACCGACTTTGTACGAGGACGCACTTTCTGCGTGCACCGCGGTGACGCACAGCGTGGCGCAAAGACCGAAGGCGAGGCGGCGAAACAAGGGCGAAAGACTGTTCATCGGGTTACTCCAGAAGGAAAACGGATAGTCAGTACCGCAAGCGGCTGCCGATGAAATCGCAAGCTCTGTGCCATTTCGATTGATTAGAATCGAATATCGCTATAGAAAATCGACAAAATGAACTGTTCGTATCGATATGCGATATTAATTGGTCTATTTCTGTGATTTAAGGTAGAAATATCACCACGCCTGATCGACCTGACCGCGAGTCCGCCATGTCCGAAGAACGCAACAGTCTGCACAACCAATCCCTGGAAAAAGGCCTGTCGGTTCTCAAGGCATTCAGTGCACAGCGCCGCAGCATGAGCCTTGCAGAGGTGGCCGAGGCCGCCGGCATGACCAAAAGCTCGGCCCAGCGCATGGTGTTTACCCTCGAAAGCCTGGGTTACCTTCGGAAACACTCCCGCACCCGGCATTACCAACTCACACCCCGGGTGCTGGAGTTGGGCTTCAGTTACCTGGATGCGCATTCGTTGATCGAGGTGGCGAATCCGTTTCTGTCGGAGTTGACCCGGCTGACCGGCGAGACCTCGTGCCTCACCGAGCCTGCGGGCTACGACATGACCTACATCGCACGGTTCGTCAGCGCGGGCTTTGTGCCGGTGCACATGCCGATCGGCTCGCGGGTACCGATGTACTGCACGGCGTCGGGGCGGGCGTATTTGAGCGCGTTGCCGCAGGAGGAAGCGCTGGTGTTGATCGAGAACAGTCAGCGTATTGCCCACACCAGCCAGACGCTGACTGAAGTCGACGAAATCATGGCGTCGTTGCAGCAGGTGCGTGAGCAGGGCTATGCGGTCAACGGCCAGGAACTGTTCCTGGGCGACATGACCATCGGCGCGCCGGTACTGGGTGCCAATGGTCGACCGGTGGCGGCGGTGCATGTGGTGGCGCCGACCAGCCGCTGGACTCGGGCGGATGCAGAGAAACAGTTGGCGCCGGCGCTTCTGCAATGCTCAAGGGCACTGAGCAACTCGGCCCGTAACCTGGAATAACAGACACCCTGAAACCCAATGTGGGAGGGGGCTTGCCCCCGATTGCAGTGGGTCAGTCAATACAGCTGTGACTGATCCACCGCTATCGGGGGCAAGCCCCCTCCCACTTGCAGCTGCCTATTCAGGCAATCGCATCCCAAGCCCGATCACCGTTCTCGTCTTTGATCCGAGTCGGCAAGCCCATCACATCCAGCGCCTTCAGGAACGGCTCGGCCGGCAGTTCCTCGACGTTGGCCATGTGCTTCACATCCCACTCGCCACGGGCCACCAGCAGCGCTGCGGCCACCGGTGGTACGCCGGCGGTGTAGGAGATGCCCTGGCTGTCGGTCTCGGCAAAGGCTTCTTCATGACACGCCACGTTGTAGATGAACATCTCGTGGGGCTGGCCATTCTTGGTGCCCTTGACCAGGTCACCGATGCAGGTCTTGCCGGTGTAGCCCGGTGCCAGCGAAGACGGGTCGGGCAGCACGGCCTTGACCACTTTCAGCGGCACGACTTCCAGGCCTTCGGCGGTGGTGACCGGTTTTTCGGAAAGCAGGCCGAGGTTTTTCAGCACGGTGAACACGTTGATGTAGTGTTCGCCGAAGCTCATCCAGAAACGCACGTTGGGCACGTCGAGGTTTTTCGACAGCGAGTGCACTTCATCGTGGCCGGTCAGGTAGAGGTTCTGCGAACCGACGACCGGCAGGTCATCGGTGCGTTTGACTTCGAACATGGTGTTGCTGGTCCACTGGCTGTTCTGCCAGCTCCACACCTGTCCGGTGAACTCGCGGAAGTTGATTTCCGGGTCGAAATTGGTGGCGAAGTATTTGCCATGGGAGCCGGCATTGACGTCGAGAATGTCGATCGAATCAATGCGGTCGAAATGCTGTTGCTGCGCCAGCGCGGCGTACGCGTTGACGACACCCGGGTCGAAGCCCACGCCAAGGATGGCGGTGATGTTCTTCTGTTTGCACTCTTCCAGGTGGTTCCACTCGTAGTTGCCGTACCACGGCGGGGTCTCGCAGACCTTGCCCGGCTCTTCGTGGATGGCGGTGTCGAGGTATGCAACGCCGGTGTCGATGCAGGCCCGCAAAACCGACATGTTGAGGAACGCGGAACCGACGTTGATGACGATCTGCGAGTCGGTCTCGCGGATCAGGGCCTTGGTCGCTTCCACGTCCAGGGCGTTCAGCGCGAAGGCTTGGATATCGGCGGGCACCTTGAGGCTACCCTTGGCCTTGACGCTGTCGATGATGGCCTGGCATTTGGAGATGTTGCGCGACGCGATAGCAATACGACCGAGTTCGTCGTTGTGCTGCGCGCACTTGTGGGCCACCACCTTGGCGACACCTCCTGCACCAATGATAAGAACGTTCTTTTTCAATTGCTTTATCTCTCCTTTATCCGCCAGCTTACGAAAGGCTGGACAGGTAGTCGTCGTAACCAAATTCACGAACCACCTCGACTGTACCGTCGAGTTGTTTCACTACGATGGACGGCATTTTCAGGCCGTTGAACCAGTTTTTCTTGACCATGGTGTAGCCTGCGGTGTCGATGAACGACAGCCGATCGCCGATGGCCAACGGACGATCAAATTGATACTCGCCGAAGATGTCCCCGGCCAGGCAGGATTTGCCGCACACCATGACGGTGTGTTCACCGTCGCTCGGCGCCAGCTTGGCGTTGAGGCGGTAGATCAGCAGGTCCAGCAGGTGGGCTTCGATGGAGCTGTCGACCACGGCGAGGTTCTTGCCGTTGTAGAGGGTGTCGAGCACGGTCACTTCCAACGAGGCGCTGTTGGTGATTGCCGCTTCGCCGGGTTCCAGGTACACCTGCACGCCGTACTTCTCGGAGAACGCCTTCAGGCGGGCGCAGAACGCGTCCACGGCATAGTCTTCACCGGTGAAGTGGATGCCGCCGCCGAGGCTGACCCACTCGACCTTGTGCAGCAGCGCGCCGAAGCGTTCTTCGATGACGCCGAGCATCTTGTCGAACAGGCTGAAGTCGCCGTTCTCGCAGTTGTTGTGGAACATGAAGCCAGAGATCTGCTCGATCACACCTTCGATCTTCACCGGGTCCCATTCGCCCAGGCGGCTGAACGGACGCGCCGGGTCGGCCAGCAGGTAGTCGGAGCTGCTCACCTGCGGGTTGACGCGCAGGCCGCGGGTCTTGCCTTCGCTGCGCTCGGCAAAGCGCTGCAGCTGGCTGATGGAGTTGAAGATGATTTTGTCGCAGTTATCCAGCATCTCTTCGATTTCGTCGTCGGCCCAGGCCACGCTGTAGGCGTGCGCCTCGCCTTCGAACTTCTGGCGGCCGAGCTTTAGCTCATACAACGACGACGAGGTGGTGCCGTCCATGTATTGCTGCATCAGGTCGAACACCGACCAGGTGGCAAAGCACTTGAGCGCCAGCAGAGCCTTGGCGCCGGACTGTTCGCGCACGTAAGCAATCTTCTGCATGTTGACCAGAAGCTTCTGTTTATCGATGAGGTAGTACGGCGTTTTGATCATTTTTGAGAGCCTGCGGCGGTGCCTGCCAAAAAAGGACACGCATTGTGCCCGCACTTGGATCGAATCGAAAGGTTAGTGGGCGGATTTTGCTGCGTCCGGTTTGTGACCCTATGGATGGGCACCGGTCCAATGTGGGAGGGGGCTTGCCCCCGATAGCAGTGTGTCAGCCACCCAATCCAGTACTGACCCACTGCCATCGGGGGCAAGCCCCCTCCCACAGTTTGGCCCCTGTATATCGGGTCCACCGACATCAAACTGTCATCACCCTACTGCCGAATTGCCACATTCCGCCGTTACTGTCCTCGCCAATGAGATCGATCTCAAGCGAGTGACAATGACTGACCTGAAAGACGTCGCGCGGCTGGCCGGAGTATCCCGCGCCACCGCCGCCCGCACTTTTGCCTCCCCCGACCAGGTGCGCCCGACCACCCGTGAGCAGGTGTTCGCCGCCGCCCGTGAGTTGGGGTTCCGGCCCAATCTGCTGGGCCGCCAATTGCGCCTGCAAACCACCCGGTTGATCGGCGTGGTGGTGCCCAACCTGCTCAACCCGGTGTTCGCCGAACAGTTCCAGGCCATGGAGCGCGCGGCACGTGCACGCGGCTACAGCCTGCTGTTGGCGACTACCGACTACAACAGCGAGCGCGAAAGCATTGTGGTGGAAGAGTTGTTGCGCCAGCGCGTGGACGGCCTGGTGCTGACGGTCACGGATGCTGAAAGCAACGTCGTGCTCAGCAGCCTGAATACAGAGAAAACCCCGTTTGTGCTGGCCTACCACCAACCCAGCAACCCCAGCTACAGCGCTGTGTCGGTGGACAACCGCGCGGGCATGGCCTTGGCCACGCGTTATTTGCTGCAAGCGGGGCACCGCCGCATCAGCATGGTCGCCGGTCCCGCCTTGCAGTCGGACCGTGCGCGCCTGCGGTACGCCGGGTATTGCGAGGCGATGCGCGAATGCGGCTTGCCAGCGCGTGCGGTCATCGAAATGCCGGCACACACCCAGGCGGAATTCGCCGCCATCGCGCCATTCCTCCAAGGCGAGGATGCACCCACCGCACTGGTGTGCTCCAACGACTTCCTGGCCATCAGCCTGATCGCCGAACTGCGCCGCAACGCCTGGAACGTGCCCGGGCAACTGTCGGTGATGGGCTTCGATGGCATCAGCCTCGGCACCCAGATGCACCCGACCCTGTGCAGCGTGGTGCAGCCGATTGCGCTGCTGGCCAGCACCGTGATTGACCAACTGCTGGCGCAGATCGCCGGCCATGCCCCGACGTCCCATTGCCTGCCTTGCCATATCCGGCCGGGCGAAAGCACTCAACCCCACGAGGAAACCCCTGATGCGCGCATTCCGTAAAACCCTGGCAGCCGTGCTGCTGTGCGGTGTGGCCAGCCTGGCCCAGGCCGCCGAAACCGCGATCTGCTACAACTGCCCGCCGGACTGGGCCGACTGGGCCACCCAGCTCAAGGCCATCGCCGCCAGCACCGGCGTGCAAGTGCCCTTGGACAACAAGAACTCCGGCCAATCCCTGGCGCAGTTGGTGGCAGAGAAAGCCGCACCGGTGGCCGACGTCGTTTACTACGGCGTGACCTTCGGCCTGCAGGCGCAAAAAGCCGAGGTGGTCGGCACCTACAAACCCAAGGCCTGGGACCAGATTCCTGCCGGGCTGAAAGACCCGGCCGGCCATTGGTTTGCGATCCACTCCGGCACCTTGGGCATCATGGTCAACGTCGATGCGCTCGGTGGTCTGCCGGTGCCGCAAAGCTGGGCCGACCTGCTCAAGCCTGAATACAAAGGCATGGTCGGTTACCTCGACCCGTCCAGTGCCTTCGTCGGCTACGTGTCGGCGGTGGCGATCAACCGCGCCATGGGCGGCGACCTGGACAATTTCGCGCCGGCCATCGACTACTTCCAGAAACTGGCGAAAAACGCGCCCATCGTGCCCAAGCAGACCGCCTATGCGCGGGTGCTGTCCGGCGAGTTGCCGATCCTGGTGGACTACGACTTCAACGCCTATCGCGCGCGCTACAAAGACAAGGCCAACGTCGCCTTCGTGATTCCCCAGGAAGGCAGCATCAGCGTGCCCTACGTGATGAGCCTGGTGGCCAACGCGCCGCACCGCGCCAACGCAGAAAAGGTCCTCGACTTCGTGCTGTCGGACGAAGGCCAGGCGCTCTGGGCCAAAGCCTACCTGCGCCCGGTACGGCCGATGAAGATGCCGGCGGAGGTGGCCGCACAGTTCCTGCCCGACAGCGACTACGCCCGTGCCGGTGTGGTGGACTACGAAAAAATGGCCGCTGTGCAGGAAGCCTTCGCCGCCCGTTACCTGAACGAGGTCAAGTAAGTGGCCGCATCGGCAAGACACGCAGCCTGGGCGCTGGCCCCGGCCTTTGCGGTGCTGCTCGCGTTCTGGCTGCTGCCGCTGGCGCACCTGATGGTGCTCGGCGCCGAGAGCCGCGACAGCCATGGCAGCGGCTACTGGCAGGTGCTCAGCAGTGCGCAGTACCTGGGCAGCCTTGGGCAAACCCTGCTGCTGGCGGTGGTGGTGACACTGGTGGCGCTGCTGATCGGCGGCATCAGCGGGGTGTTCCTCGCCCGGCAGCAGTTTTTCGGGCGTTCGGCGCTGGTGGCATTGCTCACGTTTCCCCTGGCGTTTCCCGGTGTGGTGGTGGGCTTCCTGGTGATTCTGCTGGCTGGCCGTCAAGGCCTGCTCGCCTCACTGGGCCTGAAATTGGCCGGTGAGCGCTGGATCTTCGCCTACTCGCTGGCGGGGCTGTTCGTGGGCTACCTGTATTTCTCGATCCCACGGGTGATCCTCACGGTAATGGCGGCATGCGAGAGCCTCGACCGCAGCCTGGAAGAAGCCGCCCATTCCCTGGGCGCCGGGCATTGGCGAGTAGTGTGCGATGTGATCGTGCCAGGCCTGGCGCCGGCGCTGGCCTCCTGCGGGGCGATCTGTTTCGCCACCTCCATGGGCGCCTTCGGCACCGCCTTTACCTTGGGCACGCGTCTGAACGTCACCCCGGTGGCCATCTACAACGTGTTCACCAACTACGCCAACTTCGCCGTGGCGGCCGCACTGTCGGTGGTGCTTGGCGCGGTGACCTGGGCCGTGCTGCTGCTCACGCGACGGCTGGTGAAAAATTCGGGGACTGTGCTGTGAAGCGCTCATCACTGTTTGTGTTGCAACTGCTGTTCACCCTGATGGTGTGCGCCTTCATGCTGGTGCCGGTGCTGATGTCGCTGCTGGCCGGGCTGACCCGCAATTTCTTCGTCGGTCTGTCCAGTGGCTTGACCTTCGATTGGCTGATGCAGGTGTGGCAGGCATATTCGCCCACCGTGTGGTTGTCGCTGCAACTGGCGCTGGCCTGCGCGGTGTGCGTCTGCGTGATTGGCGTGCCGGCGGCCTACGCCTTGGTGCGCATGAACAACCGCTTCAGCCGCGCCTTTGAAGAATTGATGGTGCTGCCGGTGGCCATGCCGGGGTTGGCCAGTGCGTTGGCCTTGCTGTTGACCTACGGCCAATTCGGCAGTTTTCGCAGCAGTTGGCTGTTCATCCTGGTCGGCCATGTGCTGTTCACCCTGCCGTTCCTGGTACGCCCGGTGATGGCGGTGATGCAGCGCCAGCAACTGCCGGTGCTGGAAGAAGCGGCGGCCAGCCTGGGGGCCGGTCCGATCAAGCGCTTTTTCAGCGTGGTGGTGCCCAACTGCCGGGCCGGGATCCTGGCCGGTGTGCTGATGGTCGTCACCTTGTCCCTGGGTGAATTCAACCTGACCTGGATGCTCCACACGCCGATGACCAAGACCTTGCCCGTGGGCCTGGCCGACAGCTACGCCTCGGCGCGCCTGGAAATCGCCAGCGCCTACACCCTTATCTTTTTGCTGATGATCGTGCCGCTGTTGATTGCGCTGCAGGCCATCAGTGCCCGTTTGTCCCGTGGAGAGCGTCGATGACCGCTATCACTATCCGCCTGCAAGGCTGTCGCAAGGCGTTCGCCGACGGCACTGTGGCCGTGCATGACTTGAACCTGACCGTCGAAGGCGGCGAAACCCTGGCCATTCTCGGTCCGTCCGGCTGTGGCAAAACCACCACCTTGCGCCTGATCGCCGGCCTCGAACGCCCGGATGTGGGCCAGGTGTGGTTCGGCGACCAGGACGTGACGCGCCTGCCCATCGAACGCCGCGATGTGGGCATGGTGTTCCAGAATTACGCGCTGTTTCCCAACCTGGATGTGGCCGGGAATATCGTTTATGGCTTGAAGATTCGCGGTATGTCGGTGGTGGAGCGTAACCAGCGCTGCGACGAGTTGCTGGAACTGGTGGGCTTGCAGCACCACGGCAAACGCAGCATCCATGAGCTCTCCGGCGGCCAGCGCCAGCGCGTGGCCTTGGCGCGTGCGTTGGCGCCGCGCCCGAAAGTGTTGCTGCTGGACGAACCGCTGGCCGCCCTGGATGCGCAACTGCGCGAACGCCTGCGCAGCGAGCTGAATGAGTTGCTGCGCGGTCTGGGCATCACCTCGGTGTTCGTCACCCACGACCAGGGCGAAGCCATGGCCCTGGGCGACCGCATCCTGGTGATGGAGCATGGACGTGTCGCGCAATTGGCCAGTCCGCGTGACATCTACCAGAAACCGGCCAATGCCTTCGTCGCGGGCTTTGTCGGCAACCTCAATGCCTTTGCCGTGCTCGAGCCATCGGCCCATGGTTTGAAAGTCTGTGGCGGCGAGTTGCCGTGGCATGACGTCAACCTGCCCAGCACCGTCTATTGCCGCCCCGAACACCTGAGGGTGATGGAGAGCGAAGGGCACTTGCACGGCCACCTGCTGGCGCAGTTCTTCCAAGGCGCGCAAAGCCGCCTGCTGGTGGATGTGGGCGGCCCGCAACCGCTGCTGGTCGACAGCAGCGACAACCAGCTGTACGCCGTCGGCGCACCGATTGCCCTGGCGATCGCGCCGCACATGTTGTTCACCCTGAATGCTTGAGACTCTATCGTGAATCGTCCGTTTCTCGTCGCGCAGATCAGCGACCTGCACCTTAAAGCCGGCCAGCGTCTCACTTACGGGGTTGTCGATACGTTAGGCGCCCTGCGCCGCGCCGTCGACCACTTGAACGCCAGCCACCCACGGCCCGATATCGTGATCATCAGCGGTGACCTGGTGGACTTCGGCCGCGCCGATGAATACGCCGTGCTGCACCCCGAACTCGCGCGCCTGCACATGCCGTGCTACCTGGTGCCGGGCAATCACGACAGCCGTGGGCCGTTACTGGAAGCATTTCGTGATCACGCGTATCTGCCGTTGTCGGCCGAGGGCCCGCTGGACTGGGTGGTCGACGACCATCCACTGCGCCTGATCGGCCTTGACTCGACCATTCCTGGCGGCCACGGCGGCCAGTTGCTCGATAACCAATTGCACTGGCTGGACGAGCAACTGGGGTTGCGCCCGGATGCACCGACGCTGCTGATCCTGCATCACCCGCCGTTCATCACTGGCATCGGCCACATGGACCGCGAACCCTTCATCAATGCCGGCGCCCTGGAGCAAGTCGTTGCCCGCCATCCGCAAGTGGAGCGCTTGCTGTGCGGCCATCTGCACCGGCCGATGCAGCGGCGTTTCGGTGGCAGCCTGAGTTGTGTGTGCCCCGGCACCTCCCACCAGATCGTGCTGGATTTGCAAGAAGCGGCGCCCGCGCATTTCAACCTGGAGCCGGCGGGCTATCTGTTGCATCGCTGGGACGTGCAGCAGGGTTTGATCAGCCACAACGGCGTGTTCGGGGAGTACCCGGGGCCGTATCCGTTCTATGACGCCCATGGATTAATTGACTGAGGTTGTGATGAAAGCCACTTTGCATGTGTTAAGCGTATTGACCGGCGGCCTGGGCATTGCCCTGAGCCCCCTGGCCTCGGCTGATTTTCTGAGTGACAGCAAAGCCAACTTGAGCCTGCGCAACTTCTACTTCAACAACGACAACCGTGACGGCGCCGCCGCACCGTCGAAGACCGAAGAGTGGGGCCAGGCATTTATCCTCAACTACCAGTCGGGCTTTACCGACGGCACTGTCGGCTTCGGCCTGGATGCCGTGGGCATGCTCGGCGTCACCCTCGACAGTGGCGCCGGTCGTCATGTGGGCAGTTCGATGATCCCCACCGATGACGGCAAGGCCGCCGACACCTGGGCCCGTGGCGGCGCGACGGCGAAGGCGCGTTTCGCCAAGAGCGAACTGCGCTACGGCTACCTGCGCCCGAACCTGCCGATCCTGGTGAGCAACGACGGGCGCCTGTTGCCGCAGTCGTTCGAAGGTGGGCAGATCACCAGCAAGGACATCGACAACCTGACCCTGATCGGCGGCCAACTGCAGCACGCCACCGGCCGTGGTTCCAGCGACCGCAGCGGCCTGGCGGCGGCCGGTGGCACCCAGGAAAGCAATAAATTCAACTACGCCGGTGCCGATTACCAGGTGACCAAGGACCTGCTGGTCCAGTACTACTACGCCAACCTTGAAGACTATTACCAACAGCACTTCGCCGGTTTGATCCATGTATTGCCGCTGGGCGACTACGGCTCATTGAAAACCGACCTGCGCTACTTCAAGACCAGCTCCGACGGCAAGAACAGCAGCGTCGCCGGCCGTGCCGAAGGCTACAAGCTCGGCGGCTATACCAAAAACGGCACGGGTGAAATCGACAACAACACCTGGAGCGCAGCGTTCATCTACTCCCTGGGCCCGCACGCGGTTACCGCCGGTTACCAGCAAGTCTCGGATGACAGCAACTTCGCTCAACTCAACCAGGGCGGCCTGGTCAACAAAGGGGAGGGCGGTTCCAGCCTGTACCTCTACACCGACCGTACCGTGCAGACCTTCATCCAGGCCGGCGAACGCACGGCCTTTGCCCAATACGCCTATGACTTCGCCTCGCTTGGCGTGCCGGGCCTGAAGGCGTCGGTGATGTACTTGAAGGGCGAGCACATTCTCACTGCCAGCGGCAACGATGCCAGCGAGTGGGAGCGCGATATCTCACTGGATTACGTGGTGCAGAGCGGCACGTTCAAGAACGTCGGGTTCGGCTGGCGCAACGGTGTGTCGCGCAGTGAAGTGGCGCGGGACCAGGATCAGAATCGGGTGTTCGTGAGTTATTCGATTCCGTTGATGTAAGCGGTTTGAGGAAAGCACCAACCTGTGGTGAGGGGCAAGCCCGCTCACCACGTCAAGCCCCTGGCCACCAGTCGATAAAACGCAGGGGTTCGCCATCGGTCGTGCCAGGCAGCAGTTCAGCGTGCTCATGTGAGTGTTTTTGTGATTCAAGTGTGGGTAATGGATAGGTACGGGCCGACCACAAACGTACAAGATACGCCCCGACCCTCCTCAGTAGACTCGCTCGACTTCTTCTACTGCAGGGTTTCCATGGACATCTTCCTCTACGCCTTCAGCGTCATGTACAGCCCCGGTCCCGTGAATTTCATGGGCCTCAACGCCGGGCTCACCGGTCAGTTCCGCCGCTCCACTGGATTCTTCATTGGCGTGGGCTGCGCGATGCTGCTGCTGTTCGTACTGTTCGGCTACACCGGCGAGGCGATCATCTCCCAGGCCGCGTTGCCGTATATCTCGTTGGTCGGCGGTGTGTACACGCTGTACCTGGCCTATCAAGTGTTCACCGCACGCACGGTGGTGGATGAAAGCGCCTCATCGGCACCCGTCAGAACCCTTACGTTCTGGAATGGCCTGGTGATCCAGTTGCTCAACCCCAAGGGCATCATGGCCGTGTTGCCGATCACCAGTGTGATGCTGCCGGCGGCGCATATCACCGGGGCGTCCATTGCCGTGGTCTCGGCGGTCCTGGCCTTCGGGGCGTTCGGCGCGCCGTGGGTCTATGCGCTGCTGGGGGCGGTGCTGGGGCGGCGGATCAACGGGACGTCGGCGTTCACCGTGTTCAACCGGTGCATGGGGCTGGCGCTGGCGGTGTGTGCGTATTTCATGTTTCACGCGTTTTATGCGCATCTGGTCGCAACATGAATGGATCTTGTCACCTCGACTCACGCATAGATCGAGTTTCTACAGGTACTTGAGCCAGACCAGGTCGCGGCGCCGGGCCTTGAGCCCGGCGAACCAATGTACCGGCGCGTACAGCGCCAGCGGCAGCAGCAACGCCACCAGCCAAATGGCGCCCATGCCGTCGAAGCCGAAGTAGTTGCCGTGATTCAGGCCAAACAGTGCCACACACGTGACGTAGAGGATTTTCAGCACGTACAGGTGCAGCAGATAGAAGAACATAGGCGCTGCACCGAAGGTGGCGAGCATGCTGATCCAGCGCTTGCTTCCCGCCTTCTCGAACGCCAGCAACAGCAGTAGCCCAATCCCCAGCGTCAGCGCCAGAAACAGCAGCGAAGGCGGGTACTTGGTGATGTTGAAAAAGCTCATCAGGGTTTGCACGCCGTTGTCATAGGCTTGCCATGGTTTTTCGCCATACCCATTGACCGCTCGCACTACCACGAACCCTATCAATGCACTTGCACCGCCCAGCCACAGATAACGCTGGCGCTGCGCCGGCTGCATGTCTTTGGCAAACCAGGGGCCGAGGCTGTAGCCCAGGGCGATCACGCCGATCCACGGTAGCACCGGATAAGTGACGCGCAGGCGCAGCGACTCGCCCACTTCGATCCAACTGCGCTCATGCAGGATTGTCCACGGAATATGCAGTGCCGAACCGGCCTCGAAGTGCAGCCCATCCAGCAGGTTATGCCCGCCAATGATCAGCAGCGCCAACACGACCAGCAGCGGGCGCGGCAACCACACCAGTGCCGCCAGGGCGAGCATGCTCACGCCGATAGCCCAGATCACCTGCAGGTAGATCACGCTGGGCGGCAACTGGAAGGTCCAGGCAAAGTTGACCAGGGTGAACTCCAGCACCACCAGGAACAGCCCACGCTTGAACAGGAACGCCGACACATCGCGACGGCCCTGGTACTTCTGGCCGTAGAGCCAGGCCGACAGCCCGGTGAGCAACACAAACACCGGCGCGCACAGGTGGGCGAGGGTGCGGCTGGCAAACAGTGCGGGCTCGGTGCTGTCGATGGCCATCGGGTCGCTGACCTGGCGGTGCAGCAGGAAGGTTTCGCGCACATGGTCGAGGAGCATGAACAGGATCACCAGGCCGCGCAGGGCGTCGATGGAAAGCAAGCGTTGGCGCAGGGGAACAGCGTCGGTCATGGGCGTGATCACAGGGCAAGGTGGCAAGGGAGCGTTATCCTATAACATTGGATTCTGATACCGTCAGCTAAATCATTTTTCCAGGTACTCACCATGACGACGCCGCAGGATGTCATCGACTTCTGGCAACACGCCGGCCCCAAGCGCTGGTTTGCCAAGGACGCTGCTTTCGACGCCAGCTTCCGCGACACTTTCCACAGCGCGCATCTGCAAGCCGCCCGGCGTGAGCTGGAAAGCTGGCTGGACTCGGCGCACGGTGCCCTGGCGTTGCTGATCCTGCTCGACCAGTACCCGCGCAATGCCTACCGTGGCACCGCCCATATGTTCGCCACCGACCCGTTGGCGCGGCTGTATGCGCGGCGCATGGTGGACGCCGGGCTGGACCGGCAGGTCGAACCGGCATTGCGTGCGTTCTGCTACCTGCCGTTCGAGCATTCGGAAGACCCGGCCGATCAACAGCGCTCCCTGGACCTGAACCGGCAACTGGATGCCAACACCTACCATTGGGCCAAGGAGCACGCGCGCATCATCGAGCAATTCGGGCGTTTTCCCCATCGAAACGAGGTGTTGGCGCGTGAGACCACGGATGAGGAACGTGCCTTTCTGGACGAGGGCGGATTTGCCGGTTAACCCGGTATTCCACCCAGGAATGCCCCCATAAAAACAGCGCATTGTCTTTCTTGTGGCGCATCTCGTAGCGTGGTGTTCCCCCTCAAGGAGAATCGTTATGCGCCTGTATGTGGATCATCTGTACACCAGCCCCTACGCCATGTCGGTGTTCGTGACCCTGCGCGAAAAAGGCCTGGCGTTCGACACGGTTACCCTGGACCTGGATGCCGCGCAGCAGCACGCGGCCGACTTTGCCCAACTGTCCCTGACCCAACGCGTACCGACCTTGCTGGAGGGCGACTTTGCCTTGTCGGAGTCGTCGGCGATCACCGAGTACCTGGAGCAAGCCTACCCTGAAGTGCCGGTGTATCCGGCCGATCCAAAACAGCGGGCGAGGGCGCGGCAGGTCCAGGCATGGCTGCGCAGCGATTTGCTGCCGATCCGTCAGGAGCGCTCGACGATGGTGGTGTTCTATGGGCAGAAGATGCCCGCACTGTCGCCTGTGGCTCAAGCGGCGGCAACGAAGTTGATCAGTGCGGCCCAGACGCTGTTGGCGGGTAATCCGCCGTACTTGTTCGGTGAGTGGTGCATCGCTGATGTGGACCTGGCGGTGATGCTCAATCGCTTGATCCTCAACGGTGACAGCGTGCCTGCCGAGTTGGTGGCATACGCCCGACGCCAGTGGCAGCGGCCTTCCGTGCAGGCGTGGGTGCAGCAACAACGCCCGGCGCAGTAACCACCATTCATCTTCCGTCTGCGGTGAGGCGCTTGACAGGCATCACCCGGCGGAAGAATACTCTGGTCATATTCATATATATGACTAAATAACAAAGTGAATGTGACCCCATGAATACGCTGTCCAGTGATGCCCGCCTGCCGCTTTACCAACGCTTGCGCGACCAGCTGATCGAGCAGATCGCCAACAATCGCTGGCGCCCCGGCGAAGCGATTCCCACCGAAGCGGTGTTGTCCGCCGAGTACGCGCTGTCGACCGGTACCGTGCGCAAGGCCGTGGATGCTCTGGTCAGCGAGGGCATTCTGGAGCGTCAGCAGGGCCGTGGCACCTTTGTGCGCCGTCCGCAATTCCAGTCGTCGCTGTTTCGCTTTTTCCGTTTTCAAGGCCCGTCGGGCGAGCGTCAGGTGCCGCAAAGCCGCATCCTCACGGTCGAGTCCGTGGCCGCGCCGTCGGCGGTCAGCGAGGCGCTGGGCCTGGCCCCCGAAGCCCAAGTGATCCGCATCGTCCGGACCCGTCTGTTTAACGTGCAGCCGCTGCTCGCCGAAGAAATCTGGCTGCCGCGCGCACGCTTCCAGGCGCTGCTCGACATCGACCTGGCCGCGCAAGGCCCGTTGCTGTATCCGGTGTATGAGAGTGTCTGCGGGCAGGTGGTGGCCTCGGCCGAGGAAACCCTCACGGCCGAATCGGTCAACGCGGTGTATGCGCGCTTGCTGCAAGTACCGGTCAACAGCCCGGTGGTGGTGATCGAGCGCCTGGCCCGCGACTACGCCGGCCAGCCCCTGGAGTGGCGACGCTCCCGTGGGCATGCCAAACACTTCCGCTACCGCGTGGACATTCGCTGACCGCACATCCGCACCGTTAACTGTTTGCCCAACACTGGCCCGGCTGTGGCGCGGTTCGCGCCCGGCTGCCTCGCGTTTGACCTATAAGGATAAAAATCATGTTCAGTTGGTATCGCCAAGTCACTCCTCGGGAGCGCAAAACGTTCTGGGCCTGCTTCGGCGGCTGGTCCCTGGATGCATTGGAAGTGCAGATGTTCGGCCTGGCGATCCCGGCACTCATCGCGGCCTTCGCCTTGAGCAAGGGCGATGCGGGGCTGATCAGCGGCGTCACGCTGGTGACCTCGGCCATCGGCGGTTGGGTCGGCGGTACCTTGTCCGACCGCTACGGCCGGGTGCGCACGTTGCAGTGGATGATCCTGTGGTTCTCGTTCTTCACGTTTTTGTCGGCGTTCGTCACTGGCTTCCACCAACTGCTGATCGTCAAGGCGCTGCAAGGCTTCGGCATCGGTGGTGAATGGGCGGCGGGCGCGGTGTTGATGGCCGAGACCATCAACCCGAAATATCGCGGCAACGTGATGGGCACCGTGCAGAGCGCCTGGGCCGTGGGCTGGGGCGTGGCGGTCGGGGTGTTTGCGCTGATCTATTCGTTTGTGCCCCAGGACATGGCCTGGCGGGTGATGTTCGTGGTGGGCCTGCTGCCGTCGTTCCTGATTATCTGGGTGCGGCGTAACGTTGAAGAACCCGACAGCTTTCAGCGCCTGCAAAAGGAACAGGCGATTCCCCAGAGTTTCTTCAAGTCGCTGGCGGGCATCTTTCGCCCTGAGCTGATCCGCGTCACGCTGTTCGGCGGCCTGCTGGGCCTGGGTGCCCACGGTGGTTACCATGCGGTGATGACCTGGCTGCCGACCTTTCTCAAGACCGAGCGCAACCTGTCGGTACTCAACTCGGGCGGCTACCTGGCGGTGATCATCTTTGCCTTCTGGTGTGGCTGCATCGCCAGTGGTTGGCTGATCGACCGCATTGGTCGCCGCAAGAACATCGTGCTGTTTGCGCTGTGCTGCGTGATCACCGTGCAGGCCTATGTGTTCCTGCCGCTGAGCAATACGCAGATGCTGTTCCTTGGCTTCCCGCTGGGCTTTTTCGCCGCCGGTATCCCGGCCAGCCTGGGGGCGTTGTTCAACGAGTTGTACCCGGCGGATGTGCGCGGCGCCGGCGTGGGCTTTTGCTACAACTTCGGGCGCGTGCTGTCGGCGGTGTTTCCCTTCCTGGTGGGGCATATGAGCGACTCGATGTCCCTCGGCTCGGCCATCGGCATCGATGCCGGGATCGCCTACGGCGTCGCGGTGATCGCCGCGCTGTGCCTGCCGGAAACCCGTGGCCGTGTGCTGGAAGCGGCACCCGCCGAGCGCGTCGTGACCGGCCAGCGCGCCCAGGCCTGATCCTTTTTACTTTTGAAAGACGACCCCATGCTTGATAACCGTTCCATCACCGGCATCGACGCCCACGCCCATGTATTCAGCCAGGCGCTGACCCTGGCCGGTGAGCGTCGCTACACCCCAGGCTACGACGCCACGCTGGCGGACTACCTCGGCCACTTGCACGCCAATGGCCTGAGCCACGGTGTGCTGGTACAGCCCAGTTTCCTGGGCACCGACAACGGCTATCTGTTGGCCGCTTTGCAGCAAGCCCCGGATCAGTTGCGCGGCGTGGTGGTGCTGAAGCGGGATATCCCGCACGACGCTTTACAGGCGATGGCCCGCGCAGGCGTGGTTGGCGTGCGCTTGAACCTGGTGGGCCGGGCGCTGCCGGACTTTGCCGAGCCCGGCTGGAAGGTTTTTTTCGAGCACCTTGTCGCCCTGGGCTGGCATGTGGAATTGCACCGCGAGGTAGCCGACCTGTCGCAATTGGTGCGCCAGTTGCTGCCGTTCGGGATCAAGCTGGTGGTCGACCATTTTGGCCGGCCGGATGCACGACTCGGCGTCGCCCAGCGCGATTTTGCCGAGTTGCTGGACTTGGGCCTCAGCGGTCAGTTGTGGTTGAAAGTCTCGGGGATCTATCGCCTGGGCGGCAGCCCGGCGCAGAACCTTGAGTTAGCCCGCCAGGCCATGCCGGTGCTGCAGCAGAGTTTTGGTCTGCACCGCTTGGTGTGGGGCAGTGACTGGCCGCACACCCAGCATGAAACGTCAGTCGACTACCCCACGGTGATCGAGCAACGCCAGGCCCTCGGCTGGTCGGCGCCGGTCGCGCAGGCCTTGCTGATCGATACGCCTCGCGCGTTATTCGGCTTCGACCACCCGTAGCCAATCCTCTTTCACACGGCGGTCCAGCTCCTCCCAGTCGGCCATGCCCAGTACCCGCGTGGTGTTCAGGCCGCGCAGGTAGCCGCGCAGTTGCTGGGCACTGGCGCTGATCCGATCCGCGTCCGCCGCCTCGTCCTGCAGCACGTGTTCATAGTCGACCAGGTAATCGGCGACCCGTTCGCGGAACTCCGGTAGTACGGCTTCGCGGATGCGGTCGAAGGTTTTCTGGTAGGGCTTCATGGCGTTGTCCTTATAGGTTTTATGTCAGCACTATCGGTTCAGATAATAGTCACCATCAAGCATCGCAAGTTCTGTTTTTGCAGGAAAAGCGGAAAATCGCCCCATCGAGACGCTGTTCAAGGAAATGCGCGATGAGGACGTTTATTCAGGTGGCTTTGATGGCTCTGATGCTTGGCACGGTGGTCATCAACAACGCGGCAATCGCCGATGATCTGCATACCAGCCATTTGCTACCTATCATCGGTAGCGTAGACTCCCTGCAGCACGCACAGTCAGTGGGTGTGTTGTTGAGCGACAACACCCGCGACAACCTCAGCTACCTCGAACGCTACCACGATATGGCCTTGAATGGCGCCAAGGATGCCCTCGACGGACGTATCCGCCAGGCGTTCGTCAACAGTTCCGACCCGGAACTGGCCATCGATTGGTTGATGAGCTCGCTGCAAGGCACCTTTTTGTCGGTAACGGTCTACGACAACCTGGACGCCCTGGTGCAGGCGCACCCCGATGTGGTGGTGATGCTCGATACCCATAACCAACTGCTGACCCAGTGTAACGATGTGGTGGAGGCGCGCTTTATCGCGCGGTTCTACGACGCGAACCTGCAGTACATCGCCAAGGCCGAAGGCTCGGTGCACAAGCAGGTGCCATCGGTGTGGGTACATGACAAGGCCGCGCCGGAGATTGCCGCGCAGATCGAGCAGCAGCGTGATGTGCAACTCGATGCCTTGAAGCAGTTCGATGCGTCGCTCAAAGCGTTGGTCCGTGCTGGTTGATGTGAACCTTCATTTTTATAGTCAGGAATTTTTCATGCGCGCTTTTTTCGCCCCGGCCTTGGCCATTGCTTCCCTGTTGTTGGCTGGTTGTGTAACCGCCCCCAACGCCCCGAGCCTGACCCTGCAAACCGGCAAGAGCCCGCAAGCCTATGTGCAGTGCGTGCTGCCCAAGCTGGAAAAACACGGGATCACCTCGACCGTCACCCAGAACTCGCGTCACGCCAAAGTGGTGCTGACCAGCAAGATTGCCGCCGATGACGTGCTGGAAGCCTACAAGTCCCAGGAGGGCGGCAAGGTGTTCCTGTATGAGCGCAAGCCGCTGGCGTCGACGATCACGCCGTCGCGGCTTGAGCTGGCGGCAAAGGACTGCCAGTAATCCCAGGCCATACATAAAACCACATGTGGGAGGGGGCTTGCCCCCGATAGCGGTGGATCAGTCAATACATCTGTGACTGCCATACTGCTATCGGGGGCAAGCCCCCTCCCACAATTGGATTTGCGTAGGGCTTAAGGTTTGGCTTCGTTGCTGAAGCTGTTCACTGTCTTGACCAACCCCTGCGCGGCCAGCGCCACCAATTCCCCACCTTTTTCCACCGTCGCCAGCGCCGGGTCCGAGCCCATGCGCCCATCCGGGAAGCGCGCGCGGAAGTCCAGGGCTTCGCGGATCGGCCCGGTGTTGGCGATTTGCGGCGAGTAGTCGGCGGTCTTGATCGCGTCCGGGTAGGCCCATTGGGTCACCGCAATCTCCGACGGCGTGGCATGGCTGCCATGGCCCACCGGGAACTGGCGCTGGGCCAGGTCGGTCACGCCTTCCAGGTCCCACCAGTTCACCAGCTTCAACGCAAACCCGGCGGGGCGGCGGGCGAAGCTTGCTTCGGCGTACAGCTCGGAAAACGCCGCTTCAATCGTGGCGATATTGCCGCCATGGCCGTTCAGAAACAGAATCTTCTCGAAACCATGCCCGGCCAGCGAACGCACCCAGTCGCCAATCGCGGCGATAAAGGTGGACGGGCGCAGGGAAATGGTGCCGGGAAACCCCAGGTGATGCTGGGCCATGCCGATATTGAAGGTCGGGCCGACCAGGATGTCGGCGCTCTTTTGCGCCTCATGGGCGATGATTTCCGGGCACATCCAGTCGGTGCCGAGCAGGCCGGTGGGGCCGTGCTGTTCGTTGGAGCCGATGGGAATCACCACCGTGCGGCTGCGTTCCAGAAACTGCCCGATCTCGATCCAGGTGGACTTATGTAGAAGCATGCGGCGCTCTCTTATCTATGGGGACAGGCTATCCGCCACGGATTGTACGACTACTCGCCACCTGTTGGGGTTTGCAATTGAGGTAGGTCGAAGACTTCAACCAACGCTGGTCGGGGTACCACGAAAACATGAACTGCCCATCCTTGAGCTTGTCCACTACCTGGCGGGCTACCTGCGGGCGCACGGCCGGGCAACCCTGGCTGCGACCGATACGACCTTCACGCTTGCTCCACAGGGGGCTTACGTAGTCGGCGGCGTGGATCACAATGGCGCGGTCGCGGGCCTGATCGTTGAAACCCGGCTCCAGGCCGTCCATGCGCAACGAGTAACCGTGGGTGCCCAGGTAGCTTTCCTGGGTGCGGAACAGACCCAGGCTGGACTGGTGGCTGCCTTCCAGGTTGGAAAACTGGGTGGCGAAGTTTTCCCCGGACTTGGCGCCGTGGGCCACCAGGTCGCGCAGTACCAGGGTCTTCTTGCGCAAATCGAAGATCCACAGCCGACGGGCGGTGGAAGGCTGGGAGTAGTCAATGACCGCCAGGCGTTCGGAGCGCTCTTCGCCGTTATTGACTGCGCACTGCACCGCGTTCAGGGCGCTTTTGAGTACAGTGGGATTGAGTTCTGGAGCCGAGCGCGCCAGGCTGCTATACAAGTTAGGCGAGGTCTGATTGGCGGCGAGCGCGAAATTGCTCAGCGTGGCCAACGTCACGGTCATCAAGCCGAGGCGGCGCATGAAAGTCAGCATCTACAAAGTATCCCCCCGCTGTGGATTGGAGCCAGGTCAATTGTTCAAAAAACACGCATGTTACTTGAGCATTTGCCTGCTCGTTGCACCATTGGTCGCGACAGCCGATGCGCTGCCGGTCGAGCCGTTGCCGGTGACCACGCCCGCACCGGTCGACCTGGCACCCGTGCAGCAGGCCTTGGCGCAATTGCCGAGCGTCTGCCCCGGCCTGGTGCCGCAGATTGACGCGGCTGCCCAACTGCGTCTGCAAGCGTTCTACCAGCAGCAGGGTAATGGGCCACTGTGGTCCGCCGACGAGCGCCGGCAAGCCCTGCAATCTCAGTTGCTGATGCTTGCCGATGACGGCCTGGACCCCACCCACTATAGCCTGCCTGCGCCAGATGCCACGGCCAACGTGCTGTGCAGCGACATCGCCAGCAGCCAGCACTACCTGCAAGCCCTGCAGGATTTGCACTACGGGCGCCTGCAGCAATCGCGCTTCGAGCCGCTGTGGCATTCCCAGCCGCCGACCCGCGACCCCAATATTGAAGTGCTGGCGTTTGCCGCCACCGGCCTGCAAGACATGGCCCAGGCGTTCGATCAGGCACGCCCCAGCGCGGACCTCTACCGCAGCCTGCGCAATGCCTATGCCACTGTGCGCCAGCAGCCATTGCCGCATTGGGACCCGGTCGCCAACGGCCCGCTGTTGCGCCCCGGGATGGACGACCCGCGCGTACCGGAACTGGCGCGGCGCCTGATCGGCGGAGGTTACCTGGCCAAGGCCCCCGGCGGCAGGCAGTACGGTGACGAGTTGGTCAAGGCGGTCAAGGCCTTCCAGCTGAGTCATTCGTTGCAGGCCGACGGCGTGATCGGCGCCGGTACGGTGGCCGAGCTCAATATCAGCCCGGCGATCCGTCGCGAGCAACTGCGCATCAACCTCGAACGCTTCCGCTGGCTGGCCCAGGACCTGGAGCCCGAGGGCGTGCTGGTCAACGTCGCGGCTGCGCAATTGAGCGTGTACCAGAGCGGCATCCCGGTGTGGCAGACCCGCCTGCAAGTGGGCCGCGCCGAGCGCCAGACGCCATTGCTCAAATCGCGTATTACCCGGCTGACCCTCAACCCCACGTGGACCATCCCGCCCACCATCATGCGCGAGGACAAACTCCCGGCCATCCGCCTCAACCCTGAATACCTGCGCCAACAGAACCTGCAAGTGCTCGATGCCGAAGGCCACCCGCTGGCGCCGGAACAGATCGACTGGGCGCGCCCGGGCAATATCCTGCTGCGCCAGGAAGCTGGCCCGCGCAACCCGCTGGGCAAGATCGTGATGCGCTTTCCCAACCCGTACTCGGTGTACCTGCACGACACGCCGAGCCAGCCGCTGTTCACCAAAGGGCCACGGGCGTTCAGTTCGGGGTGTGTGCGGGTCGAGCAACCGCTGCTCCTGCGCGATCTGCTGGTGAGCCCGGCCGAACGCGCGCGCACCGATGAACTGCTGGCCACCGGCGTGACCCACGAATTCAGGCTGGCCACGCCGGTGCCGGTGTTGTTGAGTTACTGGACGGTTGAGGTCAACCGTGAGGGCGGGTTGGTATACGCGCCGGATATCTATGGGCGGGACCTGGTGTTGATGAAGGCGATGGGCAGCGTGTTGTAGGCGGCTCAACCTCGTGGCGAGCAGGCCTGTTGTGGCGAGCGGGCTTGTTGTGGCGAGCGGGCTTGCCCCGCGTTGGGCTGCGCAGCAGCCCCGGTAAGCTCCTGCATTTCCCCTGTCAGAACGCATTGCCTGGTTTCAGGGCCGCTTCGCGCCCCAACGCGGGGCAAGCCCGCTCGCCACAGAGGTGAGGTTCGCCATCGTTGTTGTCACGGCTTGCTCCGGTGTCATGCAGGCGGTATCGAGCGTCAAGGGCACTTCATCCCAAACCTCATACTCATGCGCCAACACAGACGCCCAGGAGGGCGGAACCAGGCCGGGAATATCCCCCGTGCGGGTTTCCACCCGTCGTTGATGTTCCTGCTGGTCTGAGCAGATCACCCGAACATTCAGTAATGCCACCTTTGCTGCTGCAGCGACGGCCTTCCACGCTTGCCGGCTTTCCCTGACCGGATTTACGCAGTCCGCCACCACGGTGTGGCCCAGTTGCAGACTGCTCAGCGCCAGTGCATTCGCCACGCCATAACCGCTGGCACCCACGTCCCCTGCCAGCACACCGGCCTCGCGTATAGCCTGTTCAATCAAGTCGATACGCAGGTAAACCGCCGCGGTCTGGCGTGCGAGTTCGCGGGCAATCGTGGTTTTGCCGGTGCCGGGCAGGCCACTGAAGACAATTAGCATAGGTGGGTCTCATAAGAGTGGGCCGGTTCAGAGTATCCTTCAGTTCCCCCACAGGTCGACCACAGGACAACCGATGCTTTTGCCGTTCGTGAAAATGCACGCCCATGGCGATGACTTCATCATCATCGACCGCCGTGGCTTGCACGATCCCATCACCGCGCAGATCGCCCGCCGCCTGGGCGACCGTCACACCGGTATCGGTTTCAACCAGCTTGCCGTGGTACTCGACTGCGATGACGCCGCCGCGCGCATCAAGTTCTGGAACCCCAACGGTACGCCGCTGGCCACCTGCGGCAGCGCGACCCGTGGCGTGGCTGATCGCTTGATGCATGAGGCCGCTACGGATTCGGTGCTGTTGCGTACCGACCGGGGCCTGCTGACCTGCGTACGTGCCCCCGGGCGGCAAGTCTCGGTGAACATGGGCGAGCCGTCGCTGGACTGGCATGCAGTGCCGCTGGCCGGGGCCATGGATACGCTTGTTCTGCCTATCGAGGGCGAACCGGCCGCGTGCAGCATGGGCAATCCGCACTGTACGTTTTTCGTGGATGACCTCACCACGATCGAGGTCGCCGCCGTGGGCCCTGCACTGGAAAAACATCGGTTGTTCCCGGACAAGACCAATGTGCATTTCGTGCAGGTGCTGGACCGTGGCCGTATCCGCCTGCGCATCTGGGAGCGTGGCGGCGGCGTGCCGCTGGGCTCCGGCTCGTGCTGCTGCGGCGCGGTGGTCAATGGGATCCGGCGCGGGTTGCTGGATGCCACGGTGCAGGTGGAGTGCGACGGCGGCATCGTGACCGTGCACTGGGCGGGTGAGGGCGGTGTGGTGCTGACCGGCAGTGTCGAGCCGGTGATGCAAGGCAGCGCCTACGTGTTCTGAAACGTCACGGTGAAGGTGGTGCCGCCGGTGGCGCAGGAACTCACCGCCACATCCCCGCCGTGCACCTTGGCCAACTCGCGCACGATATACAGGCCCAGGCCCACGCTGCGCACATCACTGCCCTGGTCGGTACCTCGGGTCATGGGCTCGAACAGCCCGGCCAGCAACGCTTCGGGAATGGCCGCGCCGTGGTTGTGTACCGCCACTTCGCAGCCGCCAACGCCCAGGCGTGAGGTAATCCGGATCGGCCGTTGCAGGTCGCCATAGGCCACGCTGTTGGCCACCAGGTTGCCGATGATCTGCTGCACGCGGTCGGCGTCCAGGCAGGCGTCGCCATGGCCTTCTGCGTGATGTTCCAACGTCGCCTTGGGAAACGCCACGCGCAGTTCGTCCACGGTGCGATGAATCACGCCATGCAAGTCCAACGGCAGGGCCTTGATGGAGATGCCCTGGCCGACCCGGGCCTGGGTGAAGTCCAGCAGGTCGGCGATCATGCGTTGGGCGCGTTCGGACGACTGGCCGATGTGCCCCAGCAACTGGCGCTCCTTGGCCGTGCGTTCGCTGCGGCTGAGAAAGTCGGAGGCCATGCGGATGGCGGTGAGCGGGTTTTTCAGGTCATGGCTGACAATCGCCACCATCTGCTCGGCGAACAGTGCGCGGCGCTGGGCGATGGCATAGGCCTCGCGCAGTTCGGCCTGGGCTTGCTGCAAGGCCAGTTCGGTGGCGGTTTTTTCCTGCAGCAGGGCTTCGGCCAGGTTGCGTGCGTTGAGCAGCTCGCGTTCGTACTTGTCGCGGTCGGTGGTGCCGAACAGAGCCAGGTCGTACACCGTAGCGTCTGCCTGCTCGCGCTTGTTGCCGTTGAGCAGCACGGTGATCTTGTGGCCGTCACGGTGCAGCATGTCCAGCTTCACTTCGGTGATGCTCTCATGCATGCGCAACATGGGCGCCAGGTGGGTCTGGTGGAAAATCCGGCCGCCCATGGTCAGCAGGTCCTGGAAGCGCTTGCCGCACAGCTCGGCGGCACTGAACCCCAGCCATTCGCTGAAGCGTGCGTTGGTTTGCACCAAGGTGCCATCTTCCGAGGTGACGGCCAGTGCGCAAGCGGCGCTATCGAATAGATCAGCTGGCACGTGCAGTTGCCCACGGCGCAAGGAAGCTGTCCATGGCCACCGCGCAAGCCTGGGGCGTGCTCATGTGCGGGCAATGGCCGACGTTATCCACCAGGTGATAGATGCTGTTGGGCAACACGCTGTGCAGGTATTCGCCGACAGCCACCGGTGCGATCAGGTCGTCGGTCGATTGCAGGATCAGCACCGGGGTGGCCAGGTCGATCACATCCTGGCGGTTGTCCGACATGAACGTCACCCGTGCGAATTGCTTGGCGATATCCGGCTCGGTGCGGCAGAAACTCTTGGTCAGCTCTTCGCCCAGCGCGGGCTGATCAGGCGCGCCCATGATCACCGGGGCCATGGCGCTGGACCAGCCGAGGTAGTTGCTGTCGAGGGTGTCGAGCAGGTCTTCGATATCGCTACGCTTGAAACCGCCGATATAGCCGTCTTCATCGATATAGCGCGGCGACGGGCCGATCATCACGTGAGCGGCGATCCGTCCCGGTGCCTGGCGGTCGGCGAGGGTGCCGATCATCGCGCTGACCGAGTGACCCACCAGAATCACCGGGCCTGCGGCATGGGCGTCGATGATCTGATTGAGGTCCAGGGCATAGCCGTCCAGCGTGCTGTATTTGTCTTTGTCGTACGCGCTCAGGTCCGACAGGCCTGCGCCGACGAGGTCGTACAGGACCACACGGAAACGCTCGAGGAAATGCGGTGCCAGGTAGTTCCACATGGCCTGGTTGCAGCCAAAACCATGGGAGAACACCAAAGTCGACGCGCCGGTGCCCATCACATTGACGTTGTTGCGCTGACGTAGATCCATCGGCTTCTCGGTTATGGCGTATTGCTATGTATGTGCGCAGTTTAGATAGTCAACGCCGTGGGGTCACGCGTTATAGCGTTGATAAGGTAAAGTCGGCGCCTTCAGGAAGAAACTTCGGGTAACAAAGCATGATGGCGATTTTGCGGCAATCGATCCTGGGCCTGGTGGCGCTGGTGCTCATCGGCCTGTTGAGCACCGCCCATGCGGAGGATTCGCCCATCGGCGTGGCCCTCGACCAGCGGGTGATCGACCTCACCAACACCCTGGACGCTGCCACCGCCACCCGTATGAAAAACCAGCTCGCCGACCTTGAACAGCGCAAAGGCGCGCAAATTGCGGTGCTGCTGGTGCCCACCACTGGCGGCGCGAGTATCGAGGACTACGCCAACCAGCTGTTCCGTGCCTGGAAGCTGGGGCGCAAGGACATCAACGACGGCATCCTGCTGGTGGTGGCCAAGGACGATCGCAAGGTGCGTATCGAAGTGGGCTACGGCCTGGAAGGCACGGTGACCGACCTGCTGGCCCATCGCATCATCGAAGAACACATCACGCCAGCGTTTCGCCAGGGCGATTTCGCGGGCGGTGTTTCCCAGGGCGTGAACGATCTGGTGGTGCTGGTCGACGGCGGTGACCTGCCCGCGATTGCGGCGCCGGGGCTCAATCCACAGTTCATTGCGATACTGCTGGCGTTTGTCATCGGAGCCATCGGCGGTGTGCTCATCGCCGCCGGCAAGCTGCATTGGCGCCGCGCGTTGATTGCCACCGCGGTAGTGACAGCGCTTCTGGCGATCTATGGCGGCGGGCGCGATTGGCCGATGTACCTGTTTGTAGTGCCGCTGACGTTGCTGATCGGCGGCGCCACATTCGGCGCATTGTGGTTGGCGCGTGGGGTGTTTTACAGCGTGTTGGGACTGCTGGCGTACCTCGTCGCGGTGCTGGTGGCGAACCACTTCGTCGAGGTCAACTTCGTCCATTGGCTGGTGTGGCCATTTGGCAGCGCCTTGGTGCTGGGATTGTACGTGGGGCTGTTTTTCGTCATCCGTGAATCCTGGAAAAAACGTCCACGCTTTTTCATCCTGCGTGTGTTGGTGGTGCTGGCGGTCTATGTGGCCGTGGGGATGTTGCTGGGGCAGGGTTACCAAGGCTGGATAGTGGCGATACCGGCTGCGACGATCGTGGCGTTTATTGTGTTTATCCAGAGTATTTCCGAGGGCGGCTCGGGGTCGGGCGGAGGTTCCGGTTCCAGCTCCGGCAGCTCCCGGTCCAGTTCCAGCAGCAGTTCATCGGGCGGCGGTGGTTCCAGTGGCGGCGGCGGGGCGTCAGGGAGCTGGTAAAACATCACAGCGATTTAGACAGAAACACCCGGCTGCTGCCGTCCGGTTCGCATGGAATCTCACCAAAGCGCACCCAGCCATGCTTCTCGTAAAACCCTGGTGCTTGAAAGCTCAGGGTGTACAGCACAGCATTACGACGCGCTCGGCGTCGGGTTGGTCGCTGATTTCAATGTGCGGTGCGTTCATCTCTAGAGCGCCATGACCATTTCATGCCACGCCATGCCACCGTGATCCGATGGCGACGGCTGCACATACTGGTAGCCCATGCGCTCATACAGCGGCACGTGTTGCTCCTTGCACATCAGGTGAATTGTCTGCTTGCCCATGCCGCGCATGCGCTGCACAAATTCGGTCATCAGTATTTTCGAATAGCCCTTGCCCTGGTGCGCTGGGTCGACCACCACCGACATGATCACCACATTCGGTGCGTCGGCCGAATGGCCTACCAACTCCTTGAACGCGTCGTCCGACATCACCACGTGGTGGGCGCAGCCGCAGTTGATGAAACCCACCACTTCGCCAGCCGCTTCCAGGATCAGAAAGCCTTGCGGGTATTGCGCAATACGCGTGCCGATCTTTTCCAGGGTGGCGGCTTCGTCGCCTTCGTAGGCGCCGATCTCGATTTCAAAGCAGCGGGCGGCGTCGGCGGGGAGGGCGTTGCGCAAGGTGAGGGCGGGCATGGGCGTTTCCTGAGGCGTTGAGCGAGAGGCCACATGATAGACAAACATCGACCCGAGCGACACAGATCCCCTGTGGCGAGCGGGCTTGCCCCGCGTTGGGCTGCGAAGCAGCCCCAAATTCAGCACAGGAGACCTGCCTGGCACACCGCATTCAACCTTACTGGGGCCGCTGCGCAGCCCAACGCGGGGCAAGCCCGCTCGCCACAATGACCTCATCACTCAACTCACAGCGGGTACATCAAACCCCACCCACCAACTTCCCTCCGTCCATCCGGCGCTTATACGCACTGTCTCGACTCGCCAACCAGAAGTACAACGGCGACGTCACCACCAACCCCACCACCCAGGACAGGTCCGCCCCGTTGATGTGCGCCGAAATCGGCCCCACATACAGCGGCGTGTTCATGAACGGAATCTGCACCACGATTCCCACTGCGTAGGCCAGCAGTGCCTGTGGGTTGTATCGCCCATAGATCCCGCCATCCACGCGGAAGATCGAGGCAATGTCGTACTGGCCTTTGTGGATCGCGTAGAAGTCGATCAGGTTGATCGCTGTCCACGGCACCAACACCACCAGCAGCACCAGCACCATGTCGACGAAGTGGCCGATGAAGTCCTTGGAGGCAAACACCGCCGCAATCGCACAGGCCCCCAGCACCAGGATCGAGATCACCGCGCGGCTTTTGGCGGTGGGAATCCAGCGGTACGCAAAGGTCTGCACCAGGGTGATGATCGACAGCACCGCACCATACAAGTTGAGCGCGTTGTGGCTGATCACGCTGAGCAGAAACAGCACCAGCATCAACGGGCCGATGGCACCGGTGGCGAGTTTGACGGCGTCCATGGTGTCCATGCCGACCGGGGTGGCGAGTACGGCGACGGCGCCGAAGATGAACGACAGGCTGGAGCCCAGGGCCGAGCCGAGGTAGGTGGTCCAGAACGTCGACGCTACGGGCACGTCGGCCGGCAGGTAGCGCGAGTAGTCGGAGACGTAGGGCGCAAATGCGATTTGCCACAGCGCCGCCAGGGACACCGTTGCCAGCCAACCGGAGATGTTGAATTCACCGCGGGTCAGGAAGTCGGTGGTCTGTACATGGGTGAAGATGTAGCCGAACCCCAGCACGATCCCGGCGCCCAGCACCCAGGTGCCGATGCGGTTGAGTACGTGGATGAAGCGGTAGCCGATGATGCCGATGATGCCGGAGCCGATGGCGCCGATCACGATGCCCACCGGCACGGGCACGGCGTCGACCACGCCGTGCAGGGACTTGCCCGCCAGTACGATGTTGGAGGCGAAAAAGCCGATGTACATGACGCCGGCAATCACCACCACCAGCAGGGCACCGAGTGAGCCGAACTGGGCACGGCTCTGGATCATTTGCGGGATGCCCATCTGCGGGCCCTGGGCCGAGTGCAACGCCATCAACACGCCGCCGACCAGGTGGCCGACGAGGATCGCGACGATGCCCCAGAGCAGGTTGAGGTGGAACAGTTGCACTCCCAGCGCCCCCGTGACGATCGGCAACGGTGCGATGTTGCCGCCGAACCACAGGGTGAACAGGTCTCTGACCTTTCCATGGCGGTCTTCCGGGGGCACGTATCCAATCGTGTGTTTTTCGATAAGCGGGGCGGAGGATGTTGCAGTGGTAACCATGACGAGCTCCAAGGCAAGGTGAGTACGTTGACGTACTTCGCTGTGCGCCACCTGCGCGGCGCTTTGTTGTTGGCGTGATCATCTGCAATGGGCGCGGGGAGGTAAATTAGTAAGTTTGTTGCTATAGACCTTAAAAAATATAGCTCGCGTCTTGTCGCGCTCCGGTATGTTGCCTACACCTGATTGACGGGCGAAGCCCCACGTTTCTGGAGGTCCCGATGGCTGCCTATAACCTGCGCCAGCTCAGATATTTCGTCACCACGGCCGAGTGCGGCAGCGTCGCCGAGGCGTCGCGCAAGCTGTATATCGCGCAGCCGTCGGTGTCCACGGCGATCAAGCAGCTGGAAGACAGCTTTGGCGTGCAATTGTTTATCCGTCATCACGCCCAGGGCGTGTCGCTGACGCCCAGCGGCGCACGCTTCTATCGCAAGGCGCTGGAGCTGTTGCGGGTGGCCCACGAGTTCGAGCAGAACGCCCTGGCGGACAATGACGTGGTGGCCGGGCAGATCGATATCGGCTGCTTTGAAACCGTGGCGCCGCTGTACCTGCCGCGTCTGATAGCCGGTTTCAAGGCGCGCTGGCCGGGGGTGGAAATCCGTATCCGCGATGGCGAACAACAGGAGCTGGTGCAGGCGCTGACGGCGGGCAGTATCGACGTGGCCATGCTGTTCGAGCACGACCTGGGCGCGACTATCGAAACCACCCCGTTGATGCCGCCGCAGCAGCCCTATGCGCTGTTGCCAGCCGATCATCGCTTTGCGCAACAGGCCAGGGTGTCGCTGGCAGACCTGGTGCTGGAGCCGATGATCCTGCTGGACGTGCTGCCCAGCCGCACCTACTTCGTGAGCATTTTCGAAGAGCGCGGGCTGACGCCGAATATCGTGTTCAGCTCGCCGTCGATCGAGATGGTGAGGGGCATGGTGGGGCGGGGGTTCGGGTTTTCGATTCTGGTGACCAAGCCGTTCACCGAATACACCTACGATGGGCAGAAGGTGGTGTGCGTGCCGTTGGCCGAGACCGTCACCGGTTCCGGCCTGTCGGCAGTCTGGCTGCGCCGCGCACCGCTGACCAAGCCGGTGCAGCTATTTGTCGACTACTGCCGCGAAGAACTTGCCCGCTTGCTCGGCTGACATGATCGTTCTCACGCAGAACGTGGGAAAGAGGGTTGAATGTTTTACATCGTGAATGCTCGCAGGGTACTGGGTGTCTCCTGACCGGACTGCTACTCACAGATGTATCAAATTCGTCCTGAGGATGCGTTTCTTTGCGGCACCAGGGAACAATCAATCTTTATTCTGATGGGGCGTAATTCCTGATGCCGGCCTCATCAAGCTTTTGTTGGAACTCTCGATGGAAATCACTGATTCTCATCTGTAAGGCAAGGCTGAAGCTACCGTCACGTGAGTCAGGTTTGAAACTGAAATGAAGTGTGTTGTACATACCAAACCCGCCACCAAAATCATTGAGATCATAGATGTCAGATTGTTGTTTGACACCGATGTCTTTTGACCTGGCGAGTTCATCGAAGATCTTTTTCGCGCTTTGGTAGTCATGCAGTTGTATCGTGAAGCGCATCCCGGTTTCGTGCAGCATGTTGTAAGGAGTGCGCACGTGCGACGCCTGATGTGCTCCTTGAAGTGACGAAGGAGTGGAAGATGAATGGATACTTGGCATAATCGGACCTATGAGCTGATGGCGACAATAGGTGGTGACTCAACAGGCTTGGTTCCTGATCATTGGATAAAGCCCCGTTTCAAGTGTTTCATCCTCATTCAGAGGCGGGATACTTCAGCTCGGACGTGCTACAGCAATGTTGCCAGCATCCGCTGCAACATCCGATCACAGCCGTCGAGCTGTTCCACACCCACGAACTCATCCGGCTTATGCCCCTGGTCCATGCTGCCCGGCCCGCACACCACCGTGGGAATGCCCACCGCATCAAACAAACCACCCTCGGTGCCAAACGCCACTGTGCCGAATTCCCGTGAACCGGAAAACGCGGCAATCAATTGCGCCGCCTGGCTGCGCTCATCGGTCGCCAACCCGGGGTAGGCCGACAACTCGGTAAACCGGATTACACTCTGCGCGCTCACCGACTGCATACGCGGCAGCACCTGCTGCTCGGCGTAAGCCTTCAATTCGTCAGCCACCTCAGCCGGGTCCTGCGACGGCAACGCGCGCACCTCAAAATCAAACCGACAATCCGCCGGTACGATGTTCAGTGCTTTGCCGCCACTGATCACCCCGGTCTGCACCGTGCTGAACGGCGGGTCAAACCGCGCGTCCTGGGTATCGCGCAGGCGCTGGCCAATTCGCCCCAGCTCACCGATCAACTCGGCGGCATGTTCAATCGCATTCACCCCATACGGCGCATAGGCGGAGTGACACGCCTCGCCATGCACATCGCAACGCATCGCCAACTTGCCCTTGTGCCCGAGCACCGGCTTGAGTTCGGTGGGTTCGCCGATGATGCACAGCATGGGTTTGACCGGGCGTTGCTCCAGCACCGCGAGCAATGAACGCACGCCCAGGCAACCGACTTCTTCGTCATAGGACAGGGCGATGTGCACCGGCATCCGCAGCGGCGCTGCAACCAGTGCCGGCACCAGCGCCAGTACGCAGGCGATATAGCCCTTCATGTCGGCGGTGCCACGGCCAAACAGCTTGCCATCGCGTTCGGTCAGCTCGAACGGCGGCACCGTCCAGGGCTGGCCGTCCACCGGCACTACATCGGTATGCCCCGACAGCACAATGCCGGGCAACTCCACCGGGCCAACGCTGGCAAACAGGTTGGCCTTGCTGCGTTCCGGGTTGTAGACCAACTCGCAGGCCACTCCGAAATCCGCCAGGTAGTCGCGCACGAATTCGATCAGTTGCAGGTTGGATTCACGGCTGGTGGTGTCGAATGCAACCAGCGTCTGCAGCAGTTCGCGGCTGGTATTCATCGGTCATCTCCGGCCACGCCGTAACCGGGGGAGCGGTCCGGGGCGAGGGCGCGGTCGATGTAGTCCTGCACCTGCGGACGGTAGGCGTCCCAGAGTGTTTGCAGTGCAACGATCGGCTGTTCATCGGCCCAATCCACCCGCAGGTTGATGATCGGCCAGGTCAATTCGCCCACCACCACCAGCGCGGCCGAATGCACCGGGCCGGCTTCGCCACCGGCGGCAATCGCGGCGTGCATGGCCGCCAGCAGTCGGTCGGCCAATTGGCCTTCGCCCTGCTCGAAAGCGCTGACCATTGCCTCGATCACCGCACGGTCGGCCAGCATGTTGCCCGCCGCCACGCACTGCTCGCCCGATACCGCGTTGTGCGTGCCGAGGGTTTCACTGCCGCTGAAATGCACGCTGCGTCCCAGGTGATCAATCGCCGTCAGTTGCCGGTACTGGCTGTAGCCGTTGCGAGTCAGCGCTTTGTCGAGGGCGTCGGCAGGGGCCAGGCCTTGCTCCAGCAGGTCCAGCACGTCCGGGCCCAACGCCGGCAAGGTGATGTTCTGGGTCGACACCGCGCCCACTCCGGGTCGCAACCAAGGGCAGCGGGCGCCCACGGCAATGCTCGAGGAACTGATGGCAATGCCCAGTTGGCCGGTTTCGGCGCACCGACCGACGATTGAAAAGGTCATGTGTGGCTCCTTACTCGGGAATAACGGCGATCACATCGATTTCCATCAGCCACTGTGGCTGGCCGAGGGCCGACACCACCAGCCCGGTGGAGATCGGGAACACGCCCTTGAGCCACTTGCCGACTTCCTGGTACACCGGCTCGCGGTAGCGCGGGTCGATCAGGTAGGTGGTGGTCTTGACGATGTGGCTGAGGTCGCTGCCGGCTTCTTCCAGCAGTTGCTTGACGTTTTTCATCGCTTGCTCGGCCTGGGCGCGTGGGTCGCCAAGGCCGATCAGGTTACCCTCGAAATCGGTGCCGACCTGGCCGCGCACATACACGGTATTGCCGGCGCGCACGGCCTGGCACAGGTCGTTGTCCAGGCTCTGGTTGGGGTAGGTTTCTTTAGTGTTGAACATGCGGATTCGGGTGTGAGTGGGCATCGAGAAAACTCCGGCAATGAAGGCTCAGGCGTTGACAGGGGATGGGCGAGCCAGCGGGGCGGCTTCGCGGTATTCAAGGTATTGACGCTGGATGGCGATGTGGTCGGCGACGTATTTGGCGTCGTGCCACACGCCCCAGATGAACGACGACCCCCGGCGCGACTGCCACGGCAACCCGAGGAAGTAGACCCCGGCCTCGCTGGACACGCCGCGCTGGTGCCGGGGCTTGCCGGCCTCGTCGAAGGCTGCGACTTTCAGCCAGCTGTAGTCCACGGCAAAACCGGTGGCCCAGATGATCGAGGTGACGCCGGCCCTGGCCAGGTCCAGTTCCAGAATCGGGTTCTTGATGCAGTCCGCATCTGGGAAGGCGCGACGGGCTTCGGGCTCCAGGGGCAAGTCCAGGCCGTTGCGTTCGATGTAGGCATCGGCGGCATCCAGCAGGGCCAGGTAGTTTTCATCGCCGCGTGCCAGGTTTTCCACCAGGTTCGGCTGGAACGTGGCGACGCTGCCCTTGAACGCCTGGGTCAGGCCCACCAGGGTCATGCCTTGCTGGGCCAGCTCGCGGAAGTCGATGGTCTTGCCGCCGTGCGCGCCGCTGACCGCAATGGTCACGTGCTCGCGGCCGGGCTTCATCGCCGCCTGGTCCCACTCACCCAGCACCCCCAGCCACCAGCAGAAATCGCGATTGCGGTAGGCGCGGGGCGGGCGGTCGTGGGCGCCGACGGAGAGGTACACCTGGCGCCCGGAACGCTGTAATTCATCGGCAATCTGCACGCCGGATGAGCCGGCGCCCACCACCAGCACGGCGCCGGTCGGCAGTTGCGCGGGGTTGCGATACTCGGCGGAGTGGATCTGGTGCAGGGCCGTATCTTTCGGCGCAATCGCCGGGATCACCGGTTTCTGGAATGGTCCGGTCGCGGCCACCACCCGGTTGGCTTCGATCACACCTTCACTGGTGTGCACGGTGAAGCCGGGGCGGCCGACATTGCGTACCACGGACAGCACCTCGACGCCGGTACGAATCGGCGCGTTGAACTTGCGGGCGTAGGCTTCAAAGTAATCGGCCACGCGTTCCTTCGGCGCAAAGCCGTCCGGGGCGACGGTGTCGAATGCGAGGCCGGGAAAGCGGTCATGCCACGCCGGCCCGTTGGCCACCAGCGAATCCCAGCGCCCGGTGCGCCAGCGCTCGGCGATGCGGCTGCGCTCCAGCACCAGGTGGGGCACGCCTTGCTTGCTCAGATGCTCGCTCATGGCCACGCCAGCCTGGCCGGCGCCCACCACCAGCGTGTCTGTTTTTGTTATTGCTTCAGTCATGTCCTCTGTCCTTGCGTAATGCCGTTGGATTCAGCGTTGGCATGACTTCAAGGCTAGGGGGAGGGCGGTTATTAATAAAATATTATTAAGCTGGGAAGTGAGCATAAATATCGGATGCAAGAGTGATTGCTCAGGTCAAATGCATGCCGTTACTTAATGACGGTTACCGGCGCAATGCCAACTGGGGTAGGCTTAACCCAAGGAGAACTGTCATGACCGATTTGAAACGTTTTATCAGCGAGCAGCAGGCAAAAAAACAGTCGCAGGAGCGACATGTCGATTGGGCTCAACGCAAAGCGCGATGGCTGGATGAGCTTGAGCAGCTTTTCGTTCGGATCCGCCTGGCATTGGTCGAAGCCGGGCTTGATGAGTCGGCGTTCACGCCCACCACCCATGCTCTCCAGGAAGAAACCCTTGGCTCATATCAGGTCTGTGGGCTGCGTGTTGAAATGCCGACCGGCGTGGTGCAGTTCACGCCAGTAGCCAGCGTGATCATTGGTGGGTTTGGCCGGGTAGATGTGATTGAGGCGGGGCGTGGCGAGCGGGTCAAGTTGATTGCTCAGCAACCTGACGAGTCACCTGTCGACGACACTCGGCCCCCCTACGATCGAGAGTGGGTATGGCGGGTCTATCCGGGTGTTGGTGCCAGAGGCGGGTTCGACTTCGACGACAAGGGTCTGGTACGCCTGTTTGAATTGATGGTTGGAGAATGAGTGCTGATGACAGAACGATTTCCCACTATTGATGAAGCCCGGAACTGGTACGTCGTCAGCTTGGACGGCCTGCGACATCTCAAGCGTGTAGTGGATGGGGCCAAACCGCAGCATGTCTCGGAAGAAACGCTGGATCAAATCATGTTCATGACCCAGGAAGAGTGGAAAGCCTTCATTCGCCGTCGGGAAGATGAGCATGAAGCGTTTGCATCATTGGCGTTACTGGCAGCCTGTGAAGGTGGGATTCGCAGGGACTGTGCATGGCGGGGCGCAGACAGTAACAGCGGGAACGTCCACCATCGCAGGTTTCAACGTTTGAATAGCGGCGCAGGCCATATTTCCTTAAGAAGTATCATCGATGCCTGGCAGGGGGCGCTTGGGCGCGATAGCTATTTCAAAAACTATCTGGCCGAACTGCGAGGGCTATACGTTGATCGCAATGCGTTGGCACATGGCCGTGCATCCTTGCAGCAATTCAATTTCGCCTTGATCTATGAGTGCCTGAGCCGGGTCAGATCGAAATGGCGACAAGTTGCCTCGGACTTCAAAGGTTTCTGACCACTATGCCCAGCATCCGTTTCATGACCCCAGCCGACTACGACGCCATCCTCGCCCTGATGCAAGGCACCCCCGGCATCTCCCTGCGCGACGCCGACTCCCGTGAGGCCACCGAGCGCTACCTGGCGCGCAATCCCGAGATGAGTTTTGTCGCCGAAGCCGATGGCCGATTGATCGCGTGCGTGATGTGCGGCCACGACGGGCGTCGCGGTTACCTGCAACACCTGCTGGTAGTGCCGGACTATCGCCGCCAAGGCATCGCCCAGATGCTGACGCAGCGCTGCCTAGGCGCGCTGGAGCAGTTGAGCATCTACAAATGCCACCTCGACGTGTTCAAGAGCAACACCAGCGCCGCCCAGTATTGGCAAGGCCAGGGCTGGACACTGCGCACCGATATCGACCGCTATTCGTTTACCCGCACAGGCGACGAAAACGCCTAGAACTCCCCGGAATACTTGACCGCAGCTGCCGCCCGCGAGGGCACATCCAGCGCGCGCAACAGCGACGACACATGGATACGCACGGTAAACGGCGAGATATCCAGGGCCTTGGCGATTTCCTTGTTGGTCTTGCCCTGGGCGATCAGACGCAGCACGTCTTGCTGGCGGGCGGTGAGGGTATGGGTGTCCAGTGGCAGCAGGCCAGAGGGCGCGAACTTGACCAGTACTTCGCCTTCGCGGATCGCCAGCAGCGCCTGGCCGATCTCTTCGGGGGCAATGTTCTTACCGATGAACCCGTCCGTGCCCAGGGCCATGACTTGGTCGATCAGCGCCGGGTCGTCCACCATCGATACCACGATCAGCGTGGTGCGCCGCAATTGCTGGCGCAGTTCGACCAGTTGGCTCATGCAGGTCAGGCCGGGGAAGCGCAGGTCGAGGATCAGCGTGTCGATCTCGCCGCCGTCGCGGATCAGCGCGAGCACACCGTCGAGGTCGCCGGCTTCCTGCACCAGGGCGTCCGGCAGCAGGCGCTGCACGGTGCGCACCATACCTTCGCGGAACATCGGGTGGTCATCGGCGATGATGATACGGCCGGTCATGGGGGTGCTCCTCCCTGGGGCAAGGTTGTGCCGTTGCATGCTACCTTACCACCGTGCCCAGGGCCTGCCTGCGGTGCGTTAAGGAATTGATGACTGCCGCACAAGGACGTAAACCCATGAGTCTTGAGACTAACTCCGAACTCGACCAGGCCAACCTGCGCATCGTGGTCGCCAGCATTGCAATCGTCTACATCGGTGCATTGGGCTTCCTGCCGGGACAGTCGGTGGACACCTACCTGCCGGTGATCCTGTATATCTTCCTGTTCCTGCTGGCCTCCATTGCCTTGCGCCAAGTCATCGTGCGCTGGCCGGGGCATTACCCGGCGCGGCGCATCTTCGGCATGATCCACGACTACACCGGCACCTCGTTCGGCATGGTGGTGGGCGGTGAAGCGGCGTTGCCGTTGTATGCGGTGATGGTATGGGTCAACCTGGGCAACGGCATGCGCTACGGCTCGCGCTACCTGGCGATCGCCACGGCGCTGGCCTTGCTGGCGCTGCTGATCGTGTATCGGCTGACGCCGGTGTGGCAGGCGCAACCCTTCATGGTGCTGATGTTGATGATCACCAGCACGGTGATCCCGGTGTACGCGCATATCCTGCTGGAGCGCACGCGCAAGGCCTCCGAGCAGGCCATTGCCGCCAACCTGGAAAAATCCCGTTTCCTTGCCCAGGCCAGCCATGACCTGCGTCAACCCATCCATTCCATCGGCCTGTTCACCGCTTGCCTGCGCGAAGCCCGGCTGGGTGATGAAGAGCGGCGCCTGGTCGACAACATCGACCGTTCGCTGCTCAACGTATCGCAATTGTTCCGCTCGATTCTCGATCTCTACACCCTCGACAACGGCCGCGTGTTGCCCAAGTACCAGGCGGTGCACCTGGGCGAGTTCCTTGCCGACCTGGTGCGCCAGAACGCCGAGGCCGCGCGTTGGGCCGGGGTGGAGCTGCGCCTGCGGCCCTGCACGCATTGGGTGCTGGTCGACCCTGCGCTGCTGGCGACCATGGTGCAGAACGTGCTGTCCAACTGCTTCAAATACGGCGCGCAACGGCCTGTGCTGATCGGCGTGCGCGTTCGCGACGGCGGCTTGGCGGTGGAGATTCATGACCGGGGCCGGGGGATTGCCGAGGAGCATCTATCAAAGGTCTTCGAGGAGTTTTATCGAGTGCGCCACCTGCGTGACAAGGACGTCGAAGGCGTCGGCCTTGGACTGTCCATCGTCAAGCGCCTGGGGCAGTTGATGGGCGTGCAGGTAGGCCTGCGCTCACGGGTGGGCCATGGTACTTCTGTAAGCCTGTATGGTTTGACCCTGGCCTCTGCGCCACGTGCCACGGCACCGCGCGACGACACGCGCCAGGCCGGGCTGCTGACCGGGTTGAAGGTGTGCCTGGTAGAAGATGACCACAACGTGCTGCTCGCCACCCAGGCCCTGCTGGAGCGCTGGGGTTGCGAGGTACAGGCGGAGTCTTCGGGGCGTGCTCTGGTCAGTGACTGCGACATCATCGTCGCCGACTACGACCTGGGCAACCACGCTACTGGTATCGAATGCATCGATGCCCTGCGCGAGCAACGCGGCTGGGCCGTCCCTGCGCTGATCCTCACCGGGCATGACGTGGAGAGAATCCAGGCTGCCTTGCACGACCGCCGGATCGCCATTCTCTCCAAGCCGGTGCGTCCCGCCGAACTGCGCGGGACCTTGCGCGACCTGAGCCAGCAGACGGTTACTGGGTGAAGCCCTGCAGTGGGTTGCCGCGTGCACCTTTGGGTTGGCAGTAGGCCGCAGGCTTCATCATGCCAAAGCTGGCCACGGCGAACATACCGCCGCTGGCACCGCTGGGCACTGAGCAGTTGTACTCGCCGGAGGCGGCACTGGCGACGTAGTAGGTGGTCATCGAGTCGCTGCGCACATTGGAAATACGCTTGACCGGTTCGCCCAGGTTGGTCTCCGACAGCGTCTTGAGGTGATCTTCGGTAGGTTTGATGTTGCTGCAGCCGGCGACGCCGATGATCAGGGCGCCCAGCAGGGTGAGGCGGGTAACGGAGGATTGCAGTTTCATGGTGCTTCTTCCTTGGGGTTGTTATGGTTTTTCCAGCGCACAACGCGCCCACGCGCAAGAAATGCACGGTGCCGGAGGAGCGCTGGAAGTGCCGGGGAATATAGCGCCGCAGGGGGGAGGGGTCGATTAGCACAAGTGTGCTAATGGCACGATGATTTCATGGAAGGAGCGTGAAATGCTGGAGATAAAACGGGCTACCCCAGAACACGCCCAGGTGGCGTTCGACATCCGCTTGCAGGCCATTCGTGGCCAATGCATCGGCGCTTACACGCGCGAGCAAATGCTGCTGTGGACGCGGGGCAAGGCCGAGGATGGTTACAGTGCGCTGATGGATAAACCGTTTTACCTGGGGTGGCTGAACGGTAGGGCGGTCGTCACTGGAATGCTTGATCTGGACAACAATGAAGTCGGCGCACTGTTCGTATTGCCCGAGTGCACCGGGCGCGGATATGGCAAGGCGATGCTCGATCACCTTGAGACGGTTGCGCGGGAGATGGCGGTTAAGACCGTGGTGCTGGATGCGACGTTGAATGCGGCGAGCTTTTACCGGGCGTGTGGCTATGCGGGGGATGAACAGGCGGTTTATTACTCGCCGTCGGGGCTGACGTTGGCGTGTATCCCGATGACAAAACAACTGATCCCCTGAGACCACTCGTCATTGACGCGCAAACGCTACGCGCAGCCTCTCAATGACTTGATGCACCGTGTCTCCCTGGACCTGCGGTGGCGTGAGGCGTTCTCCAAACTCACGCCATACAAACAGCGTCAACTCAGCCCCATCGGTCGATGTTTGCGCCAGTTCCTGTGTTCCAAAACCCTGCAGCACCCGATAACGCTCATCACGCCAAAACGCCGCCTCTACCCAGTCATACACGGGGATGAAATGAAAGTGCAGCGGGAAGCCCGGCATGTGCCCATACCGGCCGATGTACAGCCATTTCGGCTCCAGCTGCGCCTCCATTACCCGCTGGACCTTCGCGAGCAACCCGCCCAACTCGGCCAGCGCCGGTTCCGGCATGTCAGCCAGGGAGTGGATCGGCGCTTTGGCCGCCAGCATCAGGTAGCCGGGCAACGCAGATGCCAGATGATGGTTGAGCCGCCAGTGTTCGGTTTCGTGAAGGATGTAGGCAGGGTCGATCTGCATAGGCGTGTCCGTGAGCTCTTTGCGGGCAGGATACCCGTATCTCATAAAACGGGTCGATCTGTGTCTACCGTCCACCGTGTCTTGTGAATAGCCTCAAGTCACATCAATCAACGCGAGCGCTCGCCATGGATCTCACTGCTGTTCCTTTTGGCACCACCGACTGGTCCACGGTCGAACCGGTGATTCACCCAGGCATCACTGGCAATGCCCTGTGGCGCACCTGCCATTTCGGCACAACACGTGTGCGGATGGTCGAATACACGCCTGGCTACCTGGCGGACCATTGGTGCTGGCGGGGGCATGTGCTGTTATGCCTGGAAGGCGAGTTGCACACGGAACTGGAAGACGGCCGTCAGTTTACGCTGACGGCCGGGATGAGTTACCAGGTGGGCAATGACATGGAAGGGCATCGATCTTCGACGAGTGCCGGGGCAAGGCTATTTATCGTGGATTGAGGCGGGTGCGCACGTCTCAATGCATCTTGCCATGGTCCATCTTGCTATGGTCCATCCCATCCAGGCCACGCACCGGCGCCTTCACTTCAATCGCCTGCTTTTCGCCCTTGGCGTTCTGCACCGTCAGGGTCAGCGGCACCTGGTCGCCTTCCTTGATCTGGCCGGTCAGGCCCATCAGCATCACGTGGTAACCGTCGGGGTCGAGGGTCACGGCCTTGCCGGCCGGCAGGGCTACCGAGTTCACCGGGCCCATGCGCATCACGTCGTCCTTCATGCTCATTTCATGGATCTGCACGTCCTTGGCCACCGGCGAGGCCACGCTCAGCAACTTGCTGTCGCTGTCGGCGGTGACGGTCATGAACGCGCCGCTGGACGGTTGGCCCGGCACAGTGGCACGTACCCAGGCGTCGGTGACTTGTACCTGGGCGCTGGCGTGAGCGGCCAGGCCCAGCAGGGTCATGCCGATAAGGGTGCGTTTGAGGTGTTGAACGGCAGTCATTAGCAGACCTCCATGACGGTGAGCAGGTCTTCTGCGCACTCTTTAGCGGTAAGGGATGCCTGCAGGCCCAGGCGCAGGTTGCCACGGGTGTCGAACACGAAACTGGTGGCGGTGTGGGACAGGGTGTAGGTGTCGCCGGCGGGGATCTTTTCATAGAAGATCCCGAACTCCTTGGCGGCCACGGCGATTTCTTCCGGGGTGCCGTACAGCGCTTCGAAACTGGGGTCGAAGGCCTTGACGTACTTGTCGAGAATCTCCGGCGTGTCGCGTTCCGGGTCCAGGGTGATGAACACCACCTGCATGATTTCGCCGTCGCGGCCCATCAGCTTCTTGGCCTGGGCGGCGCGCGCCAGGGTGGTCGGGCACACGGCCGGGCACTGGGTGAAACCGAAGAACACCACCGGCATCAGGCCACGGTACGAGCTGAGGGTGACGGTCTCGCCGTCGGTGTTCTTGAGCTTGAAGGTGCGGCCCATGATCTTGTCGCTCAAGTCCTTGCCGTACTTGAAGTTCAGCTTGGGGCTGTAGTCACAGCCGCCCAGCAGGCTGCCCAGGCCCAACAGGCCCATACCGGTCAGCACCTTGCGGCGGGTGAATAACGTACTCATCAACTGTGCATCCTGTGAAGCGCCTGCATTGCTCTGGATCAATACGTCAGGCTTTGAGGGCGCCCAGTCTACCAACCCTGGGAAGCGCACGTAATCTGCGACGTTCTGCCACAGGGGCATGTCGCGCTTCATCCTTTTGCGGCGCGGGTGGTAGAGTCGCCGCCATGAAATCGAGCCACCCCGACCGTTCGCTGATCGCCTGGGCCCTGTACTTCTGCGTGCTCATGAACCTGTTCGTCTGCGGTTTGGGGCATGGGCAGATGACGGGGCAGGCGCTCAATGGCATCGGTGGGGCGTTCTGTTCGGTGAGCGGCAACCAGGCGCCACTTTCCGACAAAGGGTTGGGTAGCCCATCTTCCAGCAACATCTCGAACTACTTTGCCTGCCCGGTCTGCAACGCACTGACCGTTGCGCTGGTGTTTCTGGTCGGCCTGGCCTGGCTGCTGGGCATGGGACACCCCCCGCGTCCGGCCCATGAACGGCGCAACAAGGCGCCGCCACGATATTCCTGGCCGTCGGCCAACCCCCGCGCTTCCCCTGCATTCTGACGTTTGCCTTGGGCCTCCTGAAACCGGGAGGCGTCCCATCGTCATGACTGTGAGTGCGTTTCATGAACCACCTGTTGCCCACAGGCGCCAACCGCCTGGTCAGCAAGGCGTCCCGCCGCCTGCACGCGGAGCCGGCGCCGCCTGAATACCCCAGCAATTCCCGCAGTTTCGTGCACTTGGATGCTCGCCTGCTGCCGTACTGGCACACTTTGTTCGACATCTGCCCGGCGCTGCTCAAGCTGGACCCGCCCGAGGGCCTGAACCTGTTTCGCAGCTTCATGACCTGGGCCTATCGCCACCGGCCGCCGCTGGATTGGACCTACCACGTGAACGTCTGCCGCTGGCTGCTGGGCTCGGAGTATCGGGCGCAGATCGATGACGAACCCATCGAGGCGTTCATGGCGGCGGCTGCCGCGCGTTGGGTGCAGACGGATAAAAGCCAGGCCAGGGGTGTGGTCCTGGCCTGGCAGGGCGCAACGCTGTTTGATTGGAAGGGCTCGCCGTACGCGATGGTTGAACGCCAGGCATTGCCCCCTGCGCAAACGGACTTCGCCTGGTGCCCGTTGAACAGCCGGGGTGAATTCAGTCGATGGTTGCCGGTGCCCTGAGGTGTTGGCGGATCCACGTGACAACGTCCGTCATCCTCAGGCGCGGCAGCACTTCGACAGTACTTGATCAGGGAAACAGGCGTTCCTTGAGAAAGTCGATAAACACCCGCAACTTGGGCGACGGGTGCCGGCTCGACGGCCACATCATGCGAAAGCTGCCATGCTCGGTGCAGTCAGGCAGCACCTGCAGCAATTGCCCGCTGTCGAGGGCCTCGCGAATGGCGAAGTCCGGCAGGTAGGCGATACCAATGCCGTGCAGTGCAAAACATACCCGGGCTTCGAGGTTGTTGCAGATCATCGCCGCCGGCAGGTGCTGGTCGAGTTCGATGCCCTGGGTGTGCAACGGCCAACGCTGCAACTTGCCGGTATTCGGGAAGCGGAACAGGATGCAACTGTGCTGGGCCAGGTCGCTGGAGCGCTGCGGTGTGCCGTGACGCTCGAGGTAGGCGGGGGCCGCCACGACGATCATCCGATAATCCCCCACCAGCCGTGAACTCAAGCGCGAGTCCGGCGCCTCGCCGCTGCGCAACACCGCGTCGTAGCCTTCCTCAACCACATCCACGCGGCGGTCGGTGAAGCTCAGGTCCAGCTCGACGTCGGGGTAGGCCTGCTTGAAGTCGGCCAGCACCGGCAAAAACGGATGGCCCACCAACGGCAGGCTGACCTTGAGGCGACCACTGGGCGCCTGGCTGACTTGGGACAACTCCGCCTCGGCTTCCTCGATTTCCCGCAGGATGCGCCGGCTGCGCTGCAAAAACAGCTCGCCCTCGGCAGTCAACGTCACGCTGCGCGTACTGCGGTGGAACAGTCGCACACCCAGGCGCTCCTCCAGGCGCGCAACGCTCTTGCCGACCGCCGACGCCGTCACCCCCAACACCCGCCCGGCGGCGACAAAGCTGTGAGTGTGTGCGACCTGCACAAAGGCATTCAGGGTCGTGAGGTTGTCCATCTGATGCACCGATTGCCGACGGGAATTGCCCGATACCCTAACGCAATTGCCAGCATTGCGGAATGAAAGCTCCGCAGACCCAGGAATCGCCCCCTACTTAATCCCGTGGAGCGAGGTTCTTATCCTTGCGCAAAACCCTCACGAGAGACCTGAACATGACTGACTTGATGCAACGCTGGGAAATCCCGACCTTTGGCCTGCATACCTTGCGCCTGGCCCGTGTGCCGCGACCGCTGGCCAAGGCCGGGGAGGTGCTGGTGCGCGTCGCGGCGGTGTCGCTCAACTACCGTGACGCCGAGGTAGCGGAAAACGGCATGGGCGCCAGCCTGCAATTCCCTTTCACCCCGGCGTCCGACATGGCGGGCACGGTGGTGGCAGTGGGGGAGGGTGTGAGCCGGTTCAAGGTGGGCGATAAGGTGCTGTCGAGTTTCTTCGCCGGCTGGGTCGACGGCAGGCCGTTGTCCTGGGCCGACGCGCCACCGCAAGGCGGCCCGATCCCCGGCATGCTTGCCGAGTACGTGGCCACCCCCGCCGAATGGTGCGTGCTCGCGCCGCGCTCGTTGAACGCCACCCAGGCCAGCACTTTGCCGGTGGCGGCATTGACGGCCTGGATGGCGCTGATCGAACTCGGCCACTTGCACGCCGGCCAGACCGTGGTGGTGCAGGGCACCGGCGGCGTCTCGCTGTTTGCCGTGCAATTGGCGGCGGCCCATGGCGCCCGTGTGATCATCACCAGCAGCAGCGATGAAAAAATCGCCCGTGCCGTCGAACTGGGCGCCACCCATGGCATCCACCGTGGCCGGGTGCCGGACTGGCACCACGCCGTGCTGGAACTGACCGGCGGACGCGGCGCCGAGCACGTGCTGGAAATGGCCGGTGGCGACAACCTGGCGCGTTCACTGCAAGCGGTGAGCAACGGTGGGCGTGTCTCAGTGATCGGCCTGCTCGAGAGCGACCAGTTGAGCGCGTCGCTGATGAGCCTGCTGGCCAAGCGCGCCGCCATCGTCGGTGTAGCGGTGGGGCCACGGCGTGCCCTTGAAGACCTGGTTCGCATGGTGGAGCGACACAGCCTCGAACCGGTGATCGACCACACCTACCGCTTTGCCGAAGCGCCCCGGGCCTTCGCCCATTTGCAGCGCGGCGCCTTCGGTAAAGTCGTGATCGAGGTCGGCCCGTGATCTACATCATCCAGAGGGTATTCGGGCTCGTACCAGGGCCGTGTCTGCACTGCACCTCACTGCTGGACACGCGCTCGCCGCTCGGTGGATTGTTACGCAAACTGAAAAAGTGAATCGTGCAGTTCGTGGCTTTTTCCCCAGGGATCAAGCCTATACCGTGCGCGCTCCCGTCGAGTGCCGCTCTACAGGCCTGCGACAAGAACAGGCCGGGGCTGCGACGGATCGCCTCACTTACTGCTCGGAGCCTTCATGAACCACAAGACTTGCCTGGTGCTCGCCGTCTCTATCGGCGCTGCGCAGCAGGCGGCTGCGTCGGGTTTTATCGATGACAGCAAAGCCAGCCTCGACCTGCGCAACTTCTACTACAACCAGGACACCCGCAACGCCAAGGCCGCCTCGGACAAGGAATGGGGCCAGGCCTTTATGTTCAACTACCAGTCCGGTTTCACCGAAGGCACGGTCGGCCTGGGCCTGGACCTGCAAGAGTGGTACGGCCTGCGCCTGGACGCCTCGGGCCGGGCCGGCAAGTCCGGTGCCGACAACACCCCCGGCAGCGTCTTCCCGCTGGACGATGGCAAGGCCGCCCATGACTTCAGCAAGACCGGCGTCACCGGCAAACTGCGCATTGCCCAGACCCAACTCAAGGCTGGCAGCCTGACGCCCAGGCTGCCGGTGCTGACCACCGAAGACGGGCGCCTGTTGCCCCAGACTTTCCGCGGCTATCAGGTGGAGTCCAGGGACTTCAAGGACATCAACCTGATCGCGGGCAAGATCGAGCAGGTCGTGGACCGCAATTCCAGCAACGGCCAAGGCCTGTCGATTGCCGGCGCCAATGACCCGGTCAAGGGCAAGTCCAGTCACCAGTTCTACTACGGCGGCGTGGATTACACCGTCAGCAAGCAACTGCAGGTGCAGTACTACTACGCCAGCCTGGAGAACTTCTACCAACAGCACTTCCTGGGCCTGGTGCACAACTGGCAACTGCCGGTGGGGCAGCTCAAGAGCGACCTGCGGTATTTCTACAGCACCGCCGACGGTAAGAACGGCAGTGCGTCGGGCCGGAGCGAAGGTTATGTCGGCTCGGGCTACTACGCGCCCGGCGTCACCACAGGCAAGGTCGACAACCGCTTGTGGAGCGCACTGTTCACCTATGGCTTGAGCGGGCATTCGCTGAGCCTGGGCTACCAGAAAACCACCGGGCAAAGTGACTTCCCGCACATCAACCAGGGGCAGGGCCGTTCGCTTTACCTGATCACCAACTCCCAGTCGCTCAAGTTTGTGAATGCCGGCGAACAGGCCATGGTGGGCAGTTATGCCTATGACTTTGCCAGCCTGGGCGTACCGGGGTTGCGCTCCAGTGTGACTTACATTCACGGCAGCCATATCCGCACCGCCGGCCGCGACAACAGCGAATGGGAGCGCGACCTGCGCCTGGACTACGTGATCCCCACCGGCGCCTTGAAAGGGCTGGGCTTTACCTGGCGCAGTGCGGTATTGCGCGGCAATGACACGGCGGACAAGGACGAGACGCGGCTGATTGTCAGCTACAGCATCCCGTGGCTGTAACGGGCTTGACCGACGTCAAGGCGCGCAAGCCTCCAGGCCGCCACACTGTCGCCTCGACGCCACCTGCGAGGCCACCATGCTTTACCTGCTGTTTCTGCTGGCCCATCTGTTCGCCGCGCTGATCTTCATCGGCACGGTGTTTTTCGAAGTGCTGATCCTGGGCGGTCTGCATCGGCAATTGCCGGCGCGGGTGATGCTGCAGGTCGAGCAAGGCATCGGTGTGCGTGCCCGGGCGCTTATGCCGTGGGTGTTGCTGGTGCTGTTCGGCGCCGGGCTGGGCATGGTCGGCTTGCGTTACCTGCCGGTGTTGGCCGCGCCGTTCGCGTCGTCGTTCGGCACCCTGTTGACCCTCAAGCTGATCCTCGCCGCCAGTGTGCTGCTGCACTTTCTGCTGACGATGCTGCGCATGCGCCGTGGCCGGGTGAGTGCGGCTTACCTGCGGGTTATCCATCTGAGCCTGTTCGGGCATATGGTCGCCATCGTGCTGTTGGCCAAGAGCATGTTTTACCTGACCTGGTAAAGCCCTTGATGCACATCAAGGTACGCCGTGGCGTCGCACCGATGAGGGTTTCACGGTGCACGGTGATTGCAGCCGCATTGGTCTGGGTCTGTTCGGCTGACACTAGCGGGACGTGCCCTCGGCAAACTCGATCTTGTTGACCCGCTGGTGCAGGCGCACGCACAGCGTGCCGAGCAAGGCGAACTTGCTCCGAGGTTAATCCGGTTGCCCTTGGCGCAGCTTGATCTGCGACAAGGGCAAGATGCGCACACCGGCGCACCATCGGCGCAGTGATAAATTCAGGAGCCCTGCCATGCACGTACTGGATCGACGCAAGGCCATGTCGATTACCCCGCTGTTTCGCCTGGCCTTCCGGCCGTTTTTCCTCGGTGCCTGCCTGTTGGCCGCGCTGGCGGTGCCGCTGTGGCTGCTGGCCCTGGGCGGCATGACCGGCAGTTGGCAACCGGCCTGCGGCTGGCTGGCCTGGCATCGGCATGAACTGCTGTTCGGCTTTGGCCTGGCGATCATCGCCGGTTTCTTGCTGACGGCGGTGCAGACCTGGACCGGTCGTCCCGGACTCAGCGGGGCACCGTTGGGCGCACTGGCGGCGCTGTGGCTGGCGGCGCGCGTGGGCTGGTTGCTCGACCTCCCGCTGCCATTGCTGGTGGTGCTGGAACTGAGCTTCCCGCTGGCTGTGGCGGGCGTGATGGGATGGACGCTGTGGCAGGTGCGGCAGACGCGCAATTATCCGATTGTGCTGGTGCTGGTATTGCTGGCGGTGGCCGATGGCTTGTCACTGTATGACCAGGGCCTGCGGCGCCAGGCGGTGTTGACCGGCCTCTGGCTGGTGGCGGCGATGATGGGGCTGATCGGCGGGCGGGTGATCCCGTTTTTCACCCAGCGCGGCCTGGGTCGGGTCGCGGCGGTCAAGCCCTGGCCCTGGTTGGATCACCTGCTGTTGGGCGGTTCGATTCTAGTGGGGCTGTTGTATGCCGGTGGGGTGGCCTTGTTGCCACGGGCCTGGATCGGTGTGCTGTTCGCGCTGCTGGGCGTGGGCCACCTGCTGCGCCTGGCGCGTTGGCATGATCGCGGCCTGTGGCGGGTGCCGCTGCTGTGGTCCCTGCACCTGGCCTATGCCTGGCTGGCGCTGGCGTGCCTGGGCATGGCGCTGTGGCATTTTGGCGTGCCGCTCAACCCGAGCCTGGCGGTGCACGCCTTGACCATCGGCGCCATGGCCGGGTTGATCCTGGCGATGATCGCGCGGGTCAGCCTGGGCCATACCGGCCGGCCATTGCAGCCGCCCTCGGGGATGACCCTGGCCTTTGCGCTGCTGAACCTGGCGTGTGTGTGCCGGGTGCTGCTGGTGCTGGTGTGGCCGGTGGCGGCGTTGTGGCTGGCCGCGCTGTGCTGGTCCGTCGGCCTGGGGCTGTACCTGTGGCGCTACGGGCCGATGCTGTGGCAGGCGCGTGTCGACGGGCATCCGGGTTAGGAGAGATCCATGTATTCAGTGCTATTGATGGTTCATCTGCTGGCGGCCAGCGCGTTCATCGGCACGCTGTTTTTTGAAGTGGTGATCTGGCACAGCGCCCGGGAGGAGTTGGCCTGGTCCGCGCAGTTCACCTGCGACCAGGCGATTGCCCGGCGCTCGCGACGGGTGCTGCATCTGGTGGTCATCGTGCTGTACGGCGCGGGCCTGGGGCTGGCCTGGCACTACTGGGGCGTGCCGTGGAACAGTCGTTTTGCGTGGCTGCTGAGCCTGAAAATCCTGCTGGCCCTGAGCATCATCGGGCACTACCTGTTGCTGGCGTACTGGCTGGGTAAACAGCGCCTGAGCGCCAAGCGTGCACGGTGGATTCGGCGCAGCATCCTCGCGCGCATGGTGCTGATCGTGATCATCGCCAAGTCGTTGTGGTAAGCGGTATGCGGCGTCATGCCGCGGCCGATTGTTGATCGCGGTCAAGGGATAACGGTGCGCCAGTTCCCACACTGTGGCGAACTTTCTGGAGGACCGCGCCATGCCCCTGTCCCTTGCGCAATTGCGCCGCAACTACACCCTCTACGGCCTTCGCGACGACTGCCCGCAGGCCGACCCGCTGGAGCTGTTCGGCCAGTGGCTGGACCAGGCCCGCAAGACCGAAGTGCCGCCGGCCGAGGCCAACAGCATGGCCCTGGCCACGGTGGACGGCCAGGGGCATGCCCACTGCCGCATCCTGCTGCTCAAGGGCTTCAGCGCCGACGGGTTTTTCTTTTTTGGTAATTACCAGAGCGCCAAGGGCCATGAACTGGCGGACAACCCCCATGCCGCCATGACGTTCTTCTGGCCGGGCCTGGAGCGCCAGGTGCGTATCGAAGGCCCGGTGGTGAAGGCCGATGCCGAGCTGTCGGACGACTACTTCGATGCCCGCCCGGCCGCCAGCCAGTTGGGCAGCTGGGCCTCGCCCCAGAGCCAGCCCCTGGCCCATCGCAGCGAGTTGGAAGGGCGCCTGCGCGAGGTCACCGAGCGTTTTGCCGGGCGCCAGCCGCCCCGGCCCGAGCACTGGGGCGGCTACTGCCTGCAACCCCGGCGCATCGAGTTCTGGCAAGGCCGGCCAGACCGCTTGCACGACCGCCTCGACTACCGCCTGCATGACAGCGGGTGGCAGCGCACGCGCCTGGCCCCCTGACGGCATACCTCCTTCGAGGAATAGGCCCTGCGCCCGATGCGGCGCAGGCTGGACGCATCTTTTCAACGCCTGGAGCCTGGATCATGGCCCATCTGACCCAATGCAGTTTCGTTTCCCTGAACATCGCGGTGCTGACCATCAGCGACACCCGCACCTACGACACCGACACCTCCGGGGACACGCTGGTGGACCGCCTGCAACGTGCCGGCCACATGCTGATCGACCGGGGCATCGTGATGGATGACATCTACCAGATCCGCGCACGCGTCTCGCAATGGATCGCCGACCCGCAGGTGCAAGTGGTGCTGATGACCGGCGGCACCGGCTTCACCGCGCGCGACAACACGCCCCAGGCGGTGTTGCCGCTGCTGGACAAACAGGTGGATGGCTTTGGCGAGTTGTTCCGCCAGGTATCGCTGGCGGAAATCGGCATGTCGACCCTGCAATCCAGGGCCCTGGCCGGTTTCAGCAACGGCGTGCTGGTGTGCTGCATGCCCGGTTCGCCGGGGGCCTGTCGTACTGCCTGGGACCAGATCCTGGTTGGCCAGTTGGACAGCCGTACCGGCCCGTGCAATTTTGCGCCGCACCTCAAGCCGCAACTCGATCAGAGCCTCGCTGCCTGTGAGGCACGCTCATGAGTACCTGCGACAGCGGCGACCTGCTGCCGGTAGAGGAGGCCATCGAGCAGTTGCTGGCCCAGGCGCCGCCGCCACCGGCCACCGAAATGCTTGCGTTGGCCCAGGCCCTGGGCCGGGTGACCGCCGAAGAGGTGTTCTCGCCCCGCGACCTGCCGGGTTGGGACAACAGCGCCATGGACGGCTACGCCCTGCGCGCGTTTGACGTGCCGGAGCAGGGCGGCTACCTGGAAGTGGTCGGGCGGATCGCCGCCGGGCACAGCACGGATGTGCCGTTGCAGCCCGGGCAAGCCGTGCGCATCTTCACCGGCGCGCCGCTGCCGCCGGGCGCCGATAGCGTGGTGCCGCAGGAACGCTGCCGGGTGTATGGCCAGCGCATCTGGTGCCCGCCGTTGCGCCTGGGCGAACACGTTCGCAAGCGCGGCGAAGAGCTGCAACGCGGGCAACGGGTACTGAGCACCGGCAAACGCCTGCGCGCCCAGGAGCTCGGCCTGCTGGCGGCGGCGGGCATTCCCCGGGTCAAGGTCTACCGGCCACTGCGCGTGTGCCTGCTCAGCAGTGGCGATGAACTGCGCGAGCCGGGCGAGTCGCTGGCGCCGGGGCAGATCTACAACAGCAATCGCTACCTTGTGGCGGCGTTGCTGCGTGGCTGGGGCGTGGAGGTACACGACTACGGCGTGATGGCCGACGCCCTGGCGGCCAGCCGCGATGCGTTGATGCTGGCCTCGTCTGAGTGCGACCTGCCGCTGACCACCGGCGGCGTGTCGGTGGGTGAAGAGGACCATCTCAAACAGGCGATCCAGGCACTGGGCAAGGTCGAGTTCTGGCGCCTGGCGATCCAGCCCGGCAAACCCCTGGCGTTCGGCCAAGTGGCCGGCAAACCCTGGATCGGCCTGCCGGGCAACCCCACCGCCGCGCTGGTCACCACGCTGATCGTGGTGCGCCCGTTCCTGCTGCGCGCCCAAGGTGTGGAGCGGGTGTTGCCGGTGCCTGTCAGCGTGCCGGCGGCCTTCGAGTGGCTCAAACCCAACAAGCGCCGCCAGTACCTGCGTGCGCGCTTGAGCCCCGACAGCGATGGGCAGCTGCGCGCCATCCTGCACCCCCAGCAAAGCTCGGCGATGCTCGCCGCCGCCTGCTGGGCCGATGGCCTGGTGATCGTCGAGCGCGAGCAGCAGGTGCTCAAGGGTGCCGCCGTGCCGTTCCTGTCGTTTGCCGATTTTCAATAAGGAGCCACCATGCAACTGGTCTGCCCGGCAGGCAACCTGCCTGCGCTGAAAGCCGCTGTACGCCAAGGCGCCGACGCGGTGTACGTGGGTTTTCGCGATGACACCAATGCCCGGCACTTCGCCGGGCTGAACATGGACGACAAGCAGTTCGACGCTGCTGTCGCCCATATCCGCCAGCACCAGCGCAAGCTCTACGTGGCGGTCAACACCTACCCGCAACCGAAAATCTGGTCGCGCTGGCAACGCGCCGTGGACCGTGCCGCCGACCATGGCGTGGACGCCCTGATCGCCGGCGACCCCGGCGTTCTCGGCTACGCCGCGCAACGTCATCCACAGCTGGCGTTGCACCTGTCGGTGCAGGGCTCGGCCACCCATGCGGCGGCGTTGAAATTCTATGTGGAACGCTACGGCATCCGGCGCGCCGTGTTGCCTCGGGTGTTGTCGTTGGCCCAGGTCAAGCAGGTGGCGGCCAGCGGCACGGTGCCCATCGAGGTGTTCGGCTTTGGCAGCCTGTGCATCATGGCCGAAGGGCGTTGCCATCTGTCCTCCTACATCACCGGCGAATCCCCCAACCTGTGCGGCGTGTGTTCGCCGGCCAAGGCGGTGCGCTGGAGCGAGGACGCCGATGGCCTCAGCGCACGCCTGAGCGAAGTGCTGATCGACCGCTACACCCCGGACGAACCCGCCGGCTACCCGACCCTCTGCAAGGGCCGCTTCCTGGTGGGCGGCAAGCGCTTTCATGCGCTGGAAGAGCCCACCAGCCTCGACACCCTGGACCTGTTGCCCGAACTCAGTGCCATCGGCGTGGAAGCGGTGAAGATCGAAGGCCGGCAACGCAGCCCGGCCTATGTGGAGCAAGTTACCCGCGTATGGCGCGCCGCCCTCGACGCCCATCGCAGCAGCCCGGCCCATTTCGCGGTCCAGGACCAATGGCGCCAGGTGCTTGCCGGGCTTTCCGAAGGCAGCCAGACCACCCTGGGGGCTTACCATCGTGCATGGCAATGAGGACACACACATGAAACTCAGCCTGGGACCGGTGCTGTTTTATTGGGACAAGGAACAGTTGGGGCGCTTCTACGCCGACATGGCCGCCTTGCCCCTGGACGTGATTTACCTGGGGGAAACCGTGTGCGCCAAACGCCGCGCGCTGAACCTGGATCAATGGCTGGGCCTGGGGCGTGAGTTGCAGGCGTGCAGCCCGGCGCAGATCGTGCTGTCGAGCCTTACCCTGATCGAAGCCGCGTCCGAACTCTCCAGCCTGCGCCGCCTGTGCGACAACGGCGAGTTGCTGGTGGAGGCCAACGACATGGGCGCCGTGCAGTTGCTGATCGAGCGCAAAGTGCCCTTTGTCGGTGGCCCGGCGCTCAACCTCTACAACGGCCACGCTCTGGTGCAACTGCTCGACGCAGGCATGCAACGCTGGGTGCCGCCGGTGGAATGCTCCCACGGGCTGATCGCCGATGTGCTGGAGCAGGTCCGCGAACTGGGGCGGCCGCTGCCCGAGGTGGAGATCTTCGCCTACGGCCATTTGCCCCTGGCGTACTCGGCGCGCTGCTTCAGCGCCCGTGCGGAAAACCGGCCCAAGGACGACTGTCAGTTCTGTTGCATCAATTACCCGGATGGCATGGCGTTGACCAGCCAGGAGGGGCAGGCGCTGTTTACCTTGAATGGGATTCAGACGATGTCCGCCGAGGTGACCAACTTGCTGGCGGACTATCCCGGTCTGGTGGCCTGTGGCGCCGACCTGTTGCGCCTGAGCCCACGGGCCGAGGGCATGGCCGAGGTGGTGCGTGCCTTCGACGAGGTGCGCCAGGGGGCCACGCCGCCGTTGGTGGTGAGTGGCTGCAACGGTTACTGGCATGGGCAGGCCGGCATGTTACGGGTCGAGGAGGTGGGGTTGTGTTGAGTCGCAAGCAATGGTTGCTCAAGGGCGCTGACCGGGTATTGCCGCTGGTTCGCCGTGTGCCTTTCGCAGTGCAGCGCCTGGCGTTGCAACAGGGGCTCAACCGCTGCCTGGCCGAGCCGCTGCGCGACGGCGGTTTTGACCTGCTGCGCGGGCGCTGGCTGTGCCTGCGGATTCCGGACCTGGGTTTGTGCTGGTACCTGACATTGACGCGGGACGGGTTGCGGATTGCGCAGAAGGCGCAGGCCCAGGTGACCATCAGCGGCAATTGGCGCGAATTTCTATTGCTGGCCAGTCGGCAGGAAGACCCGGATACGTTGTTCTTCCGGCGGCGCCTGGTGATCGAAGGGGACACGGAGCTGGGGTTGGGTTTGAAGAACCTGATCGACAGCCTCGACCCGGAGGTCTTGCCGCCCTGGTTGTGGCGCAATCTGGAGCGGGCCGGGCGGGGGCTTGCGACCTGACGGCATCTGCGCCCCGGGGGTTGGGGTATGCCTCGTTGGGGGGGCTCGGTGGGCATATGTCGGTGGGCATATCCGTTTCTTCGGTAACGGCCGCCTATGGTTCCGCCCTTACGGCGGGTCACTTTTGAAAAGAGCCCAAAAGTAACCAAACCAGGATGAACGCGGCGACCTCACTGTTTTTTGGGGCTGCTTCGCAGCCCGACGCGGGGCAAGCCCGCTCGCCACAGTAAGTGGGTTACACAGCACAAAAAGCGTATCTGCGATGTGCAGCGAGTCGCTCTTGCTTTTGATCTTCGGCGCCCCGTCAACCCTGTGTCCGGTCCATACAGCGCTCTTCCAAAAGTGACCCGCTGTAAGAGCGGAACCGTCAGCAGCCGTTACCTAAATAACGGATATGTACTCACACCCCTCAACCTCAAAAAAACTCACCCGACCTGCCTCAAATGCTCCATCGCCCAAACCGCCGCTTCCACCCGCGACCTCAACCCCAGCTTATGCAGCAAATTCTTCACATGCACCTTCACCGTCCCCTCGGTAATCCCCAACTTATGCCCGATCACCTTGTTGCTGTAGCCACTGGCAATCGTCTTCAACACCTGCCGCTCCCGCTCGGTCAATTCCACCGCCGCATGGGGTTGCGGCGAGCGCAACGCCTGGGCCAGGACCCTGGTCAAGCCAGGGCTGATCACCAATGCACCATGCAACGCATCACGGATAAACTCGACCACCAATTCCGGTTCCATGTCCTTGAGCAGGTACCCATTGGCATCCAGGCGCAGCGCATCGCGAATATCGTCTTCAGCGTCGGACACGGTAAACAGCAACACCTTGCCCGCGTAGTCCATGGCCCGCAGGCGGCGCAGGGTTTCCAGGCCGTTCATCTGCGGCATGTTGTTGTCCAGCAGCACCAGGTCCGGTTGCAGGCTGGCGATCCGGTCGAGGGCTTCCTGGCCGTTGCCGGCCTCGCCGACCACGTGCAGGTCATCTTCCAGTTCGAGGATCTGGCGCATGCCGTGGCGCATCATCGGGTGGTCGTCGACCAGCAGGATCCGGTGACGAAGAGGGACGTTCATGAGGTGCTGCCTTGTAGGGTGTGGCCGAGGAATTCCGGCTGGAAACGCAGTTGCACGCGGGTGCCCTGGGGCTCGCGTGGGCTGATCTCAAGCAGGCCGTGCAGGCTGCGGGCGCGTTCGTCCATGATGGTCAGGCCGTGGTGTTCGCGCTGGTCGACGGCGCCGCAGAAGCCCCGGCCATCATCTTCGATGCTCAGGCTCACGGTTTCGCCGACCTGGCGCAGTTGCAGCCAGGCATTCTGTGCATGTGCGTGGCGCAGGCAGTTGGACAGCGCCTCGCGGGTGATCTGCAGCATGTGAATCTGCTCGCTGGCCGACAGCTGGAAGGCCAGGGCGTCCGCGTGCAAGTGCACCTGGAATTCGCCGCGTCGGGAGAATTCTTCGGCGGTGTCCTGCAGCTCCTGCACCAGCCCGGCGTCGTGGATCTGCAGGCGGAAGGTGGTGAGCAATTCGCGCAGTTGGCGGTAGGCGTTGTTCAGGCCATCGCGCAGTTCGCTGGTGACGGAGGCCAGGGTTTCCACCGGCTCGCCACGGCGGATCAGGGTTTGCATGCGGCTCACTTGCAGCTTCATGTAGGACAGCGCCTGGGCCAGGGAGTCGTGCAGTTCGCGGGCGATGATGGTGCGCTCGTCCAGCAGCAACAGGCGGTGGTCCTGCTCGCGCTGGCGCTTGAGCGACAGCGAGGTGCCGATCAGGTTGGCCAGGGCCTGGATCAGTTGTTTTTCCCAGTCCTGGGGCGGGTGGCCATCGAGGAAGTGCGCCTTGAGTTCGCCCAGTTCCGTGCCCTGGTTACTGATACTGAACACCTGCGGTGGTGCGGCCTTGTGTTTCTGGCAGGTGGCGCAGTCGCCGATGGCGCACACGTTGCGGCTGTTCTCGCCGTGCAGGGCCAGCATCTGCTGGGCCGGGGCAAGGAAGTGACCTTGCAGGCACAGCGACAGGCGCAGGCCCGGCAGGCGTTTCTGGAAGCGCCGGATCAGTTCATCCAGGCCCTCGGCGTTGGCCAGGCGCGTGGCCAGGCTGCGGCTGCTCTGGTAGAGCAGTTCGAGGGCGGCGTTGGCTTGTTGCAGGTTGAGGGTCTTGAGCTGTACCTGGGTTTCCAGGGTGCGATGGGAGGCCTCGATGGTCTCGGCCATGGCGTTGAAACTCAGGGCCAGTTGACCCAGTTCATCCTCGGAGCGGTGGTTGACCCGGGTCTTGAAGTCGCCGTCGCGAAAACGCCGGGTGGCGTGCACCAGTTCTTCCAGCGGGTTGACCACGCCGTACTGCAACTCGTACAGGCCGAGCAGCAGGATGATCAAGGTGCTGAACAATGCCAGGCCCTGGATGCCTTGCTGCCAGCTCTGCTTCTGTTCGCTCTGTTGCTGCAACAGGCTGACGAACTGGTTCAGTTGCTCGACGAACGCCGGCGCGCGGGCCTGGAACAAGTCGGCATCACCGCGGATTACCGCCGGGCGCAGTTCGGTGTCCCAGCGTTGGCGGATCTGCTGGTAACTCTGCAACAGGGCGCTTTGCGGGCCGTCTTCCAGCGCCGCCTTGAGCGAGGGGCTGTCGAGCCGGCGTTGCAGGCTCTGGCTGACCTCGGCGACCTCATCCGCGCGCGCGCCGGCCGCCAGCTTCCAGCTGAGGTGGTAGGTCTCCATGCGCACCGAGCCTGCGGTGTTGATCGCTGCGGCGTCGCCCTGGCTGAACCAGGCGATCAGCCCGGCGCTGAGGGAGCTGGCCAGGGCCAGGATCGCGATCAGGATCACCGCCAGGCCGGCGCGGGCGGGCAGGGAGCTGCGCAGCCAGTCAAGCATGACGGTGCAGTCGGAGTGGATGGCAGAGCAGCATGGTCGCACCTGGAGCGGGAAAGGGGGGTGTCAATGGCCTTCCCTGGCGCACTACCTCTAAAGAATTGCCGGCAAACCCTCCCACGGACAAAAGCCGGCACAAGAGAACAATCCATTGATAAATAAAGGCTTTCTCTTGTTCTGGTGCCTACCTCCTTGGAGGTAGACGCGGCGAGCATAGCCCCATACCCACCCGGCGGACGTTGACCTGGGTCAAGTTCCACCCAAGTGCCGCCCCTAACCTGCGCCCATGGAATCACTTTCTGGAGCGCATACCGTGACTCAACCCCTTATAAGACAAGGCCTGGTGCTGGGCATGAGCACCCTGGCCTTCACCGTCTGCTTTATGGTGTGGATGATGTTCGCCGTGCTTGGCGTGCCCATCAAGGAGCTGCTGCAACTCAACGAAACCCAGTTCGGCCTGCTGGCCGCTACGCCGGTATTGACCGGCTCCCTGGTACGCCTGCCACTGGGGCTGCTCACCGACCGTTTCGGCGGGCGCATCGTGTTCTTCCTGCTGATGCTCGCCTGCGTGTTGCCGCTGTACCTGATCACCTACGCCACCGCCTACTGGCAGTTCCTGGTGCTGGGCCTGTTTGTCGGCCTGGCCGGCGGCTCGTTTTCGGTGGGCATCGCCTACGTCGCCAAATGGTTCGACAAGCACAACCAGGGCTTCGCCATGGGCGTGTTCGGCGCCGGCAACGCGGGGGCGGCGGTGACCAAGTTTCTCGCGCCGGGCCTGATCGCCCTCGGCACCTGGCACCTGGTGCCCAAGGTGTTCAGCGCGATCCTGTTTATCACCGCGCTGCTGTTCTGGTTCCTCACCAGCGAAAACAAGGCCCACCGCAGCGCCGGCGGCGCTTCCTTGCGCCAGCAGTTGCTGTGCCTCAAAGACCCGGCCGTGTGGCGCTACTGCCAGTACTACTCGATTGTGTTCGGCGGCTATGTGGCGCTGGCGCTGTGGGTGACCAAGTACTACGTGCAGGAGTACGGTTTCAGCCTGCAAAGCGCTGCGCTGCTGGCTGCGTGTTTCTCGCTGCCGGGTGGTGTGCTGCGCGCCGTGGGCGGCTGGATGTCCGACCGCTGGGGCGCGCAGAGCGTGACCTGGTGGGTGTTGTGGGTGAGCTGGGTGTGCCTGTTCCTGCTCAGCTACCCGCAGACCCAACTGCAGGTGATGACCGTCAACGGCCCGTTGGATTTCCACATCGGCCTCACGCCTGCGCTGTTCACCGTGCTGCTGTTCGTGATGGGCATCGCCTTCGCGTTCGGCAAGGCCTCGGTGTTCAAGTACATCGCCAACGACTACCCGCAAAACATGGGCGCGGTGTCCGGCATCGTCGGCCTGGCCGGTGGTCTGGGTGGCTTTGTGCTGCCGATTATGTTCGGCGCCCTGGTGGACCTCTCCGGCGTGCGCTCTTCCTGCTTCATGTTGATGTACGGCGTGGTCTGGGTGTCCCTCGCCTGGATGTACTTCAGCGAAATCCGCAAACAACCGCTGCTCGGCAAGCCCGCGCTCCAAGGAGAATGATCATGTCCATTGCGCAAAAGCCCACCTCGGGCCCGGTGATCCATGACTGGCGCCCCGAAGACCCGGCGTTCTGGGGCGCCAGCGGCAAGAAGACCGCCACCCGCAACCTGTGGATCTCGATCCCCGCGCTGTTGCTGGCCTTTGCCGTGTGGATGGTGTGGAGCACGGTGATCGTGCGCCTCAACGCCATCGGCTTCAGCTTCAGCACCGACCAGCTGTTCTGGCTGGCGGCACTGCCGGGCCTGTCTGGCGCGACGTTGCGGGTGCTCTACTCGTTCATGGTGCCGATCTTCGGCGGGCGCCGCTGGACCGCCCTGAGTACCGCGTCGTTGCTGCTGCCGTCGCTGTGGATGGGCTTCGCGGTGCAGGACCCCGACACGCCGTACAGCGTGTTCGTATTGATCGCGTTGCTCTGCGGTTTCGGCGGCGGCAACTTCGCTTCGAGCATGTCCAACATCAGCTTTTTCTACCCCAAGGCGCAGCAGGGCACCGCCCTCGGTTTGAACGCCGGCCTGGGTAACCTGGGCGTGTCGGTGATGCAGTTCTGCGTGCCGCTGGTGATCACCTTCGGGGTGTTCGGCCTGATGGGCGGGCAACCGCAAACCCTGGCCGACGGCAGCCAGCTGTGGTTGCAGAACGCCGGTTTCATCTGGGTGCCGTTCATCCTCACCGTCACCGTGGCCGCGTGGTTCGGCATGAATGATCTGTCCAGCGCCCGCGCGTCGTTCAGCGACCAGGCGGTGATCTTCAAACGCAAGCACAACTGGCTGATGTGTTGGTTGTACCTCGCGACCTTCGGTTCATTCATCGGTTTTTCGGCGGCGTTCCCGCTGCTGATCAAGACCTCGTTTCCCGAGGTGGTCGCGCTGAAATTCGCCTTCCTCGGCCCGTTGGTGGGCGCGTTGGTACGCCCGCTCGGCGGCTGGCTGGCAGACAAATTGGGCGGTGCGCGGGTGACCCTGTGGAATTTCGTGCTGATGATCGTGATGGTGTTCGGCGTGCTGCACTTTCTGCCGCAGAACGGGCAGGGCGGCAGCTTCTACGGCTTTCTCGGCCTGTTCATGCTGTTGTTCATCACCACCGGCATCGGCAACGGCTCCACCTTCCGCATGATCCCGGTGATCTTCCGCACCGTTCACGAGAAGGCCAGTGCCGGCAGACCCGCTGCGGTGCGTGAACAGGCCCTGAAGGACGCCGGCAAGGAATCTGCTGCGGTGCTGGGGTTCAGCTCGGCCATGGGCGCGTTCGGCGCGTTCTTTATCCCTAAATCCTTCGGCAGTTCCATGGCCGCCACCGGCAGCCCGGCCATGGCCTTCTACATGTTTGTCGGTTTCTACCTGAGCTGCATCGTCGTGACCTGGTGGTGGTACGCCCGCAAGGGCTGCGCCACACCCTGCTAGTCCGACCTGAATTCGCGGGGCAACGCACCCCACGGCACGCCTGATGAGGAAAGCACCATGAGTCACTTACTGGATCAACTGCGGTTCTTCAACCGCAAGCAAGACGAGTTCTCCGAGGGGCACGGCGAGACCCGCAAGGAGTCCCGCGACTGGGAAAACGTCTACCGTTCGCGCTGGCAGTACGACAAGATCGTGCGCTCCACCCACGGGGTGAACTGCACCGGCTCCTGCTCGTGGAAGATCTACGTGAAGAACGGCCTGATCACCTGGGAAACCCAGCAGACCGACTACCCGCGCACCCGCAACGACCTGCCCAACCACGAACCCCGTGGCTGCCCGCGTGGCGCCAGCTACAGCTGGTACATCTACAGCGCCAACCGGCTCAAGTACCCGAAGATCCGCAAGCCGTTGCTCAAACTGTGGCGTGAAGCGCGCCTGACCATGGCTCCGGTGGAGGCCTGGGCGAGCATTGTCGAGGACAAGGCCAAGGCCGAGTCGTACAAGAGCAAGCGCGGCATGGGCGGTTTCATTCGCTCCAACTGGGAGGAGGTCAACGAGATCATCGCTGCCTCCAACGTCTACACCATCAAGCAATACGGGCCGGACCGCATCGTCGGCTTCTCGCCGATCCCGGCCATGTCCATGGTCAGCTACGCCGCCGGCTCGCGTTACCTGTCGCTGCTGGGCGGGGTGTGCCTGAGTTTCTATGACTGGTACTGCGACCTGCCACCGGCCTCGCCGATGGTGTGGGGCGAGCAGACCGACGTGCCGGAATCGGCCGACTGGTACAACTCCAACTACATCATTGCCTGGGGTTCCAACGTCCCGCAGACCCGTACGCCGGACGCGCATTTCTTCACCGAGGTGCGCTACAAGGGCACCAAGACCGTGGCCATCACCCCAGACTATTCGGAAGTGGCCAAGCTCACCGACCTGTGGCTCAACCCCAAGCAGGGTACCGACGCGGCGTTGGCCCAGGCCTTCAATCATGTGATCTTCAAAGAGTTCCATCTCGACCACCCGAGTACCTATTTCACCGACTACGCCAAGCGCTTCACCGACCTGCCGGTGCTGGTGATGCTCAAACCCATGACCGGGTTTGCCCCCGGCGCCGGCTTCCAGCCCGACCGCTTCCTGCGCGCCTCGGACCTCACCGGCAACCTGGGCCAGGACAACAACCCGGAATGGAAAACCATCGCCCTCGATGAGAGCGGTGAGCTGGTGTCGCCACAAGGTTCCATCGGCTACCGCTGGGGCGAGAAGGGCAAGTGGAACATTCTCGCCAAAGAGGGCGGCGAAGGCCGTGCCATCGACCTCAAGCTCAGCCTGATCGGCGCAGACGTGGCCGAAGTCGGCTTCCCGTACTTTGCCGGTGAAGCCCACGAACACTTCCAGCACGTGGCCGGTGACGCGGTGCAGTTCCGCCGCGTGCCGGTGCTCAACGTGACGTTGGCCGATGGCAGCGTGGCCAAGGTCGCCACGGTGTTCGACCTGTCGGCGGCCAACCTGGCCATCGACCGTGGCCTGGGCGGCAGCAACGTGGCCCGGGACTACGACGACGCCAGCGTACCGGGCACCCCGGCCTGGCAGGAAGCGATCACCGGCGTCAGCCGCGAGAAAGCCATCCAGATCGCCCGTGAGTTCGCCGACAACGCCGACAAGACCAAGGGGCGCTCAATGATCATCGTCGGCGCGGCGATGAACCACTGGTACCACATGGACATGAACTACCGCGGGCTGATCAACATGCTCATGCTCTGCGGTTGCGTCGGCCAGACCGGGGGCGGCTGGGCCCACTATGTCGGCCAGGAAAAACTGCGCCCGCAATGCGGCTGGTTGCCCCTGGCGTTCGGCCTGGACTGGAGCCGCCCGCCACGCCAGATGAACGGCACCAGCTTCTTCTACGGCCACAGCTCGCAGTGGCGCCACGAAAAAATGAACATGCACGACGTGTTGTCGCCGATGGCGGACAAGTCGCAGTTCCCCACCCATGCACTGGACTACAACATCCGCGCCGAACGCGCCGGCTGGTTGCCCAGCGCGCCGCAACTGAACACCAACCCGCTGCATATCTGCCGGGACGCGGCCGCTGCCGGCATGGAGCCCAAAGACTACGTCATCAAGGCCTGGCAGGACGGCACCTTGCGCTTTGCCTGCGAGCAACCGGACAGCCCGGTGAACTTCCCGCGCAACATGTTCATCTGGCGTTCCAACCTGCTCGGTTCGTCGGGCAAGGGCCATGAGTACATGCTCAAGTACCTGCTCGGCACCAAGAACGGCGTGATGAACGAAGACATTGGCTTTGGCGGCGAAAGCAAGCCCACCGAAGCCGAATGGGTCGACGACGGCGCCATCGGCAAGCTCGACCTGGTGACCACCCTGGACTTCCGCATGTCGTCCACCTGTGTGTACTCCGACATCGTCTTGCCGACCGCCACCTGGTACGAAAAAGACGACATGAACACCTCGGACATGCACCCGTTCATCCACCCGTTGTCGGCAGCCATCGACCCGGCGTGGGAGTCGCGTTCCGACTGGGAAATCTACAAGGGCATTGCCAAGGCGTTCTCGGCCATGGCGGTCGGGCACCTGGGCGTCGAGCAGGACCTGGTGACCGTGCCGCTGATGCACGACAGCGTCGGCGAACTGGCCCAGCCGTTCGGTGGCACCGACTGGAAAAGCGCCGGTGTGGCGCCTGTACCCGGCAAGAACGCGCCGAACATGGCGGTGGTGGAGCGTGACTACCCGAACATCTACAAGAAATTCACCTCCCTTGGGCCCTTGCTGGAAAAACTCGGCAACGGCGGCAAGGGCATCAACTGGAACACCGATGACGAGGTGGCCTTCCTCGGCGAGCTGAACCATCACGAAGGCGACGCGGGCATCAGCCATGGCCGGCCGAAGATCGATACCGCCATCGATGCGGCCGAGGTGATCCTGTCCCTGGCCCCGGAAACCAACGGCCATGTGGCGGTCAAGGCCTGGGCGGCGCTGTCGGCCTTCACCGGCATCGACCACAGCCACCTGGCGCTGCCCAAGGCGCATGAGGCGATCCGCTTCCGCGACATCCAGGCGCAGCCGCGCAAGATCATCTCCAGCCCCACCTGGTCGGGCCTGGAAGACGACCACGTGAGCTACAACGCCGGCTACACCAACGTCCACGAAAACATCCCATGGCGCACCATCACCGGCCGCCAGCAGTTCTACCAGGACCACCCGTGGATGCAGGCGTTCGGCGAACAACTGATGAGCTACCGGCCACCGGTCAACACCCGCACCATCGAAGGGGTGAAGGGCAAGCGCAGCAATGGTGAGACCGAGATCGTGTTGAACTGGATTACCCCGCATCAGAAATGGGGCATCCACAGCACCTACAGCGACAACCTGCTGATGCTCACCCTGAGCCGTGGCGGGCCGATCGTGTGGCTCTCGGAGATCGACGCGAAACGCGCCGGCATCGAGGACAACGACTGGATCGAATGCTTCAACGTCAACGGCGCACTGACCGCCCGCGCGGTGGTCAGCCAGCGCGTGAAGGAGGGCATGGTGATGATGTACCACGCCCAGGAACGCATCGTGAACGTGCCCGGTTCGGAGACCACCAAGACCCGTGGCGGCCATCACAACTCGGTGACCCGCGTGGTGCTCAAGCCGACCCACATGATCGGCGGCTACGCCCAGCAGGCCTACGGCTTCAACTATTACGGCACGGTCGGTTGCAACCGCGACGAGTTCGTCGTGGTGCGCAAGATGGCCAAGGTCGACTGGCTCGACGGTGCCACCGGCGATGACTTGCCGCGCCCCTTGCCGACCGATATCGAGGAGAACTGAGATGAAGATTCGCTCACAGATCGGCATGGTGCTGAACCTGGACAAATGCATCGGCTGCCACACCTGCTCGATCACTTGCAAGAACGTGTGGACCAGCCGCGAAGGCATGGAGTACGCCTGGTTCAACAACGTCGAATCCAAGCCCGGCATCGGCTACCCCAAGGAGTGGGAAAACCAGGACAAATGGAAGGGCGGCTGGGTGCGCAACGCCAACGGCAGCATCAACCCGCGTATCGGCGGCAAGTTCCGCGTGCTGGCGAATATCTTCGCCAACCCGGACCTACCGAGCCTGGACGACTACTACGAGCCGTTCGACTTCGATTACCAGCACCTGCACACCGCGCCGTTGGGCGAGCACCAACCGACCGCGCGGCCGCGCTCGGTGGTGTCGGGCAAGCGCATGCAGAAAATCGAGTGGGGCCCGAACTGGGAGGAAATCCTCGGCACCGAGTTCGCCAAGCGCCGCAAGGACAAGAACTTCGACCAGATCCAGGCCGATATCTACGGCGAGTACGAAAACACCTTCATGATGTACCTGCCGCGCCTGTGCGAGCACTGCCTCAACCCGGCGTGCGCGGCGTCGTGCCCCAGTGGTGCGATCTACAAGCGTGAAGAAGACGGCATCGTGCTGATCGACCAGGAAAAATGCCGCGGCTGGCGTATGTGCATCAGCGGTTGCCCGTACAAGAAAATCTACTTCAACTGGAAGAGCGGCAAGTCCGAGAAATGCATCTTCTGCTACCCGCGCATTGAGGCCGGCATGCCCACCGTGTGTGCGGAAACCTGCGTCGGGCGCATCCGCTACCTCGGCGTTCTGCTCTACGACGCCGACCGCATCAGCGAAGTGGCGAGCACGGCCGGCGAGCACGACCTGTATGAAAAGCAACTGGAGATCTTCCTCGACCCGAATGACCCGGCGGTGATCCGCCAGGCCCTGGCCGATGGCGTGCCGCAGTCGGTGATCGACTCGGCGCAGCGTTCCCCCGTGTACAAAATGGCCGTGGACTGGAAGCTCGCACTGCCGCTGCACCCGGAATACCGCACCTTGCCGATGGTCTGGTACGTGCCGCCGCTGTCGCCGATCCAGAACGCTGCCGCTGCTGGCACCGTGGGCATGAACGGGGTGATTCCGGACGTGGACAGCCTGCGCATTCCGCTGCGCTACCTGGCCAACATGCTCACCGCCGGCGATGAGAAACCGGTCAAGCGTGCCCTCAAACGCCTGCTGGCGATGCGGGCTTTCAAGCGCTCGCAGCAGGTGGACGGCGTGCAGGACCTGCAAGTGCTCGAAGACGTGGGCCTGAGCGTGCCGCAGGTGGAAGAGATGTACCGCTACCTGGCGATTGCCAACTACGAAGACCGCTTTGTGGTGCCGAGCGCGCACCGTGAGGACGCCATGAGCGACGCCTTCGCCGAACGCTCCGGTTGCGGCTTCAGCTTTGGCAGCGGTTGCAGCGGCAGTTCCGACACCAACATGTTCGGTGCCAGGAAAGCCAACCGTCGCGACGTGCTGAAAACCGTCCAGATCTGGGAGGACTGAGCCATGCGCATTCTTAAAGTGATTTCGTTGCTGCTGGACTATCCCACCGAGGCCCTGGTGAATGGCCGCGATGAACTGGAGCAGGCAATTATCGAGTCGCGGGAAATCAGCCCCAAGCAACGCGGCGCGTTGTTCGAGCTGTTGGAGCTGATCTGCGCCAATGACCTGATGGATGGCCAGGAACACTACGGCGCGTTGTTCGGTCGTGGTCGTTCGCTGTCGCTGCTGCTGTTTGAACACGTGCACGGCGAGTCCCGGGATCGTGGCCAGGCGATGGTCGACATGATGGCCCAGTACGAGGCCGCGGGGTTTGCCATCGGCGTCAAGGAGCTGCCGGACTATATCCCGCTGTACCTGGAGTTCCTCTCCACCCGCGAAGACATCGAAGCCCGCGAAGGCCTGGCGGATGTGGCGCACCTGTTGGCGTTGCTTGCGGCGCGCCTGGAAGAGCGTGAGAGCGCCTACGCCAGTTGCATGCGTGCGCTGTTGCAGATCGCCGGCACCGAGCCGCACCAGGCCGTGGCCGAGGTGCGCGCCCAAGTGGCGGCCGAGCCACGCGACGACTCCCTCGAAGCCCTCGACAAGGTCTGGGAAGAGGAGGCCGTGGACTTTATGCAGGCCGAGCAGCAGGACCGTTGCAGCGCGATGCCAAGCGCACCCGGCAAGGCACGGGAAGAAAGCGCCGTGCCGCTGCATTGGGTGGATTTTCAGCAAGCAGCGCCGGCCGCCATGCCGGCCGGGGAGGTGGGTAATGTCTAAGTGGAATTTGCTGGTATTCGGGGTGTACCCCTATGTGGCCCTGGCGGTCTGTCTGCTGGGCAGTTGGGCGCGGTTCGACCTGTCGCAGTACACCTGGAAGGCCGGCTCCAGCCAGATGCTGAACAACCGTGGCATGCGCGTGGCGAGCAACTTTTTCCATATCGGCGTGCTGTTTGTGCTGGCCGGGCATTTTGTCGGCCTGCTCACACCGGCGTCGGTCTATCACCACGTAATCAGCACTGAAAACAAGCAACTGCTGGCGATGGTCTCCGGCGGATTCTTCGGCCTGCTGTGTCTGGTGGGGTTACTGATGCTGGTCAAGCGTCGCTTGAGCGACCCGCGGGTACGCGCCACATCGAGTGCGTCGGACATCCTGGTCCTGCTGGTGCTGCTCGCGCAGTTACTGCTCGGTTTACTGACCATCGTCGCCTCGACCGGGCACATGGACGGCTCGGTGATGGTGATGCTCGCCGACTGGGCGCAGAACGTGGTGTTGCTGCGGCCGGTGCAGGCGGCGGAATCGATTGCGCCGGTGTCGCTGATCTACAAGGCCCACGTGGCATTGGGCTTGACCCTGTTCGTGCTGTTCCCGTTTACCCGCCTGGTGCACATGGTCAGCGCGCCGATCTGGTACCTGGGGCGGCGCTACCAAATCGTGCGGCAGAAGTCGTGAGGAGCGCGTGATGACCCAGCCTGAATTGATTGCCAGCAGTGAACAGGAATGGCCCATCGTCAGCGTCAACGGCGTGTCGATCACGCCCGAGGCGATGGCCCTGGAGTTGCAATACCACCCGGCCGAAAGCCGCGAAGCAGCGGTGTACCTGGCGGCCCGCGCCCTGGTGATTCGCGAGTTGCTGCAACAGCGCATTGCCGAGCTCGGCCTGACGGTGGACATCGCCCCCGGCGAGAACGAAGAGGAAGCGGCCACGCGCTTGCTGCTGGAGCGCGAAATCAGCGTGCCGCAGTGCGACGAAGCGACATGCCGGCATTACTTTGAGAGCAATCGCGGGCGCTTCCACAGCGCGCCGTTGCTGGCGGTGCGGCACATCCTGTTCGAGTGCGCGCCAGACGATGCCGAGGCGCGCCAGATGGCCCATGTGCAGGCGCAAATCCTGTTGCTGAGCCTGGCACAGACCCCCGGCGGTTTCGCCGAGCTGGCGCTGAAGTATTCGGCGTGCCCCTCCAAGGCCCAGGGCGGTTCGCTGGGCCAGATCAGCAAGGGCCAGACCGTGCCTGAACTGGAGCGCCAGCTGTTCACCCTGGCACCGGGCCTGGCCGACAAACCGTTGGAAAGCCGCTATGGCTGGCATGTGATCAGCATCGACCAGCGTATCGAAGGGCAGCCGTTGCCTTATGAAGCGGTGGCCGGGGCGATTCGCACCCAGCTGCAACAAGGCGTGTGGCAGAGGGCATTGGTGCAGTACCTGCAAACCCTGATCGGCGCGGCGGACATTCGTGGCCTTGCGCTGCAGGGCGCCGACTCGCCGCTGGTGCAGTGACATGAGCCTGGTGGATGGGCTCGGCCGTACCATCGATTACCTGCGCTTGTCGGTGACCGACCGGTGTGATTTTCGCTGTGTGTACTGCATGGCGAAGACCATGACCTTCCTGCCGCGCCAGCAGGTGTTGAGCCTGGAGGAACTGGAGCGCCTGGCCCGGCTGTTCGTGGGCCAGGGCGTGCGCAAGATCCGCCTGACCGGCGGTGAGCCGCTGATCCGGCCGGGGATTGTCGGGCTGTGCCGCAACATCGCGGCGCTGCCGGGCTTGCGTGAACTGGTGATGACCAGCAACGGCTCGCAACTGGCGCGATTGGCGCGCCCCCTGGTGGACGCAGGGGTCAAGCGCATGAACATCAGCCTCGACAGCCTGGACCCCGAGCGGTTTCGGGCGATCACCCGCAACGGTGACCTGCGCCAGGTACTGGACGGTATCGAGGCGGCGCGGGATGCGGGGTTCGAGCGGGTCAAGCTCAATTGCGTGGTGATGAAAGGGCGCAATTTCGACGAGGTGCCGGGGTTGGTGCGGTATGCGATCAAGCACGGGATCGATATCAGTTTTATCGAGGAAATGCCCTTGGGGGATGTGGGGCGTTCGCGCGGGGAGACGTTCTGTGCCAGTGATGACGTGCGTGGGGTGATTGCCCGTGAGCATGTGTTGCTCGACAGCACCGAGAGCAGCGGTGGGCCGGCCAGGTATGTGCGGTTGGTGGGGCATCCGCGGACGCGGATCGGGTTTATTTCGCCTAATTCGCAGAGTTTTTGCGGCAGTTGCAATCGGGTGCGGATGACGGTGGAGGGGCGGTTGTTGTTGTGTCTGGGGCAGGAGGATGCGCTGGACCTGCGTGGGTTGCTCAGGCGCTATCCCTTGGAGGATGGGCCGTTGGTTGAGGCGTTGCATCGGGCATTGCGGGGGAAGCCTTTGGGGCATGATTTTACGGGGGCGGGGGAGGTGCAGGTGGTGAGGTTTATGAGCGTGAGTGGGGGGTGATCGTGGGTTGTTTGGTCGTCGTGTACATATCCGTTTCTTCGGTCACGGCGGCTTATGGTTCCGCCGCAATGGGCCATCCATGGCCCAGTGCGGCTAACCCGGCGTCCTGCCGGGTTACCCACGGATTCAAGCCTGCGTTCGGCCAGCGTGTTTGACGGGGCGATCCCAGATCAAAAGCAAGAGCGCGGCGGCCTTAGAGCCGACCGGATTGTATGGCCGGTACTCGGTCAAAGTGTGGGAGGGGGCTTGCCCCCTCCCACAGTTTGATCTCCATACATCAGTTAGATATCCGCCTGCTTTTGATCTGGCTTTTGATTTTGATCTTAGGCGGCCCCCCAAATCACTGTCGAATTACGGGTACACCGAGCCTAAGCGAGGTGCCGAGTGTTAGGGCAAGAGCGTTTTGCTTACTTTTGCGCTTTTCAAAAGTGAGCCGCCGTTACCGAAGAAACGGATATGCCTCCGATCTGAAAAACCTTGACCCCGATCAAGGGCATCCAAGGCCAATCTTCGTAATATCACCGCATATTGTGTTTAAAGACTAAAAAATACCTATATGTAGTGTTTGGAGCCTCCCCAATGCAAACCACGCTCACCCCCCTGGCCAGCACCCGCCTGCACAAACGCGACGGCACGCTCGTCCCCTTCGACGCCGAAAAAATCCGCCAGGCCCTGATCGCCGCCGGCACCGCCACCGGCGAATACCAGCCCCCCGACGTCGACCTGCTGCTGGGCGCCGTTCTGGCCCGCCTGAGGGGCATCGACCAACTGGACGTCGAACAAATCCAGGACAGTGTCGAACGCGTGTTGATGGACGCCGGCTACTTCCTGTCGATGCGCGCCTACATCGTCTACCGCGAACAACACGGCCGCCTGCGCCGCGACCGCAAGACCCTGGTGGAAGTCGCCACCTCCATGAACGAATACCTCGACCGCGAAGACTGGCGCGTGCAGGCCAATGCCAACCAGGGCTACTCCCTCGGTGGGCTGGTGCTGAATGTGGCGGGCAAGGTCACCGCCAATTACTGGCTGGATGAGGTCTACAGCGAGCAGATCGGCCGTGCGCACCGCGAAGCCGACCTGCATATCCATGACCTGGACATGCTCGCCGGTTACTGCGCCGGCTGGTCCCTGCGTTCGTTGTTGCACGAAGGCCTCAATGGCGTGCCGGGGCGTGTGGAGGCCGGGCCGCCCAAGCACTTGAGCAGCGCGCTCGGGCAGATGGTCAACTTCCTCGGCACCCTGCAGAACGAATGGGCCGGTGCACAGGCGTTCAGTTCCTTCGACACCTACCTGGCGCCCTATGTGCGCAAGGATCAGCTGAGCTATTCGCAAGTGCGCCAGGCGGTGCAGGAGTTCATCTACAACCTCAACGTGCCGTCACGCTGGGGCACCCAGACGCCGTTTACCAACCTGACGTTCGACTGGGTTTGCCCCGAAGATCTGCGTGAACAGGTGCCGGTGATCGGCGGCGAGGAAATGCCGTTTGCCTATGGCGACCTGCAAGCCGAAATGGCGTTGATCAACCGCGCCTACATCGAAGTGATGCAGGCCGGGGACGCCAAGGGCCGGGTGTTCACCTTCCCGATCCCGACCTACAACATCACTCATGATTTTCCCTGGGACAGTGACAACGCTGATCGCCTGTTCGAGATGACCGCACGTTACGGCCTGCCGTACTTCCAGAACTTCCTCAATTCAGACATGCAGCCCAACCAGGTGCGCTCGATGTGCTGTCGCCTGCAACTGGACGTGCGCGAATTGCTCAAGCGTGGCGGCGGGCTGTTTGGCTCGGCGGAGCAGACCGGCAGCCTGGGGGTGGTGACCATCAACTGTGCGCGCCTGGGCTACCTGTTCAAGGGTGACCCCTCGGGCTTGCTGCAACGCCTGGACAGCCTGATGGACATGGCCATGGAGAGCCTGGAGGTCAAGCGCAAGGTGATCCAGCATCACATGGACGCCGGTCTCTACCCCTACACCAAGCGCTACCTGGGCACGCTGCGCAACCACTTCTCCACCATCGGCCTCAATGGCATGCACGAGATGCTGCGCAATTTCAGCGGCGATGAACAGGGCATGCACACCGAGCAGGGCCGCGCCTTTGCGCTCAAGTTGCTCGACCATGTGCGCGCCACCTTGCTGCGCTTCCAGGAGGACACCGGCCATCTCTACAACCTGGAGGCGACGCCGGCCGAAGGCACCACCTATCGCTTCGCCAAGGAAGACCGCAAGCGCTACCCCGGCATCCTGCAGGCGGGCAGCGATGTCGCGCCGTACTACACCAACTCGTCGCAACTGCCGGTGGGCTTTACCCAGGACCCGTTCGAAGCCCTGGAACTGCAAGACGAACTGCAATGCAAATACACCGGCGGCACCGTGTTGCACCTGTACATGGCCGAGCAGATTTCCTCGACCCAGGCCTGCAAGCAGTTGGTGCGCAAGGCGCTGGGGCGCTTCCGCCTGCCGTACCTCACGGTGACGCCGACGTTTTCGATCTGCCCGGTGCATGGCTATCTGGCCGGTGAACACGAGTTCTGCCCCAAGTGCGATGAAGTGCTGGCAGCCGCTCGTTAAACCAAGCTTTTCAACCCCAAGGAGATTCACCATGCAAGTATCCCAGCCACAACGTCAGCGCTGCGAAGTCTGGACCCGGGTGATGGGTTATCACCGGCCGGTGTCGGCGTTCAACCCCGGCAAGCAGTCCGAGCACAAGGAGCGCGTGCACTTCACCGAAACAGCTGCGGCGGCCGGGCGTCAATGAGCCGAGCGCTACGGGTCGGGGGCCTGGTGCCCCTGACCACCCTCGACTACCCCGGCATGCTCGCCTGCGTGCTGTTCTGCCAGGGCTGTGCCTGGCGTTGTCGTTATTGCCATAACCCGGACCTGATCCCGCCGCGCGCCAGCACGCAAGTGGATTGGCGCCGGGTGCTGCTGTTTCTGCAACGGCGCCGGGACCTGCTCGATGCCGTGGTGTTCAGCGGCGGCGAGCCGACCTTGCAGGAAGGCTTGCGGGCGGCGATGGATGAAGTGCGGGCGATGGGTTTTCACATCGGCTTGCACAGCGCGGGGATCAAACCGGCAGGGTTTGCCAATGCGTTGCGTCATGCCGACTGGGTCGGGTTCGACGTGAAGGCCCTGGCCGAAGACTGCCAGTCGATCACCCAGGTCAAGGGCAGCGGCGCCGCCAACTGGCGCAGCCTCGACACTTTGCTCGCCAGTGGCGTGGACTATGAATGCCGCACCACGGTGCATTGGCACTTGATCGACCCACCCCGGTTGTTGCTGCTGGCCCAGCGTCTGCAAGCCACCGGTGTGCAGCGCTTCGCCGTGCAAATGGTGCGCACCGTCAGCATGCTCGACCGGCAATTGCCGAGTGCGCCGGCACAGGCCGCGTTACCCGAGCTGTGGGGCCGTTTGCGCGAGTTGTTTCCCGCGTTTGTCTTGCGCGGGTGATCACCCTACGCCTTGCACGACCTGGCTGGCCCCCAGCCATGCACCGCAGCAGTGCGCGGGTTGGCAAATGTGGGAGGGGGGCTTGTCCCCGATGACGCAGTATCAGTGACAGATGGACTGGCTGACCCACTGCCATCGGGGCAAGCCCCTTCCCACAGTTTCAATCCTGGCAGGTTCTGATATAGCGCTTGCTTCAGTGGGCCCAGCCCCAGAACTGCAGCCACCAGCCATAGCCGATCAACCCGGTACTCATCAGCATGCATAGGAACGCCCGTCCGCGAGGCAGTCCCTCGAGTCGTTGCCACGCCAACCACAGGCACCAGCCGATCGCCGCCATCAAGATCCCCGCTCGCAGCGGTTGCACCCACGCCAATACCAAGCCTTCATACCGCAACAGCTTCACCGTGGTCGCCGACAACCCCAGGAACAATCCTGCGCCCGCCAGGGGCGTCAACGTCAATGCCAGGGGCCGAAACATTGCGCCATCACTCGCCCAGCGCGCAGCCAGGTGCAACAACAGCCAGCACCCGCCGCCCACCACCAGCGAACTGGCGGCCAGATACAGCACGATGCACGCCCCATCCAGCCAACTGAAACTGTCATTGAGTTGCGGATAATGGGTGAGCAACCACCAGGGGGCGTTGTCTTGCAGCGGCCATAGCCAGTCGCGGCTCACCATCCACTCGGCCAGGTGTTGCTTGAGGGCGATGAACCAGGGGCTCAGCGTCCACTGAAACGCGCCCATGGCCAGGCCGATCACGCCGAACAGCAGCAGGCGTACGTCCCAGGCCGAACCGTGTTGCAACGGAGCCTGCAGAATTTCCTGGTTGCATGAGCGGGCGATCAATTGCACCGCGCCGCGTTGCCCGCTGCAGCGGCCGCAGGCGTGGCATTCGCTGGCGCCTTGCAGGCGACGGATGTCCAGCAGCGGCGCGCAGTTGGGCAACGGCAGGCGCGGCGCGGCGTTGGCCTTCCAGCGTTGTTCATCCACGGCGAAGTGCACCGGCGCCAGGCGGGCGAGCAGGGCGAAGACGCCGCTGACCGGGCACAGGTAGCGGCACCAGACGCGTTTGCCGCGCACGAACAGCAGGCCCACCACAACCGCCGCGAGAGTCGAGCCACCGAGGATCAGCAGCGCGGCCGGGGCGTAGTCGTACACGCTGATCAACTGGCCATAGAGCGTGGTCAAGCAAAAACCCAGGGTCGGCCAGCCGCCCCAGCGTAGCCAGCGCGGAATGCCCAGGCCGCGTCCGTGCTGGCTGGCCCATTCGCTCAAGGCACCTTCCGGGCAGAGCACGCCGCACCACAGGCGCCCGAACAGCACCATCGACAGCAACACGAAGGGCCACCAGAGGCCCCAGAAGATGAATTGTGCAAGCAGCGTGAGGTTGTTGAGCAGGCGCGCCTGGCTGTCCGGCAGGGGCAGCAGCGTCGGCAACACCAGCAGCACGGCGTACACCAGCACCACCACCCATTGCACAATTTGGATCAGCCGCCCATGGCGGCGCATGCCATCGCCCAGTCGCTGTAGCCAGCTCATGCGGCTTGCCGTGACCGGCGCAGGCCGTTACCCACCAGCAGCCAATAGCCGAGCAACACCATTACCGTGATCAGGCTGGGCGCGGCACGGTAGCCGGCGAAGTCTGCCAGCAACGCGCCCAGGCCATGGCTGTCACTGAGCAGCAGGCTGCTGTCCCAGCGGCTGTCGCCAAAGGCCGAGTAGACCCAGTCGGGCATGTCCATCGCCAACAGTTGCCCACTGATGCGGTCCACCGCAGACACCAGCAAAGCGCCGCCCAGCAGCAACAGCAAGGCTTCGCTGACGGCAAAAAAACGTGCCCAGGAAATAAAGCGTCGGCTGCTGCGCAACAGCACCACGCTCAGCCCGGCCAGCACCAGCCCCAGCACGCCACCGACGGCGAACAGGCCCAGAGCTTCGTCGTGCAGACGGGCACCGGCGCCATACAAAAACACCACGGTCTCGCTGCCTTCGCGGCTCACTGCCAGCAGGGCCAGCAGCAACACGCCCCAACCGCCGTGCCGGGCCAGGTGCTGGTCGGCTTCATTGACCAGCCGGTGTTTGAGCGTGGGCGCATGGCGATGCATCCAGAACACCATCTGCACCATCAGGCCGCTGGCGACCAGGGTCAGCGCCGCTTGCAGCCATTCACCCTCGGGGCCGGTCATGGTTTCGCCGGCCCACAGCATCAACCCCGCCAGCCCGGCGGAACCGAGCAGGCCCAGCAGCACGCCGGCCCAGAGGTAACGGGCCAGGCGTGAGCGACCGGCCTGGCAGCTGATCCAGGCCTGCAGAATGCCGATCACCAGCAGCGCCTCGACGCTTTCGCGCCACACAATAAACATCGATGTGTTCATCAACGGCTCCTATTCGGCGCGGATGCTGCCTTGGGGCAGTTGAGGGTTGAATTCGTCGAAGAACGGATAGGTGCCTGGCTTCAGAGGATGGATCACCACAAAGGTGGTCACCCCAGGGGACAAGACTTTCTCCACCCGCAACGGTGTGCTCTCGAATTCGGCCGGGCCTTGGCCGAGGTTCTTGAGTACGATCTTGAAACGCTCGCCGGCCTTGACCGCCAACTGGGGCGGCGTGAAGCGGCCGTCTTGCAGAGTCAGCTCATAGCTGGGCAAAGGCGCCGCCAAGGCTGCACCGTTCAGCGAAAAAACGCCGAGCAGCAGGGCGCGGCGCATCAATAGCCGCCTTTCTTGCCGATGCCGGCATAGACGAATTCGTAATGCACTTCGCAGCGTTCGAACCAAGGGGCGACGCCGGTTTCCTTGTCGGTGTGACGGCCCAGGAAGGGGTGGCCGGAAGGAGGGGTAACGGTGAAGGTCAGGCTGTACTTGCCCGGCCCTTGTAGTTTGACGTTGTCGCCATAGTGCGGGCCGTCATTGGCGACCATGGCGTGGAAGTCACCGTTGATGGGCGGCGTGTCACCTTGTTTTTTCAGCGCGAAGGACAGGTTCAGGTAAGGCACGAAACTGCCTTCCTGAAAGCCTTGGGCGTTGTCTGCCGTGGCGCGCACATCGGCTTCCAGGTGCACGTCGGAATCGGCGGTGGCGCGCATCATGCCGGCGGGGGCCATCTCGATCGGTTGCAGGTACACCGCACCGATTTCCAGCCCCGGGCAGTGTTGCGGTTCGCCGATCGGGTACTCCTTGGCGGACACCGCGAAGGTGGTCATCAACAGGAGAATGGGCAGCAGGGATGAGGTACGCATGAGGGCTTCCTGACGGGAAAGGGGAGAGGGCCCGAGTCTAGGAAGGTCTGCCGTGAATAATAATGATTCTTGTCAAATTTGCAGGATATTTCATGATTGCCCGGCTTGATCCGTGTCAAGGCCGGGTTGGTATCGTGGCATTAGACTTGACCTACAGTTCACCGGTAGGAAGCTGCTTCATGGCCAAGCCATTTCCGCTGCATCCCAAACACCCTGAACGCATCTGCTGGGGGTGTGACCGCTATTGCGGCGCCTCTGACCTGGCCTGCGGCAACGGTGCCGATCGCACCATGCATCCGGCCGAAATGCTCGGTGATGACTGGTACGAACAGGGCGATTGGGGATTGGCGCCCGAACCTTCGCCAGCACCCTGCACCGAAGCCCCGGCACTACCCGTGAGGCTTCGGTGAAACATGCTTCAGGCTGCCAGGGTCTTGGTTGCCTGCTGCTTTTTATGCGCTGTTTTCATCGCTTCCATCTCGGCGCCCAGTTCTTCAAGTTGTGCTTTCCCGAGTAATTTTCTCGCTTGAGGAAACATCTCGCTTTCCTCCTCTTCGATATGGTGTTCCAACAGCTCCTTGACCACTTTGACGCGGCCGGAAAACTCTGTTGTCGAAGGTTCGGTCTGCTTCAGGTCGGGCAGTACCAGGGCGTCGACGGTACGGTGCTCTTCCTTGGCCTCGTGGTACATGATGTCTTGTTCCTTGCCGCCGGCTTTTCTGAACGCCGGGTACAGGATTTCTTCCTCCAGCTTGGTGTGCAGGCTGATTTCCGCTTCCAGCTTGGCCAGCAGTTCAGTGCGTTTCTTGACCCCGCGTTCGGTGGATTCACTCAGTTGAGTCAACAGGGCTTTGACGCGTTCGTGGTCGGCTTTGAGCAGGTCAATCGCATTCATGGGTGACACCTCACGGGAAACTCAGGGCGTGTCGAAATGCACGCCTCGTCCAGTGCAGGAGTGCATCAGGTGTACCAACCTGAGATTTTTGAAATACCTCTACAAATTCAATGACCTACAGCGAGTGCGTGACGGTGCTGTTCGTGCAGGTTGCATGGTTGGCCCTGTGGCGCATTGCATTCCACCACGGCGCAAGGTTCGCGCAAATTTAAATGAACCCTCACGGCCGATGCTTGACCTAACGCATACGACCTAGGAGGTGAAGCATGGAAATTCAATATATCTGGATTGGGCTGGCGGTGATTCTGTTGCTGCTGGAGTTGTGGGCGATCAATATCGTGTTGCGCAGCACGGGGGGCTGGGAGTCCAAAGGATTATGGCTGGTGGTGCTGATTTTTGTGCCGCTGTTGGGGCTGATCGCCTGGGCGATGTTCGGGCCGAAACGGGAAATGCCGGAGCATCGTAAAAGCTGAGGCATCAGCCCATAAAAAACAGGCGCCTCGACGGCGCCTGTTTTCGTTCAGCACTCGGGCATCAGCTTGCCACAGCCCTCGCAATTGCCTCATTGAATGCCGGCAGATCGTCCGGCGTACGCGAAGTAATCAGGGTCCAGCCGTTGGCCTTGCATTCCTTGACCTCGGCATCGACCCAGCCGGCGGCACCGGCGTTTTCCAGGTCAATACGCACGCTCTTGTAGGAGGTCAGGGTCTTGCCCTTGATCACGCCTGCGTCAATCAGTGCCCAGGGTCCGTGACAAATCGCCGCGACGGTTTTACCCGCCTGCACGAATTCGTTGATCAGCTTCAACGCGGCTGCATCCTGGCGAAGCGTGTCCGCATTGACGGTGCCGCCGGGAATGACCAGTGCATCGAAATCAGCACCGGAGAGCTCGGACAGTTTTGCAGCGGATTCCACCGTCTGGTCTTTCTCGGTGTCGCCGACGAAGGTCTGTGTGGTGCCGCCCTTGCTGGAGGCGTGGGTCACCGTCGCGCCATGCCCGCGCAGTGCTTCCAACGGTTTGAGCAGTTCATCGCGCTCAATGCCGGTATTGGAGGTGATAACCAGAATATTCTTGCCGTTTAGGTGTGAACTCATGATCGAGTGTCTCCTGATGGGGAATGGGATCTGAGAGAGTTGATCCAGCGCGGGCGACAAAGGTTTAAATTAATTTGCGCTTATTTTCCGGGCGGTTGGCGCGGGCAATTTCCTTGAACTATCCACATCGGCAGGCCTCTGCTGCTTAAGCGCCCGTCATTTTCACGGGCCTTCAATTGACTGGAGACTCACCATGAATGCCGATAAAACCCCAGCACCCATCAGCTCTGAAGAAGCCCAGCGGGGCACCGACAAGGCTGACAAGGGCCAGACTCTGGAACGCCCGAATCCCAAGACCGAAACCGTCGATAAAGTAGTGACGCCCACCGAGATCAAAGACATCGAGCGTCAGACCGATGCCATCAATGAACAGGCCGCCAAGGCCGAGCGCAAACTGGGCCACTGAACATGGCCCGCGCCATCAGCGCGTCGGAGTTGGGCATTGAACTCAAGCCCGGCGACGACCACAGTCTGTTCAAGTGGTTTATCGCCAGCTTCCTGATGGGCAAGCGTATCCAGGCACCGATTGCCGCGCAGGCCTATAAGGTGATTGTCGAGGAAGAAGGCCGTGACACTGCGCGCAAGCTGCAGCACTGCACATCGCGTGAATTGGTGGCCATGCTGGGACGCGCGCATTACGTGCGCTATGACGAAACCACCGCGCAACGCTTGCTCGACCTCAGCGCCAGGTTGAACGCCGAATACGCCGGCAAGATCACCCATATGCGCAGTGTCAGCGAAAGCCGTGAGGCCTTCGAAAAACGCCTTGGGGAATTCGACGGGGTGGGCCCCAAGACCATCGAGATTTTCATGCGCGATGCTGCCAAGGTGCTGTTTTGACTGCAGCTCCCTATGTGGGCTGTGCCGGCTGGAGTTTGCCGCGTGAATACTGGCCGAGGTTCAGCGGTGAGGGCACGCACCTGCAGCGCTATGCTTCACGCTTCAATGCGGTGGAAATCAACAGCTCCTTCTATCGTCCGCACCTGGCGAAGACGTATGCACGCTGGGCGGATTCGGTACCCTCAGGCTTCCGTTTCTCGGTCAAAGTGCCCAAGCGCCTCACTCATGAGCTGCGCCTGCAAGGCTGTGAGGCTGCACTGGATGAGTTTCTTGGGCAATGCCTGCAACTGGGCGAAAAGCTGGGTTGCCTGTTGGTGCAATTACCGCCTTCGTTGCATTACGAACCGCTCGTTGCCAGCGCATTCTTCGCGGCGTTGCGCCAACGTTTCATGGGCCACGTAGTGCTTGAGCCACGTCATGGGAGTTGGCTTGCGGCTGAGGAGATGTTGCGCCACCTGCAGGTCGGGCGAGTGGCGGCCGACCCGCCGCTTATTGCGTCGGGAGACACACCGGCCGGTTGGCAGGGCGTGCGTTATTGGCGCCTGCACGGGACGCCGCGCATTTATCACAGCGCCTATGGACCTGAACGGGTCCAGGCCTATGCCCGTTTGGTCAGCGCGTCCATGGAGGATGGCGTGCCCACCTGGTGCATCTTCGACAACACGGCCAGCGGCCTGGCAACCTCCGATGCGCTGTGCCTACTCGACCTCTACCCGCAGCACTTCCACACCTAGCTGTTCATACGCTTGCACATTCGGGACGTGCCATTCGGTAATCAACGTGTGTATGCGGCTGCACGGTGCCACCACAAACGGCTCCACGGCGCCGATCTTGTCGGCCATGGTCACCGCCACCACATGGGACGCACTGTCGAGCAAGGCTTGCTTGACCGCGACCTCGTCAAAATGCAGCGAACTGATACCGACTTGCGGATGCAGCGCGCACACGCCGGTAAACAGCAGGTCGGCCTTGATGCTCTGGATCAACCGCACGGTTTCATGGCCGCTGGTGGACAGCGTCGCCGGGTTGAGTTGGCCGCCGGTGAGGATCACTTTTACATCGGGATGGTCCGCCAGGGCGATGGCGATCATCGGCGAGGTGGTGACCACCGTCAGGCGGATCGAGTGCGGCAAGGACTGAGCGATCTGCAGGGTGGTGGAGCCGGAATCGAACAGCACGATCTGGCCATCTTCGACCCGTTCGGCGGCCAGGCGGGCGAGATGGCGCTTGGCGTCGTTGGTTTCGCCCACTCGGGTGAAAAAATCCTTGCCGGTGTCTTTGGGTCGGGGCAGGGCGCCGCCGTGCACGCGTTGCAGCAGGCCGGCAGCGGCGAGCTCGCCAAGGTCGCGGCGGATGGTGTCCTGGGACACGGCGAAGTGCTCCACCAGCTCCGAGGCGGTGACTTTGCCGTCGCGTTCCAGCAGCAACAAAATCTTCTGTTTGCGCAAAGAAGGCAGGTCGATGGCTTGATGGGTGTTGTGCATGGTTTTGCGTCTTTTTGCGGGTTTGTGCGAGATTAGTCGTCTCATGCCGTAAACGCAATGGCTGGTTGTGCGGGCGATGGGCGGTTACTCTCAGCATTCAGTCCAGGGAGAGGTGACCTAGATGTCGTTGATCACAACCATCGAAGATTTACGCAAGCTCGCGCAAAAACGTGTGCCACGGATGTTCTACGACTATGCCGATTCCGGCTCCTGGACTGAGAGCACCTACCGCGCCAACGAAAGCGACTTTGCCCGCATCAAGTTCCGCCAGCGGGTGGCGCGCAATATCGACGAGCGCTCGATCCGCGCCAGCATGATCGGCCAGGACATGGCCATGCCCGTCGCGCTGGCGCCGACCGGTTTGGCCGGCATGCAGCATGCCGATGGCGAGATTCTCACCGCCCGCGCTGCCGCTGCATTTGGCCTGCGCTACACCTTGTCGACCATGAGCATCTGTTCGCTGGAAGACATCGCCGAGCACGTCGGCCAGCCGTTCTGGTTCCAGTTGTACGTGATGCGCGACCGCGCCTTTATCGAGCAGTTGATCGAGCGCGCCAAGGCCGCCGGCGTGGATGCATTGGTGCTGACCCTCGACTTGCAGATCCTCGGGCAACGCCACAAGGACTTGATCAATGGCCTGTCCGCGCCGCCCAAACTGACCCTGCCGAATATCCTCGACATGGCCACCAAGCCGCGTTGGGTGATGGGCATGCTTGGCACTAAACGGCGCGGCTTCGGCAATATCGTCGGGCATGTTAAAGGCGTGGCCGACATGAGTTCGCTGTCGTCCTGGACCGCCCAGCAATTCGACCCGCGCCTGAGTTGGGACGATGTGGAGTGGATCAAGCAGTGCTGGGGCGGCAAGTTGATCATCAAGGGCATTCTTGATGTGGAGGATGCACGCTTGGCCGCAAATGCCGGTGCCGATGCGCTGGTGGTGAGCAACCACGGAGGACGGCAATTGGATGGCGCGCCGTCGAGCATCAGCCAGTTGCCGGCGATCGTGGCGGCGGTGGGGGAGCGCATCGAGGTGTGGCTCGACGGCGGCATTCGCTCCGGCCAGGACGTGCTCAAGGCGGTGGCGTTGGGTGCCAAAGGCACGATGATCGGTCGGCCGCATTTGTATGGCCTGGGGGCGATGGGCGAGGCGGGTGTGACCAAGGCGCTCGAGATCATTGCCCGCGAGTTGGACGTGACGATGGCGCTGTGTGGGTATAACGATATACGCGATGTGAATCGCGAAATTTTGTTGCCGGGGACATTCCCGGAAAACGTTTACTGAGCAAAAAAAGCGTAAAAAAATAAAAAGAGTTGTCCACGAAAACCGTGGGTATCTCTGTGGATAACTTTGCGAAGCCCCGGCAGGGTTGGCGATTTAAGCCAAGATCAATATTTGATCAACTTCGGATTTGGCCCAGCATGGCCTGGGTTTGCGCTTGACAGGCAAGCACGAACCCAGTGCCGAAAAACATTTTTACGAGTCGCCGTTGCGGCCTGTGGAGTGGGTGACAACCTGCGTCGGCATCTTCGCTTGCATCAGTTTGTCCAGCGCCTGGCCATAACTGCGACCGGCCAGGCTCATGCTGTTGTTGTGGCTGGCACCGGGCACCAGTAACAGCCGCTTGGGCTCCCGGGCGGCTTCAAACAACTGCTGGCTGAAGCGCGGCGGTACGTAGCGGTCGTCAAGGCCATGCACCACCAGCAGCGGCATATGGATGTCGGCGATCTTGTCGATGGAGTCGAACTTCTGTGACAGCAACCAACGCACCGGCAGTGAGGTATTCGCCACGGCGGTGGCCACATCCGCCAGCGACGTAAAGGTGGATTCGATGACGAGGCCACGTACCGGCAACGGTGTCTGTTTGCCCAATTCGGCAGCCAGGTCGATGGCTACCGCGCCCCCCAGCGAGTGCCCGTAGATCAGGCGTTTCTGTGGGTCGGGTTGCAGCACCTGGAAGCGTTCCCATGCGATGCGTGCGTCTTCGTACACGGTGGTTTCCGACGGCAGCTCGCCGTGGCTCTTGCCGAAGCCGCGATAGTCGATGGCCAGCACCGAATAACCCAGGGCGTGCAGTTGCTCGATGCGAAACAGCTGCCCGGTGAGGTTCCAGCGCACGCCGTGCAGGTAGAGGATCGCGGGAGCATCTTTCTTGTCCGCCGGGTACCACCAGCCATGGATGTTCTGCCCCGATTTGAAGCTGGCCGGCTTGAGTTCGAATTCCTGCACCGCCTTGGGCAAGCCGCTGTACCAACTGGCGGTGCCTGGCTCGATGCGAAACACCAGTTCGCGTTCCTTGTGTTGCAGCACGGCGCAGCCCACCGGCAGGCCGACAATCAGCAGCGCCATGCACACCAGGGGAAACCAGCGCAGGCTCAGGCGTGAGAGAAAACGTGAAGACATGAAGGTTCCAGGTAAAAGGTCAAGCTGGGGTTTTACCAGATGGCTTGCCCAGGCAGGTATTAATTCGACAGCCGCCCATGGGTGTTTCTTACAAAGTGTTACTGCATTGAACAAGACGTGCAGAGATTGTTAGGGTGGGTGATTGTCACCGGCGACGCATGTGGGTTACATCCTGCGCGCCAGCAATGATCCATTTGCCTGGGATCGCATGAAACAAACACTCGCCCTTTCTTGAGAGTACGACCATGGACACCAGCCCCGTTCGCATCACCGCCGAAGAGACCCTTTCGAAGAACTGGTACCTGCTGAAAAAGTACAGCTTCGACCTGCGCCGCCGCGACGGCAGCTGGCAAACCCAGACCCGCGAGGTGTACGACCGCGGCAATGGCGCGACCATCCTGCTGTACAACCGCGCCCAGCGTACGGTGTTGCTGATTCGCCAGTTCCGCATGCCGACGTTCGTCAACGACTACCATGGTTACCTGATCGAAGCGGCGGCCGGGCTGCTGGATAACGCCAGCCCCGAAGAGCGCATTCGCCTGGAGGCCGAGGAAGAGACCGGCTATCGCGTCGGCCATGTCGAGAAAATCTACGCAGCGTTCATGAGCCCGGGGTCGGTGACCGAGCGGATTCACTTTTTCATGGGGGAGTACCAGCCGGGTGATCGGGTTGGGACTGGCGGTGGCTTGGAAGAGGAGGGCGAAGATATCGAAGTGCTGGAGCTGGGCTTTGAGGAGGCTTTGGCAAGGGTGCAAAACGGCGAGATTGTGGATGGCAAGACCATCATGTTGTTGCAGCATTTGGAGTTGCGGATGCTTAAAGAGGGTTGGTGAACTCCCTTTGTTTGGGTGATCCCGCTTGTTGTGGTTCGCAGCCTTCCTGTGGTGAGCAGGCTTGCCCTGCGTTGGGCTGCGCAGCAGCCCCAAAACAGACAATGCGGGGTTACCTGAAAACACCCATCGCCTGGACTGGGGCCGCTTCGCGGCCCAACGCAGGGCAAGCCTGCTCGCCACAGAGGGGCGGTGTTGCCTTGGAGGGCGGTGTTTCGGTTACCAGGTTGACTGGTCTTCGAGGCTGGCTTTTTGGAGGTCTTCTTTCCAACTGATTTGAGCGAGTTGATATACATCCACTAAAAATTCTCTAGGGTTTTCAAGTTCGTACCATTCTTCTCTTGGCCATGACGCGGCCTCATCTTCATTTATATCGAATAAGCTCTGGAAGTCATAACTTTCATTGTTCAGGCTGCTTTCTAGGGCCTTGATCAAAACATATTTATGTCTGTAAGAAAGGTAGCTTAAATTCAGGGCGTAATTTTTTATGAGGAACTCTCGGTCGGCTCTTTCGTTTGGATTATATTTCTCCAGGTCTAGACCTGGCCCTTGCTCTTGATCATATATATCAAATACACCAATGAACCATTTCAGGCTAGGATCGAACGGCTCATTTAAAAATGGGTTTTTCAACATTATTTCTTCTCGGCTGGAAAGGCGGTAAATGGCCTGGTGTTATTTTTTTTATCAAATTTCACTTCGAACCAGTTTAGGTTTTCATTAAGGGTTGGGCTTTCAACCTGTTTTTTGTTAGGGCGATAGCCTCGTCCTGCTCCGGGTAATTCCAGCTTGAGCATCGGATTTTTATTGTGATCCATTCCGTTGAACGGATCTAGCCCAAGCGATTCACGTGTCAACGCCTTGTTCAATGCGTTGAGTTGCATTTTCCAACCATGAAACTGAGAGCTTAAGTTTCCTTTCGCTCCAGGCTTATGCAATCCGGTGCTCGGGTCTGTTCCATCAATTGCTCTCTGTTTTAGCGCAGTATCGGTGATCTCAGGGCCGTGCTTGGCGACAGTGTGCATGTCATATTTTTCTTCAAGTTCTAACACGCGTCGTTTTGCATTTGCCTCAGTTAGGGCCCCAATTCGTTCGCTTCGATCTTTCCTTGTTAGCCTCGGTAGTGCTGGCTGACTTTCGTTGGCCCTGGCTTTTATAATTGGGTTTTCGACCTCACTGCCGGGCTTGCATTCACCGGCGCCAGGACATGAGCTCAGCCCTAATGGATCTACCCATCCCGTCGGGTTGGGTACGTACTGGTAAGCATTGATCCCACCCGCCAACTTCACTGAATCCGGCGTCAAGTACCGACCAACATCCGGATTGTAGTAGCGATGGCGGTTGTAGTGCAG
>NZ_FOWT01000004.1:0-581129 GCF_900115535.1 Pseudomonas sp. NFPP28 | reverse complement strand
AGTGAAACGATGCATCGCCGATGGTAGTGTGGGGTTTCCCCATGTGAGAGTAGGTCATCGTCAAGATTGAATTCCAAAACCCCTGTCTGCTAGCGCAGACAGGGGTTTTGTCGTTTGGGGCTATAAGTCGGCACAATTTTTAGTTTCCTCACACATGCCTACCGCTGGTCAGTTTCCTGCTTAAAAATCAGAAACGTCTCACAATTTTCTAAGCTTTACCGCGGCTTGGCCGAAAGCCTGACGAGCCATGCGTGCACCGAAATAGAGCGGCCCGAGAAGCTGCCTATACCGTTACATGGAATGTTCCGCTCGGCACGCTCACCCCCCTTTGGCAAAAGAAGTCGATGAAATGAATCTCAAGTTCAGTCATAAAATTCTGTTGGCCGCGTCAGGCGTCGTGGTTCTGGCCTTCGCGTTATTCACCCTCTACAACGACTACCTGCAGCGCAGCACGATCAAGCAGAACCTGGAGTCGTCCATCCAGCAATCCGGTGAACTCACTGCCAGCAGTGTGCAGAACTGGCTTAGTGGCCGAATATTGGTACTCGAAAGCCTTACGCAAAACGTTGCTCACCAAGGCAGTGGTGCCGACCTTCCTGGCCTGGTTGATCAGCCGGCGTTCACTGATAACTTCCAGTTCACCTATGTTGGCCAAACCAACGGCGTGTTTACCCAACGTCCTGACGCAAAAATGCCCGACGGCTACGACCCCCGTCAGCGCCCTTGGTACAAACAAGCCGTAGCAGCAGATAAACCCATGCTTACGCCACCCTATATGGCAGCGGTGGGTGGGCAGATCGTGACCATTGCCATGCCGGTGAAAAAGAACGGCGAGTTGCTCGGTGTGGTCGGCGGTGACCTGAGTCTGCAGACCCTGGTGAAGATCATCAACTCGGTGGATTTTGGTGGCATTGGTCATGCGTTTCTGGTCAGTGGTGACGGGCAAGTCATCGTCAGTCCCGATCAGGACCAGGTGATGAAAAACCTCAAGGACATCTACCCCGGCACCCAAGTGCGCATTGAGAAGGTCAGTCAGGACGTCGTTCTCAATGGCCAGGACCGAATCTTGTCATTCACCCCTATCAGCGGCTTGCCAGGCGCGGATTGGTATATCGGCCTGTCGATTGATAAAGACAAAGCCTACGCACCACTGGGCAAATTCCGGACATCTGCGTTGATTGCCATGTTGATCGCCGTGGTTGCGATTGCCGTGCTCCTGAGCTTGCTGATTCAAGTCTTGCTGCGACCCCTGACCACTATGGGCGTGGCGATGCAGGATATCGCCCAGGGTGAGGGTGACCTGACCCGTCGTCTGGCGGTCACCAGCAAGGACGAATTTGGCGAGGTCGGCAGTGCGTTCAATCAGTTCGTAGAGCGCATCCATGCTTCGATTTCGGAAGTGTCCTCGGCTACCCGCCAGGTGCATGACTTGTCCCAGCGTGTGATGGCCTCGTCCAATGCCTCAATCGTCGGTTCCGACGAGCAAAGCGCGCGCACTAACAGCGTCGCCGCAGCGATCAATGAACTGGGTGCCGCCACCCAGGAAATCGCGCGCAACGCCGCCGATGCGTCACAACACGCCAGTGGTGCCAGCGAGCAGGCCGACGATGGCCGCAAAGTGGTCGAGCAGACCATCCTTGCCATGTCTGAGTTGTCGCAAAAGATCAGCTTGTCCTGCACCCAGATCGAGACCCTGAACGCCAGCACCGACAACATCGGTCACATCCTTGATGTGATCAAAGGCATCTCCCAGCAAACCAATTTGCTGGCGCTTAACGCTGCCATCGAGGCCGCCCGTGCAGGTGAGGCCGGGCGAGGCTTTGCAGTGGTCGCCGACGAGGTGCGTAACCTGGCTCACCGCACCCAGGAGTCGGCCGAGGAGATCCACAAAATGATCACTTCGCTGCAAGTAGGCTCGCGCGAAGCGGTCACCACCATGAACGCCAGCCAGGCCTCCAGCGAAGAAAGCGTAGAAGTCGCGAACCAGGCTGGTGAGCGCCTGGTAAGTGTGACGCAGCGGATCGTTGAGATCGACGGCATGAACCAGTCTGTCGCCGCAGCTACTGAAGAACAGACGGCCGTGGTGGAAACCCTCAATGTGGACATCAATCAGATCAACTTGCTGAACCAGCAGGGCGTGGCGAATCTCAATGAAACCCTGAAGGATTGCGATGCCCTGTCGCAGCAGGCCAATCGTTTGAAGCAATTGGTCGATAGCTTCAAGATATGACCCGCTGATTCAACGGCGGGGGCGCATCGAGTCGCTCCTGCCGTTTAGCTGAGCATTCGACGGACATTGTCCAGGGCGCTGCTGGCAAAGCCTTGCACAAACTGTTCGAACCCCTCGTTCGCCTCCTCTGTGGGCTCTGCAATAATTGTCCACATCACCTTGGCGCGCTCCGCTTCAATTGCTTCCACTTGGATCGCCGCCCATAGTCTGGCCACACCCAGGGTGTTGTAGATCGTGGTCCAGGTCATGTGCATAGCCTGCTCGTCCCGGCTATTGAGTTGCTCCACTACACAATTGCCATCGCGGAAGAATTTTGTCCGCAAGGCGCCCACGCCTGAGCCCATCATTTCGATATGGCTCAAGTCCGGAATGAACATATCGAAGCCGGCAAATCGTCCCACCATGTCCCACAGGCGAGAGGCGGAGCAGTTGACCACAACGGACGCCACTATCGGCAGGCCACTCGGGTTGCGGATTAATGTATCGGGTTGCAGCAGTTTCATGAGGTTGTCCTGGGGTATTCAAAGAAAGCCGATGGCCTTGAGGTAACTGCAGCCTTTGCTCAACAGTGCCGTGTCCTTTGCGGGGTAGTGTTCACCCATCTGCTGGACACCTATTCGCGCGTTGTCATAACGAATCATTGAAGTGTCCCCGATGTCTTCGTCGAGGCGGTCGAGGTAAAAACCGAGCACGCCAAACAGTGCGTTGTCCTGGCTTACCGTTCGCAGCGCCTGCTGCCATTGCGCTATGCCCACTCGCTTGAAGCGATGGCCCGCCCGACTGAACGCATCCAGGTAGTGCGCCCAGCTCAACGGTTGTGGGTTATGCAGGTTGAACACACTCCGGCTGGCGTGAAAGCGGGTGCAGTGGAATGCAATGAAGCGAGCCAGAAAGTCCACCGGCATCAGGTCGAAGTTCAGCGCCAGCCGGGGCAGCAGGCCCAGTTGCAGTGACCCCTTGAGCATCAGCATCAGGCGATTTTTTTGCGGCTGGCATGCACCGTTTCGGCTGTTGAAGCTGATATTGCCGGGACGATGGATATTCACCCAGGCACCGCGCGCCACCGCATGCCCCAACTGTCGCTCCGCAACCCATTTGGACAGGTTGTAGCCATTCTTGATGTACAGCGGCAGCGTGGTAGAGGCGGGTGCTTCGAGGACATAGCCCTGCGAGTCGACACTGCTTGAGGCCGACAGTGTCGAGACAAAGTTGAAGACTTTCTTGCGGTGGGTTTCACACAAGCGCAGGCATTCGCGTATGGGGTCAACGTTGTCCCGCGTCAGTGACGCATAGTCCATCACGTGATTGACCCGCGCCGCGTTATGGACCAGCACGCCGAAGTCTCTGGCGAGAGACTCATGCACAGCGTCAGCCAGGCCCAATCGAGGTTGGCTGATATCGGCCGCATATACCTTCACTCGGCTCAGGTCCACATGCTCCAGGCGGTATTCATGTAACGCCTGGATGAGTCGTGACATTGGCGACCGCCCCGGTTCCTCACGTACCAGGCACGCCACCTCGGCTGCACCAGCGGCCAGTAATGCTTCGACGATATGGACACCCACAAAACTGTTGGCTCCGGTCACGATCACTTTGTGCGGATCACCTGCACGGTCCTCGGGCAACGTGTCGAGCACCCACTCCGATTGAGCATCACGGGCGGCCCGGCCGGATCCTGCATCGGGTCGTTCACCGTTCTCCACCAGCGTTGCGAGCGTACGAATCGTCGGCACTTCAATAAAGTGACTCAACACAAAGCTACGGCCGAATTGCTCGCGAACACGCAGCAGCAAGGTCGATAGCAAAATCGAATGCCCGCCGAGATCAAAGAAGCTCTGGTCAATAGACAGATTACCTGCGGGCACTGCCAGCAGCTCGCTCCACAAGCGGGACAACCGAACGTGAAGCGGACTTTTCGCGGCACTGCCGTCTGCTTGCAACGCAGACCGAATCGGCAGTGCCAGCAATGCCGGCCGGTCGACTTTCCCATTGACGGAGCACGGCAGGTGGGGCAACACCTCCCAGAAGCCCGGCTGCATGTAGTCTGGCAGCCATTGTCGTGCATGGTGCTTCAGGGCGGCCACGCTCGCGTCTGGTTCAGGCTGGGCGATGTAGCTGCGGATCCTGCTGTCCCGGTCGATTACTACCGCCACCTGGCGATACAGCCGACTATTGCGCAGGCATTGTTCAATCTCCTGCGGCTCGACCCGAAACCCGCGGATTTTCACTTGGTCATCACGCCGTCCACCCAGCACGATCCCGTCGGCGGTCCATCGTGCCAGGTCGCCACTGCGGTAGGCCCGCAGTGGCTGACTCCCTGGTACCGCCAGTTCCACGAAAGGACTGGCAGACGGTTGCGACGTGCCCACATACCCCAAGCTGACTCCGGGGCCGACGATGTACACCTCACCCATCACCTCTTCATCCACCGGTTGCAGAGTGTCATCGAGGATCAGCACCTGGCTGTTGGCGATGGGGTAGCCGAGGTTGCGGTTGCAGTCACCGGGGAGCAGTGTCCGATGGGTGGCCAGCACCGTGGTCTCCGTGGGCCCGTACAGGTTGTGAAACCGGCACTGCCCTGCCAGGCGTTCGATGACATGGGGTTCGCACACATCGCCGCCGGTCAGCAGGTGCGTCAGGCCCAATGGTTGATCAAGCGGCAGGATGCTCAACAGCGCAGGCGGCAAAAAGGCATGGGTGACGCGTTGCTGGTGGAGCAGATCCAACAGTTGCTCAGGGGCGTGCCGTTGCTCGGCGCTGGGGACGATCAACTCGGCACCCGCTATCAGGGCGGGGAAAATATCGATCAGCGATGAGTCGAAGCTCAATGGTGAGAACTGCAAGACACGGCTCTGGTCATCCACGTTCATACAGGACCTGAACCAGGCCGTGAAATGCGCCAGGTTTGCCTGGCTGAGCAGCACGCCCTTGGGTTGGCCTGTGGTGCCAGACGTAAAGAGCGTCATGCAGGGCGCATCGGGGTGGGGGCGAGCTGGCATCAGCGCAAGCGTGAGGTCGACATGCCTGAGGTCGAGACGGGTGACATCCAGTGCAGTGAAGTGCGCTCGCAAAGGATGTTGACCGGCGTCCAGCAACACATGCGCCCCTGCGGTCTCGAGCATGACTTGATGGCGTTGTGGCGGGTGGTCCGGGCCCAGCGGTAGATACACCGCTCCACAGCCGAGCACCGCAAGGATACTCGCGTACAACTCGATGGATTTTTCCAGGCACACGCCAACCACGGGGGGCGCCTGCGTATTGCCCAGCATGGGGTGTAACTGTTGCTGGATCGTGAGGGCCTGGACGTGCAGCTCGCGGTAGGTCACTACACTACCGGCGATCCTCAGCGCCGGTCGATCAGCGGACCTATGGAGGCTGGCCTGCACGCGTTCAATCAAGGGCACCTGAGCTTCGCGCAGTACAGCGAGGTCTTCGGTGCGGTTGAATCGATGGACAAACGCCAGCGCGTCAAGCGCATCCAAACCCTGCTCTGGCCAGTCATTGGCAACCGCACTCACGGAGAAATATCCAGGGTCCCGTGAGAAACGACTGACGTGCAGCGCGACCCATTCCACCAATGCGTGGCTCACTTGCTGGCGTAACCGTTGCCCGTTGCCCGTTGGTTCGTCGGCGATGTCCAGGACTCCCGACAAGCTCCGGCTGGCTCCATAGGCGCGCAACTGCAGCGCGGGCAGTCCGCAGTCGGGTACCGGGCCAACGCCCAGGCGCAGGCTCAACGCTGGGGTTGGGTCTGTCGGGTCCCGCAGCGGCTGACGTCCGTCGTCTATCCACAGGTCGACGCCTTCATCGCTCGAGACATGCCCATGCTGTTCCAGCTCCCGTCTGATGGCGTCCAAGGCACTGCTGGCACCGGAAAATCCGATTGTCAGGCGCTTCATGTCGCGCCCCCGGGCATCGGCAAATAGTCTTTCAACGCGTGCACCACGCTCGGTGTCTGCAGCAAACCGCTGTGTTGCAGGAAGTCAAGGATATTGCTCAACAACGGGTGCCGGCGGGTGATGGGGAAGGTGAGCGCGGCGATTTCATTGCGCAACGCGTTGCGCAGGCTGGCGTCGATGTCGAGGTGTTCGATCAAGTGAAGGTCAAAGTCTTTTTGCAGATCGTTCGTCAGGTACTGAGCCAGGAACGTCGGCAGTACCTTGGCAATACTGTCGCGATCGTCCGCGTTCGCGGCTTGCCAATACATGCGTACGAGTCGCGTCCAGAAGTGCGCGTGGCGGCCTTCATCAAACAGGTGGTCGGCCATCAAGCCACGGATGGAGGCTTTGACACTGCTGTCCTTGGAGAATGCTGCTACATCATGGGTCACCGTGTTTTCGGCGATGGCCACGGCAATCAGTTCTACTGCATCGTGCAGATGGGCTGGCGCCTGGGCTTGTGCTGTCGGCAGTGCGCGGGTCAATTCGATTTGCCTGGGTAGCTCCAACGGCTGTATGCCGGTCAGGGCCACGGTTTGCTGCAGGAAATCCAGTGCGACCAGCGCGTGGTAGTCCTCGTCCACGACGACTGTCATTGCATCAACGCGGCACGCCAGCGGGAAGGGGATCGAGAAGCGGTTCTTGGCGATGCTGCGCGCAGTCTTGTCGACGATCTCCGTCTCGAATATCACCACGTCGTTGATGAACTTGTAGAAGCTCTGCACCAGCACGAAATCGCGCCATTGCGGGCAGTGTTCAAGAAAAGTCGCACTGAGCACCAACGGTTGGCGGCACAGTGGGTAGATCAGCTTGTCATCGTTTTCCAGCAAACGGCGAGGGCGTGTACGGATGGTTGCACGGCGCTCCCAGTCGTCGGCGATGGATGGGTAGTCGCCGGTGTTCATGGGCGCACCTCTTGCAACGAGCCCTGAACCTCATCCCAGAACGCGATGCGGTTTTCCATGGCGGTAAGGGCTGCGTCATGGGCCTGTTGCGCGTGCGCCGGGTCTGCGCTGGCGAGCCGTTCGAGCAACCGCTCGGCGGCCGGCCCATGCTCCTGGGCGTCCATCTCAATGTGACGCTTGAGGTAGGCGCACAAGGTAGGCGCCTGGTGGTGGAGGCGTTGATCGGATTGCAGGATGCGCTCGAACATTATCGGGATGACATGCTCGCGTCCGTACAGGAATGTTGCAGCCACACAATGGGTGGGAGCGCTCAGCGCAAGGTTCAAGGTGTCGCTGACAAAGCGCGCCACGCCAGGAAGAACCTCGACTTCCTGTAAGGCAGCATGTGCTTCCAGGCCTTGGCGTTGCAGCGTAATAAAGCGGTTGATAGACGTGGTGCTGGCGCCCACTTCGGCCATGGCCTCCAGATAGAGTTCGAAGTGGCTGCAATAGCCTTGCGCGGGATGTTCGTCCGACTCCTCGCCCAATACGATCTCATTGATCAGACGTGCGGCCAGCGGGTCTGTCGGTGGCAGCCAGGGCAGGCGTGTACAGGTCAGATCCTGTTGCAGGCGTTTGGCGAGGGTCATGAAGTCCCAGACTGCAAATACATGGCTCTCCATGAAAAGTTGTAACTTCCGTAAGGAAGTTATTTCTGAAAATAACGAATGACTGCATAACTGCAGTTTTGCTGTTTCAAGTAACGGTTGATGCATGGTTGATGCCTATAAGTTGTCGCGTCTGCTGTGTAAACAGCGATGAGTTCTTTATGGTTGGCAGGGGGAAGTCGTTGTTAAACGGCTGCTGGCGTGCAGGGTCGCTAAATATGACGAGTGCCGGGGTTGTTAATAAATATAATAAGCGGGTTAAACAAGTTGGCGAACATACAAATATGTTAGAAGTTTTTCTAAATAATATTTATGTAAGTTGGCGTCTTGGTTGTAAGTGGGAAGTTTCTTCGGGGCGAGGCGCTCACCGTCAGTCAGGATGCCCCGCCACAGGGAAGGTCGGGGCAAGAGGGCCGTGTGCCTTACTGCGTATCTTTCTTGCCTTGGGCATCCAGACCATTGAGGTACGCTGTGATCACTTCCATGCCTCGCATCAAGTGATTGCGCAGCGTCAGGATGCTTTCCTGGGTTTTCTTCCGCGCCACCAGGTTCAGCAGTTCGCGGTGGTCTTCCTGGGACGTCTCGCCCAGCCCCATGGCCTCAAGGTTATAACGCAGGAAACGCTCCTCTTCGTTCAACCCATGCTCCACCAATTTGAGTAGCCTTTGGTTCGGGGCTTTGCCATAGAGGGCCATGTGAAACAGTCGATTGAGGCGGCCCATTTCGGCATAGTCTTTTTCCTGCTCAAGAGCACAAATAATGGCGTCCGCCTCGGCAATATCGGCCTCGGTGAGCAAAGGAATCGACAAGCGCAGCGCCTCAGATTCCAGGAGCATCCGCAGTTCATAGGTCTCGGCCGAGTTGTCCTCGATCAAGGGGGCAACCACGGCGCCTTTGTGCGTTACCACATGCAGCAGTGATTGGGCTTCCAGCTGGCGCAAGGCTTCCCTCACCGGCATGCGGCTGACTCCGAACAGGCTGGCCAGTTCCTGTTGACGCATAGCGGTACCGCAGGGCAATCGACCATCCAGGATGGCGTTGCGCAAGGTTTCTTCAATCACGGAACGAGCAAGATGCGCGGGAATAGGACCGCTTATCTTGATGCTGTTCAAAGGGTTCGGCTTCTGCGTCACGGTTACGCTATCCTCCTTTTTCTAATTGGGTAGCTAATTGGATCCAATGCACACTAGAGACTGCCCATGAGCTTGTCAAACGGGCACGGTTTCGGCTTGTAAGCGGTTCAACACCATGCTCTCAGCGCCCACAGCCGGCATTTATGGCTTCTTACGCAACCAGGTTCATTGAGCCTGTTCCAGCAGCCACCAATGGCAAGACCGCCGGCGATGTACTCAAAACACTTTGCCGTTGCAATTTATTTCCCAGGTGCCAGAGGGGTGAGTTCTCACGGTACTTTCCTGCATATGGATATTCATTAACGGTATTTAAATTGAGGTTCTTATATCTATAAAGTCGCTCTCCTGACTGACCGGGAGTGACCTCATGTCCGCCACCTCTACTGTTCCAACAGCGACCGCCACCGCCCAAACCTTCGAGATTCTTCCTTTTTCCGGCAGTGTCGGCGCCGAGATCATCGGCCTGGACCTGTCGCGTCCGGTCAACGATCAGGATTTCACCCGCATCCATCGAGCGCACCTGGACCACCACGTCGTGGTGTTTCGCGACCAACGCATCACCCCCGAACAACAGATTGCCTTCAGTCGCCGCTTCGGTGTGCTGCAGATCCACGTGCTCAAACAGTTCCTGCTGGCCAACCACCCGGAAATCCTGATCGTCTCCAACATCATCGAAAACGGCCAATCCATCGGCCTGGGAGATGCGGGAAAATTCTGGCATTCGGACCTGTCTTACAAAGAGCTGCCGAGCCTGGGCTCGATGCTGCACGCCCAGGAACTGCCGTCTGAAGGTGGCGATACCCTGTTCGCCGACATGCACAAAGCCTGGGACCAGTTGCCCGAGCACCTGCGTAAAGCCGTCGAGGGCCGCAGCGCCGCGCATTCCTACACCGCGCGTTACAGCGAGACCAAATTCGAAGGTAACTGGCGCCCCACGCTGACCCCAGAGCAGCTCGCCCAGGTCGCGGAAGTCGTGCACCCCATCGTGCGCACCCACCCGGAAAACGGCCGCAAGGCGCTGTTCGTCAGTGAAGGGTTCACTACCCGCATCGTCGGCCTGCCGGAAGACGAAAGCCGTGACCTGCTGGCCCAGCTCTACGCCCATAGCGTGTTGCCACACAACATCTATCGCCACCAATGGCAGCCCCACGACCTGGTGTTCTGGGACAACCGCTCGCTGATCCACCTGGCCGCCGGCTGCCCAAGCCACCTGCGCCGCAAGCTGTTTCGCACCACCATCCAGGGCGATGCGCCTTTCTGATCCCCATTTGCGCCAAGTGAGATGAAATGAACATGCCCCTGCAAGGCCACGCGGCCAGCACTCTGAACACGGCGCAGCCGCTGCTGGCGGTGGATAACGTCAGCCTGGAATATCGCACGCCCGAGCGGGTGGTGCGGGCCACCCACCAAGTGAGTTTCGAGATCGACCCGGCCGACCGCTACGTGCTGCTCGGCCCGTCGGGCTGTGGCAAATCCACCTTGCTCAAGTCCATCGCCGGGTTTATCAAACCCTGCGAAGGCGAGATCCGCCTGTTGGGGCAAAAGGTCGAGCAACCCGGCCCGGATCGCATCGTGGTGTTCCAGGAGTTCGACCAGTTGCCGCCGTGGAAAACCGTCAAGCAGAACGTGATGTTCCCGCTGTTGGCCTCGAAGACCTTGAAGCGCGCCGAAGCTGAAGAGCGCGCGCTGCACTACCTCGACAAAGTCGGCCTCAGCGCCTTTGCCGATGCCTATCCACATACCCTTTCCGGCGGCATGAAAGCCCGCGTCGCCATCGCCCGCGCCCTGGCCATGCAGCCGAAAATCCTGCTGATGGACGAGCCCTTCGCCGCCCTCGACGCCCTGACCCGACGCAAAATGCAGGAAGAGTTGCTGCTGCTCTGGGAAGAGGTGCGCTTTACCCTGCTGTTCGTCACCCACTCCATCGAAGAAGCGCTGGTGGTGGGCAATCGCATCCTGTTGCTGTCGCCTCATCCCGGGCGCGTACGTGCGGAAGTCCACAGCCATCAATACGACCTGCACAGCCTTGGGGGCGTGGCGTTCCAGGCATCGGCGCGGCGCATTCATCGCCTGCTGTTCGATGAAGCACCCGAGGCCGAACGTGAGTTGGGTTTCGCCGATATCCGCATCGCTTACTGAAGGGTCAACCCAATGCGCGAGGAATTTGAAATCACCCTGGAACCGCTGCTCAGCGTCCCTGTGGAACGCGAGTTGCCCCTGCGACAGCGCCTGTGGCAACAAGGCTGGCTGCGCAAGGGCCTGATCCTGATTGTGCTCGCCATACTTTGGGAAGCCGTTGCACGCTACCAGGACAACGACCTGCTGTTGCCGAGTTTCTTGCAGACTTTTCATGCGCTGTACGACGGCCTGCTCAGTGGTGAATTGCTCAGCAAAGTCAGCATCTCGCTGGCCGTGCTGATCAAAGGCTACCTGATCGGCATCGTGCTGGCGTTCGCCCTGACCACCCTGGCGGTGTCGACCCAACTGGGACGCGACTTGCTGAGTACCCTGACCTCGATGTTCAACCCGTTGCCGGCGATTGCGTTGCTGCCGCTGGCGCTGCTGTGGTTCGGCCTGGGGCAGAACAGCTTGATTTTTGTGTTGGTGCATTCCGTGTTGTGGGCGCTGGCACTCAATACTTACTCGGGGTTCCTCGGCGTGTCCGAAACCCTGCGCATGGCCGGTCGCAACTATGGCCTCAAGGGCATGCGTTTTGTGCTGTTCATCCTGATCCCGGCGGCGCTGCCGTCGATCCTCGCGGGCCTGAAGATCGGTTGGGCATTTGCCTGGCGCACCCTGATCGCCGCCGAGTTGGTATTCGGTGCCACGAGCGGCAAGGGTGGCCTGGGGTGGTACATCTTCCAGAACCGCAACGAGCTGTACACCGACAAGGTGTTCGCCGGACTGGCGGTGGTGATCCTGATCGGACTGTTGGTGGAGAACCTGGTGTTCGACACATTCGAGCGCTTGACCGTGAAACGCTGGGGCATGCAACGTTGAATACGCTACGATTGCGTCAAATTCACGCGCCACCGATCACGAGTGCCTGGCATGCAACTACCGGACATGAACCTGCTGGTCGCCCTCGACGCCCTGCTCGACGAGGGCAGCGTGGTCGGTGCCGCGCGCCGCATGAACCTCAGCCCGGCGGCCATGAGCCGCACGCTCACGCGTATCCGCGAAGCCGTGGGCGACCCGATCCTGGTGCGCGCCGGTCGTGGCCTGGTGCCCACGCCCAAGGCCCTGCAGTTGCAAGGCCAGGTGCGCAATGTGGTGGAGCAGGCGGCGCTGCTGTTCCGCTCGGCGGACCAGGTGGACCTGAGCACCCTGCGTCGCCGCTTCAGCGTGCGTGCCAATGACTTTTTCATCGGTGTGTATGGCGGGCGCCTGTTCGACACCATGGAGCGCATGGCCCCCCTGTGCGAACTGTGCTTCGTGCCCGAAGGCGACACCGACGACGAGGCGCTGCGCGAAGGTCGCCTGGATCTGCGGGTGAGCAACACCATGCCCGCCAGCCCTGAAGTGAAGGTGCAGAACCTGTTCTCCACTACCTTCGTCGGCCTGGCGCGGGAGGACCATCCGTTGTTCGATGAGGAAATCACCGCTGCACGTTTCGCCAGCTATTCCCATATCAGCATCTCGCGGCGCGGTATTGCGCGGGGGCCGATCGATACCGCACTGAACGCCCAGGGCCTGGAACGTCGCGTGGCGATGATCGCTCCGGGCTTTCACGGTGCAATGTTCATGCTGCCCGATTCCGATTTGCTGTTGCCGGTGCCCAAGGAAGCGCTGCTGAGCGCCACGCGCCTGAAACTGCCACTGCGCGCCTTCGCCTTGCCGATCTCGTTGCCGACCCTGGTATTGGCCCAGTCCTGGCACCCGCGCTTCGACAAGGACCCCGCCCACAAATGGCTGCGTGAAACCATGCGTGAGAGCTGTCACGCCACGTGGCTCGAAGCCCAGCCCGCCTGAGAATTGCGTTTGGCGCACTTATATCCTGCCAACAAGTAACTTTTTGTCATGTGTGTGCCTGATTAAACTGCTCGGGTATTGATCATTCCGAGTTACCTGTTCATGACTTCCCTCGCTGCCCCCACCCTTGCGGCCGCAGCCAGACCCACTGCCATGACCCCGCCCGTATTCGGCCCGCGCATCATCATCGGCCTGGTCGGGGTGTTACTGGCGGTGCTGGTCTCCGGTCTCAACGAGATGGTCACCAAAGTGGCTCTCGCGGATATCCGTGGCGCGCTGTACATCGGGTTTGACGAAGGCACCTGGCTGGTCGCGGCCTACACCGCCACTTCCGTGGCGGCCATGGCCTTTGCGCCTTGGTGTTCGGTAACGTTTTCCCTGCGTCGCTTCACCTTGTATGCCATCGGGTTGTTCACGGTGCTCGGCATCCTGTGCCCGTTCGCGCCGAACTACGAAAGCCTGCTGGTTTTGCGTACCGTGCAAGGCCTGGCCGGCGGCGCGTTGCCGCCGATGCTGATGACCGTGGCCCTGCGTTTCCTGCCGGCCAACGTCAAGCTGTACGGCCTGGCCGGCTACGCACTCACCGCCACCTTCGGCCCAAGCCTCGGCACACCGCTGGCGGCCCTGTGGACCGAGTACGTCGGCTGGCAGTGGGCATTCTGGCAAATCGTCGCGCCGTGCCTGCTGGCCATGGCCGCCGTGGCCTATGGTCTGCCGCAAGACCCGCTGCGTCTGGAGCGCTTCAAGCAGTTCAACTGGCGCGGCCTGCTGCTGGGCTTCCCGGCGATTTGCATGCTGGTGATCGGCATTCTGCAAGGCAACCGCCTGGATTGGTTCGAGTCGGGCCTGATCACCTTCCTGCTGTGTGGCGGGGGGGTGTTGCTGGTGCTGTTCATGCTGAACGAATGGTCGCAGCCCATTCCCTTCTTCAAGCTGCAGATGCTCGGCCTGCGCAACCTGGCGTTCGCCCTGATTGTGCTGGCGGGCGTGCTGATGGTGTTGACCTCGGTGATCATCATCCCGTCGAGTTTTCTCGCTCAGGTGCAGGGTTACCGTCCACTGCAAACCGCGCCGGTGATGCTGCTGATGGCGATCCCGCAGTTGATCGCGCTGCCGCTGGTGGCGGCGTTGTGCAACTTGCGCTGGGTCGATTGCCGCTGGGTGCTGGGGATCGGCCTGGGCATGCTGGTGCTGTGCTGCGTGGGCAGTGCGCATCTGACGTCAGCGTGGATTCGCGACGACTTCTACGGCCTGTACCTGCTGCAAATCTTCGGGCAACCGATGGCCGTGCTGCCGCTGCTGATGCTCTCCACCGGCAGCATCCAGCCCATGGACGGGCCGTTTGCTTCGGCCTGGTTCAACACCATCAAGGGCCTGGCCGCCGTGATCGCCACCGGCGTGCTCGATACCTTGACCACCCAGCGCCTGCACTTCCATTCGACCATGTTGGTCGATCGTCTGGGCAATTCGCCCCTGGCCGACGGCGATGCGCCGGGCCTGGCGCACCGCCTGCATGAGCAGGCCGTGGTGCTGACTTCTTCGGATTTGTACTACGCCATGGCTGCGGTCGCGGTGGCGTTGATCCTGCTGATTTTCTGGATGCCCACGCGGATTTTTCCGCCGCGCGCACCGACTTGATTGAAAGGACTGTTCATGAAACGCAAAGACAAAATCGCCGTCGCCGTCATCGCCATAGTTGCCGTGGGTGTGCTGGTGTACCTGGTCGCGCCGGGCGTGTTGGGCAGCAAGCGCCAGACCACCAACGACGCCTTCGTCGCCGCTGACTTCACCCTGGTGGCGCCGCGTGTGGCCGGCTTCATCAAGGAGGTGCTGGTGGAAGACAACCAGCGCGTCAAGGCCGGCCAGCTGTTGGCACTGATCGACGACCGCGACTTCCGCGCCGCTGCCCAGGCTGCCGATGCCGACGCCTTGGTCGCCCAGGCCCAACTGAAAAACGCCACCGCGACCCTGGAGCGCCAAAGCTCGGTGATCGCCCAGGCCCAGGCCACCGTTGCAGCGGATCGCGCCGAAATGGCCTTTGCCGAACACGAACTGAACCGCTACAACCACCTCGCCGGTGTCGGTGCCGGCACCGTGCAGAACGCCCAGCAAGCCAAGACCCGCATCGACCAGGCCACCGCACGCCTGGCCAACGCTACGGCGGTGCTGGCGGCCGAGCGCAAGCAAGTGGAAATCCTCACCGCCCAGCGCGATGCCGCCGAAGGGGGGCTCAAACGTGCCCAGGCCGCGCTGGAACTGGCCAGTTATCAACTGTCGTATACGCGCATCGTCGCGCCGGTGGATGGCATGGTCGGCGAGCGGGCGGTGCGGGTGGGCGCCTATGTCACACCGGGCAGCAAGATCCTTGCGGTCGTGCCGCTGGAGGACGCTTACGTGGTGGCCAACTTCCAGGAAACCCAGCTTTCCCACATGCACGCCGGCCAAGCGGTGCAGGTGCGTGTCGACAGCCTGGACGGCGAGTTGCTCAACGGCCATCTGGATAGCCTCGCGCCTGCGACAGGCGTGACGTTTGCCTCGGTCAAACCGGACAACGCCACGGGCAATTTCACCAAGGTGGTACAGCGCATTCCGGTGAAGATCATCCTCGAACCCAACCAGGCTCACATTGAACGCCTGCGTGTCGGCATGTCGGTGGAAGCCAGCGTCGACACTCGGCCGGTCGTGCAAGCGCGTGAGGTGGCCCAGCAATGAAGCGAGTTGCCTGGCTCACCTTGAGCCTCATCAGCCTGAGTGCCTGCACGGTCGGCCCGGATTTCCACACGCCGCAGGGCCCGCAAGTGACGCAATGGAGCGAGCCACAGGGGCGCCAGGCAGCCAGCCGCGCCGTCAGTGATCCTTTGCAGGAACGCTGGTGGGATGTGTTCCACGACGAGCAGCTTTCGGCCCTTACACGCCGTGCGCTCACCGACAACCTTGACCTGAAACTGGCCAGCAGCCGTCTGCAACAAAGCCGGGCGGTACGCCAGGTGACGACCGCCGAGCGCTACCCCGAGGTTGATGCGACGGGGGCTTACCAGCGCAAACGCAACAGCGGCCAAGGCCTGAGCGACCCATCCGGCGAGAACGGCCGTGCGGCGTTCAACCAGTGGGACGCGGGCTTCTCCGCCTCCTGGGAGCTGGATTTCTGGGGCCGGGTAAAACGCGAAACCGAAGCCGCCGACGCCACCCTGCAAGTCGCCGAAGACGACCGCCGCGCCGTGCTGCTGTCGGTACTCGCCGAGACCGCCCAGGACTACATCCAATTGCGCGGCGTGCAGAACACCCGCGCCGTCACCGAACAGAACCTCGACGTCGCCCGTCACAGCCTCAAGCTGTCGCAATTGCGACTGGCCGACGGCGTGGCCACCGACCTGGATGTCGCCGAAGCCGCCGCCCAGGTCGCCGCCATCGAGGCGCGCCTGCCGGATCTGCAACAGCGCCAGGACCAACTGATCAACGCCCTCAGCCTGTTGATGGGGGCGCCGCCGCAGGCGCTGCACGCGCAACTGTCCAAGGACGCTGCCGTGCCGCAAACCCAGCGCCAGGTCGCGATCGGCCTGCCTTCGGAACTGGCCGAACGCCGCCCGGACATCCGCCAGGCCGAGGCCCGCCTGCACGCCGCCACTGCCAGCATCGGCGTGGCCAAGGGCGACTTCTACCCGCGCATTACCTTGTCCGGCAGCCTCGGCTCCCAGGCCATGCAACTCTCGGACTTCGGTTCCTGGAGCTCCCGTGCCTTTGCCTTCGGCCCGCAGTTCAGCCTGCCGCTGTTCAACGGCGGGCGCCTGCAAGGCATGTTGAACCTGCGCGAAGCCCAGCAACAGGAAGCGGCGCTCGCCTACCAGCAAACCGTGCTGCGCGCCTGGCATGAGATCGACGACCAGTTGACCCGCTACAACGCCAGCCAATTGCGTCGCGACAGCCTGGCCGAAGCCGTGCGCCAGAACCGGATTGCCCTGCGCACGGCGCAGCAGCAGTACGTGGAAGGCGTGGTGGATTTCGTCAACGTCCTCACCGTGCAAAGCGCACTGTTGGCCACGCAGGAGCAGTGGGTCGAAAGCTCGACCGGCGTCTCTCTGGCGATGGTTGGCTTGTATAAAGCGTTGGGCGGAGGATGGGAATCGGTGTATCCGTTGCGAACGGCGGGCGCGGCTCAGGTTAGGGATTCTGCAAAAACACCACGTACCCCCGAAACCACTCGCTCCCCTGCAAATACCCCGGCGCTTCCCACTCTCCACCCTGAATCAACCCGATCTTGAACGGCAGCCCCAGCCGATTCATGCGTGGCAAGTACGCCGCGTAATCCGGGATGCTATGGCGCCCCTGGTACGTCTGCACCACCACCTCATCCACCACGCCCTTGAGTTGGGCGATGGCAGCCGGGTCGGCGTTGCTGCTCCAGTCCATCAGGCCGGTGATGCTCAGGCGCAGGTCGGCCGGCAAACGCCGGCGCAGGTCGCGCAAGAACCCGGCGTATTCGTGCAGGTATTGGGTGCGCGCATCGAAGTCGATCTGGATACCGACCACCGGGTTGCCCGCGTCGCGCCAGCGTTGCACCTGGCCGAGCAGTTGGCGGTAGACCGGCTCGGGCCAGCGCAGGGTGTGGGCGCGGTATACGATCCAGATGTCGCCCTGGGTCAGGCGCGGCACGCTGATGCCCTGGGCGATCATCCGCACGCCGAGCTGAGGGGCGCGGCGAGTCGAGTTGATCTGGCCCTGGAGGATATACAGGGTCTTGGCCTGCTTGAGTACCGGCTGTGGGGTGACGCCACTCCACAGCCAGAAGGCGTCATAGTCGCGGGCGTCGACAGCGCCGAAGGCCGGGCTTGCCAGCAACAGCAAGCCGAGCCACAGGTGCTTCACCAGTAGTACTGCAGGGACTTGCCCCACTGGGTGTCGGCGAAGCCGGTTTTCAACTGGCGGAACCACGCCTTGCGCACGGCCGGCTCCACCTCGACGCCGCCGCAGCTGTTGTAGCCCGATGGCCCGTAGCAGTTGATGGCGCGGAACAATGCATAGGCTTTGTCGTTCTTCGGCGCCTTGGCGTTGCCGATCACTTGCTTGTAGCCGTCCAGGCGCGAGAAGGTTTCACCCTTGAAGTCCGACGCGGTGCTGCCCAGGCTGCCGGCGGCGCGTGCCTGTTCCAGCGGCATGCCGTCCAGGCCGTTGCGCAGGATGAACTCGCCCAGGCAGTTGAGGCCCTGTGGGTTTTTGGCATCGGCCTGCAAGGTTGTGGCGATCTGCGCGATGCTCGGGCAGGCGTAGCCGGACTCGGCTTTGTCACCGTTCCACTGGAATAGCTTCAAGGTCTGGCTGGCGCTGTAGACGTAGCCCAGGCTGGTGCCCAGCTTGTCTTCCGGGGCGCTGGCCGGCAGTTGCTTGAGGTCCTCGGCGAAGGTGGCGAACTGGCCGCGCAACAGGTCTTTGTAGAGCAGCACGAATTGTGCGGTCTGGCGTTCCAGCGGGTCGCTGGCCTGGGCGATCTGCTGGCGCAGCAACTCAGGGCCGGCGACGTTGCGCAGCAGGATGTAACGCACCTGCTTGGCGCTGATCGGCGAGTCGGCGGCGAACACCTTGGCCAACTGGCCGCTGCGTTCGTAGTTCATCGCCAGGGCCAGTTCCACCTGATCGCGTTGCAGCGGCAATTTCGCCAGGGGCAGCAGTTGCAGCCAGAGCGCTTCGGCGCCTTTCCAGTCTTTTTTCTCTTCCAGGGCGAGTGCGCGCAGGGTCTGTTGGCTGAAGGCGAAGTAATTCAGGTTCGACGGCACGCTTTGCGGCAACAGCTTCAGGGCGGCGTCCGGTTGATGCTCGCTGTACAGCGCGTTGACCGCCAGCAGGTAGTCATACAAGTCCGGCGCACTGGCGAACGCGGCTTTTTGTTTTTCCAGATCGGCGCGGGAGAGGGCGGGCTGGTTGCCGCCGCGCATCACCATCAAGTCACTGACAAACTGGATCATCGGTGTGGAGACGGTCTCGCTGTTGACCATCAGCAGCTTGAGGTCGGCTTCCTCCACCAGCTCATCCACCGACACATTGCGCTGTGTGTCAGTGGCCTGGGTCATGGCCCAGGCGTAGGCCTCGGCAAGCTTGCTGTTGTCATCCCCCAGCCAATAAACCCGGCGCAGCAGGCCTCGGGCGGAGGCCACGTAAACGCCTTGTGGATAAGTCTTCAGATAGCCGAGAAAACCTTGTTCGGCGTCGTTCAAGGCCGACTTGTCCACACGCGCGAGTTGCGGCATGCCGTATTCGTCGAAGGCCTCGGCCTGGGCCAGGTTCAAGGACGTGCGTGCCGTCATGTACAGCGCGGTTTCCTTCAGCCAAGGCAGAGGGCTGGAGCTGGCGGCGGCAAACCCCCGTTCGGCATCGCCGAAACGGCCACTGTAGAAGTCGGCAGCGGCTTGCAGGTAAGTGCGCAACAGTTGGCCATCGGCGGACTGGATCTGCTGGGCGTCGACTACCTGGCCTTCCCACGAGCAGGTCGTCAGCAACTGCAAGCGCGCCTTCACCAGCAACTCGCGTTCGGCCGCCGGCATGTCGGCCTTGGTCACCTGGCTGATGAACGCGGTGGCGCTGTCATCGTCGTTGCTGCGGCAGCGGCTGCCTTCGCCACTCAGAAACTCTTCCCCGGCGGTTTTGTACTCGTCACGCTTGATGCCCAGGGGCTGGAGCAGCGCGTCCAGTTCGGCAGTGCGCGAGTCGTCGGGCTTGTTATCCGGTTCTTCGTTGGTGCTCGGAACCGGCGCCAGGCGGTAGACCGGGAAGGGCACCGCGCCAAAGCCCTGGGACAGATCGTCTTCGCTCAAGGCATTGGGTGCCAGGGGCGCCGCGTTTTGGTCGGCCAGCAGCAGGCGCAGGTTGACGCGACTGTCGTTGCCGGGGCTGAGGAAAGGCAGGTTGCTGCACGAATCGAGGCTGTCACGCGAAACCCGCCAGTCGGGGTAGCACGAGTCGTCGGAACTGGCCTGAGCCTGTAGGGAAATAACGGCGAGCAATGCCAGTGCCAGGGGTGACAGAAAACCGATGCGCATGACGTGTCCTTGATCCTGAGTCCTTGGAGGGGCGCAATAATAGCCTGTTCCTGCGGTTGCTTCGGAGAAGCCCTGCACAAATTGCTGATTTGTCCGATTCCAGCGGCGGATCCTGGGCTTTTGTCCTAGAGTGGCGGTGTTTGCGCTTGGGCAATCAGGGGAATTGAGGTGCGTCGGTCTGTGGTAGAGCAAAACGAAAAGGTCGGGACGTTACCGGCACTCAATCGCCTCACGTGGGAAGGTGCCGGCTGGATCAGCGGTCTCTGGTGGTTGCCGATCCTGGCGCTGGCCATGGCCCTGCGGTTTTACCACCTGACGGCGTCGGCGATCTGGGGTGACGAGGGTTCGAGCCTGCTGCTCAGCGAATACGCCGTGGGCGACCTGTGGTTCCACGCCGCACACGACGTGCACCCGCCGCTGTATTTTTTCCTGCTGCGCGGCTGGATCGAGCTGTTCGGCGACAGCATCTGGTCGATTCGCGGCATGAGCGCCATTCCCGGTGTGGTCGCCGTGGGCCTGGGCGTCTGGCTGACCCGGCAACTCTCCACCCGCCGGGCGGCGGTGCTGGCGGGGATCCTGCTGGCGCTGTTGCCGACGGCGGTGCGCTACAGCCAGGAAGTGCGCATGTATTCGCTGCTCGGCGTGTGGCTGCTGGGCGCCACGCTGGCGCTGGTGTACTGGGTGCGCCAGCCCGAGCGCACGCGTTATCTGGCGGCGTATGTGGTGTTGATGAGTGCCGGTTTCTACACCCACTACTTCACCGCGCTCTGTGTGCTGGTGCACTGGGCTTACCTGGGTGTGTTGTGTGGCACGGCGCCGCGAGGCCAGCGCCTGATCACGCGTCCGGCCTGGTGGGCGGCCAACGCTGCGATTGTGCTGTTGTACCTGCCGTGGCTGCCGAACCTGCTGGACCTGGTGCAGCATGTCGAACAGCTCAAGGTGGGGGGCGACATCGGTTGGGAAGATCCCGTCAGCCTGTTCTCCCTGCCGTCGATGATCTGGCAGTTCGTGCTGCAGGATGAAGGCGTCGGCTTCTGGGCGCCGCTGTTCTGGCTGTTTCCGCTGCTGCTGGTGGCGGTGGTTGTCATTACCGCCTGGCGCGATCGCGAACGCCACCGACCGGCCAGCCTGTTGTTGCTTTTTTTCCTGTTGCCACTGCTGCTGGTCTACGGCGTGTCGTTTATTTCCCCGGTGTTTATCGAACGTTACCTGACGGTGTACGCCCTGGGCTTGCCGATCCTGCTGGCGATGGCCATTGATCGTCTGCCGTCGCGGTTTGCACTGCTGGGCGCGGCATTGTTTGTGCTATTCGTCGGCGTCGAGCTGGTGGGATTGAAGAACAATTTCACCGTGGATGAGCACGACCAGTTCAATGTGCCGGTGGAGTTCGTCAACCGCAATTACCAGGAAGACGACCGCATCGTCCTCAGCGACATGTTGTGGTACCTGAGCTATGTGTATTACGACCAGACCGATGCCCAATTGCAGCTCTACACCCCACCTAAGCCGGATGGCGCCTCAACCCGGCCGAATGCCTATGGTTTCGGCACCCTGGTGGACCAGGACGGCGGACGCATCTACCTCGACCGCCTGTCGGCACTGCCCGCCGAAACCCGCCGTGTGTGGCTGATCAGCAGCAATGAAGCGCCGGACGAATTCGCCCCGCTGCCCGAAGGCTGGCGCGAACTCAGTCGCCAGGATGGCGGAGGCGCCAGGGCGCGCTTGTTCGTGTTGTGCAATGTCCCGTCGGCGCAACCCGAGGGCTGCCGCTAGACTGGGTAAATGCTTTTCTATCAGGAGCCCGTCATGCAATCGCCCGTACATAGCTTGCCATCACTGTTCAAACAGCTCGGGCTGCCCGATGACCCGGTGAGTATCGAGAAATTCGTGGCGGTGCATTCACCGCTCAAACCGGAGCTGAACCTGGCGGATGCGTTTTTCTGGACGGACAGCCAGAAGGCGTTTTTGCGCGAGGAGATTCTGGAGGATGCGGATTGGGCAGAAGTGGTGGATGAGTTGAATCTGATGTTGCGGGGTGGGCGAGGGGTGCAAAAAACTTAGCAGAAAGGGCAAAAGTTGAAAAAATCTGGTGAAGGTTAAAAAAATCTGAGGTTTTTCCGCGTTAGTGAACTTTTTCTGACGCACGGGCCATGGGGTTGATGGCGGGAATTCAGCACCGGCCCCCAAGACCCGCTTTACTTACCGCTACCACCCACCACCCATCCGCAAAATTGTTTCAAAACTTGACGCATCTGGCTTCACCTATCATATTGATAGTTAGCAAACTAACTGTATGCGAACTATCCAGTGCCTCAATCCCTCGAACAACTCCAGATGAACCTCAGCAGCAGCATGGTGGTGGGCGCCCGTAACTGGCGCAAAATCTGCCAGACCACGCTGGTGAGCTATGGCATCTCCGAAGCCTGCGCCGTGCCGTTGTTGATGATCGGTCGCCTGGGCGACGGTGTGCACCAGGTCAAAGTGGCTCAGGCCTCGGGGATGGAAAGCCCGTCGTTGGTGCGCTTGCTCGACCGGCTGTGCACCGACGGTTACGTGTGCCGTACCGAAGACATCCACGACCGTCGCGCCAAGTCCCTCAGCCTCACCGAGCGTGGCCGCGAGTTGGTACAGGCGGTGGAAGTGCAGTTGGTACGCCTGCGCAAAGAAGTGCTGGCCGACATGACCCAAGGTGATATGGAGGCCGCGCTGCGCGTGCTGCGTGCCTTCGAGGCGGCGTCGCTTTGAACGGATTTTTTACCGGTTTCCCGCCCGCTCGTGATTGGTTCTACGGGGTGCGCACCTTCGCGGCCTCGATGATTGCCTTGTACATCGCCATGCTTATGCAAATGCCACGTCCGTACTGGGCGATGGCCACGGTGTATATCGTTTCCAGCCCGTTTGTCGGCCCGACCAGTTCCAAGGCGCTGTACCGTGCCATCGGCACTTTCATGGGCGCGGCGGCGGCCGTGCTGTTCGTGCCGATGTTCGTGCAGTCGCCCTACATGCTGGTGGTGGTGATTGCCCTGTGGACGGGCACTTTGCTGTTCCTGTCGATGCATTTGCGCACGGCGAACAACTACGCGCTGATGCTCGCCGGCTACACCTTGCCGTTGATCGCCTTGCCGGTGGTGGATAACCCGCTGGCGGTGTGGGATGTAGCTGAAGCGCGTACCGAAGAAATCTTCCTCGGTATCGCCGTAGCGGCGGTGGTGGGTGCGATGTTCTGGCCGCGCCGGCTGATGCCGGTGTTCGATGGCTCGGTGGCCAAGTGGTTTGCCGATGCCCAGGTCTACAGCCAACGCTTTATCACGCGCAATGTGGCGCCTGAAGAAATCAGCACCTTGCGCGGCGGCATGGTCGCCACCTTCAATACCCTCGAATTGATGATCGGCCAGCTGCCTCACGAAGGCGCACGGCCGCAGACGGTGCGCAATACCAAGGAGCTGCGCGGGCGCATGATTCACCTGCTGCCGGTGGTGGACGCCCTCGACGACGCGCTCTATGCCATCGAACATCGCGCGCCCGAGTTCCTCGATAAAATCACGCCGCTGCTGGAAGCGACCAGCCAGTGGCTGGAGGACACCCAAGAAGCGGCGCCAATGGAACGCTGGCGCGTCCTGCGTGATCAGGTCGACGCCCTGCAGCCCAGCGGCGAAGCGCTCGACGATCGTCACACGCTGCTGTTCTCCAATGCGCTGTATCGTCTGGCCGAGTGGATCGACCTGTGGCAGGACTGCCGCAGCCTGCAAGCCGCCATCCAGTGCGAAAGCCAGGACACCTGGCGCGCCGTCTACCGCCACTGGCGCCTGGGCCGGCTCACGCCGTTCCTCGACCGTGGGCTGATGTTCTACTCGGCGTTTTCCACCGTCACCGCGATCATTGTCGCGTCGGTATTGTGGATCCTGCTCGGCTGGACCGACGGCGGCAGCGCGGTGATCCTGGCCGCCGTCGCCTGCAGCTTTTTTGCCTCGATGGACGACCCGGCGCCGCAGATCTACCGGTTCTTTTTCTGGACCGCCATGTCGGTGTTGTTCGCCAGTCTCTATCTGTTCCTGGTGCTGCCCAATCTGCACGACTTTCCGATGCTGGTGCTGGCCTTCGCGGTGCCGTTCATCTGCATCGGCACGCTCACCGTACAGCCGCGTTTCTACCTGGGCATGTTGCTGACGCTGGTGAACACCTCGTCGTTCATCAGCATCCAGGGTGCTTACGACGCCGACTTCCTCAACTTCGCCAACGTCAACCTGGCCGGGCCGGTGGGCCTGCTGTTCGCCTTTGTGTGGACGCTGATCGCGCGGCCTTTCGGCGCCGAGCTGGCGGCCAAGCGCCTGACCCGTTTCAGCTGGCGCGACATCGTCAGCCTCACCGAACCTGCGACCCTGGCCGAACACCGCCACATGGCCGTGCAGATGCTCGACCGCTTGATGCAACACCTGCCGCGCCTGGCCCTGATCAACCAGGACACCGGCACCGCCCTGCGCGATTTGCGCGTGGCGTTGAACCTGCTCGATTTGCTGGCCTACTCGCCGCGCATCCTCGGCGTGCCACGGGTGTTGCTCAACCAAGTGGTGGAAGGTGTGGGCGGTTACTTCAAGGCGTGTCTCAAGGCCGGTGAACGCTTGCCCGCGCCCAGCGGTCTGCTGATGACCCTGGACCGCACGCGCCGTGCCCTCAACGGCCAAGGCCTGCAAGACGAAGACGACACCCGCCTGCACTTGCTGCACGCGCTGGCCGGTTTGCGCCTGGCGTTGCTGCCAGGTGTGGAGTTCATTGGCGGCACTGAGATGCAAGCGCCGCTGCCTGATGGAGCGCCTTTATGATCGGTGATCTGGATATCAGCGGGGTGTTCCTGCCCACGCTGCTGGTGCTGATGGGCATTACGTATGTGTTGTTCCTGGTGGTGCACGGGTTGTTGACCCGCCTCCACTTCTATCGCCTGGTCTGGCACCGGGCATTGTTCAATGTGGGGCTGTACGCGCTGTTGCTGGGCGCGGTGGACTCACTCAGTCGATACCTGATGACATGAAAAAACCTTTTTTGACCATCGGCCGTGTAGTCCTCACGTTGTTGATCGTGACGTTCGCGGTCGTCGTGGTGTGGCGCATGGTCATGTACTACATGTTTGCCCCCTGGACCCGTGACGGCCACATCCGTGCCGACATCGTGCAGATCGCCCCGGACGTGTCCGGGCTGATCCAGCGCGTGGACGTGCACGACAACCAGTTGGTGACCAAAGGCCAGGTGCTCTTCGCCGTCGACCAGGACCGCTTCAAGCTGGCCCTGCGCCAAGCCCAGGCCGCCGTGGCCGACCGCCAGGAAACCCTGGCCCAGGCCCAGCGCGAGTACAAGCGCAACCGAGGCCTGGGCAACCTGGTGCCCAGCGAGCAACTGGAAGAAAGCCAATCCCGTGTGGCACGTGCCCAGTCGGCCCTGGCCGAAGCCCAGGTGACGGTGGATTCCGCGCAACTGAACCTCGACCGCTCGGTGATCCGCAGCCCCGTGGACGGCTACGTCAACGACCGTGCGCCGCGTACCCAGGAGTTCGTCACCGCCGGGCGCCCGGTGCTGTCGGTGGTGGACAGCAATTCGTTCCATATCGACGGCTATTTCGAAGAAACCAAGCTCGACGGTATCCATGTCGGCATGGGCGTGGACATCCGGGTGATCGGCGACAACGCCCGCCTGCATGGCCACGTGCAAAGCATCGTCGCCGGTATCGAAGACCGCGACCGCAGCAGTGGCTCCAACCTGCTGCCCAACGTCAATCCGGCGTTCAGCTGGGTGCGCCTGGCCCAGCGGATTCCGGTGCGTATCGCCTTTGACGATGTGCCGGCGGACTTCCGCATGATCGCCGGGCGCACGGCCACCGTCTCGATCATCGGCGACAAGGTTAAAGACGGAGACAAGCCATGAAGCAGCTGCTGGCCACCGCTACGCTGGGGTTGCTGCTGTCGGCCTGCCAAGTGGTGGGGCCGGATTACACGCTGCCGGAAAAGTCCGCCATCAACCGGAGCGACCTGCAAGGGCAGATTGCCGGCGAGGGTGGCAACGTCGTCTCGGCCCCGGTGCCGGCCGACTGGTGGAAGCTGTACAAGGACCCGCGCCTGGATGAACTGGTGCGCCAGGCCATGGCCTCCAACACCGACTTGCGGGTGGCCGCCGCCAACCTGCAGCGCGCGCGGTTCCAGACCCAGGAAGCTGAGTCCGCAGGCGGCTGGAGCGCGGGCGCAAAGGCCGAGGCCCAGCGTCTGCAGGAATCCGGTGAAGCGTTTTTGCTGACGGAAAAAGTCCCGGTGGCCAACATCGGCAGCGTGGGGATCACCACCTCGTACCAGTTCGATTTGTTCGGCGCCTTGCAGCGCGGTATCGAAAGCGCCCAGGCCAACGCGGATGCGGCTCAGGCCGCTGCCGACATCGCCCGCATCACCCTGGTGGCGGATGTCGTGCGTTCCTACACCCAGGTGTGCGCAGCCAATGAAGAGCTGGCCATCGCCAACGAGTCCCTCGACCTGCAAGCCCAGAGCACCCAGCTGACCCAACGCCTGCGCGACGCCGGGCGGGGCGATGAAACCCAGGTCACCCGTTCGCAGACCCAATACAAATCCCTTCGCGCCGACATGCCGCGCTACGAAGCAGCGCGCCAGGCCGGACTGTTCCGCCTGTCGATGCTGCTGGCCAAGCCGGTGGATCAATTGCCGGCCGGCACCGGCACTTGCGCCGAGCTGCCGCATATCGCGCAATTGCTGCCGGTGGGCGATGGCGCTGCGCTGCTCAAGCGCCGTCCCGACGTGCGCCAGGCCGAACGCCAACTGGCCGCCGCCACGGCGCGTATCGGTGTGGCCACCGCTGCGCTGTACCCTGACATCAGCATTGGCGCCACCGTGGGTACCGTCGGCATACTGGACGACTTGGGCACGGCGCCCACCAACCGCTGGGGCTTCGGCCCGATGGTCAGCTGGACGGTGCCGACCAACGGCGCCCGCGCACGCATCCACGAAGCCGAAGCCGCCACCCAGGGCGCCCTGGCCCACTTCGACGGCGTGGTGCTCAATGCCATCCGCGAAACCCAGACCGGCCTGGCGCAATACACCGCGCAACTGCAACGCCGTGATGCCCTGAATGAGGCCGGTGAGTCGGCGAAGGAAGCGGCGGGCCAGACCCATCGCTTCTTCCAGGCCGGTCGCGCGTCGTTCCTGGCCGACCTGCAAGCCACCCGCACCTATACCGATGTGCGCGCCCAGCTGGCGGCGGCCAACACCCAGGTTGCCATGAGCCAGATCGATCTGTTCCTGGCCTTGGGCGGCGGCTGGGAAAGCGGACGAACGCAAGCGTCACAGCCCGGCAAACCCTGAGCTAAAAGCTATGCTTGGTCAGGTGGGGCGCCGTGACGCTCCACCTGACACTGCTCGCGTTTGCTCATGGGGATTCCAATAATGAAAAACCCTTATGCTCCCGCTTTCTGGTGCGTGCTCTTCGCACTGGTGCTGTTATCGGCTGCTTATTTCTACGGCGTCATGCTGGCTCACCAACTCGACAAAGCCATGGTGTTTCTCGACAGCGCTTGCCTGGTGATCGGCACCCTGTCCATCGGTGTGGTGGCCTGGGCCTCCTACCAAAATCAGCGGGTGAAGCGAAAGCTCCTCGAACAGGGCAAGACCCGTGTCGCGATCTGGGACACCAAGGTCGCGCTGCGCCGGGTCGAGACGGTGTTCGACCGCTATTTCTGGGGCAGCTATTGGCAGCCGGGGCGTACCTTCCAGGAAGTCATGGGCGACCTTACCGGCACCCCCCTGGAAAAAAGCCTCGAAGTCCTGAAAAAACAGTGCGTGGCGCTCGATAAACAAGTTGCCGAAGGTAGGCACTGGCTGAATAACGCGCGGGAATTGTCCGACGTAGCCACGCAAATGGCCCGCGAGCGCTACCAGTTGGACTTCTGCGACCCCAAGGCCGATACCCCGGGCAACGCCGTGATACACCGCGAGTTTGAGGTGCTGGTGTACACCTGGACGGCGCGGTTGAAGAGTTTCGACCACCAGTTGGATGAAATTGAGTTGGAGTACTCCTGAACTACTGCTGAACTGATCCCTCTGAAAAGCTGGGCCGTTCGCGGCCCCCAGTGCTAATCTTCCCCCGTTTTCGGCGGGCTTGAGCCAATCCCCTTGGGGTTCAAGGAAGACAGCCCACTTCTCACAGGATTTGATCAGGTCACTTCATGAATAAGCCAGCAGTCGTTCTTTTGGGTTTTGTTGTCGCCGTGGGCGTCGTCAGTGCAGGCGGTGCCTGGTACACCGGCAAGCAGTTGGAGCCGGTGCTGCAAACGGCCGTGCAGGACGCCAACAAGGAACTGCAACGCTCCATGGCCGGCGTCGACGGCACCGTTTCCCTGGAGCTGGTGTCCCTGGACCGTGGCCTGTTCAGCAGTACCGCGCACTATCGCCTCAAGGGCCAGGGCTCGGTCTTCGGCGAACAGAACCCGAACCCCGAGCTGCTGATTGTCGACCATATCGAACACGGCCCGCTGCCGTTCTCGCGCCTGGTGTCGTTGAAATGGCTGCCGGTCATGGCCACCAGTCACTATTCACTGGAAAAGAACGCCACCACCGAGAAGTGGTTCGCTGCCGCCAAAGATGTATCGCCGCTCAAAGGCGTGGCCAATATCGGCTACAGCCGTTCGGTGAACGGCAATCTCGAACTGTTGCCCCTGGCGTTCAAGGACGAAACGTCCTCTGTGGACTTCTCCGGCCTCAACCTGGATTTCGACAGCACTGCCGAAGGCAAGAAGGTCAAGGTGGATGGCTACGTGAACAGCCTCAAACTGGCCGTTGTCGACGCCAATGGCGCGCCATTCGACGCTGAGTTCGCCGGCCTGACCGTGGCCAGCAACCTGGAAAAATCCACCTTCGGCTTCTACACCGGGCAGAACACCATCGAGCTGAGCGACACCAAAGTCACCTTCGGCCCGCAGAAAGCCGTGCTGACCCTCAAGGGCTTCGAGCAGAAAGACTCCAGCGAAGTCAAAGACAACAACATGGCCGGCCGCGTCGATTACAAGATCGACGAGATCGGCTACCAGGGCAAACCGGTCGGCTCTGCCGCCATGGCCCTGAGCGTGAAGAACATCGATGTGCCTTCGGGCTTGGTGCTGACCAAGCTGTACCAGGACAAGATGCAGCCGGTGCAAGCCGCTGCCGCTGCCGGACAACCGGTGCCGGAGTTGCAACTCACCGAAGCCGAGCAGGCCCTGGCCGAAGCCAACGTCAACCAGTTGCTGGCTGCCAAGCCGCACCTGGCGCTGGAAAACCTGTCGCTGAAAACCACCCACGGCGAGAGCAAATTCAACCTGGTGCTGGACTTGGCCAAACCGACCTCCATGGAGCTGCCGCCGGTTGAACTGGGCAAGCAGATGGTCTCGCTGCTGGACGCCAACCTGACGCTGTCCAAGCCGATGATCGCCGACGTGGCGGCCCTGCAAGCGCAGGTCGGCGGTGTGACCGATCCTAAAGCCATCGAGCAGCAATCCCAGATGGCCAGCGAAATGGTCAGCGGCATGGCCGTGGGTACGCAGCTGGCAACCCTGGTGGGCAGCGATGTGGTGTCCAAGCTGCACTACGCCAACAATGAAGTGACCTTCAATGGCCAGAAAATGACCGTCGAGCAATTCATCAGCTTCGTGATGTCCAAGGTCGGTGCGGTTGGCGGCGCGCAGTAAAAATTTCGTCATCGCCCTGAAATAAAAATGGGGGAGCGGGGTTAGCTGCGATAAAGGTCAAACCGTCGACACCTATGTCGACTGGCAACCCTCTATCGCAGCTAACCCTGCTCCCCCATTCGTATTTCAGATTTGCAGTGCAATTCTGAACAATTGTTATGACTTGTCCTTTTCCATCCACGCGTCGGGGATAGTTCCTACAGGAAAGCTAGGTCGGGTCACGAGACGCCGACACCCTGATGCAAACCGCTCAGGACCACCTATCGTTACAGCTTTCCGTGTGTAAGGAAGCTCACGATATGCTGCGAACACTCCCACTCAGTGCCTCAGGCCGGTTGCGGCTGCTCATCGGGGTAACCTTGTGCAGCCAGTTGCTGATGCCCACTTTCGCCATGGCCGACCCGGCCTATGACGCCCTGATCATCCAGGCGCGCAACGGCAACTTCACCCCCGCCCTGACTCAATTGCGCCAATTGCCAGCCGAGCGCCAGACGCCAGGCCAGATCAGCGACCACCTGGTGATCGCCGGTTGGGCCGGCCAGGATGCCGAGGTGCTGAAGGTTTACGAGGCCCAGGGGCAGAATCGCAACCTGACCGCCCAGGCGCTGGCCACGGTTGCGCGCACGTATCGTAACCAGAAGCAGTGGGCGCAGGCCGAAGCGGTCTATCGCAAGGCGCTGCTGCGTGAGCCGAATAACATTGACCTGCAATTGGGCCTGGCCCTCACCGAGGCTGACGGTGGCAAAGCCAACGCAGCGGTGCAACGCACACGCGCACTGGTGGCTGCCAAGCCCGACGATCCCAACCGCCGGATGGCGCTGGGCTACGCGCTGACCCGTGCAGGCTTGCAGTACGACGCGCTGTTTGAATTCGACCAGGCCTTTATTCGCGCCGGCGACAAGCCTGAGGTCGCCCGCGAATACGTGGTCGCCCTGCAAAAGGCCCGTCTGCCGCAGCCGGCGTTGCGTCTCTCGGCCCAGCGTCCGGGGCTTGTCGACCCGGTGACCCAGCGTCGCCTCGAAGGTGACCTGGCCGCCGAGCGTGTGCGCATCGCCGAGTTCGCAACGCGTACCGAGAAAGAACGCTATGTCATCGCCGACCGTGCGCTGCAGGACTACGACAGGCTCCTTGCTCGCTGGACCCCTGACGCCACCGCCCATGACGACGTGGTGATCTGGCGCATCGACCGCCTGGGCGCGCTCAAGGCACGGGCGCGTACCGCAGAGGTGATCCGCGAATACGAGACCCTCCAGGCCGAAGGTGTGCGCTTGCCCACCTACGCCAAGCGTTGGGTGGCCGCGTCCTACCTCGATCAGCGTCTGCCGGAAAAGGCCGCGCCGTTGTACCGCGAGGCGCTGGATGCTCCCGATGCGGACGTGGGCGACCGCGTAGAAGACACCACCGCGCTGTTCTACGCCTTGCTCGAAAACGACCAGGTGGATGAAGCGCGTGCGGTCGCCAAGCACTTGGCCGACACCCAGAAACCCCGGGTTGAACTCAAGGGGCTGCCGATCGGCAACCCGAACGATGAGTGGATGGACGCCCAACAATTGTCCGCACAGGCCGGCACCTATGGCGCCGACCTGCCGTCCAGCGAAAAGGCCCTGGAGGAGTTGGTGGGCAAGGCCCCTGGCAGCATCGGCCTGCGTCTGGCGCAAGCGGAAATGTACCGCGCCCGCGACTGGCCTAGACGCGCTGAAAGCTCGCTCAAGGAAACCGAAGCGCAGAGCCCGCGCGACATCGGCCTGGAAATGTCCCAGGGCTTCACCGCGCTGGACCTGCAGGAATGGCGTCAACTCGACATCCTCACCGACGACGTGGTCGCCCGCAACCCGGACAACCGCCAGGTGCAGCGCCTGCAACGCCTGCGCGAAGTGCATGACATGGCCGAGCTGCGGGTCGAGGCCTACACCGGGAAAAGCTTCGGCGGCGGTAACAACGGCGATGCCGGTGCCGTCTCGGGCAGCCGTGACTGGGGCATTGAAAGCCGCCTCTACACGCCACCCATCGACGAAGACTGGCGCCTGTTCGCCGGTGCCGGCTATGCCCGCGCCACGTTCGAAGAGGGGACCGGGCAGCATCGTTGGCAAGTGGTTGGCGTAGAGCGGCGCACACGCGACATGACCATTGAGGCCGAGGTCTCCAACCATTCCTACGGCGATGGCTCAAAACAAGGCGCCGCCGTGTCGATTGCCCGCGACATCAACGACAACTGGCAATACGGCGGCAGCCTGGGTTACCTGCTGTCCACCACGCCACTGCGCGCATTGAATGACGGGATCACAGCCAACGGCGGCAGCGGTTTCATCCGCTGGCGCGCCAACGAAAGCCGTGAATGGAAACTGACCCTCAGCCCTTCCCATTTCAGCGACGGCAACGACCGCTTCGAAGCCTTGCTCAGTGGCCGCGAAGGCCTCTACAGCTCGCCGAAAGTGCAGGTGGACCTGGGCCTGGAAGTCGGCGCCAGCCGCAACAGCAAGGAAGACACGATCTACTTCAACCCGAAGTCGGACTTCACCGTGTTGCCCGTCCTCAACATCAACCACGTGCTCTATCACCGCTACGAGACCCAGTGGAGTCAGCAGTTCCAGGTCGGTGCGGGTACCTACAGCCAGCGGGACTATTCCACCGGTGGCATCGGTCTGGTGGGCTACGGCCAACGCTTTCGCTGGAACGATGTACTGGAAGCCGGCGCCAACCTGAGCCTGGTCAGCCGACCATACGACGGTGATCGCGAACGCGATCTGCGTCTGCTCGTCGACCTCACTTACCGTTTCTAGAAGAGCCTGACCATGACCGTCTTCAGCCGTTGCCTGTTGATCCTGGGTGTAATGCTGGCCAGTGCCTGCGCCCAGCAACCCGCACCTTTCACCCCACCCGCCGAGCGGCCGACACCGGCCAACGAAGCGCCGTGGCCGAAAAACCATTTCCTGGGCATTGCCTATCACGACGTCGAGGATCGCGACCCCGATCAGGCAGTGGTGGCGGTGCGCACCGAACGTTTGATCGAGCAGTTGGCCTGGCTGCGCGAGAACGGCTACCAGGCGGTCAGCGTCGACCAGATCCTGGCGGCGCGCAACGGTGGGCCGGCGTTGCCGCCCAAAGCCATCATGCTCAGCTTCGATGACGGCTACTCCAGTTTCTACACCCGGGTGATGCCGGTGCTGCGCGCCTATCGCTGGCCGGCGCTGCTGGCGCCAGTGGGCTACTGGATCGATACGCCGATGAACCAGCCGGTGGACTTCGCCGGCCAGCCACGGCCGCGTGGGGAGTTCCTGACCTGGCAGCAGATTCGCGAAGTGTCGCAGTCGGGCCTGGTGGAAATTGCCGCGCATACCGACAACAACCATAAAGGCATCCTGGCCAACCCCCAGGGCAACCTGGAGCCGGCGGCAACCTCGCTGCGCTTTGATCCGGCGACGGGTCGCTATGAAAGCCAGGCGCAGTTCGATGCGCGCATGCGTGCCGACGTCGTAGCCATCTCCAACAAAATCCAGAACGTCACCGGCAAGAAACCACGCGTCTGGGTATGGCCTTACGGTGCTGCCAAGGGCACCTCGCTGGCGATCATTGGCGAGCAGGGCTACCAGATGGCCCTGACCCTGGAAGATGGTCTCGACAGCTCCGCCGACTTGATGAACAGCCCGCGCTTCCTGGTGGCGTCCGACCCGGATGGCGAGCACTTCGCCAACAGCATTGTCGCGGCGCAAGCCAAGGCACCGCTGCGCGTGTTGCACGTGGACCTGGATAACGTCTACGACCCGGACCCGGCCCAACAGGCACGCAACCTCGACCAGCTCGTACAGCGGGTGGTGGACATGGGCGCGGGCACCGTGTTCCTGCAAGCCTTCGCCGATCCCAAGGGCGACGGCCTGGTGCATGAACTGTACTTCCCCAACCGTCACCTGCCGGTACGTGCCGACCTGTTCAACCGCGTCTCCTGGCAGTTGCACACCCGGGCTCATGCTGCTGTGTACGCGTGGATGCCGGTGCTCAGCTTTGCCCTCGACCCCAAGCTGCCACGGGTGACACGTTGGGACCCGAAAACCGGCCAGGTCGGCCTCGACCCGGACCAATACAAGCGTCTGTCGCCGTTTGATCCGCAGGTGCGCAAGATCATTGGTGAAATCTACGAAGACCTGGCGCGCAACAACGCCATCGACGGCGTGCTGTACCACGACGATGCGGTGTTCAACGATTTCGAAGATGCCAGCCCTGCCGCGCTCAAGGCCTATGTCGCCGCCGGCCTGCCGGGCACGATTCAGGCCTTGCGTGCCGACCCTGCGGTGATGCAACGCTGGACGCGCTTCAAGAGCCGCTACCTGATCGACTTCACCAAGGAGCTGACCGCCAAGGTCCGCGCCATCGGAGGGCCGCAGTTGCTGACGGCGCGCAATATCTTCGCCGAGCCGATGCTCAACCCAGGCAGCGAAGCCTGGTTCGCGCAGAACCTCGATGACTTCCTCCAGACCTACGACTGGACCGCGCCCATGGCCATGCCGCTGATGGAAGGCCAGGAATACAAAACCTCCAACGCCTGGCTGGAAAAGCTGGTGGCGACGGTCAAGGCACGCCCTGGCGCGCTGGAGCGCACCGTATTCGAACTGCAAGCCAAAGACTGGCGCACCAAGGCCGCACCGGACATCGACAGTCAACAGATGGCTGAGTGGATGGGTGTGCTCAAGCGCCAGGGTGTCACGAGTTTTGGCTACTACCCGGACAACTTCCTGGAAAACTCCCCGGACCTGAAGACTGTGCGTCCGGCCCTTTCCAACCAATGGAACCCTTGACCATGTTCGATAGAATCCTGGCTTTATTCGTGCTGGCATTGGTATTGGGTGTGCCCCTGGGCCTGATCTTCCTGGTCACCGGGCAGTTCCTGATGGACTTTGTGTTCTTCTACCCGCTGTTCATGTCGGCGTTGTGGATCGCGGGCGGCCTGTACTTCTGGCTGCACTGGGAGCGCCATTGGCCGTGGAAAGAAGACACTCCGGCACCAACCCTGGCCGGCAACCCGCTGATCTCGATCATCATCCCTTGCTACAACGAGGGCGATAACGCGGCCGACACCATCCATGCGGCGTTGGGCCAGTTGTACCCGAACATTGAAGTGATCGCGGTCAATGACGGCTCCAAGGACAACACCGCCGCAGTGCTCGACGCCCTGGCATTGGAGCATCCACGCCTAAGGGTGCTGCACCTGGCGCAGAACCAGGGCAAGGCCGTGGCCCTGCGCATGGGCGCCGTGGCGGCGCGCAGTGAATACCTGGTGTGCATCGATGGCGACGCGTTGCTCGACAAAAACGCTGCCGCCTACATGGTCGCGCCGATGCTCGACAACCCGCGCCTGGGTGCGGTCACCGGCAACCCACGCATCCGCACGCGTTCGACGCTGATCGGTCGAGTGCAGGTGGGCGAGTTCTCTTCGATCATCGGCTTGATCAAGCGTACGCAACGGGTGTTCGGCCGGATCTTCACGGTGTCGGGTGTGGTGGTAGCGTTCCGTAAAAAGGCGCTGGACCGCATCGACTACTGGAGCACCGACATGATCACCGAGGACATCGATGTCAGTTGGAAGCTGCAGCTCGATCACTGGAGCATCTTCTACGAGCCTCGCGCCCTGTGCTGGATCCTGATGCCGGAAACCGTCGGCGGCCTGTGGAAGCAGCGCCTGCGTTGGGCCCAGGGCGGTGCCGAAGTGCTGTTCAAGAACATCCGTGGCATCTGGCAATGGCGCCATCGCTACCTGTGGCCGCTGTTGTTCGAGTACTGCCTCTCCACCGGTTGGGCGTTTACCTTCCTGCTGTCGGTGATCTTCTACGTACTCGGCAAATTCATGGTGCTGCCACCGGCCATTACCGTGGACTCGCTGGTACCGCCGGCGTTTACCGGGCTGGTATTGGCGATGGTGTGCCTGGTGCAGTTCGCGGTGAGCATCATGATCGACCGCCGCTACGAAAAAGACCTGTGGAAAACCCTGTTCTGGACGGTGTGGTACCCGATGGTGTTCTGGCTGGTGAGCCTGTTTACCACCCTGGTCAGTTTCCCCAAGGTGCTGTTCAACCAGCATCGCAAGCGTGCGCGCTGGGTCAGCCCCGATCGCGGCATCAAACCCATTGAAGAGGAGGCGTGATCATGAAACTGGTCAGAACCCGCCAACGTTTGGTGATGTGGATCATTGATGTGCTGTTGACCCTGATGGCCTGGGCCGGGTTGATCTGGCTGCTGGCGCGGGGGATCACTTCGATGCTGGAAACCCACGGTGGGCCGCGCATCGAGGCACCGATTTTTGCCGCGCTCAATACCCTGCAGGTGTACCTGTGGATTGCATTGTTCAATGCCGTGATCCTGGTCACTTGGGCGCGCTACCAGCAACGCAAGGGGCGCAAGTTTGCCCAGCGCCGTGCCGAGGGCAACGCCCTCAGCGATAAGCGCCTGAGCGAGAGCTTCAGCCTCGGTGAAGGGGACCTGGAGCAGTTGCGCCGACCCGGGGTGTTGGTCATCCAGAATGACGACGAGGGCGGTGTGGCGGGTGTGAAGTCCCATGTCTCCCGCGATGTAGAAAAGCCGGGGCTGACCCTGGTGCCCGGCAAGGACCAGAACAAAGACGCCAGCTGAGCCAGTGCGCTGCAAGGTCGTTCCCATTGCAACGTGGGAACGACTTCGGTTAATCCCGACAAATGGGATCCAATTCACAAAACACCCGCGAACTTTTCTACTTTTCCCGGTACTAACCTATCTCGGCAGGAACTTGATGGCCAATTAATGGCAATTTCTAAGTTCTCCGATGAATCGTGATCAATAGTGCTGCCGCTGGTCGGAATAATACTTCCGATGACAGCCCGCTCATCTGATTGATTATTTTTAGTTGTTATTAATCAAATGCTTGCGTGAATAACTAGTACGAATGTGAAACTAGCTCGGTCTTTTGAGTTGGTGCAAGTTCGATGTTAGTTTGCCGGCCCTTGATTTTCGACGGATCGAACATGTCTTTGTTATTGCCACGGACTCGGTACTTTCTGTGCACTTTCGTGCTCGCTTATTTGAGCCTGAACAGTGCCATGGCCGCCCCTACGCCAGGGGACCAGGACCTGATCCGCGACCGCCAGAACCGTCTTCTGGAAGAGCAGCGTCGGCGCCTGGAAGAACTCCAGGACCTGCCTGGCAAAGAAGCAAAGCCCCAGGCCCCGGCCACGCCGGTCGACACCCGCTGCTTCCCGATCAAAGACATCGAACTCAAGGGCGCCGACAGCCTGTCCGGCGCCGACCGCACGCGTCTGCTCAAACCCTACATCGGCCAATGCCTGGGCGTGGCGCAGCTCAATGAGCTGCTCAAGGTGATCACCGACTACTACATCGCCAAGGGCCGCGTCACCAGCCGTGCCTACCTGCCGCAACAGGACCTTTCCAGTGGCCACCTGCAGGTGCTGGTGGTGGAAGGCAAACTCGAAGGCTTGAAAGGCGCGCAGGGTAGCACCGTCACCGACCGCGAACTGGCCATGGCGTTTCCTGGCAAGGTCGGCGAGGCGCTGAACCTGCGGGAGGTCGAGCAACTGGTCGACCAGCTCAGCCGCTTGCCGTCCAGGCAGGCGCAGATGGAATTGACCCCCGGCAGCCAGATCGGCGGCAGTGAAGTGCTGGTCAAGAACACCCCGCAAAAGCCCTGGCGCGCCAGCCTGTCGCGTAACAACGACGGGCAGAAAAGCACCGGCGAACAGCAATGGGGCGCAGGCCTGGAATGGGACAGCCCCCTGGGCCTGGCCGATCAACTGATCCTGCGCGGTGGTCACGACGCCATCAGCGACCACCAGAAAACCTCGAAAAACAGCATGCTGTATTACAACGTGCCGTGGGGCTGGTGGAACTTCAGTTACACCTACAGCGAGAGCGACTACCGCACGCCGGGCGACCTTGACGGCTACAAGTACAAGCAGACAGGCGACAGCCAGAACCACCAGCTGCGTGCCGAGCGCGTGGTGCATCGCGATGACGTGAGCAAGACCTCGGTCAATGTCGGCCTGACCCATCTACGCACCAACAACTACTTCAACGACGAGCGCCTGGACGTCAGCAGCAACCGCCTCAGCGAGTTCCAGGTGGGCATCAACCATGGACGCCGTATCGGCAGCGCCTTCGTCAACCTGGATGTCGGCATGCAGAACGGCACCGGTGCCTTTGACGCCCAGAAGGATGACCAGGAACGTATCCGCGGCAACCTCACCCCAACCCCGCGCTACCGCAAATACACCGCCACGTTGAGCTACCTGCAACCTTTCACGCTGTGGGGCGAATCGTTGAGTTTTTCCAGCCTGGCCACCGGGCAGCGCAGTGAAGACGTGTTGTACCCGGCGCAACGCATGAGCCTCGGCGGCTCGTACTCGGTGCGTGGGTTCAAGGACCAGCAACTGACCGGCGACAGCGGCGGCTACTGGCGCAACGAAGTGCGCTGGGCCCGCCCGGTGACCCTCGACTGGATGCGCCCGGCCTTTGCCGAATACGGCGCCAGCGTCGGCTATGACCAGGGCGTGATTCGCCACGATCGCTACAACGATGAGCAGCACGGCCGGGTGTCGAGTAACTCCCTCGAGCTGTTCGCCCGCGGCAAAAACGTCAGCACCAGCGTGACCTTTGCCCACTCCCTGGAGCGACCTGGCGTGATGACCGAGCGCGAAGCGCCGATCTATTTCCGCCTGGATTTCTACCTGTAATTCAACGCCCGCTGCTTTGAGATTTTGAATATGGACGTTCGCCCTGTTACTGCCCTGAAAACCCTGAGCCAACGCGGCCTGGCCTTGATCCTGGCCAACGCGCTGTTCTGGCAGCCATTGCTGGCGAGCGCCGAAGGCATCGTGGTCAGTGGCCCCGGTACCACGGTCGGCCAGGCGGGCAACGGCGTGCCGGTGGTGAACATCGCCACCCCTAATGGCAGCGGCCTGTCCCACAACCAGTTCAAGGACTACAACGTCGGCCCCAACGGCGTGATCCTCAACAACGCCAACGGCATTGTGCAAAGCACGCAACTGGGCGGGATCATTGTCGGCAACCCGAACCTCAAGGGCGGTGCGGCGAATGTCATCCTCAACGAAGTCAAAGGCGGCAGCCCCAGCCAATTGCGCGGCTACACCGAAGTGGCGGGCCAGTCGGCCAAGGTGATCGTCGCCAACCCTTACGGCATCAGCTGCAACGGTTGCGGCTTCATCAACACCCCCAACGTCACCCTGACCACCGGTAAACCGGTGATCGATCAGGCGGGGCAACTGAAAAGCTATCAGGTCGACGGCGGCGCCGTGACCATCGACGGCAAAGGCCTGAACGCGAGCAACGTCGACCGTTTCGAGATCATCACCCGTTCGGCCAAGATCAATGCGCAGATCAACGCAAAACAACTCACGGTGATCGCCGGGCGCAATGACGTCGATGCCCAAAGCCTGAAAACCACCGCCCGTGCCGATGACGGCAGTGCCAAGCCGGAGCTGGCGATTGACTCGTCGGCCTTGGGCGGCATGTACGCCGGCGCGATCAAGCTGGTGGGCACCGAAGCCGGTGTGGGCGTGAAGCTCGACGGTACGCTGGCCGCCAGTGGCGGCGACATTCAACTCGATGCCAACGGCCACCTGAGCATGGCCCAGGCCGCCGCCAGCGGTGCGGTGGACATCAAGGCCGCCAGCCTGGAGACCAAGGGCGCGGTCTACGCCGGCACCACCCTCAAGGCACAGACCAAGGGCACCCTGAAAAACAGCAAGACCCTCGCCGCGCGCGACAGCATCACCCTGGCCAGCAACGGCCAATTGACCAATAGCGGCATCATCGAAGCCGGGGTCAACCCTGACAACACGCGTAATGCCGGTGGCGACGTCAGCCTCGACAGCCAGCGCATCACCAACACCGGCACTGTGATCGCCAATCGCAGCCTCACCGCTACTGCGCAAAGTCTGGATAACCAGGGCGCGACCTTGAGCGCCAAGCAGGCGCTGAACATCACCGCCGCCAGTGTCGACAACCGCAACAAAGGTCGCCTGCTCAGCGACGGCGCACAGACGCTCAACGTCAGCGGCCTGCTGGACAACAGCCAGGGCGGCATCATCGACAGCAGCGGTGCGTTCACCCTCAACGGCAATAGCCTGGATAACAGCGCCGGTAGCCTGACCGGCGGTGGGGCGATCACCCTGGATCTGATCGGCGACCTGATCAACCGTAACGGCAAGCTGGCCAGCGCCGGGCCGTTGCTGATCCAGCGCGCCGCGCACATCAATAACCAGGGCGGCAAGCTCGCCAGCCAGGGCTTGCTGACCGTGTTCGCCAACAGCGTCGACAACCAGAGCAACGGCACCCTGGCCGCCAACGATGGCCTGGTCCTGACCACCAGCGGCCTGTTGCAGAACAGCGGCAATGGCCTGATCCACAGTGAAAACGCTGGCGTGACCATCACCGCCGGCACCCTCGACAACAACGGTGGCCGCATCGCCGCCAAAGCCGGTGATGCGCAGATCGACGCCACGGATTTCAACAACGGCAGCGGTGCGCTGTTCGCCCGGGATCGTGTGCACCTGACCGGTATGAATGTGGATAACGGCGGCGAGATCGCCGGCAACCGCATCGACGTTGGCCTCAATGGCGCACTGACCAACCGTGGCCTGATCGAAAGCGCCACGGCCCTCGATGTCGAGACCGCCAGCCTGAACAACAGCGGGCAAATGCGCGCCTTGGGCACCAGCGGCAAAACCCGCTACGCCATCGGCGGCCTGCTCAACAACAGCGGTAGCCTGGAGACCGCCAACGATCAATTGAGCCTCGCCGCCACCCGCTTCCAGAACACCGGCGGCAAGGTGTTGCACGTGGGCACCGGCGTGCTTGACCTCAGTGGCATCAGCCTCGACGAAGTCGGCGGCAGCCTGGTGACCAACGGCGACCTGACCCTCGATAAAGCCAACTGGACCAATAGCACCGCGATCCAGGCCGGGCGCCTGACCGTCAATGTCGGGACCCTGAACCAGACCGCCACCGGCAAGCTGCTCGGCACCCGCGCCCTGGTTGGCCGCGGCCAGGACTGGACCGTGGGCGGCAGCGTCGCCAGCCAGGGCAGCCTGGATCTTTCGTTGGGCAACCTGCTCAACGACCACGGTTTGATCTTCAGCGGCGGCGACCTGAACCTCAAGGTCGACCGCCTGAAAAACCTCGGCGCCACGATCTACGCCATGGGCAACTTGCGCGTCGACCGCGACGGCCAGGGTGGCCTGGCCACCAGCATCATCAACAGCTCGGGCACCCTCGAAAGTGAGCGCAACCTGATCCTGGCCGCCAGCACGATCCAGAACATCAGGACTGTGCTCAACACCGAGTCCGGCATCTACAGCGCCTCCATCACGCCCACCGCCTGCATCTTTGGCGTGACCGGTGGCGACTGCGACGGCCCCAAGCAGAACCGCCCGTTCCTGATTACCCAGCGTGATCACTTCATCGTCACCCAGGCCACGGCAGCGTCCAGCATCACCTCGGGCGGCAACATGCTGCTCACCGGCGGCGAGCTGCTCAACAGCAGCAGTAGCATTGCCGCCGGTGGCGGTATGACCGTGCGCGTCGACCAACTGACCAACATTGGTTTGGTAACCCACGACACCCAATACGACCGTGTCTTTACCTCTGAACGCGAGCGTAAGCCGGGGGGCTGGTACCGCGAGGCAGCGGCCTTCACCCAGCGCTATTCGGCAGGCCAGGACATGACCGGCGTCGAAGCCGGCCTGGCCTCGTTCATCGGTAAGATGGAGAGCGAGCAGATCGCCCTGCGCAAGACCACCCAGTTAAGCGCGCCAGACCAAAGTTACGCCGCCGTGATCCAAGCCGGCGGCAGCGTGGATGTGAAGGCCCAGGCCGGCATCGACAACAGCGTCGTGCGCGGTGGCTACACCTACGTCGGCAGCGGTGCCAACACCCATGCGCCGGGCTACTCGACCCTGGTCAGCCTCAACCCGCAACTGCCGCCGGACGTTGCCCAGCAACAGGTCAACCCACTGGGCCTGCCCGGCTTCGACCTGCCCACTGGCGAGAACGGCCTGTTTCACCTCAGCGACAGCGATGGCGCCAAAGGCCTGCCCACCAGCCAGTTCGCGGCCAACCCGCATAAGTACCTGATCGAAACCAACCCGCTGCTCACCGACATGCGCCAGTTCATGAGCTCGGACTACATGCTGAGCAAGCTCGGCTACGACCCCGACACCGCGCAAAAACGCCTCGGCGATGGCTTCTACGAACAGCGCCTGATCCAGCAAGCCGTGCTCGCTCGCACCGGCCAGCGTTTCATCGATGGCCAAACCAGCGACGCCGACCTGTTCAAGCACCTGATGGACAACGCCGTCAGCAGCAAAAGCGCGCTGAATTTGTCCGTAGGCGTAAGCCTCACCGCCGAACAAGTCGCCGCCCTGACCCACGACATCGTGTGGCTGGAAAACGCTACCGTCGCCGGCCAACAAGTGCTGGTGCCGGTGCTGTACCTGGCCCAGGCCGGCAACCGCCTGGCGCCCAACGGCGCATTGATTTCCGGCACTGACGTCAACCTGATCACCGGCCGTAACCTCAACAACGCCGGCACCTTGCGTGCCACCGGTAGCCTGTTGGCGAACGCTGGCGGCAACCTCACCAACAGTGGGTTGATGGAAGCCGGTGGCCGCCTCGACCTGCTCAGCGGCAACAACCTGACCAACCGCGCGGGCGGTGTGATCAGCGCGGGCAACGTCAACCTCGCCGCCGGCGCCGACCTGCTCAACGAACGCAGCGTCACCACCCACGCAAGCGCCAGCAGCTACCGCACCGAACGCAGCGACTTCGTCGACAGCGCCGCGCGCATCGAATCGGCCAACGATTTGACCCTGCAAGCCGGTGGCAATTTCAACAGCGTCGGCGGCGTGCTCAAGAGTGGTGCCGACACAACGGTCAAGGCCGTGGGCGACGTCAACATCTCCGCCTCGAAAACCCTCGACAGCGGCGCCATCGGCAACCGTTCCAGCTTCACCACCATCGCCCAGCAAGGCTCCGTGGTCGACGCTGGCCGCGATCTGCATGTGATTGGCGGGCGCGACATCAGCGCCGTGGCCAGCCAGGTCGAGGCCAAGCGCGACGTCAACCTGATTGCCACCCGCGACCTCAACGCCGTTGCGGCGGCCAACGAGCAGCACTCCACGGGCAACACAAAAAAGGTCAAGAGCATCGAAGACCACGTGCAGCAAGTGTCCAGCGTGATCAAGGCCGGCGGCGACGCCACCCTGAGTGCCGGGCAGAACCTGCAACTGGTCGCCAGCCAGGTCAATGCCGGCAGCGAGGCGTACCTGGTGTCCGGCAAAAACCTTGAGCTCAAAGCCGCTGAAAACCAGGACTACAGCTTCTACAGCAAGACCAAGAAAACCTCCCAGGGCAAAAAATTCCGCCTGGATGAAACTGACGTCGTGAACAACGTTGGCAGCCTTGTCAGCGCGGGGACGAACAGCACAGTCGTCGCCGGTGCAGACCTGCTGCTGGCTGGCAGTGCCGTCACTGCTGAAAAAGGCGCCACGCAACTGGTGGCCGGCCAGGACGTGAACATCCTCGCCGTCAGCAACGCCGACAGCGCCCGCCACGAACGCAAGGAAAGCAAAAGCAGCTGGGGCGGCCTGAAGTCGAGCAAGGTCCAGGACAAAGTCGACGAAAAACGCACCACCGCCCTGGGCAGCATGGTCTCCGGCGAAACCGTCACCGTCGCCGCCAAGCGCGACGCCACGGTCACTGGTTCCAACCTGGTCAGCACCGGCGACCTCGCCGTCCAGGCCGGCCGCGACCTGACCATCGACGCGGCGCAGAACACCTTCGCCCGCACCGACATGCACAAGGAAAAAAATCGCGACCTCACCGGCGTGCTGACCGGCAACAAGCTCGGTCTGGACGACATGACCGGCAACCAGAAGCTGTACATCAACAGCTCGAAGCACAACGGCACGGCCAATGAAATGACCTTGACCGGCAGCACGATTGGTTCGAGTGCGGGCAATGTGTCGTTGAGGGCGGGGCGTGAGTTGAAGGTGGTGGCCAGTGATCTGGTGAGCACCAAGAACATGGAGTTGAGTGGGGCGAATGTCACCGTTACTTCGGGGATGGAGACGGCCAGTCAGACCAGTAAGGACAGTTCCAAGAGTTTGGCGGTAGGGCGGGTGATTGCGGGCTCGGTGGTGGACACCGCCACCAGCATGCGCGACGCCGTCAAAGCGGCCCGTAGTGCTGATGACCCACGACTCAAGGCAGTCAAAATCGCCCAGGCGGCCCTCGCCGCTTACAACCTGAACGGCCAGGCCTCGGACGCCAATGCGCAAAGCTCCGGCTTTAAAAACAAAACCGGCGGCACGCCCGGCAACGGTTCGCTGATCAAGATCGGCAGCGAACTGGCTAATAATCGCAGCAAGAACAGCAGCGAATACAACAGCATCACCGCCAAGCAGAGCACGCTCAACGCAGGGCAAGACTTGTCGATCGTTGCCACGGGCGCTGCGACGGGAACTCAGGGTGATATCCAGATCACTGGCAGCAGCTTGAGAGCCGCCAACACCTTGTTGTTAGCCAAAAACGATGTGTTGATGCAAAGCGCACAAAACACCACCGACCGCAAAAACGAAGGGTCGAAAAATAAAACCGCCATTGGCGCCAGCTTCAATATTGGCGAGCAAAACGGCTTCACCCTCGACCTCGGAGCGCAGGGTGCCAAGAACAATGGCAACGGTAACTCCGTCACTCAGGTCAATAGCACCCTCGATACAGGCAGCCTGTTGTTACAAAGCGGTGGCGATACCACCCTCAAAGGCGCCCAGGTTCGTGCGGACCGTATCAAGGCAGATATTGGCGGCAACCTCAATATCATCTCCCTCCAGGACACCGAGTCGTCGCGCAGCAAACAGAGCAGCGCAGGCTTCGGCGCCAGTATCTGCGTCCCTCCGTTCTGCTACGGCTCTACCGTAGCGGGCTCGGCGAACCTTGCCGCCGCGAATATGAACAGCGACTACAAGGGCGTGACCGACCAGAGCGGTTTGTATGCGGGCACGGGCGGCTACGACATCAATGTCGGCAAGAACACCACCCTGCAAGGCGCGGTGATTGCCAGTGAGGCGTCAGCTGATAAGAACCGCCTAAGCACCGACCGCCTGATCGTCAGCGACATCAAGAATGTCAGCGAAATCAAAAGCCAGTCTGCCGGTATTTCGGTGTCGTCCAGCAGCACCAGCGGTGCCTCGATGGGCGGCAGCATCCCGATAGCGCTCAAGGAAAAAGACCATAGCTACACCCGTAGCGCGGTCAGCAAAGGCACGATTGTGGTTCGCAATGCCGATGGCGCCAATGACCTGGTGGGGTTGAATCGCGACACCGCCAATGCCAATCAGAAACTTGACCGGCCAGATGAAAAGGCCATGCAAGAGCGTATTGACCTGATCCAAAGCTCGGCGCAGTTGGCCAGTGGGGTGATCAGTGCGGTGGGCAAAGCCAAGGCGGATGAGGCGAAAGCACTGGCCGATAAAGCCAAAACCCAAACCGAAACCGGTTCGCCGGATGCCGCTGGAACGGTGCTCGCAGCGAATGCCGCTTATACGGAAGCCCAGCGCTGGCAGGTCGGTGGCGACAAACGCTTAATGGCCGATATCGCGTCCGGACTAATCGCCGCAGGGCTGGGTGGCGCGCCTGTAGGAACGACGGTTGGTATTGTCGCCAACACGGCCTCCAGCGATATCTTCAACAAGATTGGCGATTATGCCCAGTCGCGTGCGACTGATCCGAAGTCGGATGCGGCCACTCGGGCGGCTTGGGCTGAAGGCGGTGCGGCACGTGTGATGTTGCACGCGTTGGCGGGGGCGGCTATTGGGTTGTCCAGTGGCAATGTGCAGAGTGGTGCATTGGGTGCGGGAGCTTCTGCGGCCTTGATGCCTAGCATTGCGGATGCACTGGGTAAAAATGGTATCAGGGGATCGGAACAGGAGACGTTGGCTGCGTTGGTCGCCCTCGGTGTGGGCGCCTCTGTGGGCGGTAGCGGCACCGCTGCGGGTGCGGTAGTTGCTGGGAGTACGGCAACAGCCGTCGAGCAATACAACCGTCAAGCGCACCCTACGGAAGCGCGTTTAATACAAAAAGAAGCCGATAAGTTAGCGGCGGAAGCGGGAATTTCCCCTGCTGAAGCAGAAAGGCGCATGGCCGCAGCGCTGGCGTCCTATACCGATAAAACGTGGAAAGCTACGATCGAAAAAGCTGGTGAGAGTCAGTTTGACCCCCTCACTCTGAAACACTTGGGTGAAGCGCTGGCTCCCTTGGCGTCTATCTACGAGAACAGTGCGATGTATCCCGAGGGGACCCGTCGCACTTACAGCGCCGACGAAACTGTTAACTTGCTGAAAAATTTCAGTTCGACACACGCCAGTGAGTACAGAGACGGCAACATTAACATCAGCTATTTGGGTGACCCCGATACCTATAAGAGCGCCGGGCTGGTGGATTACTACAAAGCCAACCTCGATTATCGAGACAAGGTGCCCTCTGCTGGTGGCGCTCAAGGCAGTGGAGCAGGCCTGGGGCGGAGCGTTTTGGAGATGGCTCAGGGTATGAGCTCACTGTTCAAGATTGCCTTTGGCGGTAATTCATTGGAGGAGGCGAACAAACTGATCGATCCCTTCGTCGAGCCGTCTTCCGACATGGCGGGTGAATGGATAACTCGCAACGGCGGCCAGGGTTTGGTGTTTGGCCTGCAAGGTAATACCTACGAGCAATATGCAAAGAACACCAAGCTCGGCGCCGATTTACTACTGATGGGCATGCCGGGTAGCGCGAGCCAGGCCGGTAAAGTGGAGCAAGTCGCAAAGGTCGCGGAAGCGGCGAAAGCAGAACGTAAACTGGCGCAGCAACTCCACGATCTAGAGTCGGTACTACCTCCAGAAAAGCCGACAGGTTACAGCGTAGCGTTTGAAACTGCCTTGAACCCGGCCGATTTCGGTCGCAGCCGAGACGTGCATTTCAATAGGTCCAATGCTGCGTTGGACAACGCGTTGAGCATGGACTCTGCGTTTGCGCAAATGATGGAGACACTGATCCCGAATATTAAATCGTCGGTTTCAAAAGTCGGAGGGCGGCAAACACCTTCTGGCTGGACATGGGAGCATGCGTCGTCGTCGACTGCTTTCAATCAGGAAGGAATCATGCGATTAGTACCGACCGCCCAACACACACCTGGTTCTCCTTGGTGGCGCGTACTGCATCCCGATGCGGGGGCTGCGGGTGGATATTCTGAATGGGCAATTCCAAGAGGCGCCCCAAAAAATTAGGTGGAAGAATGAATATTGCTGAGTTGAACATCAATGTCGGGGGACGCCCCAGCGTGGGTTTCAGTGGTGATGACTCAAGCGTGCGCGCCCTTGAGGCTCGGCTGGGCCGTAGGCTTCCAGAAACCTACCTTCAATTCATTCGAAGTGCCAACGGTGGGCATCCTGAAGCCGGAAGTTTCTTTTTGAACGCATCACCAGATGCTAGCGTCAGCGTTGATTGGTTTTATTCACTAGGAGACGCAGGTATCGACAGCCTGGATAAGGCTCTTGATGACTGGGCTCAAGTGTTGGGGCCATTCATGTTGCCCATTGGGCGCGACGGAGGTGGCAGCCAGTTTTATATTTCGCTGGATTCGCCATCCGGTTCTGTTTGGTATTATTCACATGAAGGCTCAGAACGCACCCAACTTGCCGATAGCTTCGATAAGTTTCTGCAGCAGTTGCAAGTTCACCCGGATTTTATTTGAGAGCCGTTATGAATCGATATGAGGGGAAGCCTTTTCTCCGGCTACTGGAATGCTACGTGCTTTCGGCTATTGATGAGCTGACAGACGAGCAGTGTGCGGCGTTAAGTGCGCTGGAGCCCAAGTTGCACGAGCTGTACGGGGTGCAAGGCAGTTGGAGTGATGTCGTCGCGTCTCAGATGGATTTTCCGGAATCCCTGGTGGAGAAAATAAAAGAAGTGTGGCGCGTGAATTCGGAAAAATTTGCGCGAGCTGGTGTAAAAATAAACGCAGAAGATTTTGCTAGAGACTTTGTGGATACCAATTTTCCTTGATGATGATAAAAGGGACAGATTTGAATGGCACTTACTTAGCAGCTAACTAGCTAGTGTGACTGAAAAAAAGAAAAAACAGAAAATAGGGAGCAGACCCTGAGGAGTCCCCACAAATCTACTCTAGCCTCTGAGCTTGCCGGTGTACTTCATCGCGCACCAATAGCTCCATATCCGCCAATCTCGAGCGGGACAATCCGGTGGGGATTCCTCAGGGTCAGGCCCCTCTTTCCTCTGAGTGTCGGAGGATACTAAGCGGTATGACAAATCGTCGCAGGGAAATAGGGGTCAGACCACGATTAGTGCACCAATGTATATTGGTGGTCTGACCCCTATTTCTCTCTGGAAAAATCGAACAGTTACAGAAATTACAAAATAACACTATGCTCAACCCTGATCGTAAGGAGGTCATACTTTTTGCTCCGAACGTGGTTAAGCCGCAGCAGATCAAAGCTTACGAAAAGGTAGGGGTTAAAGTAATTAATAGTGTCGACGAACTGTTCGAGTATGGTGCCAAAAAAGGAGGGTTGTAATCGTGAGCGACTCAGCTTCAATCATATCGGATGTGGCAATTGATGAAGATGCGTTTGCTGATTTTATCCACTCTATAGGCGGAGTCGCTAGTATCGGAAAACGTAATCGTGGAATATTGAATTGGGACGAGGCCACTTTGTATATTTCATTACTCAACTCCGAAAAATTCATGAATTTTTATGATTCGCAAGATATTCTCGATTGGGAAAATTTGTTGGGTGCCCCTCCTAAGACAATGATCGAAATGCAGTTGGGTCATTCGAAAGGCTCAATGGAGATGTATTTATGGTTGGCGTACGAGTTTGGCAAGAAATGGAATTGTGTTGTAGATGACGTTAATGCGGTGACGCTTAACTACTCCGAAGTCTGTGACAGGTACACAAGGTCGAGTATGAAATAGGAGAAAATAGGGGCCAGACCACGATTAGTGCACCAATGTATATTGGTGGTCTGACCCCTATTTCCGAGCTTTGGCTTCTCTACCGTGGCCGATAACCCGCAATCACTGCAGATGTGGAACGATGCCATGCGTTCTGCGGCCAGTGCAAACCGCCCGAACGGCTACACGCGATACTTGGATACATTGGCCAGCGGCCAGAACCCCAGTCAGCAAATACTCGAAGATGCGTTCAGCGCGGTGAACAGTCGCTTTGTTAAGTCTGCCCGTGAGGCAGGTCAGGAAATTGCCCAAGTTCACCATTGGAACTTCGGCAAGACAGATTTCCCAACGCAGATCGTTGACCCTCGCCATCTTGTGCCCGTACCTTCGCGCGAGGCTCATCAACTGATACACCAACAAACGAGCGCGACCTCTAACATCTGGGTGGGGCCTATTTCTCCGTTGCACCGAATAGAGATCCCCGAATGGTCGACGCCCCTGGCGCCAAAACGGTGAAGGCATGAACGTTAAAACAGCATTGGAAGCGCTGGGGTTACCCGACACGCTGGTAGCATGCGCCGATGGAAGCATCGAGCCGCCCATTTGCACGCTGCAGGCCCCTGCCGAGTGGTATGGGTTTCCACCTGCGCTGATCCCGATATGGAGTGACGGATCTCGGCCTACCTATATTGGGTACTGGAAGCACTGGTTTGTTGATCGTGAACCCACCTTCGTAAAAATGTACGTTGGCAGCGACCGAATGACCGTCGAGATCGCCCGCACGCCTGAGCAACTGATGGCCGTGCTCGCCATGATGTCGATGAGTCTTGAGGAGGGTGTCACGCCCGAACTTGAGCAGTTCGCCAAGGCGGTGGGGCTTGATTGCCTGGACGCATTGGATGCGCAATCGTTGAAAAGTGGCGACGACCCCAAAGGCTTCGCCAACGTCGAACCGTTCAAGACGTTGACGCCACTGGCCAGTGTTGCTGACGGCGTAACGCGTTACACCGGAAACTTCCCGAACCCGTCCGCCCCAGCCCCTGATTGGTGGGAAAGCAGTTGCTATTTTGAAGTTGTCGACGAGCACATGCCGGTGCCCAAAGGCGTGGAATTGCCCGCGTGGTTTGATCCTGAACGCGAGAAAAAGCCGTTGTTCGAGGCTTATATGCAAGCGGGGCGCCTTGACTGTGCATGGCTGACCTTGAACTCCACTGGCTGGTCCATCGCCGATGCTCGCCAGGCACTGGTGGAATTGCAGGCTCGGGCCGGTGATGAACGCTTTGATAACGTTGTCGACTATTGGTTGTCCATTGCGGATCTGGATGCCGGAGGCTATTGAACTTGGCTGATTCGTAGCGGTTAAAGGTTACGTGCACTGGCGAGCCACGCAGTAACATGCGCGCCCGATGGCCTTATGGAAATAGGGGTCAGACCACGATTAGTGCACCAATGTATATTGGTGGTCTGACCCCTATTTCTCTACTAGTTAGAGGGCTGGGGCAGCGCTACGTTCAATACATCAATCGAACCTATCAACGAACGGGCACGTTGTGGGAAGGACGTTACCGCTCCTGTCTGGTTCAAAAAGATAACTATGTTTTAGCTTGCTATCGATATATCGAAATGAATCCGGTTAGAGCTGGCATGGTTGCTCATCCGGGCGACTATCGCTGGACCAGCTACAGGGCAAATGCACAGGGCGAGCCATCAAGCTTTTTAAGCCCACATGCGGTCTATAGAGAGTTAGGTAGCAGCACCGTGCAACGAGCCGAATCCTACCGGTCTTTATTCAAGGATCGGCTTTCACCTGAGTTGATAGAGCAAATTCGATCTTCTACAAACGGTAATTACGTTTTGGGCGATCACAAGTTTGCGGCCGAGATTGAGCAGGCATTAGGTAGACGAGTTTCTCAGGGGGGTGTCAGGGCGCCCAAAAAGTTTGATCTAAAAGAGTAGAAGAATAGTGGTCTGACCCCTATTTTCCTTATTTTCCTATTTTCTTCTGACCCCTATTTTCTTCCGTCGAATAGTTGCGGGAGAAAATAAAGGTAACTGGCGAAGCGCAAAAAAGGGGAGAGTCTCATTTAATAATTACTTGCCGATCAGGAGAAAATCCGGGCCAGACCACATTTTGTACAAAACCGCACACGGGATCGCAGTGATGGCACAATGCCTCATGTAACGCCATCCACTGCCGACACACTGGCGATGGCCAGACGCATCAGGAAAAGGTGAACCGGCCGTCGTCGGCGTTTTCGAAACCGCCCCACCGCTACCCACAAGGAAGATACGCATGATCAAGTTGTTCTGCAAAGCCGCTGTTGTTCTGTCCCTGGCCACGCTGTTTGGCTGTTCCTCGACGCCGTCGGTGGAGAAGATGCAGGCCGATGTGGCGAACTATTCGTTGCCTAAGGCTGCTGTCGCCGATAAAGGCTTGGTGTATGTGGTGCGTCCGAGCAACGTGGGGATGATGGTTCGCTTCAACGTGTTCCTGGATGACAAGGAAGCCGACTCGGAGATGGGTTACAACCGCGGTAACCAGTACATCTATTTTTTCGTGACACCGGGCAAGCACGTGATCAGCTCCAAGGCTGAAAACTGGGCGGACATGCCGATTGATGTCAAGGCGGGTCAGGTGGTTTACCTCAAGCAGGAAGTCGACATGGGCTTTGCCATCGCACGCAACAGCCTCAAAGTGCTGAGCGACCTCGAAGGCCGTTACCTGGTCAAGGATGCGTCGTTGGGCACCGTGGCAAAAGAAAGCAAGTGAGTTAAACCGTTGAAGCCTGCCGGGCTCCAGGTCCGGCAGGCCGTCATTTTTCACCCTGCGCAAACGTTCAAGGACTGATGTGAAAAACTTCCTCTTCATCCTCTTTACCACCCTTATCCTCGGCGGCTGCGTCAGCCACCCCCTTACGCCCGAACACCGCGCTCAGATCAAGACGGTCAAGGTGTTGCCGGTAAAGTGGGAGTCGCAACAGATGGTCTACATGGGCCGTGAGCAAGCCTGGGGCGCAGCATTGGGGGCCGGGCTTGGCGCGGGCGTTGGCATGGCCAGCGGTGCTTCCAGGTTGGGCACGGCGGCGTTGAGCGGCGCCGGGTTTGCAGGTGGCATGAAACTTGGGCAGTTGGCCGAGATGCCGACGCCGGTAGCGATCCTTACGGTGATGGACGCTGAAAAAATCGATTTGGGCGTGTTGCTCAAACAGGGCTTTATCGATGCGTTGGGCAAGACCTCAACCCTCAAAGTGGTGGGTGACGACGAACCCGCCGATGCGCAGATCCAACTGACAGTGGCCGAGTGGGGCTTTCGCCTGACCCAAGGGTTCAGCAGTGTGGTGTACCCCACCCTCAATGTGTTGGCGCAGATGAATCGCGGCGATGAAATGGTCTGGCGCACCAGCGAGGCAGTCACGCCGTTCAATGGCCAGAACGTCTACGGCTACACGCCGCTCACCTATCGCACCGACCCCGAGGCGTTGCGCCGCGCGCTCACGGGGATTACGCAGATCTCCAGTGGGTATTTGGTGAAAGAGCTCAAATAAGCCAGCGCGTGCGTTAATGCTGGGCTGCCCCTGTTTCCCGACTCCACGGACGCATCACATGAAAAAGGCAATGGTTCTACTGGCAATCACGGGCCTCGTCACCGGGTGTCAAGCTGCCAGGCCACCAAGCTCCTTTGAACAGAGTCTGGCCAACGTTCAGTGCATGCTGTCCGAGGGCGAGAAAAGCCCCACAGCCGATCAGGCTCAGTTCATTCGTCAAGCCAGCGATAACGGCAACGTGCGCTGTAAGACTGCGCTCGGTGGTTTGTACGAATCCGGTCGTGGCGGCCTGCCACAAGATTTTGTCAAGGCCAGATCGCTTTATGAGTCCGTCGCCGCCGTGGATGGCGTCGGTTACGAGAGGCTGGCGCGCATGGCCGAGGAGGGCCACGGGCAAGTGCGCAACGATGTGGAGGCGCGACGGCTTTATCAGTTGGCGCTGACCAACAGCGACGGCGATAAAAGCAAACTCGCCTTGGCCCGATTGATGGAAGAGGGGCGCGGTGGTCCGCAGGATTTGTTCGGGGCCATGATGTATTACGTGGAGGCCAGCCAGCATGCCGGCGATGTCGCGTGGAAAGGCCTTCAGCGCATTCGTGCGCAACGGCCGGTACTGACGCCTGAACAGGTACAGCGCTACAACGAGGCCTGGGGTGACACCAGTCGCAAGAGCCTCAATCGTACGGCACTGGACATCGAGATTGCCTTGAACAAGCAAATCAAACGCGGCAGCGCGAGCAAGCCGGTGACGCTGCAAGTGCAAGGCCTGTCGGGTTCGAATGTGCCGAAAATCCTATTGATCGAAAGCTCGGGCAACGCCGAGGTAGACCAGGCCGTGGTCACCGCATTCGGTCAATATCGCTTTCCTGCCGAGCCGCTATTGCAGGCAGGCCAGGACTCCTGGTCGTCCGAGCGGTCTCTCAAGGTCGGTTTGAAGTGAAGTGCTGGAGCCCTGATGCCATGGGCCGTTCACATTCAACGCAGACACAAACACCTTGAATCTGGAGCAACACCGTATGGATGCAAGCAACACCCCTGAACGCCCGACCGTCCTGGCCAGCATCGGTCGTCGCCTGGTTGCACGGGGCATCGACTGTGCCATCGCAGTACTGATCTTTTTCATCGTGAAGTTCAGCGCCGCTCGAGCTGTAAAACAGCTTGAGAACGCCTTTCAACTCCGTAAAATGCCGCCACTGTTCAAAACACGATACTTTTCAGGGACGAATTCATACATGCGCGTGTTTGCCGTATTTCTCGCGGCCTGCCTCATGGCGGGCTGTGCCTCCAAGCCGGATTACTACATCTCCCCGGCGCCGGTGACCATTCCCAAGACCGCTACTTACTGGCTCGACACCTTCGACGTCGAGGTGGTCGGCAAGAACGAACGCTTCCTGCCGGATGACAAAGTGCGCCAGCAACTCGGGGTTGATCTGGTCGACCGCCTGCTCAAGGCCAAGCGCTACGCCACCAGCAAGGACAAGGCCGATTACCTGCTGGATGTGAACGTCATCTATACCCGGCGCATACAAGACACCCAAGGCGGTTTCATGACGGCAATCGTCGATGACAAGACCATCCTCGCCAGTGTCGACTTCAACTACCAGGTCAAGGTCAAGAAAGCCGGCGCCGAGGTGCTGCATTTCTCTCAGGCTCGCCAAGGGTTGATGCCAGGCGGGTACAAGGGCGACTGGCAGAACATGAAAACGATGGCCGGGGTGCTGACCAACTCTGGCAACTCCAGCGTCGAGACCTTCTACACCGGTTTGTTGAGCCGATTCATCGTTGACGACCTGCGTGACATTCCGTCCCGCTAGCGTTAGCTGCCGTACCCGTTTTCCCACTTAGGAGCACCCTGTGAACACACTGTCCAAAATCCTGCTGTCCGGCCTCACCGCCGCAGCGCTGCTGATCGTGGCCGGTTGTGCCACGGAGAGCAACCGCGCGATGCCGGTGGAACAAGTCGCCAGCGCCAACGTCGCCTATTCCGGCGTGCGCGTGCCGATTGCCGTAGGCAAGTTCGACAACCGCTCCAGCTACATGCGCGGCATCTTCTCCGACGGCGTCGACCGCCTCGGCGGCCAGGCCAAGACCATCCTGATCACCCACCTGCAGCAGACCAACCGCTTCAGCGTGCTGGACCGCGACAACATGGGCGAAATCTCCCAGGAAGCCGCGATCAAAGGCACCGTGCAGAAGCTCAAGGGCGCTGACTACGTGGTGACCGGCGACGTGACCGAGTTTGGCCGCAAGGAAACCGGCGACCGCCAGCTGTTCGGCATTCTCGGCCGTGGCAAGACCCAAGTGGCCTACGCCAAAGTCGCGTTGAATATCGTCAACATCAGCACCTCCGAAGTGGTGTATTCCACCCAGGGCGCCGGTGAGTACGCGCTGTCCAACCGTGAAGTGGTCGGCTTCGGCGGCACCGCCAGCTACGACTCCACCCTCAATGGCAAGGTCCTCGACCTGGCCATGCGCGAAGCCATCAACCGCCTCGTCGACGGCATCAATGCCGGCGCCTGGAACCCGCGCAACTGATCAGCAGCACCTCAAGGAGCAGTACAAGGATGAGCAAGGCAGTCAAGTTGGCCCTGATGCTGACAGCAGTGGCGACGGTCGCCGGGTGCCAAACCGCGCCCCAGCCGTTGTATCAATGGGAAAGTTATCAGCCGCAGGTTTACGAATACTTCAAGGGTGAGCCAAAGGAGGCGCAGGTGGAGGCGCTGGAGCGCGATCTGCAGAAGATCAACGCGAGCGGCCGCAAGGCCCCGCCGGGTTACCACGCCCACCTGGGCATGCTGTACCTGAGCATGGGCAAGGATGACCAGATGGTGCAGGAGTTCCGCACCGAGAAGGCGCTGTTCCCTGAATCCGCCTCGTACATGGACTTTCTGCTGAAAAACGCCAAGACCGGAGTCGCCACTAAATGAGCCTGTTGAAACTTACGGGCGCCTTGCTGGCCCTGGCCCTGCTCGGCGGTTGCGCAGCCCCCAAGACCATTGATTACACGGCGTACAAGCAGGCACGACCGAAGTCGATCCTGGTACTGCCGCCGCTCAATGAGTCGCCGGAAGTGCAGGCGTCCTACAGCCTGGTCTCGCAAGTGACCTACCCGTTGGCGGAAGCCGGCTACTACGTGCTGCCGATTGCCCTGGTGGATGAAACCTTCCGCCAGAACGGCCTCACCACCGCCAACGACATCCAGGCCCTGCCACCGACCAAGCTGCATGACATCTTCGGCGCGGACGCCGCGCTGTACATCACCGTCACCGAGTACGGCACCAAGTACATGCTGATCTCCAGTGACACCGCTGTGACGGCTTCGGCCAAACTGGTGGACCTGCGTACCGGCACCACCCTGTGGACCGGCTCGGCGCGAGCGTCCAGCGAAGAGGGCAACAACAACAGCGGCGGCCTCGTCGGCATGCTGATCACGGCGGCGGTCAAGCAGGTGATCAACAGCTCCACCGATGCGGCGCACCCGATCGCCGGTATCACCAGTGCGCGCCTGCTGTCACCGGGGCAACGTGCGGGGATCCTGTACGGTCCGCGTAACCCCAAATACGGCACGGACTGATATCCGGATTCTGAGAGCACCACGGTCCAAATGTGGGAGGGGGCTTGCCCCCGATAGCGGTAGATCAGTCAGTCCATGTTTGACTGACCCACCCCATCGGGGGCAAGCCCCCTCCCACAGTTGGACTGTTATTTGAATCAGGGTTAACCCGAACATTCCACACCTCGCGTCTGACCTTGTGAACGGATCATTCATTCACGAGGTTCAGCCCATGTCCCACCCTCTGTTTTTCCTGCGTCCTGCCGCCCAAGGCTTTGCCGTTACCATGGTGGTGGCGTTGGCCGGTTGTGGGCTGTCCTCATCCCCTGAGTTGGCCAAGCCGGCCGAGCCCGTCGCCGAGCTGCAAAGCGCGTCACCCCAGGGTGCTTTGGTCAAACGCATGGCAATGCCTGCACCGATGCATATGCAGGAGTCAGCCGTGATGGACTACCGCAGCGAACCCCGTGAACAATACGCAAATCTGCCGGACAACCCGGTGCATCGCGTGGCCGAGACGCCGGTGTCCACCTTCAGCGTCGACGTCGATACCGGCAGCTACGCCAACGTCAGGCGTTTCCTCAACCAAGGCAGCCTACCGCCCGAAGGCGCCGTGCGACTGGAGGAGATGGTCAACTATTTCCCCTACCACTACGCGCTGCCCACCGACGGCTCACCTTTTGGCGTGACCACCGAAGTCGCTGCCACACCGTGGAACCCGCATACCCAGTTGCTGCGCATCGGCATCAAGGCGTCCGACCGTGCCGTGGCGCAATTGGCACCGGCCAACCTGGTGTTCCTGGTGGATGTGTCCGGCTCCATGGACCGCCGCGAAGGCTTGCCGCTGGTGAAAAGCACGCTGAAATTGCTGGTGGATCAGTTGCGTGAGCAGGACCGTGTTTCGCTGGTGGTCTACGCCGGTGAATCCCGTGTGGTGCTCAAGCCCACCTCCGGGCGCGACAAGGTCAAGATCCGCAACGCCATCGATCAACTCACCGCCGGTGGCTCCACGGCGGGCGCTTCCGGCATCGAACTGGCCTACCAGATGGCCCGCGAAGGCTTTATCGACAAGGGCATCAACCGCATCCTGCTGGCGACCGACGGTGACTTCAACGTGGGCATCAGTGATTTCGACAGCCTCAAACAGATGGCGGTAGAGCAGCGCAAAAGCGGCGTGTCCCTTACTACCCTGGGCTTCGGTGTGGATAACTACAACGAACACCTGATGGAACAACTGGCCGATGCCGGCGACGGCAATTACGCCTACATCGACAACCTGCGCGAAGCGCGCAAAGTGCTGGTGGACCAACTCAGCTCGACCCTGGCGGTGGTGGCGCGCGATGTGAAGTTGCAGGTGGAATTCAACCCGGCGCAGGTCAGTGAATATCGCCTGCTGGGCTATGAAAACCGCGCCTTGAAACGTGAGGATTTCAATAACGACAAAGTCGACGCCGGTGAAATTGGCGCAGGGCATACGGTCACGGCACTGTACGAAATTGTGCCGAAAGGCGAGAAGGGGTGGTTGGAACCTTTGCGCTATGCCACTGCGCCTGTGACCGGGGATCGATCCGCTGAACTGGCGATGCTGCGGGTGCGCTACAAACCTGCTGCGGGCGGTGCCAGCCAACTGATCGAAAGGCCCATCAGCCAAGAGCCCACCAAGGCCAGCGATGACCTGCGCTTTGCGGCGGCAGTGGCGGCCTTTGCCCAACAGCTCAAGGGTGATGGCCGCTACACTGGCAGCATGAGCCTGCAGGACACCGCTGCACTGGCCCGCTCGGCCCGAGGCGATGATCCGTTTGGCCTGCGCAATGAATTCGTGCAACTGGTGGAGTTGGCCCAAAGCCTCAAACCCTGATCACAGCCATGACAACAATCGAATGTGGGAGGGGGCTTGCCCCCGATGGCGGTGTATCAGCATCAAGTGTGCTACTGACCCACTGCTATCGGGGGCAAGCCCCCTCCCACAGTTAGACCAGCTTCGGCTGATAAAAAGGAGTTCGCCCCCTACATGGCTGTTCCAGATGATCTACCCAGCGACGAATCGCTGCTGGCCCGCTACCGCACCGGCGACAGTGCCGCGTTCGAAGCCTTGTACGCGCGGCACCGCCAGGGCCTGTACCGATTCCTTGTGTCCCTGAGCAACAAGACCGAACTGGCCGAGGAAATCTACCAGGAGACCTGGCTCAGCCTGATCCGCAGCGCCACCCAGCCACAAGGCCGGGCGAGCTTTCGCACCTGGCTGTTCCAGATCGCCCGCAACCGCCTGATCGACCACTGGCGCAAGCACGGCGTCCACAACCCCTTGCACGACAGCTACGACGAACAACTGCATGCCCAGGCCGACGACAGCGCCGGCCCCGAGCAGCAACTGAGCCTGAGCCGCGACCAGGCGCGCCTCGATGCCGCGCTGCAAGACCTGCCCGAAGACCAGCGCGAAGTCTTCCTGCTGCGCCTGCACGGCGACCTCGAAGTGCCGCAAATCGCCGCCCTCACCAACGCCCCGCTGGAAACCGTGAAAAGCCGCCTGCGTTACGCCCAGCAGAAACTGCGCCGCCTGCTGGCCGAGGAGATACCCGCATGATCGACTCCCGAAACACTCCCGATTCCGACGACGAATTGCTCCAGCACTATCGTCAACACAGCCCCGTCGAGCCGCCGGCGTCCCTCGACGCCTTCATCCTCAACGCAGCCCGCCGTGAAGCCTCGGCGCCGCAGCCGAACCTGTGGCAACGCTGGCTGCAAGCCTGCCAACGGCCGCGCTGGCAGATGGCATTCGCCACCGTTGCAGGGTTGGCCCTGATGATCGGCGTGGTGATGCGCTCGCCCGTGCCGCAACCCGACGTTTCCACCGCGACCTTCTCCGCGCTTCGCGACGAAGCACCGCGTCCCGCTGCACCCGCGATGTCCGCGCCTGCCCCCGTCGCCCGAATGGCCGCCGCGCCCCAGGCAGAGAGTGCGCAGGTCATGGGCTCGATGGCGGAGGAGTCCGGCGCCAAACTCAGCAAGCGTGCGCCGGTGGTGTTGCCTTCGTTAGAGGAGGGGTTGCAGAAGATTGTGCGCTTGCGTGAAGCCGGTGAAAGCAAAGCCGCGGATGAAGAACTGCTGGCATTGCATGCGCGTTTCCCTGACGAAGACCTGCCGGCGCGTTTGGAGGCGTTGCAAAAGCGTTGATCCACAAAGGCCGTGAGACGCGATGTCTCACGGTCTCATGGCCGCCGCTTGCGATCTGGCATCACGGATCTCATTTGAGCTCGATGCCGGCTACCCTCGGGTTTTCTTCGGACGCTCTATGAAAGGCGTGTCCAGGCGTTTTCGCGCAGCTGGCACTGGCCTTGCTCTGGCACTGGTAAACCGCCCGGCACGCCAGTGCCATCCGCTTCAAGGAGAAAAACGCCATGAGCCTCTCGAGCAATTCGCAACGCAGCATGCGTGCCGCTGTATGGCACGGCCGTAACGATATCCGCGTCGAAGATGTGCCGCTGCCCGTTTCGCCCCCTGCGGGTTGGGTGCAGATCCGAGTGCAATGGTGCGGCATTTGCGGGTCCGATCTGCACGAGTACGTGGCCGGTCCGGTGTTCATACCGGTTGATGCGCCGCACCCGCTGACCGGCATTAAGGGCCAGTGCATTCTCGGTCATGAGTTTTGTGGCGAAATCGTCGAGCTCGGTGCCGGGGTGCAGGGCTTCAGCGTGGGCGAGTCGGTGGCAGCCGATGCCTGCCAGCATTGCGGCACGTGCTACTACTGCACCCACGGGCTGTACAACATTTGCGAAAACCTGGCCTTCACCGGGCTGATGAACAACGGTGCCTTTGCCGAATGGGTCAACGTGCCCGCCAACCTGTTGTACAAGTTGCCGGCGAACTTTCCGGCAGAAGCCGGGGCACTGATCGAACCTCTGGCAGTAGGCATGCACGCGGTGAAAAAAGCCGGAAGCCTGCTGGGGCAAAACGTGGTGGTGGTCGGCGCGGGCACCATTGGCCTGTGCACCATCATGTGCGCCAAGGCCGCCGGTGCTGCTCAGGTGATCGCGCTGGAGATGTCCGGAGCACGCAAGGCCAAGGCGCTGGAAGTGGGAGCGACCCACGTGCTCGATCCCAATCAATGCGATGCCCTGGCCGAAGTCCGCCGCCTGACCGGCGGGCTCGGGGCGGATGTCAGTTTCGAATGCATCGGGAACAAACACACCGCCAAACTGGCCATCGACCTGATCCGCAAGGCCGGCAAGTGCGTACTGGTGGGCATCTTCGAGGAGCCCAGCGAATTCAACTTCTTCGAGTTGGTGGCCACGGAAAAACAGGTAATGGGCGCGCTGGCCTACAACGGAGAGTTCGCTGACGTGATCGCATTTATCGCGGACGGGCGGCTGGACATCACGCCACTGGTGACAGGGCGCATTCAGTTGGAGCAGATCGTGGGGCAGGGCTTCGAGGAACTGGTCAAAAACAAAGAACATAATGTGAAAATCATTGTGTCGCCTGCCCGGGTTTGAAGCGAAGGGCGGGCGATGCGGTCTTTGCCCCACGCCCACAAAAAAGCCCCAGGCCTTTCGACCTGGGGCTTTCTCATTGTATCTGGTGCACCCGGCGGGATTCGAACCCACGACCCCTGCCTTCGGAGGGCAGTACTCTATCCAGCTGAGCTACGGATGCTTGTGCGGGCGACATCATACCCATGTCGACCTTGGGCGTCCATGCTGGTCTTTGGGCGTTCAAGCGTAGGAATTCGCTGCATAAAGGCCCTAGGCCGGGCGCCACCCATCAGAAGGGCAGAATCCGGCCCAACGACGCTGATCAGAAAGATCGACTAAAAGCGCCGTTTTCGTTCTTTTTTTCGAACAGACTATTGCCCTGTACCCCCATTGATCCTAGGATTCGTTTGAGATTTCAAACGCTCTGTCTCCCGCGCGCTATTCACGCTATCCCGCGTGCTGGGGCTGATTTCCCTGACGGCAGCCCACAAGGCGCCTTTCAACAACTCTAATTCGCTCCGCGTGCGCGCGGTGCTGTTAAGGAAACCCGACATGCAGCTCAAAGATACCCAGTTGTTCCGCCAGCAAGCCTTTATCGATGGCGCTTGGGTCGATGCGGACAACGGTCAGACCATCAAGGTCAACAACCCGGCCACGGGCGAGATTCTTGGCACCGTGCCGAAGATGGGCGCCGCTGAAACCCGCCGCGCCATCGAAGCCGCCGACAAGGCCCTGCCGGCCTGGCGTGCACTGACCGCCAAGGAGCGCGCGAACAAGCTGCGCCGTTGGTTCGAACTGCTGATCGAAAACCAGGAAGACCTCGGTCGCCTGATGACCCTCGAGCAAGGCAAGCCACTGGCCGAAGCCAAGGGTGAAATCGTCTACGCCGCCTCCTTTATCGAGTGGTTCGCCGAAGAAGCCAAGCGCATCTACGGCGATGTGATCCCGGGCCACCAGCCGGACAAGCGCCTGATCGTGATCAAGCAGCCGATCGGCGTGACCGCCGCGATCACCCCGTGGAACTTCCCGGCCGCGATGATTACCCGTAAAGCCGGCCCGGCCCTGGCCGCCGGTTGCACCATGGTGATCAAGCCTGCTTCGCAAACCCCGTTCTCGGCCCTGGCCCTGGTTGAACTGGCGCACCGTGCCGGTATCCCGAAAGGCGTGTTGAGCGTGGTCACCGGCAGTGCCGGCGACATCGGCGGTGAGCTGACCAGCAACCCGATCGTGCGTAAATTGTCCTTCACCGGCTCGACCGAAATCGGTCGCCAGTTGATGGCCGAATGCGCCAAGGACATCAAGAAAGTTTCCCTGGAATTGGGCGGTAACGCCCCGTTCATCGTGTTCGACGACGCCGATCTGGATAAGGCCGTCGAAGGCGCGATCATCTCCAAGTACCGCAACAACGGCCAGACCTGCGTCTGCGCCAACCGCCTGTACATCCAGGACTCGGTGTACGACGCGTTCGCCGAGAAGCTGAAAGTGGCGGTGGCCAAATTGAAGATCGGCAACGGTCTGGAAGAAGGCACCACCACTGGCCCGCTGATCGACGAGAAAGCCGTGGCCAAGGTGCAGGAACACATCGCTGACGCCCTGAGCAAAGGCGCCAAGCTGCTGGCCGGTGGCAAAGTGATGGAAGGTAACTTCTTCGAGCCGACCATCCTGGTTGACGTGCCGAAAAACGCTGCTGTGGCGAAGGAAGAAACCTTCGGCCCACTGGCGCCGTTGTTCCGCTTCAAAGACGAAGCCGAAGTGATCGCGATGTCCAACGACACCGAGTTCGGCCTGGCGTCCTACTTCTATGCCCGCGACCTGGGCCGTGTGTTCCGTGTGGCTGAGGCGCTGGAGTACGGCATGGTCGGCGTCAATACCGGGTTGATCTCCAACGAAGTGGCGCCGTTCGGCGGCATCAAGGCCTCGGGCCTGGGCCGTGAAGGTTCCAAGTACGGGATCGAGGATTACCTGGAAATCAAATACCTCTGCCTGGGCATCTGACCCGGCAAGAGCTTGCAGCAAACGCAAAGGGCACGAGAGCGCTGACCCTTTGCGTGTTTCACCGCGTAATTCGTAGTGGCCGGGAAAGCTGTGGCAGTCGATCATCGCATGCTGCCGTAGTTGCCTCCCCGCCACGTATTCCTTGGACCACGCCACCCGATGAGTGGCGAATGAGGACTTTATGAGCAAGACCAACGCATCCCTGATGAAACGCCGCGAAGCCGCTGTACCGCGCGGTGTTGGCCAGATTCACCCGATCTTTGCCGAATCGGCGAAGAACGCCACCGTGACCGACGTTGAAGGTCGCGAGTTCATCGATTTCGCCGGCGGCATCGCCGTGCTGAACACCGGCCACGTGCACCCGAAGATCATCGCCGCTGTGACCGAGCAGCTGAACAAGCTGACTCACACCTGCTTCCAGGTATTGGCCTATGAGCCTTACGTGGAACTGTGCGAGAAAGTGAACGCCAAGGTCCCAGGCGATTTCGCCAAGAAAACCCTGCTGGTCACCACCGGTTCCGAAGCCGTGGAAAACGCCGTGAAAATCGCGCGTGCCGCCACCGGGCGTGCCGGCGTGATCGCCTTCACCGGCGCCTATCACGGCCGCACCATGATGACCCTGGGGCTCACCGGTAAAGTCGTGCCTTACTCGGCCGGCATGGGCCTGATGCCAGGCGGCGTGTTCCGCGCGCTGTTCCCGAACGAATTGCATGGTGTGAGCGACGACGACGCCATCGCCAGCATCGAACGCATCTTCAAGAACGATGCCGAGCCGCGTGATATCGCTGCCATCATCATCGAGCCGGTGCAGGGCGAAGGCGGTTTCTACGTCGCGCCGAAATCCTTCATGAAGCGCCTGCGCGAACTGTGCGACAAGCACGGCATCCTGCTGATCGCCGACGAAGTGCAAACCGGCGCCGGCCGTACCGGTACTTTCTTCGCCATGGAACAGATGGGCGTTGCCGCCGACCTGACCACCTTTGCCAAATCCATCGCCGGCGGCTTCCCGCTGGCCGGTGTGTGCGGCAAGGCCGAATACATGGACGCCATCGCGCCAGGCGGCCTGGGCGGCACCTACGCCGGTAGCCCGATCGCTTGCGCAGCTGCGCTGGCGGTGATGGAAGTGTTCGAAGAAGAGCACCTGCTGGACCGCTGCAAGGCAGTTGGCGAGCGTCTGGTGACCGGTCTCAAAGCCATCCAGGCCAAGTATCCGGTGATCGGCGAAGTACGTGCCCTGGGCGCGATGATCGCGGTCGAGCTGTTCGATGACGGCGACACCCACAAGCCAAATGCGGCGGCTGTTGCTTCCGTGGTGGCCAAGGCGCGTGACAAGGGTCTGATCCTGCTGAGCTGCGGCACCTACGGCAACGTGTTGCGCGTACTGGTCCCGCTGACTTCGCCGGACGAACAGTTGGACAAAGGCCTGGCGATCATCGAAGAGTGCTTCTCCGAGCTGTAAGAGAAAGTTGACCTGTTCGACAGAAAAAACCCGCTTCGGCGGGTTTTTTTACGCCCATTGCCGCACATTCAGGTCGTGTTCATTGTACGTAGGCGGCTCCATTGACTAAGGTTGCAAGCATTGCCGATGGAGCGTGCTGGATGACTGCTGTTGATTTACCCGCTGTACCCCGCGTGTTGATTGCCGAGGCGGACCCTTGGTCGCGGGACCTGCTCAAGCAAGTGCTGTTGAATGTGCGCTGCGATGCGCGGCTGGATGTGTGTGCGCACGGGCATCAAGCGGCGACCCTGCTGCGAGATAAGGCCTATGACCTGATCCTGGCCGATTGGGAGTTGCCCGGCATCGATGGCCTGAGCCTGCTGCGCAGTGTGCGCCATAAGCGCCGCTCGCCGCTTCTGCCGTTCATTCTGCTGAGCAGTCGCAATGACAGCGCCAGCGTGCGCGAAGCCTTGCCCCTGGCGCCCACGGCGTACCTGACCAAACCCTTGAACATGGAAGGCCTGACCCAGCGCCTGCAGGACCTGCTGCTCAACGAAGGCGAAACGGTGTACTGCGAGATCCCACCGCTGGCGCCCGGCATGACCTTGCCAGTGTTCCTCGAACGGCGCCGCGAAGTGTGCGATGGCGCGCCCTTGCGGGTCGATGTGAAAGCCGCCGTGCAACACAGCCTCGGGCCGGAAAGCCTTGACCTCAAGCATCTGGAAGACCAGGTGCGCATGGACCCGCAAATCACTGCCGTGCTCATCGCCGCTGCCAACAGTGCAGGCCATCACGGCGCACCGGTACAGACCCTGCCCGGCGCCCTGCACAAGCTGGTGCCGGGGCAAAGCATGAACCTGATCCTCGGGCTGGCGCTCAAGCACAACGTGGTACTGAGCGACCCGGCGCTGGTCGCCTACGCCGAGCGGCACTGGCAATTATCCCAGGACACCGCTGACTACGCCCTGCGCTTGGCCCGCATGCTGGAGCTGGATCACGAGCGCTGCTACAGCGCGGGTATCCTCCATCGGCTGGGCGACCTGGCGCTGTTACGCTGCCTGGAGGACTGGCGCCAGGGTGGCGGCGAGCTGGATGACGAAGCGATTGGCGAATCCCTCTACACCTTTGGCGCCGCCTACGGCTCGGCACTGCGCGCGCGTTGGCGTTTGCCGCTGGAGCTGCGCCATTTGATTGCGGCAATCTACTCGCTTGAGGGCGGTGTGTATGCGCGGGATGCGCTGGTGGTGAATCTGGCGGCGCAGATGGCGCGTTTGACTGAACATGAAGGTTTGGAAGAGCTGGCGGCGGGCAAGACGGCGCGATTGCTCAAGCTGGGCTTTTCGGAGCTGACTCGAGTACGCAAATCCTAATGTGGGAGGAGGCTTGCCTCCGATGGCAGTGTATCAGTCACCCATGTGCTGGCTGACTCCCTGCTATCGGGGGCAAGCCCCCTCCCACATTTGAGCAGTGTCGACTCCTAGCCCGCGATCACACGGTTCTTGCCCAGGCGCTTGGCCTCGTACATGGCCGCATCGGCACGGGCGAACAGACTGTCCAGGGTCGAGTCGCGCTCGGTGAGGCTGGCAAGGCCCTGGCTAATGGTCACGCTGAAAGCCTGGCCTTCGTAGCTGAAGCTCAGCTCCTGGATCTCCCGGCCCAGGCGCTCGGCCACCTGCAACGCCATCTCCGGCGCACAGCCAGGCAGTACGGCGGCGAACTCTTCGCCACCGATGCGTCCGAACAGGTCGCCACGACGCAGCACCCCTCGACCGCTCTCGGCGATACGCCGCAGTACCTGGTCGCCCTCCAGATGGCCGTAGCTGTCATTGATGTCCTTGAAGTCATCGATATCCAGCAGCAAAAAGGCCAGCTGGGCACCTTGTGCGCAGGCACTGTCGAAGGCCTGGTTGGCGCATTCGAAGAAGTGCCGGCGGTTGCTGCTCTGGGTCAGCACGTCGGTGGTGGCGAGGCGGTGCAGCTCCAGCTCCATCTGTTTCTTTTCGGTGATGTCTTCGGCCATGCCCACCACGATCAGTGGCTCGCCGGGCTCGACCTGCTGGTTGATGTAGCACTTGTCGCTCAACCAGCGAATCTGCCCGTCGGCGGTGATGATGCGGTACTCGCGGTCTTCCACGGCGCCCTGTTCCAGCACGCGGGCCAGGCTGTGTTCGGCGTAGTCGAGGTCTTCGGGGTGGATGCTGTTGCGCCACTCCCGGTGGTCGGCCAGCAGCAGGCCGGCAGAGCGCCCGAAGACGCGTTCGTAGGCGGGGCTCACATACAGCACGCGGCGGGTTTCCCAATCGATGGCCCACAGCACAGCATTCACGCTGACCAGCATTGAGCTCAGCAATTGCTCACGTTCGCTCAGTCGCTCGACTTCGCCCTGGGCATGCACCAGCGCCAGCAGGGTCGCCGCCGCCGCTGGGCGGGGATGCTCAGCTGCAGGCGCGTCGATTAAGGAGGACTTTTCGTGAACCATCGGCACAACTCTCTCTGGGCGCGCCGCAAACAGGAGCAGCGGTCACTACAAGGGGCCACCATGATGGCGAAGTGTTCATTGAGAGAGGCGAATTGCAGTGAAGTTCCGTCAACAGGACCGATTGCCGGTGCCCGGTAAATGACGCCAAAAAGCCGATAGGTGGGAGGGCAAGCCCTCCCACCGCAGCATCAGACTGCCGCAGGACGCAGCGAATAAGTCTTCAATTGGTGCGCAAAATCCCGCAGGGACTGGATGCCGCTGGCCTCGGCTTCATGCACCCATTCCTTGATGGCCGCCAGCATATCGTGGCCATTGGAGCTGGTCTTGAGCCAGATCTGCTGCAGCGCCAGGCGCTTTTCGTAGATCACTTTCAGTGCATGGCTGTGTTCAAGCATGCTCTGGATGCGCACGTGATGGCGGTCATCCAGCAAGCTGGTTTCCCGCGACAGCAGGCGCTTGGCGCGGTGGAATTGATGGCGCACCGAGTGATCGACCTTTTCCAGCTCCTGCTTGACCAGCGGGCCGATCACCAACTTGCGGTACTGGGCCATGATCTGGAAACGATTGTTGAGGATCGCCATGGCGGTATCCATGTCCAGGTGGCCCTTGCCTTCCACGCGGTGTGCGATGGGGGCGACACGCTGCACCTTGGCCAGGCGCAGGAAGCTGAACACCTTGATCCACGCCCAGCCCAGGTCGAACTCCCACTTCTTCACCGACAGTTTGGCGGAGTTGGGGTAGGTATGGTGATTGTTATGCAGCTCCTCGCCGCCGACGATGATGCCCCACGGCACCAGGTTGGTGGCCGCGTCACGGCATTCGAAGTTGCGATAGCCCACGGCATGCCCCAGGCCGTTGATCACGCCGGCGGCCCAGAAGGGAATCCACATCATCTGGATCGCCCAGATGGTGATGCCGATGGTGCCGAACAGCAGCAGGTCGATCCCCCCCATGATCGCCACGCCCAGCAGCGGGTAGGGGGTGTAGAGCCTGCGTTCGATCCAGTCGTCCGGGCAGTTCTTGCCGTAGATACGCAGGGTCTCTGGGTTTTCGGCCTCGGCGCGGTACAGCTCGGCGCCTTTGCGCAACACGGTGGACAGGCCCTTGATGACCGGGCTGTGCGGGTCGTCGACGGTTTCGCATTTGGCGTGGTGCTTGCGGTGGATGGCAGTCCACTCGCGGGTGTTCTGCGCCGTGGTCAGCCACAGCCAGAAGCGGAAGAAATGTTTCAGGCCGGCATTGAGCTCCAGGGAGCGATGGGCTGAATAACGGTGCAGATAGACCGTGACCCCAACAATGGTCACGTGGGTCATCAACAGCGTGACTGCCACCAGTTGCCAGGCTGACAGGTCAAGAAAACCGTTGTACCACATAGGCTGTATGGCCCTCAGATAAAGAAAAGAACAGCTCACGCATTATCACTAAGCCTACAGAGAAAACCAGCCGCCCTTTCAGATAGGAGTGACTGGATGTTTCTTATTCTATAATCCGCAGCCTTTGTAGGGCGATTCTGTTTTTTTGGTAAGGATTACTGAACATATGCCGTTTTCATACCGAGGTGCCCTGCGTGTGGGGCTGGTATACCTGCTGGTTTCCATTGCGTGGCTCCAGCTCAGCAACCACTTATTGATCAGCTTTCTCGATGAACCGTGGGAGTTGGGACGCTGGCTGCAAGTGCGTGGCTATGTGTGGGTGGCCTTCAGCGCCTTGGCGATTTACCTGATGTGCGCCCGATTTGCGCGTGCCAGCCAGCTTCAGCAACCGTTGAAGGAAAACCGCGAACGCCTGCGCCAGGCCGCCGCCGTGTTCGACTGCACCCGCGAAGGCGTGCTGGTCACCGACGCGCAGGGGCTGATCGTGCATGTGAACCGGGCCTTCATGGCGATCACCGGCTACAGCCGCGAAGACGTCATGGGCCAGCAGCCCAGCCTGTTCAAGTCCGGGCGCCATTCGTCGCATTTCTACCAGCAGATGTTCCAGAGCCTGGAGCGCACCGGCGAATGGAGCGGTGAAATCTGGAACCGGCGCAAAAGCGGCGAAATTTACCCCCAGTGGCAAACCATTCGTGTGATCCACGATGACCAGGGCCACGTCAGCCATTACGTCGCGGTGTTTTCCGATATCAGCGCCATCAAGGACTCCGAGCACGAGTTGGCTCACCTCGCCCATCACGACCCGCTGACCGACCTGCCCAACCGCCTGCTGTTCACCGACCGTGCCGAACAGGCGCTGGCTTCGGCACAAATCCACAAGCGTGGTTGCGCCTTGCTGTTGCTGGACCTGGACCACTTCAAGATCATCAATGACAGCCTGGGCCATAACATTGGCGACCAGTTGCTCAAGCTGGTCGGCGAACGGCTCAAGGCGCTGTTCGGCCCAGGCGTGACCCTGGCGCGGCTGGGTGGAGATGAGTTCGCCGTGCTGGTGGAAAGTTGTTCACAGGTGGCGCAAGCGGCCAGTTTGGCGCAACGCATGCTGGATGCGATGAAGCAACCGTTCATCTTCGACGGCCATCAGCTGTTTATCAGCGCCAGCATTGGCATCAGCCTGTTCCCCAACGACGCGCTGAGCGCCGAACAGCTGTTGCGCAACGCCGATTCCGCGCTGTTCAAGGCCAAGAGTGCCGGCCGCGAAAGCTATGCCTTGTACACCGAAGAACTGACCGCCCATGCGCAGAACCGGGTGGAGATCGCCAGTGAGCTGCGCCGTGCCCTTGAACAGCAGGAGCTGTGCGTCTACTACCAGCCGGTGCACGACCTGCAGGGCAGCCGCCTGATCGGCGTCGAAGCGCTGGTGCGTTGGCAGCACCCGGAGCGCGGTCTGGTGCCGCCGGGCGAGTTCATCCCGATTGCCGAGCGCACCGGGTTGATTGCCGATATCGACGCCTGGGTCATGGACCAGGCCTGTCGGCAGATGTGCCAATGGCTGGCCGATGAGGTGCCGCTGAGTTTTATCGCCATCAACGTCTCCAGCCGCCTGTTTGCCCGGCGCGAGTTGTACGAGCAGGTCGCACAGGTGCTGCACGACACGGGTCTGGATCCCGCCTGCCTGGAACTGGAAGTCACCGAAAGCGCGGTGATGGATGACCCTGAAATGGCCCTGGAACAACTGCATCGCCTGCGCGAGCTGGGTTTGCGCCTGGCAATCGATGATTTTGGGACCGGTTATTCCTCGCTGTTGCGCCTCAAGCGCCTGCCGGTGCAGAAGCTCAAGATCGATCAGGGCTTCGTTGCCGGTTTGCCGTGGGACGAGGACGATGCAGCGATCGTGCGCGTGGTAATCGCCCTGGCGAAAAGCATGGGCATGCAAGTGCATGCAGAGGGAATCGAGCAGGTTGAACAGGCGCGGTTTCTGCTGGATCAGCAGTGCGATATGGGGCAGGGGTATTGGTTTGGCCGGCCGGTGCCGGCCCACGAAATTGATTGGCACCGAGCCCCCCCAATCCTGACCTGAAATGCAGTCAAAAGGTGGGAGCGGGCTTGCCCGCGAATGCGGTGCATCAGTTAACACATTTTTAGCTGACACACCGCTTTCGCGGGCAAGCCCGCTCCCACATTTGGATCTTCTCTAGGCTTTATTTACGTACTTGGGCACCAAACCCGCACGCAACCCCGCGTCCCACCAGAAAATTCTTTCTGGTTATATAAACATTCTTAAATAGTATTTTTAAGAATATCCGCGCTTATCTACTATCGCCCTCACGCCGCAAGCAGTGCCGCCACTGCCAGGCACTATTCATTTCAGGAGCGAGACCATGAGCGCATCTCTACGTAGCGTCGACGGCCAGGACGAAGCAGCCATTTTGCGTGAGATCCAGAGCGCCTTGCGCGATCTGCGGTTTGGCGCGGTGGAAATCACCGTGCACAACGCCCAAGTGGTACAGATTGAACGCAAGGAAAAATTCCGCCTGCAGAACCCGGGTAACAAACCGAGCTGAGCAAGAACGGCGATAGACCCGCAACTATAAAAAAAGCCAACACCCAAAGAATTTCAGGAGCTTCTATGTCGTCGATTCGCCGTTACGCCCTGGCCGCCCTGGCCAGCGCCGTGTTTGCAGGTTCAGCGGTTGCCAAGGACTACGAGTTGCTCAACGTCTCGTACGACCCTACTCGTGAGCTGTACCAGGACTACAACGCTGAGTTCACCAACTACTGGAAACAGGCCCACCCGGGTGACAACGTCAAGATCCAGCAATCCCACGGTGGTTCGGGCAAGCAGGGCCGTGCCGTGATCGATGGCCTGCGCGCCGACGTGGTCACCCTGGCGCTGGCCGGTGATATCGACGAAATCGCCAAGCTGGGCAAGACCCTCCCGGAAAACTGGCAAACCCGCCTGCCGGACGCCAGCACCCCGTACACCTCGACCATCGTGTTCCTGGTGCGCAAGGGCAACCCAAAAGGCATCAAGGATTGGGGCGACCTGATCAAGAAAGACGTGTCCGTGATCACCCCGAACCCGAAAACCTCCGGCGGCGCCCGTTGGAACTTCCTCGCCGCCTGGGCCTATGGCCTCAAGGCCGGCGGCAGCGAAGCCAAGGCCCAGGAATACGTGAAGGAGCTGTTCAAGCACGTGCCGGTGCTGGACACCGGTGCTCGCGGCTCGACCATCACCTTCGTCAACAACGGTCAGGGTGACGTGTTGCTGGCCTGGGAAAACGAGGCGTTCCTGGCACTGAAGGAAGACGGTGGCGCCGACAAGTTCGACATCGTCGTGCCGTCCCTGTCCATCCTCGCCGAACCACCGGTTGCCGTGGTCGACAAGAACGCCGAGAAAAAGGGCAACACCGAAATCGCCACTGAATACCTGAAACACCTGTACAGCCCGGCCGGCCAGGAGATTGCGGCGAAGAACTTCTACCGCCCACGCGATGCAAAAGTGGCCGCCAAATACGCCCAGCAATTCCCGAAACTGGACCTGGTGACTATCGACAAAGACTTCGGCGGCTGGAAAACTGCCCAACCGAAATTCTTTAACGACGGTGGCGTGTTCGACCAGATCTACACGGCGCAGTAAGCCAAAATACCTGTAGGGGCTCGCTTTTCTGTGGGAGCTGGCTTGCCTGCGATAGCATCACTGCGGTGTGACTGATACACCGTGGTGCCTGCATCGCGGGCAAGCCCGGCTCCCACAGAAAAGCGCGCTCCTACAGTGGTTTCTACCCTTTGACCAAGGACTCTTATGTCGCGTCGTATCTCCCCCGTCATACCCGGCTTCGGGCTGACGCTGGGCTACACCGTGGTGTACCTCAGCCTGATCGTACTCATCCCCCTGGCGGCGATGTTTGTACACGCCGCTCAACTCACCTGGGATCAGTTCTGGAACATCATCTCCGCACCGCGTGTGCTGGCGGCGTTGCAACTGAGCTTCAGCACCGCGCTGTACGCAGCGTTGATCAATGGCGTGATCGGCACGCTGCTGGCCTGGGTGCTGGTGCGCTACACCTTCCCCGGCCGCAAGGTCATCGATGCGATGATCGACTTGCCGTTCGCGTTGCCCACCGCTGTTGCCGGCATCGCACTGACCGCGCTGTACACGCCTAACGGCCTGGTCGGCCAGTTCGCCGCCGACCTGGGCTTCAAGATCGCCTACACCCCGCTGGGTATCACCCTGGCGCTGACCTTCGTCACCCTGCCGTTCGTGGTGCGCACGGTACAGCCGGTGTTGGCCGATATCCCCCGGGAAGTCGAAGAAGCCGCCGCCTGCCTGGGCGCCAAGCCGTTGCAGGTGTTCCGTCACATCCTGGTGCCGGCGCTCCTGCCCGCCTGGTTGACCGGTTTCGCGTTGGCGTTTGCCCGTGGTGTCGGTGAGTACGGTTCGGTGATTTTCATTGCCGGCAACATGCCGATGAAAACCGAGATCCTGCCGTTGCTGATCATGGTCAAGCTCGACCAGTACGACTACCGCGGCGCCACATCCATTGGCGTATTGATGCTGGTGGTTTCCTTTGTCCTGCTGCTGCTGATCAACCTGTTGCAGCGGCGCATCGAACGTCCATAAGGAGGCGCGGAACATGTCCCAATCGTCTATTTCCGCCGCGTCCTCGGCCAATGCTGCCCGCCGTGGCAGCGCCGCGTCGCGACGCATCCTGATCGGCCTTGGCTGGCTGGTGTTCGCCCTGTTCCTGTTGTTGCCGCTGTTTATCGTGGTGACCCAGGGCCTGAAGAACGGCCTCGGCGCGTTCTTCACCGCGATCCTCGAACCGGACGCGCTGTCGGCGCTGAAACTCACGGTGATCGCCGTGGTGATCTCGGTGCCGCTCAACCTGGTGTTCGGCGTCAGCGCCGCGTGGTGCGTGAGCAAGTACTCGTTCCGTGGCAAGAGCATCCTGGTGACGCTGATCGACCTGCCGTTCTCGGTATCGCCGGTGATCGCCGGCCTGGTCTATGTGTTGATGTTCGGCGCCCAGGGCTTCTTTGGCCCGTGGTTGCAGGACCACGACATCCAGATCGTGTTCGCCTTGCCCGGCATCGTGCTGGCGACCATCTTCGTCACCGTGCCTTTCGTGGCCCGTGAACTGATCCCGCTGATGCAGGAGCAGGGCACCCAGGAAGAAGAGGCCGCGCGCCTGCTCGGTGCCAATGGCTGGCAGATGTTCTGGCATGTGACCGTGCCGAATATCAAATGGGGCCTGATCTACGGCGTGGTGCTGTGTACCGCACGGGCCATGGGGGAGTTCGGCGCGGTGTCGGTGGTGTCCGGCCACATTCGCGGCGTGACCAACACCCTGCCGCTGCACGTCGAGATTCTCTACAACGAATACAACCACGTTGCCGCGTTTGCGGTGGCGAGTCTGCTGCTGATCCTGGCGCTCTTCATCCTGCTGCTCAAGCAGTGGAGCGAGAACCGTATTAACCGCCTGCGCGCCGGTGCGGCTGAGGAATAAGTCATGTCGATCGAAGTCCGTAATGTCAGCAAGAACTTCAATGCCTTCAAGGCCCTGAACAGCATCAACCTGGACATCCAGAGTGGCGAGCTGGTGGCCTTGCTCGGCCCGTCCGGCTGCGGCAAGACCACCTTGCTGCGCATCATCGCCGGCCTGGAAACCCCGGATGACGGCAGCATCGTGTTTCACGGTGAAGACGTCTCCGGCCACGACGTGCGCGATCGCAACGTCGGCTTTGTGTTCCAACACTACGCGCTGTTCCGCCACATGACCGTGTTCGACAACGTGGCGTTCGGCCTGCGCATGAAACCGAAGAACCAGCGCCCGAGCGAAAGCCAGATCGCGGTCAAGGTCCACGAATTGCTGAACATGGTGCAACTGGATTGGTTGTCGGATCGCTACCCGGAGCAGCTCTCCGGTGGCCAGCGCCAACGTATCGCCCTGGCCCGCGCCCTGGCGGTGGAGCCGAAAGTGTTGCTGCTGGATGAACCCTTCGGCGCCCTCGACGCCAAGGTGCGTAAAGAGTTGCGTCGCTGGCTGGCGCGCCTGCACGAAGACATCAACCTGACCTCGGTGTTCGTGACCCACGACCAGGAAGAGGCCATGGAAGTCGCCGACCGCATCGTGGTGATGAACAAGGGCGTGATCGAGCAGATCGGCTCACCGGGTGACGTCTACGAAAACCCGGCGAGCGATTTCGTCTACCACTTCCTCGGTGATTCGAACCGCCTGCACTTGGGTGAAGACAAGCACGTGCTGTTCCGCCCGCATGAGGTGTCGCTGTCGCGGCATGAGCTGGAGGACCACCATGCTGCTGAAGTGCGGGATATCCGTCCGCTCGGCGCTACCACCCGTGTGACGTTGAAGGTGGAAGGCCAGAGCGAGCTGATCGAAGCGGAAGTGGTGAAAGACCACGACAGCCTGACTGGCCTAGCACGCGGCGAGACGCTGTTCTTCAAGCCCAAGGTCTGGCAGAAAGCCTGATAATCCCGCACTGTGAAAACGGTGCCAATGTGGGAGGGGCGGTGCGACGATTCGACTTGCCCCCGATAGCAGTGGGTCAGTTGATAAACATGTCACTGAAACACCGCCATCGGGGGCAAGCCCCCTCCCACATTTAGGCCTCTCTCGGCTTCAGATCGCGTCGAACCACCGGCCCCGAGCGCTCCTCGATCTGCTGCTTGAGGTCATGCCGCAACCCCAACAGGAATGCCAGTTCGGCCACCACGAACAATGGCCCCACGATCAATCCCGAGACGTCATCCACAAACGCCGGCTTCCTGCCTTCGTAGTAATGCCCGACAAACTGAATCACCCAACCCACCACGAACAGGCCGATGCCGCTGCCGAGCCACACCTGCGTGCTCTGAGCCGCCAGCACGTGGCCGGCCCACACCGACAGGCCCATCAGCACCGTCATCAGCAGACCCAGGGCCAATTCCAGGCGCAGGTAAATCCACGCAGAGAACAGCGCGAGAAGAACGGCGGGTGAGATCCATAGGCCAGCGACGGCCCATTCGGGGCGTGACAACAGCACGGCCACTGCCACCACAATCAGTGGAATGCCGACAAAGTGGCTGGCGATATTGCGCGGGTCGCGGTGGTACGCGGCATATTGACTGAGGTGGTCGATGAGGCTTTTCATTGTTATTCCTCCTGTAGGATGTTTGATCATCTCCCGTCAGCCAGCGACTGACTGTCAACTGGGCGACAATCTCTGGAGTTCTCATGATTGCGGCAACCTGGCATGCCCGATTGGCCACCGGCCAGTGGTTCAGCCACCTGCCTGTACCGCTACAGGATAGTTTGCTGGCGGCGGCTCGGCTGCGTCAGCTGACGGCGGGGCAGTACCTGTTCCGGCGCGGTGATCCGCCCTGTGGGGTGTATGCGGTATTGGAGGGGGCGGTGCGGGTCAGCGCGGTCAATGCGCAGGGCAAGGAAGCTATTCTGAGCCTGGTTGAAACGCCTTACTGGTTCGGCGAGATCTGCCTGTTCGATGGTTTGCCGCGTACCCACGACGCCTTGTCGGTTGGGCCGTGCACGCTGTTGCAGGTACCGCAATCGGCGATGCTCGAGATTCTTGACCAAAGCCCGGCGTATTGGCGCGACATGGCGTTGTTGATGAGCCAGAAGTTGCGCCTGTCGCTGATCAATATCGAACAGATGAGCCTGATGCCGGCGTCGACACGTATCGCTCACCGGCTGCTGATGATTGCCGGCGGGTACGGCGAGATAGAGCATTCCCGTCGCGTCCTGCAACTGCCCCAGGAAGATCTGGCCGCGATGCTGAGCCTGTCGCGCCAGACCACCAACAGTTTGCTCAAGGCGTTAGAGCAGCAGGAGATCATCAAGCTGAGTTACGGCGCGATTGAAGTGCTCGACCTGCCGCGCTTGCGGCAGGCCGCGGGGGCTGGCTAGGAACCGCGATACGTCGAAAAACCGTAAGGGCTCAGCAGCAGCGGGATGTGGTAGTGCTGGTCGGCCTGCTTGACTTCGAATATTACCGGGACTTCCGGGAAAAACGTCTCGCGATTGGCTTTCTTGTAGTAGTCACCGGTCTTGAACACCACGCGATACTCGCCCGGCTTCATGGCTTGGTTGGCCGGGAACAGTTCGGCGATACGCCCCTGCTGGTTGGTGACACCTTCGGACAGCGACTGCCAGTGATCGCCTACGTGTTGCTCCAGGGTGACGTTGACACCGGCAGACGGCAGACCGTTTTCCAGGTTCAGCACATGCACGCTCAGCGGGTTGCCGGCCGCCAGGGCCAGGCTGCTCAGGCCGCTCAGGCTGAGGGCGGCGAGGGTCATAGTCAGGGTTTTCATTGAGGTTTCCTCAAGGGGTGATTGTCAGGCCAAGTTGATTGGCCGCCTTTACCGCGCACGCGTCGTCCTGCTCGGCACCGCCGGCACCGGCAATGCCAAGCGCGCCTACCAGTTCAGTGTCGGCGAACAGCGGCACGCCGCCCCCGAGCAACAGCAATTCGGACAAGCTGTTAAGGTTGGCGGCCTCTGGGTTGTTGCGCGCACGCTCGGCAAACAACCGAGTGGGGGTTTTAGTCGACAACGCCGTGTACGCTTTGCGTTGGCTGGCGATGCTGTTGTGTGGACCTACGCCATCGGCCCGCAGGCTCAGCAATGGATTACCGCCCCGGTCGAGTACGGTAAGTGCCGCCGTGCACTGCGCCAGGCTGGCGTCTGCCAGTTGGCGTGCGGTGTGCAAATCCAGGTCGGCGTGGCGCGGCAGCGGTGGTGCTGCCAGGACGCTGGCGCTGATGGCGAAGCTCAAGAACAAGGTATTGCGGTACATGGGAATGGCTCCAGAAAGCAGGCCGTTACCTTAGCCAGCGGTCTCGCTCAAAAGCCGAACAATTCGATTACAGGTTTGTAATGAACCAAGAGGTAGGCATGCAGGTGTTGTTAGTGGAAGACCAGCCGAAATTGGCGCAACTTATGGCCCAGGGCTTGAGTGAGGCCGGCTTCGCAGTAGAAGTCGCAGCCAATGGCATGGCAGCTCAGCGGTTTGTGGAAAGCACTGACTATGACTTGGTGATCCTGGATGTAATGTTGCCGGGTTTGAATGCCTGGAGGTTGCAGCAGTCGATTCGCAAGAAGGGCGAGACGCCGGTGTTGTTCTTGACGACCCCGGAAGGAATCGAGGACCGTCTGCGCGAGTTGGAACTGCATGAGGATGATTACTTGCTCAAGCCGTTTGAAGCCAAGGCCTTGGTGGCGCGGGTGAAGAAGTTGTTGCGGCGTGACCGTGGGCGCTGATTGATCCGGCATCTTCAATACCTGGACCACCGCCATCGCAGGCAAGCCAGCTCCCACATTTGGAATGCATTCCCTGTAGGAGCCGGGCTTGCCCGCGATGGGGCCATCACGAACACCGCAAATCCACCTACCGCAACCCATCCCTGAACTGCCCCGGCGTCATCCCCGTCCAGCGCTTGAACGCGCGGTTGAAACTGCTGGTATCAGCAAACCCCAGCAAATGACTGATTTCCGCCAATGAGCATTGCGGATCCCGCAAATGCAGCAACGCCAAATTCTCCCGGCACTCATTGAGCAACGCATCAAACCGGCAGCCTTCATCCGCCAGATGGCGTTGCAGGCTGCGCAGGCTCAGGTGCAGCGCCTGCGCAACCCGCTCGGCGCTGGGTTCGCCGTCGGGCAACTGCGCTTCGATCACCCGGCGGACCTTGCGTTCCCAGGTCAGCGGTTGCAGTTGGGCGAGGGTGCGCTTGAGCACGGTTTCGTTGTGTTCGGCCAGTTCGGGGTTGGCGTCGTCCAGGTGGCTGTCGAAATCCTGCGCGGCGAACTCCAGGCGGTCTTCCTCAGCGCCGAAAAACACCGGCGCGCGAAATACTGTGTGCCATGGCTTGGGATCGGCCGGTTCCGGCCTTCGCAGGTACACCGCCAGCGGCGCGTATTCGCGCCCCAGGCGATTGCGACAAGTGCGCACATAGATCGCCGCAAACGCATCGATGGCCTCGAACGCTGGCGCTGGGTTTCCCGGTAGTTGCAGCAAGCGGAACCGGTAGCGCTCGCCATCGCCGCTCAGCTCCAGGGCCAGTGCATCGCTGACCACCTGGTGATACCGCACGATGCGCTCGAACACTTCCCGCAAGCTGCCACTGGCCACCAGCGCATACCCCAACGCATGAAACGTGGTGGGGCTGACGAACCGCGACACCCGCAGACCAATCGCCGGGTCGCCGCTGGCCTGCACCGCCAGCTCCCACAAACGCGTGGTCGCTGACAGCGGATAGCGCGCGTTGGGATCGTCCATCTGCCGCGGGTCGAGCCCGGCTTCCAGGCACAGCGCGGCGCTGTCGAGGCCCAGGGCGTCGAGTTGCTTGCGCAGGGCGCGGGTCCAGCTGGCGAGGGAGGTGGGTTCGGTCATGGCGATTGGCGCTTGCGGTCAACAGGTTGGCGTGCGTGGCTGATGCCCTGGCGGACCGCTTGGGCCAGGATGCATCCATCAATAACCAGAGGATGGAAGCATGGACGGTACTTCTGCAAGTCCCCAGCAGATGAACGCACAACAGCGCTCGGCGCATATCCGTGAAGTGGTGCTGGCCGAGGGCGTGCGCCTGCGCCAGCAGCACCCTTGGCTGCTGCATCAGGACGCGTTGGGCGCGTGCATCCTGGCCTTTGCCTTGGCGGGCATGATTGGCTGCGCAGCGCTCTACATCAGCGGGCATATGGCCTGGTGGGTGTGCCTGCTGCTCAACGCGTTCCTGGCTTCACTGACCCACGAGCTGGAACACGACCTGATCCATAGCATGTACTTTCGCAAGCAGCGTGTGCCTCACAACCTGATGATGGGCCTGGTATGGCTGGCGCGGCCCAGTACGATCAACCCGTGGGTACGCCGACACCTGCACCTCAACCATCACAAGGTGTCCGGCACCGAGACCGATATGGAAGAGCGCGCGATCACCAACGGCGAGCCCTGGGGTTTTGCGCGGTTGCTGATGGTAGGCGATAACGTCATGTCGGCCTTCATCCGCATCCTGCGGGCCAGGACCTGGACGCACAAATTGACGATTCTCAAGCGCTCGCTGCTGGTGTATGCACCGCTGGCACTGCTGCATTGGGGCGCGTGGTATGTGTTCCTTGGCTTTCATGCCGCCAATGGCATTGCCAGTCTGCTCGGTGCGCCTATCGAGTGGTCAGCTGGCACCGTGCAGATGATGCAGGTGATTGATATCGCTGTCGTGGTGATCATCGGCCCCAACGTGCTGCGTACCTTTTGCCTGCACTTTGTCAGCTCCAACATGCACTACTACGGCGATGTGGAACTGGGCAATGTGATCCAGCAGACCCAAGTGTTGAACCCCTGGTGGATGTGGCCTCTGCAGGCGTTCTGCTTCAACTTCGGCAGCACCCATGGCATCCACCATTTTGTGGTGAAGGAACCGTTCTACATCCGCCAGATGACCGCCAAGGTGGCGCATCAGGTCATGGCTGAGATGGGCGTGCGTTTCAATGACTTCGGGACGTTTGCGCGGGCCAATCGGCTGGAGCCGCAAGCGCGCACAAACGCGGGGCTCAATCCGGCTGAAACGGTGATGCGCTGAGTATTACGCCGGTTTCGTCCACGTATTGCTGCCAATGGTCGATAAGCGTGGCCAGTTTGTCCGGGTGACGCTGGGCCAGGTCGTGGATCTCGCCGGGATCCTGGCCCAGGTCATAGAGCTGCCATGTCGCCGGGCCCACCGGGCCTGGGATGTACACGGCTTTCCACCGGCCCTGGCGAATGGCCCGGCGCCCGAACAGCTCCCAGCCGGTGACGGTGTGCTCATCGTGCACCTCGGCGGTTTCACCTGACAGGAAGCCCAGCCACGACTTGCCCCGCAGTGGCGCCACCGGCTTGCCGCGCCATTGTTGGCCCGGATGGCGCACACCGGCCAGGTCCAGGAGCGTCGGCGTGATGTCCATCACTGTGCCAAACCCATGGCTGATCCGGCCTTCAAGCGTCAGCCGAGGGTAGTGCATCAGTGCCGGCACCCGAATCCCGCCTTCGGTGGTAAATGCTTTGAACAGCCGTGACGGGGCGGTTGCCACTTGAGCCCACGAGGGGCCGTACCAGACGTAGGAGTTGGCCCGCCCGATGTTCTCCAGGCTGTTGTCGTAGTGCTGGTTGAGGTAGGTCAGCAGCTCGGGGCCGAACTTGGGAAAGGCTTCCAGCAGCGCACCTTCAGCGCCGTTGTCGGACATGAACACGATGAACGTGTTATCCAGTTGACCCTGCTGGCGCAGGTACTCCACCACCCGGCCGATGTTCCAGTCCATGCGCTCGACCATGGCCGCATACACTTCCATCGCCCGCGCCGACACTTGGCGCTGTGTCTCGGTAAGGCCGGCCCATTGGGCACTCAATCCGATCAGTGGATGGGGTTCGACATCCGCGTCGATCAGCCCCAGGGCCTTGAGCTTTTCCAGGCGTTCCAGGCGCAGCACCTCGGGTCCGGCGTCGTAGCGGCCACGGTATTTGTCGACGATCTCGGCGGGAGCCTGCAACGGCCAGTGCGGGGCGGAGAATGGCAGGTAAGCGAAGAACGGTCGCGCCTGGTCGCGCTCCCTGAGGTATTGCAGCAACTTGTCGCCAAAAGCGTCGGATGAATAGAAATGTTCAGGCAGTCGCTCGACGAAAGTGTCGTCTTCGATATACAGCGCAGGCGTGGATTTGAGCAGGCCGGGCGTCGTCTCGTCGTAGGGCGGTTCGAAGCCATAGTGGTTGGCCGCGCCGGGCAACAGCGCGAAGGAGCGTTCGAAACCCCGCGCGTGGGGCGCCAGTTCGGCGGTCAGGCCCAAGTGCCATTTGCCGCTCATCAGGGTTTGGTAGCCGGCCTCGCGCAGCAGCTCCGGCAAGGCCACGACCTTATCGTTCAGGTAGCCCTCATAGCCGGGCTTGCCGATCAGCTCGGGTGTGAGGGCCTCGGCCATGGTGCCAATGCCGGCGATATGGTGGTCGGTGCCGGTCAGTAGCATCGAGCGGGTCGGCGAGCAGGTGGGCGCGGTGTGGAAGTCGGTCAGGCGCAGGCCGTTCAGGGCCAGGGCGTCCAGGTGTGGTGTGGCGATTTCCCCGCCAAAGGCGCCGAGGTCGGAAAAGCCCAGGTCATCGGCCAGTATCACGAGAAAATTGGGACGTTGCGGCATCAAGGCACTCCTCATTCAGCAGGCAATAAAGGCCAGGGGCAGGTTGCGGATCTGTTCGCGCACAGGGGGCTGGTAATGGTCATCGTTGGTCAGTTCGTGCAACAGCTCCTCACGTAATTGATGGAACTCGAAACTGCTGCGTTGGCGCGGATGGGGCAGGGTGACTTGCACCACTTGTTTGATCCGGCCTGGCCTTGGCTCCATCACCACGACGCGGTCGGCGAGGAAGATCGCTTCTTCCACGTCGTGGGTCACCAGCACTGTCGTGATCCTGGCGCGGGCACGAATCGCCAGTAGTTCATCCTGCATCTGCTGGCGTGTCAGCGCATCGAGGGCGCCGAATGGCTCGTCCAGCAGCAGGATACGGGGGCTGGCCACCAGGCCGCGGGCAATTGCCACGCGTTGCGCCATGCCGCCGGAGAGCTGATGGGGGTAGGCACGCGTAAAGTCGGCCAGGCCGACCAGCTCGATAAAATCATGGACCCGTTGGCTGCGCTCGGCGTCGCCTGATGGTTCGTTGACCAGCCCCAGCCCAATGTTTTGCTCCACGGTCAGCCAGGGAAACAAGCGGTGTTCCTGGAACACAATGCCGCGCTCACGGCCGATGCCACTGACGGCTTTGCCGTCCACCTGGATCTGGCCGCGGAACTGTGTGTCCAGGCCCACCAGCAGGCGCAACAGGGTGGATTTGCCGCACCCGCTGGAACCGACAATCGCGACGAATTCGCCTTCGGCAATCTCCAGGTTGAATTCACGGATGGCTTCCAGCTCGACACCGTCGACGTCAAAGCTCTTGCCCACATGGTTGAAGCGGACGATAGGTGCGTTCATGCGTGTCTCCAGCGGGTAGCGCGGGTTTCGATGCGTTGGCCGATAAGGTTGAGGGCGGCGCCAGTGAGGCCGACCAGAAGCATGCCGCTCATGATCAGGTCCATGCGCAGCAACTGTTGAGCGCCGATCATCAGGCTGCCGATGCCGCCGTTGGAGGGCATGAAATACTCAGCGCCGATGGTGCCCAGCCAGGCATAGATCAGGCTCAGGCGCAGGCCGGCGAAAATCCCCGTCGCAGCGCCGGGCAACACCAGGCGGCGCAGGCGCTGGAACAGGTTCAGGCGCAGCACCTGCGCCGCCTCGCGCAGTTGGGGTGACAGGTTCAATACGCTGCGCTGGGTGGCGATAAATAACGGGAAGAACGCGGCGAGGGCGATAAACACCCCCTTGGCCAACTCGCCCAGTCCGAACCACGCGGTGAGCAACGGTACCCAGGCGAAGATCGCAATCTGGCGCAGCGCAGACAGCGTCGGCCCGAGTACGCGCTCGCTGCGCCGCGACAATCCCAGCCACAGGCCCATGGCAAACCCCAGGCTGGTGCCGAGGATCAAGCCGCCCAGCGTACGGCCCAGGCTCTTGCCCAGGGCACCGGACAGGCTGCCATCCAGCACGCCCGTCACGGTGGTGTGCAGGACTGTCCATGGGCTGACCAGAATGTTCGCATCCACCCAATCCTGCTGGGTTGCCAGTTGCCATAACGCCAGCAACAGCAGCGGCAACAGCCAAGGCTGCAGGCGTTGCCAGCCTTGATAGCGGGGGCCCTGAGGAATCTGTGCCGTCGTCGGATGGGGCCAGTGCACCCATGTGCGGTCCAGCCAGCCGATGCCGCGATCCATCACCACGCCCAACACGCCGATCACCACGATGCACACGAAAACGATATCGAGCATGAACAACTGGCGAGCCCATACCATCAAGTAACCAATGCCTTCGCTGGACGCCAACAACTCCACGGCCAGCAATGAGGTCCAGCCGGCGGCCAGCGCGAGGCGTACGCCGGCCATGAACGCGGGGAGCGCGGCCGGCAGGATCAGCCGACGAATCAGCAGGTGAGTGGGCAGGCGCAGCACGCGGGCGGCTTCACGCAGGTGGGGCTGGGCATCGCGCACGCCGACCAGTACATGCAGGGTGACGGGCACTACGATTGCCTTCACCAGCACCACCAGCTTCAAGGTTTCGCCGATGCCGAAAAACACCATGAACAGGGGGATCCAGGCCAGTGTTGGCACTTGCGCCAAAGCGCTGAACGTGGGGAATACCACGCGCTCGACACGGGCGCTGAACCCCAGCAGGGCACCCAGCAACGCCCCGGCGCCGATGCCCGCCAGGAGTCCCCAGAACAAGCGCTGAACACTGATTGCCAGGTGAGCCCACAACTCGCCACCGGCCAATTCCACAGCGCTGCTCCACACCAGTGAGGGTGGTGGCAGAATCTGCTCGCTCATCCAGTGATTGTGGCTGGCCAGCCACCACAGCGCGAACAGCGCCAAGGGCAACAGCCAGGGCAATAACCGTTCTCCCAGTTTTGGCCAGCGGTGCGCCCGATCATGACGGGGAGCGGCCAGAGGCAGGCTCAACAGTGATATTCGGGCCATGGAGGACCTCCGTTGTCGCCGATGGCGTTATGTGATTTTGATCTTACAAAAACGCAATCAAGATGATTGGGGGATAAGAAAATGCATTTAATGCCTCAGCCGAGCACGCATCCAATGCATTCGGAGAATATTTTCAATGCTGTTCATGCATAGGCCCCAAGGGTCGGCGTTTTAAGCCTTATAGTTCTAAAAGCTATTAAATTGTGAATTTATAGTATTTAAAGTTTTGTGTAGGTTGTGCCTACTTTCTGCTCCCCGGACGACCGTCGCCCACAGGAGCTGCGCTTATGAAACTGCCCTTTAAACGCTTGATTGCATTGTTCGCGGGTACTGCCCTGGCCGGTTGGGTCCAGGCCGCTGAACTCAAGGAAATCCGCATTGCCGTACCCGACCTCAGCGCGGGGAGCCAGCACAGTGGTGGTGGTATCACGGATGTGTTGCGCGACCAGCAGATCTTCGAGAAAGCCTTTGCCGACCAAGGCATCAAGATCCAGTGGAATTACTTCAAGGGCGCAGGACCGGTGATCAACGAGGCCTTCGCCAACGGTCAACTGGACCTGGCCTACCTGGGCGACCTGGCGGCGATCATCGGTCGCTCCAATGGCTTGGACACCCGCCTGCTCAGTGCTTCGGCACGCGGCGTCAAACAGTATCTTGGCGTGGTTCCCGGCTCTGGCATCAAGACCCTGCAGGACCTCAAGGGCAAGCGCGTTGCGGTGTTTCGCGGCACGGCCACTCAACTCTCGTTCGACAGCGCCCTGGCCAGCCAGGGCCTGAGTGAAAAAGACCTGAAAGTAATCAATCTGGATTTCAGCGCCGCGAGCGCCGCCCTGGCTGCCAGGCAGATCGATGCCACTTGGGGCAGTTCTAGCCTCAGTGCGCTGCAGGCCAAGGGCTTGGCCGAATTGCCACTGACCACCAAGGACCTCGGCGGCGCTGGCAGCATCCAGGCTGTATTGGTGGGCAGTGGCAAGTTCGTCGATGAGCACCCCGATGTCGTGGTCAAGTTGCTCAAGGCCCAGCAGCAAGCGGTGCAGTGGTTGACCGATGACAACAACAAGCAAGCCTATATCGACCTGGTGTCGGGGCTGGCCAGTTACCCACCGATCATCCTGAGCAATGACCTGAAAAACGAGAAGCTCAGCGAGCTGTTCCCCTCGACCCTCGACCCGGTGTTCCTCGGCAAATTGCAGGAGTCGGTAGACCTGGCGACCAAGGAGCGGCTGATTCGCAAGTCCTTCCAGGTCAGTGACTGGGTGGCGCCGAATCTGCAGGCGGCGGGTCTCTAAGCGACGTCAGACCGCCACGCTCACGTCTTGGCGGTCGACTTGTACCAGCGTCTCGATCATTGCCTTCGCCGCCGGCGACAGGCGCGAGCCGGTGCGGCTGACCACCCCGCACCGCGCACTCATGGTGTCCATGTTCTGCGGCAGGTTGCGCCAGTGCAGCACCACCAGGGAGCCACGGGCGATGTCTTCGGCAAATGCTTCTTCGGTGCCCACGCCAATGGCATTGGACTGCAGCACGATCTTCACCAGCGCCGGGAAGTGCTCGGTCTGGATGCTGGGTGAAAAGTCCATGCGCCCGCTGAGGTTCGCCAGCAGTTTGCGAATGCCCTGGGAGATCAGCGGCGACGCCAGCGGATAGTCGAACATGTCGTTGGTCGACAGGCTGTCCTTGGCCAGCAGCGGGTGGCCCGGACGGCAAAAAAATACACCACGCTTGGGGCTCAGTGCGCGGGTCTGGAAGTTTGGATCGTTTTCGAACTGGCGGATGTCGGCAATGAAGAACTCGATTTCTTCGCGGCTCAGAGCGCGGCTGAGTTTTTCCCAGTTATCCACCTGGAAACTGGTCCGGATCTTCGGGTGTGCAGTGATAAAGCGCGCCACCGCATCGGGTACCAGTTTCACCGCGGGCGCCGGTCCGGTGCCGAAGCGCAGGTCGCCGGCATCGAGCTTGGTCATGCGGGTGACTTCACTGCTCAGCAAGGCGGCACCGTGCACCAGGCTCAGCGCATGTTGCAGCACTACCTGGCCCTCGGGAGTGGGGCGCAATTCCTTGTTGCCACGGTCCACCAATACGCAGCCGAACTCATGTTCCAGGCTTTGGATACTGCGGCTGAACGCGGGTTGGGTGATGCCCATGGCGTCCGCGGCACGCACAAAACTGCGGTGTTCGTTGAGGGCGATGAAATAGCGCAGTTGGCGAAGATCCATATGCTTTCCCGGCATTTTAAAAATAGGTCGAAGGCATTTGCGACCGAGGGAGCTGAGGTTTTAAATGCAAGCTCTTATTCCGTCAACGAAGCATTCATTCATTTGCTAGATCTAAATTGCATATGAATAGAGCGTTGTCGGAAAGCGTTCCCACCATCAGGCACATGAGGGTCACCACAATGAGCAATGCCGCATTCGCTGTTCAACCCATCGCCCAAGCGCTGGACATTCACCCCGTCGGCGGGCGCATTGGCGCCGAGATCCGTGGGGTCAGACTGTCCGGCGACCTGGATGCCGCTACCGTCGAGGCCATCCAGCAGGCCCTGGTGCAGTACAAGGTGATCTTCTTCCGCGAGCAGACCCACCTTGATGACCAGAGCCAGGAAGCATTTGCGCACCTGCTGGGCGAACCGATTGCCCACCCGACCGTACCAGTGCGCGACGGCACCCGTTTCCTGATGGAGCTGGACGGCGGTCGTGGCCAGCGCGCCAACTCCTGGCACACCGACGTTACCTTCGTCGACGCCTACCCCAAGGCTTCGATCCTGCGTTCGGTGCTGGCACCCAGGTCCGGCGGCGACACGGTCTGGGCCAACACATCCAGCGCCTACAATGACCTCAGCGTCGAGCTGCGAGCCCTGGCGGACAACCTGTGGGCGGTGCACAGCAACGAATACGACTACGCCGCGCGCAAGCCGGATGTGTCGGTGGAGACGCTGGAGGAATACCGCAAAGTGTTCACCTCCACTGTCTACGAAACCGAACACCCGGTGGTGCGCGTACATCCGGTCAGCGGCGAGAAAACCTTGTTGCTGGGACACTTCGTCAAGCGCCTCAAAGGATACTCCCAGGCAGATTCGGCGCAGCTGTTCAACCTGTTGCAGAGCTACGTCACCCGCCTGGAAAACACCGTGCGCTGGCGTTGGAGCACCGGTGATGTAGCGATCTGGGACAACCGCGCCACCCAGCATTACGCAGTGGATGACTATGGCACCCAGGAGCGTATTGTGCGCCGGGTCACGCTCAAGGGCGATGTGCCGGTGAGCGTGCACGGGCAGGCCAGCAAGACCACCAAGGGTGTGTGATCACCACACGCCGATCTGCACCACCTTGTCTGTTTCCGGCTCTCCATAACGAAACCGTTGGCCACGCAGATCGATCTCTGTGTGGCTGATGGTGGTGCGCCGCTTCAGGCCACGCAGCCATTCGAACAGATAGCCCGAATGGGTTTCGCGCACGTCGGCGTACGCCGGGTCGGCCCCCAGGTCATGCAGTTCCTGCGGGTCGTTTTCCAGGTCGAACAGCTGTGGGCGAAAGCCATCGTACGCCAGGTATTTCCAGCGTTCGCTGCGCACCATCGTCATGCGGCAACGGTCGATGGGCTGCTCCAACCGTTCACGGGCCGGGGCCTGGAAGGCGTAGTCGTATTCGGCGATGGCGTAGCGTCGCCAGGCGCTTTGCGTACGGTGCAGCAGTGGGATCAGTGAGTGGCCTTCCAGGCGGTGGTCGGCAGCAGGCAGCCCCAGGGCGTCGAGGAAGGTCGGCAGCGCATCAATGGTTTCCACCAGGCGGTCGTCGAATGTGCCACGGCTGGCATCGGCACTGGCGCGTGGGTCGCGCACAATCAACGGGACGCCTACGGCCGGCTCCAGCAGGAATTCTTTCTCCCCGAGGAAATGATCGCCAAGGAAATCGCCATGGTCGCTGGTGAACACGATCAGCGTGTCGTCCCAGCGCCCATTGCTTTGCAGAACATCGAACAGCCGCCCGAGTTGATCGTCGATCTGTTTGATCAGCCCCATGTAGGTCGGGATCACCGTGAGGCGTACCTCGTCACGGGAAAAGTTGAGGCTTTCCTGGTGCTGGCGAAACGCTTGATAAACCGGGTGATCGCTGGGTTGCCCCGGCTGGATGGGCGCCTGGATGTGCTCGGCGCCATACAGCGCGTGGTACGGCGCGGGGGCGATGTAAGGCCAATGCGGCTTGATATAGGACAGGTGCAGACACCACGGCTGCTCGGCTTGTTCGTGGATAAAGTCGATGGCGCGGTCGGTGGTGTAGACGGTTTCCGAATGCGCCTCGGCTACCCGCGCCGGTAGCCCGGTATTGCGCATGTGCCAGCCACTGAGTAGCTCACCGCCCTGACCTTCTGCGGCGTTGGCCCATTCATGCCATGGGTTGGTACCGTTGTAGCCTTGTTCGCGCAGGTAATGCGTGTAGGGCGCGGACTCGCGCTTGTCGTCGAACAACGGGCTGTCAGGGTAAATCCCGTCGTGACGCATATACGCTTCAAAACCGACCTCGTTCAGTGGCTCGGCCTGTGCGCCGTGGGGGTCGATCTTCAGGCGCTGCAAAGCGTCCAGGTTTGGCGTGGCGTGGGTCTTGCCTACCAGCGCGGTGCGGATACCGTGGGGGCGCAGATAATCGCCGATCGTCAACTCTTCCAACGGCAGTGGCACCCCGTTCCAAGCCACTTGGTGGCTGCTGACATAGCGTCCTGTATAGGCCGACATCCGCGACGGTCCGCAAATGGTGCCCTGGGTGTAGGCACGGCCGAATCGCACACCGGCGGCGGCGAGACGGTCGATATTCGGCGTGTGCAAATGAGCGTGGCCGTAGCACGACAGGTAATCGCGGCGCAGTTGGTCGCACATGATGTACAGCACATTGCGTACAGGTTTTGGTTGAGGCATGAGGGTTTACCGAACGGAGGACAGGGGGCTTTTTTCGTCCTTTGCGCCGGGGCTGGCAAGTGCATTTGGGGACTGGGTTTCATGCAGGCCATGCATGGGCGTTGCTGCAGGCGTTATCGGGGACAAGCCCCCTCCCACACTTGAAATGCATTCAAAAGTGGGAGGGGGCTTGCCCCCGATGGCATCAGTTCAGACAGCGAAATTCTCCAGCGCACACACATCCTCATCCAGCGCATCAATCTCCTTGATCTGCTCGATCATCGCCTCCGCCAGTGGTGATAACCGGTACCCTGCGCGGCTGACGATACCGTAGCGGGTGAAACGCTCCTCCAGGTCTTCGGCGAGTCCGTCGATCTTCAAACACACCAATTCGCCTCGGGCCATGTGCAGCACATCGCTGTTGGCACTGACGATACCAATGGCATCGGAGCGCAATACCACACCCATCAAGCTGTAGCCGTTTTCGCACTCCACATTGGGCAGGTAATCGGGGCGTCCGCTGAGGTCGACGATGACCTTGCGCAGGTTGGGCGGGCGGATCGTCACGGCCAGTGGATAACTCATCAACTCTGCGGCGCTCACGCTCTCGCGACCGGCCAGGGGATGGCCGGCGCGGCAGCAGAAATTCCAGCGGCGTGGACGCAAGCGATGGGTGTGATAGTCAGGGTTGGCTTCGAAGTGACGGGTATCAGCGACAAAGAATTCGAACTCCTCGCTGAGCAGGCGCTTGCCCAGGCTTTGCCAGTCATCTACCTGGAACAGCACGCGTGCCTTCGGGTAGCGCCCGATAAAGCTGCCAATGGCGCGGGGAATCAACCCGGCCGCGGGTGCGGGGCCACACCCAAAGCGCAGCTCACCGGCCTCCAACCCATTGAACTGGCTGATCTCGTTGGCCAGTTGCTGGGCACCGCTGACCAGGCGCCGGGCATGCTCCAGTAGCACCTGGCCTTGTTTGGTGGGCGCCAGGTCCTTGCGACCGCGGTCCACCAGTTGGCAGCCGGCGGCATGTTCCAGGGCCTGGATGCTGCGGCTGAACGCCGATTGCGAAAGGTTCACGGTCAACGCCGCCGCCACAAAACTGCGTTGTTCGGCGAGGGCGATGAAATGGCGGAGCTGGCGCAAATCGATATGCATTTTTCACATCAAAAATATCGGGGAAATGCATTGGCTATGCATTAGGTCGACTCCTTATAAAGGCTATCTCTTATGCAGTAAATGTTCTAAAAAACATAAATAAATAACCTTGGGGAATATGTGTCGATGAGTATTTCCTGGTTACGGAGCCGCTTATGAGTGTGTTCAAGCCCGCTGTACCTTGCTCTTCCTGGAGGCTCAAGCGTCTGCCGCTGGCCTTGTTGCTGGCCGGCAGCGCCAGTTGGTCGTCCAGTCACGCGGCCGAGGTGATCTCCCCTGAACCTGAGGGCGAAAGCGCCAGCGGCCAACTGGAAACCGTCACGGTGACGGCACGCCGTCGTACCGAAAGCGCGCAGGAGGTGCCGACGCCGATGAGCGTGGTTGGCGGCCAGGCACTGGAGAGCCAAAGGGTCTACCGCATCCAGGATTTGCAACAACTGGTGCCCAGCGTCAACGTTGCCTACATGCATGCGCGCCAGTCCAGCGTGTCAATCCGTGGCCTGGGCAACAACCCGGCCAGCGATGGCCTGGAAGGCAGCGTGGGGTTGTATATCGACAACGTCTATCTCGGCCGGCCGGGGATGGCGGTGTTCGACCTGATGGACATCGAACAGCTCGAGGTATTGCGCGGCCCCCAGGGTACGTTGTTCGGCAAGAACACCACTGCCGGGGTCATCAATATCAGTACCCGTGCGCCCAGTTTTACCCCGGAGCGCAGCATCGAGACGTCGTTGGGCGAAGATGGCTATTTCCAGACCAAGGGCACGGTTTCCGGCCCGCTCACCGATGATCTGGCGGGACGTTTTTCGGCGTATCGCACGCGCAGCGATGGCGACATCAAGAACGAGCACGACGGCCATGATCTCAATGGTGGTTCACGCCAGGGCTTTCGCGGACAACTGTTGTACAAGCCGAGCGATACGTTCAACCTGCGCTGGATTGGCGATTACAACGAAGAGGATTCCAGCGCCGGCACCCGCGTGCTCTACAGCACCGGGCCCACGATCAATGGCACCAACCTCTATGAGTCACGCGCTGCGGCGGCTGGCGCAACGCTGGTGGACGGCACCCACCGCAAGGTCAATCTGGACAACGACCAGCATGTCACGGTGTTCCAGGGCGGTACGTCCCTGGAAGCCAACTGGACGCTGCCGAGTGATTTCACCCTGACCTCGGTCAGCGCCTACCGCTGGTGGAATTTCACACCGCGCAATGATGATGGTCTCAATGTGCCGGCGTCCTATAACGCCGGGGTGTCGGTGGAAGATAAGCAGTGGTCCCAGGAGTTTCGCCTGGCTTCGCCGACCGGCGGGTTTTTCGATTACGTGCTGGGTGCCTATTACTTCGGTAACTCCCTGGACAACAAGTCCTTCGCCTATTACGGACCCCAGGCCGACATCTGGAACGGCACGGCAACGGGGGCGCTCGCCAACGTGAGCAGTGTGGGCAACGGGCACATCCGCACCGACAGCTTCGCGCTGTTTGCCCAAGGGACCTGGCACCTCACCGAGCGCCTGGATTTCACCGCCGGTCTGCGTGGAACTTATGAAGAGAAAAGCGCCTGGGTGACTCGCAATGCGCCGGTGGGTGGCGCGGCTGTCACGGGCGCGGCCGCTACGGCTCGGCGTGGGCGTGCCGGGGCCTACGACTCCGGAGACCTCAACCAGTACAGCACCAGCCCTTCGGGCCTGCTGAACCTCAGTTACCGCTTCAATGAAAACCTGCTGGGCTATGCGACCCTGTCCCATGGCGAGAAATCCGGAGGGGTCAACCTGGCGGTGGGTTCGGCGCCAACGGCCGGCGCGGATTCGCTGCTGGTCGGCACCGAAAGGGCCAACAACGCTGAACTGGGCTTTAAAAGCACGCTGTGGGACCGACGCCTGCAACTCAATGCCAACCTGTTCTGGACCCAGGTCAATGGCTACCAGACCAACGCCTATGATCAGGACAACCGGGTGCAGTACCTGACCAACGCAGGCTCCGTACGTTCGCGTGGGGTGGAAGTGGAAAGCACCCTGGTTCCCATCAAAGGACTGACGCTGAACGTGAATGGCTCGTTCAACGATGTGAGCTACCTGTCCTACAAGGACGCCCCGTGCCCACCGGAAGTCAGCTTGCGCCCGGGTGCCCCGGCCTCCTGTGACCTGACAGGGCATCAGGTGGTGGGCGCGTCGAAATGGATCGCCAATGCCAATGGCGAGTACAAGTGGAACCTGGACAACGGTCTGGAACCCTACGTCACTGCCAGCTATGCATTCCGCTCCAAGGCCGTGGGGACAGTGGAGGACTCGGACTACGGGCAGATCCCGGCGTACGCGGTGGTGAACGTGTCTACCGGTTTGCGTGGCAACTATCAGCAGGGGCAATGGGATGTGTCGCTGTGGCTGAAAAACGCCTTCGACAAAACCTACTACACCACCCTGTGGACCGGCGGTAACGGCGGTTATGAAGGCTTGCTGGGCACGCCTCGCACCCTGGGTGTGACCGGTCGCTACGACTTTTAGGCCGGTACGCTGGCGGTGCGATAGGTGGCCGGGCTGAATACGCGGGTCACCACCAGCATCGCCACCGTTGTCACGGTCAGCACCACCCAGGCGCTGACAAAGCTGCCGGTGAGTTCGCGCAGCCAACCGGTCATCCACGGCGAAATCGCGTTGATCAAAAAGCCCACGCCTTGCACGAACGCCGCCAGTTGGCCGGCTTGGCGCGGGTCGCGGTGGTGGTCGAGGGTCAGCAACAGGCTCAGGGCAAAACATGCTCCCAGGCCAAAGCCGCACAGCGCCACCCATAGGTGCGGAAACTGCAACGGCGCGATCAATAGGCCCAGATAGCCGATGGTCTGGGCCAACAGGCTGATCCACAGCAGCGGCCGACGGTCGATCCCGCGTTGTGCCAGCACCGGCATCAACAGCGCGGCGATCACCTGGAAGATGGTCATGAACGCCAGCAATGAACCACTGGGCAACACGCCCCAACCCAGTTGCTGATAGTAGGCCGGCAGCCACGCCACCAGGCTCATGTAGCCGCAGTTCACCAGGCCGAAATACAGCGCCAGCAGCCAGGCACGGCGATTGCGCAGCCCCTTGTAGGCAGGGATGACGTTCGCGTTTTTTGCCGCACCCAGTGGCAACCAGGCCCACAGCAGCAGCGCCGCCAACGCGGGTAACAACCACACGCCCAGCCCGGCCTCCCATTGCTGGAAATACGTGGCTGCCACCGGACTGAGCAGCGCCGCCAGGCCGCCGCCGGCCATCAACGAGGCCGAATAAACGCCCATCGCCACCGGCACGCGATGATGGAATTCACGCTTGATCATCGCCGGCACCAACGCCTGGATCAGTGCAACGCCGGCACCGCCAAGCAACGCAGTCACCAGCAATGTCGACCCTTGGCCCATCAGCCAGCGGGCCAGGCACGCCAACAGGATCATCATGAGGCCCAGGGCGATGCCGCGTCGTTCCCCCAGCTGCGCTTCAACACGCACGCCCACCAGCGCCACCAGGCCCATGCACACCACGGGCAGGCTGGTGAGCAGGGCGCTGCTCTGGAAGCTCAGGCCGGTGGCCAGGCGGATTTCGCCAAGCAACGGGCTGATGGAACTGAGGATCGGCCGCAGGTTCAGTCCCAGGACCACCAGCAGGCCCCAGCCGGCGAACCGGCCTGCGGTTGAGGAGTTAAGCGACATGCAGAACCTGCGGAGTGTGCAAATGAGGCGTGAAGTATCCACAGTCGCCGAGGTATTCTGAAATTAAATATAACCATGCCAACCAGTGGCAAATGGAATGGTAAGCACGATGTTCGATCCCGTGTTGTTGCGCAGCTTTGTCGCCGTGGTGGACTGCGGCAATTTCACCCGCGCGGCAGAGCGCCTGCACTTGACCCAGTCCACCGTCAGCCAGCAGATCCGCCGCCTGGAAGAGGCGGTGGCGTGCCAGTTGCTGGATCGCGACCAACGTCGTGTGGTGGCGACGGCGGAAGGCGAGCGCCTGCTGGCCTATGCGCGGCGCATCCTCGCGTTGCATGAGGAAGCCGCCGACGTATTGATCAACCAGCAAAGCGACGGCGTGCTGCGCCTCGGTGTGCCGGAAGACTTCGCTGCCGAACGCCTGATGCCTCTGTTATCGGCCTTTGTGCTGGCGTACCCCAGGGTGCGCCTGGAGGTCACCAGCGGTCTTGGCCCCGAGTTGCAGCGCCAGTACCGTAGCGGTGAGTTCGACGTATTGCTGGTCAAGCAGATGGGCGACAGCGACGACTGCCTGGCCTCATGGCCAGAGCCGTTGTGTTGGGTGGACAGCCGCAGTACGCCATCCCTGGGGCGCGACCCTTTGCCGTTGGTGGCCTTTCCGGTGGGGGGCCTGTACCGCAACGAAATGCTGCAACACCTGGAAGTGGGGGGCTGGCGCTGGCGCATCGGTTACTCCAGCGCGAGCCTGGCCAGTGTGTGTTCGGCGGTGGCGGCGGGGTTGGGTATCAGTCTGTTACCCCGGCGTGTGGTGCAGGCCGGGCATGTCGTATTGGGCGCGGACAGCGGTTTGCCTGCGGTGCAGGGCGTGCGGCTGGCGTTGTACGGACGCACTGGCCTCGGCGCGGCGGGGCAGAGCCTGCAACGCCAATTGCTGGATTTGTGTGCTAACAGCCCAGCCTGAACGATGCCTTTGCCGAATATTTTTTATGCCCGGAAAGCATTGAAAAACATCGCCTGGACGCCAGCCCACGCAGGACGGGGCTTTGGCGTTTCATCATGTTTCATTTATTCGTTTTAGGTCTATGTATAACTTTAAAGGTTACTTTAAGAGATAAGCCTCTGGCGCCGATGATTCAGCCCACGACGGCCTTCCAAGCAGGCCTGTCGGTTTTTTTGCTTAAAAACCGTAGGGAGTGAATCAATGGGCAATGTCCAGACCGCCGCCAGTGCACACGAGGCGCCGTGGCGCCAGGCGCCGGGTGGTGAGTTGGTCGACCTTGGCCGGCCGCACCGAGCGCCGTTGGGACAACTGCGAACGCAGAGGACTCCGAAGCGTTTCTCCAGCCGTCGCGAAGGTATCCTGCTCGGCCTGCTGGTACTGGCCCTGCACGGTGCGGTGATCTACTGGGTGAGCCAGAAGCCGACCCCGGTGCTGCCGATCGTGCCGCCGGAAATTCCACCGATGACCATCGAATTTTCCCAGCCGGCACCCCCGGTGGTCGAGCCGCCACCGCCCGTGCCGCCACCGCCGCCGCCTGTGGTCGAGCCACCGCCGCCGGTGGTGGATGAATTGGCCGCCAAGCCGGCGCCGCCAAAACCGATTCCTAAACCCAAACCCAAGCCGGTGCCAAAGCCTGAGCCCAAGCCTGCACCGAAACCGCCCGAGCAACCGCCTGCGCCACCGACTCCCGCGCCTCCAGCACCACCGGCGCCGGCTCCGGTTACGCCCGCTTCGGCCAACGCCGCGTACTTGAAGAACCCGGCGCCGGAGTATCCGTCACTGGCCCAGCGGCGCGGTTGGGAAGGCACGGTGTTGCTTCGGGTGCATGTACTGGCCAGCGGTAAGCCGGGCGAGATCCAGATCCAGAAGAGCAGCGGTCGCCAGCAGCTCGATGACGCCGCACTGACCGCCGTGAAGCGTTGGAGCTTCGTGCCGGCCAAGCAGGGCGAGGTGGCCCAGGACGGCTGGGTCAGCGTCCCGATCGATTTCAAGATTCACTAATTATTCGGCTGCGGTGTGTTGCACGCGCCGCGACCTGCACAGAGGGAAGACATCATGGCATTAGCATCTCCACTTGAATCCATCGAAAGCGCGGTGATCTGGCTGCTGGTGGTTTTTTCGGTCGCCACCTGGGGCCTGGCCCTGCTCAAGGGCGTGCAGTTCGGTCGCCTCAAGGCGCAGGATCGCAAATTCCATAAACAGTTCTGGGCGGCGTCGAGTCTCGACTCGGCTGCCGAGCTGGCGCAAACCCAGCCGGGTGCCGCTGCCCGCGTGGCCCAGGCCGGCTACGCCGCGATCCAGGTGGGCGAAACCCCACACGCAGCGGACCTGAGCCAGGCGATCAACCACCAGGACCGCCTTGAGCGTGCCCTGCGCCAGCAGATCGTGCGAGAGCGGCGCTCCCTGGAAACCGGCCTGGCCGTGGTCGCCAGTATCGGCAGCACCTCGCCGTTCATCGGCCTGTTCGGTACCGTGTGGGGCATCATGGAAGCGCTCAAGGGCATCAGTGCCGCCGGTTCCGCCAGCCTCGAAACGGTGGCCGGCCCGATTGGTGCCGCACTGGTTGCGACGGGCGTTGGTATCGCCGTCGCCGTGCCGGCGGTGCTGGTCTACAACTACTTCCTGCGTCGCCTCAAGCTGACCGCTGCCGACCTCGATGACTTCGCCCACGACTTCTACAGCCTGGCGCAGAAAAATTCCTTCCGTGTGCTGCTGCACCCGACCCTGAACAAACCCACTGCCGGCAACCCGCAGAAAGTGAAGGAGGCGTCCTGACATGGCCTTCTCCACGCAAGACACCGATGAGGTACTGAGCGAGATCAACGTCACGCCGCTGGTGGACGTGATGCTGGTGCTGCTGGTGGTGTTTATCGTCACCGCGCCGCTTTTGACCAACGCGATCCCGATCAACCTGCCCAAGACCGAGGCGGTCGCGCCGGTGGAGCAGAAAGACCCGCTGGTGGTGAGCATCGACGGCGCCGGCAAACTGTTTATCAACAAGGACGAAATCCAGCCGGACCTGCTGGAGTTCAACCTGCAGGCGGCCAAGGCCAAGGACCCCGATGTGCGGGTGCAACTGCAGGCGGATGATGGCGTGAACTACGGCGAAGTGGCGCGAGCCATGGCGTCTATCGAACGCGCGGGCATTACCAAGCTGTCGGTGATTACCGCACGTTAGTTGCAAAAGCCTCGACAAGTTTTTGGCCGTTTCCTTGGCAGGGTGCGGCCTTTTTTTTGCCTGCGATTCAATCCTCAACTTGAAATGCGATCAATGTGGGAGGGGGCTTGCCCCCGATTGCAGTGTGTCAGCCAATCAATCTGTAACTGATACACCGCCATCGGGAGCAAGCTCCCTCCCACATTTTGAACTTCATTAATTTTGAGTTTTTGGTTATTAATAAATAGCTTCTTATTCCTTAACGAATATAACACCCGTCCCTATACTGTTCAGCAACGTTAAACGCTGCAGGAGGGCACACCCATGCACAGCGAGTCGATTCGTTATCTGATCGTGCCGGGCTGGCAAGGATCGCCAGAAGATCATTGGCAAAGTCACTGGCAGGCCAGCCTGCCCAACAGCGCCCGCGTGGAGCAGGCCGACTGGCTGACGCCACGTCGAGAAGATTGGGTCGCTGCGCTGGCCGAGGCCATCGCAGCCGACAGCACGCCGGTGATCCTGATCGCCCATAGCCTGGGCTGCATCACGGTGGCGCATTGGGCGGCCACCGCGCCGGTGCACTTCCTGCGCCAGGTGCGCGGTGCCTTGCTGGTAGCCCCGGCCGATGTCGAACGGCCCGCCTGCTCACCTGCGTTGCGTAATTTTGCGCCGATCCCGACCGACCTGTTGCCGTTCCCCAGCCAGGTGGTCAGCTCCGACAACGACAGTGCTGTCAGCGCCCCGCGAGCCCTGGAATTGGCCCGCAACTGGGGCGCCGAAGCCGGCATTCTGTCGGGGGCGGGGCACATCAATGTGAAGTCCGGCCACCAGCGCTGGGAACAGGGGTTCGCCTACCTCTATCGCCTGCAAAGCCGCCTTGAGCATCACGCCCGGCGTACTGCCTGAATTTTTTCAACGCCCCGTCCCTTGAGTGGATTGGCGGCGGGAGCCTGCCATGAGTCTGCATGAAACCTACGGCCAGCCATTGCTGACCTTTCCCGACGCGGAAAAAAGCCCACTGAGCATCCGCGCCAAGGCGCTGGTGTTTGTCGACCCGCGTTCGCGGCAGCTGCGCGAAGACCTCGAAAGCCTCGCACCCCGTGCCTTGCCCGTGTTGATCCGCGGCGAGACCGGTAGCGGCAAGGAGTTGCTGGCGAGGCATATTCACCGGGGCAGCGACCGCACCGGTCTGTTTGTCTCGGTCAATTGCGGTGCGATCAGCCCGACCTATGCCGATGCCGAATTGTTCGGTTATGCCGCCGGCAGCCACAGTGGTTCGGCCAGCAGCCGGGCAGGGTGGTTCGGTTCGGCGAATGGCGGCACCTTGTACCTGGACGAGATCGGCGATTTACCGCTGCCGATCCAGGTGAAACTGTTGGCCGCGCTGGAAAACCACGAAGTCACCCGTGTCGGTGCCCATCAGCCGAGCCCGGTGGATGTGCGCCTGGTCGCCGCCACCAGCATCGACCTGGCCCAGGCCGTGGCGGCCGGCAAGTTCCATGAGCGCCTGTTCCACTATCTGAGCGAAGGTCGGTTGGATTTGCCGGCGCTGCGCGAGCGGGTCGGTGACATCTTGTCCCTGGCCGAATACTTCCTGGGCATCTACAGTCAGCGCCTGGACCTGCCGGTGCCGCTGATCAGCGATGCCGCGCAGCGTGTGCTGGAACACCACAGCTGGCCGGGCAATACCCGCGAGCTGGAAAACGTTATTCACTTTGCCCTGCTGGTCAGCAGTGGGGATGAGATTTTGCCCGAACATTTGAATCTGCCGGTGGCGGGTTCTGCGCTGGAACAGGTGCGGCGGATTTTCGAGCGCGCCAGCCCCGCCGAGCGGGAAACGTTAAGTAAATTCCTGCATGAACAAAATGGAATATCAACGTGAATAAAAGATATTGTTCGGGAATAAAAAATCTAGGTATTGTCCCTCCCACGCCGCGATAGCACTTCGCTGGCACACTACATAAAAAACGGTCGTCAGAGACGCCCCCGGAATTCCGATAAGGACACTGCATGAAAAAGGTTCTGTTGTTTACCGCACTGGCGGCTGCCCTGACTGCAAGCTTCGCCCAGGCCAACGAAAAACTGGTGGTGGCCGCCACGCCGATCCCGCACGCCGAGATCCTCGAACTGGTCAAGCCAACCCTCGCCAAAGAAGGCGTGGACCTGGAAATCAAAGTCTTCACCGACTACGTACAGCCAAACGTGCAGGTTGCCGAGAAACGCCTGGACGCCAATTATTTCCAGACCCTGCCGTACCTGGAAAACTTCAACAAAGGCAAGGGCACCAACCTTGTGACAGTGGTCGGCGTGCACGTTGAACCGTTCGGCGGCTACTCGAAAAAGATCAAGAAAATTGAAGATCTGAAAGATGGCGCCACCGTGGCCATCCCCAACGAAGGTTCCAACAGCGGCCGCGCCCTGTTGCTGCTGCAGAAAGCCGGCGTGATCACCCTGAAAGACCCGACCAATGCCTTGGCCACGCCAAAAGACATCAAGGACAACCCCAAGCACCTGAAATTCAAGGAGCTGGAATCGGCCCTGCTGCCACGCGTGCTGGACCAGGTTGACCTGGACCTGATCAACACCAACTACGCCCTGGAAGCCGGCCTGAACCCGGCCAGGGATGCGCTGATCATCGAAGACGCCAAGTCGCCGTACGTGAACTTCCTGGTGGCTCGCCCGGACAACAAGGACAGCGATGCGATCCAGAAGCTGTCCAAGGCCCTGACCAGCCCGGAAGTCAAAGCCTTCATCGAGAAGAAGTACAACGGTGCGGTAGTGCCTGCGTTCTGATGTAACCCAAACCCCCTTCAAGGTTTGAACGCCGACGGCTTATATAGCGTCGGCGTTTTTTATGCCCGGAATTTGGAATGCAATCCAAATGTGGGAGGGGGCTTGCCCCCGATGGTGGTAGCACAGCAAAAAATGTGCTGACTGAACCACTGCTATCGGGGGCAAGCCCCCTCCCACATTTGATCCGCTTTGATCTAGAGAGCTCTGCTATTGATCGCCCTGCGCAACGCCATCAACCACTTCACCAGCTCCTGCGGATCCATCGGTTTCACTTCCTTCATGGTTCGATCCCTCGAATCTCAGACCTCCAAACCATAGTCTTCACCCGCCAAACCCGCGAATCCGGCGGTTATCTTTTTGGGTGATATCAATATGCTATTTGGGTATTTAAACTTTACTTTTTATACCTTTAAAGTTCGCGCTACCCGGCGTTACCCACACCGGATCGGATTGCGCTCGCTGCATTACCCTTGCGGCGTCATGGACTGGAAATGACCTTCGATTTCGCTTTTATCCTCAGCACCCTGCCGGCGTTCCTGAAGGCCGTGGGGGTGACGTTGCAAGTGGGCCTGATCGCCATTGCCACCTCCCTGCTGGTGGCGCTGATCAACGCCGCGCTGCTGGTGTTTCGCACACCTTACCTGTCGCGCCTGGTGGCGCTGTATGTGGAGCTGGCGCGTAACACGCCGCTGCTGATCCAGCTGTTTTTCGTGTACTTCGCGCTACCGGCCCTGGGCTTCAATATCTCCGGGTTCTGGGCGGCGATCATCACCATGACCTTCCTCGGCGGCGCCTACCTCACCGAAGTGCTGCGCGCCGGTGTGGAAGCGGTGCCGCTGGCGCAGATCGAGTCGGGCAAGTCCATCGGCCTGTCCGACTGGCAACTGCTGCGCCACGTGATCCTGCCCCAGGCCGGCATCCTCAGCCTGCCAGCGCTATTCGCCAATTTCATCTTCCTGCTCAAAGAGACCACCGTGGTCTCCGCCGTGGCGGTGCCGGAGATTCTCTACACCACCAAAGGCTACATAGCGCTCTACTACAAGACCTACGAAATGCTCGCCGTGCTGACGCTGATTTGCGTGTTGCTGTTCTTGCCGCTGTCGCTGCTGCTCAGCCGCCTGGAAAGGAGGCTCCAGCATGGCCAGTTCGGGTCTTGAGTTGCTGTGGGTATCGTTGCCGCAACTGGGCAAGGGCGCTGCGCAAACCCTGTCGATTTCGTTCTTGAGTATCGCTTTGAGCACCGTCGGCGGCGTGCTGTACGGCGTCCTGCGTACCTTGAACAACCGCCTGATCAACGGCGTGCTGCGGGTGTACCTGGAATTGTTCCGCGCGATCCCGGTGCTGGTGTGGCTGTACCTGGTGTTTTTCGGCTTGCCGATTTTCTTTGGTTTGAGCATTCCGAGCTTCTGGTGCGCGGTGTTGGTGCTGTCGCTGTGGGGCGCCAGCGAAGTGGGCGAGGTGGTGCGCGGCGCGTTGCATTCGCTGCCCCGTGGCCAGCGTGAAGCGGGCTTGTCGATTGGCTTGTCAGGTCCGCAGTTGTACGGCTACGTGCTGCTGCCGCAAGCGCTCAAGCGCATGACGCCGCCGACCATCAATGTCTACACGCGCATTATCAAGACCAGTTCCCTCGCGGTGCTGATCGGTGTGGTGGACGTGATCAAGGTCGGCCAGCAAATCATCGAACGCACCTACGAGTCCGTGTTGATCTACGGCGTGCTGTTCCTGTTTTTCTTCTTTATCTGCTACCCGTTGTCGGCTGCCTCCAAGGTGCTGGAACGGCGCTGGGGCCAGGCATGAACGCATTGATCGAGTTCCAGGATTTCAACAAATTCTTTGGCGAGGCGCAGGTGCTCAAGGGCATCGACCTGAGCGTGCAAAGCGGTGAAGTGGTGGTGATTCTCGGCCCCAGCGGTTGCGGCAAAAGCACCTTGCTGCGTTGCCTCAATGGGCTGGAAGTCGCCCATAGCGGCAGCCTGCGTTTCGCCGGCAAAGAGCTGTTGGACAAAAGCACCGATTGGCGCCAGGTGCGCCAGGACGTGGGCATGGTGTTCCAGAGCTACCACCTGTTCCCGCACATGAGCGTGCTCGACAACATCCTGCTCGGCCCGCTGAAAGTGCAAAAACGCGACCCCCGTGAAGCCCGCGAACAGGCGGAAAAATTGCTGGCCCGCGTCGGCCTGGCGGACAAGCGCGATGCCTTCCCGCGCCAGCTCTCCGGCGGCCAGCAACAACGCATCGCCATCGTCCGTTCGCTGTGCATGAACCCCCAGGTCATGCTGTTTGACGAAGTCACCGCAGCCCTCGACCCGGAGATGGTCAAGGAGGTGCTCGAAGTGATCCAGGGCCTGGCCCGCGATGGCATGACCCTGCTGATCGTCACCCACGAAATGGCCTTCGCCCGCGCCGTCGCCGACCGCGTGGTGTTCATGGAGGCCGGTCGCATCCTCGAACACAACACCCCCGAGGCATTCTTTACGAACCCGCAAACCGCACGCGCGCAGCAGTTCCTGGAGAAGTTCTCCTTTGTTTCAACACTGCCCAAGAAAACCCAGGAACTGGAGCTGATATGAAAAAACTACTGCTGCCACTGTTTGCCGTCGCCCTGCTCGCCGGCTGCGATAAAAAGGCCGAAGAGCCTGCAAAACCGGTTGCCGCCGCAAGCTACCTCGACAAGATCAAGGCGCGCGACAAGCTGATCGTGGGTGTATTCACCGACAAGCCGCCCTTTGGCTTCGTCAACGAAGCCGGGCGCTATGTCGGCTTCGATACCGACATCGGTCGCCAATTCGCCAAGGACCTGCTGGGCGATGAAAACAAAGTCGAATTCGTCGCCGTCGAACCGGCCAGCCGCATCCCGTTCCTGCAAAGCGACAAGGTCGACCTGATCCTCGCCAACATGACCGTAACGCCCGAGCGCAAGGAAGCGGTGGACTTCACCAACCCCAACCTGAAAGTCGCGGTACAGGCCCTGGTGCCCAACGACAGCGCGGTGAAAAGCCTGGATGACCTGGCGACCCGCACCACCATCGTTACCACCGGCACCACGGCTGATATCTGGCTGACCAAGAACCACCCGGACTGGAAGCTGCTCAAGTTCGAGAAGAACTCCGAGTCGCTGCAAGCGTTGTCCGCCGGCCGTGGCGACGCCTACGCCCAGGACAACCTGGTGCTGTTCAGCTGGGCCAAGCAGAACCCGGGCTACCGCGTGCTGGAAGAGAAGCTCGGTGATGAAGCGCCCATCGCGCCGGCGGTGAAGAAAGGCAACATCGAACTGCGCGACTGGGTGAATGCCGAGTTGGCGAAGCTGGGCGAGGAGAAGTTTTTGCTCAAGCTGTATGACCAGTATGTGCGTAAAGAACTGAGCGATGACACCAAGCCTGAGAGTGTGATTGTTGAAGGCGGGAAGTGGCAGGGCTGATACCGCTATCGGGGGCAAGTCGCACCGCCCCTCCCACACTTGAATGTATTCACAGATCAATAATGTGGGAGGGGCGGTGCGACGATTCGACTTGCCCCCGCTGAGGCCAGCACAGCCACCGCCTACTCCGGCCAATGCCAAGCCGGCGCATCCAGAATCCCCTGCCCGTCAATCCGGGTTTCCCCCAGCACCTTGTTCGCCGGCAAACCGGTAATTGGCCACCGCGTGGGTCTTGAGCGTGGGCATCCAGTCGCCTTGGGAACCATTGGAGTATGGGAGCCTCCATGCAGATAAGGAACCCTGAACTAAGCTCACAGTCGCATACACACTGGCACGTCGGCATCACGCAAAAGGAGCCTGCATGGGCGCTCGCATTTCCACCTGTATTTTCGGTCTTGGCCTACTGGCGCTGTTGAGCGGCTGTGGCGAGGACAAGGCTGAACCCAAGGCCCATTCGCGGGTGTTCGTGCAGACCGTGCAGCCGGCGGACTTCGCGGCGGCGGTCACGCTGACCGGGGATATCCAGGCTCGGGTGCAAACCGATCTGTCCTTTCGCGTGGGCGGCAAAATCATCCAGCGCATGGTGGACGTGGGCGACCGCGTGACCGCCAGGCAAGTGCTGGCCAAGCTCGACCCCAAGGACTTGCAGACCAACGTAGATTCCGCGCAGGCCCAGGTCGTGGCCGAACAGGCGCGGGTCAAGCAGACTGCCGCTGCATTTGTGCGCCAGGAAAAACTCTTGCCCAAGGGCTACACCAGCCGCAGCGAATACGATTCCGCCCAGGCCGCGTTACGCAGCAGCCAGAGCGCCCTGGCTGCCGCCCAGGCTCAACTGGCCAACGCCCGCGAGCAACTCGGCTACACCGCGCTGATCGCCGAAGCGCCTGGGGTGATTACCGCACGCCAGGCCGAAGTCGGCCAGGTGGTACAGGCCACCGTACCGATTTTCAGCCTGGCGCGCGATGGCGAGCGTGATGCGGTGTTCAACGTCTATGAGTCCCTGCTGGTGGAGCCGCCGCCCGATGCGCCGATCACCGTCAGCCTGCTGGATAACCCCAGCATCAAGGCCGTGGGCAAGGTCCGTGAGGTCACCCCCGCCGTGGCCGCCAACACCGGCACTGTGCAGGTGAAAATCGCCCTGCAGGCCTTACCCAAAGGCATGGAGCTGGGCTCGGTGGTAAGCGCCACCGCCAATGGCCCGGCGAAAGCCAGTATCGAATTGCCGTGGGCCGCGCTGACCAAAGACCTCAGCGAACCCGCTGTGTGGTTGGTCGACGGCGACGGCAAGGCGCAATTGCACAAAGTCACCGTGGCGCGTTACCTCACCGGCAAAGTCATCATTGGCGACGGCCTCAAGGGCGGCGAAAAAGTTGTGGTCGCCGGCGGGCAATTGCTGCATCCCGGCATGATTGTCGAGATTGCCCAGCCAGGAGCGCAGCCATGAAACGCCTCACGGGGATACTCGTCGCCAGCGTGTTGCTGGTGGCCTGCTCCAAGGAAGAACCGCCGCCCGAGCCCGTGCGCCCGGTCCTGTCCATGGAAGTGAAGTCGCAAGATCAGGAAAACCTCGGTCGCTTCGCCGGCACCATCCAGGCCCGCTACGAAAGTAACTTAGGCTTCCGCGTACCCGGCCGCATTGCCCGCCGCGCGGTGGACGTGGGCGCCGAGGTGGAGAAGGGCGCCTTGCTCGCCGTCCTCGACCCCACCGACCAACAGAACCAACTGCGCTCGGCCCAGGGCGACCTGGCCCGCGTGCAGGCGCAATACATCAACGCCCAGGCCAATGCGCGCCGCCAGCAGGAGTTGTTCAACCGTGGCGTCGGCGCCCAGGCCCAGCTGGATATTGCCCAGACCGACCTGAAGACCACCCAGGCCTCGCTCGATCAGGCCCAGGCCTCCGTCAATCAAGCCAAGGACCAGCTCAACTACGCCGAACTGCGCACTGACCACGCCGGTATCGTCACCGCCTGGAATGCCGAGGCCGGCCAGGTGGTCAGTGCCGGCCAGCAGGTCGTCACCCTGGCGCGCCCGGATATCAAGGAAGCCGTGATCGACCTGCCCGCCGGCCTTGCCGAGCGCTTGCCCCCGGACGTGGTGTTCCTGGTTGCCGGGCAGCTTGACCCCAGCGTGCATACCACCGCTATCGTGCGCGAGATCGAACCCCAGGCCCAAAGCGCCACGCGCACCCGGCGTGCGCGCCTGACCCTGGCCGACACGCCGCCCGCGTTCCGCCTGGGCACGGCGATCAGCGTAACGTTGAGCACCGCCATCGCCCCGCGCATCGAAGTGCCCCTGAGCGCCTTGCAGGACGTCGACGGCAAGACCCGCATCTGGCTGCTCGACACCCAGAGCCAGACGGTACAACCGCGTGATATCACGGTGATCAGCCGCGATGCCGACAGCGCCTTGCTCAACGGCGGCGTCAAACCCGGCGAGCGCATCGTCACCGCCGGCGTCAACAGCCTGAAACCTGGGCAAAAAGTCAAAATCGACGAGGACAGCCCGCGATGAAAGGGAGCTTCAACTTATCCGACTGGGCCCTCAAGCATCAGTCCTTCGTCTGGTACCTGATGTTCGTCGCGCTGCTGATGGGCGTGTTTTCGTACATGAACCTGGGCCGTGAGGAAGACCCTTCCTTCACCATCAAGACCATGGTGATCCAGACCCGCTGGCCGGGCGCGACCCAGGAAGAAACCCTCAAGCAGGTCACCGACCGCATCGAGAAAAAGCTCGAAGAGCTCGATTCCCTCGACTACGTGAAAAGCTACACCCGGCCGGGCGAGTCCACGGTATTCGTGTTCCTCAAGGACACCACCAGCGCCAAGGACATCCCCCATATCTGGTACCTGGTACACAAGAAGATCGACGACATTCGTGGCAGCTTCCCACCGGGTTTGCAGGGGCCGTCGTTCAACGATGAGTTCGGTGATGTATTTGGCTCGGTGTACGCCTTTACCGGCGATGGCCTGTCGATGCGCCAGTTGCGTGACTACGTGGAGCAGGTACGCGCCGAGATCCGCTCGGTGCCGGGGTTGGGCAAGGTCGAGATGATCGGCCAGCAGGATGAAGTGATTTACCTGAACTTCTCCACGCGCAAACTGGCGGCGCTGGGGATTGACCAGCGCCAGGTGGTGCAGAGCCTGCAATCGCAGAACGCGGTGACGCCAGCCGGGGTGATCGAGGCCGGGCCGGAGCGGATTTCGGTGCGCACCTCGGGGCAGTTCGCCTCGGAGAAGGACCTGGCCAACGTCAATCTGCGGCTCAATGACCGTTTCTATCGCCTGGCGGATATCGCAGACATCAGCCGGGGTTATGTGGACCCGGCGCGGCCGATGTTCCGGTTCAACGGCAAGCCGGCCATCGGTCTGGCGATTGCCATGCAGAAGGGCGGTAATATCCAGTCGTTCGGCAAGGCCCTGCACGAGCGCATGGACGAACTCACCGCCGACCTGCCAGTGGGCGTCGGCGTGCACAAGGTGTCCGATCAGGCGGAAGTGGTGGAAGAGGCGGTCGGCGGTTTTACCAGTGCCTTGTTTGAGGCCGTCATCATCGTGCTGGTGGTGAGCTTTATCAGCCTCGGCATGCGCGCCGGACTGGTGGTGGCGTGCTCGATTCCGTTGGTGCTGGCCCTGGTGTTCGTGTTCATGGAATACAGCGGCATCACCATGCAGCGTGTGTCGCTCGGCGCGCTGATCATTGCCCTCGGCCTGTTGGTGGACGACGCGATGATCACCGTCGAGATGATGATCACACGCCTGGAAAAAGGCGAGACCAAGGAGCAGGCGGCGACCTACGCCTACACCTCCACGGCGTTCCCCATGCTCACCGGTACGCTGGTGACCGTCGCGGGGTTTGTGCCGATCGGCCTCAACGCCAGCTCGGCGGGCGAGTACACCTTTACCCTGTTTGCGGTGATAGCCGTGGCGATGCTGGTGTCGTGGGTGGTGGCGGTGCTGTTTGCGCCGGTGATCGGCGTGCATATCCTGAGCGCCAACGTCAAACCTCACAACGCAGAGCCGGGGCGGATTGGACGGGCTTTCAATGGCGGCATGCTGTGGGCCATGCGTAACCGCTGGTGGGCGATTGGCATCACCGTGGCGCTGTTCGCGGCGTCGGTGTTTTCCATGCAGTTCGTGCAGAACCAGTTCTTCCCCTCGTCGGACCGCCCGGAAATCCTCGTCGACCTCAACCTGCCGCAAAACGCCTCGATCAACGAGACGCGCAAGGCCGTCGACCGCCTGGAAGCGATCATCAAGGACGACCCGGACATTGCCCGCTGGAGCACGTACATCGGCCAGGGCGCGATCCGTTTCTACCTGCCCCTCGACCAGCAACTGGAAAACCCCTACTACGCGCAGTTGGTCATCGTGAGCAAGGGCCTGGAAGAGCGCGGCGAGTTGATCGCGCGCCTGCAAAAGCGCCTGCGTGATGATTTCGTCGGGATCGGCAGCTACGTGCAGCCGCTGGAAATGGGCCCGCCAGTGGGCCGGCCGATTCAGTATCGCGTGTCGGGCAAAGACACCGACCAGGTGCGCAAGCACGCCATCGAACTGGCGACCTTGCTGGACAAGAACACTCATCTGGGCGAGATCATCTACGACTGGAACGAGCCGGGCAAAGTGCTGCGCATCGACATCGCCCAGGACAAGGCACGCCAACTGGGGCTGTCGTCGGAAGACGTGGCGCAACTGATGAACAGCGTGGTCAGCGGCGCTTCGGTGACACAGGTGCATGACGATATCTACCTGATCAACGTGGTGGGTCGTGCCGAAGACGCCGAACGTGGTACGCCGGAAACCTTGCAGAACCTGCAGATCGTCACGCCCAACGGTACGTCGATTCCGCTGCTGGCCTTCGCCACCGTGCGTTACGAGCTGGAGCAGCCACTGGTGTGGCGTCGCGACCGCAAGCCGACCATCACCATCAAGGCTTCGGTGCGCGATGAGATGCAGCCGACGGACCTGGTCAAGCAGCTCAAACCGGAAATCGACAAGTTCAGCGCTGGCCTGCCGGTGGGCTACAAGGTCGCTACCGGCGGCACCGTGGAAGAAAGCGGTAAGGCCCAGGGGCCGATTGCCAGCGTGGTGCCGTTGATGCTGTTCCTCATGGCGACGTTCCTGATGATCCAGCTGCACAGCGTGCAGAAGATGTTCCTGGTGGCGAGCGTCGCGCCGCTCGGGCTGATCGGTGTGGTGCTGGCGTTGATCCCTACGGGCACGCCCATGGGTTTCGTGGCGATCCTCGGCATCCTGGCGTTGATCGGCATCATCATCCGTAACTCAGTGATCCTGGTGACGCAGATTCATGAGTATGAGGTGGCCGGCTATACGCCGTGGGATGCGGTGGTGGAAGCCACCGAGCATCGGCGCCGGCCGATCCTGCTCACGGCGGCGGCGGCGAGCCTGGGCATGATCCCGATTGCCCGTGAGGTGTTCTGGGGGCCGATGGCCTACGCGATGATCGGCGGGATCATCATCGCGACTTTGTTAACACTTTTGTTTTTGCCTGCGCTTTATGTGGCTTGGTACAAGATCCGGGAGCCCAAACCAGAGCAGAGCTGAACATGCCTCACTTCCTGCGCCACGGTCTGTTGATTTGCACACTGTTGCTGTCACCCATGGCTTTTGCCAGCACCGTATTGGAAAACCCCCTGTGGCGGGTCGAACTCGACCCGGCCACCCTCGCCATCCGCGTGACGCCCCACGGGCAGGCGACGGTACAAGCTTCCAGCGGCTTGCCGGCGCGTGCCGTCAGCCAGCTTGTGCGGAGCGATCAACAGGCCAGTTGGCAGTGGGATGACGGCGCCTTCCGGGTGAGCGCCAGCCTTGAACAGCGCGACCTCAAGTTGACCCTGCGCGCGCGTGAGCCTGGCGAGCTACCTATCCTTCAGCAACCCGCCAGCGCCCTGGGCAACGGGCTGATGTGGCCGTTGGCCGAAGGGCATTACGTGCCCGCCGACAACGCTGTATGGAAAGCGTTTTTGCAGGAACAAGGTGATCTCAACACCACCCAGGATCTCAGCCTGCCGCTGTGGGGCCTGGACCACGGGCGCTTCACATTGAACTGGTTGCTGACCAACCCCTACAACAATCGCCTGCGCTGGCAGGAAGGGATGGCGCTGTCCGTGGCCCACGAATTCACCGCGCTCGACCCTGATGCGCCGATGACCCTGCTGTTGCACCTGGGGGAGGCCGATCCCTTGGCCGGCGCCAAGCGCTATCGCCAATGGCTGGTGGAGCAAGGGCGTTATGAAGCGCTGGCGGAAAAACTGCGGCAGACACCCGAGGCCGAGAAGTTGCTGGGTGCCAGCCATGTCTACCTGTGGGGTAATGACCTGCTGGCGCCGGAGGATGTCCGTGACTGGCCGTTGTTGCTCAAACGCCTGCGTGGCCATGAACTCAAAGGCTTGCTCGACAAGGAGTCGACAAAGATCCTGGCGCAGGCGACGGCCTTGAATCGCTATGAGCAGACCGCGCTGCTGCGGGGGCTGAATGCGGCAATCAACAGCAAGGCCCGGCAGAGTTGGCAGGTGCAAGAGCCGGATATGACGCGCCTCGCTGCACGTTATGGTGAGCTGCGCAGCGAGTTGGCCGTCGCGTTCGCCGGTGCGCTGAGCGATACCCCCCAAGCCTGGGGCAGCCGGGCGATCCAGTCACTGCGTGATACAGGTCTTTCACGCTTGCTGCTGACCCTGGGCGAAGGCTGGGAGGGCGGCCTGTGGCACCCCGAGGCGATCCGCGCCGGGGTTGAGGCGGGTTACCTGATGGCGCCCTACGATTCCTATGAAACCGCGTTGTCTGCCACGGAAAATCCGGATTGGACCACCGCCCACCTGGGCAGCAGGGCTTACCGCGACTGCGCGATTATGTTGAAGGGTGGCAAGCTGAAAACCGGCTTCCAGCAGTCCGGTCACTACACCGACCCACGTTGCGTGCGGCCTTTGCTCGAAGCCCGTGTGAAGGCCGTGCAGGCCAAGGCCGGTTTCAACGCCTGGTTCCTCGATGCCTATGCCACCAGCATGGTGTTCGACAGCTACCGCGACGGCGCCCGGATGACCCAGGCGCAAAACGCCGAGGGCAATGTCGACGCCTCGCGCTGGCTCAACACGGTGCTCAAATTGCCAACCGGTTCCGAAGACGGCAACGCCATCACCGCCCAAGGCATTCTGTTCGCCCATGGCATGCAGACGCCGGTGATTGGCTGGGGTGACCAGGCCATGACCCAGGACAAGCAATCGCCCCATTACGTGGGCAATTGGTACCCGCCGGAGCAGCCGACGGTGTTCTTCAAGCCGGTGCCGCTCAAAGAGCCGTTTCGCACGGTCCACTTTGAACCGAGCATGCGCCTGCCGTTGTACCAGGCGGTGTTCCACGGCTCGGTGATCACCACACACCACTGGCTGTTCGACAGTCTCAAACTGAGCAATGTGCGGGTCGAGAATGAGCTGACGCAACTGCTCTACAACGTGCCGCCGCTGTATCACCTGAGTGCCTCGACCGTTAAGCAGCGGCTGCCGGTGATCCAGCGGCAGGATCGGTTCTTCCGGCCGCTGCACCAGCGTTTGGCGACCCAGGCGATGACGGATTTTCGTTGGCTGACGGCGGACAGGCAGGTGCAGCAAACCACCTTTGCCGATGGCACGCGGTTGGTGGCGAATTTTTCTGGCGAGGAAAAAGAAGGTTATGCCGGGCGCAGTGTGACTGCACATGGGGTGGGTGAAAAACCGTTGGTGTATCAGGTGGAGTAAGGCTGCCTCAGCAGGCGTCATCGGGGGCAAGCCCCCTCCCACGTGTTGACTGTATTTACACATCAAACTGTGGGAGGGGGCTTGCCCCCGATGGCGTCAGACCATGCAATGAAAATCTACAGCTTGCGCCACACACTCGCCAACCAGGGCTGTTGCGCCCTGGGCAAGCCTGCCGGCCGGTAGTAATGCTCCAACTCCACAAACCCAGCTTGCGTCAGGAGTGTTTGCCACGCCGCCAGGTCGTGATAAGACCCGTACCGTGGCCCATTCCAACCTTCCTGGTTGTCACCCCGAGGGTTGGAACTGAACAACACGCCGCCCGCCTTCAATGCCCCATGCAATTGCTTGAGCACACGTGGCAGTTCCTGCTTGGGGATATGAAACAACACCGCATTGGCGAAGATCCCGTCAAAGCGCTCGACAGGCAGGTCCAGCTTGAGGAAATCCTGCTGCAACACCTCGCAGCCACTGTCCTCCCGCGCCATCTGCGCAAACCGCTCCGAGCCGTCGAGCCCCACCGCGATATGGCCCATGCGGGTAAAGGTCTGCAAGTCACGCCCGGGGCCGCAGCCGAAATCCAGCACAGTAAACGGTGCCGGACCCTGGATATGCCGCAGCAGGGCATCGATGTTCTGGCTCACATCGTGATCGCGGGTGCCTTCACGGAAGTCCTCGGCCACTTTGTTGTAGTGGCCGAGGGTGGTGGCGGTGATGGTGCTGAGGTCGTCGGGCTTGAGAGTCATAGGGAGACGCTTGGGCGGTTAAACGGTGACTATATCCCATGTTTTGCTGACGGGCCCCTGAGTTCAGGGCAGTGGCGTTGCTACTGCATCCAGGTCTTGGGCACCGTTAACGTTAACGCCTCCTGCATATCCGCCGTTTTGGGAGAGCGTGGTCAGTTGATTTTTTTTGCCACCCCCGATTGAGGCAAGGCAGTTGTTCGTTGCGGGACTACCGCTTGTAGCAGGTGTCCAGATGCATCCAGTGTTGTACTGATCGCTATCAGTGCTATTTAACGCCACGATGCCGTTGTCAGCGATGCTGAACGCTTGCACCCAAACAGCCCCGGTGGGCGGGACGATCAGTTGAATGCCGAACACCCCGAGAGTTGGAAGCCACGTCAAATAGCTGGCTCTGCCCGTAGCATCCTGACGCGCTGCCAGCACAACCCCCGTATTGTTAATTGCCAGTCCTGCATTCTTGGAGTCTACGGCGAGGGTCAATGTCTGTGGCGTGGCGGTGGGTGTATTCCAGACGGCCGTCCGGTTCAGGTTGATGTCGGCCTGGGGATATTCGCAATCACCCACGGATTGCATCAAGTTATTGATGCCGCTGACAGTACAGCGGTTGGCCCCGCTCGCAATGGGCAAGGATGTGACGGCGTAGGCGGAGGCATTCCTTTGAGCAATTCGAGGTACGGTGATGCCATTGGCGCCTGGGCAGTTCAGAGCAATGCTGGGGTAGCCGTTGGCAAGGGTGGTGTTCACATCGGTAGGGATGCACTTGTCGTTGTAGCCAAGCAGGCCAAGCAGCGATGAAAAAACCCGTACAGGTGTGCCGGTGCCCGCGAGCCAGACGACAGTGGAGCGTTCATCGTTGTTGCTGATACTCCATCCAATCATGTCTCCACGTTGATTGAACGCAGTGATCATGGTTCGCACATCTGCAGCACGCAGTAAAGTACTTGGAAGCGGCGTCAGAACAGTCGGTGCAGCGCCGGGCGTCGCTGCGTTCCAGATCACCGCCTGGTCGACACTGTTGGCATCGTTGCAGCTGCCGCCAATCCATCCGCCATTGGATATGGCCCTTGCGACACAGGGTTAATGAGGATCCAGTGGCTCCAGTCGCGCCTTCGAGTTCGGCGTGTTCACGTTTGCGACAAACGGGACGTTGTTGGCGCTGGTACTGGCAGGAGAGCAGTTGCCGACAGCAATACCGTTGTTGGTGACGCTTTCGGTTTTGCATTGCTCACCTGTTGCATGACCCAGGTCGATGTAACCGGCGGCGTTGACCGACAGCCCAAACGCGCCGACCAGCAGGCAGCTCACGAAACTTATCAGGTACTTGTTCATCATCGTTCCATCCTTGGATAAAGGTTTGGGCTGATTAGATGCGCAAACAAGACCGCCAACAACTGTCAAAGTTAACAGGTTTATACGAGCGGTAAATGCTTGCAGATATTCGTTAACTTCATTGGTCGAGGAGTAAGTTTATTTATTTGAGACGGTTGGGGCGAGTGGGTCAGAGAAGCTCTTCGTGATCGCCCACTGTGCCGCCAATGTAAGCGAGGGGATGAATGTATCATCGTACTGCTTGGAATCATTGCGTAAGTTGCCACTGACGAACATCATGCTGACTGTGGCAGAGCTGGGGGTGGGCGGTTCCATAAGATTAAGCTGTACGCTAAAGAGAGAGTATTTAATGGGATTGCTTGTGCATGGCCGACAGCTGCCTAGCTAGGAAACATGCAACTGTTGCCAAACCTTTGGGCTAACTAAAGACGAATAGGCGCAGACCCTATTTATGAGACAAGCGCCGCTAGAATACGACGTTAGAACACAGACCTTGTAAGCCGGAATTCTTAGGCCCGCAAAAAGCGTTGCCTAAAAAATCCAAAATCGGGGTGTTAGGTAAAAATTCATAGGCGCCCAGAAAATTCAATGTATCTTTCAGGGCAATGCTGTGATGAATGGACATAGCACTCTTATGCTGCCCAAGCGGAGTCGCCATTGCACTACCGCCAGTAGCCACAATGACTAAAAGAACAATCATTGCCAAACTTTTAGGCGCTTTGAACTTGAACATACTTTCACTCCAATAGTCGGCTGTCTATCACCGATGATGACCTGATTGGATACCCCAAAAAAATTACGCAACTGTTAGAACTAACGGGTACAGACGAGCGAAATATTTTAGAGCGTGTTGAACCCCGCGCCAATCAATGAACTTGTAAGTAACGTATATCACCCCCAGCAGGCTTTTTCCCACGAGCGGCTACGTCATACCATAGGGGCAGCTGCAAGCAAGCCCCCAGCTCACTACTAAAGTCGTTTGTGCCGATTGTTCATAAGCATCAGCTCATCTTTAACAACTTGTCGGGACAACTTAGGTGTTACGACTCATCCTGACCTTTCGCTTTCAAAAACTAACGGAAGCCTCTCAACATTGATTTTAGAGCGACTGAAACCATGAGCTGCCATTTTTAGCGAATCCCGAAATGAACTGAACGCTCTGATCTACTCCCTGGCTACAAACCATACTCGTATTCATAGCTGGCCGGCCGCAATCCCAAATCCAGGTTTCAGCGAAGTACCCACGGGTATTTGCCTCCGGGAGCGGGGTCGCAACTGCAGTTGTGACACTGGATACTGCTATGAAAAACACTGCGATCGCAGTACCGCAAGATGCCTTGACCTTCAACATGCCCCTTACTCCAGTAATCGCTTGTCCATACCGTTGTTTACCACGCTGACCCGATTAGATACCCCAAAAAACGGCCCCACAACTGTCAGAACTAACAGGTACAGACCAGCACCCTCCCTCACCGCTTATTAAGCCCCCGCGCCAACCGATCCCCACCCAACTGAATCACCGCCACCAGTGCCACCAGCAGCACAATCACCGTCAGCATGATCTGCGTATCAAAGCGCTGATACCCATACCGGTAAGCAATATCCCCCAAGCCCCCGGCGCCAATCGCGCCGGCCATGGCCGATGAGTTGATCATGGTCACCAGCGTGATGGTGAAACCGCCAACAATCCCCGGCAGCGCTTCCGGCAACAGCACGTGCCAGATGATGTGCCAGCGGCGGCAGCCCATGGCTTGTGCGGCTTCGATCAGGCCGTGGTCGACTTCGCGCAAGCTCACTTCGGCAATGCGTGCAAAGAATGGAGTGGCGGCGATGGTCAAGGGGACGACCGCTGCCCATACGCCGTAGGTGGTGCCGACGATCAGGCGGGTGAACGGGATCAGCGCCACCATCAGGATCAGGAACGGAATCGAGCGGAACAGATTGACGAACGCCCCCAGCACGCGGTTCAGCGCCGGGGCCTGGTAGATGCCGCCCTTGTCACTGGTCACCAGGAATACCGCCAGCGGGATTCCCACCAGCAGCGCGATCAGCGATGACACGCCGACCATCAACAAGGTGTCGATGGCGCCTTGTACCAAACGATCAAACCACATAGCCCAGCACCTCTGTGTGTTGTGCCCAATTCCCGGCTCGTTTGCGCAGTTCTTCGGCGCTGTGGGGCGAGCCGTTTACCGCCAGCAGCAATTGCCCCAGGGCATGCCCCTGGATGCGTTCCACGCCGCCTTGCAAAAGGCGCACGCGACCGCCGAGTGCGCTGAACAGGGCAGCGAGGTCGGGTTCGTCGGTGTCGCCGCCGGTGAATTGCAAACGCAGCACCAGCGCCGCGTCCGCCGACGCTGGTGTGGCCTGCAGGCGGCTTTGCAGTTCGTCCGGCAGCCCGTGTTGCAGGGGGGCCAGCAGGGTTTTGCTGACTTCATGCTGCGGGTTGCCGAACACGTGCCACACCGGGCCTTGCTCGACGATGCGCCCATGTTCCAGCACCACCACGCGGTCGCAGATTTCGCGGATCACCGCCATCTCGTGGGTGATCAGCACGATGGTCAAACCCAGGCGCCGGTTGATCTCGCGCAGCAGGCCGAGAATCGATTGGGTCGTCTCCGGGTCGAGGGCCGAGGTGGCCTCGTCGCACAGCAGGATCTCGGGGTCGTGCACCAGCGAACGGGCAATGCCCACCCGTTGTTTCTGCCCGCCGGACAGCTGCGCCGGGTAAGACGTGTGCTTGTCCTGCAACCCCACCAGTTCAAGCAGCTCGCGTACTTTTTGCTCGCGCTGCTGCTTCGGCACGCCCGCCACTTTCAACGGCAACTCGACGTTCTGCCACACCGTTTTGGCCGACATCAGGTTGAAGTGCTGGAAGATCATGCCGATGCGTCGACGCAGGGCCACCAGACGGTCTTCATCAAACTCACCGATGTCCACCTGATCGATCAGCACCCGCCCGCTGCTGGGTTGTTCCAGGCGATTGATGGTGCGGATCAGCGATGACTTGCCGGCGCCGCTGCGGCCAATGATGCCGAACACTTCACCGCGCTGGATCGCCAGGTCGATGCCTTGCAAGGCATGCACCGTGCCGTCGTAGGTCTTGCCCAGGTTGATGAAACGCACATGCGCGCGATTGAGGTCCGGGTGCAATTCGCTCTGCTCGGCGTCCCTGGGCGGCAGGCCCAGGTCGCGCAGTTGGGCATGGGCGGCGGTCATTTTTTATCTTCCCAGCCGACTTGGTAGAGCTTGCCGAGGGATTTATCCAAGGCGGCACGCACCACCGGCGAATGCTGGTAGATATCCACAAACTTGATCACCCGTGGGTCGGTCTTGCTTTTGGGCTGGATCACGAACTGGATCACGTACTCCGGATGGTCGAGGCCGTCGAACAGCAGCGCCGACTCGGCATCGAAGGTCTTGGACAGGCGGATATACGCCGGGTAGCCCTGCACCAGGTCGGCATCGTCATAGGCGCGCACCAGTTGCACGGCCTCGACCTGCAGGATCTTGATCTTCTTCGGGTTGCTGATGATGTCTTCCTCGGTGGCCTTGTAGCCCACGCCCGGCTTGAGCGTGATCAGCCCCGCCTTGGCCAGCAGTTGCAGGCCACGACCGCTGTTGATCGGGTCGTTGGCAATCGCCACGCTGGCGCCCTGGGGCAAGTCGTTGATGCTTTTGTACTTCTTCGAATACAGCCCGACGTTGTTGATGATGCCCGGCGCATAGGGCACTAGGTCAAAACCGGCGGCGGCCTTGGCGTTTTCCAGGAACGGGATGTGCTGGAAATAGTTCACGTCGATATCGCCGGCAGCCAGGCTGACGTTGGGTGCGATCCAGTCGGTGAACTCCACCAGCTCGACTTTGAGGCCTTGCTTGCCGGCTTCGGCTACAGCGGCTTCCAGAGGAATCGCAAAGGCGGCGGTGGTGCCGATCTTCAACGGCGCATCGGCGGCGAATACCGCTGAGCTGAACAGTCCGAACGCCAGGGCCAGTGCTTTGACTGGATGAGTGAGCAGTGTCTTTTTCATTGGGTATTTCCAGTCAGAGAAGCAGTTTGTCGGTAGGTGGAACCGGTGTGTTGTTCGGGTAGGCGGGCGCTGCCCTGGAAGACTTTTTCCCGCAGTGTTCCCTGTTCATATTCAGTTTTGTACGACCCGCGCTTTTGCAGCTCCGGCACCACCAGGTCGATGAAGTCCACATAGCTTTCCGGCGTGACGATGCGCGTGAGGTTGAAGCCATCCAGGCCGGTCTCGCTGATCCACGATTCCAGCTCGTCGGCGACCTGTCCGGGCGAGCCGACCAGGGTGATGTAGCGCCCGCCCAAGGCGTGCTGCTCCAGCAATTTGCGCCGGGTCCAGTCGTTGTTCTGCAGGTTCTTGGTGGCCGACTGGATCGCGTTGCTCTTCACGTACTGGATCGGCTCGTCCAGTTCGTATTGGGCAAAGTCGATGGCGGTGGATGCCGAGAAATGCGCCACGCCGGCTTCCGGGCTGGCGTAGCTGAGGTACTCGGCGTGTTTGGCCCAGGCCAACGCTTCTGTGGCACCCACGATCACGTTGAGGCCCATGAACACCTTGATGTCATCCGGGTTGCGCCCGGCCTCGACCGCGCTGGCGCGCACCCTGTCCACCTGGACCTTGGTCGCGGCCTTGTTCTGGCCGCTGATGAATACGCACTCGGCATGGCGCCCGGCGAACAGCAACCCGCGCTCCGAACTGCCGGCCTGGAACAGCACCGGTGTACGTTGCGGAGAGGGCTCGCACAGGTGATACCCGTCCACCTGGTAGAACTCCCCCTGGTGCTCGACCTTGTGCACCTTGCCCGGCTGCGCATACACCCGCGCCTTGGGGTCGTTGAGCACCGCGCCGTCTTCCCAGCTGCCTTCCCAGAGTTTGTAGAGCACCTCCAGGTATTCATCGGCCTGGTCGTAGCGGCGGTCATGCTCGACTTGTTCAGTGAGGCCCATGGCCTTGGCGGCGCTGTCGAGGTAGCCGGTGACGATGTTCCAACCCACACGGCCACGGCTCAGGTGGTCCAGCGTGGACATGCGCCGGGCGAACAAATACGGCGGCTCGTAGGTGAGGTTGGCGGTGAGGCCGAAGCCGAGGTTTCTGGTGACGGCGGCCATGGCTGAGACCAACAGCAACGGGTCATTCACCGGCAGCTGGATCGACTCTTTGAGCGGCACATCAATCGAGTTCTGGTACACGTCGTACACACCGACGATGTCGGCGATGAACAAACCGTCGAACAGCCCGCGCTCCAGGGTTTGCGCCAGCTCGGTCCAGTACTCGATCGTCTTGTACTGGGTCGAAGTGTCCCGTGGATGCGTCCACAGGCCGTGGTTGATATGCCCGATGCAGTTCATGTTGAAGGCATTGAGCAGGATTTTTTTCTTCGCCATCAAATGGTCCCCCGCAGTGGCGGGTTTTCATCGTTCAGGTGGTAATTACCCACCGCGTGGTACTTCCACCGCACCGGGTCGTGCAGGGTGTGCACCCGGGCGTTGCGCCAGTGACGGTCCAAGCCATGTTCAGCCAGGGTCGCCTGGCTGCCGGCCAGTTCGAACAGGGTGCTGCCGGCGGCCAGGGAAATTTCGGTGCTCAAGGCGCGTACTTCCGCGACGGCAATCGAGGCGGCAGCGACGGTCTCGGCGTTGCTGTCGGCCTGGGCACGGTCCAGGTACTCGCCCGAGCGCTCCAACAGCGCCTCGGCGGCGTGCAGGCGGATGCTCAAGTGGCCGAAGCTTTTCAGGGTCAGTGGGTCTTCAGTGGCTTTGTCGTTGCCGGAGTCGATCCACGGGCGGGTCTTGGTGCGTACAAAGTGCAGCGCATCTTCAAAGGCCGCACGGGCGATCCCGGTGTCGATGGCAGCGTGAAGGATCTGGGCCAGCGGGCCGACGGTGGTCGGGCGTTCGAAGGCGCTCTGGAACGCGATCACGTCCTGCGCGGCCACCCACACGTTATCGAACACCACCGAACCGCTGCCGGTGGTGCGCTGGCCGAAGCCGCTCCAGTCGTCGATCACGCTCAGGCCTTCGCTGTCGCGTGGCACAAAGGCCAGTTGCTGCACGCCGTGTTCATCCACCACCGACGTGGGGATGCGCTGGGCGTAGATCGCGCCGGTGGAATAGAACTTGCGGCCGCTGATACGGAAACCGTCACCGTCGCGGGTGATTTTGGTGACGCGGTCATGGGCGGTCTTGGTGCCCAGTTCCGCCAGGGCGTTGCCGAAGCGCTGGCCGGCGAGTACCTCGGTGTACAGGCGTTTTTGCTGTGGCGGGCTGCCGTTTACGCGCAGCACTTCCAGGGCGTAGAAATGGTTCTGCGGGATCTGGCCCAGGGATGCATCGGCCTGGGCTATCAAGGCAATCACCTTGGCCAGGGTGACATTGGATACGCCCGCGCCGCCGTGCTCCTTCGGCACGCTGATGCCCCACAGGCCGGAGCGCGAGAACGCATCCAGCTCGGGCAAGGGCAGGCGGCGCTCGCGGTCGCGCTGGGCGCTGTCGCGGCGAAAGTCTTCGGCCAGGTCGCTGGCGACAACAAGGGCTTGTTCGTCGCTGGTGATGACCGCGACGGGATGAGAGAAAGTCATGATGTTCTCCAGATGTCTGGTCGGTCAGATCCAGGAATGGCGAGCCGGCAAGGTACCGTTCAAGCGATAGGCGCCGATGGCGTGATACTTCCAGCGCACCGGGTCGTGCAGCGTGTGCACCCGGGCGTTGCGCCAGTGACGGTCGAGGTTGAATTCGGCAAGGGTGGCGCGGCTGCCGGCCAGTTCGAAGAGCTTTTCGCTGACCAGCAGCGACACTTCGGTGGTCAGCACCTTGGCCTCGGCCACGGCGATGGAGGCCCGTGCGGCGGACTGCGCGGTGATGGGCGCGGCGCTGACCTGGTCCAGCACTTGCCCTGCCTTGCGCAGCAGCGCTTCGGCGGCGTGCAGTTCGATCTTCAGCTTGCCGATGTCGGCGATCACGTACAGGTCATCGCTGGCACGTTCGACCTTGGCGTCGATCCAGGGGCGCGAGCGTTCGCGTACGAACGCGATGGTGTCATCCAGCGCGCCACGGGCGATGCCGGCGTCGATGGCCGCCTGGATCAATTGCGAGACGGCGCCCTGTATCGTCGGAGTTTCGCCGATGCGCCAGTTTTCCACGACCAGTTCGGCCTCCACCGGCGCCCGATCCAGCAGCACCGTGCCGCTGGCGGTGGTGCGCTGGCCGAAGCCGGACCAATCGTCAACGATGCGCAGCCCTTCAGTGCCTCGGCGCACGAACGCCATGACCTGCTTGCCGTCATCGTTCAACGCCTTGACCGCGACCCAATGCGCAAACAGCGCGCCGGTGGAATAGAACTTCTGGCCGCTGATTACGTAACCGTCACCGTTGGCGGTGATGCGCGCCTTGAGCTCCAGGGTATTCCTGGTGCCGCGTTCCGGGCCGCCATTGCCGATGCGCCAGCCGTCGAGCACGCTCTGGAACAGCTGTTTTTTCTGGCGCTCGGTGGCGGCGCCCTGTAACAGGTGCAGGATGCCGAAATGGTTCTGCGGGATCTGCCCGAGGGCCGGGTCGGCCGCGCTGATGATCGCGAACACCTCGGCCAGGGTCACGAACGACACCTGCGGGCCGCCGTACTCACGGGGAATGGAAATACTGCCCAGCCCACTGAGGGTGAACTGCTCGATCTGCGCCCACGGCAGTTTGCGTTGCTGGTCGCGCCTGGCGGCTTGCAGGCGAGCCGCCTGGGCCAACTCATGGGCAGCCTTCAGCGCCTCTGCGTCGTTGCGCAGCACGGTGGCCGGCAACAGCAGGGGGGCTACGTCCAGATCATTCTGGGGGGGTGTTAGAGCCAAGTTAGACATCAGCGCCGCTCCTTGGCTGCACGTAATGCCCTGGCGTTGCGCACCGGGGTAATCCTGACCATACCGACCTCGCATTCAATGAAATAAAAACAGAAAAATCAGAGATGTCCGGTGGTCCGGTTTATATACCCTAAGCGTGTTAAATATTTAAATAAACTAACTTTTGGGAATATGCATAGAAGGTCTGTCACCCAGGTTCACAGGGCGATCCCAGCGCTCGTGGCTGGTAGGTCAGCGCGGTCCCGGCCGGGCGGGACGGTGCCCCTGCTGCAATGCGCAAGGTGCGCGCGGGTGCCCAGCGTGAATTGTTGCCGACGCGGTCAAGAATGCAGTACGTCACTTCCAGCCGACAGTCGTCGCCCGCTTCGATAATCACCGTCGAAGGTACCCATACCTGTACCGCCAGGCCGACTTCCCTGGCCCGGATCTTCGGCAGATCCAGGCGCACATCGCCCCAGCGCAAGGTGATGGCATCGCCGGTGGTCATGTGCAGGTAAGGCTCGATGGTCAGGGGAATACCGCGCCGCACCTGGCTGGCATTGACGCCGTAGCGGCGGATGATATCGGGCAGGCCCACGGGGGCGAGGTTCTGGTTTTCGTCACCGCAAAGGGGCGAGGGTTGGCCGCCTGGGCACAGGGTCTTTACACGCACTCGCCTCACGGCTGAGCGAGCAGGGGCGTGGCCGACCTGCATGACTTGGTAATGCACCTGCGTCGGCCCCTCCAGCACAAAACTCTCTGGTACCCGCAGGTGAGTGAACTCGCCGATCTTGCCTGTGGTGATCCGACGTGAAGCGGCGAAACAGTTGTTCCAGAACAGCTCGATCAGGTCGCCTTCATCCATGCCGGGATACGGCGGGATGTCAACCTGCAAGCGTGCAGCGGCCAGGGCATTGATGCCATTGCCGACGGCCTGGGGCAGTGTCGGGGCGGTGAGCAGGGGGCGCGTCATAAGTAATCTCCTTGATGCAGCCAGCAGCAATCGCTCCGGACCTTTGGCGCAGGTGTGCGCGGTGGGCCGAACGAAACGATTCAGTGAATAGCCGGGATAGGATCCAATCCTCTGGGCGCTAGATAAGAGGGTTGGCCGAGGGGCGTCAATGGCGGCAAAGGGCTAAATGGCGGGTTTGGAGATAATCAGAACGGTCTGACTGGGGCGGGGATATTCAGGTAGGTGCGGCGGGGTGTTTTACCCGCGAGAACGAGGATTCCCCTTGTAGGAGCCGGCTTGCTGGCGAAGAGCGATCAGGCAACGCGGTAAACCTGATTTACCGCGTTAACGTTGACGTTTTTCGCCGGCAAGCCGGCTCCTGCAGGTGGGAATCAGTGGGCGAGGAATTTGCTCAGGAACTGCTTGGTGCGCTCTTCCCTGGGGTTGGCGAACAGCGCCTTGGCTTCGCCTTGTTCCACGATCACACCCTTGTCGAAGAAGATCACCCGGTTGGCCACATCCCGCGCAAAACTCATCTCGTGGGTGACGATGACCATGGTGCGGTTTTCTTCGGCGAGGCTGCGGATGGTCGCCAGCACTTCGCCCACCAGCTCAGGGTCCAGCGCCGAGGTGGGTTCGTCGAACAGGATCACCTCCGGCTCCATGGCCAGCGCGCGGGCAATTGCCACGCGCTGCTGCTGGCCGCCGGAGAGGCGCCGTGGGTAGGCGTCTTCCTTGCCTGCCAGGCCTACCCTGGCCAACAGCTTGCGACCCAGTGCGACCGCGGCATCGTGCGGCATCTTCTTGACCACGGTGGGGCCTTCGATGACGTTTTCCAGCGCGGTGCGGTGGGGGAACAGGTTGAAGTTCTGAAACACAAAGCCCACGTGCTGGCGCAGGCGTCGCACCAGGCTTTGTTGCTGGTTGATCGGCTTGCTGGTGTCGATCTCGATGTCACCCACCTTGATGCGGCCGCTGGTGGGTTGTTCGAGGAAATTCAGGCAGCGCAGGAAGGTGGTCTTGCCGGAACCGCTGGGGCCGATGATGGCGATGACTTCGCCTTCCTTGACCTCCAGGTCGATGCCGTTGAGCACCACCTGACCGTTGAATTGTTTGGTCAGTTTTTCAACCACGATCATGCTTCAGGACTCCAGGTCATGCCGGTTGACCCGGTCTTCCAGGCGATTTTGCAAGTGCGCCAGGATGCTCGCCAAAATCCAGTAGATCAGGGCAGCGGAGAGATACATGGTGAAGATTTCGAAGGTCCTTGCCGACACCAGTTGCGCCTGACGGAACAGCTCGGGCACCTGGATGGTGGCGGCCAGCGCCGTGTCCTTGACCAGCGAAATGAAACTGTTGCCCAGCGGCGGCAAGGCCGTGCGCATTGCCTGCGGCAGGATGGCCCGGCGCAGGGTTTGCGCGCGGGTCATGCCGATACTGGCGGCGGCTTCCCACTGGCCACGCTCAATGGAGCCGATAGCGGCACGCAGGATTTCACAGGCGTAGGCGGCCATGTTCAGCGAGAAGCCGATCATGGCTGCCGGGATCGGATCCAGCTCGATGCCCACTTGCGGCAAGCCGTAGTAGATCAAAAACAGCTGTACCAGCAAGGGCGTGCCGCGAAAGAACGACACGTAGACTCGGGCGAGCCAACTCACCAGTTTGAAGCGCGACAGGCGCATCAAGGCCAGGCCGAAGCCCAGCAGCAAGCCGAAAAACATCCCGCCGAGGCTGAGGATCACCGTGTAATACGCGCCCTTGAGCAGAAAGGGCGCGGAGTCCAGCGCGAGTTGGAAACCTGCTTCCATTATTGAGTGACGTCAGCGTTGAAGTATTTCTCGGACAGCTTCTTCAAGGTGCCGTCAGCACGCAGTTTGTCGAGGGCCTTGTTCACGGCATCAAGCAGTTCCGGCTCGCCCTTGCGCAGGGCAATACCGGCTTCCTGGCGGGAGAAGGCATCGCCGGCTGCAGCGGTGTCCGGGGCTTTCTTGGCGTACTCCAGGGCGGCCAGGCGGTCGATCAGGATGGCGTCGATACGGCCGATGCGCAGGTCCTGGAACTTGGTCGGGTCGTCGTTGTAGGTCTTGATGATGGCTTTGGGTTGATTGTCCTTGAGCCATTGTTCGTAGTTGGTGCCCAGGCCTACGCCGACTTTCTTGCCGGCCAGGTCGTCGGCGGTCTTGATAGCGTCGACGTTTTTCTTCAGGACCAGCGCCTGGATACCGGAGACGGTGTAAGGCTGGGAGAAGTCGTATTTCTTTTTACGTTCTTCGGAGATGGTCACCTGGTTGACCACGGCGTCCAGGCGCTTGGATTCCAGGGCGGCGAGGATGCCGTCCCATGGCGTCGCTTGCAGCTTGACCTTCACGCCCAGCTCCTTGGCCAGGGCTTCGGACAGTTCCACTTCGAAACCGCTGAGCTTGCCGCTTTCATCGACGAAGCTGAACGGCGGGTAAGTACCTTCCAGGCCGATCTTGATCTCGCCGGCTTTTTTGATGTTGCCCAGTTGTTCACCCGCGACTGCCTGGCCGATCAGGCCAGCCCCGAGTGCCAGGCCCAGAGTGCCAACCAGCAACGTGCGACGGAATACAGAAATAGTCATGAAGAGCCCCTGTGTTTTTATGGTGTGCGAAGCAGGTGACGCAGTAGTCGTATCCTGCCTTAAAGCGCGTAGCGCGTCTTCGCCTACGGCGCGACTATAAGGCCGGTTTTTAAGACTTGAAAATAATATAAATTAAATCTGATATTCCAATAAGAAATATATAGAGGTTCTAATGTGGGAGGGGGCTTGCCCCCGATAGCGGTGTAGCAGTCACAGAAGTCATGGCTGACACTCCGTCATCGGGGGCAAGCCCCCTCCCACATGTTGGTCCACATTTAGCCCGCGTTGATTCAGTTGAAGGCGCTCTTGTAAGCAAACAACGCGGGCGCGCCACCGGTATGCAGGAAAATGATCGGGCCATCCTCGAAGCGCTGGCGCCCGATACCGTCCAGCAAGCCGGCCATGGCCTTGCCAGTGTAGACCGGGTCCAGCAGCAGGCCTTCCTGGCTCGCCAGCAACTTGACCGCCGCCAGGGTGCCTGCGTTCGGTTCGCCATAGCGCGGGCCAAAATATTCGTCCCACAGGATCACCTTGAAGGCTTCGGGAATATCCACACCCAACAATTGGGCGGTGCGTTCGGCCAGGCCCTGCACTTTCGGGAACTGTGCTTCTTCGGTGCGCGATACGGTGATACCGATCACGGGCAACTGCGGCAGCACTTCGCTCAACGCCAGGGCCAGGCCGCTGTGGGTGCCCGCACTGCCGGACGCCAGCACCACGGCGGCAAACTCGATGCCGCTGGCTTCGATCTGCGCGGCCAGCTCCAGCCCGGCGCGCACGTAACCCAGGGCGCCGAGTGCATTGGAGCCGCCGATGGGCACCAGGTATGGCTGCTTGCCGTTGCTGCGCAGGCGGTCGGCGACGGCACTGAGTTGGTCGTCGACGTTGTCGAGGTTCTCCACCAGCTCCACCTTGGCGTCGAACAGGTCCAGCAGCAGGCGGTTGCCGTTGCCCAGGTAGTTGGGGTCTTCGGTGCCGGTGGGGTTCTCCAGCAGCGCGACGCAGCCCAGGCCGAGCTTGGCGGCCAGCGCGGCGGTCTGGCGCACGTGGTTGGACTGGATCGCGCCAGCGGTCACCAGGGTGTCGGCGCCTTGGGCGATGGCATCGGCGGCCAGGTATTCGAGTTTGCGCAGCTTGTTGCCGCCCATGGCCAGCGGTGTGGTGTCGTCGCGCTTGACGTAGATATCCCTGCCCAGCCAGGCCGATAGCCGCTCGAGTTTTTCCAGGGCGGTGGCGCCACCCAGCAGTTCCAGGCGGTTAAAACGGTCGAGCTGTTGTTTGATCATGGCTACGCACGGTTGATGAGGATGGGGCGACTATAGGCAGGCACTTTTCATCGGGCAACCGCCAATCGCTTATTCCGGAAGGTTCTTAGCATTGCACCATTGGTTCTTAAGGGCGGCCAGGGTGCATACCGTAAAGTGAGTGCCATTACGTCAGGAGTGAAAACCGTGAGTGAGCGTTCCAGTCATTGGCAATTACAGACCATCGTCAGCCAGTTGCGCGGCGCCCGGGACCAGTGGCGAACGCGCAATGGCCGTTTGAGCGGTGAGCATGGTGGCCGCGAGTTGCCTTCGCGTGAAGCGGTGGCGCAGATCCTGGAGTCGTTGTGCGGCGCGTTGTTCCCCATGCGCCTGGGCCCGGTGGACCTGCGTGAAGAAAGCGAAGACTTCTATGTCGGCCACACCCTGGATGTGGCGCTCAATGCCCTGCTCGGCCAGGCGCGCCTGGAACTGCGCTACGCCGCGCGCCAGAGCGGCGAGGACGACAGCGCCGTTAACGCCCACGCCATCCGCCTGATCCAGGATTTCGCCCTGGCCTTGCCGTCCCTGCGCAGCCTGCTGGACACCGACGTACTGGCCGCCTACCACGGCGACCCGGCCGCTCGCAGTGTGGATGAAGTGTTGCTGTGCTACCCCGGCATCCTGGCGGTGATTCACCATCGCCTGGCCCACCACCTGTACCGCGCCGGCCTGCCGCTGTTGGCGCGCATCAGTGCCGAGATCGCCCACTCGGCCACCGGCATCGACATCCACCCCGGCGCACAGATCGGCCCGAGTTTTTTTATCGACCACGGGACCGGCGTGGTGATCGGCGAAACCGCGATCATCGGCGAGCGCGTGCGCATCTACCAGGCCGTGACCCTGGGCGCCAAGCGCTTCCCGGCGGATGAGGACGGGCAGTTGCAGAAGGGCCACCCGCGCCACCCGATTGTCGAGGATGACGTGGTGATCTACGCCGGCGCGACCATCCTGGGGCGCATCACCATCGGCAAGGGTTCGACCATTGGCGGCAACGTGTGGCTGACCCGCAGCGTGCCGGCGGGGGCGAATATCACCCAGGCGAACCTGCAGCATGATGACGGCACGCAAAAGTGAGCATGTCAGCGTTCAAGCCGCTCCAGTGACAGGTGGGTCTGTTCGCGCAGCCACTCCATGCGACGTTCCGACAGGTCATTGTAGAGCTGGTTGTACAGGTTCTCGGACATGACCTGGTCCGGGACGACTCGGTCCTCGATCTGTAACTGTTCGATCCGGGACTTCAGTGCCTCGCGTTTTTGCGTTTTCTCCTGCTCGTTCAGACCCTGCGCCTGGGCAAACGCTTTTTGTTCGGTATCCAGTTGCTCCAGGCTTTCCAACTGTTGAACCGTGTTTTCTTCGTTGGCTGCGTAGTCTTTTGCGTAGCGTTCCTTCAGGAAGGGCTCCCAGTAGGGTTCCTGCAACATGCGGTTCACCAGTCCGTCGCCTTCACTCAAGTCTTTCACGGCTTTGCCCGCATGGATGATGGAAGACTCAGGCACATCGGCGGTGTTTCGATACGTCATGCTGTCGCTGACCCAGGGCAGGTTGAGGCTTTTCGACAGGCGTGTCTGGTAGGCCAGGTAAACCTCCACCTCGTCGACGCTGCCGGGCTGTCCATCAACAACCTGGGTGGACAGTCGCAGTCCCTGGCCACCTTGATTGGCAGGTTTGAGACGGTTGGCGATGTCCGCCCGGGCGACATCGTTCACCATCTTGAGCCTCGCGGCGCCTTGGGCTAGACGGGTGATTGTCTCTTCATGTTCAGCTTGCGTTCGACTGTATCGCCTGGCCGTGGTGGCGGTGACCTGAATCCCCATTTCGGTGAATATCTGGCGGCTTGCGTCCGGGCACAGCCCCGGGAAGCTCGACATTTTGAACAGCTCCTGACGCAGCATCGTGTCTTCGTGCATGCTCAACAGCATATGCCGCACCTGATCGGTCAGGATTCTTCGGTTTTGTTCGTAACGCATCTGGTCCATCGGGTCCTCGAAAGCCTCGGGTTGCTCCAGTTTCTTGATGACCTCGAAAAAACCCTGGGAGCCTTCTTCATTTTCCAAGTCAAACCAGACATTGGCAAAACGTATCTGGTTTTCATCGTCCAGGTCATCCACCCAAAAGTCAGCATCGCCCTTGGGCGGGTAAGTGCGATAAGGGTCCAACCCAAAGTCAGTTTTGTGCTCGTCCCAAAGGGCCCTGGCTTCAGGCGTGAGGGTTGCGCGGTCCAGCCAGGTGTTAGCCACGGTAAATGCCTCTGCGGACTCCCTGGCGACCTCTGGAATTGTGGTAACGGGGTTGCCGCGAAGGTACAGGTCAAAAGACGCGTCTCGCTCGTGCGCAAAGAGACCCGCGGGCCATTCGCTGATCCCTGTGTGGGACAGGTCCAGCGCCCTCAGGTCGCGCATGTGACTAATATCCGGTACCCGTCCCAGAGGGTTTTTTGAAAGATCCAGCCCCTGCAACCGCCGCAGTTTTTTCAACTGCTGGACAGCGGTGTTGTCCAAGGCAATAGCGTTGTTGCTCACGTCAAGGGCTTTGAGCGAGCGCATGTTTCCAATGGCCTCGGGCAGCGTGACCAGACGGTTATCCGCTAAATCAAGCGCCTTCAGTTTTGGGAAATGCGCCAGGAATGGCGTATGTTCAGCGGCAAACCCACTGCCATTCATATGCAAGTGCGTGACCAATCCCAACTCAAAGGGCAGCACGGGCAGTTCAGTCGGCAGCACTGTATCGCTCAGGTCCAAGTACACGTCGTTGCCTGCCGTATTGAACTCGTCGTGCAGTTTTGTGTACCCCTCGCGCCAGGCTTCTTTCAACTTCTTGGTAAATGCCTTCCTGGCAAGCACCTCTTCCAGCGAGTTGCGATAAGGAAATCGGGTACTGTCTTGCAAATAGGTGTGTAGCGCCTTGTCTAAGGCTTTGCCTTCGGCTTTCAGGTTTTCCAGTTGTAATCGCCCCTCTTCACTCTCGGCTTTTTCAGCGAAGCGTTTCACGCCTTGCTCGGACATCCCCGGCAGCCAGTGTTTGATATCCCCCTGCACCGTAACGGGATTTACCTCGACATCGACCACGCGGCTCATGCTGTTGCCGCCACCGAGCAGGATCAGTGTTTCACGTTCAGGATGGGTGGGGATAGGCGCCTCGGCGAGGGTCAAGCGCCGTTCGGTGGGCGCTTTGTTTTTTTCAATCAGCCATGTGCGCAGTGTGTCGCTATCGCGCAAGGAGCTCTCGGGCGGCAATGCCTGGAATACAGCATTGTAGAAGTCAGTTGGGCCGTGTATCAGCTTGCCTCCGGCGTCGAACACCCGATACTGGCCTTTTCGGTTACGCACCAGGATCTTGAGGTGTGCGGCATCCTCTGCGCCGACCTGGGTTCTCAGGTCGCCGGTAGGGGTTCGCTCACGCACCTGGATACGCAGATTCGCAAAACTGTCTGAGTGAATTCTGAGGGTATTGAGTGCCAGGTTTTCGGTGTGTGTCGAGGGCGGGGTACCCTGGACAAGCTGTTCGAACATGCGCGTACTGCGGACTTCGAAATCCAGCTCCCGCGCTTGGTTTTTTACCTCCAATGGAAGGCGTTTCTTTTCACTCATAATGCTCAGGTGGCGGCGACGGGTATGGCGAACCAGGCTCTGAGCGATACTCAGGGGGAGGTCCGGGTACTGGCTGCGCAGCAATTGGATAGAGGGCTCGTCGCTGGCCTCCTGGCGGGAGTAATCGCTGTGGGCGAGGGAGGCGCTTTGCTGCTCGACATACGCGGCCAGCCGTTCACGCAGCGCTTGTACGCGCTCATTTTCAGGCAACTGTTTGCCGAGTAACTGGGTCAGTTGTGGTTCATCCAGGTAGTCCACGACTTTTTCCGCCAGCCTGCCGGACATGACATCGGCGATGCTCAGGCTCAGGGTATCGGCGCCTGTTGCTTGTGCATTGCCATAACGACGGGGCGTGCCTGATAAATCGCTACGCGGGTACACCAGCAAGGCTTTGTCGCGAGGCCAACCCTCAAGCTCGGTGACCATTTGTTCGAACCAGTCCGACGACGGGTCAAGGGGCTGGCCTGTACGGATAGCGTCTCCGGCCTCTCTGATGCCCTTCTCACTGTTAAAGCGTTTGAGGGTATCGGCCAACAAGGGTGGGGTGGGTTCATTGTTGACATACATATGGCGTAAATCCCCGAACTCGACACCGCTTATCTGCCGTACCTGCTCCAGTTCACCGGCCGTCAGACCGTTTGTCTGTGGCCCGAAGCGTCTCAGCAGGCGAGCATTGTTCCAGGTCCTTGGCTGTTCACCGGCCAGCACGCACGCGCCGCTGCCATTGAGCGCCACGGGAGGCTGGTAGGCACTGGGGCGTTTGGGATGGGCAAGGGTGTACGTTTGGGTGACAGGGTCCTTGCGGACTTCATAGTGGTGGTTTTCCACTTTCACAATCTGCTTGCCCTGATGGTGGTGAAGGCCATTTTCGTGCGCAATGGAGGTCTCGGGCAGGCGCAGGTTGGTATGTTGGTAAGGCGCGAGGTCAGGGGCCCAGAGGCGCGTCTGCGCGGAAGGTGTCTGTACGGGTTGGAGTTGCTCGACAAACGTGGACAGTTTCACCTTGGCAATTTCACCCACTTTACCTCCCGCTTCGAACAGCGCGAGCTGCAGCGTGTTCTCTGCGATCGAGAGCAGATGTTCTGCCGCTTCGCGCTGCAAGCCTTCGGCCCAATCGACGATGCCTTCAAATACATCGTCGAGCATCTGGTAGGTGGTGTAGGCCAACATCAACTCCCCCAGCAAGGGAACGAACGGAGTGATGACCAGGAGCGCGGCATTGAAAATGTCCGAGAGCATTTTTTCCAGGTTGTCCCACCACTTCCAGCGCGCCATGCGGTCGGCGTAGGCTGTGGAGATGGCAATCTCTCGGGCGTCGTTCACGCATTTGTTCAGTTTGACGCGGTAGAGGTAGTGCCAGAGATCATCCTGGCCCGGATTTTCGCCACGGTTTTGAATATCGTCACGAACAGCCAGGGTGCGAAATTGCAGGTTGGGGGTTTCTACCGGCTCTGGGCGCCAGTTGGGGCGGCTGTCCCCAGGTTCTCTGTCGTGCCAGCGCACAGTGGAAAGCAACTGATTGAGTTGGTAAAAAAAGCGCCCACGTTCCTGATGGGCCACGAACTGGCTGAAGAACTGCTGGTAGCTGGGGCGGGATGGGTCGGCGCCAGGCGTGCGGTCACGCAGTTGGCCGGTCAACTCTTTGACGAAGGCCGGGGCCGAGCTGTAGTCCTTGAGAGGGTGGGCGGGGTCATCAGGGATATAGACCAGGATTTTATGAAGCGCTGCGTCCAACCGTGCGGGGGCGATGATGAAAATGCCCGGCAGGCGTGTATCCAGCAGGCTCAGCGCGTAGACGTCCATCGTTTGCCCGCCCAGTTGAAGCGGGCCGTCTCTTTGGAGCAGCGACTGAATGAGGGTGTAACTGTCTTCGGTGATGTCTTTTTTGGCGAGCGCCACGTGAGCGGCACTGTTGAGGGCGGCTTTCAGGTTGTGGATGACTTTTTGTCGGAAGGAGGTGGCGACCGAGGCATTGCCGAACCCCACTGTCAGGGTGAGGTTTTGCATATAGCGCGCACCGATATCCAGGTTTCGGCACAAGGTTTTGAAATGGTCGGCGGTGAGGGGTTGACCTGTCACCCTGTGTTTGAACGTGAGTATCTCACGCTGCCCACGGGCATCCTCTGCCGCAAGGAAAGCGTAATCGACAAAGGTTTCCGAAGCTGAAAAGTTGTGCAAGGCGGCGTCGAGCAGCGTCGTTGTCCGGACGGAGACACCCGGGTGCGTCCCGAACGTCCACCAGGGCAATGTGGCCGGCGCGTATAGACGGATCGAAGTATTCGACACATCAATAGCGCCGTAGTCACGCAGGGCATTTTTCAGCAAGGGCTCGGCGAAGGCCTTAATGTCGGTGAGTTTCTCGAATAGCGTGTCCAGTGCGTTCTGGCTGGCCCAGTGGGTGTCCAGGGCGTGCTTGAAGGGCAGGCGCTGCTCCGAGCCAGGGGCATTGCGATAGAGTTCCGTGAAGTCTGGGCGCTGTTTTTTCAACGCCGCAAAACGTTGCAGTGACGTGCTCCGCAACCATGGCGGCAATTGTTGCCGGATAAAATCAAAATGCTTCAATGTCTCTGGCATGACTGAATGACCTCAGGTGGGCAGTGGTCATTCGATTGTGGTGAATGCAACAGGAGACAGGCTGCACATATTGAAAGGCGTGCTGAACGTTTTTCAGCGCGATCCGTCATACCTTTCCTTGAGCTTGTGTAGGAATCACCTACCACTCAGCCCTGCGATTAGTCCCAGACCGCCTATCCATGTTTAACTTGAATGCTCGTTCAAGTTAAACCCGGTGGTTCGCTGCCCGCTCACAACAGGAGGCTTACCTTTGCTGAGTCCGTTTTTCACAGCCATATCCCTCATCCTTGGGGTGCATCGTTCATGAGTGCATCGTCCACCCCATCCAGCGGCCTGGTGCGCATGAATGCGCCGGTCTTCTACTTTGCCGCGACGTTTATCCTGCTGTTCGGCATCACCGTCATCGCTATCCCGCAACAGGCCGGTGCCTGGCTGCTGGCGGCGCAAAACTGGGCGGCCAACACGGTCGGCTGGTACTACATGCTGGCGATGACCCTGTATCTGGTCTTCGTGGTGGTCACCGCGCTATCGGGCTACGGCAAGATAAAACTCGGTGCCGACCACGACGAGCCCGAATTCAGTTACCTGTCCTGGGCCGGCATGCTGTTCGCCGCCGGGATCAGCATCACGCTGTTCTTCTTCTGCGTCTCCGAGCCGCTGACGCACCTGGTGCAACCGCCGCAGGGCGCGCCGATGAACGCCGACGCTGCGCGCCAGGCCATGCAGATCCTGTTTCTGCACTGGGGCCTGCATGGCTGGGGCGTGTTCGCGTTTGTGGGCATGGCCCTGGCGTACTTTGCCTACCGGCATAACCTGCCGCTGGCGTTGCGCTCGGCGCTGTACCCGCTGATTGGCAAACGCATCAATGGCCCCATCGGTTACGCGGTGGATGGCTTTGGCATTATCGCCACGGTGTTCGGCCTCGGCGCGGATATGGGTTTTGGGGTGCTGCACCTCAACTCCGGTCTCGATTATCTGTTTGGCATTGCCCATACCCAGTGGATCCAGGTCGGTCTCATCACGCTGATGATGGGCGCCGCGATCCTGGTCGCTGTGGCCGGCGTCGACAAGGGCGTGCGGGTGATGTCCGACATCAACATGCTGCTGGCCTGTGCGCTGCTGCTGTTCGTGTTGTTCGCCGGGCCTACCCAGCATTTGCTTAACACCCTGATCCAGAACATCGGCGACTACCTGGGCGCCTTGCCGACCAAGAGTTTCGACGTATACGCCTACGACAAACCCAGCGACTGGCTGGGTGGCTGGACCGTGTTCTACTGGGCCTGGTGGATCGCATGGTCGCCGTTCGTGGGCCTGTTTATCGCACGGATTTCCCGTGGTCGTACCATCCGCGAATTCGTGTTCGGCGTGCTGCTGATCCCGCTGGGTTTCACCCTGGCCTGGATGTCGATCTTCGGCAACAGCGCCATCGACCAGGTGCTCAACCACGGCATGGCCGCGCTCGGCCAGTCGGCCATCGATGATCCGTCGATGAGCCTCTACCTGCTGCTGGAAACCTACCCCTGGAGCAAAACCGTCATCGCGGTCACGGTGTTTATCAGCTTCGTGTTCTTCGTCACCTCGGCCGACTCCGGCACCGTGGTGCTGTCGACCCTGTCGTCCAAGGGCGGCAACGCCGATGAAGACGGACCGAAATGGCTGCGTGTGTTTTGGGGGGCGATGACCGCGCTGGTCACCAGCGCCTTGCTGTTCGCCGGCAGTATTGATTCGCTCAAGTCAGCGGTAGTACTGACCTCGCTGCCGTTCTCGATGATCCTGCTGCTGATGATGTGGGGGCTGCACAAGGCGTTCTACCTGGAGTCGCAAAAGCAGATCGCCCAGTTGCATTCGCTGGCGCCGGTTTCGGCGGCGCGCAAGGGCCGAGGCGGCTGGCGTCAGCGTTTGAGCCAGGCGGTGCATTTCCCGTCGCGGGATGAGGTGTATCGCTTCCTGGAATCAACCGTGCGTCCGGCGATTGAGGAGGTAACGGCGGTGTTCGTCGAGAAGGGCCTGAGTGTGGTCACCCAGCCCGACCCTTCCAACGACAGCGTCAGCCTGGAAATCGGCCATGGCGAGGAACATCCCTTCGTCTACCAGGTGCAGATGCGCGGCTACTTCACGCCGTCGTTCGCCCGTGGCGGCATGGGCTCCAAGGAGATCAACAACCGCCGCTACTACCGCGCGGAAGTGCACTTGGCCGAGGGCAGCCAGGACTACGACCTGGTGGGCTACACCAAGGAGCAGATCATCAACGACATCCTCGACCAGTACGAACGGCACCTGCAGTTCCTGCACTTGGTGCGTTGAGGTTCAGGCCCTGATGTACAGGGCCAGTGCCACTCACGGCGCGCCGAACACGCCACTGCCGATCACCAGCTCTGACACCTGGGCTGGCCGGCAGTGACTACCCCTTGCCCAACGCACTGTCCAGGGAGTAGTGGCCTGCACCGCGAAACACCAGGTACAACGCTAGCAGCGCCATCAGTACCGGGTACTCGATGCCCCGGTCGATCCATGCCCACGTCGGCCCCAATAAGTAAGCAATGGTCAGCATCTGCACGGTCATCATGGCCGCGACCAGCCGTGTGCCCAGGCCGAGGATCAACAGCAACCCGCCCACCGCTTCCAACAACGCGACCAGCAGGCCGATCAACTCCGGCTGCGGCAGGTGCAGGCGGTTCTCGATCAGGTTGATGGATGCCGCCATCGGGTCGGCCATCGAACCATGTGCACGGCCCAGCAATTTGGGCAGGCCGTGGGTGAGCATGATTACCCCGAAACCTGCGCGCAGCAGCGCGTAGGCAAGGGGTTCGGCAAAGCGGTAAAGCGGGGCGAGTGCGGGGATCGATAAGGTTGGCATGAAAGAACTCCACAAAGTGAACATCGCTGGCCCAGATGTACGACTCAGACCAGCCCGCCATTGGCGCGCAGGATTTGCCCATTCACCCAGCCACCGGCCGGGCTCACCAGAAACGCCACCACGCGGGCGACATCTTCCGGTTGGCCCAGGCGTTCCAGCGGCGGCATCTTGGCCATGCCCTGGATCTGTTCTTCGGTCTTGCTGTGAAGGAACAGTTCGGTGGCGACCGGGCCTGGCGCCACCGCGTTGACGGTAATCCGGCGCCCGCGCATCTCTTTAGCGAACACTTGAGTCAGGGATTCCACCGCCGCCTTGCTGGCGATGTACACCGCGTAGCCGGGGAAGTTGAGGCCGACGGTACTGCTGGAAAAGTTGACGATGCGCCCGCCGTCGTTCAGGCGCGTGGCGGCTTCACGCAGGGCGTTGAAGGTGCCACGGGTGTGGATATCGAAGTTCTGGTTGTAGAGCTCATCGCTGTGCTGGGCCAGGGGCAGGGTCTTGAGGATGCCGGCGTTGTTGATCAGTACGTCGACCTTGCCCAACTGTGCCTCGGCCTGGTCGAACAGGCGCGTGATGTCGGCGGGGTTGGCGACGTCGCCTTGAATCGCTATGGCCCGGTGACCGGCCTGGCGCAGTTCCACCACCAGTTTCGACGCCTCGGTGGCACTGCTGGCGTAGTTGATGGCCACGGCGTAACCGTCGGCGGCGAGTTGCTTGGCAATGACGGCGCCGATGCCACGGGAAGCGCCGGTGATGATTGCTACTTGAGTCGTCATGATCTGGGTTCCTTTAACGGTAGGTGGAAGCAGGTTCACATGTTTACCCAGGGCGATAAATGCGCCAGAGTTGCCTTGACTGTTCAATAATCGCCAACAATAGGCGCGACGGAGTGCAGCGTGGATCAAGTCAAGGCCATGAAGGTTTTCGTGCGGATTTACGAGCGTTCCAGCTTCACGCTGGCGGCCGATGACCTGAATCTGCCCCGGGCGACCCTGACCCACACCCTCAACCAGTTCGAAGCGTGGCTGGGCACGCGCCTGCTGGAGCGCAGCACCCGTCGCGTGCGCCCGACCCTGGATGGCGAGGCGTATTACCAACGCTGTTTGCAGTTACTGGCGCAACTGGAAGAGGCCGAACTGGCATTTCGCAGCGTGGCGCCCAAGGGCCGTTTGCGCGTGGATTTGCACGGTACGCTGGCCAAGTATTTTGTGGTGCCGGCACTGCCGCAATTCATGGCGCGTTACCCGGAGATCGAGCTGTCGATCAGCGAGGCGGATCGCTTTGTCGACCTGATCGCCGAAGGCGTGGATTGCGTGCTGCGCGCAGGCGCCCTGGGTGACTCCGCGCTGATCGGCCGACGCGTCGCCAACCTGCGCCAGGTCACCTGCGCAAGCCCTGCGTACTTGCGTAAATACGGCGAACCCAAGAGCCTGGCCGAGCTGAGTGAGCACCGCGCGGTGAACTATGTTTCGCGCACCACGGCCAAACTGTTTCCCTTCGAGTTCATGGTGGACGGCGAGCTGCAGGAAGTGAGTATCCAGGGTGCGCTGTCGGTGTTCGGCGCCGAGATTTATTCCGCCAGCGCAGTGGCGGGATTGGGCATTATCCAGTGCCCGCACTACCGCATGGCCGAATTGATCGAGCAGGGCGTGATGCGTGAAATCCTTCCTGACACACCGCCGCCGTCGATGCCGGTGTCGGTGTTGTATCCGCAGAACCGACACTTGTCGCCGAGGGTGCGGGTGTTCGTCGACTGGCTTGCCGAAGTCTTCGAAAATGCCCGCTAAGCCGTGTAATAGAAGGGTTTCTTAAATTTAATTTCATCCGTTCACGCCACGGTTTGACGCGTAACTGTCATCTGGTCACTGCGTAATTGTGTGAAGCGTTTGACGCTTTCATTTCAGAACAGTGACGGAGACCGGTACCAATGAAGACGTTGATAAGCCCTATGGTGGGTGCCGCCATGGCGAGCTTTATGCTGTCCGCCCATGCCGATTTTATCGATGACAGCCACGCCGATGTGACCCTGCTCAACCGCTACCTCAACCAGCAGGGGCGTGACGTGGTGAACAGCAACGCCAAGGCCCACAGCATTCGCGATTGGGGCCAGGGTTTCGAGTTCAACTTCAAGTCCGGCTACACCGAAGGCCCGGTGGGGTTTGGCCTGGACCTGCAGGCGTTCTATGGGTTGAAGCTGGACTCTGGCGGCGACCTCAACGACAAGGATCACCAGGGCCGCTACCCGGGCAGCATGTTCCCGCTGGACAACGGCAAGTCCGCCGACCAGTTCGGTGTGTTGAGCCCGACGTTCAAGATGCGTTTCGCCAAGGATGAATTGCGCTTGGGTACGCTCTACGGCAACAACCCGGTGCTGGCCAACACCGACGGGCGCCTTTACCAGCAGACCAACACGGGTGTGCAGCTGGTGTCCAAGGACCTCAGTGACTTCACCTTCACCGGCGGCGATATCTTCAAGACCAAGATCCGCAACGAAACCGGCGACCAGGGCATGATCACCGCCGGTGGCACCAAAGAGAGCGATCGCTTCCTGTTCGGCGGTGCGGACTACACTGGCATCCAGAACACCACGGTCAGCCTGTGGTACTCCAACCTTGAGGATTACTACCAGCAGTTCTTCCTCGGCGCCAAGCGGCATGACGCCTTGTCCGTGGGCGCGATCGACACCGACTTGCGGGTGTTCCGCAGCCTGGGCGTGGGCGGCAACGCCGATGGCGACAAAGACTACGCAGCCGCCGGCCTCTACGGTGACGGCACGGGCAAGGGGCGTATCAACCAGACCACCGCCAGCCTGCTTGAGAGCTACAGCCTGGACGGTCATACCGTCGGCCTGGGCATCCAGAAGAACAGCGGCGACAGCGACTTCCCCTACCTGGATTCCGGCCTGAACAGCGGCGACAACCGCCAGGGCCCAGGCTCAGGCGCCGACACGCCGGCGCTGACCAACATGCAGTTGAATAAATTTCAACACGCCGGTGAGCGCACTTGGCTTGCGCAGTACAAGTATGACTTCGGTAAGCTTGGCCTCACGGGCCTGACGTTCTCCGCCGCCTATGCCCACGGCGATGACATCCGCACGGCGCAAGGCACTACCAGCGAATGGGAACGTAACGTCGCCGTGGCGTATCAAGTGCCTACCGGCACCCTCAAAGGCCTGGGTGTCACCTGGAAAAACGCCCATGCCAGCCCGGACATCAGCGGTGCTACCGTGCAAGATGAAAACCGCTTCTATGTGAGTTATGTCGTTCCACTCTGGTAGGCAATTGCTGTAGAACGGAACGGCAGACTTAAGCGATTCAGCTGGTTAAAAGGCCTGGGAATACCCTTATTCCCAGGCCTTATTTGCCGACGTCCAAGAGAGGATTCGATGACTTACATTGCTGCCGAAAACCGCTATGAATCTATCCCGTATCGCCGCGTAGGCCGCAGTGGGCTGGTGCTGCCCGCACTGTCCCTGGGCCTGTGGCACAACTTTGGCGACAGCACCCCGATCGACACCCAGCGCGCCTTGCTGCGCACCGCGTTCGACCTGGGGATCAACCACTTCGACCTGGCCAACAACTATGGCCCGCCCTACGGCAGCGCCGAGATCAACTTCGGCCGTTTGCTGCGTGAAGACTTCAAGCACTACCGCGACGAACTGATCATCTCCAGCAAGGCCGGCTGGGACATGTGGCCCGGCCCTTACGGCCAGGGCGGAGGTTCGCGCAAGTACGTGCTGGCCAGCCTCGACCAGAGCCTGCAACGCCTGGGTGTCGACTATGTGGATATCTTCTATTCCCACCGTTTTGACGCCGACACCCCCCTGGAAGAAACCGCCAGTGCCCTCGCCACTGCTGTGCAACAAGGCAAGGCGTTGTACATCGGTATCTCGTCCTACTCAGGGGTAAAAACCCGCGAAATCGCCGCCCTGCTCAAAGAGTGGAAAGTGCCGCTGCTGATTCACCAGCCGGCCTACAACCTGCTCAACCGCTGGGTGGAAAAAGACCTGCTGGACACCACCGAAGAGCTCGGCGCCGGGGTGATTGCCTTCACGCCGCTGGCCCAGGGTTTGCTGACCGACAAGTACCTCAACGGCGTACCGGCGGATGCACGGGTGAATCGCCCGGGCGGTGGTTCGTTGCAGGCCAAGCACCTGTCCGAAACCAACATCGCCCACGTGCGTGCGCTGAACGAGATCGCCCAGCGTCGTGGTCAGAGCCTGGCCCAACTGGCACTGGCCTGGACGTTGCGTGATCCACGGGTGACCAGTGCGCTGATCGGTGCAAGCCGGCCGGAGCAGATTATCGAGAACGTCGGTGCGTTGAAGAACTTGAGCTTTAGCGTGGAAGAACTGGCGGAGATCGATCGGTTTGCCCAGGAAGGCGGGATCAACCTGTGGGAAAAGCCATCCACGGCTGAATAAACAGTCCATGTGGGAGGGAGCAACCCCCTCCCACATTTGATTTCTGGTGTGATGACTAACGGGCCTGACCTTAGAACGGCACATCCCCAAGAATCGTCGCCCGATGCATCACCCGCCGCTGCGGCCGGTAGTCATCCACCGCGTAGTGCTGTGTCACGCGGTTATCCCAGAACGCCACATCGTTTTCCTGCCAACGCCAGCGAATGGTAAATTCCGGGCGTGTCGCGTGGGCGAACAAGAGCTTCAAGATGGCTTCACTCTCCGCCGGTTCCAGCTCATTGATCCTGGTGGTAAACCCATCACTCACGAACAGTGACTTGCGCCCACTCACCGGATGCGTACGCACCACCGGGTGCGATAACGGCGGGTTCTTCCTGCGGGTTTCTTCCCAGCGTGCCAGGTCTTCGGCGGTGTTGCCAAAGCGCTCGAGCGGAAAGGACTTGGTGAAGTCATGGGTCGCCGTCAGCCCATCGAGCAAGCGCTTCAGCGGTTCGGACAACGCTTCATAGGCTGCAATCCCGCTGGCCCACAGCGTATCGCCACCAAACGCCGGCAGCAGCTTGGCGCTGAGTACTGCACCGAGCGCCGGAGTGGGCAGGAAGGTCACGTCGGTGTGCCACACAGCATTGTCGCGCACGTCGGTGACGGCGGTGTCGAGGATCAGCACTTCGGGCTGGTCCGGCACGTTGGGGTAGATCGGGTGGATATGCAGGTCACCGAAATTCGCCGCGAACCGCGCTTGCTGCTGCGGGGTGATCGACTGGCCGCGCAAGAACAGCACCGAGTGGGTGAGCAACGCCTGTTCGATGGCGTCGCGCTGTTCAGGGGGCAGCGGCTGGGTGATATCGACGCCACTGATCTGGGCGCCCAGGGCGGTGCTTAATGGGGTAACGGTCAGGCTGCTCATGCGGTTCTCATTCACTCAGTGTGCCTGGCCATGCCACGGCACCAATTTACGCTGCAGGGCACGCAGGCCCATTTCCATGGCGAAGGCGATCAGGGCGATCACCAGAATCCCCAGCACCACCACATCGGTGACCAGGAACTGCGCCGCCGACTGCACCATGAAGCCCAGGCCGCTGGTGGCGGCGATCAGCTCGGCGGCGACCAGCGTGGACCAACCCACACCCAGCCCGATGCGCACGCCGGTCAGGATGTCGGGCAGGGCGCTCGGCAGGACCACATGGCGAATCAACTGGGCACGGGTGGCACCCAGCGACTGCGCCGCACGCAGTCTGGCCGGGTCGACGGTGCGCACGCCGGTGGCGGTGGCGATGGCTATCGGCGCGAAGATTGCCAGGTAGATCAGCAGCACCTTGGACAGCTCGCCGATGCCGCACCAGATCACGATCAACGGCAGGTAGGCCAGCGGCGGGATCGGTCGGTAGAACTCGATCAGCGGGTCGAGGATGCCACGGGCGATTCGGTTGGAACCGATGGCGATCCCAACCGGCACGGCGGTCAGCACCGCGAAGCCCAGGCCCAGGCCGATACGGCTGAGGCTCGCGCCAAGGTGCTGCCACAAGGTGGAGTCCATATAGCCGGTGGTCGCCAGCAGCCAGCCCTTTTGCAGCACGGCGGACGGCGGCGGCAGGAACAGCGGTTCGATCAAGCCGCTGGCGGTCACGGCCCACCAGAGGGCCAGCAAGGCGACCAGGGTCAACACGCTGATCCAGCGCGTGCTCAGGCTGCGTCGTACCGGGACAACTGCGGGCGCCACCGGTTTGGTCACCGTGGCGGGAAGTTCGTAGCTGCTCATGCGGACACCTGCCGTTGGGAGAACACTTTGCCCAGCACGTGTTCGCGGGTTTCGATAAAGCGTGGGTCGGACTTGATCGCCCGCGCCGACTCACCGGCGGCGTAGCGTTGGCCGAAGTCCAGGTGCAGGCGTTCGACGATCTGGCCGGGGTTGGGCGCCAGCAGGATCAAATCAGTGGCGAGGAAGACCGCCTCTTCGATGTCGTGGGTAATCAGGAACACCGGCTTGGCCGTGCGCCGCCAGACTTGCAGCAACAGCTCCTGCATCTGTTCGCGGGTGAAGGCGTCGAGGGCGCCGAAGGGCTCGTCCATCAGCAGCACACGAGGGTCGGCGGCCAGGGCGCGGGCCAGGCCGACACGTTGCTTCTGGCCACCGGAAAGCTGCCAGATGCGTCGGTTGTCGAACCCGGCCAGGTCGACCAGCGCGAGCATTTCCCGGGCGCGTATTTCGCGTTGCGCCTTGGGCGCGCCGGCCAGCTCCAGGCCGAAGCCGACGTTGGCCAGCACATCCTGCCAGGGCAGCAGGGCGTCGTCCTGGAACACCACGCCGCGTTCAGCACTGGGGCCGTTGACCGGCACGCCATCGAGGGTGATACGCCCGGCGCAAGGTTTGACGAAACCGGCAATCAGGTTCAACAGCGAAGTCTTGCCACTGCCGGACGGGCCGAGAGCCACCAGCAACTGCTGGGGCCCCAGGTCGAGTGAAATGTCTGATAGTACCGGTTCTGTGGCGCCTGGGTACTGTGCGCTGATGCGCTCCAGTTGTAGCAAGGCCATCGCAATGAACTCCCGATCAGTGAGTGATGAATTTGGCGCTGACGTAAGGGGCGTAGTCCGGCAGCACGGCGTCGACCTTGCCTTGTTCCTTGAGGAACGCGGCGGTGTCGGTCACAGCCTTGGTGGTCGGTGCGCCCAGCAGGGTCACCTGGTCAGCGGCCAGCGGGTAGACGTTGCCTTGCAGCAGCAGTGGGATGTCGCTGGCCTTGGCGCCGGAGAGTTTCACCAGTTTGTCGACGTTGCCTTTGTCGGCGAGCCAGGCTTGTGGGTCTTTGCGGTACGCGGCGTAGGCATCCAGGGTGACTTTGGCGAACGCGGTGACGATTTCCGGGTGCTTCTCGGCGAAGTCCTTGCGCACGATCCAGGCATCGAAGGTCGGCGCGCCGAACTTGGCCAGTTCGCCCGAGGTGATCAGCACCTTGCCGTTTTCCTTGGCCACGCCCAGGGCAGGATCCCATACGTAGGTGGCGTCGATATCACCGCGCTTCCAGGCGGCGATGATCGCCGGTGGCGCGAGGTTGAGGATGGTCACTTTGGACGGGTCGATGTTCCAGTGCTTCAGCGCGGCCAGCAGGCTGTAGTGCCCGGTGGACACGAAGGGTACGGCGACTTTCTTGCCGACCAGGTCCTGCGGGCTGTTGATGCCCGAACCGTTGCGCGCTACCAGGGCTTCGGCGCCGCCGATCTGGGTGGCGACCAGGAAGGTTTCCACCGGTACCTTGCGGGTGATCGCGGCAGTCAGCGGGCTGGAACCGAGGTAGCCGATCTGCACGTCGCCGGAAGCGATGGCGGCGATGATGTCGGCGCCATTGTCGAATTTGCGCCAGTTGATCTTGGCGTTTGTGGCTTTTTCATAGTCGCCATCGGCCTGGGCGACTTTGGCCGGGTCCACGGTGGTCTGGTAAGCGATGGTCACGTCCGCCGCCTGGGCAAACAGGCTGGCACCGGCCAGGGACAATGCGGCCAGGAGACGCAGAGGGGTTAGCAGTTTCAAGGGGAAGCTCCTCAATCAGGCGGCCGAGGGTCGGCGTGTGAGGAGCCTAAATGATCTAAGAATCCGAAAATAAATAACATTTTCGAATTAGCTTATGAGAAGAACCGCGGGCGCTGATCGTGAATTGAAATGACGTCAAATGTGAGAAGGGGCTTGCCCCCTCCCATATTTGCCCCGGTTTCAGCTTACTTAGTTGCTGATGGCGAGAATGCTGGCCTGGTACGACCCAACAAACACATCGAAATCGCCCACTTCGTTCTGCTCCAGCTCAGCTTGCTGCGCCAGCGACGTCCGCGCCAGCTCTTCAAAGCGCGCCTGCTCTTCAGCCGCCAGCGGCTCCTTGCGGAAATGCTCGGCGTGCAACTGGCTCTGATGCAGGGAGAATTGCGCAAAACTCTCTTTACGCTCGGCCATCGCCGCCAGCACCTGGGCCGACGGGGTCAGGGACGAATCGTTGACCTTGGCCAACTGGGCGTCGAGCGCCTGGCTGTGCTCAGTGATGCCGTGGCTCTCGTCCAGCAAGGCAGCCAGCGGTGCAATCTGCTCCAGCAACTCGGACGCCCACTCCTTCATGTCCACCGGCTGGCCCTGGCGTTGCAATTGCAGGCCCGGACGGCGACCTTCCTTGACCACGCTGAGGAAGTTGGACGTGGCGTTGCCGCACTCGTTGTTGGCGAACAGCGGGCTGTCGTTCAGTGCGCAGAACAGCAGGAAGGCGTCGAGGAAGCGCGACTCTTGCAAGTCGATGCCCATGGGCAGGAACGGGTTGATGTCCAGGCAGCGCACTTCGATGTACTGGATGCCACGGGCCATCAGCGCCTGGATCGGCCGCTCGCCGGTATAGGTCACGCGCTTGGGGCGGATGTTGGAGTAGTACTCGTTTTCGATCTGCAGGATGTTGGTGTTGAGCTGTACCCACTCACCGTCCTTGTGCGTACCGATTTCGACGTAGGGCGCGTAGGGCGTTGCCACCGCTTCGCGCAGGCTGTCGGTGTAGCTGGCCAGGTCGTTGTAGCACGGCGTGAGGCCCGCCTGGGCGTTGCTCTGGTAACCCAGGTCACTCATGCGCAGGCTGGTGGCGTAGGGCAGGTACAGCGTGTCGGCGTCGAGCACTTCCAACTGGTGCGAACGACCACGCAGGAACCCGGCGTCCAGAGCCGGCGAAGCACCGAACAGGTACATCAACAGCCAGCTGTAGCGGCGGAAATTGCGGATCAGCGCGATATAGGCGTTGGACTGGTAGTCGCGGTCGGTGCCGACAAACCCTTCCGTCTCCTTGAGCAGCGGCCACAGCTGTTCCGGCAGGGAAAAGTTGTAGTGGATGCCGGCGATGCACTGCATGGTCTTGCCGTAACGCAGGGCCAGGCCCTTGCGGTACACGTACTTGAGCTGGCCGATATTGGAGGTGCCGTAGTAGGCAATCGGAATATCTTCCTCGGCCGGCAACGGACACGGCATGGAGGGGCTCCACAGGTATTCGCTGCCGAGCTTGGTATAGGCAAAGCGATGGATCTTGTCCAGGCTGCTCAGGGTATCGGCCGGGTCGGGCAGGGCGGGAGTGATGAACTCCAGCAGCGATTCCGAGTAGTCGGTGGTGATCTGTTCGTGGGTCAACGCGGCGCCCAGGGCTTCGGGGTGCGGCGTTTGCGCCAGTCGACCCTCACCGGTGACACGCAGGCATTCGCGCTCGATGCCGTGCAAGCACTGCTCTAGCAGGGAGAGGTGTTCGCGCTTGCCGAGCAGGGCCAGGCGGCGGTTGAGAAGTTCGCTCAAGTTGGATTCCTTCACGCGTCAGTCGCCCCAATATGGGGGTGGGCAGGACGGTCTACAAGGGTGAAGTTGAAACTGGCGTGATCGCCTGGTTTTGAGTCGATTTGACCCGCTCTGAATATGCCGACTTCACTCCATGAATTTGGCTACAGCGCAGCGAGAAAATTCCGACGCCGTTAGTGCAGCGCCGAAATTAACTCAAATCGGGGGTGGGGAGCTATAGGACAGCGAAGGTGCCCTGTGCTTTTGCGACAAGTCTTTCGTCCTGATACACATCCGCCTCGACCACCAGCGTGCGGCGGCCGGCATGAATCACCCGGCTGGTGCACAGCACGTCACCGTCCGACACGGCGCGGATGTAATTGATCTTGCACTCGATGGTCGCGCTCTGCTGGTCGAAACCATGGGCGCTGGAACAGGCCAGCCCCATCGTAATGTCCACGAGGCTGAAAATCGCCCCCCCATGGAGCTTGCCCGCGCGGTTGCGCAGTTGCGGCTCCAGGGTCAGGGCCACCTCGGCAACGCCTTCTTCAAGGCGTTGCAGGCGGCAGCCGATCAGTTCGCTGAAGGCGCTCTGGGTCAAGCCGGCCGGGATCTCCATCAGCGCTTCTTCAACTGCTTGGCGTTGGCGAACAGCGAGGCCATGGCGTTGTTGCTTGGGGCTGCGGTGGCGGTTTCCTTGCGAGCCGTATTGTTTTGCGACTGGCGCGGTGCCGAGCCTGGGCGCGCGCCACGGGCACCGTCGATTTTCTCGCCGGGGGTGTCGCTCATGCGCATCGACAGGCCGACGCGTTTGCGCGGGATGTCGACTTCCATGACCTTGACCTTGACCACGTCACCGGCCTTGACCGCTTCGCGAGGATCCTTGATGAATTTCTCCGAAAGCGCGGAGATATGCACCAAACCGTCCTGATGCACGCCGATGTCCACAAAGGCGCCGAAGTTGGTCACGTTGGTCACCACGCCTTCGAGGATCATGCCCGGTTGCAGGTCCTTGAGGTCTTCGACACCGTCCTGGAACTCGGCGGTCTTGAACTCGGGGCGTGGGTCGCGACCAGGTTTTTCCAGCTCTTGCAGGATGTCGGTGATGGTCGGCACACCGAAGGTTTCGTCGGTGTACTTCTTGGGATCCAGGCGCTTGAGGAAAGCGGCGTCGCCGATCAGCGAACGGATGTCGCGGTCGGTCTCGGCGGCGATGCGCTGCACCAGCGGGTAGGCTTCCGGGTGGACCGCAGACGCGTCAAGCGGGTTGTCGCCATTCATGACGCGCAGGAAGCCGGCGGCTTGTTCGAAGGTTTTTTCACCCAGGCGTGCGACTTTTTTCAGCGCGGCACGGGTTTTGAACGCGCCGTTTTCGTCACGGTGGCTGACGATGTTCTGTGCCAGGGTGGCGTTGAGGCCGGAGATTCGCGCCAGCAGTGCCACGGAGGCGGTGTTCACGTCGACGCCCACGGCGTTTACGCAGTCTTCCACAACTGCGTCCAGGCCGCGCGCCAGCTTCAGCTGCGACACGTCGTGCTGGTACTGGCCGACGCCGATGGATTTAGGGTCGATTTTCACCAGTTCGGCCAACGGATCCTGCAGGCGACGGGCGATGGATACCGCGCCACGGATCGACACGTCGAGGTCCGGAAATTCCTTGGACGCCAGTTCCGACGCCGAGTACACCGAAGCGCCGGCTTCGGAGACCATGACCTTGGTCATCTTCATGGCCGGGTATTTTTTGATCAGTTCGGCGGCCAGCTTGTCGGTCTCGCGGCTGGCGGTACCGTTGCCGATGGCGATCAGGTCCACCGCGTGCTTGGCGCACAAGGCGGCCAGGATCGCGAGGGTCTGGTCCCATTTGTTGTGCGGCACATGCGGATACACCGTGGCGTGGTCCAGCAGTTTGCCGGTGGCGTCGACTACGGCGACCTTGCAGCCGGTACGCAGGCCCGGGTCGAGGCCCAGGGTGGCACGCGGGCCGGCCGGGGCGGCCAGCAGCAGGTCGTGCAGGTTGTGGGCGAACACGTTGATCGCCTCGGTTTCGGCACCGTCGCGCAGCTCGCCCAGCAGGTCGGTTTCCAGGTGGGTGTAGAGCTTGACCTTCCAGGTCCAGCGCACCACTTCACCGAGCCACTTGTCCGCAGGACGGTTCTGATTCTGGATGCCGAATTGTTGGGCGATCATGCCTTCGCAGGGGTGCATGGTGCCCGGCAATTCGTCGCCGACCTTCAGCGCGGAGCTGAGAATACCTTCGTTGCGGCCACGGAAAATTGCCAGTGCGCGGTGGGACGGCATGCTCTTGAGCGGCTCGTCGTGTTCGAAGTAATCGCGGAACTTGGCACCTTCTTCCTCTTTGCCGGCGATGACGCGGGCGCTGAGGATGGCTTCCTGCTTCAGGTAGCTGCGCAGCTTTTCCAGCAGGCTGGCGTCTTCGGCGAAGCGTTCCATGAGGATGTACTTGGCACCTTCGAGGGCGGCCTTGACGTCGGCGACGCCTTTTTCGGCGTCGATGAAACGGGCAGCTTCGGTTTCCGGGGTCAGCGACGGGTCGTTGAACAGACCGTCGGCCAGCTCGCCCAGGCCGGCTTCCAGGGCGATCTGGCCCTTGGTGCGACGCTTCTGTTTGTAAGGCAGGTAGAGGTCTTCGAGGCGGGTCTTGGTGTCGGCGAGCTTGATGTCGCGCTCGAGTTGCGGGGTCAACTTGCCCTGTTCCTCGATGCTGGCGAGGATGCTGATGCGCCGTTCGTCGAGTTCTCGCAGATAGCGCAGGCGCTCTTCCAGGTGACGCAGTTGGGTGTCGTCGAGGCTGCCGGTTACTTCTTTACGGTAACGGGCGATGAACGGCACCGTGGAGCCTTCATCCAGTAGAGCGACGGCCGCTTCGACCTGTTGTGGGCGTACACCGAGTTCCTCGGCGATGCGGCTGTTGATGCTGTCCATAAAACCACCTGAAATTCTGAAAAGCAGCTCGCAGGCCCGGAAAACAAGGCCCTGGGAGGCTGGTTGAGCGGCCCGACTGGCGCCGCTGCCTGGGTCAAGAGGCTGCCTATTGACCCTCGAAATCGAAAAAATCGCGACAAGCGGGTGAAAAAAGCCTCGGCAGCAAACGGTAACGATCTGACGTTGCCCTGCACGGCGGCGGCGCATTATAACCAGCGTTCTGTCCTTGGGGGGGATTGCGCCAACGGTTGTAGGGCGCGGGTTCGCTGGCGGTAGAGGAAAAATCTGCTAACAATGCACACGGTGCGTATAACGGCAGCTAGGCCATAATGCGCGCCGAGATAAGAGGAGCATCCAATGAGCAGCACTGCACAAACTGCTGAAGGCGAAAAAATTCTCATCGTTGATGACGATCCGGGGCTGAGCAGCCTGCTGGAGCGTTTCTTCAACTCCAAGGGTTACCGTGCCCGCGCGGTGCCGAACACCGAGCAGATGGACCGACTGCTGGGGCGCGAAGTCTTCAACCTGGTCGTACTCGACCTCATGCTGCCCGGTGAAGACGGCCTGACGGCCTGCAAGCGCCTGCGCGGCGCGAACAACCAGATTCCAATCATCATGCTCACCGCCAAGGGCGATGAGCTGAGTCGCATCAAGGGCCTGGAACTGGGCGCTGATGACTACCTGGCCAAACCCTTCAACCCCGACGAGCTGATGGCGCGGGTCAAGGCCGTACTGCGTCGGCAGGCCCCACCGGTACCGGGTGCACCGGGCAGCGAAGATGAAAGTGTCACCTTTGGCGACTACGAACTGTCGCTGGCGACCCGTGAGCTCAAGCGTGGCGATGAAGTGCACATGCTCACCACCGGCGAATTCGCCGTGCTCAAGGCCCTGGTGATGAACGCTCGACAGCCGCTGACCCGCGACAAGCTGATGAACCTGGCCCGTGGCCGGGAATGGGACGCGCTGGAGCGCTCCATCGACGTGCAGATCTCCCGACTGCGTCGGATGATCGAGCCGGACCCGTCCAAGCCACGGTATATCCAGACGGTGTGGGGCGTAGGTTATGTGTTTGTGCCGGATGGCAACAAAACCAGTTGACCGATGATTTGCAGTTACGGGCCTCCCGGTGTCTGACTCCATGAGGGTCGACGGGATGCCCGGCGTCTGCAATTCTGCGAGCGCCGCTCGTTTCTGCAAGGTATCCAGCTGTCTTCTATGAAAACCCCGTTGTGGTTCCCCCAAAGTTTCTTCTCCCGCACCCTTTGGCTGGTGCTGATCGTCGTTCTGTTTTCCAAGGCACTCACGCTGGTTTATCTGTTGATGAACGAGGACGTGCTGGTGGATCGACAATACAGTCACGGTGTTGCCCTTACCCTGCGTGCCTATTGGGCAGCTGACCCTGAGAATCGCGAAAAAATCGCCAAGGCCGCTACGTTGGTTCGTGTGGCGGGCGCGGGTGTGCCGGAAGGCGAGCAGCATTGGCCCTACAGTGAGATCTACCAGCGCCAGATGCAGGCTGAACTCGGTGAAGACACCGAGGTGCGGTTGCGCATGCATGTATCGCCGGCATTGTGGGTGCGTGCGCCGAGCCTGGGCGAGGACTGGTTGAAGGTGCCGTTGTATCCGCATCCGCTGCGGGGGCAGAAAATCTGGAACGTGCTGGGCTGGTTCCTGGCGATCGGGCTGCTTTCAACGGCGTCGGCGTGGATCTTTGTGCGTCAGCTCAACCAGCCGCTCAAGCGTCTTGTGTTTGCCGCCCGCCAGTTGGGTCAGGGGCGTAGTGTGCGCCTGCCAGTCAGCGATACGCCCAGCGAAATGACCGAGGTGTATGGCGCGTTCAACCAGATGGCGGAAGACGTCGAACAGGCTGGGCGCGAGCGCGAGCTGATGCTGGCGGGGGTGTCCCATGACTTGCGCACACCGTTGACGCGATTGCGCCTGTCGCTGGAGTTGATGGGCAACCATACTGATCTCACCGATGACATGGTCCGCGACATTGAGGACATGGACGCGATTCTCGACCAGTTCCTGGCGTTTATCCGCGATGGCCGTGATGAGGTAGTGGAAGAAGTCGACCTGACGGACCTGGTGCGTGAGGTGGTCGCGCCCTATAACCAGAACGGCGAACAGGTGCGCATGCGTCTGGAGCCGATCCGGCCGTTTGCGTTGCGTCGGGTGTCGATGAAGCGCCTGTTGAACAACCTGATTGGCAACGCCTTGCATCACGCCGGTTCTGACGTGGAAGTGGCGGCGTATGTGTCTGGCGACAGTGCAGCGCCCTATGTGGTGCTGAGCGTGATGGACCGGGGGGCGGGCATCGACCCGGACGAGCTGGAAGGCATCTTCAACCCCTTCACCCGTGGCGACCGTGCCCGGGGTGGCAAGGGCACTGGCCTTGGGTTGGCGATTGTGCGGCGGATTGCTTCGATGCATGGTGGCAATGTTGAGTTGCGCAACCGCGAAGAGGGTGGCCTGGAGGCGCGGGTACGCTTGCCGCTTGGGCTGATGTTGCCCAGGGATGCGGTATAGGCACAGTTGCAAGCTCCCGGTTTAAAGCTGCAAGAGAAAGGCGGATTGTTTTGCCTGTCCTTGCAGCTTAAAGCTTGAGGGTGCTGGCTGCTTCTCTAGCCCTTGCCCTTGGTCCTGGTCATATTTGGCCCACCATTCTTCTCCAGATGCTGAATGATGATCCCCGCCACATCCTTGCCGGTGGTGGTCTCGATCCCTTCCAGACCCGGTGATGAATTCACCTCCATCACCAGTGGCCCATGGTTGGAGCGCAATATATCCACACCCGCCACACTCAACCCCATCACCTTGGCCGCCCGCAGTGCGGTCATGCGTTCTTCCGGGGTGATCTTGATCAGGCTGGCGCTGCCGCCACGGTGCAGGTTGGAGCGGAACTCCCCCGGCTTGGCCTGGCGTTTCATCGCCGCAATCACCTTGTCGCCCACCACGAAGCAGCGGATATCCGCACCACCGGCTTCCTTGATGTATTCCTGCACCATGATGTTCTGCTTGAGACCCATGAACGCCTCGATCACCGATTCCGCCGCCGTCGCAGTTTCACACAGCACCACGCCGATACCCTGGGTGCCTTCCAGCACCTTGATCACCAGCGGCGCGCCATTGACCATGTCGATCAGGTCGGGGATGTCGTCGGGGGAGTGGGCGAAGCCAGTCACCGGTAGGCCGATACCACGGCGCGACAGCAACTGCAGCGAGCGCAGCTTGTCCCGCGAGCGGGCAATGGCTACCGATTCGTTGAGAGGAAACACCCCCATCATTTCAAACTGGCGCAGCACTGCGCAGCCATAAAACGTCACCGAAGCGCCGATTCGCGGGATCACGGCATCAAACCCTTCCAGCGGCTTGCCCCTGTAGTGGATCTGCGGCTTGTGGCTGGCGATGTTCATATAGGCACGCAACGTGTCGATCACCACCATTTCGTGGCCACGTTCGGTGCCGGCCTCAACCAGGCGGCGGGTGGAATACAGACGCGGGTTTCGCGACAGCACAGCAATCTTCATGCAGCACCTGGGGCAGATAGGGTAGAGACCGGGAACACCGGCTTGTCTTGTACGTACTTGATGCCGGGATTGACCACCAAATGGCCGTCAATCAAGGCTTTGGAACCCAGCAACAGGCGGTAACGCATGGCCTTGCGGCAGGCCAGGGTAAACTCCACCCGCCATACCCGATCACCCAGCGCCAGCGTGGTGCTGATGACATAGCGCACCTGCGCATGGCCATTGGAGCTCTTGATGGTTTTCATCGTCACCAGCGGCGCTTCGCAGCGGCGGTGACGCAGTTGCACGACGCTGCCCAAGTGTGCGGTAAAACGCACCCACTGCTCGCCGTCGCGCTCGAACGGTTCAATGTCGGTGGCGTGCAGGCTCGAGGTGCTGGCACCGGTGTCGATCTTCGCGCGCAGGCCTGCTACTCCCAAGTCGGGAAGTGCCACCCACTCACGCAGACCCACAACGGTCAAATGGTCAAATGTCTTCAATATGGATAACCGATCAATTTGCCCAGGCCTGAGGGGATATCTCGGCCAGGGCTTTAAATGCAGGCTTGGCGAACCAGTAGCCTTGCATCAGAAATATTCCACAGTCGGAGAGAAAGTCCCGTTCGCCGGCACTTTCGATGCCTTCGGCGATGACAGTAACCCCCAACTGCTCACAGATTGTGACAATCCCCTGGACGATGACCTGACGGACACGGTCCTGATCAACATCGCGGATCAGCGCCATGTCGAGTTTGATCAGGTCAGGTTGGAAGTCGGCCAGCAGGTTCAGCCCCGAATAGCCCGCGCCGAAATCGTCGATGGCGGTCTTGAAGCCGAATTCGCGATATTCACGCAGAATATTCGTCAAATGGCGATAGTTATCTACATGCTCGCTTTCCAGGGTCTCGAAAATCAGTTGGTTCAACGGAAAATTATGTACGCGAGCCGCCTCCAGGGTGCTACGGATGCACAGTTCCGGGCGGTACACGGCATTGGGCATGAAGTTGATCGAAAGGTGAGTTTGCATTCCCAAGGTTGCCGCACCGGCGATCGCCTGGGTTCGGCAGCGTTGGTCGAAGCGGTAGCGGTTGCCTTCGTTGACCTGGTTCAGCACCGACAGCGCCCCTTCGCCTTGTGTGCCACGCACCAGGGCTTCGTGGGCAAAGATCGAATGGTCCCGCAGGTCTACGATAGGCTGGTAAGCGAACGCAAAATCGAACCCTAGGGGCTCGCTTTGCTGGCAACCCACGCAGCGCTGGTTGGGCGAGGTGAGTGAAAGGGGGAATTCGGTCACAACATATCCTCGCGAAAACAGGGTGCTACCTGGCGTATCTTAGGTGAGCCTTGGGATTTATGCGTCGAAGGGTTTCAACGGTAAAGTTGCGACATTTTTCAGAGCGAGGAATTCAAGTGGCTCAAAAGCAGGAAGAGGAAGAAAAGGTCCGTCTGGACAAGTGGCTGTGGGCGGCGCGTTTCTATAAAACCCGTGCCCTGGCCAAGGCCGCCATCGAGAGCGGCAAGGTGCATCATCGTGGCGAGCGCTGCAAGCCGGGCAAAGAGCCACGTGTCGGTGATGAGTTTCAGATTCGTGCAGGGTTTGATGAAAAGACGGTCGTGGTTCAGGCGCTTTCCATCGTTCGTCGTGGCGCATCTGAAGCGCAAGCGTTATACGCCGAAACCGAAGCCAGCATCGCCAAGCGTGAAAATGCGGCGGCGATGCGCAAGGCCGGTGCCACTGGCATGACCACCGATGGCAAACCGAGCAAGAAACAACGCCGCGACCTGTTCAAGTTTCGCGGCAGTGGCAACGATGACTAGCCTCAATCGAACGGGCTTTTGTAGTGAGCGGGGCAAGCCCGCTCGCCACAGATTATTGCCGTGTTCTAACGACGCTCATTCGCCCCACTATGGGTAAACGAGCAGCCAGCCCGAACACCGGCTCCGTTACCCGCAACAACCCACCCGATACCTTCGCCGCAAACGGTGTGTAGTACCCCCAGCCCAACGCCAACAGTGCCAGCAACACTCCGCCGATGTAATCGTCTTGCCCCCAATGTGCCCCCGCCACCAGGCGCGGCATCATGAACAGCAGCGTCAGGGCCCAGATCACCAGCACCTGGCCGATGCGCTTGGCGAACACGGTCATGAACATCCCCCAGATCAGCAGCACCGACGCATGGTCCCCCGGGAAGCTCTGACTCGAACGGTCCTTCAACTCCCAGGTCTTCTCCAGGCCCGGGAAGTAGTCACTCATCTGGATCGCCCCGCTGATCACCATGGACGGGCTATTGTGTTGCCAGCCCATGTGCGCGGCGAGTTTGGAAAACAGCATGCGGATAAACAGCAACAGCAACAGAATGCCGACAAAACCTAACAAGGCTTGGCGTACTTGCACCGCCTTGAACACCCAATCGCCGCGAATCAACAGCATCAGCAGAATCACCCCGACCACTGCATCGAACGGTCGCAAACTGGCGACAGCCCACACGTGCAGCCATGTGGAGCTGCTCGCCAGCGGGTCATTGAGCAGGTGAAACAGCCACTCGTCGAACATCACACACAGCATCTGGCCCGTGGGCCACAGCCAAAAACACAGCAACCCGATAGCGAGTAGATTGCAGACGGCCCATCGCCCGAGGTTCCACTTGGCTTGGAACAAACCCGGATTGTTCATAAACTGTCCCTCATGGCTCTAGAAACCGCACCAAAACGGTGCTAAAGCGTTTAATTCTATAAACCTTGTAATCATTTTGTCATCAATTCAGATACCCAGACCTATGACTGATCTACCGGATACCGACTTCACCCAACGCTTCATCTTCGACGAGAGCGACGCCCGCGGCGAACTGGTCTCGCTGGAGCGCAGCTATGCCGAAGTCCTTGCCAAGCACCCTTATCCGGAGCCGGTCGCGCAACTGCTCGGTGAGCTGATGGCCGCGGCAGCGTTGCTGGTGGGCACCATGAAGTTCGACGGTTTGCTGATTCTGCAGGCGCGTTCCGAAGGCCCGGTGCCGATGCTGATGATCGAATGCTCCAGCGAGCGTGAAATCCGTGGCTTGGCCCGTTATGAAGCCGATCAGATCGCGCCGGATGCCACCTTGTCCGACCTGATGGCCAACGGCGTGCTGGCAATTACCATCGACCCGACCGAAGGCCAGCGCTATCAGGGCATCGTCGATCTGGATGGCGAAACCCTGTCGGACTGCTTCACCAACTATTTCGTCATGTCCCAGCAGGTGGGCACCAAGTTCTGGCTTAACGCCGACGGCAAGCGCGCCCGCGGCCTGTTGTTGCAGCAATTGCCGGCTGACCGTATCAAAGACGACGATGATCGCGCAGAAAGCTGGCGGCACATCATCGCCCTGGCTGACACACTGAAAGCTGAAGAATTGCTGGGCCTGGACAACGAAACCATCCTGCACCGCCTTTACCACGAAGAGGCCGTGCGACTGTTTGACGCACAGGGCCTGCGCTTCAACTGCAGTTGCTCGCGTGAGCGTTCGGCCAATGCGCTGGCCAGCCTGGGCCTGGAAGATGCGCAAAACCTGGTGGTGGAGCACGGTGGCCATATCGAGATCGACTGCCAGTTCTGCAACGAGCGCTACCTGTTCGATGCGGCCGATGTAGCGCAATTGTTCGCCGGCGCAGGCATCGACACCCCTTCCGACACCCGCCACTAAAACGTTTAAGCACAGGTAAATCACCTGACAAACGCCGGATTAGCGCAGTTCTGACGGGAGGGCCCTACTCTTTTTGGGCTTTTCTGGCATAATCCGGCCCACTTTTTTCGCGGTAGTAGTGCGCAACTTTCTACTACAAAACGTTTGGAGCACTCGGCCATAGGCCGACGGGGAACCTCATGACGCAAGCCAACAACGCCGTATACACCGATCTGAGTGTTGACGATCTGGTTAAAGAAGCCCTGCAGCGTGGTGAAGGCGTGCTCGCCGATACTGGCGCGCTGGTCGTCGAAACCGGTCACCGTACTGGCCGTTCGCCGGTCGACCGTTTCATCGTTGAAGAGCCATCCACCCAGGCTTCCATCGCCTGGGGCCCGATCAACCGCAAGTTCCCGGCCGACAAGTTCGATGCCCTCTGGGCTCGCGTCGAGGCATTCAACAACGCGCAAGAGCATTTTGTTTCCCACGTTCACGTAGGGGCTTCCGAAGACCACTACCTGGCTGTGAAAATGACCACCCAGACTGCCTGGCAGAACCTGTTCGGTCGTTGCCTGTTCATCAACCCGGCCCAGTACAACCCGGCCGGTCGTGACGAGTGGCAAGTGCTCAACGTGGCCAACTTCGAATGCGTGCCAGAGCGTGACGGCACCAACTCCGACGGTTGCGTGATCCTCAACTTCGCACAGAAAAAAGTCCTGATCGCCGGCATGCGCTACGCCGGTGAAATGAAAAAAGCCATGTTCTCGGTGCAGAACTTCCTGCTGCCGGCTTCCGACGTACTGCCGATGCACTGCGCCGCCAACATCGGCGAAGCAGGCGACGTGACCCTGTTCTTCGGTCTGTCGGGCACCGGCAAGACCACCCTGTCCGCCGACGAAAGCCGTTACCTGATCGGTGACGACGAACACGGCTGGGGCGAAGGCGTGGTGTTCAACATCGAAGGCGGTTGCTATGCCAAGTGCATCGACCTGTCCGAGAAGAACGAGCCGGTCATCTGGAAAGCCATCAAGCACGGCGCCGTGCTGGAAAACGTGGTGATCGACGAAGCTGGGCACGCCGACTACACCAACGTCAGCCTGACCCAGAACAGCCGCGCCGCCTACCCGCTGGAGCACGTGGCCAAGCGTTCCGAGAAGAACCTGGGCGGCGAGCCAAACGCGGTGATCTTCCTGACCTGCGACCTGACCGGCGTACTGCCACCGGTGTCGATCCTCAGCGAAGAACAAGCGGCCTACCACTTCTTGTCCGGCTACACCGCACTGGTAGGCTCGACTGAGATGGGTTCCGGCGGCGGCATCAAGTCGACCTTCTCCACCTGCTTCGGCGCACCATTCTTCCCGCGCCCGGCTGGCGAATACGCTGAACTGCTGATCAAGCGTATCCGTGGCTTCGGCTCCAAGGTCTACCTGGTCAACACCGGCTGGACCGGCGGCGGCTACGGCGTCGGCAAGCGCTTCAACATCCCGACCACTCGCGGCGTGATTGCAGCGATCCAGAGCGGCGCGTTGGTCGGTGCTGAAACCGAACACCTCGACACCATCAACCTCGACGTGCCATTGGCCGTACCGGGCGTTGAGACCGGCCTGTTGAACCCACGTAACACCTGGGCCGACAAGGCTGCCTACGACGAAGCGGCGAAGGCGCTGGCCGGTCTGTTCATCGAGAACTTCAAGAAGTTTGAAGTGAGCGATGCGATCAAGGCCGCGGGTCCCAAGTTGTAAGATTCAGTCGTTGTGAAAAAGCCGCCTCTTGTGAGGCGGCTTTTTTGTGCGTGTCGGATTAGTCGGCGATATGTAAAACCACTGCGCCGACCAGTACCAGCACAACCCCCAGCACCTGCACCGCCGACAACCGCTCCTTGAAAAACATGAATCCCAGGATCGCCGCAATCCCGCCCGACAACGTACTGATCACCGTCACCACCGAAACCGACCCCGCCATCGCCCCCCATGAAAACGCCGAGAACCCGCCGAGGTTCATCAAGCTCGCCCCGGTCAGCGTCGCGCAGTTTTTCAGCGGTGGGATTTTCAAGCCGTCCTTGATCTTCAACACCATCACCAGCAGTACGCACAGGCCCACCAGGTAACCCAGCCACAGCATGGTGATCGGTCCCAGCGCCGGCAGTGTGTAGCGGCCTTGCAGCCAGAAGCTGGTGCCATACAGCAGGGCGGCGAGCATGGCGTAGGCGATCGACTGGCTGGGGTTGTTGTGGGGGACGCCGTTGTCCTTATGGATGCTGGAGAGGATCACGCCGATTACACACAGGGCGATGCAGCCCAGTTGCGTCGGGCTGATGTGTTCACCGCTGGCCCAGGACAGAAGTGTGGTCACCACGCCGTAGGAGGTCACCAGCGGCGCCACGATGGCGGCTTTGCCCAGGGCGAAGGCCTTGGACAGTGCAAGAGCTCCGGAGACAGTGAACAGGGCGGCAGCGATGCCCAGCAGCCAGACGCTCAGCGCGGCGTCGAGGGCTTTGAACAGGAAGGTCGGGAGGATGACCAGCAGCAGGGTCATGATCAGAAAGCCCAGCGCCTGGCCGAAATACACCGCGCGTTTTACGCCCACGGCGCGGGCGTTGAGGCCCACGAGAAAATCCGTGCCGCCCCAGAGCAGGGCGGCCAGCAGGCCCATTGTTACGTCCATGTAAGATCCTTGTTGTTTTGAGCACGCTCATCGAATGTGGGAGGGGCTTGCCCCTTCCCACATTTGAGTACCGGTGTGCCTGGAGTTTGTGTTCGCTCAGCTCAGGTTTTCCAGCGTCTGCGTGTCCCAGCTGTGGGTCTTGATCGCCAGGTAGAGCATGCCGATGGTCAGCGGCACTTTTTCGCCGCGCCCCTTGGCCCGGCGCTTGAGGAACACATCAAACACCGGCGGGTTGAAGTAACGATAAGTGTCGTAGTCACCCAGGTCGAGGGCGAATTCCTGCTCCAGCGCTTCCATCAGGTGCTTGGCCTCACTGCCGTCGCAGCCCAGGTCGAAGTTGATCGAAGTTTGCAGGCGGATCGTCTTGTGTTTTGGCAGGCCGATTTCTTCGTGCAAGAGCTGCAGGAGTTGCTGCATAACGGGGTCTTCGGGGAAGTTGGGGGCGAGGTTCATGGTGGGGGCACGCAGGAGTGGGTGATTGGCTTTTACTTTGCAATAGATATTCTGAGTGCTCAATAACCCGATGCCTGTCACGAAGGCGATTATCGGCAGGCTCCCAAGCTGAGCACCTCTGATCCATGAGGTGGCATACAACAGAAGTATTGGGCCGGTGACCAAGAGGCAGAGTCCAAACCATCTTCTGAGCACTGGTAGCCTTATTGACCTGTCAATTATGGCGGCCAGTGCGATGAGGAGGAGCAGATAAATCCATTCGATGTATTCGTTCATCGTCTTAGCCACTCTGGAGCTGTTGAGCCGTGGCCGATATGTTGAGTCCTTTCAATGTTCACTTGTATTTGCCGGGGCTGCTGAAAGGGCGCCAGTTTCAGTCAGAGAAAGGTGAGTTTTATAGAGGGGTGGGCAGGAGTTTTAAGCAGTTTCAGAAGGGGATGTCGTGGTATTTGGAGGTTTCTTACAGGGCTTTCCGGGATTTGTGGCTTGCAGTGACTTAACAGCAAAACAGGCAAGTGATGTGAGGGGGGGCTGGGGTGTGTCAGTTGCCGACCGGCCTACTCACACACCGCTCAAAAATCGCCTCCAGCCCCCGATAATCACAGGCCACCGCATCAATATTCGCTGGTATCCACGCCGCGTGCTTCACCAGCCACCAGTTCACTGAAAATCCGGCATTCACGATGATCTGCTCGAAAAAGATCCGTTGTGCTCGGCCATTACCTTCGCGGAAGGGATGGATGACGTTGAGGTCGCCGTAGGCTTCGGCAATCTGCTTCACCAGCTGGGCCTGGCTCGCCCCGACATACCAGTTCGCTGCCTCCATTTGCCGGATGATCTTCGCCGCTTCCGGCGGGATGCGTTCCGGGGTGCAGAACAGCGTGTCGCCCTTCTGGATGTTGACGCTGCGCAGTTCACCGGCCCAGTCGTAGAGGTCGCCGAACAGGACGCGGTGGATGTGTTGCAGGCGTTCGAGGTCGTAGGGCGGCGGGAAGAGAGGGAGGTTGCCTACGGCGATTTCGGATAATTCCCGCTCGGCCTGGTGCAGTTGGGTTTCGTCGTGCAGATCGAGGCGGTTGCGCAGGACGCTGCTACCGGGATAGCAGTACGGATCCTGGCCCACCCCGTATTTGTCGAGCATCAGCGTGGGGTGTTGCGGTACTTGGCAAGGACGGCTTCACGGGTCGGCAAGGGCTTGTCGACGTCGGCCGGTTGGGTGTCGAACCCTTCCAGGCGCAGGCTGGCCAGGTAATTGGAACGGCGGATCTTGTGGTAATGATCCTGTTTTTGCTCAAACGTCGGTTCGCTCATGGCAGCGTACTCTTGGGTAGCAAGGCTTGATTGTAGCGCAATGCTTCAACAGGCAGGCGGGATAAAAACCACGTCACATTCTGTATAAATAATCCGCCAGCCCACGCATTTCGGAGTATGTTTCACCGCAAAATCTTGCAGGGCGATTCCGCCCGCTACTTAAAGGGAGTTAAGCATGGGTTTGCTGCGTGTTGCTTCGGCAATGTCATTGTGTGCGGTCGCGTTTTCAGTCCAGGCGGCGCAATTGCCGATTGAAGTGCTCAGTGCGGTGGTCAAGGACCAGAAAATCGCCGACGCCGAGGTGTTGCTGCAACGCAACGGTGCGCAGAACGTAGTGGGCCGTACCAACGCCCAGGGGCAAGTGACCCTCACCAGCGAAGCCGCAGACGATGCCACCAATCTTCTGATCATCAAGAAGCCCGGCTACTCGAACCTGGTGGTGAAGTGCCCATGCGCCGGCATGACGTATGCCATCAGCCCGGTGATGGAAAACCTCGACGGCCTGCGTGTGGTACTGACCTGGGGCAAAACCCCGGAAGACCTCGACTCCCACATGATCTTCCCTGGCAACAATATCTACTTCGAGAACAAGACGGGCACCGACGCTGAACTGGACGTGGATGACGTCGACAGCTACGGCCCGGAAACCATCACCCTGCAGAAAAAACACTACGGCGAAAGCTACGTGTATGCCGTGCATGACTTCACAAACGGAGGCAATCCAGGCTCGCGCCAGCTGTCCAACAGCGAAGCCAAGGTATTCGTGTACATGGGCCAATCGCTGGTGCGTACCTACTACGTGCCGAAGAACCGCAGCGGCAACCTGTGGACCGTGTTCCGCATGACCGGCAGTGGCGACTTCCAGGACATCAACACCTTCAGTGGCGTGACGGTGAACGCGGCGAACGTGCTTAACGAAGTCAAACCGTTGCTGGATGACAGCGTGGCCGTTACCGCTGTGGCGGTGAGCTCTTCTGCACAAGCCGATGCAAAACGTCTGAACGTGCAAGGTGAAGCGGCTTACCAGGCCGGCAAGCTGGACCAGGCTATCGACCTGTTCCGCCAGGCTATCGAGTTGGACAATGGTTTTGGCAAGGCCTACGGCAACCTGGGCCTGGCGTATCAGAAGGCCGGCAACACCGCCGAGTCGATCTGGGCCAATCGCAAGGCTATCGCCCTCGCCACGGGCGCGAACGCTGCGACGGTGCGAGCGGGCGCTTACTACAACATTGCGCGGATCTACGAAGCGGCGGGGCAGTTCCCGGATGCGTTGCGTCACTACCAGTTGGCCAAGGAGCAGAAGGCTAACCCGGTGTATGACACGGCGATCGAGCGGGTGCAGAACCGCTGATACACAGCGACAAATGCTCTACCGACAACGCGCCTTAGCGCGCGTTGTTTGTTTGGGCGCGATTACAGGCGCGAGGCAGCGTCCAGGTCCATCAACCCACGCCCATAGGCTTCGCTGTTGGCGTAGATGCCTGTTCGATTGGCGGTGCTGAGCAGGCGGTCACGCACTTGTTGCGGCGTCATTTCGGGAAAGCGACTTTGCAAGGCAGCCAAGGCGCCGCTGACCAGCGCAGCGGCTGGCGAAGTGCCGGCCGTAGGTCCGTAGCTGCCGTCCTTGTTGGTGGTCAACAGCCCTGCACCACCGTCACCTCCCGGTACCGCGATGCACCAGCGGGCCGCGAGGCCGCAATAGTTGGACTTGAGATTGATGGCGGTGCCGTCGCTCTTGAGTGCCATGACGGCTATCCAGCCCTTCTCCAGTTCAGGCACCAGTGCCGGCAGGCCGGGCTCGGCAAGCGGCTCACGCTTGACCTCATTGCCGGTGGAAAACACGAAAACAGCACCCTCGGCGACCAGCTTTTTCGCCACGTCCAATGAGTCCCCCATCAAGCGTTCATAGATGGGAACTTCGTTGGTGTTGGCTTCGATGGGATTGGCCCATGAGTTGCTGAAGATCCGTGCGCCCTTTGTGTGTGCGAGCGTCCAGGCCTGGGCAATTTCACTGTCAAAATAAAAAGGCTCCTTGTCATCACCGAAGCGCATGGGAATCAACTGGGCGTTAAACGCAATGCCGTGGATGCCCTGGTCGTTCTTGTTGGCGGCGAGAATACCGGCCATCTGGGTGCCGTGACCCTTGATATCGAGGGTTCCCGGCTGGTGGCGCACAAAGTCGTAGCCCGGGTCGGCCACGCGACCGTTGAACTCAGGCAGGTCCTGGTTCAGGCCTGAATCAATCAGTGCCACTTTGACACCCTGGCCTGTGCCACCCCGTGCGTAGAGTGCTGATGCCTTGACGACGGGCAGGGCTTTTTGCGCCAGGTACTCGAGGGTTTCAAAGCGCTGTGTATCCGGCTCGGCGGGCTTTGGGGAGGGTGGGGTCACGCACCCCAACAGCAACAGCGGCAATGTGAGCAGGCTCAGGCGTAGCGATGGGAATACTGGCTTGTGCGACATTCACGACTCCGGGTCGGGCGCTTGTGATCAGGCATGTTAATGTCTTCGTTTTTGCGTCGGCCTGCTGGTTTTCTCTGTATCAGTTTGTAGCGTTTATCCCCGACCTATTCTCGATCGCTGATCTATGTTTTTGACTCCCTCAGCGGTCAATGGAGTGACAGCCTATGCACGACACCCTCCAACAGGTCTTTGGTTATCCACAGTTTCGTCCGGGCCAGGAAGAAACGGTCAGCGCCATACTGGCCGGGCGTTCGGCGGCCGCTATTTTCCCTACCGGGTCGGGCAAGTCCCTGTGTTACCAGCTGTCGGCGGTATTGCTGCCGCACCTGACGCTGGTGGTATCGCCGCTGTTGGCGTTGATGCAGGATCAGCTGGGTTTCCTGCAGCGCCATGGCATTGCGGCGGGCAGTATCGACTCGGCCCAGAACCGCGATGAGGCCAATGAGGTCATGGCCCGTGCGCGGTCGGGCGAACTCAAGATCCTGATGATTTCGGTGGAGCGCTTGAAGAACGAGCGCTTCCGTAACTTCCTGCAAAGTGTGCGGATCTCGTTGTTGGTGGTGGACGAGGCCCACTGTATTTCCGAATGGGGCCACAACTTCCGTCCGGACTATCTGAAACTGCCGGACTACCAGCGTCAGTTCAATATCCCACAAGCACTGCTGCTGACGGCGACAGCCACGCCCAAGGTGATTGCCGACATGCAGGCCAAGTTCGCCATTGCCCCGGACGATGTGGTCACCACGGGCTTCTACCGGCCCAACCTCAACCTGCTGGTGGAGCCGGTCAGCGGTGCGGACAAGCGTCGCCGGCTGGTGCAGTGGATGAGTGAGCGCGTCGACCAGCCGAGCATTGTCTACGTTACCTTGCAGAAAACCGCCGAGCAGATTGCCGAGCACCTGAATCGCAACGGCATCCAGGCCGAGGCCTATCACGCGGGTCTGCCCCACGATAAACGCGAGGGCATCCAGCAGCGCTTCATGGGTGGACGCTCCAATTGCATCGTCGCCACCATCGCGTTTGGCATGGGCATCGACAAGAGTGATATCCGCAACGTGGTGCACTTTGACCTGCCCAAATCCATCGAGAATTATAGCCAGGAGATTGGCCGGGCGGGGCGTGATGGGCAGCCATCCGACTGCCTGGTGCTGGCCAATCGCGACAGCCTCAATGTGCTGGAAAATTTCGTGTACGGCGATACGCCAGAGCAGGAAGGTATCCGGCGGGTGCTGGAAGAGTTGCAGGCCGCACGGGGCGATGGGCAGTGGGAGTTTTTGCTCAGGTCCTTGTCGGACCTCAGCAATATCCGCGAGCTGCCGTTGAAGACGCTGCTGGTGCAGTTGGAGCTCAAGGGCGTGATCGCGCCGCGTTACGCGTTTTATGCCGAGTACCGTTTCAAATACCTGGTCGAACCTGAGGCTTTGCTGGCACGTTTCTCCGGTGAGCGGCAGCAGTTTGTCGCGGCGATCATCCAGGTTTGCAAGCGCGCGAGGAGCTGGGCGACAGTGGATTTCGACGTGCTGTATCAGCAGCACAACGCCGAGCGCAATCGGGTGGTGAAGGCGCTGGATTATTTCCAGGAGCAGGGCCTGATCGAACTGGAAAGCAAGCAAATGACCGAGGTCTACAGCCTGCTGGAGACCGATTTCGATCCACAGGTGTTGAGCGCTGAGTTATACACAGGCTTCAAGCAGCACGAGGTGGCAGAAGTCGCGCGGATTCACGCCATGCTCGATCTGTTTGCCACCGAACACTGCCTGGGGCAGCGCCTGGCACAGTACTTTGGCGATGAAAATGCACCGCAGCGTTGTGGGCATTGCTCGGTGTGCCACGGTCATGTTGCGCGCCTTCCTTCGCCGCCGGGCTTGCCGCCACTTGTGGATAAGAACTTCATGGAGCTGTGCGGCGATTTTATCCACAGGCATCATGAACACACCGGGCAACTGCCTGGCGCGGAACGCCTGACGCGTTTCCTCGGGGGCATCAGCGTGCCGTTGTTTACCAAGCTGAAGGCGCGAGGTATTCCGGGTTTTGCTGTGCTGGAAGAGTATCCGTACGCCGAGGTACGCGAGTGGGCCCAGGCCCATTTGAATGACCTGTAACTCACTTTCACGAGATGACCCGATGCCTGATACCGTACCGCAACGCGCCGATTTCCCTCACTTCCAGCCGATCATCACGCGTTGGCACGACAACGATGTGTATGGCCATGTGAACAACGTGACCTACTACAGCTTCTTTGACACGGCAGTGAATACCTACCTGATCGAGCAAGGTGGTCTGAATATTCAGGAAGGCGATGTGGTGGGGTTTGTGGTGAGTTCGGCGTGTGATTACTTTGCGTCGATCGCCTTTCCCGAGCGCATCGACATCGGCCTGCGGGTGGGCAAGCTGGGCAACAGCTCAGTGCAGTACGAGTTGGCGGTGTTCAAGGCGGGCGAAGAAGACGCCTGTGCGGCGGGGCGGTTTGTGCATGTGTTCGTGGATCGGGGGACGAACCAGCCGGTGACGATTCCGGGGCGGTTGCGCGAGGCATTGCAGCGGTTGATCACCCTGTAGGAGCCGGCAAGCCGGCTCCTACACTCAGCAACTATCAGTCGCGGTAGTGATGCTTGTTCTTGCGATGCCCATAGGCATGACCGCGCCCACGGTGGTCGTCACGGTCATAACGGCGGTGATCACGGCCACGGCTGCGACGGTCGTCGTCATCGCTCTTGTTGCCCATGTAGTTGCCCAGTGCGCCACCGGCACCACCGCCGGCCGCTGAACCGATCAGTGCGCCGGTGCTGCCGCCGACACTGCGGCCCACAACGTTGCCGCCGGCTGCGCCCAATGCGCCGCCAATAGCGGCTTCGCCACGGCTGCGCTTGTCGGCGCCCACCGCACTACCACCCGCGCCACCCAAGGCTGCGCCGATGGTCGAACCTGTGTTGCCGCCTAGCTGCTGGCCAACGACCGAACCCAGAACCCCGCCCAATGCGCCGCCCACACCGGCTTCGGTGGTGCCACCGGCCATGGCTGCGCCACTGACCAGGCCAAGGGACAACAAGAGAATCGAGGAGAACTTCATTAGGGAGACCTCAAGAGGATGACGGCGCGATCCTGAGGCTGTATCTGGATTGTGACAATAGAAATCCGACCAGTAGCACGAGTTGTACACAATTATATAAGTTACTGTTTTTACTCGGGAACTTAAGTCTGTTTTGCGAGTCTTTAGCTACTTCGGAACGGCCGCTTTTATGCAAAAGCGGCCTTTTTTGTGCTCGAAATTCCTTTTGCGGGTAATTCCCTGTGGCGAGCGGGCCAATACAAGCCTGCCCACCACAACGGTCCTGATCAGGCCGAGCGCGCCATGATCAAGCCATTGTCACTCGCCGCTTCCAACCGGATCGCCACGAACTTCGACGTCGGTGTATGGCTGCCATCCCCGGTGCTTTCCAGCGGCACCAGCGGGTTCACTTCCGGGTAGTAAGCCGCAGCCTGCCCCGCCGGAATATCGAACGCCAGCAAGGTAAAGCCCTTCACACGGCGCTCGCGACCGTCCTCCCACAATGACACGATGTCGGCCTTCTGCCCCGGCTTGAAGCCCAGGCGGATGATGTCGGCTTCGTTGACGAACAGCACGTCACGCTGGCCCTTGACCCCACGGTAGCGGTCGTCCAGGCCGTAGATGGTGGTGTTGTACTGATCGTGGGAGCGCATCGATTGCATGATCAGGTCCGGTACGCGGCCGGTCGCGTGGGTGCGTTCGTGGATCAAGTCCTTGGGCAGGATGTTCGGGCGGAAGTTGGCGCGGCCCGACGGGGTATTCCAGCGGCGCGCGCCCGCGGAGTTGCCCAGATAGAAACCGCCCGGATGCTTGATCTTCTCGTTGAAGTCCTTGAAGCCGGGAATGGTGTCGGCAATCAGGTCGCGGATGCGGCTGTAGTCGGCCACCAGCCAGTTCCAGTCCACCGGCTTGCTGCCCAGGGTCGCGGCAGCGATACCGGCCAAGATTGCCGGTTCGGATTTCATGAGTTTCGACAGCGGCTGCAACTGGCCATTGGAACCGTGGACCATGCTGAACGAGTCTTCCACCGTCACCGCTTGCGGGCCTTCGGCCTGGATATCGATGTCGGTACGGCCCAGGCACGGCAGGATCAGTGCATCTTTGCCGTGCATCAAATGGCTACGGTTGAGCTTGGTGCTGATCTGCACGGTAAGGTCGCAATTGCGCAGGGCTTCGAAGGTACGCAGGCTGTCCGGCGTGGCTTGAGCGAAGTTGCCGCCCAGGCCGATAAACACCTTGGAGCGGCCTTCGAGCATGGCGTGGATGGCTTCCACTACGTTGTGCCCGTTTTCACGCGGCACCTGGAATTGGAAGCGACGCTCCAGGGAATCGAGGAACGCCACCGGAGGGCGTTCGTTGATGCCCATGGTGCGGTCGCCCTGCACGTTACTGTGGCCACGCACCGGGCACAGGCCGGCGCCTGGGCGGCCGATATTGCCGCGCAGCAGCATCAGGTTGGCGATTTCCTGGATGGTCGGCACCGAATGGCGGTGCTGGGTGATGCCCATCGCCCAGCACATGATCACGTTCTTGCCTTTGGCGTACATGCGCGCGGCTTGCTCGATCTCGACCAGGGTCAGGCCGGACTGTTCGACGATCTCATCCCAGGAGGTATCGTCGATCTTGCCCAGGTATTCCAGCACGTTGGCGGTGTGCTCGTTGAGGAAGTCGTGGTCGAACACGGCCTCCTTGCCTTCGGCCTGGGCCTGGCGCTCCCACAGCAGCAGGAACTTGGCCATGCCGCGCAGGATGGCCATGTCGCCACCCAGTGCCGGGCGGAAGTAGGCGGTGTTGGTTGGCTTGTCGCCGTTGGTGAGCATTTCCAGCGGGTGTTGCGGGTGCTGGAAGCGTTCCAGGCCGCGCTCTTTGAGTGGGTTGATGCACACCACCTGAGCGCCGCGTTTAACCGCTTCACGCAGCGGTTCGAGCATGCGCGGGTGGTTGGTGCCGGGGTTCTGGCCCCAGACGAAGATCGCATCGGCATGTTCGAAGTCATCGAAGGTCACGGTGCCTTTGCCGACGCCCACGCTTTGCGCCAGGGCAACGCCGCTGGCTTCGTGGCACATGTTCGAACAGTCCGGGAAGTTGTTGGTCCCGTAGGCGCGCACGAACAATTGGTACAGGTAGGCCGCTTCGTTGCTGGCGCGACCCGAGGTGTAGAACTCGGCCATGTCAGGGCTGGGCAGGGCGTTGAGGTGCTTGCCGACCAGGTCGAAGGCCGCTTCCCAACTGATGGGCGTGTAGCGGTCGGTTTCGGCGTCATAGCGCATCGGCTCGGTCAGGCGGCCCTGGTATTCCAGCCAGTAGTCGCTCTGTTCCAGCAAGGCGGTGACGCTGTGCTTGGCGAAAAATGCACCATCTACACGGCGCTTGGTAGCTTCCCAGTTGACCGCCTTGGCGCCGTTTTCGCAGAACTTGACCATGCCGCTCTCCGGCGAGTCACCCCAGGCGCAGCCCGGGCAGTCGAAGCCGCCGTTCTGGTTGGTCTTGAGCATCATGCGCAGGTTTTTCAGCGCGTTGTCGCTGGTCAGCCAGGCTTGCGCCACGCTGATCAGTGCGCCCCAGCCGCCGGCCGGGCCTTTGTAGGGCTTGTAGCGCGGGGTCGGGGTTTGGTCGGCTTGGTGGTGCTGGCTCATGGCTGGTTCTCCATCGCAGGGCTGTAGACCCGCGGCGCACTTTTCTGCGGCAGGTGGATGAGATTGAGGTTATGCCGGCGCGCCCATTGCAGGGCGAGGCCGGTGGGTGACGACAGGCTGACCAGGGTCTGGATGCCCGCGCGCAGGACTTTCTGGATCAACTCCAGGCTGCAACGGCTGGTAACAATCGCCAGGCCGCCTTCGGTCGGAATTTTTTGGCGGATCAATGCACCGATCAATTTATCCAGGGCGTTATGTCGGCCAATGTCTTCGCGGCCCAGCAACAATTCGCCCTGGCCGTTCATAAATACGGCGGCATGCACGGCGCCGCTGTACTGGCCCAAGGGCTGGAACGCGCTGATGCGTTGGCGCAGGCCATCCAGCCATTCGGCAGGCGGCAAAGGCGCGCCCGGCAGTACATCAAGGTCAGGCAATGCTTGTTCTACCGCCTCTACACCGCACAGACCGCAACCACTGGTGCCGGCCAGTTGCCGGCGCTGTTGCTTGAGGTTCCAGAAGGAACGGCTGGAGATCTGCACCTGAGCGTATTGAGCCGAGCCTGATCCGCTGAGTTTTAGATCATAAATGTCGCTAACGTCGGCGATAATGCCGCTGCCTATGCTGAAGCCGACGATAAAGTCTTCCAGGTCTGTCGGCGTCACCAGCATTACCGCTTGGCTGATGTCGTTGTAGGCAATCGCCAACGCCACTTCCTCGGCCAGGGCTGTGCTGGCGAATTCCGTATGTTCGAGATTGCAATACCCGTAGCTCTGGCTGGCGGCGGGCGCTGGCGTTTCAAGAGCGGGCGCCGCGCAGACTGGGCGCTTGGCGTTCATGGGGCAGTACCACCGGCGGATTGATCAGTGTTTAGACTAGGCGCGACAAAGCGTCGCGTCTAATCGCCAGTACTGATCTTCCGATAGATGACGTCGATCAAGACTCGTTTTGCGATTTCTGATACAGCGCGAAACACGCCTCTGCCAGCGCCGAGCGCGGTGCACTGCGGCGCATGATCAAGCCCAGGCGCGCGAGTGTATGGGCGTCTTCGATCGGCTGCAGGCGCAGATGCTCGGTGAGTGCATCCAGGCCACCGTCCAAAGGCATCACGGCGCAGCACAAGCCGCCATGCACGGCTTGCAACAACTGATGGACGGCGTCGGTCTGCAACAATGGCTGCGGGTTGAGTCCACGGCTGTGGAAGTTGTGGTCGATGGATTGGCGAAAGTGCATGCCGCTGGTGAGCATGCCCAGGGGCAGTTCGATCAGGGCTTCCCAGCTCAACGGCGTGTCGCCAAAGCTGAAGAAGCGCTGGTCGTAGAGCAGGCCCATGCGGGTTTCGCCCAAGGCCAGCGAGTCGAAACGCTCGGTGTCCAGGCGCTCCAGGTAAGACACGCCCAGGTCCAGGCGATTGCTCGCCAGTTGCTCAAGGATCTGTTCGGAGCTGAGCGCCGACAGCTCGAAACGCAGGTTCGGGTGTTCTTTGTGCAGTTGCTGCATCAACGCCAAGGGATCGAAGCTCGACAACGGCACCACGCCCAGGCGCAATGTGCCGACGAGGTTGCCGCGACAGGCGGCCGCTTCGGCCTGCAAGCCGTCATACGCCGCCAGCACCGTGCGTGCCCAGGCCAGCACGCGCTCACCGGGGGCGGTAAAGCCCTCGAAGCGCTGGCCGCGATTGACCAAAGGCAGGTCCAGCTCTTCTTCAAGGCTGCGCAGGCGCATCGACAGTGTCGGTTGAGTGATGTGGCAACGCGCGGCCGCCTGGCCGAAGTGGCGGGTCTCGTCGAGGGCGATGAGGAATTTCAGCTGTTTGATGTCCATCTTCGCTCCAGGGCTTATTCCAATGGCGGGGGGATTCTAGCGCGTTTGGGTCTTTTGCCGGGTTGGAACCCAAGTCGGTAGGACTGGTCTAGTCTTGGGCATCTGGAAATCAATTAACAAGGAGCGCGCACTATGAGCATTTTCAGCTTTATCAAGGAAGCCGGCGAAAAGATTGTCGACCTGTTGACGCCGGGTAATGCAAACGCCAGTGAGCAGTTGAAGGAGCACGTGGCCAAAGTGGGCCTGGGTAATCCGAATGTGCAGACCACGGTGGATGGCGACAAGGTGACCGTGACCGGTGAAGTCGCCACCCAGGAAGAGAAAGAGAAGATCCTGCTGGCGCTGGGCAACATTGCCGGTGTGGCCAGTGTGGATGACCAGATCACTGTTTCCGGGCCTGTTGTGGCTGCCGCCCGTTTCGTCGTGGTGAAAAAGGGCGACACACTGAGCGCGATTTCCCTGGCGGTGTATGGCAACGCCAACCAGTACAACAAGATCTTCGAAGCCAACAAGCCGCTGTTGTCGCACCCGGACAAAATCTACCCAGGGCAGACGCTGCGTATTCCTGAGTAAAACGCAGGACGAAAGGTGGGATGGGGCTTGCCCCCGATGGTGGTGTGTCAGTGACTGAATGTGGCTCTGATGCACAGCAATCGGGGGCAAGCCCCCTCCCACATGGGGTCAGAGTCCGGCAATGAGATCTCGGTAGTCGTCGACCGCCGCAAATTCCGCCGTGTCCTTCGGACCTTTCTTGCTGTCCGGCTCCTTTACCGCCAACAAATGCCCCACGCCAAACGCCTGGGCGCTGCGCAGGATCGGCAAGGTGTCATCGATAAACAGACTCCGTGCCGGGTCGAAGCCGATATCGGCTTGCAGGGCATCCCAGAACTGCGGGTTCTCCTTGGCGAAACCGTAATCGTGGGAGCTGATCAACCGCTCGAAATACGGCGCCAGTTCAATGCGTTCCAGCTTCAATGACAGGGAATCACGATGAGCGTTGGTGATCAGGATCACGCGCTTGCCGGCCCGTTTGATTGCCGCGAGGAAAGTGTCGGCATCCGGGCGCAGGGCGATCAGGTGCGCGGTTTCCAGCTTGAGTTCGCGCACCGGGATCTTCAGCTCAGTGCTCCAGAAATCCAGGCAATACCACTGCAACTGTCCGGCGTTACGCTCGAACAACGGCTGCAACTCCATCTCGGCCATGGCGCGGCTCACGCCATGCAGTTCGGCGTAGCGCTGGGGCAGGTGTTCCATCCAGAAGTGGTTGTCGTAATGCAGGTCGAGCAGGGTGCCGTCCATGTCCAGCAGGACAGTGTCGATGGCGTGCCAGGGCAAAGAGGGCATGGGGCGGTCTCATGTAAGTAAAGATATCCGACACAGACAATCGGAAAAGCCACGGTATAGTACCCCGATCACGCCAAGGAGCCGCTCATGCGCCAGAAACCCACCGTCCTCGCCCGCGAAATAGTCGCCAGTAGCCGTTTGTTCCGCGTGGAGGAAGTGCAATTGCGCTTCTCCAATGGCGTTGAGCGGACCTACGAGCGCCTGGTGGGTCGCGGTGCCGGCTACGGCGCGGTGATGATTGTGGCCATGATCGACGCAGACCATGCGTTGCTGGTGGAAGAATACTGCGGCGGCACCGACGAATATGAGCTGTCGCTGCCCAAGGGGTTGATCGAGCCCGGTGAAGACGTACTGGCGGCGGCCAATCGCGAACTCAAGGAAGAGGCGGGCTACGGCGCACGGCAGTTGGAGCACCTCACGGAACTGTCGCTGTCGCCTGGCTACATGAGCCAGAAAATCCAGGTGGTACTGGCCACCGACCTCTATGAAGAACGCCTGGAAGGCGATGAACCTGAGCCGATGCGTGTGGACCGGGTCAACCTGCGCGAGTTGTCGATGCTGGCGCAAAATGAGCAATTCAGCGAAGGTCGGGCCCTGGCCGCGCTGTACCTGGTACGAGACCTGTTGACCCAGCGAGGAGCGTTTAACGCATGAGCGAACTGTTTTTAGGCCACCCGTTTATTGCCCCGGTGATCGAGCTGGCCCGTCAGGCCGGTGAAGTGATCCTGCCGTACTGGCGCGCTGACGTGGCCGTTACGTCCAAAGCCGATGATTCGCCGGTGACGGCCGCGGACCTGGCCGCTCATCACTTGATCCTGGCCGGCCTGACCGCGCTGGACCCGAGCATTCCGGTGCTGTCCGAAGAAGATGCCGATATCGACCAGAGCGTGCGCGCCGGCTGGCAGCGCTGGTGGCTGGTAGATCCGTTGGATGGCACCAAGGAATTCATCTCCGGCAGCGAAGAATTCACCGTGAATATCGCCCTGATCGAACAGGGCCGCGTCGTGTTCGGCGTGGTCTCGATGCCCACCAACGGCCGTTGCTACTTCGGTGGCGCCGGCTTGGGTGCCTGGCGATCCGATGTGAATGAAGCGCCCAAGCAGATCCAGGTGCGTGAAGCACCGGCAGCGGGCGAGTCGTTCACCGTAGTTGCGAGTCGTCGGCATACCAGCGCGGAGCAGGAGCGTTTGCTGGGCGGGCTGAGCGAAGGCCTGGGCGCATTGAAGCTGACGAATATCGGCAGCTCGCTGAAGTTCTGTTTGTTGGCCGAGGGCAGTGCGGACTGCTATCCGCGCCTGGCGCCGACCTCGCAGTGGGACACGGCGGCAGCCCAGGGCGTACTCGAAGGCGCGGGGGGCGAAGTGTTGGAGCTGAGCGGTGAGCCATTCAGCTACCCGGCGCGGGCATCGTTGTTGAACCCGTTCTTTTTGGCGTTGCCGGCCAAGGCTGCGTGGCGCGAGCGCTTGCTGACCCTGGCCAGATCCTGAGGCGGAAGGTGGGAGGGGTGTGGCAGTCAGCGGTGCAGGACGTACTGCCCGGTAAAGGCCACTGCACGCTCCTCGCTGCCTTCATTCACAACCCACGTCTCCAGCGTGATGCGCGCGCGGCCATAGCGCTGGTACGTCGCTAAAAAGCGCTTCCACACCTTCTCCTCCGGCGCCTGGCACACCACCGTTGCATCCCGCGTGACCGGCAGCGGATAGCTGATCTGCCCTTCCTGAATCACGATGTGCCCGTCTTCGATGCCTTCTTCACGCAGTTGCAAGTGCAGCCAGCCCCAACCCCCCAGCACTGCGCCGCAATACAGGCTACCGCCGAACATGGTGCTCTTGTGGTTGATGTTGGCGTGCAAGGGCAGATGCAGTTCCAGCCGCCCGTGTTGCCAGTCGAGCACCTTGAGGCCCATTTCCCGGGTGAGGGGGATGTCGTGGTGAAGGATGGATTCCAGGTAACGGCTGTCGCGGTTCATGGGGGCCTCTTGGCGAGTGGGAGCGGTCATTCGTCATCGCCGCTTTGGTTGGCGAAATTCAGGCCGTGCTTGCGCAGCTTGTCGTGCAAGGTCTTGCGCGGTACGCCGAGGGCTTCGGCGAGGCTGCGCATGGAGCCGTGGGGGCGGGTCAGCTCAGCGGCGATCAGGCTTTTTTCGAATTGCTCGACCTGTTCGCTCAGGCCTCCCGAGGTGGACGTCAACACGCCGGCGGCAGGGTTGTCCGGCGTGGCATCCAGTGCCAGTTCCAGCCCCAGTGCGAAGCGCTCGGCGGCGTTTTGCAGTTCGCGTACATTGCCCGGCCAGTTATGGCGCAGCAGCAGGGCGCGCTGGCCCGGTTGCAGTTCGTGCAGCGGCAGGCCGTGACGACTGCTGGCTTCATCGGCGAAGTGCTGGAACAGCATCAAGGCATCCTCACCCCGCTCACGCAGCGGCGGAATACGCAGCGGCGCGACGTTGAGTCGGTAATACAAGTCGGCACGGAAGCGACCCTGGTCGGCGGACTGGCGCAGGTCTTCCTTGGTGGCGGCGATGATGCGGATATCCAGCGGGATCAGTTGATTGCCACCCAGCCGCTCCACCACACGCTCCTGCAGCAGGCGCAAGAGTTTGACCTGCACGTCCAGGCTCATGCTTTCGATTTCATCGAGGAACAAGGTGCCGCCGTTGGCGAACTCGAACTTGCCGATGCGGCGTTTCTGCGCGCCGGTGAAGGCACCAGGCTCGTGGCCGAACAGCTCGCTTTCGACCACCGATTCAGCCAGCGCCCCGGCGTTGATCGCCACGAACGGCCCGCTGCGGCGGCTCGACAGGTCGTGCAGCGCACGCGCCACCACCTCTTTGCCGGCGCCGGTTTCGCCGAGGATCAGCACATCGGCCTTGGTCGCAGCCAGGGCGCCGATCTGTTCACGCAGGCGCAGCATTTGCGGCGAATGCCCGACCAGTCGCGTGCTCAATTGCTGACGATCGCTGAGGGCCAGGCGCAGGCTGCGGTTGTCCAGTACCAGGCGGCGCAGAGCCAGGGCACGGCGGACGCTGTCGAGCAGGGCGTCGCTGGCGAAGGGTTTTTCCAGAAAGTCATAGGCACCGGCGCGCATGGCTTGCACCGCCAGCGGCACATCGCCATGGCCGGTGATCAGCAGCACCGGCAGGTCCGGGTCCTGGCCGTGCAGTTCGGCGAGCAGCTCCAGCCCGTCCATGCCGGGCATGCGGATATCGCTGACCACCACCCCCGGCCAGTCCCGTGACAGGCGTGCGGTGAGGCCGCTGGCTTCGCCCAGGGGCAGGACTTTCAGCCCGGCCAGGTCCAGGGTCTGGCACAGCGCCTGACGCAGGTGTGGATCGTCGTCGATCAACACCACCTGAATCTGGTTATCGATACTCATACACTGCGGTCCTCGGACGGTTGCAGACTGACGCCCGGCGAGCCGGCACGCAATTTCAAGGTTAACAGCGCGCCGCCTTCCTTGTGGTTGGCAAACAGCAGTTCGCCGCCGAAGGCACGCATCAGGGTTTCGCAGATCGCCAGCCCCAGGCCCAGGCCCTGGGTGCGTGTCTTGGTGGTGTAGAACGGCTCGCTGGCGCGCCCCAGGGCCTCCATGCAAAAACCCGGGCCGTTGTCGCGAATGTACAGGTTGACGCCCTGTTCGGTGGTTTCGGCACTCAGCCAGAGTCTGCGCGGCGGGCCTTTTTCGGTGAGGGCGTCGAGGGCGTTGGCCAGCAGGTTGCCCAGCACCTGGCGCAGGCGGGTTTCGCCGGCTTGTACCCACAGGGTGGCCTCCGGCAAGTCGCGGATCAGTTCCACCTCCATCGACCGTCGCCGCTTGGCCAGCAACGCCAGCGCATCGTCGAGCGCCGGTTGCAGGGCCACGCTTTCGGGCGCATGGCGGTCGCGACGGGCAAAAGCGCGCAGGTGGGCGATGATCGAGGCCATGCGCCCGGTCAGTTCGCTGATCAGCTTGAGGTTGCCGCGGGCGTCATCGGTGCGTTCATGGTCGAGCAGGATTTCGGCGTTTTCCGCGTAGCTGCGGATGGCGGCCAGGGGCTGATTAAGTTCGTGACTGATGCTCGCCGACATGGTGCCCAGCGCCGACAGTTTACCCGCTTGCACCAGGTCGTCCTGGGCTCGTACCAACTCCTGCTGGGCGTGTTCGCGCTCCAGCACTTCCTGTTTCAGGCGCCGGTTGAGGCCCTCCAGGTCACTGGTACGCTCGACTACCCGCGCTTCCAGCTCGCGCCGGGCCTTGGCTTCGAACGCAATGCGCTCCAGGTAGTGACGGCGACGTTGCATCATCAGGCCCAGCAGCAACATCAGCACCAGCAGCGTCGCGCCGCCGACGGCAACCACGGTGCGCACCGGGCGGTTGATCAACGAACGTGGCGCAAGGATTTCCACATTCCAGCCCGTTTCGGCGATGGCGGTGGATTGGCGCAGCCACGCGGTGCTGCTCAGGCTCAACGGCTGCGGGTCGCGGGTCGGGTAGGGCTGGATGGCGATGATGGCCTGGCGTTCTTCAGCGGTCAGCGGACGGGTTGCGCGGAATCGCCATTGCGGGCGCGAGGTCAGGATCACCACGCCGTTATGGTCGGTGACCAGCAGTTGTTCCGGGGTGTTGCCCCACAGGCTTTCGGTGTGGTCCAGGTCGACCTTGACCACCAGTACACCGATGATCTTATCGCCATCACGTACGGCGGCGGCGAAGAAATAACCGCGCTTGGCCGATGTAGTGCCCAGGCCGAAAAACCGCCCCAGGCGCCCGGCCATGGCTTCGCTGAAATACGGGCGGAACGAGAAGTTGCGCCCGACAAAGCTGTCTTGTTTATCCCAATTGGACGCCGCGAGGGTCTTGCCGGTGGTGTCCATCAGGTACATCACTTCCACCCCGGCCTGGGCGGCGACCTCCTTGAGCAGCAGGTTGGCGTTGACCAGGTTGGTGCTGACGTTGGGCGCGTCCAATGCAGTGCGCAGGGCCGGCAGGTCGCCGAGGATTTGCGGCAGCACTTCATAGCGGTGCAGGGTGCCGAGCAGGTTGGCGACGTACAGGTCGAGGGTCTGGCGGTTCTGGCCGGCCAGTTCGCTGCGGTAATAACGCTCGGCCAGATGCTCCAGCGGCCACAATAGCGGCGCCAGGCAAAGCGCCAGGAGGGCGAGGCTGCGCCAGCGGGGTCTGTGCGGGAGGGGTGGAGTCATGGGAGTCGTGCGCCTGTGGGTACAGGCGCATTATGCCTAGTGCTGCTGTGCAAGACACTCGCGCAATGCGTCTTGCCACTGCGGCTGGCTGACGTGCCATTGTTGTTGCAAGCGGCTGCAATCGAGGCGTGAGTTCAAGGGACGCTGGGCGGGCGTCGGGTAGGCGCTGGACGGGATGGCTTCCAGCTCGGCACAGGCTTTGCCCTGCTTGCGCAGATGCTCGCCGATGGCCTCGGCAAAACCGAACCACGACGTTTCACCTTGGGCGGTCAGGTGATACACCCCCCATTCCCCCGCTGTGCCGGCTTGCCAGCGCTCGATCAACGCAAGCGTACTGTCGGCGATGCTACCGGCCCAGGTCGGTGCGCCGATCTGATCGGCGACGATGCGCATCTGCGGTTTTTCCTGCAGCAGGCGTTGCATGGTCAGCAGGAAGTTCTTGCCGTGGTTGGAGTAGACCCAACTGGTGCGCAGAACCAGGTACTGACCCCCTACGGCTGCAATCGCCTGCTCGCCGGCCAGCTTGCTCTGGCCATAGACGCCCAGCGGGTTCGGCGTGTCGGCTTCGGTGTAAGGCGCCGGTTTGCTGCCGTCGAACACGTAGTCGGTTGAGTAGTGGATCAACGGGATGCCCAGTGCCTTGGCTTCCTCGGCGAGAATGCCGGGGGCGATGGCGTTGATGGCAAATGCGGCGTCCGGTTCGCTTTCGGCCTGATCGACAGCGGTGTGAGCCGCTGCGTTGATAATCAGGCTGGGGCGGTGGGCGCGCACTTGCTGGCGGATCTGCTCTGCATTGGCCAGGTCAAGCTGGTCGCGGCCCAGGACGATGAGTTCGCCCAAGCCCTGGAGGCGTTGTTGCAGTTCGCGGGAGACTTGGCCGTGCTGGCCACAGATCAGGATCTTCATGGGAACAGGTCGGCTTCCATCAAGGGTTTAGCTGCCTGGTCCTTGGCGGACAACTGTGGCGCTTCGGTCAGCTGCCAATCGATGGCCAGCGTCGGGTCATTCCACAGGATGCTGCGTTCGGCGCTGGGCTGATAGTAATCGGTGGTTTTGTACAGGAACTCGGCGTGATCGCTCACTACCACGAAACCATGGGCGAAACCTTCCGGCACCCACAGCTGGCGATTGTTCTGTGCTGACAGCCGCACGCCGACCCATTGGCCGAAGTTCGGCGAGCTGCGGCGGATGTCCACGGTCACGTCCAACACTTCCCCGGCGATGACGCGCACCAGTTTGCCCTGGGTGTGTTCGAGCTGGTAGTGCAGGCCCCGCAGCACGCCTTTTTGTGAGCGCGAATGATTGTCCTGCACGAATTCACGCTTGAGCCCAGTGGCCGCTTCAAAGGCGCGGGCATTGAAACTTTCGTAGAAAAAGCCGCGTTCATCGCCGAACACTTTGGGTTCGAGGATCAGTACGCCGGGCAAAGTGGTTTCAACAACGTTCACTTGTTCTCTCCGGCCAGCGAGAACAGGTACTGGCCATAGCCGGTCTTGCCGAAATACTTGGCGCGTTCCAGCAGGTGGTCGCGGTCGATCCAGCCATTTTCGTAGGCGATTTCTTCCAGGCAGGCCACTTTCAAACCCTGGCGGTGTTCGATGGTCTGCACGTACTGCGAGGCTTCCAGCAAGCTGTCGTGCGTCCCCGTATCCAGCCAGGCAAAGCCACGGCCAAAGCGCTCAACCTGCAGGTCGCCGCGCTTGAGGTAGGCGTTGTTGACGTCGGTAATCTCAAGCTCCCCTCGAGGCGAAGGCTTGACTGCCTTGGCGATCTTGATCACGTCGTTGTCGTAGAAGTACAGGCCGGTCACTGCGTAGCTGGACTTGGGCTTCGCGGGCTTTTCTTCGATGGACAGCGCACGGCCTTCGCTGTCGAAGTCGATCACGCCGAAGCGCTCCGGGTCCTTGACCCAGTAGCCGAAGACAGTAGCGCCCGTCGGCCGCTTGGCGGCGCGGAGCAATTGCTCGCCGAAGTGCTGACCATGAAAGATGTTGTCACCCAGGATCAGGCACACAGGGTCATCGCCGATGAATTCCTCGCCAATGATGAAGGCCTGGGCCAGGCCATCCGGGGTTGGCTGTTCGGCATAACTGAAATGTACGCCAAACTGGCTGCCATCACCCAGTAGGTTGCGATACTGCGGCAAGTCCACCGGTGTGGATATCACCAGAATATCTTTGATCCCCGCCAGCATCAGTACCGAGATCGGGTAGTAGATCATCGGTTTGTCATACACCGGCAGCAGCTGCTTGGACACGCCCAGGGTAATGGGGTGCAAACGCGTGCCGGAGCCGCCGGCCAATACGATTCCCTTCATCATGCAATCAGATCCTTAAGGTCGGTGTTGCCCAAACGTTCACCCTGGTAACTGCCGTCCTGGACCCTGCGGCACCATTCCAGGTTATCCAGGTACCACTGCACGGTTTTGCGCAGCCCTGTTTCAAAGGTTTCTTCGGGGGTCCAACCCAGCTCTCGCTCGATCTTGCCAGCATCGATGGCATAGCGCTGGTCATGGCCCGGGCGATCCTTCACGAAGGTAATCAGGTCGGTGTACTGCTCGACACCGGCCGGGCGCTGTGGCGCCAGTTCTTCGAGCAGGGCGCAGATGCCGCGTACCACGTCGATATTCTTCTGCTCGTTGTGTCCGCCGATGTTGTAGGTCTCGCCGACCACACCTTCGGTGACCACTTTGAGCAATGCGCGGGCGTGGTCTTCGACGAACAGCCAGTCGCGCACCTGCAAACCGTCACCGTAGACGGGCAGTGGCTTGCCCGCGAGGGCATTGAGTATCACCAGCGGGATCAGCTTCTCGGGGAAGTGGAATGGCCCGTAGTTGTTCGAGCAGTTGGTCAGCAGCACCGGCAAGCCGTAGGTGCGCTGCCAGGCGCGGACCAGGTGATCGGACGCCGCCTTGCTGGCCGAATACGGTGAGCTGGGTGCATAGGGTGTGGTTTCAGTGAACAGGTCGTCCACGCCATGCAGGTCGCCGTACACCTCATCGGTGGAGATGTGATGGAAGCGGAACGCACGCTTGGCGGGCTCGTCGAGCGTCTGCCAATAGGCGCGGGTGGCTTCCAGCAAGCTGTAGGTGCCTACGATATTGGTCTGAATGAAGTCCGACGGGCCATCGATCGAGCGGTCTACATGGGACTCGGCCGCCAGGTGCATGATCGCCTGGGGCTCGAAGCGCTTCAGTACGGCACTGACAGTGGCCTGGTCGACAATATCGGCCTGGACGAACTCGTAGCGGCTGTTGGACGCGATGCTGGTCAGCGATTCCAGGTTGCCGGCATACGTGAGTTTGTCCAGGTTCAGCACTTCGTGCTCGGTGTGCTGAATCAGGTGGCGGATCAAGGCGGAGCCAATAAAACCGGCGCCACCGGTGATGAGAATGCGCATGTCGGAGGGCCTTTTCCTTAGACGGACATTAAGTGAATGGAGCATAGCTTGAGTTGTGCCGCCGGGCGGTGCAAGCGTGGTTTGCGCAGGGGGTTGCGCAAGCCCCCTGAACAATGGCGATATACACCCCTAAAAAACCGAGGCCACCCCCATGCTGCTCGCCACCCTGATCCATCGCGCCAGTCTACCCTGCCCGCAAGTAAGCCCCGATCAGGCGGCTCAACTGCTCGAGCAGCATTATGGCCTCACGGGCACCTTGCAGTCATTGGGCAGCCAGCAGGATCTCAACTACAAAGTTGACAGTGCCCGTGGCCGGTTCGTTCTGAAAATCTGCCGGGGCGACTACACTGCCGTTGAGCTTCAGGCCCAGCACGCGGCGCTCAACACCTTGCAGGCTGTGCGCGCACCCAGGGTCATCAAGGCTCTGACCGGTGAGGAACTGCTGACCCTGACCCTCGACGGCCAAACCTTGCATGTGCGGGTGCTGGATTACATCGACGGCCAGCCGTTGACCCATCAGGCGCATTTGGGGCACAGGGTGATCGCAGGCTTCGGTGACCTGTGCGGTCGGATGAGCCAGGCGCTGGCGTCGTTCGAACATCCGGGCCTGGAGCGTACGTTGCAATGGGACCCGCGCCATGCCCTGGAATTGATCAAGCATCTGCTGGCCACCCTGGAAGATTTGCCCCACCGCGAAGCACTGGAGCAAGTGGCTGAGCAGGTCCGCAACCGTATGCGCTCCCTGGCCGACCACCTGCCGTGGCAAGCCGTGCACATGGATATCACCGACGACAATGTGGTGTGGCAGCGTGATGCGCAACGCCACTGGCAACTTCAGGGCGTGATCGATTTTGGCGATCTGGTGCACACCTGGCGCATTGCCGACCTGTCGGTGACCTGCGCCGCCCTGCTGCACCATGCCGAGGGCGATCCCTTTGCGATTTTGCCGGCAATCCAGGCTTGTCATGCGGTGACGCCCTTGCAACCCGCAGAATTACAGGCGCTATGGCCGCTGATCGTCGCCCGGGCGGCGGTGCTGGTCTTGAGCAGCGAGCAGCAACAACGGCTGGATCCGCATAACAGCTACCTGCTGAAAAACGCCGAGCATGAGTGGGAAATCTTCCATGTAGCGACCTCGGTGCCGTTTGAGCTGATGGAAGCGGCGATTCTCAGCCGTGTTGGCCAGGCACCCGCACCCATCCTCAGCCAAGGTTTTGCGCCCTTGTTGCCGGGGTTGGTAGGCCGCGAGTTCGCGCTGATCGACCTGGGTGTGCTCAGCCCGCATTTCGAGGCGGGCAACTGGGAGCAAGCCGGCATCGATCAACGCCTGTTGCAGGATGCGGCGGCGGTACATGGGCTGGCGGCGAGCCGCTATGGGCAATACCGTTTGTCGCGTACCCGGCCCGACAGTGCGACCGAGCCGGAGACGTTTGCGTTGCACGTTGAGCTGCACGTGCCATCGGGGACTTCCGTCGAAGCGCCGTTTGCCGGTGTGGTACGACGAGGAGCCAATGATGAACTTCATGTGCATAACAGCGAAGCGACCGTGCGGCTATGGGGTGTAAAGCCGCTGTTGCAGCCGGGGGCTGCGGTGCTCAAGGGCCAGGTGATCGGTGAGGCCGAAGGCCCGCTGACAGTGCAGCTTTGCCGTGTTGACTTGCCCGCACCGCTATTCTGCGCACCGTCCCGGGCAGCGGCGTGGCAAGCGCTTTGCCCATCGCCGGCCGCGCTGCTGGGGCTGGCTTGCGACGCCGAGCCCGAGCTGGACCCCAAGGCCCTGCTGGCCCGCCGCGACGCCAGTTTCGCCCGTTCGCAAAAGCACTATTACGTCGATCCGCCGCGCATCGAGCGTGGCTGGCGCAACCACCTGATCGACATGCAGGGTCGTTCCTACCTGGACATGCTCAACAACGTGGCGGTGCTTGGCCATGGCCACCCGCGCATGGCGGCGGTGGCGGCGCGGCAGTGGTCGTTGCTCAACACCAACTCGCGGTTTCATTACGCGGCGATTGCCGAGTTTTCCGAGCGCTTGCTCGCGCTGGCACCAGAAGGCATGGACCGGGTGTTCCTGGTCAACAGCGGCACCGAGGCCAATGACTTGGCGATACGCCTGGCCTGGGCCTACAGCGGCGGGCGCGACATGCTCAGCGTGCTGGAGGCGTACCACGGCTGGTCGGTGGCGGCGGATGCGGTGTCCACCTCGATTGCTGACAACCCCCAGGCCTTGAGCAGCCGCCCGGACTGGGTGCACCCGGTGACCGCACCGAATACCTATCGCGGCGAGTTCCGCGGGCAGGACAGTGCGCCCGATTACGTACGAAGTGTGGAGCACAACCTGGCGAAAATCGCCGCGAGCCAACGCCAGCTGGCCGGTTTCATCTGTGAACCGGTGTACGGCAATGCCGGCGGCATCTCGTTGCCGCCGGGCTATTTGCAGCGGGTGTATGAGCTTGTCCGCGCCCAGGGCGGCGTGTGCATCGCTGATGAGGTGCAGGTGGGTTACGGCCGCATGGGGCATTTCTTCTGGGGCTTTGAAGAGCAGGGTGTGGTGCCCGATATCATCACCATGGCCAAGGGCATGGGCAACGGCCAGCCCCTGGGTGCGGTCATCACCCGGCGTGAAATCGCCGAGGCGCTGGAGGCTGAGGGCTACTTCTTCTCGTCGTCGGGGGGCAGCCCGGTCAGTTGCCGCATCGGCATGGCCGTGTTGGATGTGATGGAAGAAGAAAAACTGTGGGAAAACGCCCAGGTGGTTGGCGCGCATTTCAAGGCACGCCTGGAAGCTCTGATCGAGCGCCATCCGTTGGTTGGCGCCGTCCACGGTTCCGGATTTTACCTCGGCCTGGAATTGGTACGTAACCGGCAAACCCTGGAGCCCGCCACCGAAGAAACCACTTTGCTGTGTGATCGCCTGCGGGAGTTGGGGATTTTCATGCAGCCTACCGGCGACTATCTGAACATTCTCAAGATCAAGCCGCCGATGGTCACGTCGAGGCGCAGCGTGGACTTCTTTGTCGACATGCTGTCGAAGGTGCTGGATGAGCAGGTGTGATTAATCGATTGTTATCGGTTAACTACTGTCATACTCATCAGCTATGATCTTTTGTCGCTTTTAAAGCCGATTTTTATCCGTTATAAAGTCGGCCTTTACCCCATTCGGAGTCCTGATCGCCATGACCACCCTGCACAGCACCCCTCGCGCCGATGGCTTCTACATGCCTGCCGAATGGGCGCCACAGACGCAAACCTGGATGATCTGGCCCGAGCGCCCGGACAACTGGCGCCTGGGCGGCAAGCCGGCGCAGGCTGCCCATGTGGCCGTGGCCAAGGCGATCGCACGCTTTGAACCGGTGACCGTTGCCGTATCTGCCGGCCAGTACGAAAACGCCCGCGCACGCCTGGATGTGCCGAATATCCGCGTGGTGGAGATGTCCAGCGATGACGCCTGGGTGCGCGACACCGGCCCGACCTTCGTGATCAACAACAGCGGCGAAGTGCGCGGCGTGAACTGGGACTTCAACGCCTGGGGCGGTTTTGACGGTGGCCTGTATGCGCCGTGGAACCGCGATTCCCAGGTTGGCGGCAAGATCCTCGAGATCGAACGCGCACCGCGCTACCGCACCGAAGGTTTTGTGCTGGAAGGCGGTTCGATCCATGTCGACGGCGAAGGCACCCTGATCACCACCGAAGAATGCCTGCTCAACCGCAATCGCAACCCGCACCTGGGCCGGGCCGAGATCGAAGCGGTGCTGAGCGCCAACCTGGCTGTGGATAAGATCATCTGGTTGCCGGATGGCCTGTTCAACGACGAAACCGACGGCCATGTGGATAACTTCTGCTGCTACGTGCGCCCGGGCGAAGTGTTGCTGGCCTGGACCGATGACGAACAAGACCCGAACTACGCGCGCTGCCACGCCGCAATGGACGTGCTGCAAAGCAGCACCGACGCCCAGGGTCGCTCGTTCATAGTGCATAAAATGCCGATTCCCGGGCCGCTGTACGCCACGGAGGAAGAATGCGCCGGTGTCGACCCGGTTGACGGCTCCCAGGAGCGGAATCCGTCGGTGCGTTTGGCCGGTTCCTACGTGAACTTCCTGATCGTCAACGGTGGCATCATCGCCCCAAGCTTCGACGACCCGCTGGACAGCCAGGCCAAGGCGATCCTGCAGGACCTGTTCCCGCAGCACGAAGTGGTGATGGTGCCGGGCCGCGAACTGTTACTGGGTGGCGGTAATATCCACTGTCTGACACAGCAGCAGCCGGCACCGCACAAAGAGTGAGTGCAGTTGTAACAGCATCGAGGCGATAAGCCGGGCGCAACCGGTTCCGGTGCCCACAGCAAGCCCGCGGCCCAGCAAGGTCGCGGGCTTTTTTGTGTCCGAATACCTATAAACACGAGACATTGGCATAGCTCTTGTATCGGTGCTGTCACAGTGGCCCAAGGTGATGACTGCGCAGTTCTGTCATAAACCTTGAGTAAGTTAGCCGCTCACGCAGTAGGAGAGAGCGCTGAAATGAATGCCGATATCAACCTGATGTACACGCGTGCGGCCCACCCCTTGCGGGTCAGCGGCGACGCGATTCCCGCACTGGCGCTCTGGTTGAAGGAAAACGGCTCGCGACGGATCAGGCGCCAGCCTGACTTGCGCAGCGTGATGAATGAACGCTACCCGGCAGGCCTGTTCAGCGAGGATGAAGTGCACGTGTTGTGCGACCTGCTGAAAAACTGAGTAACACCGAGCACAAATGTGGGAGGGGGCAAGCCCCTTCCTACACCCTTTGGATGTATTCGATTCAGAAACTGTAGGTCCCAGTCACCACCACGCTGCGCGGTTCTCCCGGCTGGATCTGCGCCACGCTGGTCGCCGACGCATAGTAGGTGTTGTCCGCGATATTGTTCAGCGCCGCCCTCACGTCCCATTCTTTCTGGCGGAACCCCGCCAAGGCATCCCAACGGCCATAACCCGGCAGCACCACGGTGTTGAGACTGTCGGCGTAACGATCCCCCACCAGCGTCAAACCGGTTTCGGCGTACCAGCCCATCTCGGGTTTCCAGGTGATGAACAGGCTGCCGTTGCGCTTGGCCACATCACTGACGCGCTTGCCTTCAAAGCCGTTGTTGTCCTTCACGACCGTGGCGTCCTGCAGGCCGATTCCCCCGCGAACGTACCAATTGCCGACGATCTTGCCGGTGGCGGTCAGCTCCACGCCGCGTGAGCGTTGCAAGCCGCTGAGCAGGGTGATGGTGCGGTCCAGCGGGTCGCTGGTGCGGCGGTTGTAGAGCTCCAGTTCGTACACCGCCAGGGTGGTGCTCAGGCGGTCGTCGAGCCAATCGCTCTTGACCCCGATTTCCTTCTGTTTGGTCAGCTCGGGGCTCAGGTCGTTGACGCTGCCGGCGGCATTCGGGGTGATGCCGATCAGGCCGCCACCGGCCGGGGAGAACGTCTTGCTCCACGAGGCATAGAACGAGTGATGTTCCAGCGGCGTCCAGACCACGCCAAAGCGCGGGCTGGTGCTGTGGCTGTCGACGGCCTGTTGGGTGTTGAGGATTTTGTTCTTGGTGTCCACTTCGAAACGGTCGTAGCGCAGGCCGGCCAGGAGCTGCCATTGATCATTCAGGCGCAGCTGGTCTTGTACATAAACCGCACGACTTTCCACTTCGGTGTGGTTGTTGCTCGACACGCTCATCCGCCCGTTATGGCTCAGGTGGCGGTTGGGCTGGTTGAGGTCCAGGCTCGGCACGGCCTGGCCACCACGGCTGACGGCGGTGGCGGTGTAGAGCTTGGGATCGCGGCGCTGGCTGCCCAGCTCGAGGCCGGTGAGCAAACGATGCTCCAGGCCGAAGGTGCTGAAGCCGCCTTCCAGTTCGACATTGTTGAAGAGGTTCCGTGTGGTCAGGTCTTGCTGCCAGCGCTGGCGTGTCACGCTGTTGGTCGCAGGCACGTAGGCGGTCTGGTAGGTGTTGTCGAAATCGCTGTCGAGCTTGAATACGCCCAGGGTCTGGCGCAGTTGCCAGTTGTCGTTGAGCTCATAGGCCAGCCTGGAGCGCAGGGACTGGGATTTGTCGTCGATGTAGTCGCGGCTGTCGAAGTAAGTGGTGCTGCGGCTCACATCCGCCGGCCGGCCGTTGACCCCCGGAACGCCACGGTCCGGCGTGCGGTTGTAGCGGCTGTATTCGTATTGCACCAGCCAATTCAGGTCCGGCGTGAGCTGCCAGCTCATGGACGGTGCAAACAGCTGGCGATTGCCGCTGACGCCATCGCGCCAGCTGTTATTGTCCTGGTTGCCCATGTTCAGGCGCAGGCTGATGTCATCGGTGGGGTCGGTGCTGAGGTCGGCATACAGACTGCGCAAATCGTTGCTGCCGCCTTGGGCCTCGATACTCGACTTGTGGCCGGCGCCAGGCAGTTTGCTCACACGGTTGACGATCCCTCCCTGACCGCCTCGCCCGTAGAGTACGGCTGCCGGCCCCTTGAGCACTTCGATGCGCTCGATGTTATGCAGGTCGCGCACGTACTGGCTGTCATCGCGGATGCCATCCAGGTAGAAGTCGTTGCTCGCGTCGAAACCCCGGATGCGCAGGCTGTCGAAGCGCGTATCGGCGCCGCTGCTGACGTTGGGAATGCCGCTCAACGCCTGGCCCAGGTCATTGGTGCCGTAGGCGCGCAGGCTTTCGGTCTTTACCGAGTCGATGGCCTGGGGCACATAACGCACCGGCGTGGCGGTGCGCGTGGCGGTGCTGGTTTCCTTGACGCGTGGGTCGTCTTCGTCAGCTTCGGCGCTGATCGAGGTTTCGGGCAACGTGGTGGCCGCGCAGGCAAAACCGGCAGACAGCAGAACGGAAAGCCCAAGGGTGATGGGCGTCAGGCGAGGGGCAGGCATTAAGGAATGTATCCGAATGGTTTAGGAGAAAAACAGCACGTTAATGGTAATGCTTTGCATTTGCGCGCGTTATCCATTGCCAAACGTATCGACTTTGAAAAGTGTTACTAGATGTGTTTTTTGTCGTTTCGGATGCGGTTTTTTGTCGCTTTCGATGTGGCTTTAGGCCCTGGCTTAGAATTATTTCGCCTAAATACAGACGATTCGCGAAATTGACACATAGTTCCGGGCGCGACTAGGATTGCGCCCAACGCCTGTGGCTAACCGCCATGACTCATCCAATAAAAAGGCCCGCGGCATGTTCAGTCGTCCGCGGGCCTTCTTTTTTCCGGATTCAGTCGACACCAGAAAAAGCATTACGGAGCCTGGTGTCACAGCGCGTACTCAACCAGGAATAAGGAATACAAGAAAATGTTGAAGCAACGGATGAGTCTGATCGCTCTGGGGATTTTGAGCGCATCGACAGCAATGGCAAACGACCAGGACCAGTCCAAGGGTTTTATCGAAGACAGCCACCTGAACATCGCCGCACGTAACGCCTACATCAGCCGCGACTACAAAAACGGCAAGCAAGACAAAGCCGAGTGGGGCCAAGGCTTCATCGGCAAGCTGGAGTCCGGTTTCACCCAGGGCACCGTCGGTGTGGGTGTGGACGTGATCGGCCAATACGCTATCCGCCTGGACGGTGGTAAAGGTCGCGCCGGCGCGGGCGGTATCGACTTCTTCAAACCGGGTAATGGCACTGCCGACAACCCTGGCTCGGCACCACACGACCTGGCCAAGGGCGGCGCTGCCGTCAAGTTCCGCGTTTCCAACACTGTGCTCAAGTACGGTGATCAGTTCCCGGCCGTGCCTGTGCTGCAGTACGACAACTCCCGTCTGTTGTCGGAAACCTACACCGGTACCTCGATCGTTTCCAAAGAGATCGCCGGTCTGCAACTGGACGCGGGTCACTTCACCAAAGAAGCGCGCAAGAGCATGGAAGGCACCGACAGCGGTCGCCTGAAGAGCATCGACTACATCGGCGGTAGCTACAAATTCACCGAAAGCCTGTCCGCCGCGCTGTATGCCTCCGACATGCAGGACGTGCTGAAGAAGCAATACGTCAACGTCAACTACGTGCTGGCCCTGCCAGAGAAGCAGTCCCTGACTTTTGACTTCAACGGCTACAAAACCAAGCTGGACAAGAGCTTCGCCCTGGAAAACCAAGGCAGTGAAGATGCTCGCGACAACAAAATCTGGAGCCTGGGCGCGACCTGGGCCGTTGGCCCGCACAGCTTCACCGTGGCTCACCAGCGCAGCACCGGCGACACCGGCTACCTGTACGGCGGCTACCGCAATGCTGGCGGCATCGGCGACGGTGGCAACACCATCCTGCTGGCCAACTCCTACTGGTCCGACTTCAACGGCAAGGACGAACGTTCGTGGCAAGTGGGCTACGGCATCGATTTCGCCACCTTCGGCGTGCCGGGCCTGACCTACAACGTTGCCTACGTACGGGGTACCAACATCGACGACGGTACCAACCGCGGCGACGGCACCGAGCGTGAAATCTGGAACCAGTTCAAGTACGTGGTCCAGAGCGGCCCGGCCAAAGACCTGAGCCTGCGTGCGCGTGCGTCCTGGTTGCGCGTTTCCAACAACGCCAGCAACTACAACGTAGGCGGGAACGAAATCCGTCTGTTCGCCGACTACCCGATCAACGTTTTCTAATTGATCCTGCGTCGCGCCTGAGTGTCAGGCGAAAAAACCCCGACTGGTTCGGGGTTTTTTTATGCCCGTCTATGCAAGGCGGACTTGTTACATCGGATCACTAATGAAGTAACCGGGCCCACCTTTATCCCCTCCCAGCGCAAGCCTAAATTGGCCCCACTGCTCGCCCATCACCCCGATGGTCGGCCACTGGAGTCCTCGCCATGCCCTTTGTCAGCCTACGCATCACCCGTGACGGCGTTACCCCCGAGCAAAAAGCCCAGGTCATCGCCGAATTTACCGAAACCCTCGAACGCGTCCTGCACAAACGCCCGGACCTGACCCATATCGTCATCGAAGAAGTCGACACCGATAACTGGGGCTACGCCGGCATCACCACCACCGAATACCGCAAATCCCAAGCCTGAATCCCTACCGGAGCATCCTCATGAAAAAAGTCGTCATCATCACCGGCGCCTCCCAAGGTATCGGCGCCGCCGTCGTCCAGGCCTACCGTGCCCTCGACTACCGCGTGGTCGCCACCTCGCGCTCGATCCAGCCGTCCACCGACCCCGACATCCTCACCGTCGCCGGCGACATCGCCGACCTGGCCACGGCCCAGCGCATCATCCGCGACACCCTGGCCACCTTCGGGCGCATCGACAGCCTGATCAACAACGCTGGCATCTTCATCGCCAAACCCTTCACCGCCTACACCCAGGCGGACTACGCCAACGTGCTTGCGGTGAACCTCCATGGCTTCTTCTACATCACTCAACTCGCGATTGCCGAGATGGAAAAGAACCGCGCCGGCCACATCGTCAACGTCACCACCAGCCTGGCTGACCACGCCATTGATGGCGTGCCGTCGGTACTCGCCAACCTCACCAAAGGCGGCTTGAATTCGGCAACCAAATCGTTGGCGATTGAGTACGCCAAGCGTGGAATCCGTGTGAACGCAGTGAGCCCGGGCATCATCAAGACGCCGATGCACGGCGAAGAAACCCACGCGGCGCTCGGGCAATTGCACCCGGTCGGGCACATGGGGGAAGTGAGTGACATCGCCCAGGCAATTGTCTACCTGGAAACCGCCGGTTTTGTGACCGGCGAGATTCTGCATGTCGACGGCGGGCAAAGCGCCGGGCACTGATACACACGTCCCGGCCTAACCCGGCCGGGCGTTGTCATCCCGTGGCGAGCGGCCAAAAAAAGCTTTATAGGCGCGACTGAACGCCGCTTCGGACTCATAGCCAATCGCAAAACCCACTTCTCCGATGCGGCCGTCCTGCTTGGCCAGCATGGTTTTCGCCAGGGTCAGCCGCCATTCATTCTGATACCGAAGCGGCGAGCGGCCGACCAGGGCGCTGAACCGTTCGCAGAAATTCGATCGCGACATGCCCGCCACCTCTGCCAGGTTGTCGATGCGCCATTGCTTGCCCGGTGTTTCGTGAATGGCTTTCAGCACGCGGGCGATACGCGCGTCCGACAACCCACCCAACCATCCGGAAGCGGTGCCCTGGTGCACCCAGGTGCGCAGGATGCGAATTACTACCAGGTCGATCAGGCGCGAAATCATTAATGTCCCGCCCGGTTGCGTGTCGTGGGCTTCGAGCAACATGAAATGCAGAATGCCTTCCGCCCATGCGGCGGCGTCGGCTTGCTGGATGTGGATCAGCCGAGGCAGGGCGAACAGCATGGCCTGGAAACTGCTCGCGTCGAACCAGAAGCGGCAGATGACTACGGTTGCCGGACCATTCAGGGCGGTCAGCGTGATGCCCGTTGGATCGTGGGGCAGCAGGATCACATCGCCTTGCTCCAGCGCTACGGGAGGCTGATCAGCAACGTAGAGATGCAACCGGCCGTGCTGGAGCACGCAGATGTGCGCGCTTCTTTCATCCAGCGTGAGGGGCTGTGCCTCCGTCAGTGTGCAGGAATAAACCCGATCACCCGTCAGGCGGATCTGCGCCAGTACCTGGGACAGCAGGTCGCCCTTGGCCAGCCCTTCCAGCTGCAATTGCGGATGAATGATCAAGTTTTCCAAGGGATTCATCATGTCGGTTCGACCCCGCCCTCACTAAGCTGACCGCCGAGATCATAGCGCGCCGGCGCCATCGGGATGAGCCTTTCCCGCGCTGACCGTTTTTGCACATCATCCAACCACATGGGAACCCCACTATGTTCGGAATCTCCGCTCTCGGCTGGCTGCACACCCTCGGCAGCCTGCCGGCCATTCCACTGGCCGTCTACATGTTTATCCGGCATGGCCGTATCGTGCCTCGGTCAGTGCCGGGGTTGTTGTATTTCGTGTCGATGATGATCGGTGGCCTCACCGTGTTCCTGGTCGCGCATCAGCCCGTCAGCAACGCCATCGGCATCATTACGATTGCGCTGCTGTTGGCGGGCTATGGGGTAGGGCGCGTGGCCTGGCTGGGGCGAGCCCGGGTGTATGTGGAGACGATCTTGTTGAGCCTGACGGCTTTTTTCCTGATGGTGCCCACCGTGTCCGAGACGTTGCGCCGCGTTCCCGATGGTCACCCCTTCGTCACTGACCTGAAATCGCCGGTGCTGCTGGGTGCGCAGGCGGGCATTGCGCTGGCGCTGGTGATCGGCGTGACGGCGCAAATGGTGTACCTGCGCAGGCAGTCGCGCCTCAGCACTGCCCAACGCTGAAAAACCGGGCAGGAACTGCCAGCTTTCATCGCCCAACACCGTGTAGCCGCCCAAGAAGTAGGAGCCAGCAATCGTCACGTAAGTCGTCTCGACCACCCAGCCTGGGCCACGAATATAGGTGCGGTAGACGTGATACCTGAAAGGGTGAAAAAAAGACTGCGCCCTATTAGTAGCGTCAAATAAGTGGCAAGTTTGACTCGGATTTGCCGTTTGGCGGCATCTTAGACAATTTGTTGACAGTCTCTTTTGGATCCACCATGATTCCCGCGATGTTGATGGCTCTAAGCCATTAAAGTGACATTAGTAACGCGCATTCGTCCCATGCTGTGGTTCTTCAAGATTCAGGGATAAGGCGGCTTGGACTCGGATGGCCAGGCGACGTTGGTCAGGGTAGCCCTAAAACACTGTCACCTTTAATTAGCAGGCTCGTTTGTCGGTGCCTGCGCTCGAGTCTCTAGGAAGTAAACTTCATGGCTGTAGGACGAATTCTGGTCACCGGTGGTGCAGGTTTTATTGGTTCACATCTGGTTGATGCGTTGCTGGGCAAAGGCTACAAGATTCGCGTATTGGACAACTTGTCGACCGGTAAGGTGGCTAACCTGCCCGCCGGTAATCCTGATCTGGAACTGCTGGTTGGCGATGTCGCCGACAGCGCCGTGGTCGAGCAAGCCATGGTTGATTGCAGCGCAGTCGTGCATCTGGCTGCGGTTGCGTCGGTGCAGGCCTCGGTAGACGATCCTGTCGCCACTCACCAGGCCAATTTCGTCGGCACTCTCAACGTGTGCCAAAGCATGCTCAAGGCCGGTGTGGCGCGTGTGGTGTTTGCCTCCAGCGCGGCTACCTACGGCAACAACGGCGAAGGCACGGCCATCGCCGAAGACACGCCCAAGTCGCCACTGACGCCTTATGCCAGCGACAAGTTGGCCAGTGAGTACTACCTGGACTTCTACCGTCGCGAGCACGGCCTGGAGCCAGTGATCTTCCGCTTTTTCAATATCTTCGGCCCACGCCAGGATCCGTCTTCGCCGTACTCCGGCGTGATCAGCATCTTCACCGAGCGTGCGCTGGCAGGTAAGCCGATTACCGTCTTTGGTGACGGTGAGCAAACCCGCGACTTCGTCTACGTGCAGGACCTGGTGAGCATCCTCGTCCAGGCGGTGGAGACCCGAGAACAGGCACCTGAAGCCATCAACGTAGGGCTCAGCCGCTCGACCAGTCTCAACGACCTGATCGCTGAGCTGGGCCGTGCCACCGGTACTGCGTTGAACGTGACGTACCAAGCTTCACGTCAAGGCGACATCCGTCATTCGCGCGCGAATAACGCCCGTCTGTTGGAGCGCTTTGCACTCCCGCAACCGACCTCCATTGGCCAGGGTTTGGCGCGGCTGTTGCGCAGCTTGTAGTTCGTCGGTCACTTCGCCCGACGTCTACGCAGTATTGGCTCAGTCATCTTCAAGAGTGAATTATGGAAATCGTTTTGCGCAGGACGCGTATCCGCGCGATCGCTGAGCGGCTGTTGGCTGCTTTTGCCTTATTCGTCGGCGGGCCGACTGTGCACGCTGCTGCCTTGGCCCAACCGAACAGCGTGGCTTTCTGGTACGCCGAGCAACCACCGCTGCCGGAACTGGCGCAGTTCGACTGGGCCGTGGTCGAACCGGGCCACATGACCCCTGGCGATGTGAAAACCTTGCGGGCGTTGGGCAGCCAGCCATTTGCCTACCTGTCCATCGGTGAGTTTGACGGCAATAAGGCTGAGGTCGAGAAAGCCGGGTTGAGCAAAGCGGTTTCCCCTGTGCGTAATCACGCCTGGAACAGCCAGGTGATGGATCTCACGTCGCCGGTCTGGCGCGAGCATCTGTTCGGACGTGCCAAGGCTCTGGAAGCGCAAGGCTATGCGGGTCTGTTCCTCGACACCCTCGACAGTTTCCAACTGATGCCCGAGGCTTCGCGCGAGAACCAGCGCGTCGGCCTGGCCAGCTTGCTGCGTGAGCTGCACAAGCGTCAGCCGAACCTGAAGCTGTTCTTCAACCGTGGTTTCGAAGTGTTGCCTGAGCTGGACGGCGTTGCCGCCGCCGTGGCGGTCGAGTCGATCCATGCCGGTTGGGATGCTTCCGCCAAACGCTATCGCCCGGTGTCCGAGTCCGATCGCCAGTGGCTCGAAACCCACCTGCAACCGCTGCGCGCCAAGGGCGTGCCGCTGGTGGCCATCGACTACTTGCCACCCGAGCGTCGTGAGGAGGCGCGCACGCTCGCCAAGCGTCTGCGCGAAGAGGGGTTCATTCCCTACATCAGTACCCCGGACCTCAACACCCTGGGCATCAGCAGCATCGAGGTCCAGCCGCGCCGTATCGCGATGATCTACGACCCGCGTGAAGGTGCACTGGAAGATGCCGCTGGCCATAGCAACCTGGGTGGTTTGTTGGAGTACCTCGGTTACCGAGTCGATTACCTGCCCGCCGACAGTGACCTGCCGCTCTACGGTTTCAGTGGCTTGTACGCGGGTGTGGTCACCTGGATGACCAGCGGCCCGCCGCAGGATGCATCGGCGTTCAATCGCTTTATCAATGCCCGTCTGGACGAGCAGGTACCAGTGGCGTTTTTCAGTGGTCTGCCGGTTGAAGACAAATTGTTGCTCAAGCGCCTGGGCCTCAAGCTGGATGCGCCGCCCGCCACTCAGGTGTTGACCATCACCCACCAGGACAAGGCCCTGCTGGGCGCATTCGAGGCACCGGTGGTGCCTCGCTCCCGTGACCTGGCAGCGGTCTGCGTATTGCCCAACGGCCCAACCCCGGCGTTGTCCTTGAGCGGTGCCAATGGCGCCGTTTTCAACCCGGTGGTGGTCGGTAAATGGGGGGGACTTGCGCTGGCGCCTTACCTGCTCGAAATCAACAACGAGCGTAGCCGCTGGATTCTCGACCCTTTCGCGTTCCTTCAGGCCAGCCTGCGTCTACCGGCTCAACCTCGGCCGGACACCACCACCGAAAATGGCCGGCGCATCGCGACCGTGCATATCGATGGCGACGGATTTCCCTCCCGCGCCGAAGTGCGCGGCACTCCCTATGCCGGTCGTCATACCCTGGACGACTACATCAAGCCCAACCCGTTCCTGACGTCGGTGTCGATCATCGAGGGCGAGATCTCGCCGCGTGGCGCGTTCCCCTTCCTGGCCCGCGAGCTGGAGCCGATTGCCCGCGAGATCTTCGCCAACCCTAAAGTCGAAGTGGCCACGCACACCTACAGCCACCCGTTTTTCATGCAGCCGGATAAGGCCGAGAAGCGCGAAAATTTCAACCCGGAATACGGTTTGAACATGAAAATCGCCGGCTACGAAAAAATCGATTTTCGTCGGGAGATTTTTGGCTCGCGCGATTACATCAATCAAAACCTGACTACGCCACAGAAGCCGGTGAAGATGGTGTTCTGGCCAGGCGATGCGCTGCCATCCGCCAGCACCATCAAGCTGGCCTATGACGCGGGCTTGAAAAACGTCAACGGCGCCGAAACCATCATGACCAAGGCCAACCCGTCCCTGACCGGGTTGAACCCGTTGCTGCGGCCGACGCCTGGGGGGTTGCAGTACTACGCGCCGATCATCAACGAAAACCTCTACACCAACCTGTGGAAAGGCCCGTACTACGGCTTCCGTGAGTTGATCGAGACGTTCGAACTGACCGACAGTCCGCGTCGCCTGCGCGGGCTGCACCTCTACTACCACTTCTATTCCAGCACCAAGCAAGCCTCGATCAAGGCCATGCACGAGATCTACGGCTACTTGCGCGAGCAACAGCCGATGTCGTTATGGATGAGCGACTACGTCGACCGTCTGCATGGTCTTTACCAGTCGAGCCTGGCCCGAACGGCGGACGGCGCCTGGCAGATTCGCGGGATGGACGCTCTGCGTACCGTGCGCCTGGATGCACAAATGGGCTGGCCGGACTTGCTCAAATCCCAAGGTGTCGCGGGTGTACGTGACTTGCCGCAAGGGCGCTATGTGGCCCTGAGCAGCGACAAGGCATTGCTCGCATTGCGTGCGGACAGAGATCCCCGCCCTGCGCTGGAGGAGGCCAACGTGCCGTTGCTCGATTGGCGTTACCTGGACGATCGGCGCGTGAGCTTTTCCTTCGCCGGTCAGTTCGACCTGACCTTCACCGTACGCTCGGCAACCGCCTGCCGCGTGGAAGTCGATGGGCAACGATTCGCAGGCAAGGCCTCGGCTGGCCTTTGGACTTTTCAACTTCCTATGAAGCAGGTGAGTAATGGTCAACTCCTCTGCAACTAAAAGCAGCCGCCTGCTCAACCCATGGGCACTGGCGGTGGTCGCTGTCGCCGTGGGTGGCCTGCTGTGGGCAACCTTCCAGCGTGAAGAAGTGTTCCAGCCCGACGGGCGCGAACCCGACGCCGTGTCGGCCAACTATGCCGAGCTGTTGCTGACGGCGCACCCGGATGACGACCATTTGCGTTTGCAATTGGTCGACTTGCTGATTCGCCTGGGTGACTACACCAAGGCGCGCCAACACGTGGACGCCTGGCCCAAGCCGCAGCCGGAGATCCAGGCCTACTATCGCCTGGAGCTGGACGCGCTGATCGCAGCCAGTGGCAACGACCTGATTGCGCAGCATGCGTTGGTCGAGCGTCTGCAAAGCTTCGATCATCGCAAGCTGCCGGTGGCCCAGCTGCAAAGCCTGGCGAAGCTGGCGTTGACCCTGCAGGCGCCGGCGTTTGCCGCCAGTGTGTTCGAAGAGATCGCAGGGCGTGACCCGGCGCAGCGCACCGAGGCGCTCAAATCAGCCGCGCAGTGGTACTTGGCGGGTGAGCAGCCTGCGCACGCGGCAGACATCTATCTGCAACTCGAGCGTGACGCCCAACAACCGCCCGAACGACGGGAGTACGCGCAACTTGCGTTCAACAGCCTGCTCTCGGCCGGCCGTGACGAGCAGGCCGCGCAAGTGCTGGCTGACGAGCTGCCCCGGCTGACGAACCCGCAGACCGACGTGGCGTGGCTGGAGCAAGGCGTGGATATCGCCGTTGCGACCAGGCAGTTCGACCTGGCCCAGCGCGTGCTCCAGCAGTGGCATGACCTGGAGCCTGGCAACCGCAAAATCCTGGTCAAAGAATTCCAGGTGCGCCTGTCTATCAATGATCTGGCGGGTGCGTGGGAAACCGGTCAGGAGCTGGTCATCGATTACCCGGATGACACCGAGTTGCTGGGGCAAATGGCCAAGCTCGGTGAGTGGCGCGGTGATAACGAAGCCGCGCTGGATTACTGGATTCGCTTGCTCAAACTCAAGGAGGACCCGAAAACCCGCGAGCACGCCTGGCGCCTTGCCAGCCTGCAATTCGACTTCGCCCGCTCGATCCCGTTGCTCGCCGACATCATGCAGCAGCGTGCGCTCACGGACATCGAGCTGGATGCGTTGATCTACGCTCATGAATCCCGTGGTACACCGGCTGAATCCGAGGCATGGCTGCGCACCTATCTGCGCAAGTACCCGGCCCATCGCCTGGCCTGGACACGCTTGCTGCACAACCTGGAAAACACCGGGCAGTTCGCGGCCAAAGGCAAACTCTACAAGGACTATGCAAAACGCTACACGCTGACCACCGCCGAATTGGTCGATTGGGCCAGCACGCAAATGAAGCTGTTTGATGAGCCGGCGGCCTGGGAAGTGGTCAAGTCGGACGACTCATCCATCGATGACCCGGAATACTGGCGCACCCGTGCGGCGCTCGCCTGGGACCTGGAGCGCGACGAAGACTTGCGCGTCTCCCTGGAAAAACTGCTGTCCCTCAACGGCAAGCTGACCAGTGGCGACGAGAGCCAGTTGATCACCCTGTATCGCGCCCGTGACCCGCAGCGTGCCTTGAAGTTGATGGTCGACAGCTGGCACCGCGCCCAGGATCCGCAACGGTTGGTCGAGGCGCTGCAACTGGCCCAGGAGCTGCACGAGTGGGATCAGGTCGTTACCCTGTTGGAAGACGCCAGGCAATACCCGCAGGCCTACGAGCAAGCCCAGGTCCTGGCGGTACGCGGTGCCTTGGCGGTGGAGCAGGGCGATCCCTCCGAGGCCGAGCGTCTCTATCTGCTGGGCTTGTCGCGCTACCCCGATGACAACCTGTTCCGCGAGCGTTTGACCTGGCTGTATGTCGACCAGGCCGACACGGCAAAACTCAAACTCCTGCTGGCCAAATGGCGTGCCTATGCACGGGCAGACCGCCTGCTCTGGCTGCCGTTCGCCAGCGCCAGCCAGCTGTTGGGGCGCGATGCCGAGGCGTTGGCTTGGTATCGCATGTACCTCAAGCTCAGCCCGAACGACTGGCTGGTGCAGGCCGCGTATGCCGATGCACTGGACACATCCGGCTACCAGGACGCCGCCCAGCGCCTGCGCTTGAAGTTGCTGCGCAGCCCCGAGGCCGACAACCTGCAACCCTCGTCCCAACGCTATGCGATCTGGCTGCGCTTGATGTCGAGCAGCTACTCGCCGCAGAAGGCCCAGCAAGAATTGCTGAAGTGGAAAGACGGTTCGCCGTCGATGAAACAGCTGTGGTTCGAACGCCTGCTGGCCCGCCTGGATGCGACCAACCAGCAAGCGCAGAAAGACGACTGGCTGGCCTGGGCGCGCACCCAAGGGCTCAAGGTCGACCGTTACGAGCAGATCCAGGAAGCCTTGCGCAGCCGCAATAAAGCCCAGGTCGAAACCCTGTTGGCCAGCAGCGACCTGAACCCGGCGCAGCGCGCACAGGCGCTCAGCCGTTTGGGGCGTACCAACGAGGCACTGGACACCAGCCTGTCCGCACTGGGCGGCGACCAGCCGGATTCGGTGAACGAGCAACTGCGTCGCCAGGCGGTGGAGATCCACGAAGCCACCCCGCAAGGCGCATTGCTGTCGTATCAGAAACAGGATTTCGGTGGCTTGTCGTTTGACTCGCCGCGCCTGGAAATCGCCCATAACCTGGGTGACAACTGGTACGCCGATGTCGAGATGGAACACGGCAACTATAAAGGCGACGACGTCATCTCTTCGCGCATCGGCGACGAGAGCAACGCGGCCCTGACCTTGGTGCGCGCGGTGGAAAACGGCAGCTGGAAGCTGTTCGCCGACACCAGCCAACGCAAGGACGACGACCGTAACGGCCTGGGCCTGTCGCGCCTGTGGCAGTTGGGCAACAGCCACCAGATCGAGACCGGCCTGGACTGGCATCGCAAGAGCGACGACAGCGGCCTGATGCGGGCTTTCGGCCAGCAGGACCGCGCCTGGGTCGGCGGCCGTCACGGCCTGACTGCGCGGGACCAGTTGAGCTGGGAAGTGGCGCAGCGCTCGTTCTCGACCCGTGCCGGCGACTCGTTGGGCAGCGGTCATGCGCTGAAGCTGGAGCTTAACCACACGCTGGAATTCGCCGGGCCTAACTGGACGGTGCGCAGTGGTGTGGATTACCAGAAGAACAACGTGAAGGATCGCAACCTGGATTACCTCTCCAGCGACTTCAAAGGCCCGATTCGAGTGCCTGATGTCGCGCCGCCTGAGCCGGGTGACCCGATCGAGTTGCAGACCATCCCGTCGGGCGACCTCCTGCAAAGCCGCTACGGCCAACTCTATGTCGGTACGTCCTGGCGTCGCGGCATCCCCGGTGCGCTGGTGCGCAGCAAGCCGCAATACACCTGGCTGGTGGACATGACGGCGGGCTGGCAGTGGACCGACCAAACCTTCAACTACGGCGTCAACACGGGCATTGGTTTCGAAGTGCTGGGTGACGACGAACTGGCCCTCACCTTCGGCTACCAATCTGCGCCACAAGGCGGGGATGGCAAGTCCGGCGGCACACTGGGCATGAGCTACGGCGTGCGTTTCGGGCGCTGATTACAGAATCTACGGGAGAAAAACCTATGCAAGCAATTCGTAACCTGAGCCTGGCCCTGACAGTGCTGTTCGTCGCCGGCTGCTCCAGCTTCACCAGTGAAAACAGCCCTGACCTGCCGCGTAACGCGCAGTGGGGCATCGTGCCGATGATCAACTATTCGCAGACCCCGCAAGCCGGTGAGCGCAGCGAGCAGATCCTGCTCAGCGTACTCAGCAGCCATGGCCTGCAACCGCGTGTTTACCCGACCAGCACCCAGGGTGAGCAGGCGCTGATGGACGACAACGAGCGCCTGACCGGTGCCCTGGAATGGGCTCGTGAGCAAAAGCTCGATTACGTCATCGCCGGCAGCGTCGAAGAGTGGCAGTACAAGAACGGCCTGGATGGCGAGCCGGCGGTGGGCATCAGCCTGCGTGTGCTGGACGCCAACAGTGGTCGTGTGCTCTGGAGCAAAAGCGGCGCGCGCGCCGGTTGGTCCCGTGAAAGCCTGGCGGGCAATGCTCAGACGGTAATCGACAAACTGGTTGGCGCCCTTCGATTCGAGTGAACGCAATGAATTCTCCACACATGGATTACAGCCTGGCGCCTCGCGCCAGCGGGCCGGTGTCTTGGCTGGAAACACTCCTGGTAACGGGCTTGGCCATTGGCCTCGGCTTCTGGCTGACTCCCGAAGACCCGTTGCAAATGCACGGTGGTTTCCCCTGGCCAATCCTGGCGCCACTGCTGTTGGGTGTGCGTTACGGTTTTGTGCGCGGCCTGTTCAGCGCCGTGCTGCTGGTGGCGGCGCTGTTTGCCCTGCGCTACACCGGGCATGCAGGTTATACCCAGCTTGAGCCCTCGTTCATCGTCGGTGTGCTGGTGTGCGGGATGCTGGTGGGTGAGGTTCGCGACCTGTGGGTGCGCCGCCTGGAGCGTCTGCAGATGGCTAACGAATACCGTCAGTACCGCCTCGACGAATTCACCCGTGCCCACCAGATCCTGCGGGTGTCCCATGACCTGCTGGAGCAGCGCGTGGCCGGCAGTGACCAGAGCCTGCGCAGCTCGTTGCTGGGCCTGCGTGAAAAACTGCGCGGCATGCCGGTCGAAGGCGACGCATTGAGCGAGCTGGCCGAGCCGATCGTGGCGATGCTCGGCCAATACGGTGCATTGCGCGTGGCGGGTTTGTACCGCGTCGACGACAGCGAGAAAAACCTACTGCCCCAGGCCTTGGCGATGATCGGCGTGATGGGGCTGCTGGAAACCGATGACGGTTTGATCCGGCTATGCCTGGAGCGCGGCGAACTGGTGAGCGTACGCCAGGAACTGATCGACGCCGGTAACGCCGCGCAGTTTTCCGCGCTGCAGGCCTGCATCCCGTTGATCGATGCCGAAGGCCGCTTGCTGGCGATCCTGGCGGTTCGGCAAATGCCGTTCTTTGCGTTCCAGGACCGCACCTTGAGCCTCTTGTCGCTGCTGGCCGGCCACATTGCCGACCTGTTGCGCCGCGATCCGCAAGTGCTGAGCCTGCCCGATGCGCACGCCCAGCAGTTTTCGTTGCAGCTCAAGCGGTCGTTGGTGGACGTGGAACAGCACACATTGCCCGCCGGGTTGTTCGCGTTCGAGATGACGCGCGCCAACGAGGAACTGTCGCGTCTGATGGAGCGCAGCCAACGTGGCCTGGACTTGCACCTGGCGGTGCGCAACAACCGCGAACATCGCCTGCTGCTGGTGCTGTTGCCGTTGACCAGCCCGGAAGGTACCGAAGGCTACCTGGCGCGGATTGGCATGCTGTTGCACGAGCACTTTGGTATCGACACGGACCTGGACAGCCTGGGTGTGCGGGCCATGCCTTTCAACCTGGAGCCTGGCTGTGATCGCAACGGGCTGCGTAACTTCCTCTACAACGAGTGTGGCCTGAATGATCAGCAAGTGGCTGTTTAGCGGCGCCGTGCTGCTGGAGGCGGGCAGTTGGGCCAGTCTGTGGCTCGATGCGCCACAGATGCACCAACTGCTGGTGTTCACCTTCAGCCATGGCTTGGCCTGCCTGATGCTGTGCGGCGCCGTATGGTTGCTGTTGCCGGCGCGCTACCGGGCGCCTTTGCCGTGGAGCCCACTGTTCATTTTCAGCCTGGCGTTCTTTGTGCCGGTGATCGGCACCCTGGGCGTGGTTGCGTCGATCTTCCCGGCGCTGTACCTGCCGCGTAAACGCGACCAGCAGGCGTGGCGATCGGTGGGGATCCCAAGCCTGCCGTTCCGTGCGCAGGCCCAGACACGCACGCCGATTTTCGCCGATGGCGGTTTGCAGGACGTGCTGCGCCACGCGCCCGATCCCGATCAGCGTCTGGCCGCTTTGCTGGCGACTCGCCGCATGCCTGGCAAGGACGCGGTACCCATCCTCAAGCTGGCCTTGGGTGACCCCAGTGATGACGTGCGTCTCCTGGCGTACTCGATGCTCGACAAGCAGGAAAGTGACATCAACCTGCACATTCAGATGGCGTTGGAACAGTTGGCCGGCGTCAGCCCCCGAACTGCCGGCCCGGTGCACAGCATGCTGGCGCGATGGTATTGGGAATTGGCCTACCTCGGCCTGGCCCAAGGCAGTGTGCTCGAACACGTGCTGAACCAGGCCAGCGAGCATGCCGAGCAAGGTCTGGCGGCCGGTGAGGGCGGTGAGCTGTTGCTGCTGGCCGGCCGTATTGCCCTGGAGCGCGGTGAAAACGAGCGAGCCGAGGCCCTCTTGCACGAGGCTGAGCGAAACGGTCTGGGTGAGGCTCAGTTACTGCCTTTCCATGCCGAGCTGGCGTTTGAAGCGGGTCGCTATCACGAAATCCCCGGGCTGCTCGCCAGGCTGCCGGAAGAAACCCGTCAGCGGCCACCCTTTGCTGAGTTGGTGAGGAGCTGGAATGAATCATAAGGAAGCCACCCCGACGGCCGACATCTGCCTGCTGCTGGAAGGCACATGGCCTTACGTGCGCGGCGGCGTATCGAGCTGGATTCACCAGATGATCCTCGGCCTGCCGGAGCTGACTTTTTCGGTGATGTTCATCGGTGGTCAGCGCTCGGCGTACACCTCGCGGCGTTATGAAGTGCCGGTGAACGTGGTGCACATCGAAGAGGTGTTCCTCGAAGACGCGACGCACCCCGCCGATACCCGTGGCACGCCGCGCGATGCCGACCCACAGCAGTTGGCCGACCTGTATCGCTTTTTGCACCACCCGGACCCGCCCGAGCGGGAGCTGGGTGAGCGCCTGCTCAATTGCATCGCCGAGGGCCATATGACCCTGGATGATGTACTGCGCAGCCGTGCCAGTTGGGAAACCCTCAGCGAAGGCTACCGCCAGCACTGCGCCGACCCATCTTTCGTCAACTATTTCTGGACCCTGCGTTCGTTGCAGTCGCCGTTGCTGATGCTCGCCGAGGCCTCGCGCAAGATGCCGCCAGCGCGGGTGCTGCACTCGATTTCCACCGGTTACGCCGGGCTGCTGGGCTGCATCCTCAAGCACCGCTGGAAATGCACTTACCTGCTGAGCGAACACGGTATTTATACCAAGGAGCGCAAGATCGATCTGGCCCAGGCCACCTGGATTGCCGAAACCTCCGGGCAGGCGCTCAACCGCAGCCTCGACGGGGGCTCGGGGTATATCCGGACCCTGTGGGTGCGCTACTTCGAACGGATCGGCCAACTGGCCTACAACAGCGCCGACAAGATCATTGCCTTGTATGACGGCAACCGTCAGCGTCAGATCAAGGACGGTGCCGATCCGAGCCGCACGGCATTGATCGCCAATGGCATCGACCTGTCGCAGTGGGCCCGCGCCATGGAAACCCGTGAGCCGGGCATTGCACCGGTGGTCGGGTTGATCGGGCGCGTGGTGCCGATCAAGGACGTGAAAACGTTCCTGCGTGCCATGCGCGGCGTGATCAGCGCCATGCCGCATGCCGAAGGCTGGATTGTCGGCCCCGAGGAAGAAGACCCGGAATACGTAAGCGAATGCCGCAGCCTGATGGCGAGCCTGGGGCTTGAAGGCAAAGTGCACTTCCTGGGTTTCCAGCGCATCCAGGACATCTTGCCCAAGCTTGGCCTGATGGTGCTGACCTCGATCAGCGAAGCACAACCCTTGGTGATCCTCGAAGCCTGGGCTGCCGGTACGCCGGTCGTCAGCAGCGACGTCGGCTCATGCCGCGAACTGATCGAAGGCGGCAGCGCCGAAGACCGCGACCTGGGCGTGGCGGGCAAGGTGGTGGCGATTGCCGACCCACAGGCGACGTCCGCCGCGATCCTGGAACTGCTGCGCAGCCCCGAGCGCTGGCAGGCTGCACAGGCCGCCGGCTTGCTGCGGGTCAACCGTTACTACACCGAAGCCCTGATGCTGCAGCGCTACCGCGACCTGTACCAGGCCGCCATGGAGAATAGTTAAATGGCCGGTATTGGCTTCGAACTGCGCAAGATCCTCTCGCGCGACTCATACACCGCCACCTTGCACGCCTATGTGTATGCAGGCCTGATCAGCTCCGGCCCGTGGGTGCTGTCGATCATCAGCGTAATGCTGGTGGGCATCATCAGCCTGGGCCTGCTGTTGCCCAACTCATTGGTGGGGCAGTTTCTGGTCACGGTGACGTACCTGATGGCCAGCTCATTGATCCTGACCGGTGGCCTGCAGTTGTTCTTCACCCGCTTCGTGTCCGACCAGTTGTTCGAGCACAACTACGAGCAGATCCTGCCCAACCTGCTGGGCATATTGTTGATGGTGACGGTCGGTGCCGGGGTGCTGGGGGTTATCGTGCTGGCGCTACTGTTCGATCAACCGCTGGTCTACCGCGTGCTGGTGCTGTCGAACTTCGTGGTGCTGTGCAACCTGTGGCTGGTGATCATCTTTCTCTCGGGGATGAAGAAATACAACCGCATCCTGCTGGTGATGATGGTGGGTTACTCGCTGATGGTCGCGTGCGCCTACCTGCTGAGCTTTCTGAAGATGCCCGGCCTGTTGCTGGCGCTGTTGATCGGGCACGGCAGCCTGTTGTTCCTGTACCTGTACGACATCCTGCGCGAGTACCGTGCCGAGAAAATGATTGCGTTTGATTTTCTCAATCGTCGCAACGTGTTCCTCAGCCTGCTGGTGACCGGGTTCTTCTACAACTTCGGCATCTGGGTCGACAAAATCCTGTTCTGGTTCAACCCAGGCACTTCCAACGAAGTCATAGGCCCGCTGCGCGCCTCGATCCTGTACGACATGCCGATCTTCATCGCTTACTTGGCGATCATCCCCGGCATGGCCGTTTTCCTGGTGCGTATCGAGACCGACTTTGCCGAGTGGTACGACCGCTTGTTCCGTGCCATCCGCGATGGCGAGACCTTGCAGCACATCGGCTCGCTGAAAACCGAGATGACCCTCTCCATCCGCCAGGGCCTGCTGGAAATCTGCAAAGTCCAAGGCCTGACCGTGGTGCTGCTGTTCCTCTTCGCCCCGCGCCTGCTGGAATGGATCGGCATCTCCAGCTACTACCTGCCACTGTTCTACATCGACTTGATCGGCGTGAGCATTCAGGTGGTCTTCATGGCGTTGCTCAACGTGTTCTTCTACCTCGACAAACGCCGCGTGGTCCTGGAACTGTGCGTACTGTTTGCCGTACTCAACGCAGCCCTGACCCTGCTCAGCATGCACCTGGGGCCCAGTTTCTTCGGCTACGGGTTTACGTTGTCGTTGCTGGTGTGTGTACTGCTGGGGCTGGCGCGGCTATCGTCGGCGCTGGAAGATCTGGAGTATGAGACGTTTATGTTGGCGCGGTGATTGGGTTTCAGGTGGTGTGAGAAAGGCACTTGGCGTTCGCGGCAAGTGCCTTTTTTGTTGGGGGCTGAATGGGGCTTTATAGAGAGCGATAACGAACCTCGCCACAAGTTGGACTGCACCATGGCGAGGACAGGCCTTTTCAGTGAGGTCTACTGCGCGCTATTGCCGGGTGACTCCAACACCTTCACCACATCATCAATCACCGCCTTGCTCATCTCCTGCAAATAATGCGAAGCCCAGGCATAACGGTCCGTCTCCCGTGTCATAGCCGCCTCTTCTGCGAGCAGCTTGGCGACATGGAGCAGGTCGGAAACATGGTGCAAGGCTTCATGCAGGGAAACACCGCCATTGACGCGGAACAGAGGTTGGTCGGAGTGAAAGGAGAAGGGGGTGACGCCGAGGGTGGTTAACGCAGACGGACTTGTAGCGGTCATTGGTAAAACTCCCATATCTGGTGAGAACTACCACGTTCGTTCTCAGGCGAATGGGTGGCAGCTGTGCGCAGGCTGAGAAACCGGAGATACAGGAACCCGGCAGACCCGAAGGTCTCCCACGCACAGCCGCCATTGCACGAAATGGTGGGCGAAAAAAAACGCCTGCAAATCGGGTTTTGGGGCGCTTGGTGCGCCTGCATCTTGCCGGGTTCTCAGGCCCGATCGCTGAATTGGCAGCGATGGAACGGAGCGTAGCGTGGTGGGACGTGGGGAGCAATCAGGAATATTGATGGGATGATTTTCAGGCCCTCATTAGGGTGTGTAGGTTGCTACTGAAATTATTGTTTTTATGGCTGGGTCATAATTATTGGCAGTTCATAATTTGGAATAAACGTCGAGATCGGGGGGTTGGTACAGAGGAAGGCGTTCAGCGCCCAGGGGAGGTCTGTTTTTTTCTACTGAGCATGGGGACCTGTGGGGGTGAGAGCGTCCGTGTGGTGTTGGTGGGGGGGCGCCGAATGAAGCTAAACAGGTTGTCCGTTTCCATCAGTTGGCTGACAGCGGGAGTGTGGATGTCACCACCGTAGGATCGCTTTTCGAAGGGACTACAGGTTCAGATGGTTTTTGTGAGGCAGGGGATTTGTTGGGGGCTGCGATGAAGGTCGGCCGTGAGCAGACTGACGAGGCAAGCAACAAGAAGGGGATTTTGGGGGAATGCGGGCTGTGCTTTTTTGAGTGTGGACGTTTTCCCGAAAACCGCAGTATAGATTTTCAGTGTTTCCCAAATCCCAGAAACCACAAAGCCCCGCATTGCGGGGCTTCGAGATATGGTGCGGCACCAGACGAACGGTAATGGTCGGCGGGACTAGGTTTTCTGCGGGTCTGGAACTTGATGGAAAATTTGGCGTACCCCAACTAGTAGCTATAAATAAATTAGCTAGTTGTGGCATTCAGTGGAATCGAATTCGGGTGTTGAGATTCTTAATGTATTTATCTACTTAATATAGCGATGCTCCCAGAGTGCGACATTTAATACACTCATCTTGTTATGAAGATTTTCGTATTGTTTGTTGCCTGTAAAGCACATCTGATGAAGATGGCCATTAGTGGGTCCGAACTGGATCGGAATGATACTGCTAAAAAAACACAATTTTTCTCTATATAGGATCTGTGTCGATAGAGCGCGTCGGAGCATCAGTCAGGATATCTGTTGAATTTTGCAGTTTTGGTTTGGAGAACTTGCACCATTTACTTTCTTGAATAGACGGGGGGAAGACAATTCCTCTCCTTGCTCTCTAAGTATCTGCTTGTGTAATTTGCAGACTATAATTCATAGTCTTAAGGTGGCGGCTAATCCTTAAAAAATTGAGCCGCACGTGGTGATTTGAAAATGTCTGTGGCACATTATCTCGTGCCACATAAAAAGTAACCGTCTATATAGTTTCGAGATCTTCTCGTATCCTATCGGTAAAAATTTTGCTCCGTGCGGCCTCATGTCCTTGTATTTTCAAAGAGGTCATCGTCTTTTTTATTGATTCCGCAGCAGCTTGGAGTGTGGGTATATAGATATCAGAGTTGTCTAGTTCTTCAATCATGTCGGAGTAATCATACCCTTTCAGGAGCTTGCGTTTCTTTTCGTAAAATTGATAAACTAAATATACGAGATGATATTTTAGTTGGCGCAAATCGCCGTGGAGTGTTTCTAGTTTGAAAAGATTCTCTGCCCTTTTTAGTATTAGAGCAGAAATATAGTATGGCTCAAATTTTTCATTTTGCTTGAACATCTTGGTTCTGTTGCTGTTCAAAAGCTCGCCGTAGTAACGATGAGTGCTTTGTGGTTGTGCAAACTGGGCAGCAACATACGCGGCTATCTGTATGGGGAGAGTTACAATTTGGCTCGACTGGACAGTAGGCTCTCCGCCATATTGTTTAGAACGTCGTTCATAGTAGATAGGATTTTTTGTAGAGTGAGATTTGGCTTTGTAAAATTCTTCGAGATCGCGGTGGAACTGCGAAAGTGATTCAAAAGCTTCATCCCTAACTTCAGTCTGACGATTAGTCGCTTTGACTACTTTGCTAGCAAACTCATAATCAGTCGTTTCGATGATTTTAATGACAATATGCGTGTCGTCTAGTAAGTCTTTGGAATTTTCGTGTAGCACATAACTGGTTTGGCATCCATTTACTATCTGGAAGTCAGTAAGTTTTGCCTTTTTGTTAATTAGATCTACTTTTTTGGATATAATCGTTACGCCGTTATTGAATACCGGAAGATTACCTTGGTCGGCCTGGTTTGAGATGGTTGATTTTATTCCGGCATTTACTTTGTTGCCGCCTTGAAAATCTCGAACGTTATCTTCGAATAAGTACTTTTGAAGTTTTCCTTCTGAGTCTGATATAAGAGTAACGTAATCTTTTGCCCTTATGCTGCCAATCCAAGCTTGCCGCGCACCTGGTATTTCCGGCAAAGATACATGATTGCTGAACTCTATTTCTTTTATAGTTTTTCTGTTTATTTCTCGGTATATTTGTTTTAGGATGGCTGCATCAATAAAGTTGAATTTGATGCTAGAGAATAAGCTATTATTTTCAAGCTCTTTTAGCTCCCTTTTCACGCGTCCAGTAATCTGCTCTGGACTATTCCATTCGCCAGTAGTCACAAAATATAGATCCAAGACGGGCGCGTCTTGAAAGTTTAATGAGCTGCGATAGATTTCTTCTTTGATTGATCTAAGATTTTTTATCTCATCATTTTCTGGTATTGCGGGGGTCGAGTCAAAAAAACTTTTTATCCCAAATATTAAGTTGCCTATTTGGTCGCCATTGAATTTTGGTGATTTTTTTGTTTGTATAAATGTAAAGGATACATCTAGGTATCCGTTTTTATCTAGAAAGTAAGGAATGTCTTCTTGGTTTCTTATTATGTTTCCGTTGACGAGAAACGCCGCACCATCTAAGCCGATATCATTCGAACCGCCGACATGTATCGAGCTATATTCAAAGTCTCTAGGGTACTGCTTGGAGACGATACAAAAATTAACGAAATGTTCAAACAGAACTGCTTCATCTAATTTTTCAAGACTGTTGGTTTTTTTGAAGTTTTCGATGTACCCGCCTAGAATTTGATCCTTCATGCGCTCTTCTTTCCATTATAGAACTTAAAAGATGCGGGGTGAGGTACTCCGCGACATGGCAAAATGCTACTGCATGGTGAAAGGTTTTGCTACGCCTAAGCGAGGCGATCGTTATGCCCGGCAGAGCTCTCGGGCGTGGAGCCATAGTCAGGCTATTCACCTGTTTGCGGTCTTGGCCTTGTGGCACTGAACGACGAACACTGGTGCGCCGAATTCCCAGCACCTTGCTCGGACTCGGTACTTTCACATACGGGTTACCGTGAAGCGCGGCCATGGTTCGGTTCACACTGAGCAACCGGTTTTGCGCGGTGGCAATAGCGTAAATGTCCGGCGTAATCCAGCAAAGTCTGCCGATTAATCTGCCGCGCATCGTCAAACCCTGGCCCATCTTCCGAGTGACAGCAGCGTACAAATGCCTGCCAGCGATCACTGTGCGCTTTGACCGTCCCGTAATGCCCACCGCCAAACAGATCTTTCATCGCGTGCGGCCCGGCATAGCTCAATTGCCGGCCGTAGCTAAAATTGCCCCATCGCATCTACCGACTAATGTCATGATCGAGCTCCTCTCGAAGCCAAAACTTTTAAACCTTCCTCACGTCATCCCGCCAAGAATGTTGAGTGTTATCAGGGATCAAGGCCCCTGCGACCTGTGAGGGTTGTCCACTAACGCGGGACTGGCGGCTCTTTACGACCCTGAGCTTGGGCATCTCATGATCTGGCCTCCTAAGCACTTCCGCAGAAGTGGGCGGGTGGAGGCTGCACTGGCTGACGAGACCGGTGCCGCGAGATCCTGAGTCGGGTGAAAGCAGTGATGCGATGATCGGGGCATGCCTGACTGTCAGTCAGGTGCAGTCCATTCCCTGGGCTGGAGGAAACAGGGGTCAGAGGAAACAGGGGTCAGACCACCATTATTGAAACCATGCTCTGACCCCTATTTTCATTGGCTGCCAGCGTGAGATTAGATGTCGCCACCGGTGGATCACTTTTCGAAGGGACTACAGATCCACATGGTTTCTGTGAGTCAGAAGATTTGTTGGAGGCTGCGATAAAAATCGGCCTTGAGCTCACTCACGAGGCAAACAAAAAGAAGGGAAGTTTGGAGAAATGCGGGCTGTGTTTTTTTGAGCTCGGGCATTTTGTGGACGTTTTCCCGAAAACCGCAGTATAGATTTTCAGTGTTTCCCAAACCCCAGAAACCACAAAGCCCCGCATTGCGGGGCTTCGAGATATGGTGCCGGCACCAGGAGTCGAACCCGGGACCTACTGATTACAAGTCCAAACAGAAGGCCAGTATCCATTGGGGAAGAGCTTGGGGTCCATGGTTTTCTGTCATATATGGGAAATGTGAGGCCTATTTTCCCGTTTGATGTGGACACTTTGTGGACACTTTTCGTGCTTTAGGCTTCGCGTGGCTTCGTGATATTTCACGGTGTGAAATCCATCCTTACCCCAGTTTAGGCTTGGTTTCCATTGCTTCGGAGCTGTCATTTCTGGGGGGGCGCTTTCGTGAAATGCCCCACACACGCCCCGTCGGCGGGAGGGGGAAAAGTGCTTTTAGGTTCAAATCTTTTTCGCTCGGTTACCTGTTGAGGCTCTCCGCTATCATTTCGTCGGATGTTCACCACGGCAGAATAGGTCAGCAATATACTGGCTGTGCATACAGTGCTTGTTGAGGTGATGACGATGGACATTGGTGATTTACCCTCGGTGTGGACGGTCCAAATCTGGGAGACTTTTTTTCGAGACGAAGCCGCGCTGCTGAGGAATCCAAGTTCCCATCATAAGGTGCTGGTGAAACAGGCTTATGCGTTGAACAGGTTGCAGCTTATTGACGGGGAAGGTCTCAGTGACTTGCTTGAGCGAGCTGATGGCGCTTTGGAATATGCAGTGGAAGCATTTCTGGATGAGTCGGGTAATCAATAGACAGGGCTTTCTATGCATATGCTGATCACACCTATGCGGTGCAAGGGTGTTGCTTTGAGTCCGCATGAAAGGCGGCGCTATCCGGCGATCAGAGGAGATGTACTTGTCGCCCCGCAGGTAGCGAATGAGCTGGGGCGTAGCTCAAATGTGGCCAGGGTCTCTAAGGGGATGCCGCTTGAGCCCGATCCGCTTCCTCTCCTGCTGGATGCAACTTTATCCGGGATGGCACCCACGGGGTTTGTCCTGAGTGGAATCGAGTATCTGGATGGGTGCGCGTACGCGCAATCTTGGTGGTGCCGTCTAGGATAGCTAAAACCAATCTAGACGTGACAGAGGGGCGAAAGCACATTTCTACTAAAGCCTATTAAAGACTAGTAATTTTTGTTAGTCATTGATAGTCTTTGGTAGGCATTGATAGATGTGGAGATTTTGAATGGACCCGTATCGTAATCCCTTCGCTCCTGGGGCGGGAAGCAGGCCACCCGAACTGGCAGGGCGCGACAAGGTTTTGGAGAGCGCGAGAATCTCTTGCGGCCGGGCGATCTTGGGACGCAGCGCTCGGTCGATAATGCTGCTAGGGTTAAGGGGAACCGGTAAAACAGTATTGCTGAATGAAATTGGAAAAATTGCTGAGGAAGAAGGTCTCCTTGTATCTAAGGTGGAGTCGCCAGAAACTGTAAGCTTGGCGCGACTGCTCTACCCTGAAATGAGACGGGTCATGCGTTCCTTATCAGGGGTTGAGGCTGCAAAGAATCTCGCGGCTCAAGGATTGCGAGGCCTGCGGAGTTTCGCGGCGATTTTTAAAATTGAAGTCGCAGGTGTTGAGATCGGTGTTGAGCCAGAACCAGAACCTGGATTGGCCGATAGTGGAGACCTAGAGCACGATCTACCTGCCCTATTTGCCGTTATCGGAAAGGCCGCGAAAGCCGCGGGTAAGGGTTGGATTCTTCTCATAGATGAAGTGCAGTATCTTTCAGAGAAAGACCTATCTGCACTGATTGTAGCCATTCATCATATGTCTCAAGAAAGATTACCAGTTCTTCTTGTTGGCGCAGGTCTTCCCCAAGTTGCACGTCTTGCTGGAGAGGCAAAATCCTACGCCGAGCGACTATTTCTTTATCCCGCTATTGGTGCCCTAGATGCACCAGATGCCGCGTCAGCGGTCAAGAAACCTTTGATAGAGGAGGAGGCTTCGATAACCGAAGATGCACTTGAAGCCATTGTCGAGCGCACAGCCGGTTACCCCTTCTTTCTTCAAGAATGGGCTTCTGTTACTTGGGACAGCACGGAGGGGCCAGAAATTAATCTCGAAGATGTAAATCAGTCATATACCGAGACCGTAGCCTTGCTTGATGCGGGTTTCTTCAAGGTTCGACTAGATCGGCTGACAAAGGCCGAGATTCTGTTTGTGAAAGCAATGTCCGAGTTGGGAGATGGGCCCTACGCTATGGCGGATATTGCTAACGCAATGGGCCGAACCCAGCGCTCACTTGGTCCTACGCGATCCAACATCATCGCGAAGGGGATGATTTACAGCACTGATCACGGATATCTCGATTTTACAGTTCCACTTTTCGCGGAATACATGCGCCGACAGGGGTAGGGCTACGGCAATGCATATGAACAAAAATGAATTCCTTGGCTTCGGTCGGGGTTTTCAAGAAGGCTATTGATCACCAGCGAAAATCTATAAAAGGGGCGGCGCTCAACCCAGGAGGCATGCGAATCAAAATATTTAACGAATTCAGAGAGTGTCTCATATGTTTGGTGCCGCGCTGTTAGCCATTAGTTGCAGAGGCCGTTTGCCAAGCGGTTATCTAATACTCGCCTCATACTCTTCATAGTGGTCCATGTCTTGTTGGCAGCGATCACACAATCGTCCGTGTTCGGCTTCATAGTCTCTAAGAGTAGTGTTGCATTCAGAACAAACAGGAATGGTTTCCGTGTGCCCACACCAAATACAAAAGCCTTCGTCTCTAGAAAATAAATGGAAAGCGCAGGCGCCACACTCTGAATCAGCTGTACAATAGGAGTCATCGGTATAGTCAAATGAATAATTGTTTGCTAGTGAAAACTCGCTTTCAATTAGCTCAGTGATCGAACTGTCGTGATGACATGCAATACAGCTATATCTAAACTCGGTCGTACCGATGGGTAATGCCCGTTCGGTGTCTTCTTCATGTGGTTCTAAAAGCAAAGAGCCACAACATTCACACTGAGCCGTTCCTAATAGTTCTAGTGCGGTTTCTGGGAAGCCCGCTTTCAACCATTTATTCCGTGATTCTGTGATGTTGCTTGCGTGGAACTCATGATGTTTTAGCATCACCTCCCATGCGTCACCCAAAAGATCTAAAGGCTTCTCATTAAGTTCGTTTTTTATAAAATCTTGAAGTAAAGGGAATAGATTTGCAAGAAAGTTCGTGATTTCGCCAGTGGAGTGCTCAGGGTGAAGATGCTCTAGTGCATTTCGGCATCTTTTAAGTGTGTCGATGGATTTCCAGTTTGTGGATATTTGTAAGCTTTCAAACCTATCTTTTATCGCATTTACATCTATTGTTTTGTTTGGGTTTGGTTTGTTCGGTTGCCAATGTATTTCGTTTTTATCATTGAGTTTTGGTAGTGTCGTCTTTGTCTCAAAAATTAGTTCTGCTGCTTGCTCGCTATTTTTCGCAAAAGAAGCAATTCTATATTTGAAGAGTAATAATACTCCTGCATATAAATTGCGAGCGGCGGAGAGGGCTCTTAATGGATTACCTGTCAGGCCGAGACTATTTTGAAAGTCTTCCACGCCTAGCTGTATCGAACTCACCGCGTTTGACAGAAGTTTTGGAACATCCAAAAGAGGTTTGGGGGCAGGAGTGGGCTTTTTGATCATATGTCTATCCCTAAATGACTGGACTCTCAATGTACAAGAAAGCTGACTATGAGTCATAGCCTTCCCTCCCTTCCAACCCTCTCCGTCATCACCCGCTGGGCTACTCATGGGCTGTATCTGGTTGCTCTGGTTCACCTTCATTGCGCGGGGAGCGGGGCGATTCACGCGTGCATACTATCGCGCGAGGATTGCCGAGTCTTGGCTGAAGCGCCGTACAGCGGCGTGCCGGTAGATGTCATTTTCAAACGCATGGTGAAGCAGCACTGTGTTTTCCCGATGCAATTGGCGAAAGCACCAATTGGCGCCGCTGAGAAATTTCTGGCGAGCATTGTTACGTTTCAGGTTTTGATCAGCCCTTGTCTGTCCACATCGTCATGCGGGAGATGCCTATTTTCTCCGTGACCCGGTCATTCAGGATATTTCCTATTGCCGGAGCCTTGATCCGCCCGCCATGATTGCCAACAACTGGCGCTATATCCGGCGCAGAATCTCTAAAAGGAATTTACCGAATGATCCGAGTAATGGTCTCTCTAGACCTTGTAAACGCTGAGTCTCGACGTGAAGAGTTCTACAAGCTGCTTGCTGTCAAGGGTTGGACCAAGTTGGCTCGCGTAGACACGGTATGGGTATTCAATAAAATGGGCCATACCCAGCAAGATGAGCGCGATGCAGTGGCAGATATCGCTCGCGTGCTAACTGAGGCCGCAATTGAGTTTAAACCCACGCGCATTGACTATGTCGCCCAAGTCGGAAACAACATCGCCATTGAGCGAGTTGTTGAAAAAAGAGCTCGCGACTACGCAGCCTACAACGCATAGTTTTCAAATGGCGTCCGTTCAAACGGACGCCATCGCTTAAAATTCAGCGTTTGAAAGGCAGTTTTGTGGTTCGCTTGTCCTCCCTCAACCCCCGCCCAACCCACTCCGCCACCTGCGTAACAACGGCATTTCCGGCACCAAAAGCCTCCGCAAGGTTGGCCGCATCCAGTCCGAGGCAAAGCCCATCATTTTCAGCCTCTCGCTGCCGCTCAACCATCTGACCCCATCCGTCCGGTTCAGCGACGAAAGTGGTACAGCCCATAGCGATCTGTGATCCGGCTTTGTTTGCCAATAAAGTATTGGCAGCCCAGGCATCCGCGGGCCGTGGCCAGTGCTGCGATTGAGACGCTGGAGATATTGCGTCCACTGGCGCGGCGTCAGCCAGGAGCTGGATGGGGGGCATTCGTCTATAACCCGCGACCAGGAATACGCGGCGACGTTGCTGGGGGACTCCGAAATATTGAGCATTAAGCACTCGCCAAAATCCCACATACCCGCAGTCCGCAAGGGCCCGGATGACTGTCTCAAAGTCGCGGCTATCGTTGACAGCGAGCAGGTTAACGACGTTCTCAAGGACCACCCAGCGAGGTTGTGTTTCCTTGAGGATTCGTATGACTTCCCAAAACAACCCGCTTCTCTCGCCTTGCAGTCCACGGGGTGCGTGGCTGCCGGCGATGCTGATGTCCTGGCAGGGGAAGCCGGCGGTGATAACGTCGACGGCGCACAGGTTGCGGGCCCCGCATTCGCGCACGTCTTCAAATTGGCGTGCATGGGGAAATCGATCGGCAAGCACAGCCCGGTTGATGGGGTTGAGCTCGACTTGCCAGGCGGTGCGGTATCCGGCGTTTTCAAATCCGACATCAAAGCCTCCGATGCCTGCGAACAGGCTGCCAAGGGTGGGTTGGTGCATTCATTTACTCGGTGATGGGGTTGAGCTGTCCGGCGAGCGCCGTGGCAGAGGTTGCGTGTGTTGCGAATTCAGCCGCGTTATCCGGCGGCGGTGTCGGGCCGTGTTTGTGCGCGGCGATGGCGGCGTTCATCTGCTGCACCAGGTCAATCAGGTCGCACAGCACCTGCAGCACGTTGACGCCTTCGGACCCGAGCCACGTTTTGCCGGCCACCAGGCGCTGGCCAATGACCGACACACTTTCGCGCAGGCCCTGGATCCGCTCCCGCATGTCACCGCCAACGGTCGCGTTGTGTTTTTGGCCGACCACCAGGTTCAAATCCCGCCCGGTAGCCATGTGCAGGTCATCAACCGCCGCCAGGCTGGCCGACCCGCCTGACAGCAACTTCAACGCGCCCAACGCCTCGACGGTCTTTATCCCCCCAACCGATTCCGTACTGTGGTCGTCCACCTCCACGATGCTGACCTGATACCGTTCTGCATTCTCAAGCGCCTGCACCTGGCGCTCGCTGGCCCGGTCCGTAATCGTCGCGTCTGTCACTCGCAACCAATTCCCCTCGGCGTCGGCCCGCTGTTGCACCGCCTCACTGTGCTGCCAAACCTGATCCCCCTTCGGCACCCGGGGCAGGCTCAACCCATGCGGCAAGATCTGCAAAATGAACGGCTTGTTCGGCAGCCCATAGGCAAAGCTGACCACCACGACGGTGCCTTCCTGGGGGAATCCATAGAAGCCCATCTCGGCACCGCCGCCGGGAACGGGCAGCGCAACGCCCAGCAGATGGGGTAGATCAGCATCCACTTCACCGTCCGGCCCCAGCACTTCAAGGTCGACGGCATAGCGCGGGCGGAAGTCGTCACACAGTCCAGCCTCTAAAGGTGGATCGGCAACGGCCAGCACCCGGGCAAAACGGGGAAGGTGATAGGCGCCGGCTAATTCCGGGAAGCGCCTTTCGACAATGCGGGTTACGGCTTCTTCCACTTGAGCACCATTTGCGTGCCGGTCAGCGTCACAGCGGTGATGCGCTGACCGTGGTTGATCATTGCGCCAGGGCGCAGGCCGGGTAGGGCGGCGATCTCGGCGCTTTGGTTGCCTTGGCAGCTGTCGAACAGCTCAACGGGCAGTTGCAGCGCCGGGCGCAGGCCCCAGTAACTGTCGGCCCAACTGCCAATGAACACCTCGCCGTCGCCTTGTTGATGCCAGATAAAATCTGGGATGTTGAACACCTGGGCCAGGCTGTCCATGGCTTGAACGCCGCCGCCCAGGGAATAGAAGTAGGGCACACGCACCCGTGCGTACGGCGCATCTGGCACTCGAAAGCGCAGACCGGTCACGCGGCTGACCTCGACCAGTACGGCGCGAAGGTCCACATGCCGCAAGGCCATGGGCAATGGGTAGTCGAGTACTGCCGCGACCTCCCGGCAGAACAGCACCTGTTCCTGGCTATTGGCTGTGGTGCAGCGCTCTACATAGCCGACGAAGTGCCGGTGAAGTGGCTTGTCGTTGTAGCCCAGGTCGAGCGTCACCAGTCCGCGCTGGGCAGTGGGGGATTTGATCGTGAAGCTGGCACGGCCTGGGGTGCGCAGCTCCAGCCTGACATCGTGCTGTACCAGGTCAAAGGGTTGGCCGTTTATCCTTACCATTATATGGGGCTTCAAGAGATGGGCCCCACATAGTCGTCCACGCGCTTCAAGATCCGCTCAAACCCGCTTAACTCGGGCGCATCCGGTTCTCCCGATGGCGCAGCCACGCTGTCCCCGGTGCCGCCTTGCTGTTGCAGGTCTTTATAAGGCCGACGCGTTTCCACCCGCTCAGGATTCGACAACCGCTCAGTCAACGTAAACTGCACCCGCCACGCGGCCAGGCTGTCATCCTCCCGCGCGGTAATCGTGTCGCTGAACATCACCTGCCGTACGCCGAACGCCTCGGCCGTGTCATTGACCACCCGATAGGTTTTGAGCTGCCCGCCACTCGCCGTGGCTTCCGCCAAGCGCATGACCTCCACCAGATGCTGCCGATCGCGATAAGGAATCAACAGTGAAACCGTCAGTGCCTTGGGCTTGAAGCCCTTGTGCGCGCTGTCGGTGTTGCTGGTCTGCCCCGACAGATCGCCGCTCTCGATCCGCAGGTTGGCCGTGACCTTCAACGATTTGCCGTTGATCTTCTGACCATCGAGCAGCAGCGTCATAGGCCCACCAGCTCCTGCACGAAGCTCAACCCATCCTTCGGCCCGACCAACAGCAGCCCCGCGCACAGCACCCATTCATGGCCGGGCGCTGCGTCGGACAACAACTGCCGGCGCAATTCGCCGCCACTTCCCGGGCCAATCAAGCGGGCGACCATGGCCGTATCCGGCCTTGGATTGGCCAACTGCACCTGCAGATCCTTCAACTGCTGATCCCGCGCCGCCGCTTGCCCTGCCTTACGGGCAGCAAGCGCAGACAAGTCCGCCAGCGGTGAACTGTCCGCCGTGTAGCTTTCCAGTGCGGCCAACTGCCCCGACAGCGAACGCTTCGCCGCCTGGGTAATGGTGCAGCGTTCCAACGGCAAGGTGCCCCAGCTCGGTAGCGCGGCGGCGGTAGGCAACTCCCATTTTTCCGTCTCAAGCTGAGATAGGTACCGTGCTCGCTTCTCGGCGCGCTGCAACTCCGGTATCGGCATCAAGGTATTGAACCGGGCCAGCGCGTTAGCCAGCTGCTTATAGTGGGTGGTTAAAAACATCAACGCCAACGCGTGACCGCCAGCGCCATCCAGCAGCTTGTCGGCCAGCAACTGCAACAGGTTCGGTGCAGACAAAAAACGCTGATACCCACGGCCCTGTCCAACACCGCTTTGAAACGGCGTAATCACCATGCAGGCGGGCGCCTGCCCCATCTGCCCGGCCATGGCAGCACGCCCGGCGGTGACGGCAGCTTTTGCAGCGGGCCCAACCGGGCCTGGGTTGGTGATCGCCAAACCATCCAGTTCAGCAAGGCGCTTGGCAGTGCTTTCCAGTTCAGTGCCTGCCATCGTTTTCGCCGACCCCAGATCGTCCATCCACTTTGTTGCCTGAGCAGGCCAACGCATGGCCACTGGCGCCCAGGTCACTCTGGCACGCCCCACTCAATGGCCTGCATCGTCGCCAAGTCTTTATCAGTGAGGGTTTTTGCCAATGCCCGTTTCAACACGTCGGCGTGCTGCAGCGCAGTTTGCTTATGCTTGAGCAGGTGCAGGCCCACGGCATAGAGTTGATCGTCGGTATGGTCGCGGTAGGTCTTCTGTTCGTCATCACCGTAGCAAGGGTAAGGCGCGTCCAGCCCGCTCAAAACCAGCCCCGTCAGGTTCAGTTGGTCCTCTATCGCGCTGTCGTAACGGTAAGTTTGCCCCAGGGCGTCAGAGGTAAAACCGGAGGCGATCAGTGCGGCGCAGCGGCTGTTGATCATCTCCAGCTTCTGCGGATACAGCCGAGCCAGCACTGTGTCCAGGTCGTCGACCCAACGGCCGTTTTTCCATACCTGCCCTGGTTGCGGGCGCAGCACGGTATAGCCGTTGGGGATCGGTCCTACGCCGGTTAACGTCAGCGGCTCGCGGGTACTGGTGTGGTAGACGATCAACCCATTGAAGTAGTCCAGCAATTGCCAGCGCTTGCCGTTCCAGTGCTGGATTTTGTCTTCAGGCGCCTCGGGTGGGGCCACTTCTACACAGCCACCCGGCATCAGAAACACGCCCGGCTCCAGCGGGGACTCATCGGCGGTGACGGGGCCCACATACAGGCCCAGGTGGTTGGTTTGGTACACGGTTTTGGTCAGCATGTCGGGCCTCAGTATTTGATGCAGATGAGCAGCGCCTGGTTGACCGGGCGTGCCTCACCGCCGCCGGATGTGGCGATAGTCACACTGTGCGTGTGCGCGGGTTGCTGGCCGGTGGTTGCGTCGTGAGTGTGGTTTCCGCCGCTGGCCACGCTGATGTTGTGTGTGTGAGCGCCTGCGGCTGAGGTATTTGCACCGTGAGACGCGCCCACGGAGTAGTGACCGCCGCCCTGGCCCGAGGCGATGTTTAGAGCGATTGGCCAAGTCAGGTGGCTGTGTACACCTTGCACGTCGCTGGATGCGGCGTGGGCGTGCTCGCCATTGGCGCTGATCGTGATGCTATGGTTGTGCGCGCCTTGGGCGTCAACGCTGGCCACATGATCATGCGCCGCGTTTTGACCGAGCTGATCACTGCCCAGTGCCCGGCCTGCATCCAGCCCACGTCCTTCATCCAGGCCACGCACAAACAGCCCGCGACTGTCGCCGATATTGAACGTGGTGCTGCCATCGCCGGCACCGTAACGCGTGCCGATCACGGCGAATAGTTTGGCGAAGACCGTCCGGGACACGTTGGCGCCGTTGCGCTTGAGCCAGCCCGGCGGGGCGGTGGGCATGTCGAAGGCAGCAACCATACCCACCAACGAATCGCTGATTTTCTGGTCCAGATTGTTCAGCGCCTTGGTGGTGGCCAGGATCTCGCTGCTATTGGTTGCCGGGTCATCGCTTTTCTCGTTGGGCAATTGATCCAGCCCCACGTCAGCCTTGGTCGTCGCCCGTGCGCGCAGCTCTTTGTAATCCCCGTTTCGAAATGCAAATTGCTGTACCAGTGGACCGTTGATCGGCTCTACATTGCGTAAGTCCGTCACAGATCGCGAATCGGCCAACTGTGCCAGGGGGACGCAGTAATGTTGAACGCCCGCAACGTCTTTGTAATCGGGCAGATCTTCGCCCCACGCCATTGACCACTGCACGCCCACGCTGTTTTCCTGGCGCACAAGGGCCACGTCCAGATACGCCTTGGTGGGAAGCTCGGGCGGTTCGACAGGAAGGGCGTCTGCCTGATGAATACGCAGGCCTTCGACATACGCCAACCCAGGCTTGAGCTGGTAAGCCCCCTCAACCTGCACCAACTGCAACCCATCACCAAAGAAACACGCCCGCCCAAACACGTCCCGATTCGCCAACCGCTCGCGCTCATCGATGTCGCGCAGGCGCACCGTAAAGTCATGCTGCCAAGTACTGGCGTCGATGGTCACCGCGGTCAGTTCTTGGGCCCCATCAAACACCAGCAGCATGTTGCGCGTGACGTTGTTGCCGATCTGATGCGGCGGGATGTTCTTACGCTTTTGCTGCACCGGCACGTACCCCACGGCCAGCAGCACATCTTCATCACTGACCAAGCCGATCCAGTTCCAGTCGAAGTCGCCGATATCGCTGCCCATCATCAGGCTGTACACCACCTGATTAGGGTTCACGAAGCCTTTCTGGGTGTAGATCTGGGTGTGCACGATCTGCCCCGGCGGTGGCCTTGGCGCGTCTCGGTCCACTGGTTTTGTCGGGTCCAGGTTCGGCACCAGAGCCAGCACAAAGCGGCGGACTAGCAGCACTTCATGGGCGGCCTGTTTCTCGGCAATCAGCCGTTCGCCGGCGCGGGTAATGCTCGCGGTCATGGCGGGCTCCTAGAGCGTGGCGACCAGCGTTTGCTGGTCGTCGTTAAAGTCGGCCAGCGCCATCAGCAGCGTGACGGGGGTGATCGTCTCGAAGTCGTAGCGGCGGCACGTGCGTCCGTATTGCTGCACGATCACGCGCAGCAACTCGGGGTTGTCCGAGAGCTGCGAGTCACTGAGTTTGAGTACCACCACGTCCCAATCCCGTTCGGGCAGGCGTTCTTCGATCTCCACATAGCCGACGCCCAGACGATTGAGGATCCGCATCAGCCCCGCTGTAGAACCGGCGTCGACAGAGTTGATGAAGGCGAATTTCACGCGCATGCGATAGAGGCTTTCCGACTCGCCGCGATAGCGGGTAATGTCGCGCTGCCAGGCAATTAGGTCGAGAATGGTCAGGTGACAGTGCTCCGCGTCCATTTGCAGCAAAGGCCACTGCACCCAGTCCTCGACGGTTTCCCACCAGGCTTGGGCGATGGATTTGAGCTTGGTCAGCTCGCCGGCATTCAGCCAAAAGGGCAGGTTTAGCTTAAGCATCGAGCAGCACCTCGAGGGCTTCGATCCGGGGAATGTTCAGCTCTGAGAGGATGTCGGCATTGCTGAACCGCAGGGATTCAATGCGTGGGAATTGTGCGTGCAGCTCTTCGCCCAATCGGCTGAATGAAAACCGCGACTGTGGATAAGTCAGCGTCGGCTGATAATCGGCCGCAGTGCTTTCCCGGAAGGCGGCACGGATGAATTGTTCGATCTGCGTGGCGAGCTGACGGCGCTGGTCCTGGGTCAGGTTGGCACGCGGCCATACCTTCACCTCAAGCGTGTGCACAGTCTCGGGCATCACGTAGACCATCAGATCGTCACCGTGGCCATGGTTGCCGTCGTCGCGGATGTGCGCGTTGATCTTCTCCAGGTACTCGTCTGCCGGCACCCCGGCGTCGAACAGCACGTAAGCATTGGCGCTGCCGGGCCCACGTGGCGCTCCGTGTTTGAAGTACACACCGTCGGGGTGCACACCGGGAAAGGCGGTGATCATGGCGCGGTACACTGCGTCGGTGTGGTACTGGTTCACCGCTGAAAACTGATTGCGCACCCGCAGGCGCAGCTGGTCGTTGGGTTCGGCGTCGGCGCCCGGTTGGGTCAGCCAATCGTCGGTGTTGACCACCTGCACAATGCCCGGTACCGGCACCGGCAGAATGGCGTAGTAACCCGGCGCCAGGTTGTAGCCGCTGCCAGCCTCAATGGCCTCGACGGGGATAGCCAGTTGAGCTTCGCCGTCAGCAAAGGTGCCGGGCAGGGTAGTGATCAGCTCGTAAACATGCCCGTTGATGGCGGCCGATTGCACCCGCGTACCCGCTGGCACCTCAAGCGTCCCTGCCGCTGTGGCGCGGGTAAACAACAACGCGCCTAGGGCTTTGGTCGAGGGCTTGCGCTCAACGTTGACCGCCCAGGCGAGCGTATCCAGCCAGGCATCCACGGCGGTCTGCACAAAAAAGTTGGGCAGCACCGTGTCGATGATGAACTGGATCAGCCATAACACCGGCTGAGTCACCAGCGCCGACACGATGCGCCAGAACGGCGAATAGGCGCTGGTGTTGCTGATCTTGCTGCCTTGTTCGGCGGCCTGTTTTTCCCAGGCCTTTTTCAGTTCGGCCTCGGTGGTGGGGATGTTGGCGTCCCGCAGCGCCTGCTTAAAATCCGCGCTCACACCATCACCTTCACATCGCCGAATTTCACGGTGGCTGCGGTTACCAGGTACTCGCCTGGCGCTTGCCGCAGGATCCTTACCGTGCCGGGCACCAGACGCACGTCGTCTTCCACGCGCAGCTCCAGCTGTTGCAGGCAATCGCGCTGGCGCAGTGGGTCGCGCTCGGCGATCAGGGTTACCAACAAGCCGCTTTCGCGGATCATGTGCGCGATGTCCTGAGCGATGCTGGCGCGGTCATCGATCAGCAGCGGTTGGTTGGACGGGTCCAGCACCAGGTCATTGCCGGCAATCAGCAGGTCGATGTAATCGCTCATCCCGCCATCCCCAGCAGCCCTTCCAGCTCATGGGCGGTCATGGGCTTGTTAGTGTGGATCTCGATTTTTTCCACATGGGTGCCCCGATTCTGCGTGGCGGTGTTTTGGATGCTGGTGAGCAAACCGCCCGGTGGCACGGCGTTGGCGCGGTTGGGGGAAAGCGAAGGGATTGCCGCGTTAATCGTTTGTTGGGCGCGCTGCGCGGCCTCAAGGCTGTCGAGGTCCGGCCCGGTTGGCAGTGCGCCAAACCGCGCCTGGATGTCCACGCCGGGAATGGTGTTGAGCATCGCGATCAGGCCGTTGATGGCGCTGTGAAAGATCGCAACGATCCCATCCCACGCGGCTTTGGCCATGCCCGACCAACCGCCCATGGCATCGAACCAGGCCGACAGCGCCGCCAACTGCTCGCTGACCCACTGGAACGCGGCGGTGTTCATCAGGGCTGTAGTCCACTCACCCCAGAAATAAACGACCGCCACGATCACCGCCACCAGGGCAACAATGCCCAACACAATCCAGGTCACCGGGTTGGCCCACAGCGCGGCGTTGGTCAGCCAGATCGCGGCCTGCCACAGCGTCATCGCGCCTTTGACCAGACCGAACCACAGCACCAGCGACGCCAGGCCCGCCACGTACAGTGTCACCAGCAGGATCTGCATCAGGTACGCGCCGACGCTGCGCCACGCCACTAGGTTCAGCAGCTTCCACAGCGCGATAACCGGGACGGCCACGGTGCGCCACACGCCAAAGGTGAAGGTCATCAGCGCGACGAGGGCGGTCAGCCCGAGGACGGTGAGCGCGGTCAAGCCGATCACCCGCGTCAGGTTGGGAAACAACGTGGTCCAACGCACCACCGACGAGCCGCCCTCGGCCAGCCGCTCAATGATCGGGTTAAGCGTGGGCAGCAGCTTCTGGCCGAAGGCGATGCGCACTGCCAGGACGGCGTGTTCAAAGCGCTCCCACGGGTCCGCAATGGTCCTGGCCATCTTCTCGGCCTGTTCCATGCCTTTGACTTTGCCCAACTGATCGATGCTGTTGGCCAGGTCGCCGGTCTTGGGCAGCAGCTGAGTAATCAGCCCCATCGCCTGCTTGCCGCCGAAGGCCTTGCTGATCAGATCGGTTTCAGCGGCATCCAACTCACCATACTTGGCGTTGATCTTCGCCAGGATGTCGAGCATCGGCAGCAAGCGGCCCTTGCTGTCGGTGAACGACAAGCCCAGCTTGGCCTGCGCGCCGTAGGCCCCGGCGAGAAAGGCGCGGTACTTGGTCCCGGCTTCGCCGCCGCTCATGGTCGCCTGCAGCGTGCCCAGGATGGCGATCTGTTCGGCCGCCTGGATACCTGCCGACGTCGCGCTGGCGCCGAGCGCGGTAAACGCGTTGCTCATGCCCTGGCCAGTGGTCTTGAACATCTGCACGGCGGTGGCGGTTTGCCCGGTCAGTTGCTCAACCCAGGCGACCTTACCCATGGCGTCGGCCTGTTTCTGAAAGATCCCGTACATCGTGCCGACGTAACCGGTCACGGTCGCCGCGTCGGCTTTGGTTGCCTTGGCTAGCACGTTGGACGCGTTGGTAAACACGGCCAGCTGGTTGCCTGTGAGCCCCGCAATAGCGCTCTGAATGTCATAGGCCGAACGCACAAACCCGGTAGCGCTTTCGCCGTAGGCAATGCTGAATTGCAAGGACTTCTGGTTGAGCAGATCCAGCGCATCCGCCGCCACGCCCAGGCTTTCCACTTCGCCCAGCGCGGCGTTCTGACCCAGCGCCGGGGCCATGGCGGCCTTGAGTGCGTGTGCCGCGCCGATCATACCGGCCATGCCTACGCCCATCTGCACCAGGCCTTTTTGACCTTGCATCGCCAAATCGCTAAAGCCGGTTTTGACCTTGCCCAGGGGCTGGCTCACGCGGTCTACCAGGCGCAGGATGAAGTCGAGTTTGCTGGTGGCGGCTGCGCTCATTTAAGCCAACACCACAGTACCTGCGGCACCCACGGTTTTCAGGCGCTCTTGAGCGATTTGCACGTTGTGCTGCAGGGCTTCACTGGCCAGCCATCGGTAGCCCTCAAGCGCAGCAGCTACCAGCGTGCTTCCCGAGCCTGCAAACGGGTCGAGAATGACGCCACCAGGCTCGCAAATTTTAACGAGGGCCCGCATGAGCGCAGTGGGTTTTCCCGTGATATGAAATTTGTCTTTTCGGCGTACCGGTTCGCGAACAACACCGGGCAGAGGGGGCACGGATCGGCCGAGCGGCATTGCGCCTTTGCTGCCCCAGACGATGTACTCGGCCTGAGCGCTGAAGCGGCCCTTCTGCGGACGTACTCCCTCGGTCTTGTCCCATACAGCGATGCCGCGCCAGGTGAAGTCTGCCGCCTGTAGTGCATCGGTGGTCAGAGGCAATTGCCGCCAATCGCTGAATAGGCAAACCGGTGCCCCGGTTTTCAAAGCCCTGAATGCTTCGGTCAGCCACAGCACGTACCACCGCAAATGGGAGCGCTGGTCGCGCTGATCACCCATAAATTCTGGGTACAGGACGCTGCCGCCACTCTGTAAATACTTCTCCGAGGGCGCTTGTTGGCGCGCCCCTACGTGCAAGCCGCCGCTTGAGTACGGCGGATCTGTAATCAAGGCATCTACAGAGCAGTCGGGAATCTGTTCGAGGTAACGCAAACAGTCGCCGTGAAACATTAGGTTTTCCAACGAAAATCACCCTTTCAACGCCCTGGCAATCCCGTTCGCCACGGCGATCTCCATGCGTTTCCAATACTCACTTTCCAGCCACATGGCCGTGCCCAGGTTGTCCGCCGTAGGCTCGGCGCCGGGTAGCCAGCGCTCGTTCAGGGCCAGCAGTTGGCCCAGGCTGTCGTCGTTTAAGCGGTCAGCACGGCCGAGGGCTTTTTTACGACGACTTCAACGTCGGGCGCGTACTCATCCAGCAGCGTGCCGGCCAGTTGCATCGTGAACACCGGGTTGCGCAGCAGCGGGCGCAGCGCGTCGAGGTGGGCGGGTACCACGGTGGTGGTCAGCAGGTTGTTGGACGGCGCCACCTTGTTGCTGGGGGTGACGGCGTTGAAGTACTTGGTCACGTCCTGGGGGGCGAGGGTAAAGGTGAAGTCCTGTTCGCCGATGGCCAGGGTGATGTCGCGGCGCTCGCTCATGGTTGGGCTCTTTGGTTGAGGTTGGAGAAATAGGTGTCTAGGCACTGTTCCAGGCGTTTTTCGAAACGGTGTTCCAGCTTGTCCAGGGCCTTGTCGAAGGCTTCCAGGCGCCCGTTGTGGGTGGCCATCTCGATGCGCAGTTCCAGGTTTTCGCGGCGGGCGGCGTTGACCTGGCGGAACAGGTAGATCTGGAAGCCGGCGACCCAGGTGAGTACCAACTCGGTCAGCAGCAACATGGCGCTGATGTGCAGCGGGGACATTTCCATCACGGCTGGCCCCAGGCGCCGCGCCCGCCGAGGCGCACTGCTTGCCACAGCAGCCAGGCCAATGTGGCGTCGGTGCCTTCCTCCAGCAGGGCTTCGTAGAAGATCCGGTCGGCTTCGTGCTTGGTGAAACGGTGGGCCTGATCGGTGTAGAGGTAGTCATGCAGTACGGCGGGCCGGCGAATAGTCGGCGCTTGGGTGTCGACCCAGTGGCGAGCGATGCGCGGTACGCTGGCTAGGTCCGACAGGTAGCCGGCAGGGACGCAGATCGAGCGACCATCGCGGGTGCCATACAGCAGCGGCTGGATCACTTCCCAGCGTTCGTGCCCTGGCCGGTGGCGCAATTCAAGGTGGCTTTCAAACGGCATGTTCAGTAACTCCAGATCGCAGGGCTCGGCAGCCGCCCGCCGGCTGGCGCCCAACCCAGGTGCAGAAACCGCGCATCGCCTTTCTGGTGGATACCGATACGGTTGAACCCCAACGGCAGCGCCAGGCGCAGCAGGTGCAGGGCTTCGGCACCTCGACAATGCACGTCCACGGCGCGGCCATCGAAGTGTTCACCGGGGGCTGATTTGTTCGCTTCGTTGGGGTGCCGCGCACAGCGATAGGCGCTCGCCAGTAACAAGGGCTGGCCGTAGGCGTCACGCAAGCGTTGCAGGCGCGCCATATAGGCCGGGTCCATCTCGCGCCCGGTGCTGTCGCACTGGCCGCAGCGGCAGCGCAATTCGGCGTAGGCAAAGTTTGCCCAGGGACTGTCGCTCATCAGCGCAGGCCCTCGATCTCGCTGGCGTCCAGGTACGGCACGCCGTTGATGCGGATAAAGTCCGGGCTGGTCACGTCAAATGGCACCTTGTGGATACTCTTCTGCCCGCCCTTGGGGTCGATGTCCAACAGGCTGGAAATTTTCAGCCGACAGCCGAAGGCTTCTACGCGCAGTTCGTCGGTGGCGGTCTTGGCAAAAAACAGCGCGTCGAATGGCTCCAGCTTGCGAAATGAGCCGGCTCGGTTGGCCGCCTGGATCAGCAGTCCCAGGTTGACGCTGTCCAGCTCAAACTCGCCGCTGGCCGCGACGTCGCCGTCTACATAGCCATCCGGCACGCCCTTGGTTTGCGCCACGGCGCTGTTGTCGGTGATGTCCAACGTGGCCTTCTCGATATGCACCTGCAGATCGCCCAGGCTTACGTCGAAATTCATGCCGCTGATTCGGGCCATGGGTTATTCCTCGTCGTCCAGGGACAGGTCCAGGGCGATGTTCGCCGTGAGGTCCTTGGGGCAGTTGTAGGGGCGGATGCGAAGGTAGGCTTCGATGGTGGTGCGGTTCTTCCACACCAGGGCGATGTCGCCGTCTTTGGGCGGCCGGATATCGCCGGGGAACTGTTGGCCGGCGAAGGTCACGGCGCGGGACATCTCGCGTAACGGGCGCATCAGGCGCAGGCGGGTGTAGGCCATGCTGTTGGGCGTGCTGTTGACCTTGCGGTCGGCGACCATCTGGATCAGCAGGATCCGCACACGGCGCGCGGCCTTGTCGACGATACGCAGGTGTTCCACCTCGGCGAAGTCGCTGCCGGGGGCGTCCAGCAGGTTGGCGTCACCCCAGTACATGCCGGGGTAATCGGGGTAACTCTGCGGGACCGAAAAGCGCATTTTGTCCAGCTCGGCCAGGGTGGCAGTGGTCAGGGGCACGCCGTCTTTGTCCACAGGCGTAGGGCCCAGGCCGACGAGCGCGCCGGTTGCGACCCGCATGGGGCTGTCGGCGATGCTCACGGCGGCATTCGCCAGGCGGCCGGCCAGCACGCCCAGGTCATTGCCGTGCAGTTGCGGCACCACACCCACGCGCGGCGCGGCTACATCGTGCAGGAGAGGGCGTTGTTCATCACGGTAGGCCGCCCAGTCCTGCGCGGGTGCGATACCGGCACTGGCGGCCAGTACGAACACGCGTCGACCGTAGCGGTTGATCAGGTTGACGGCGGCGGTGTGCATCGCTTCGAGTTCGGCGCGGGTAGTCACCGGTTTGGTGATGACCACGGCCTCGACTGACAGGCCCGCGCTTTGGGCTTGGTCCAGCGCGTCCTGCCAGTCGCCATCGGCGGCCAGCGGCACGGCAGCGCAGGCCCAGCGGTCGCCGCCGTTGTGGCGGGCGGCGGTGATCTGGGTTTTCAAGTCGCTGGCGGCTACGCCCAGTTCGGTGTCCAGGTCGCTTTGGGTGTTGAGTGCCAGCAGCTTGCCGATGTTCTTGGTCGCCGGGCCGATAAACAGAAAGTGGCGCTCAATCGCGGTGACCGGGCCCTGGCCCAGGTTGAGATTGTTAACGCTGACTTGACCTTGAGCCATTAAGCGGCCTCGTTACTTGGGCGATTGAAGGGTTTGCTGCAACACGGTGCGCACGATCTCGCGGATGTCTTGCGGGTCGGCGCCGAGGGTATCGCGGGCGGGTAGATCGATCTTCCAACTGCGGCGTTTGCTGGTCACGGTGGTGGGCAGCCCCAACTGGTGTTCGCGGGCGATGCGTGTGTTACGGCGTTGGCGCCAACCGAGAGTGGCGGCGTCGGGCGTGAGTTTGGTCACCTGCAGGCGCGTGCTCAGGCGGCGCAGCATTTTGCGGCGGCTCTTTTGTTTACGCGGAGCGAAGGGCGAGCCATCCAGATTGCGCTGGGTGCCGATGCGCCGGGTGTTGCGCGTGCGCAGGCGCTTGCTGGCGTTGTTCAACAGGCGTCGGCGTTTTCCTGCCGGCAGGGCCAGCAGTTGCAAACGCTGTTCGGCTTCGATCAGCCCACGGATGTCGAAACTAAGCGTCGGTGCGGTCATGGCTGACGGCTCCTTGCTCGGCGACCCACAGGTCGTAGGGTACAAACGCCCAGCGTTTGTTGAAGGCGTGGATCTCGCCGTCGGCGGCTTCGGCCAGGTGCAGGGGTTCGATAAAGTCCAGTTGCAGCTCGATGTCGGCCACGTCCGGGGTGAGCTGTTCGATCTCGATCACCGGGGCGGGCAAGGCCTCGTCTTCGCGGTGGGGGTCGTGCGTTTCCAGCCATGAACCGAGCAAGGCCATCAGCCGTGCGGGGTTGTCGGCAAAGCGGGCGATCACGATCACGGCGCGGTAGCGCATGTCGCCCAAGTGCAGGCCCTGTTCGGTGGGTTTCCAGTTCAGGCTGAAGGTGACCTGTTCGGCCCAGCTGTCGAACTGCTCCGAGGGCACCAGAAAGCGGTCCACCAGGTCACGGGTGAGGGCGCGCAGTTTGTTCATCAGATCAGCTCCGCCGTGACGCGGCTGCGGCCCTGGATCAAGCGCACGGCTTGCTGGCTGAAACTCAGAAAGCGCTCGGCGGTTTCCGGGGCTTCCTTGGCCAGGTTCTCGGCCGACTCGCGGCGCAGAACGGTGGCGAACTGGCTTAACAGGTAGGCCTTGGAGCGGCAGTACACGGCGCGTTTGTAGCTGGCGGCCATGAAGGTGCGTTCCGGCAACAGCATCGGGTCGGCTTTCAATACGCTGGTGATGCCCACGCCCTGCCACTGCGCTTTGCGCCGGGCCAGGTCGTGGTTCACTTCGCCCATGGCCAGGGCGATGCCGTCCACCAGCAGCTCCAGCAGATACTCGGCTGGCAGCCGGTAGCCGCGCTGAAACTCGGCCACGTCTAAGTCGGGCCAGAAACCGTCATTGGCGATCGGCTGTTCGATCAGAGTGGTGGGTCGACCGGAAAAGCTCATGGGCATCGCTCGAATAAACGCGGGGGTGGCTGCTTGTGGTCATTGGCACGGAGCCATGGCCTCGGCAGGCCCCCGCTGGGGGGGTAAGTCGGTTCAGATGGCGTCTTGTCGGCGTAACGCTTTGGTGGCGTCTTCATGGCGGGTCTTCACGCCAATGCCGGGGTACAACGCGGTGGCCCGTTCGAAGTGCACGATGGCCTGGGCCCATTGCTTCTGGTCCATGGCCAGGATGCCGAGCAGCTTGTGATAGCGCGCCGGGATGCGTTCAAACAGCTGCCATTCACCGTCCACCCGGGGCAACAGTTGTGACAGGTACGGCTCGGGGCTGCGTTTGGCGTCGTGCTCGGCCTCGGACCAGTCGATCATCGCGTCGGCGACAAAGGTGGGGATGTCGCGCCGGAATCGTTCGGGCATCGCCTGGCCTTGCTGCAGGGCGAAGTCGGCCAGTTCCAGGCCCGCCTCAAACTGCTCGGTGTCGAACAGCCACACCATCACCTGCATCAGCACCGGGTTGGGGTGGTTGAGGCCGGACTCGCGGTAGCGCCGCACGTAATCCAGGTATTTGGGTAGCAACTCGTCACGCTTGAGGCGCTGGCGTTCGCCCAGGTTGTTCAGGTCTGACAGGCGTGCGCAGTCTTCGGCCAGGGCGGTGGTCATCAGCGCCAGATGTTTTTGCGCATTGGCGGGGCCGGCCAGCGCGGTGGTCGGGGTGTATACCTCGACGCTGGTGGCGGGGCCTTGATCCAGCACGCGCTGTTTATGCTTGAGGGCCAGGCTCATGCTTCAGGCTCCTCTGGCGGCGACGGTTCGACGAATTCCACATTGCCCGCCTCGATGCCGGCGAACTTGCCCAACTGCTCGACCACGTAGCCCTCGTTGCGGCTGTTGTAGTCCTCGGCGCGGGAACGTTTGGGGTTTTCGATCAGGTAGCGGCGCCAGGAGCTGTCTTGAAAGTAGATCGACAGGTTGTCGAACGAGGTCACCACCACGCCCTTGGACGGAAAGTGTGGGCAGGTGTAGGAGGGCAGGCCGCCGTAGGTGTCGATCACCTGGGCCATCTCGACCTTGGTTTTTTCGCTGGGCGTGTGGCCGTGCTTGGCGTACAGCTTGCCCTTGTCGTGGGCCAGCAGGTCGCGGCCGATGATCGCCACCAGGTCGTCGCCGTCGCGGAACTCTTCATCAATCATCAGCGACACGTCGTGCACCAGGCTGTCGAGGTTGGCGTAGTCGCCGCCCACGCCGATCTGGATTTTGCCCGTGGTCGCGCCTTCCACCAGGATCTGCTGGGCGGCCTGCTCGCGCACGATTTGCAGCCAGCCTTTGTTCACGTCTTGCAGCAGCGGGAAAGCCACGCGGTCGGTGTCGGCCGCGACCTTGACGCCGTGCCAGCCGACCATGATGCGGTCCAGCGCGATTTGGCGGCGCACTGCGGCGGTGTAGCGCTGGGCGAAGTCCTTGAACTTGGCCCAGGCATCGATGGTGGCGAACTTGAGCGTTACGTCGCTGTGGGTGTCGTGCAGCTCGTAGCCCTTGCCGTCCAGGCCCAGCACATTGCGTGGCTCGCGGTCTTTTTTGTCGGTGTCGGTGCGCCCGGTGACGGTGCCGTTGACGCCCATCATCACCTTCTCGCCTTTGATCTCGCTCACGGGGATCACGTTGATGCGCTGCAAAAACGCCGAGGTCAGGGTGATCTGGTCGTTGAGGGTTTGCGCCAGGCTGGGTTCGACGTTGAACTCTTCGCGGGCCGATTCCACGCCATAGCTTTGCGCGATGCGGGCTTGAAGCGCGTGGTAACGCTGTCGGGCGATAGGGCTGAGCTGGCTCATCAGTAAATGGGCTCCACTTCTTCGGTGACAGGACCGGTGGTGCTGGGGATAGTTTTGCCGGTGGCTTGGTTGAGCGCGGTGTTGAAGGTTTCTTGAAGCTGTTCCAGCGAAGTCTTCAGGCTGTTGAATTGCTCGGTGGTAACGTGGGTTGCTGGCGGCTCAACCGGCGCGGGGGCGGCCTGTTCCATGCGGGTGGCTACGGCGTCGAGTTTGTCCACGGCGGCGGTGAAGGCTTCGGCGGTTTTTGGGTCCATGGGGGGCGTCTCGGGTTTGGGGGTGTGTTTGCCGCTCAACTGGTGGAATAAGCGGGTGACAAAGTTGAGGGCCGACTCATCGCCCAGGGCGGGCGGCAGCAGCTCATCCAAGGCTTCAACGGGGGCGAAGTAGTTGCCGGTTTCAGCGCGCCGGGAAAAGTGCAGGGGCTGGGTGCCCAGGCTCGCCGGGTCGTCGGTGATCGCCAGGCCGCGCAGGTAGGGTTTGCCGGTGTCGGCGAACTCGGGCTGGATCTCGATGCTGGTGAACAGCTTTTGCGCCTCTTTGTTGAGTTGCAGCAGCCGGTCGTTGGGCAGCAGCTTGGCGAACAGCGCGACCTTGCCGTCGTCGAGGTCCTCGGTTTTCAACTCGGCCACGCTGCCGAAATTGCCCATATAGCGGATGTGTTCGAACCAGATCACGGCGGTGTACAGCGCCGGGTCGTAGGCGCTGGCCATGTCGCGCAGGTCTTGTGGATGGATGGTGCGACCGTCGGCGGTTTTGCCGCTGGTGGCAACACGTTTCCAATCGGAGACAAGGGTGCGGGGCATAAGGTTGAACGCTCGGTTGCGGTGGCGATGAGCGTCACGATAGGCAGCCGAAACGGGCCGAACAAACGGTTCGGCTGCGGGTAATTCCTAGATCGGGCGGGTAGGAATACTGAGGGTTTTTGGCGCGGGTTTGCGGGGTTTTGCCTGCATAGACTGCGGTGCATGCCCTATTCGAACGAAGTCAAAGACGCGGCCAAACGCCTATATCTGCGCCGCTGCAAACCCCGTGAAATACAGGCTGAACTCAAGCTGGCCAATGTGCGCATCGTTTACTACTGGATCGCCAAGGGCGGCTGGGACGAACTGCTGACGGATGAGGAACCGCTGACGGCGGTGAGCCGGCGCATTACCTTGGTTCTGGAGCGGCCGGGCACGCTGGTCAAGGCGGATCTGGATGAGCTGGACCGGCTGACCACCTTGCGCGAACGGCTGCTGAAACAGTGCGGCAAGGCCCCTGCCGTGGAGCAAAACCGGGTAAAGAGCGATAAGCCCCCGCGCAAACCGAAGGCCGCAAAAAACGATATCTCCGCGCTGACCGAAGTGGACTTCGTGGAGAAATTCACCAGCAAGCTCTTCGGCTATCAGAAAGAACTATTCGCCGCCAAACAGAACCCGCTGACCCGGCGTATCCGCAATATCCTCAAATGCCGCCAGTCCGGGCTGACGTACTACTTTGCCGGCGAAGCATTCATGGATGCGGTGCTGACCGGTGATAACCAGATGTTCCTGTCGGCCAGCCGGGCCCAGTCTGAGCTGTTCCGGGGTTATATCGTCGGTTTTGCGAAAGACTGGTTCGGCATCGAGCTGACCGGCAACCCGATCATCCTGAGCAACGGTGCCGAACTGCGGTTTTTGAGCACCAACAGCAGCACCGCCCAGGGACCGCACGGCCATGTGTACATCGACGAATACTTCTGGATTCGTGACTTCGACAAGCTGAGCAGCCTGGCCGGGGCGATGGCCACCCACAAGAAATGGCGCAAGACGTTCTTCTCCACACCTAGCGCCGTCAGCCACGAGGCCTACCCGTTCTGGACCGGCGATACTTTCCGGCGCGGCAAGCACAAGAAGGCCAGTCAACCGTTCCCCAGCGAGCCCGAACTGCGCCAGGGCGCGCTGTGTCCGGACGGGCAGTGGCGCAAGATCATCAACATCCACGACGCCATCGACGGCGGCTGCGACCTGTTCGACTTGGAACAGCTGCGGCTGGAAAATTCCGATGAAGTCTTCGAACAGCTCTACCTGTGCCAATTCATCGACAGCAGCCGGAGCGCGTTCAACCTGGCCGACCTGGAGCGTTGCTACTCCGACCTGAGCCTGTGGAAAGACTACCAACCCAACGCCGAGCGCCCCTTCGGCAATGCCCCAGTGTGGATCGGCTACGACCCCAGCCGCACCCGCGACGACGCCACCTGCGTGGTGGTGGCGCCGTCGCTGGAGCCGGGCGGTAAGTTCCGCATCCTGGAAAAACACTCCTGGCGCGGCCACTCGTTCACCTACCAATCTGCCCAGGTCAAAAAGCTGTGCGAGCGCTTTAACGTGCAGCACATCGGGATCGATATCACGGGCGTCGGCTACGGCGTGTTCGATCTGGTGCGCGACTTCTTCCCCCGCGCCACGCCGATTCACTACAGCCTCGAAACCAAAAACACGCTGGTGCTCAAAGCCCAGGACACGATCCAGGGTCGGCGTATCGAATGGGACGCCAGCTGGAACGACATCGCCGCCGCCTTCCTGACCATCAAGCGTGGCGCTACCACTAGCGGCCAGATCACCTACAGCGCCTCACGCACCGACGCCACCGGCCACGCAGACATTGCTTGGGCGGTGATGCACGCCCTGGCCCATGAACCCCTCAACGTCCACAAAAAGCGGCGCAGCCGCTGGTCCACCCTCGAAGGCAGTCATGAACGATCACGCGCCACTGGCCATCCCCCGCAAGGTAAAAACATTCAGCTTCGGCGCGCCCGAGTCGGTCCTGACCGGCCACCTGGGCGAGTACATGGGCGTGTTCGCCAGCGACGACGGCCAGCTCTACACCCCGCCCGTGTCCCGCACGGGCCTAGCCAAACTGCTACGCGCCAACGCCCACCACGGCACCATCCCGCGCTTCAAACGCAACCTTCTGCTGCGTGACTTCATCCCCTCGGCCGGGTGCAGCGCGCAGACCATGGGCCGGGCAGCGTTAGATTTTATGGTGTTTGGCGAGGGGTACTTCCAGCGTAAAACCAATTTGCTGGGGCAGGTGCTGGAGCTGGAGCATCTACCGGCGTTGAACATGCGCAGAAAGGTCGGTGGTGGGTTTGTGCTGCTGTTGCCCGGTGGCAAGCACCTGCACTTTGACGAGGACCAGGTGGAACATGTGATGGACTACGACGTGGAACAGAACATCTACGGCGTGCCGGACTACCTGGGCGGGATGCATGCGCTGTTGCTCAACGAATCTGCTACGTTGTTTCGGCGCAGGTACTACAACAATGGGGCTCATGCGGGGTTCATCTTCTACACCAACGATCCGAACCTATCGGAAGCAGACGAGGAACGCATGCAGGCGCAGATCGGGGCGAGCAAGGGTGTGGGAAATTTTCGTTCGCTCTTTGTGAACATACCGGGCGGCGGGGATAAGGCGATTCAGATCATTCCAGTGGGGGATATCGCGACCAAGGATGAGTTTGAGCGGATCAAGAATATTACGCGCAATGACGTGATTGCGGCGTGGCGGATGAACCCGGCGTTGGCGGGGTGCATGCCGGAGAACGCGGCGGGGTTTGGGGATGTGGAGAAGATTGATCGGGTGTACACCAACAATGAGATACGGCCGATTAGGCAGTTGTTTTTGCAGGTGAATGGGCGATTGCGTAGGGATCGACGGGTGGGGTGGGCTGAGCGCGGATAGACATGTGTGTATGCGCCCGAATGGGCGCATACAGTGCGTTTATTTGCCAGTTCTTCGGACTAACTACGGGGTCAATAATCAAGTGCAGAGTAACGCTCCATGAGTGAGCTGACTCGTAACGAAATTCACGCCATACCATTTCCAAAGTGCCGCAAATGTACTGAGTACGCCAATGATCAAAGGAGCAATGTGATCCGTGAACCAAGGGGTCACGACAATTCCGCGGGCAATTACGAAGGCTTTTATCGCCCAAGTCAGAGGCCTACTCGGCTCGTAGTCGACTGCTCCGAACCCAGATGCCGGTCTCCACGCTCCGTTTCGATTAAACCCGTACCCGGCAGTAAGTCTGATACGCAAACGCTCCGCACGAGGATACGGTTGCGGTTTGTCGGTAGACGCATCAATGCGCCCTGGCATTAAGATATCCCCTTCGCGATAGCTGATTTCCATATCAACCGAGGAACCGTAGTTTGAAGTGAAGTGCTCTTGAGCACTCTTATCAAGCTCTCGCTTTTTTATTCTCAGGGAAACCCACACCAAAGCCTTGTTGTAGAGGTCGCGCATTGGTTGATCAAAATACAGGCTATTAGTCGGTAATCGCTGGTAGAACCGAATTCCGAAATAGATGTTGACCATTGCTAGTATTAGCCAAGCGCTGTGGGTACGGTGGTGCAGCTGAATCTCATTTCCCATCAGCTTGAACTGGGTTAGGTCTGCACCGAAATACCACAGCGCTAGCATTAGAGCGGAGTAGGTGAGCAGAAAGCCCCGTGCCTTTTTGAAATCGCCTTCATCATCCATCGCCAACACCACACCCCAAAGATTGAAGAGATGCTAGCAGCTCTGACTGCGCGATGGCATCGGGCCATTCCAACTCGTAGGCGCCCGATGCAGTGCACCGGGCGCGAACCACTTACTGCGGATGTGGCCCGCCAGGCTGAATAGCCAAGTGCAGATCATCGAGAACCGCTTTGCCCATTTCACACAGATAATGCGCGGCAAACGCAAGCCTCGCGTTTCTGGGGTCCATGGCTACTTCAAGCGAGAGGGTGGTGGCGCAGTCGAGGACGTGCGCGGCGTGTTCAAGGGCTTCACGCAGTGGAACCCCGGCATTTACACGGAATAGCTTCAAATGGTGTTTGCCCTCCCCGCAGTCTGCGAAAGTTTGAACGCCAATGGTAGTTGCTGAAGGTGGGGTGCTCATTGCAAACCTCCTGAATTCTGGAGGCGCTGAGCGGGCATTGCAGTTTGAATTGCGGTGTCTTCGTACGGCATAGCTAATTCCCTTTGCATGAACAAAAAGAACTGCCATTTACGATTCCAAGCGTAAAGGTGGCAGCTGTACGCAGGTTGGAATCCGAGGGGAATTGACTCGGCAGACACGAAGGTCTCCCACGTACAGCCGCCAAAATGCACAAAAAACAGACCTGAAAAAGCATCTGTAGATTGTTTGACGACGCTATAACGTCTTTCCCCACGGGATTCCACGCCCGGTCGCTGATGAGCAGCGACGGTGAGAGGTTATCGTGATGGGCTCTAGGCTGCAACACTAGGAATGGGTAGGATATTTCTGGTATGTGTGAAGGACTATTTGAATAAGGAATGTTTAAAATGACCAAGATCAAGAAAAAAACTGCACGCCTTGATCGTGCCAAGGAAAAGGCCAAGCGTGAAAAAGAGCAACGGTTACGTTCTTTTTATGCTGGTATTAGCGATATGCATAAAGACCCTGTTGTTCAAAGTATTAAAGCTGCCGTTGATTATTTTAAGTCATTTATGTCAGATGCTGTGTGGTCGCGACGTAAAGGTGAGGTGGAAGAGTACTTCTTAGGGGTTACAAGATCTATAGTTAATTCAGAGACCAAAGATTCGATGCAATATAACAATCGCATGGCATATTTTACTAAATGGATCGATTGGTATATCTATTTGGCGGAAATATGCTCTACAAAAGCTTTTGGGCATGATGAGGCACAGTGGGCAAGAATTAAACCGTTCTTTATGAAAATTGGCAGTTCTTTAGAGTTGTTGAAACGTGTTGAAGGCGTTGAGGTGCGTGTAAAGGATATGCTGTATAGCAGAGACAATAATGCAGACTCCGCATTGTTCGAACTGATTGTCGCAATCGCGTATGTGGAGAAGGATTGGGTTGCAGAGTTTATCCCCGAAATAAAGGGGGGGAAGAAGACGCCTGATCTGAAAGTCACCAGAGGAGGTGAGGTTTTATTTGTTGAGTGTAAACGCTTTCAGAAAGTTACCGATTACTCGGAAACTGAGCGCCAAGCTTGGTTGCGGCAGTGGGGAGATCTGCTGCAAGAAATAATGAAGTGTGGTGTGCCAGTTTTGATTAATGTTAATTTCAAATCGGAAGTCCATTTATTGGAGTCGGGATTTGTAGCGAGACTTTTTCAATCGGCCATAAAAGAAAATAAATTTTCTATAAGCACGCCAGAGTGCGATCTGTTTCTTCAGCCAATTGACTTTCCCAGGATGTTGGATCACTTCTCAAGGTATTCGGTGAAATTTCCATCTGCTCAATTGAACGCCTTGATCGATCCTCAGTGGGAGCCTCATGCATCCTACACATTAGCTATGGACGCAAAGTTCAGAGCAATGCCTGAAGGGGACTCCGCACTAAATCGGTTTGTAGAAATAATTCGAACTGTTTTCTGTGCTCGCTGGGAGTGTACTGCGGAAATATCTATTGATAAAAAAGCTAGGGATGTAAGAACTCTATTAGTTAAGGCGGTCGAGCAAGCTCCCGCTGACGGTAGAACTGTAATTCATATTGCTTACGAAACGCTTCACGGCCCAGAAGTTGAATTTGTCAGGGATCAGAAAATTCTTAAGCTTGTAAACGACTTCGACTATGGAGTGAAAGATATCGCATCTGTATTTTGTCATGCGTTACAACCGTCCTCGCATCCTGATGGAGTTATTGAACTTGCGGAGACAACTAGATTTTTCAATCGGTCGCTAAGTGCGGAGTATATTTTACCTGGGCATCAATTGCTCTTCTCCGGCGAAGGGGCTGAAATAACATTCAATGATACGCATTGGTTGCAGGATGCTTTGAGGGTTTTTGAGAAGAATTAGTTTCTACTTATTGGGGGTGCATGTGGAAAAATACTATCATGATGTTGATACTCTTGCTTTTCAGCATCAGGTTCATTCAATTTCAAAAGAAATGAGTTTTCGTCTGAATGAACTCATTGATGCTAGTCGTTCGGAGATTTCCAAGTTTAATAGATCTATTCATTTGAAAGGGCAGGTTGAGGATGAGCAGACTGACGTCGTGGCGTATCGTTTTGGTTCATTCCTTGCTCTGCTGCAGACATTTAGAGATGCTCTGAATAAAGCTGTTGGTGAGGACATAGATCAAGACAGTTTATTTGAAGGGGTGCCGCACGCTAGCTTCTTGTTTCAATTGCGCAATGCACTCGTTCATGATGGTTACCAAGCGGTCTCTTTATGGGTGGACGGTCGTTATTATTTTCCAGTAAATATCAAGAGGCAGGGTTTTGGTAAAAAAATTATCTATATCGATGCCCCTGTTGTAGATGTTGAAACACTAACGCTGCAGTATGCACTGATTTATTCTCAGCGCCTTGCGGCGCTGATTGATAAATTACCAGCGGAACAAAAACTCAAAGGTTGCCAGCGGAGCGGTGATTGGTATAGGGCTGCCTTCTCTCATTCAGAAGTGAAGCGATTATTGGGCGATAATGTCTTAGGTGAAGCTGATTTTTCTTTCGTTTCTGAGCCTTTGCCAGTACCACTTGATCTGGCGGTCGGACGCCTACGTGAAATAACCAAAACGTGCGCTGATCGGCTTGATGAGTTGGAAAGGTTATCTCCAATTCCGTTCGATTGATTTTTGAGCAGCAAAGGGTATATGCGGGCGGCTAGTGTTTGGATGCATGTGTGGGCTTTACTTAAGGTCTTCTAGGCTATTTAATATTATTATTTGGAGCTCGCAAATGAAGGTCGCACAGCTTCTCATTGTTGCGGATCAGATTCTTCAAGATATTGGAGCGCTCATTCGCCAGTCTCGCCCGCCCACTGGAGGCGTCGGTCGTTTGCAGGTGAGTCTTATTCTAACCATTTCAGAACAGTACGAGGCTGTTCTAAGGCTTGCCAAGGCACAGATGATTACTCATTCGACTTCTCATGCTCGCTCGATGATTGAGGCGCTTGTAGCCATGAAAATGCTCGAAATAGACAAAAGCTATGTTGAAAAAATGCGGTACGAAAATCTAAGAGGAGAGAAACGAGTTTACGAAGGTTTGTTTTCCGATCCTAATGCCCCTGCCAATGTTAGGTTGCAATTGGAAGGGAGATATAACGCCTGTAAAGCTGAGCTTGGTGTTCTTCATGAGGCAGGCTATAGGCCTAAAAGAATTAGCGACGATTTTGGGGCCGCAAAACTATGGGATTTTGTCGGGCCTTATTCAATGCTTTGCGCATTCTCGCATAATGATTTGTCTGTCTTGGCTCATCGGCATCAAGGAGACACCGGAATGATTTTCAAGAAAGAAAATTCCGCCGGTATAGTGCTAGCTGTTGTTTCAAGCTCCGTACATGTTGTGATGCAAGCTACTGAGCAGTTCGGAAAAATTGCCAAATTTACTAATGGAGATTTTCCAGAGATTTTTGAACGTATGAACATGAAGTGGTGTGCTATTTTGAATGCGGAATTAGAAAGTCAGGACTAACAGTTTTTGACTCAGGCTTGTTCAGCAAGAATGTTGCGATCGGGTCTATTGAATAAAGTTAGAGGTGTGGATGCGGGTCTACTGCAAATCATGTGGCGAAAAAGGCCGAATCGCTTCCCGCGATGAGCTTTCACTGGAGTTCGCCCGCCTCTACTGCCAATGCAGCTCCCCCCACTGTGGCCACACCTGGGTCGCCAACCTGACCTTCTCCCACACCCTGAGCCCCTCCGCGCAGGCAGTCGACCGTTTGCTGTTCGACCGCCTGCGCAGCTTATCCAAGGTTCAGCAACGGGACCTGTTTGATCAACTCGGCGTGGTCTCCTCCACGTAGCTGCGCAACATCGCTTCGGCTTGTTCATAACATTTGAGCTGGGCCACGCCGTAGTCGATCAGGGCGAGTCTGGCGCGTTGGGTCAGTTGCAGGTCGGCGGTGAGCAGGGCAACCACCAGGGCGAAGCTGTCGCCGCATTCCTCAAATTGATCGCGCATTTTCATGATGCAGACGGGGGCGTTCAACACAACGATTTCTCCTTTTTCGATGTAGTTGGCCGGTAGTTTAAGGGCCGGATTTTTCCCCGCCAGTGGGCTGTTCCCCTGCATTTGTAAGTACGTAATATCGCCCGCCGTCCTACGAAAAAGCGTTCCATCGTTAGCGCTTTCGCCTCTGTCGTGTGTGATACGCGCTGTGTTCTGCTGAAAAGTTTTGACTTGAATTTGTAAAGTCATAGGGCTCTATTTCGAGGGTTTCAAAGAGTCGTGTCCCAACGAATAGCGTGGTGCGGTGCGTGCGTTGAGTTCTGTCGCTGTTTCATTCATTTACAAAAACAAGGGCGCCGAAGCGCCCTTGTTTCACCCTAGTGTGTGAGTTAGGGCGCGCTGAGGTGGAAGCTCAAGGCGTCGAGGGTCACCACGCCATAGACACGCTGGCCGTCAGGCCCCTCGAACGCAACGACCACTTGTTTGCCGGGCAGTGGAATACGGACTACACCGTAGCCGCTGTCGAACTCCAACAACCGGGTGGCGCCCAGCAGGTACGCGTCAGAGCGCAGGCCCAGTTGCTGGCGGGCTTGTTTTAATTGGTCTTCTGGCACGAATACCAGCTCGCCATCGATGTGCAGGCAGCGGGTGCCGGTGTGTTGCTTGATCGGAAAGTGTGCGATTCGGCGCTTATCCATGGTGGTGTCCTCGGGCCGTGGTAGCCTTGTGCCCGCTACTGCGGGGGTGCTGTGCTTGCATGGTGTGGCTCCTTTTTGTGGTGGCAGGTGTCGGGGAGGTGCGAACTCCTCGGCACCGTCTCTTTCAGGCTTGCTGCAAGGCGGTGGCCGTGTACACGGATCGCCATTGGCAGCGCACTTCGAACAACCCCAGGTCGTGGCCCTCGACGTTGTGCAGGTGCACGACGGTGACGAAGGTCGGGCGGCTATCGGGGTGGGCGCGCCAGTGGTCGAGGGTGGCGAATTCAGCCAGTTCTTCCGGGGTGCCTTTTTCGCGGTACCAGTCGGGCAGGTAGACGCGGCCCATCAGGCCGTTCGCGCTGTAGTGCAGGATCATGGCGTGCGGCCCTCTGCGTGGGTGAAGTAGTCCATGCGCAGCAGGCTAAGGCAGTCTTCAAAGAGCCTGAGGTCCAGGCCGCGCAGGTCGGTGAGGTTGAGCCGGTAGTGGTGGGGGTGAATCAGGCTCATCAAGAACAGGCCGGCGATGAGGCTTTGGCCGGTGCTGGCTTCGACGACGTGGATCAGGTTATCGAAGGCCCGGATGCCGTCGGTTTTGATCTCCCTGGAACGTTGTGGACACAGCGCTGCATTGCGCTGATTCGCTAGTCTGTGGCCCACGTACTCTTGGGGCTGGGTACGCCAGACCTCCATCAGTTCCTTCCACACGGATTCGCCTTGGTCGATGCGTTGATGCACTTCCACTTCCGGCATGTAATCCATTTCCAGCACGCGTATGCAGTCTTCAAACTCGCTGAGCGCCAGGCCGTGCAGGTGTTTGAGGTTGAAGCGAAATGTCGCGCCGTCGTACAGACCCAGCAGAAAGTGGCCGACCGTGTTGCCCGCCGGGGTGCGGCTGAGGGCTATGGGGATCAGTCGATTCAACGCCTGGGTGCCGCTGCGGATGATGGCCGGTCGGCGGCGTTGGTAAGCCCAGACCTGGGAGAGTGCGTTGATGAGTGAGTCGTTCATGTGTGGCTCCTTGCTTGGGTTAAGCCTGGCGAACCAGGTAGAGGGTGAAGTGCTCGGGCAGGTCGAGTGTCTGCACGGCCTTGATTTGTTCGCGGGTGCAGTCGTCGGCCAGAAAGTGGCGGGCGCCGGTGTTGGCTTGCTGTTGTATGCGGTCGATCAGGTAGGGGGTGGTGCAGGCGTTGCCGGTGATGATCGAGGCGTCGATGCCCTGGGCTTTCAGCTCGGCTTGGCGGGCGCGTAGGCGGCGGGTTTTGCCGGATGCCTGAGGGCCAGTGAAGACATGCAATGGCATGGTGAAGCTCCTTTTTAAGTGGGCAGGGGATGGCTCGCACAGGGATTTCTGCGCGTGGGTTGGGTGTGGGTGGAATGTTTGAACTATTGCCGGGTTTACAGGGCTGGACGCCTTGGTTTTGCTGGGGGCGAGTGGCCGAAAAAGTAGTTCAGTGCGAATGGAATGCGCTGAACTATGGGCGTCGGGGAAATAGGTTGTAGGCCTTATGGTTAAAGGCGTGTGGCGGTTTTGCCCAGTGTGGTCGTGTACGGAATATGGGTGGAAGGAAAGGTAGTGCGGTGCCTTCCAGTGACATTCCAGTGAGTCATTTTTGTAAGTGACTGTATTCATTTAGAAATACCTCAATAGTTCAAACATTCCAGACGCCAAATCGTCTGCTCGCAGGCCCTTGGTCAAATCGCAGGCAAGGCTTCGCCATGGGCGTAAACGCCCAGGTATTCAGGTGTGGCTAGGGGGTCTTGAAGATCCAGCAGTTGATGGTGCGACGTTCGAGTTTGGAGTAGGCCTTGCGCGTCTCGACGAAGGTGTAGGTGGTGCTTTGCGGCAAGGCGCGTTGCAGTTGGGCGCGGGTGAGGACTTCCTGGCCGGCTTTGCGGCAGGCCTCTTGGAAGTGCTCGATGTTGATGGCCACAACGCCGCGTTCGTTGGAGTGGTTGAGGGTTTGGTGTTTTTCTTCGCGGGTGCCGTCGCTGTCGGTGATGGTGACCACGCGTTCGTTAAGGTAGTGGTAGATCTGCCAGAAGGCTGCGGCATCGGCGTTCTCGCTGCCGAGGCGGCGCTGGCGGGCTATGGCGCGTTGTTCCAGGTGCTTGGCCAAGTGTTCGGTGTCGGCGTCGGTCCAGGCCGGGAACAGGGCCTGAGTGGCGTAGGCAGCGGCCAGCACTTGGGCGTGGCACAACACGATGCGCGCCTCGGTGATGGTCGCGACACTTTGCAGGCGCTGTTCGCAGTGAGGGAACGCTTCGAAGTAGTGCGCAAGCCACTGTTGTTCGCAGGCCAGGCAGCGGCGCAGGTAGCCGCCCAGTGTCTTGGCCTTCATGTTTTTGAGGCGATCGGCGCGGGGCTTGAGGGCCAGCGAGTGGTGGTCCTTGGTGGCGTGCAGTTCGACGATACGCGACAGGATGGCGCGGGAGCCTTCGACGCTTTGGTTTTGCGAGATGCCGATGGCGCCCCGGAAGTGGGTGGCGCGGGTCTCGTTGCCGGTGCTTTTGACGCCGGTGACGCGCAGCGTGGCGTGGTAGTCGAACAGCCTTTTGAATTCGTCCCAGTTGAACTGCACGACGATTTTGCGGCCCTGGCTGTCGGTTTGTTCTTTGTCGGATTCGATCAGGATCACGGGGAGGTTGCTGACTTCGCCGAAGCTGCGCGCCAGGCCGACCAGGCTGGCCCCGGCGCCGCCGGGCTGGATGCCTTCGAAGTTCTCGCGGCCGGTGAGCCGCCACAGGAAGCGCAGCAGCGACGACTTGCCCGCCCCCGGTTTGCCGGTGAACTCCAGGAAGGGAAACGACACTTGCTGCTCGCCGATCTGCTGGATGAAGTAGGTGGCCGTCCACCATGACAGTAGCGCCAGGCCGTTAAGCCCGTTGACGGCCAGGAAGTCCTCGAACCATTCCGGGTCGAAGTCTTGGCCGCGCTCGATCTTGAAGTTGCCCAGGGAGGTTTTGATGCCGTTGCCGGCGATGTCGATGAAACCGTGGTCGTTGACTGGCAGTTCTTTGCCTTGGTGAAAGCCGAAGGTGGGGTAGCAATAAAGGCCAGTGGTTTCGTCGTAGCCCACGAACGGCAGGCTGCGCACGGTACGCACCGGGCGGTGTTCGTCGTTGAGCCATTTGTCGCGCAGGCTGGCCAGCACCGGTTCACCGCCTTCGAAGTTGCCGCCGGGGGTTTGTTCCAGCAGTGAGCGGGCGAAGCTTCTAGGGTCGGCGATGGCGTTTGGGGCCAGCGGCGCCTTGCAGCTGCGCGATTTGTCGGGGAAGCGGAAGTCGAAGAAGTAGCGTTGCTCGTTGGTGATGATGTCCTTTTCCAGGTATTCCAGGTTGGGGATGCAGTTGGCGACCTGCCGAATTTTGACGTGCTTGGCGAAGGTCTCGCGGTTGCCTTCGACTTTGTCTTCACCCAGGTCGTCGTGCAGGTCGCGCTGGGCCACCTTGGCGGAGTAGAGGCGGTTGCGGAACTCCATCAGGTAGAAGCCTTTGGGACGGCGCAGGTAGAGCAGGTAGGCCAGTTTGCCGGTGCTGTCGGCGGTGAACAGGCGGCCTTGGTATTCGGCCTCGGCCATGAAGGCGGCGTCGAGTTGGCCGTCGCGGTAGACGTCGTCCCAGTCGCGGGTGCCGGCGAGGGCGACCCAGGCGATTTCGTTTTGCTCGCGCAGTTGGCGCAGGTATTTGGTGGTCATGGTGTGCCCGGCCGGGTCGTCGTCCAAGGCGATGACCCAGGTGATGGATTTGCCTTTGTTGGCCTCCACCAGGTCCCAGGGGAAGTTGTTGGCCGAGATGGAGGAGATGGCTTTGTAGCCCGCCAGGTGCAGCGCGATGGCGTGGAAGATGCCTTCGACGATGTAGATGCGATCGCTCTTGTTGATGGCCATGCCTGGCGGCAGCCAGCCGTTGCCCAGGTAGGTCATTCCCTTTTTGATGCCGGCTTTTACGCCGTCGTTGGCGGTAACGGCGGTGGCGTCGATCAGGCGCTCCCAGTGGCCGTTGCAGAGGGGGAAGCGGACTGTGTCGGCCCACTGGCCGTCTTTGAGTTTTCGTCGACCTTGGGTGTAGCAGCCCTTTAATTTTCTGATGTCGAAGCCGCGGTTGCGCTGCAGGTAGGCGTCAGCCGTAGCGTTGGGGTTGGCTTCGGTTTTGGGGAAGCGCTGGCTGAGGTTTTCGAACAGGTGGCGGTAGCGTTCGCGGGTTTTTTCCTCGTATTGGCAGTTGTTGAGGCGGTTGCATTTGAGCTGGTAGGGCTGGGCGAGGGCGATGTAGAGGGTGCGCTCGCCGCATTTGGGGCAGGTGCCCTTTTGCATGTATTTGGTGTCGATGGTTTCGAAGGCGAGGTCGCGGTCTTCTTGTAGGGCTTGGACGACTTCTTTTAGGTAGATGTCGTCGTAGACCTTTTGGTCGAGTTTTTTGCGAAGGGCCATTAGCGCGCTCCGCTCTTTTTGACGATATGGGGCAGAACGCGCTGCGCCTGTTCAGCGGCCTCGATGGCGATGTGGACCATGTTAATCAGTACCGCCGATTTGGAGCCCGGTTTTTTTGGCCGGATCAGGTAGTGACCTTTCTCAATCTCTTTTCTGATAGCCGTATCGGATTGTCCGGAGCGTCGGGCGTATTCGCCGACTGTTACGTATGGCGTGTCGATGTTTATTTGCATTCTGTTAACCTCCCACTCGCAAATATAGGGGAAATAAAGTACCTATATAGGAACTCAATCATGGTTCCTAAATAGGAACCTGTCAAGAGGAGAGTGGGCATGGATTTGTCGGTGAAGCTCAAAGCCATTCGACGGCTGGAAGGGTTGACGCAGCAGGAGTTCTGCACGCTGGTGGATATCAGCATCAGCAGTTACAAAAAGTATGAAACTGATCTGTTTGAGATGGGGTACGGGGTGCTGTGTAAGGTGCTCTCGAATCCACGGTTTACCAAATACACCCTTTGGTTGATGACTGGTCACACTGCTGTGGAGTGTGGGCAAGTCAGTGCGGTGTAGGTATGCCGATCATTAAGCTCGAGGACGGGCGCTATAAAGTCGATATCAGGCCGTTGGGACGTGGCGGGGCGAGGGTCAGGAAGGTTTTTCGCACCAAGAACGAAGCGATGGCGTACGAAAATACAGTCATGGGGCAGGGGGCAATCGGGGAGTTTCAGAAGAAGAAAAAGCGTGATGAGCGGCGCTTATCTACGTTGGTCACCCTGTGGTTTGACCTTCACGGGCAAACGCTCAAGCGGGGTGAAGAGCGTAGGCGAGCGTTGGAGAGCATGGCGCAGCGAATGGGGAATCCGCTTGCATGTGAATTTAATACCTCCCATTTCAGCACCTATCGTGCCGAGCGCCTGGCTGGGAAGTTTACCCGCGAGACGATCGGCAGTGGTCGTAAAAAGGGTGAGGACGCGAAGCCGGTTGGCGCCAATACGTTGAACCACGAATTGGCTTATCTGCGAGCGGTGTTCAATGAGCTGAGCCGGCTGGGAGAGTGGGAAGGGGATAATCCCGTCCACAAGGTGCGAGCCTTGAAGTTCGATGAAACGGAAATGGCGTACCTTGAGGCCGAGCAGATTTTCCCGTTGCTGGCCGATCTGGATAATCGGTCGGTTGCTGCTGGGGTGGTTGCCAGGATCTGTTTGGCAACTGGGGCTCGCTGGTCTGAGGCAGAGGGTCTAACCAGTCGGCAGGTGAAGGGTGGGCGCATTCATTTTGTCCGCACCAAGTCATCAAAGAGCCGCACCGTACCGATTTCCGAAAAACTGCAGAAGCAGATCAAGGCGGCGCTGCCGTTTGGGGACTGCTACAAGAAGTTTGGCGAATCGGTCGAGGCGGTGAAGCTGGATCTTCCTGCGGGTCAGTTGACCCATGTGCTGCGGCATACCTTCGCGAGTCATTACATGATGAATGGCGGAGACATCCTCACGTTGCAGCGCGTGCTTGGTCATGCCTCGCTGGCGATGACGATGAAGTACGCGCATTTCAGTCCAGGGCATTTGGCTGAGGTGGTGGTGTTGAATCCGTTGGCTGCTGTTTTGGCTGCAAGGAAGGGCGCGGGTGGAATGTCGCAGCGTTTGCCGGATAGCGCCGAAGCTGATCACTTTTGCGAGTCGGCAAATTTGCCTTAGGTTGGCGGCGAAGCGCTGTCGGAGCTGGCAGCTGCGTCTTAAATGTCAGGATCGGGTTTGAGGCAAGCGGGCCTCGATTTTTAAGTGTGGACACTTTTTGGGCATTTCGGCCAAAACGACGCCCGAAATTTTTCGTGTTTCCCAAACCCCAGAAACCACAAAGCCCCGCATTGCGGGGCTTCGAGATATGGTGCCGGCACCAGGAGTCGAACCCGGGACCTACTGATTACAAGTCAGTTGCTCTACCAACTGAGCTATACCGGCGTGTTAGGGCGACGATTATAGCGATTGGCAAGGTTCTGTAAACCCCTGAATTCTGACTATTTTTGCAGAACCCACGCTTTTTCCACGCTCGCCCCTTTTTCCAGCTGGCGAGTGTAGGATTTCTCCCTTGCCACCGAAGGGCCTACCCCGGCAAAAATCTTCTCCAAACCCAAGGAAGCCCCACGTGAAACGGACTCTCTCGCTGTCCCTCATCCTCCTCACTGTCGCGCTCGCTGCGTGTTCGTCCAACAAACCCGCCAACGACCCGGCGCTGGTGGGCACCTGGAAAGGTTTGCGCACCGAAACCGGTAAATGTCAGTTCCTGTCGTGGACCAACACCCTCAAGCCCGACGGTCGTTTTGTGATTACCTTCTACCGCGATGCACAGCAGACCAAGGTGATCCAGACCGAGCAGGGTTCGTGGTCGGCGGCCAATGGCAGGAATGAGTTGCGTACCGACGGCGTGCGTTCGCCGGATGTGTACACCTATAAGCTGCTGGACGCAGACACGGTGCATTACGTGAGTGTGGCGTCGGATCCGACCAGCGATTGCCAGGATGACTACGCGTTCACCGAGCGTCGTGTGCGCTAAGCCTTCAGAAACGCTCCGAAACCGGGCACTCAGGTGCCCGGTTCGCGCAAGCCTCAACTGCCTTCTGCGCAGTTATCTGCGAACTTTTTGTAGTCCAATACCTGTTTCTGCCCGTGGGAATCCAGGTAGGTCATGTGCGCATTCACGATCCCATACGCTCCGTTTGTGTCTTCGACAGTGGTCAGCACGCGCTGGATATCCAGCTTGGGCTGTACGTCGGCGTGGGCGTTGACGGCAAAAGCCAGCAGGCTGACGGCGATCAAGGTGTTCCAGTTCATGGTAGGTATCCTCCGGGTTCAACAAGTGGGTGTGGGCTTATTGAGCGCCCTGGAGGTATCTGCACTGTGTCATGCGGCGCGGGTTTTGCTTCGTTGTGTAGCGAGGCCGTGACTGCATACACAGCGATACACGGGCGGTGGCTTTATGGACCATTTGGATCGACCGCTCAGCCGGTTTTCCCTTGAATACAGGTGCGGTTTCCGTATTCTGTGCCGCGATATAAACCGTCAGTTTTATCGCGGTTCCTTGTAGGCAAATTTCCGAGACAATGTAGGGCAATTGAAAATCTGTTGAAGCGTATGTCAGTTTTGTGCCGTTTTTGTCCACTCGGCCAACTTTTTTTGCGAAATAATGATGCAAGTTCATGTTCTTACAGCGAATGGCGTTTTCTCTATAAAATCGTCATAAAAATGGCGTTAAGCCGTTCGTCGGATAGATTTGAACTAAAATCATCAAAATACTGACACCATCAATGTGATATCACAGAATGCGCCCCACACCACATAACTAGAAAAATACGAGGTCAGCTCATTGCTGGCCTTTTTATCGCCTTTTAAAGCGCAAATCAGGTGGGGGGGCAGTGAGTGAGTCGGGCAGATGATATTTCAAAGCTATTCAACAAGCTGGGTGCCAACCCGAGCGGCTATCGCGAGATCGACTTTGTCCATGAGTTCATCGAGGACGAAATAGAGGTCCTGGAAGCCCCCGCAGTCACTCACGCTCCCCCTGTGATCGAAGCACCCTCGGCGCCGCTGCTGCGCCTGCTGGAGGAACTGAGCCAAGGTGAAGCCGACCACCTGCAGCCGCCCGAAGTGGTGGAAGGGCGGGACGGCCAGGTGTACTCCGAGCAATCCAGCCCTAAAGTCGTGGTGTTGGTCTCGGTCAAGGGTGGCGTTGGCCGCAGTACCCTGGCCGCCGCGATTGCCAGCGGTCTGCAGCGCCAGGGCCGCCCGGCGCTGGCCCTGGACCTTGACCCGCAAAACGCCCTGCGCCACCACCTGTGCCTGGGCCTGGACATGCCCGGCGTCGGCGCCACCAGCCTGCTCAACGAAAGCTGGGCCGCCCTGCTCGAGCGCGGTTTTGCCGGTTGCCGGCTGGTGGCATTCGGTGCCACTGACCACGAGCAACAGCACAGCCTCAATCGCTGGTTGGGCCAGGACAGCGAGTGGCTCAGCAAGCGATTGTCCGGTCTCAAGTTGAGCGGCCAGGACACCGTGATCATCGACGTCCCCGCCGGCAACACCGTCTACCTCAGCCAGGCCCTGTCGGTCGCCGACGCTGTGCTGGTGGTCGTACAGCCGGACGTGGCCTCGTTCAGCACACTCGACCAGATGGACAGCCTGCTGGCGCCGCACCTCAAGCGTGCCAAACCGCCAAAACGCTTCTACGTGATCAACCAGCTCGACGGTGTCCACCGCTTCAGCCTGGACATGGCCGAGGTGTTCAAGACCCGTCTGGGCGCTGCGTTGTTGGGGACTGTCCACCGTGACCCCGCATTCAGCGAAGCCCAGGCCTACGGGCGTGACCCCCTCGACCCAACCGTCAACAGTATCGGCAGCCAAGACGTCCACGCCCTGTGCCGCACCTTGCTCGAACACATCGACTCGGACCTTCCATGACCGACACTACGTCCTCCACGCCCTTCGTCGAAGGGCACGCCGAACAGCGCCTCAATGACGCCATCGCGCGCTTCAATCGGTGGCCTGCGGCGCTGCGTACGGTGCTGGTTGTCGCCAGTTGCGTGCTCGGCGCGCTGCTGTTGCTGGGCATTATCAGCGCGCCGCTCGATCTCTACAGCCAATGCCTGTTCGCCGGCGTGTGCTTCCTCGCGGTGCTGGTGCTGCGCAAGATCCCGGGGCGCCTGGCGATCCTCGCGCTGGTGGTGCTGTCGCTGGTGGCGTCGTTGCGCTACATGTTCTGGCGCCTCACCTCCACCCTCGGCTTTGAAACCTGGCTCGACATGTTCTTCGGCTACGGCCTGGTCGCGGCCGAGTTCTACGCCCTGGTCGTGCTCATCTTCGGCTACGTGCAAACCGCCTGGCCGCTGCGCCGCACGCCGGTATGGCTCAAGACCGAGCCGGAGGAGTGGCCGACGGTCGACGTGTTCATTCCCACCTATAACGAAGCGCTGAGCATCGTAAAACTGACCATCTTCGCCGCCCAGGCGATGGACTGGCCCAAGGACAAGCTGCGCGTCCACGTGCTCGATGACGGCCGTCGCGACGACTTCCGCGACTTCTGCCGCAAGGTCGGGGTGAACTACATCCGCCGCGACAACAACTTCCACGCCAAGGCCGGTAACCTCAACGAAGCGTTGAAAGTCACCGACGGCGAATACATCGCGCTGTTCGACGCCGACCACGTGCCGACGCGTTCCTTCCTGCAAGTGAGCCTGGGCTGGTTCCTCAAGGACCCGAAGCTGGCGATGCTGCAAACGCCGCACTTCTTCTTTTCGCCGGACCCGTTCGAAAAGAACCTCGATACCTTTCGCGCCGTGCCCAACGAGGGTGAGCTGTTCTACGGCCTGGTGCAGGACGGCAACGACTTGTGGAACGCCACGTTCTTCTGCGGCTCCTGCGCCGTCATCCGCCGTGAGCCGCTGCTGGAAATCGGCGGCGTGGCCATCGAGACGGTGACCGAAGACGCCCACACCGCGCTCAAGCTCAACCGCCTGGGCTACAACACCGCTTATCTGGCTATCCCGCAGGCCGCGGGCCTGGCCACCGAAAGCCTGTCGCGCCATATCAACCAGCGGATTCGCTGGGCGCGAGGCATGGCGCAGATTTTCCGCACCGATAACCCGCTGCTGGGCAAAGGCCTGAAGTGGGGGCAGCGCATCTGCTATGCCAACGCCATGCTGCACTTCTTTTATGGGTTGCCGCGCTTGGTGTTCCTCACCGCGCCACTGGCCTACCTGATTTTCGGCGCCGAGATTTTCCACGCCTCGGCGCTGATGATCGTCGCCTACGTGCTGCCGCACCTGGTGCACTCCAGCCTGACCAACTCACGGATCCAGGGGCGTTTCCGTCACTCGTTCTGGAACGAGGTGTACGAGACCGTACTGGCCTGGTACATCCTGCCGCCGGTGCTGGTCGCGCTGGTCAACCCCAAGGCGGGTGGCTTCAACGTCACCGACAAGGGCGGCATCATCGACAAGCAGTTCTTCGACTGGAAACTCGCCCGCCCGTACCTGGTGTTGTTGGCGGTGAACCTGGTCGGCCTGGGCTTCGGTATCCACCAGTTGGTCTGGGGCGATGCGTCCACAGCCGTGACGGTGGCGATCAACCTGACCTGGACCCTCTACAACCTGATCATCACCAGTGCCGCCGTGGCCGTGGCCTCGGAAGCGCGTCAGGTACGTTCCGAGCCACGGGTCAGCGCCAAGCTGCCGGTGAGCATCATTTGTGCCGACGGCCGTGTGCTGGACGGCACTACCCAGGACTTCTCGCAAAACGGCTTCGGCCTGATGCTCAGCGATGGGCACTCGATCACCCGTGGCGAACGCGTGCAACTGGTGCTGTCGCGCAACGGCCAGGACAGCCTGTTCGATGCGCGCGTGGTGTTCAGCAAGGGCGCGCAGATCGGTGCCCAGTTCGAGCCTCTCAGCCTGCGCCAGCAAAGCGAACTGGTACGCCTGACCTTCTCCCGTGCCGATACCTGGGCCGCGAGTTGGGGCGCCGGCCAGCCGGACACACCGTTGGCGGCCCTGCGCGAAGTCGGCGCCATCGGCATCGGCGGCCTGTTCACCCTCGGCCGCGCCACCCTGCACGAACTGCGTCTGGCCTTGAGCCGCACCCCCACAAAACCGCTAGATACGCTGATGGACAAGCCATGACCTCGAAGATATTCGCTCGCCCTCATCCGCGCCGTGCACTCGCGCTGATGATCGCCTCGCTGATGGGCCTCAACACCCTGGCGCAAGCTGCCGAGCAAGCGGCTGCCACCGTGCCGGTACAAAGCACCGATAACGGCTACAGCCTGACGCTCAAGCAGTTGGGCCGTCGCGACACCATGAACCTGCAAGGCGTGGAGTCATCCGACAGCGTCAACTTCGATATCCGTGCCGATGAAGTGGTGAAGGGCGCACAACTGCTGCTCAAGTACAGCTACTCGCCGGCGCTGCTGGCGGACCTGTCGCAGATCAACGTGCTGGTCAACGGCGAAGTCGCCGCCAGCCTGGCGCTGCCCAAAGAAGGCGCGGGCACCCCGCAAGAGCAACTGGTGCAGATCCCGCCGAAGTTGATCACCGAGTTCAATCGCCTGAGCCTGCAGTTCATCGGCCACTACACCATGTCCTGCGAAGACCCGTTGCACAGCAGCCTGTGGGCCAAGATCAGCAACAGCAGCGAGCTGAAAGTGCAGGTCGAGCCGATCGTGCTCAAAGACGACCTGGCGGTGCTGCCGCTGCCGTTCTTCGACAAGCGCGACGCTCGCCAGGTGAGCCTGCCGTTCGTGTTTGCCACCGCGCCGGACAGCGCCGCACTGGAAGCCGCTGGCGCCTTGTCGTCGTGGATCGGCGGCCTCGCCAGCTACCGGGGCGCGACCTTCCCGACCACTCTCGGCGAGCTGCCGGCCAAAGGCAACGCCATCGTGCTGGTGCAAACCGCCGACGCGATGGACGTGCACGGTGTGGCCATCGCCAAGCCGACCGGCCCGACCCTGACCCTTATCGCCAACCCCAACGACGCCAACGGCAAGCTGCTGATCGTCACCGGGCGTGACGGCGAAGAGCTCAAGCGCGCCGCCAACGCGGTGGTGCTGGGCAACCCGGTGCTGGCCGGTAACAGCGTGGTCATCACCAAGCTTGACACCCTGGCACCGCGCCGCCCGTACGATGCGCCGAACTGGCTGCCGAGCAACCGCCCGGTACGCCTGGGCGAGCTGATCGAACAGCAGAAACTCAGCGTGTCGGGCTACAACCCGGGCGCCATCAGCGTCGACATGCGCCTGCCGCCCGACCTGTTCAACTGGCGTGAAGAGGGCGTGCCGCTCAAGGTCAAATACCGCTACACGCCGCAGCAAGTGTCGACCAACTCCTCCCTGTTGATCGGCCTGAATGACCAGTTCATGAAGTCCGTGGCGTTGCCGTCGGTGGCCAACCTGGGCGGCGGCCAGACCCTGCTCGACCAGTTGAAGAAAGACGAAAGCCTGCCGCGTGAAGTGACCACGCTGTTGCCGATCAGCTCGGCATCGCCCAAATCCAAGCTGCAGCTGCGCTTCATGTACGACTACATCAAGGAAGGCGAATGCCGCGACATCATCGTCGACAACATGCGCGGTTCCATCGACCCGGATTCGACCCTCGACGTCACCGGCTACCAGCACTACATCGCCATGCCTAACCTGGGCGTGTTCAACGACTCTGGCTTCCCGTTCACCCGTCTGGCCGACCTGTCGGAATCCGCCGTGGTCATGCCCGACAACTACGGCACCGACGAGTTGACCGCCTACCTGACCGTGCTCGGTCGCTTCGGCGAAGCCACCGGCTACCCGGCCACCGCCGTCAAAGTGGTGCAGGCCAAGGACGTGCAGAGCGTTGCCGACAAAGACCTGCTGGTACTTGCCACCGCCGCCAACCAGCCGTTGCTCAAGCAGTGGCAGCAATACCTGCCGGCGACCAGTGATGGCGAGCAGCACCACTTCCTGCTGTCCGACCTGCCGCGTTATGTGCGCAGTTGGATCAGCCCCGACCCGGCGGCCAACCAGCATCCGGCCAACACCGGCATTACGTTCAAGGGCCTGAGCAACAGCACCTGGCTGGCCGGTTTCCAATCGCCGCTCAAATCGGGCCGCAGTGTGGTGCTGATCGCCAGCAACCAGCCGCAGGGCCTGCTGGAAGCCACCTCGGCGCTGATCGGCGGTGACGACTACAAAGACTCGATCCAGGGCAGCCTGGCCGTGGTGCAGGGCACAACCATCAGCTCGCTGGTCGGTGACGAGCAGTACTACGTCGGCAAGCTCAACTACTTCAAACTCATGCAGTGGCAACTGTCACAGAACCTGGGCTGGATGCTGTTGATCACCTTCCTCGGCCTGGCCGTGGTGACCAGCCTGGTCTACCTGTCGCTGCGCGCACGTGCAAAACGGCGGTTGGCATGAGCCTGCTCAAGCGTATGGCCCTGGCGACACTGGGCGCGATGATGTTGGCCGGCGGCGCCCAGGCGCAGACCTGTGACTGGCCGCTGTGGCAGAACTACGCCAAGCGCTTCGTGCAGGACGACGGCCGGGTGCTGAACTCGTCCATGAAGCCCACCGAGAGCAGTTCGGAAGGGCAGTCCTATGCGATGTTCTTCGCCCTGGTCGGCAACGATCGCGCGAGCTTCGACAAGCTGTGGACCTGGACCAAGGCCAACATGTCGGGCTCCGACATCGGCCAGAATCTGCCGGGTTGGTTGTGGGGTAAAAAAGCCGATAACACCTGGGGCGTGATCGACCAGAACTCCGCCAGCGACGCGGACTTGTGGATGGCCTACGCCTTGCTCGAAGCGGCCCGCGTGTGGAATGCACCGCAGTACCGCGCCGACTCACAGCTGTTGTTGGCCAACGTCGAACGCAACCTGATCGTGCGTGTGCCGGGCCTGGGCAAGATGCTGTTGCCGGGGCCTGTCGGCTATGTGCATCCGGGTGGCTTGTGGCGTTTCAACCCGAGCTACCAGGTGCTTGCGCAACTGCGTCGCTTCCAGAAAGAACGGCCGAACGGCGGCTGGAACGAAGTCGCCGAAAGCAATGCGCGGATGCTTGCCGACAGCGCCAGCAACCCCCATGGCCTTGCGGCCAACTGGGTTGGTTACCGCGCCACCAGCGCCAACACCGGGGTGTTCGTGGTCGATCCGTTCTCCGATGACCTGGGCAGCTACGATGCAATCCGCACGTATATGTGGGCCGGCATGACCGCCAAGGGCGATCCTTTGGCAGCGGCGATGCTCAAGTCGCTGGGGGGTATTTCCCGTGCGACGGCGGCGTCGGTCACCGGCTTCCCGCCGGAAAAAATCCACGTACTGACCGGCGAAGCCGAGAAAAACAACGGCTATACGCCGATGGGCTTCTCGGCCGCTACCTTGGCCTTCTTCCAGGCCCGCGGCGAAACCGCCCTGGCGCAATTGCAAAAAGCCAAGGTCGACGACGCGCTCAATAAAGCCCTGGCGCCCTCGGCGCCCGACAGTGCGCAGCCGATCTACTACGACTACATGCTCAGCCTGTTCGGCCAGGGCTTTGCCGATCAGAAGTACCGGTTTGAACAAGACGGTACGGTCAAACTTTCCTGGGAGGCAGCATGCGCCGTCACACGCTAGCCATTGCGATTCTCGCTGCCCTGGCTTCCACCGCCAGCCTCGCTGAAACCAGCGACCCACAGTCCTTGCTGATCGAGCAGGGCTACTACTGGCAGTCGAAAAAGAACCCCGAGCGCGCCCTGGAAACCTGGCAGAAACTCTTGAACCTGGCCCCGGAGCAACCGGACGCGTTGTACGGCATCGGTTTGATCCAGGTGCAGCAGAACCGCCCGGCCGAAGCCCGGAAGTACCTGGCCCGCTTGCAGGCGCTGAGCCCGGTGCCGCGCCAGGCGTTGCAGCTGGAGCAGGACATCACCGTGGCGGTGCCGGACAACGCCAGGTTGCTGGAGCAGGCCCGCGAGTTGGGTGAACCCGAGGACGAGCGCGAAAAGGCCGTGGCCCTGTACCGCCAGATTTTCCAGGGTCGCCAGCCCCAAGGCCTGATCGCCCGTGAGTACTACAACACCCTGGGTTTCACCGCCAAGGGCACCAATGAAGCCATCGCCGGCTTGCAGCGTTTGTCCCGTGAGCGGCCGAACGACCCGATCGTTGCGCTGTTCCTGGCCAAGCACCTGGCGCGTAACCCCGCCACGCGGCCGGACGGCATCCGGGCGCTGGCCAAGCTGGCACCGAACAACGACGTGGGCGGCAACGCCGATGAAACCTGGCGCTTTGCGCTGATCTGGCTCGGCCCGCCGAAGCCGGACCAGGTGGCGTTGTTCCAGCAATTCTTGACCGCGCACCCGGATGACACCGAGATCCGCGCCATCATGGAAAAAGGCATCGCCCAAGGCAAAGGCGGTGGTGCCTGGCAGCGTGATCCGCAGATGACCAAGGCCTTCAAGGCCCTGGACGATGGCGACCTGAAGACCGCCGAGCCCCTGCTGGCAGCGCGCCTTGCGCAAAAATCCAACGACGTCGATGCCCTCGGCGGCATGGGCGTGTTGCGTCAGCAGCAGGAACGCTACGGCGAAGCGGAAAACTACCTGGTTCAAGCCACGCGCTTGCCCGGTGGTGCGGCCTGGCAGTCGGCCTTGAACGATGTGCGCTACTGGAACCTGATCAGCCAGAGCCGTGACGCTCAGCGCGCCGGTCGCAGCGCCCAGGCCCGCGACCTGGTGGCCCAGGCAGAGCGCCTGAACCCGGGCCAGCCCGGCGCGGCTGTCGCATTGGCGGGCTTCCAGGCCCAGGACAATCAGTTCGAGGAAGCCGAAGCCGGCTACCGCAAGGTGCTGGCCCGTCACCCTGGCGACCCGGATGCCTTGAGCGGCTTGATCAACGTGTTGTCCCAGTCGGGCCAGCCGGATGAGGCCTTGAAGCTGATCGACTCGGTGTCGCCGGCCCAGCGCGCCAAGTTCGCGCCGAGCGTGAAAATCAACGCGCTGCGGGCGACTCAGGTCGGCAAGCTGGCCGAGCAACGTGGCGATTTGAAAGGTGCGCAAGCCGCTTACCGCCAGGCGCTCGACGCTGACCCGGAAAACCCCTGGACGCGCTTTGCCCTGGCACGCATGTACCTGCGTGACGGCCAGATCCGCGCCGCCCGTGCCTTGATTGACGGCTTGCTCAAGACCCAACCCAACCAGCCGGACGCGCTGTACACCAGCACCCTGCTGTCGGCGGAATTGAGCGAGTGGAAGCAGGCCGAAGCGACCTTGGGACGCATCCCCACGGCGCAGCGCACCGCCGACATGAACGAACTGGCGACCGATATCGCGCTGCACCAGCAGACCGACATCGCCATCGAGACCGCTCGCCGTGGCCAGCGCCCGGAAGCCCTGGCGTTGCTGGGGCGTTCCGAACCGCTGACCCGCAAGAAACCCGAGCGCGTGGCCGTGCTGGCCGCCGCCTATGTGGAAGTGGGCGCTGCACAGTACGGCCTGGACATGATGCAGAAGGTGGTGGAGAACAATCCCAACCCGACGGTCGACCAGAAGCTGCTGTACGCCAACGTGCTGCTCAAGGCCAACAAATACAGCGCGGCGGGTGAGATCCTGCGCGAAGTGCAAGGCCAGCCGCTGACCGAGACCGGGCGCCAGCGCTACGACGATTTGATCTACCTGTACCGGGTCAAGCAGGCCGACGCCCTGCGTGAGAAAAACGACCTGGTGGCCGCCTACGACATGCTGTCACCGGCCCTGGCCCAGCGCCCGAACGATGCCTTGGGTGTCGGCGCCCTGGCGCGCATGTATGCCGACAGCGGCAACGGCAAAAAGGCTATGGAGCTGTATGCGCCGTTGATCCAGCAGAACCCCGACAATGCACGTCTGCAACTGGGCCTGGCGAACATTGCCCTGAAAGGTCGCGACCGTGACCTGGCACAACGCGCCACTGACAAGGCGTTGGCGCTGGAGCCGGGTAACCCGGAGATCCTCACCTCGGCGGCCGGTGTCTACCAAGGCCTGGGCAAAAACAGCGAAGCCGCTGAACTGCTGCGCAGGGCCCTGGTGATCGAGAACGCGATGAAGGCCAGGACCCAGGTGGCCCAGGCCGGCACCGAAGCCAAGTCGTCGAACCCGTTCGTGGGCTTGCCCGGCCAGCGTCGCCAGGTCACCGACCTGACCATCGCCGGTGCGGTGCCACCACCGATCGATGCGCCGACCAACAGCGTGACCTCCAACGCATTTGCGAGTGCAACGTCCAACGACCTGAGCGATCCGTTTGTTCCGCCGTCGAAAATCGCCTCCATCGACAGCCCCGAGCTGAGCCCGGCGCGTCGTGCGCTGGACACCATCCTGCGCGACCGTACCGGTTATGTGGTGCAAGGCTTGAGCGCGCGCAGCAACAACGGCGAAAAAGGCTTGAGCAAACTCACCGATATCGAAGCGCCGTTTGAAGCGCGCATGCCGGTCGGCGATAACACCGTGGCGCTGCGAGTGACGCCGGTGCATTTGAGTGCCGGCAGTGTCAGCGATGACGCTGCATCACGCTTTGGCGGCGGCAAAGCCACCTCACCCCGCACCCAGAACGCGACCGGTGTGGGCTTGGCCGTGGCTTTCGAGAACCCGGATGAAGGCCTCAAGGCCGACGTCGGCGTCAGCCCACTGGGCTTCCTCTACAACACCATCGTCGGTGGGGTGAGCGTGTCGCGTCCGTTCGAGGCCAATTCGAATTTCCGTTATGGCGCGAATATCTCGCGGCGCCCGGTCACCGACAGCGTCACGTCCTTCGCCGGTTCCAAAGACGGTGATGGCTATAAATGGGGCGGTGTGACCGCCAACGGCGGGCGGGGTGAGTTGAGCTACGACAACCAGAAGCTGGGCGTCTACGGTTACGGCTCCCTGCACCAACTGATGGGTAACCACGTTGACGACAACACCCGCATGGAGCTGGGCAGCGGCATCTACTGGTACCTGCGCAATAACCCGCAGGACACGCTGACCCTGGGTGTCAGTGCCTCGGCGCTGAGCTTCAAGGAGAACCAGGACTTCTACACCTATGGCAACGGCGGCTACTTCAGCCCGCAGCGTTTCTTCTCCTTGGGCGTGCCGATCCGGTGGGCGCAGAGCTTCGATCGCTTCAGCTACCAGGTAAAAAGTTCGGTGGGTGTGCAGTATATCGGCCAAGATAGCGCGGACTTTTTCCCGGGCCGCAAAGACCTGGGTACCCAGGAGTACAAAAGCTCGGACAAAACCGGCATCGGCTACAGCTTCAATGCCGCCGCCGAATATCGCCTCAGCTCGCGCTTCTACCTGGGTGGCGAGATCGGTGTCGACAACGCCCAGGACTACCGCCAGTACGCCGGTAATGCTTACCTGCGCTACTTGTTCGAAGACCTGAGCGGGCCGATGCCCTTGCCGGTCAGCCCTTACCGTTCCCCTTATTCCAACTGATTAAATCGGAGTCATTCATGCCTGTTTCTGCGATTGCCGGCCTGACCATGCTGGTATTGGGCGAAAGTCATATGAGCTTTCCCGATTCGTTGCTCAACCCGCTGCAAGACAACCTCACCCAGCAAGGCGCGGTGGTTCACTCCATCGGTGCGTGCGGTGCCGGCGCGGCGGATTGGGTGGTGCCGAAAAAAGTCGAGTGCGGCGGCGAGCGCATGCCCACCGGCAAGGCTGTGATCTATGGCAAGAACGCCATGAGCACCACGCCGATCAAAGACCTGATCGCCAAGGACAAGCCCGACGTGGTTGTGTTGATCATCGGCGACACCATGGGCTCCTACACCAACCCGGTGTTCCCCAAAGCCTGGGCCTGGAAAAGCGTGACCTCGCTGACCAAGGAAATCGCCGCCACCGGCACCAAGTGCGTGTGGGTCGGCCCGCCATGGGGCAAGGTCGGTTCGCAGTACAAGAAGGACGACACCCGCACCAAGCTGATGTCGTCGTTCCTGGCCAGCAACGTGGCGCCGTGCACTTACATCGACTCGCTGACCTTCTCCAAGCCGGGCGAGTGGATCACCACCGACGGCCAGCACTTCACCATCGACGGCTACCAGAAGTGGGCCAAGGCGATCGGGACAGCCTTGGGTAACCTGCCGCCATCGGCCTACGGTAAAGGAAGCAAATAATGAAGCGAATGACCCTGGGCCTGGCGACCTTGCTCGCCAGCGTCAGCGCCTACAGTGCCGACATCCCGCTGTATCCGACCGGCCCGGAGCAAGACGCAGCGTTCCTGCGTTTTGCCAACGGCACCCCGGGCGAATTGAAGCTGGTGGCGGACGGTTCCAAGGCCAGCTTGGTCCTGAGCGGCGACAAAGCCGTGTCGGCGTTCCTGCCGGTGGTCGGCGGCGACAAGCCGATCAAGGGCGTCTTGAGCAGCGGCGGCAAAAACGCGGATTTCTCGGTGAACGTCGCGCCGGGTGAGTTCGCCACAGTGGTCGCATTGGTCGACGCCAAGGGCGCCACGCGCCAGCTGGTGGTGCGCGAAGTGCCGGACGACTTCAATGCGCTCAAGGCCTCCCTGGCCTTCATCAACGCCGACGCCAGCTGCGCCGACGCCAGCCTGGAAGCCGTGGCGCAAAAGGCCGAGTTGTTCAAGAAGGTCGCTGAAGGTGCGGTGCAGCGGCGCATGATCAACCCGGTAGAACTGTCGGTGCAGCTCAAATGCGCCGGCGCGCCGGTCGGTCAGCCGCTGGCGTTCACGCTCAAGGCGGGCGAGCGCTACAGCGTATTGGCCGTTCCTTCAGATAAAGGCTCGAAGTTGCTGTTCGCCTCTGACGCACTCGCTAACTGATCGGGCCCGACACCACCATGGTCTTTGCCTCACTCGAATTCCTCACGCTGTTCCTGCCGGCCTTCCTGTTGATCTACGCGCTGGCTCGTCCGAGCTGGCGCAACGTCATCCTGCTGATCGGCAGTTGGCTGTTCTACGGCTGGTTGAGCCCGTTGTTCCTGTTCCTGCACATGGTGTTGACCGTGGTGGCATGGGTCGGCGGCTTGCTGGTGGACCGCTCCCGTGAGGATGGCAAAGGCCGGGTGCGCCTGTTGATCGCATTGATCGTGTTCAACACGGCGGTGCTGTGTTGGTACAAGTACGCCAACATCGTCGCCGGCACGGTGAGCGAGGTGATCACCTGGTACGGCGCGATGCCGCTGGACTGGCAGCGTGTGGCCTTGCCGGCCGGCTTGTCGTTCATCGTATTGCAGGCGATTTCCTACCTGGTGGATGTGCACCGGCATACGGTGCCGGTGGAACGCAGTTTCATCAACTACGCCACCTATATCTCGATGTTCGGGCACTCGATTGCCGGCCCGATCATCCGTTACGACTGGGTTCGCCGCGAGCTGAACCAGCGGTATTTCAACTGGGCGAATTTCTCCCTGGGCGCGCGACGCTTCATGATCGGCATGGGCATGAAAGTGCTGGTGGCCGACACCCTGTCGCCGCTGGTGGACATCGCCTTCCACCTTGAACACCCCAGCCTGGTGGACGCCTGGATCGGGTGCCTGGCGTATTCGCTGCAACTGTTCTTCGACTTCGCCGGCTACAGCGCCATGGCCATCGGCCTGGGCCTGATGCTGGGCTTCCACTTCCCGGAAAACTTCAATCGGCCGTACCTGGCCAGCAGCATCCAGGATTTCTGGCGGCGCTGGCACTTGTCGTTGTCCAGCTGGTTGCGCGACTACCTGTACATCGCCCTGGGCGGGAACCGCGACGGCGTGTGGCGCACCTATCGCAACCTGTTCCTGACCATGGCGATTGCCGGGTTGTGGCACGGCGGCGACAGCTGGAACTACCTGTTGTGGGGTTCGGCCCATGGCGTGGCGCTGTGTGTCGACCGCGCCTGGTCGCGATCGAGCCTGCCGAGCCTTCCGCCGGTGTTGTCGCACGTCCTGACCTTGCTGTTTGTGTGCCTGGCCTGGACCTTGTTCCGTGCGCCGGACTTCCACTCGGCACTGACCATGTACGCCGGCCAGTTCGGCCTGCATGGCATGGCCTTGGGTGACGCGATGGCCGTGGCCATGCGCCCGGCCCATGGCATGGCCGCGCTGTTGGGCCTGGTCTGCATCATCGCGCCAATCTGGCAGGTGCGTTTTGAACAGCGCTTCGGCACCCAACCGTGGTTTGTGCTGGCGGCTTCGCTGTGGCCGGTGGCCGGGTTTGTGTTGTCGTTCGCGCTGATCGCCAGCCGTGACGCCGTACCGTTTCTGTACTTTCAGTTCTAAGGACGCCCGACCATGCCTGCTCCTACCGCGCCGACGCCTCCGAGTGAACTGGCCGTTCGCACCAGCCCCCTGGCGGCCTGGGTGCTGGTGCCCTTCCTGGCGGCGGGGCTGTTGTCATGCGCCTGGCTGATGGTGAAGGGACCGATCAGCTATGTGCCGGCCAAGGTCGACAGCGACATGCTGCTGCACGGCGACTTGACCCACCGTTTTGCCAAGGAACTGGCCAAGGCACCGATGGCAATCCAGGCCGCCAACCTGGAGCGCGGCGGCAGCTGGCTGGCGTTCGGTGACACCGGGCCGCGGGTACGGCGAGGTTGCCCGGGCTGGCTGTTTATCAGTGATGAACTGCGCATCAACCGGCATGCCGAGGCCAATGCCCAGACCAAGGCCCAGGCGGTGATCGACCTGCAAAAACAACTGGGTCAAAAAGGCATCGACCTGCAAGTGGTGGTGGTGCCGGACAAGAGCCGCATCGCCGCTGCCGAACGCTGTGGCCTGTACCGCCCGGCGGTGCTCGACGGCCGCATTCAGGACTGGACCAAACGGCTGCAAGCTGCCGGCGTTTCCGCGCTGGACCTGACTGACACTTTGAAACCCCTGGGCGCCGAAGCCTACCTGCGTACCGATACCCACTGGAGCGAAATCGGTTCCAACGCCGGCGCACAGGCGCTCGCGCAGCGCATCCAGCAGCGGGGCATCAAGGCCACGCCGGAGCAGACGTTCGATATCACCCAGGCGCCGCTCGCCGTACGCCCGGGAGACCTGGTGCGCCTGGCCGGTCTGGATTGGTTGCCGCCCACGTTGCAGCCGCCGGGGGAGTCGGTCGCGGCCAGCAGCGCCCATGAAACCGGCGGCGCGACCAGCAATGCCGACGACCTGTTTGGCGACGCTGGCCTGCCCAATGTGGCGCTGATCGGCACCTCGTTTTCGCGCAACTCCAACTTTGTCGGCTTCCTGCAAAAAGCCCTGAATGCGCCGGTCGGCAATTTCAGCAAGGACGGGGGCGAGTTCTCGGGCGCGGCCAAGGCCTATTTCGAAAGCCCGGCCTTCAAGCAAACACCGCCCAAGTTATTGATTTGGGAGATTCCGGAGCGGGACCTGCAAACGCCCTACGATGCGATCACGGTTGGTCAGTAATTTGACGATTTGCCGTTTGTCTAAAAAATAGACAGCTTCCTCATCAAAATAATGACACTTTTGCGTGCCTGAAGCAGACTGGCTTGCACTAGGGCGACCACAAAAAGACCTGCGGTAAGCAGTCGTATCAGCTGACCTTTTCACGTCTTTGGGCTTCGCCGTGATGAGGGGTCCGCTATGAGCATTACCAATGGTCTTTTAGCCTTGCTCGGCAAGGACATCTGCCAGGATGAGCGCGGCAAGGAGGCGCGGATGCATTTCTTCGGCAGTATTCCCCGCGCGGATGATGTTGCCGTCAGCCACGACGCAGACACCGTGCCCCTCAAGCCAAAAGTGGTGGCGCTGGTGTCGATCAATGGCGGCGTCGGCCGCAGTACCCTGGCCACTGCCTTGAGCAGTGGTCTGCAGCGTCAGGGCGAGTCCGTCGTGGCCCTGGACCTGGACCCGCAGAACGCCTTGCATCTTCACTTCGGCGTGAGTCCGGCGTTGCCGGGCATCGGGCGTACCAGCCTGGAACATGGGCCATGGAACCCGCTTCAACAGCTCAGCTTCGCCGGCTGCCAGGTGATCCCCTTTGGCGAAATCGATATCCCACAGCAGGAAAGCCTGGAGCGCTGGCTCAAGCAGGAGCCGCGCTGGCTGGCTCAACACCTGGCAGCCCTCGACTTAAGTGCGCGACAGACAGTGATCATCGACACACCTGCCGGTAACAACATCTACTTCCATCAAGCGCTGAGTGTCGCCGATGTGGTGCTGGTCATTGTGCAGGCAGACGCTGCATGCCTGGGCACCCTCGACCATCTGGATGCACTGCTTGCCCCGCACCTTGAAAGTGGACACGCGCCTCGCGTGCACGTGGTTATCAACCAAGTGGATGAAAGGAATGCTTTCTGCCTGGACATGATCGAGGCCTTTACCCAGAGGCTGGGGAAAGAGGCGCTGCAAGTGCATCGCGACATGCGGATCCATGAAGCGCTGGCTTCTGGTGACGACCCGGTGGAAAGCGCAGAGAAGGGCCTGGCGGGTGACGATATCAACGATCTTTGCCAACTGCTGAAGGCGCCAAACACCCGGGCATAAAGCGCTGGTTATACGCTTGACCCCAGATGCTTATGCACAATCGGTTGGATGCACCTGTCACCCAACAGCCATTTTGTGGAGCTGTTCTCATCACGCTGCAACTGCCTGTTTTGCGTGCATTTTATTTTGTGAACAAAAAATGACCAGTACGGCTTTTGGCCTGTAGCGCAGATGCCTACAGGCCCCGTAAAGAATCCATCAACAGAGTTATCCACAGGCTGCGCTGCGACAATTTTGCCCTCTAATCGCGCTCGGCAAGCACCATCAAGTTGCGCGGCGTCAGTGCAGGATCGCAGAAGGTGCCTACGTAGACCTTGTAGCCGTTCTCACCGAGAAACAACGCCCGATCCAGCACCAGCCAAACCTCAAGCGGGCGCCGAAACAGACCACGCACCAATTCCAGGTTTCTCACCTCAGCCAGGCGGCGCCAGCCGTGGGCCTCAAGCGCCGACCAATCCTGTTCACCTGTGGATAACCCTTTGAGGTTCGCCAGCTCCCGGCAGTAATCGGCGAAGGGCTTGTCCAGCCAACGGGCAGGCAGGGACGGTGTGGGCAGGTATTCGTCGAGGCCGCGCAGTTCGCGTTGCAGTTGGTCGAAACCCAGGCGCCGTGCCATGGACGTATCGCGTTGCAAGCGCACGCGTTTGCCAGCAGTGACGGTTTCGCTCAGCGGCAGGCCGAGGTCATCGATGGACAGTTGCAGGGTTGAAGCACGGCCTGCGTTGGACAGTGGCTGGTAGGTGTCGGCAGTGATGCGGTTGTAGCAGCATGGCGCCAGCGCCAGCTGCTTGCAGCCGACCGCGCTGGCCAGTTGCAGCAGGCGCACATGCAGGTCGCCACAGGCGTGCAGGGCGACGGGGGTGTGTTCGGCGTGGATCGCCACATCGGCCATCACATCTTGCAAGCGATGGGTGGCGGACAGGCCATGGTGATCGCTCAAGGCCTGGCCTGCCGCGATCAGTGCCGGGTCGTATTCCAGGCAGGTCAGGGCCTGATCGGCTTGCAACAGCCGGCGACCCAGGTGGCCCTTGCCTGAACACCAGTCCAGCCAGTGTGTGGGGGCTTGCGCAAACTGCAGCGCACTGCCGAAGGCTTCAATCTGTTCCCACTTGCGGCCCGGAACATCGACGTTCAGGCGGTGACGAGCAGGAGCCAGGGGGTGCGTCGGTAACTTATCCACAGCACTGAGCGCGCGAGCGTGCGCGGCGAGTTGCGCAAAAGGCGCCGGTGCCGGCAGGTCATGGGGGTGGTTGTGACAGGTTTCGGCGTCGTCCAGCGAGCGTTGCCGCAGCCACTGGGCGAGTTCGGGGTGCTGGGTTTCCCAGGGCAAGTGCCGATGAGTAAAGGGCCGTGGTTTCCACAGCCCTTGGTGCTCGATCAGGAACGCATCCAGCGCCTGGAAGCGTGCCTCAACGTCCTTGGCAGGCATCGACGCGCAGCCAGCGTTCCAGCAGTTTGAAGGCGCGTACCAGCACGTAGGCCATCAACAGGTAGAACAGGCCCGCAGCGAAGAAGATCTCTACCGGCAAGTAGGTACGGGCAATGATGGTCCGTGCCATGCCGGTCAATTCCAGCAGGGTAACGGTACTGGCCAGGGCGCTGGCCTTGAGCATCAGGATCACTTCGTTGCTGTACGCCGGCAGGCCGATGCGCGAGGCACGCGGCAGGATGATGTAGAACAGCGTCTTCGGCCTGGACATGCCCAGGGCTCGTGCCGCTTCGATCTCGCCGGGCGGGATGGCCTGGATGGCGCCGCGCAGGATCTCGGCGATATAGGCGGCGGTGTGCAGGGTCATGGTGGCGGTGGCGCACCAGAACGGATCGCGCAGGTAGGGCCACATGAAGCTCTCGCGCACTGAATCGAACTGCGCCAGGCCGTAGTACACCAGGAACAACTGCACCAGGAGCGGCGTGCCACGGAAGAAGAAAATATAGGCGTAGGGCAGGGCGCTGACGTACCAGCGGCGCGAGGAACGGGCGATGCCCAGCGGGATCGCCAGCAGCAGGCCGGCGATCACCGCAATGGCCACCAGCTCCAGGGTCAGAATGGCGCCCTGGGCCAACTTGGGCAGCCACTTGATGATCACGGACCAGTTCAGGCCCAGGTCGAAATGCGCCAGCCAGCTGTAGTCGCCGCTCATTGGGTGCTCCTTGCAAAGCCGCGGGCGGCGCGTTTTTCCAGGAAGTGCATGCCGGTCATGGCCAGCACGGTGAGGCCCAGGTACATGAAGGCGGCGACCATGAAGAAGGTGAAGGGCTGCTTGGTGACAGTCACGCCGATCTGCGCATGGCGCATGATTTCTTCCAGGCCGATCACCGATACGAGGGCGGTGTCCTTCATCAGGATCATGAACAGGTTGCCCAGGCCCGGCAGGGCGATGCGCCACATCTGCGGCATGATCAGCCGGGTGAAGATCCGGAACTTGGACAGCCCCAAGGCTACACCCGCTTCACGGTGGCCCTTGGGAATGGCGAGGATCGCGCCACGGAACACTTCGGTCGCGTAGGCGCCAAAGCACAGGCCCAGGGCAATGACCCCGGCGGCGAAGGCACTCAGGGAAAGGTCGGGGTTGCCGAAGAACTCACCGAGGGCACGCATCAGGTTGACCGTGCCGAAGTAAATCAGCAGCACCCACAGCAATTCGGGAATGCCACGCACGATGGTCGAATACGCACCGCCCACCCATTGCAGCGGCTTGTACGGCGAAGTCTTGGCCAAGGCCCCGGCAAGGCCGAGCACCAACCCCAGGCACAGGGCCGTGAGCGCCAGTTTGACGGTCATCAGCGCGCCGGCGGCAAGCGCCGGGCCGAATCCGTAGAGATCGAAATTCATGGTGTTTTCATATCGCGGCAGGCATTGCAAAAAGCCGACGCGCTCAGGTGAGCGCGTCGGGCATACCGTTCAGATCATTCGATGCTGAAAGGGAAGTACTTGTCGTTGATCTTCTTGTAGGTGCCGTCTGCCTTGATCTCTGCCAGGGCTTTGTTCAGGCGCTCGCGCAGTGGGTCGCCCTTGCGTACGGCGATACCGATCTTGTCGCTTTCTACAACCGGGTCGCCCTTGAACTCGTAGGCCGAACCGTCTTTGCTCTTGAGCCATTCGTACTGCACGTACTTGTCGGCGAGGATGCCATCCAGGCGACCGGAGGTCAGGTCGAGGTAGGCGTTTTCCTGGGTGTCGTACAGCTTGGCTTCGGTTTCAGGCAGCTTGTCTTCCAGGTAGGTACCGGCCAGCGTCGCGCGTTGTGCACCGATGACCTTGCCTTTCAGGTACGCCGCGTCAGTCTTGAAGTCGGCGGTGGCTTTAGGCGCGATGAATTGCAGCTTGTTGGAGTAGTACGGGTCGGTGAAGTCGACGGCCTGCTTGCGCTCGTCGGTGATCGACAGCGAGGACACCAGGAAGTCGAACTTCTTGGCGTTCAGGGCCGGGATGATGCCGTCCCAGTCGGACACATACACTTCGCACTTCTCGACTTTCATCTTGGCGCACAGGGCGTCGCCGATGTCTTTGTCGAAGCCGACCACGTTGCCGCTCGCGTCTTTGTTGTTGAACGGCGGGTAGGCCGCTTCAATCCCCATTTTCAAGGTTTCTGCCATGGCCGTGGCGCTGAACGCCATCGAGACGGCCGCGGCCAGAAGGAATTTTTTATAGTTCTGCATGCATGTTGCTCCGTTAGCGGTTGCTGGACATGAATTGTTTGCAGCGCGCCGAAAGCGGGTTTTCAAACACCTGCTGTGGCGATCCTTGCTCTTCGACCAGGCCCTGGTGGAGGAACACCACTTCACTGGACACCTGACGGGCGAAGCCCATTTCATGGGTGACCAGCAGCATGGTGCGGCCTTCTTCGGCCAGCGCGCGGATCACATTAAGTACTTCCTGAACCATTTCCGGGTCAAGCGCGGAAGTGGGCTCGTCGAACAGGATGACCTTGGGCTGCATCGCCAGGGTGCGCGCGATGGCGGCCCGTTGTTGCTGGCCACCGGACAATTGCGCGGGGTAGGCGTGGCGCTTGTCGGCAATGCCGACCTTGTCCAGCAGCGCTTCGGCGACTTCGATGGCTTCGGCCTTGCTTTGGCCGAGCACGCGGCGCGGGGCCTCGATGATGTTGTCGAGGATGCTCATGTGCGGCCACAGGTTAAAGTTTTGAAACACAAAACCGATTTCGCTGCGCAGGCGGTTGATCTGCTTGCCGTCTGCGGCCATCAGTTCGCCGTTTTTCGCGGCCTTGAGCTTGAGTTCTTCGCCGGCCACCAGGATCTGGCCCTGGTGCGGGTTTTCCAGCAGGTTGATGCAGCGCAGGAAGGTGGACTTGCCGGAACCGGAGGAACCCAGGATCGAGATCACATCGCCGTCGCGAGCGGTCAGCGAGATACCTTTGAGTACCTCCAGCTCACCATAGCGTTTATGCAAGTTGCGGATTTCAAGCGCGGGCGTGGCCTCGGCCATGTGGGGTCCTCATTGTGTTCGTTGCAATCCTGCTGTTGGGCCGCCTTCCTGGCGAGGCGCCAAGCTAGCATAGCGTCCTGATGGCAGCCAACAGCGCGGCCGGCGGTAAACCGATGGTGTGCGGCGGGGTGTCGCATCGGCACAGCAGCGTGTCGCGCCATCAACAACCGAACAACCGTTTGAACCCGGAAAACCGCAGGCTTTGCGTAAAAAAGGGCGCGATGGTGCCAGCTTTGGCCGGGTGTTGGAAGGGTTAACCGGGCAAACGGTGCTTATCAGCCCTTTTATGGAGCGTCACGTACTTTTTGTGTGTGTTTATGGTGCGTTTATTCGTCTTGAATGTGAGTCGCACGGTAACGCTATAGCGGAATGCCATTGTTCTCAATGACTTGCGATGGTTGTTGAATCGTCCTACAGCCCGCGTCAATCGTGGCTCTGTAACATTTTGGCGCAAATCTTGCGTAAAAAATAAAGAACGCCCTGTTGGTTTCTTTTCACGAGAAAGATCCCGGGCCGGGTGGACCGTTTTCGCAATTCCTCGCAAAGGTGTGTCAATGAGTAGTACGCAAAGCTCCAATGACCTCGAACAGGGGCTAAAACCGCGTCACGTCACCATGCTGTCGATTGCCGGCGTCATCGGTGCCGGTCTGTTTGTCGGCTCCGGCCACGCGATTGCTGCCGCCGGCCCGGCCGTACTGCTGGCGTATGCCGCAGCGGGCACGCTGGTGGTATTGGTGATGCGCATGCTGGCCGAAATGGCCGTGGCGTCGCCGGACACCGGTTCGTTCTCCACTTATGCCGACCGTGCGATTGGCCATTGGGCCGGCTTTACCATCGGCTGGTTGTACTGGTGGTTCTGGGTCTTGGTGATTCCGTTGGAAGCCAACGCCGCCGCGACCATCCTGCATGCCTGGTTCCCGGATGTGGCTATCTGGGCCTTTACTCTGATCATCACCCTGCTGCTGACGGCGACCAACCTGTTCAGCGTGAAGAACTACGGCGAGTTCGAGTTCTGGTTCGCGTTGATCAAGGTCGTGGCGATCGTAGGCTTCGTGATCCTTGGCCTGGCCGCGATTTTCGGTTTCCTGCCGACCAGCCAGGTCAGCGGTGTTTCCCATCTGTTCGATACCCAGGGCTTTATGCCAAACGGCATGGGCGCCGTACTGGCTGCGATCCTGACCACCATGTTCTCGTTCATGGGTACCGAGATCGTCACCATCGCCGCCGCTGAATCGAAGAACCCAGGCCAGCAAATCACCAAGGCCACCAACTCGGTGATCTGGCGGATTGGTTTGTTCTACCTGCTGTCGATCTTCATCGTGGTGTCCCTGGTGCCTTGGAACGATCCGACCCTGGCGGCCGTGGGTTCCTACCAGACCGTGCTGGAACGCATGGGTATCCCGAATGCCAAGCTGATCGTCGACCTGGTGGTACTGGTGGCCGTGACAAGTTGCTTGAACTCGGCGCTGTATACCGCTTCGCGCATGCTGTTCTCCCTGGGCCGTCGCGGTGATGCACCGGCTGTTGCCAAGCGTACCAACAAGAGCGGCACGCCTTACTGGGCGGTGTTGTTGTCCACCGGTGCGGCGTTCCTGGCGGTCTTCGCCAACTACGTGGCCCCGGCGGCGGTGTTCGAGTTCCTGCTGGCCAGCTCCGGCGCCATCGCGCTGCTGGTGTACCTGGTGATCGCAGTATCGCAACTGCGCATGCGCCAGAAGCGCACGGCGGCGGGCGAGAAGATTGTCTTCAAGATGTGGCTGTTCCCTGGCCTGACCTACGCGGTGATGGTGTTCATCGTGGGGACGTTGACCATCATGCTGTTCCAGGAAGCGCATCGGGTCGAGATCATTGCGACCGGTGTGCTGAGCTTGCTGGTAGTGGCGGCGGGGCTGATGGTGGCGAGTCGCCGCAAGGCGCAGCGAGTGGGCGCTGCGGTACTTAACTGACCCAATGTGGGAGGGGCAAGCCCCTCCCACTTTGTTTTCGCGTCAGGCTTCTGGGGTGATCAGCGCCTGAGACGCCGCGACGTAATCCGCCTGGAACTGCGGCGACTCGATCCACGCCAATGCAGCCGCCTCATCATCGGTATCCGTCGCCCACTGTCGATACTCGATCAGCGCCGCCAGGATGAAATCGGTGGCTTGCTCTTCGCCTTCCTGCTCCAGCACCAGCGCCAACAGCGGGTGCGCCAGGAATGCCGTGCACAACGCCTGCTGGCTGGTTTCGCCTGCGGTGCGCATCTCGACAAACATCTCCGTCAAATCCACCGACTCCAAGTCAATGCGGCTGTCATCGCCGGCAAACGCATCCGGTTTGGTCGCGACGGCGCGCTGGGTGCGGTTCTGCTTGGCCTTGGCCTTTGCCCGGTGGGCGCGTTTTTGCTGCTTGTTCGGCGAGGCCATGGGGTTGGCGTCCTAGGGTTCTGGATCGGGGGGAGTATTGAAGCGCAGGTTGGGGGAAATCCCAAGGGTATCTGCCGCCAATTGACCGTTTTGAAGCCACGCCAATGCAATCGGCCACAACCGGTCCTGATATTCGCTGCGGAAAAAGGCGAAATGCCCGACCTGGTTTTCACCGATATCTTCCGGCGCTATGCGCAGGTGCGTACGCTCGCTGCCGTCAAAATAACCCAGCAACCGCTCGATGGCCGCCACGGTGCCGAAGGGGTCATCCGTGATGCTGATTGCCAGTATCTGCGCTTTCACGCGGCTGAAGGGCAGGTTGCCCAGCGCTCGACCGCTGGGGCGTGTTTCATACCGGGGCGTCGGCATGCTCCAGTCGCGCACTACGCCGGCTGGCGTATCTTCCAGCCAGCCCAGGCGCTTGCCGGGGAAGTATCCGCACAGTGCCGTCAGCAGCGGCATTACCACATGCCACTTGGCAAACATGCGCCAGCGCCCGCTTGGTGCGTAATCGCGCCAGTAGGCGAACTGTGCGCCCACCGTGACGATCCGTCGAATAACAGCACCCGACGCCGCGAGTCCTGCCGCGCAACCGCCAAAGCTGTGGGCGACTACGTCAATCGGCTGCCCTGGGAACTCCCGTTGCGCACGCGTGAGCATCGCCTCGAAATCCAGCACGCCCCAATCCGACCACGAGGCCTTGAAGTGGCGCAGCGAGCCGTTGCGGGATTCGCCGATGCCACGGTAGTCGTAGGTGATGACATCGAAGCCGTTGGCGAACAGGTAGTCGGCGAAGCGAGCGTAGTGGCGGCAGCGTACGGAGGTGGCGGCGTTGATGATCACCACCGGGCGTGCGGGGTCGGTCCTGATATGGCGCCAGGCGAAGCCGCCCAGGATATGGCCGTCGGCGGCGGGTTCCTTGAAGGGTTCGCTGTGATCGCGTGCAGGCGGGACTGGAGGCAATGGTAAAGAGGCGTCGTTCAAATTCATTGGTTTCTCGACCTTGATCGGTTTCTTGTTTTTCTAGAAACAGTTGCTCAGTTTGCCAGCACTTGCGCTGTCATTTAGTGGTTTATCAAATGACGGATTGGATCGCCTGCTTATGTCGCTCGACCTGGAGCCGGTATATACATAATCTTGCGCTCTTTCGATTCGACTAGACCACCTTATGACCCGCGATACCCTCGAACACAACCAGATTCCGATCTACCTCGTCACTGTGTTTCTGGCCGTCGTTTTCGGTCTGCTTCCCCTTTCATTCGCCCACGATCTCAGCGCACTGGTCACCCCCGCCATCGCCGTGCTGATGTACGCGATGTTCCTGCAAATACCGTTTCTGGACCTGCGCCAAGGCTTGGGTAACAAGCGCTTCCTTTCGGCATTGCTGCTGGCCAACTTCATCCTGGTGCCCTTGCTGGTATGGGCGCTGACCCAAAGCCTGGTCGGGCGCCCGGCGTTGCTGGTGGGGGCGTTGCTGGTGTTGCTGACGCCTTGCATCGACTACGTGGTGGTGTTTACGCATATCGGCAAGGGCGACTCACGGCTGATGCTGGCGGCTACGCCGGTGCTGTTGCTGCTGCAGTTGGCGCTGTTGCCGTTGTACTTGGGGTTGATGCTGGGGTCGCAGTCTGAGGTCGTGGTGGAGGCGGGACCATTTGTCGGAGCATTCCTGTTGTTGATTGTGATGCCGATGATTCTGGCAGTGCTCACGACTTCCCTGGCGCGGCGATCATCTGTCGTCAATGCGTGGAGCAGCGCCTGGGCGTGGCTGCCCGTGCCGGCGATGGCGCTGGTGTTGTTTGTGGTGATCGGTTCGCAAATCACTTCCGTGGTGCGGGATATCAACCTGCTGTTGCCGGTGATTCCGGTGTATATCGGCTTTCTGCTGTTGGCGCCGTTGATGGGTGCGCTGGCGTCGCGGCTGTTTGCGCTCCCGGCCGCAACGGCGCGGGCGGTAACATTCAGCGCATCGACACGCAATTCGTTGGTGGTGCTGCCCTTGGCGCTGGCCCTTCCCGACGATGTGCGCGGGTTGGCGGCGACGGCGGTGATCCTGCAAACCCTGGTCGAACTGGTCGGGGAGTTGATTTACGTGCGGCTGATCCCGAAGTGGGTGTGGCCCGCAGGTCGGTAGGCGCACAAATCTTCCAGTCTGTTCAGGCGCTATTCAGCAGGGCGGTCGGCACCATAAGTCGGCGCCCCTTACCTGACAGGTCAACCGATGGATCACCGCAACCGTTTTCGCCTGGAATCCTCAGGGATTTTCCTCTTCGCTCTATTGTTGTTCACCCTGGGCATCTGGGATCAACAGCCCCAAGGGTTTGATGGGCGATGGGCGCTGTTCCTGCAAGAGATGTTTCGCCATGGCGTGAGCTTTTTCCCGACCACCTATGGCCAGCCCTACGCGGATTATCCCGGCACCGCGACCTTCTTCAGTTATGTATTTGCCAGGCTGTTCGGTGCGCCCAACCATCTGGCGAATATCCTGCCGACCGCCCTGGCTTCTGCTGGCGTAGTCGCGGTGGTCTATCGCTTGCTGGTGCCTGCGAGCCGGCCGTGGGCACTGCTCACGGTGCTGCTGACCTTGCTTACCACCCAACTGCTCGAAAAGTCCCGCTCGGTTTGCCTGGACCAGATGATGGCGTTGCTCTGTGTAGGCAGTTTCTACCTGCTGCACAGCGGCGGACGCTGGAGGCGGCTTGCGGTGTTCCCGCTGTTTGTCCTGGGTTTTGCGATACGCGGGCCATTGGGGTTGATCGAGGTCTGTGGTGTGGTGTGTGTGTATTGGGCACTGGCCAAGCCTGGCGAGCGTGTGAAACAGGTGCTGATTCACGGCATCGTCGGCGTGGTGCTGCTGGCAGCCTGTTGGTGGCTGCTGGTGAAGCTGGCGCGCATCAGTGGGGGCGACGCGTTTGCCGATGAGGTGTTCAAGATGCAGGTCGGCGGGCGCCTGGATGAAACCGGGGAGCCGTTCTACTTCTATTTCCAGCTGAGTCTGTACCGCTATTTTCCGGTGGTGCCATTGGCGCTCGCTACGATGATTGCCCTGCGTCATCGCTGGCCCGAGCGGTTTGAGGGCGACATGCAACTGGTCGCGCGGCTGGGTGCCTGCGGCTTGATGATCTTGCTCGGGCTGTCGATACCGCACTTCAAGCGCGCTTATTACATCCTGCCCATGGTGCCGATGTTCGCGGCTGTCGCGGCCTATGGGCTGCTCCAGGCGCAAGGCTGGCTCACGGGCGTGCGCCGCTGCTACGAAGCGCTTGTCGTCGCGCTGCCGGCGTTGTGCGTGGTTGCGATCTTTGTGTGTCGGCATGGCTGGCAGAAGCACGGTTACTGGCCGGCTGTTTCACTGCCGCTGCTGATTGGCGGGCTGGTGGTGCTGCAGGTGGCGGCGCTGATCGCCTGGCATCGGGGAGGGCGGTTGGTGTGGCTCAGCCTGATCGCGTTGATGGCGCAGTGGGTGGTGTTGGTCACTGTGGTGGAGCCCTCCAAGGATATGCAGTTCGATACCCGGAAGTTTGTCGGCCAGGTGGAGGCGTTGCGTGCCGCGCAGCCGGGGCCGCTGGTGTTTATCAATCTCGGCCGAGACACTTGGGCGGTGCGCTACATGATGAACCTGGACCATGATGAGCAACCGATCTTTATCGAAGGCAGCGAAATTGAGCGACTGGGGACTTTGCCTCGACCCGCCTGGGCAATTGTGTCGCGCAAGGAAACCGCGTTGCTGCAAGGAACGCCTCTGGAGAAGCAGACGCCAAGATTTGAAGGGCGGCTGAACGACAATCCGCTGATGGTGTTCTTGTTGAAGTAATAGAGGTCGTTCGTTTCGGGGTGGCGCAGGCCGCCCCTGGACAACGCAATAAATGACAGACAACAAAAAAAACCGCACTAGGCGGGTTTTTGTGTGTTTCAAATGACGTTTGCACCACTTGAAACTGAATAGTGGTGCCCAGAGACGGAATCGAACCGCCGACACGGGGATTTTCAATCCCCTGCTCTACCGACTGAGCTATCTGGGCAACGGGGCGCATTAAACGGGTTTTTCAGGGGGTCGTCAAGCAAGTTTTCGAAAAATATTTAATTATTACCGTCGCTTACGTGCCGGCCCCGGTTTTTGATCAATTATTGAGCAGGCGGCACGTAGCCGTCGGCCTTGGCGTATTCCTCGCCGGAAAAGAACTTGTCCATCTCGCCCGCCAGGTATTTGCGATCTTCGGCGTTCATCATGTTCAGGCGTTTTTCGTTGATCAGCAGGGTCTGGTGTTTCAACCAGTCGCCCCAGGCTTTGGCCGAGACATGTTCGAAAATGTCCTGGCCCTTGGCGCCTGGATACGGAGGGCGTTCCAGGCCGGGCAATTCTTCTTTGTACTTGCGGCACATGATGGTGCGGGTCATGACGACACTCCTGCATTCAATACGTCGGCCGCGCGTTTCAGCAGTTTTTTTACCGGGGCGGCAAGGCCCAGGCGCGGCGGGGTGGCGAGGTTATACCAGAGCCAGTCGGCCTCGGCCACGTGATGGGCGGTTTCCTCGACCTGGATCAGCCAGGGTTCGATGGCGAGCTGGAAGTGGCTGAAGGTGTGGATCAACCCCGGCAGCGCCTGTTGGTTGCCCAGTTCCAGCGCATGCTGGTGGGCCAGGTGTTCCAGGTCTTGCAGGTCATCCAGCTCCGGCAAACTCCACAGGCCGCCCCACAGCCCGGTGGAAGGGCGACGGTAAAGCAGGATCGCGCCCTCGGCATTCGCCAGCATCGGCATCAGCGTGCGCTTTTGCGGGATGGTCTTGCGCGGCTTGGGGATCGGATAGCGCGTCTCCAGGCCGAGCATGTGGGCTTCGCAATGTTTTTCCAGCGGGCACAGCAGGCAGCTGGGCTTGCTGCGGGTGCAGAGGGTGGCGCCCATGTCCATCATCGCCTGGGTGTAGGCGTTGACGCGGGTCTGGGGCGTGAAGCGCTCTGCGGTGGCCCACAGCTGCTTGGCCACCTTGGGTTCGCCGGGGTAGCCCTCCTGTGCGGTAAACCGCGCCAGCACGCGCTTGACGTTGCCGTCGAGGATCGGCGCACGCAGGCCCATGCTCAGGCTGGCAATCGCGCCGGCGGTGGACAGGCCGATACCGGGCAGCTCGGTGAGCTTTTCGACATCCCTGGGAAACTCGCCACCGTACTCGGCCACGACAATCTTCGCGGTCTTTTGCAGGTTGCGCGCCCGGGTGTAGTAACCCAGGCCGGTCCACAGGTGCAGCACTTCATCTTCCGGCGCGGCGGCCAAGGCTTCGACCGTTGGCAATGACGCCATGAAGCGGTCGAAGTAATTGAGCACCGTGCTGACCTGGGTCTGCTGCAGCATGATCTCCGAGACCCACACCCGATAAGGCGTGATGCCCTGTTGCCAGGGCAGGTCATGGCGACCGTGGCGGTCGTACCAATTGAGCACGGCCTCTGAAAACTGCTCGTTTCTCATCGCTTGAACAGGCCCTTCAATGCATCTTTCAACTGCGGGTTCACCTTGTCGAGCTTCTCTTCCAGCTTGTCGCTAAGCTTGTTGCCGGCCGCCTTGATGGCGACCTGGGTCAAGCCGTCCTTGTCCAGGCGGCAGGCCTTGGCGCCCAGCTCCAGCGGGCCACGGCAGCGCAGCGGTACTTCGATGCCCTGGAAGTTGGAGCCGACCTGGCAGGCAGGGTCCGGCGTTTCGCGCTGGTCGCCCTCGACAATGATGCCGACGCGGTAGTCCATGCCCAGCACGCGCAAGTCCACATCACCGTTACCATTGACGGTCAGGCCCGGGATGCGCACTTTCAGGTCAGGGTTGCTGGCCACACCGTTACGGAAGGTCAGGTTGCCTTTCAGCTCCTGGAACGGCGTGTCCTTGCCTGGCGGCGTGCTGCTCAGCGTCTTGCGGTTGAGCAGGGCAATGCCGGTGCACAGTTGTTGCTCAAGGTTGGCGTTGAGCAGCACGCCGTTGTTGATCACGAAACTGGCGGTGCCGTTGAGGCTGTCGATCAGGGCTTTCTGGCTGTTGCCGCGGCCTGTGAGGTTGCTGTCCAGGGTGATCTGGCCTTTTACCGGCGGGTTCTGCCCCTGGGCCTGCAGGATGCGCTCGACCGGCACCTGCTTGATCCGGCTCTGCAACGCCAGCACCGGAATATCCTGGCGCACATCGAGGCTGCCGTTGGCCTGGAAGGTGCCGTTGTAGAGACCGCCGCTCAAGGTGTCGAGCTTGAGTTGGCCGTCGAGGCCGGACGCTTTGAGCGCCGCATTCTGGATCGGCAATTTGCTCAGGGTCAGTTGACCGAAGGCGAGGTCGGCATCCACGTCCAGCGTGCGCAGGCGCGTCAATGGCAGCAGCTTGTCGGTGCTCCAGGCGCCCTTGGTCGGGGCGTCGGGCAATGGCGTGGTGCCGCCGGCGGCCATGGCACCGGCTTCGCTGTTCTGCACCTCGGCCTGGCGTGCGGCGCTTGCACCCTTGGCGGATTCGGACTTGGCCGGCAGGTAGTTGTCGGCGTTGAATGTATCGCCCTTGAGCTGCACGCGCAGCGACTGTTTGGCGAAATCGTCCACCGCCAGGCGACCGGTGAAGGTGCTGCCGTCGAGTTTCAGGTTCAGGTCTTCCAGCGCCAGGCTGGTCGGGGTGCCCTTGAGGCGGCTGACCAGTTCGACCTTGCTCAGGCTGCCCTCGGCCATCGGTGGCAGGGGGTGGCCGACGCTGTCGAGGAACTTGGCCAGGTCGAACTGGGCAATGGACAGGGCGCCGCTGAGCTGCGGGGTCTTGTCCAGGTCGTTGACCTTAAGCTCGCCCAAGGCGCGCAACTGGTTGGCCGAGAGCTTCAGGTTGGTCCATTCGGCGATATTGGCCGCCTGGTCCACCAGCAGTTGGCCCTGGGTAGAGAAGGTCACGGTCTTGCCTTGCAGCGGTTCGCCCGTGGCTTCGCCGGTGATCTTCATGTCTTCCAGCTGATAACGCTTGAGGGCGCGCTGGATGCGCAGGTTGCCGTTGAGTTCGGTCTTGACGCGCATCACCGGCTGGTTGGTGCCGAAGAAGGCAGTGAGCTTCACCGGAATACTGGCGCCTTCGTGCACGGCGCCGGCGCTCAGCTGGATGCTTTCGGCGCTGAACTGCTTGCCGGTCTGCTCGTCGTTGTATTCGATGCGGGCGTTGTTGATGGTCAGGCTGTCGATGTCCAGCCGGATAGGTTTCGAGGGTTTCTCCGGCTCGGGCTCGGCGGCCTGTTCCGCGGCAGCGGGTGCGCTGGCGCTCGGCTCATTGGCGTTCTTGCCGATGTCTTCCCAATCGCCATGGCCTTGTTTGTCGCGGTTCAGGCGCAGGTTGAGGCCTTCGACACGCACATCGCTCATCTGCACTTCACGACGCAGCAGCGGTAAAACCCGTACCGACAGGCCGAGCATCTGCAAGTCGGCGAACGGTTTGGTCGGGTTGGTCAGGGTCGCCACGCTGGCTTCGTGCAGTTCCAGCCCGAGCCAGGGGAACAGGCTCCAGCCGATATCGCCATTGAGCGTCAGCTCGATGTGGGCCTTGTCGCGGGCAATCTGGCGGATCTCATCTTTATAGTCGTTGGGATCGAAGAGGTGGGTCAGGGCAAAGCCCAGGGCCACAATGATCAGCAACAGCCCGAGAAGTACCAGACCCAGGATTTTGCCGAACGCTTTCATGGGCGAGTCCTTGTATGTCGATTTCAAAATTTAGCCGCAGAGTATAACGCCCGACGGCCTGCGTCAGTGCCCCGATCGTTACATTGTATCCAGGGGCCGGGAAACGGGTTTTTGACGTCAAACAAAGCAGATTTCCTGAAAAAGGTGATGGCAGTTTGGTTTTTCTGTCATCCACAGATGCTAATCTCTGCATGTTCGTCCGCCTTCTGCGACTTAACGTCGCGCCTAAAACGGAGCTTCACTCAACAAAACGGCCGCGCTTTGCGTGCAAGGCCGAGGGAGAGAGCGCCTGACGGACACATACTAACAACTGGGGGAAACACCAATGAGCACTAGCACTGCGGCAGCTTCATCTGCCGCGCAGCCTGCGTTCCTGTCCAAGGAACGCATTATCGCCAAGCCCGGCTTCAACCGCTGGCTGGTTCCGCCGGCCGCCTTGGCCATCCACCTGTGCATCGGCATGGCCTACGGCTTCTCGGTGTTCTGGCTGCCACTGTCCAAAGCGCTGGGTATCACCAAACCGGTCGCCTGCGCGCCGGACATGAGCTTTATCGCTCAAGTCTTTTCGTCCCAATGCGACTGGCCCATCTCCATGCTGGGCTGGATCTACACGCTGTTCTTCATCTTCCTGGGCTGCTCGGCAGCGATCTGGGGCGGCTGGCTGGAACATGCCGGGCCACGCAAGGCGGGCGTTGTTTCGGCGCTGTGCTGGTGTGGCGGCCTGTTGATTTCGGCGTTGGGGATCTATACCCACCAGATCTGGCTGATGTGGATCGGCTCCGGGGTCATTGGCGGTATCGGCCTGGGCCTGGGCTATATCTCGCCCGTGTCGACCCTGATCAAGTGGTTCCCGGACAAGCGCGGGATGGCCACCGGCATGGCGATCATGGGCTTCGGCGGTGGCGCGATGGTGGGTGCCCCGTTGGCAGCGGCATTGATGGGTCACTTTGCTACGCCCACCAGCGTGGGCGTGTGGCAGAGCTTCCTGGTGATGGCCGCGATCTACTTCGTGTTCATGATCGGTGGCGCCTTGTCCTACCGCGTCCCGCCGACCGGCTGGAAGCCTGAAGGCTGGACCGCGCCGGCGAAAAAAGCCAGCAATGCAATGATCACCCACCGTCACGTACACGTGAACGTGGCGTGGAAAACCCCGCAATTCCGCCTGGTATGGCTGGTGCTGTGCCTGAACGTGTCCGCCGGTATCGGCATCCTCGGCATGGCTTCGCCCCTGCTGCAGGAAGTGTTCGGCGGCAAGTTGCTGGGTGTGGATGTGCCATTCGGCCAGCTGGACGCCGGTCAACTGGCCTCCATCGCCGCCATTGCGGCGGGCTTCACTGGCCTGTTGAGCCTGTTCAACATCGGTGGCCGGTTCTTCTGGGCGTCGTTCTCCGACTACCTGGGCCGCAAAAACACCTACTTCGTGTTCTTCGCCCTGGGCTTTGCCCTGTACGCGCTGATCCCGAACCTGGGGCACCTGGGCAACGTGGCGCTGTTCGTGGCGGCGTTCTGCATCATCCTGTCGATGTACGGCGGTGGTTTTGCGACCGTCCCGGCCTACCTGGCCGACCTGTTCGGTACGCAAATGGTCGGCGCGATCCACGGTCGCCTGTTGACCGCCTGGGCGGCGGCTGGCGTGTTGGGCCCGGTGTTGGTGAACTACCTGCGTGAGTATCAACTGAGCATCGGCGTTGAACGCGCTGCGGCCTATGACATCACCTTGTACATCCTCGCTGGCCTGCTGGTGCTGGGCTTCATCTGCAACCTGCTGGTCCGCCCGGTGGCGGACAAGTACTTCATGACCGACGCCGAACTGGCCGCCGAACAGGCGCTGGGCCATGACAAAGGCGCGGATGCCACCACTTCCCTGGAGTGGAAAGCAGCCCCTGGCACCGTGCCATTGGCGATCGCTGCCTGGCTGGTGGTGGGTATTCCGTTGGCGTGGGGTGTGTGGGTGACCCTGCAGAAGACCGCAGTCCTGTTCCACTAACACCGCAAAAATTTTGTGGGCGCGGTTCCTGTGGGAGCCGGGCTTGCCCGCGATGGCATCACCTCGGTGCAACTGAAACGCCGAGGTGCCTGCATCGCAGGCAAGCCAGCTCCACAAAAGCTGGTTCTCACATGTATGCACATGTCTATCCCCGACACTCCATCAGTCTTATCCCCTCCGATGTTTCTGTTTGGCGCCCGCGCCCCTATAATGGCTGCCTTTTTCGCCCAATGATTTTGCGGAGCTGGTGATGGCCGAACGTAAGGCGTCCGTCGAGCGCGACACTCTGGAAACCCAGATCAAAGCCTCGATCAACCTGGATGGCACCGGAAAGGCCCGATTTGATATCGGTGTTCCTTTTCTTGAGCACATGCTGGACCAGATCGCCCGTCACGGGCTGATCGACCTGGATATCGTCAGCAAGGGCGACCTGCATATCGACGACCACCACACGGTGGAAGACGTCGGTATCACCCTCGGCCAGGCGTTTGCCAAGGCCATCGGCGACAAGAAAGGCATCCGTCGCTACGGCCATGCCTATGTCCCGCTGGACGAAGCGCTGTCGCGTGTGGTCATCGACTTCTCCGGCCGTCCAGGCCTGCAGATGCACGTGCCCTACACCCGCGCCACCGTGGGCGGCTTCGACGTCGACCTGTTCCAGGAGTTCTTCCAGGGGTTCGTCAACCACGCGCTTGTCAGCCTGCACATCGACAACCTGCGCGGCACCAACACCCACCACCAGATCGAAACCGTGTTCAAGGCTTTCGGCCGCGCCCTGCGCATGGCTGTGGAGCTGGATGAGCGCATGGCCGGGCAAATGCCTTCGACCAAGGGCGTCCTGTAATGCAGACGGTCGCGGTTATCGATTACGGCATGGGTAACCTGCACTCGGTGGCCAAGGCCCTCGAGCACGTAGGGGCCGGCAAGGTACTGATCACCAGCGATGCCAACGTGATTCGCGAAGCCGATCGCGTGGTGTTTCCCGGCGTCGGCGCGATTCGCGATTGCATGGCCGAGATTCGCCGCCTGGGCTTTGACAGCCTGGTGCGCGAAGTCAGCCAGGACCGTCCCTTCCTCGGCATCTGCGTGGGCATGCAAGCCTTGCTCGACCGCAGTGAAGAGAATGAGGGCGTCGACTGCATCGGCCTGTTCCCTGGGCAAGTGAAGTTCTTCGGCAAAGACCTGCATGAAGACGGCGCTCACCTGAAAGTCCCGCACATGGGCTGGAACGAAGTCAGCCAGGCGGTGGATCACCCGCTGTGGCACGACATTCCGGACATGGCGCGCTTCTACTTCGTGCACAGCTACTACATTGCCGCCGGTAAGCCGGGCCAGGTGGTGGGTGGCGGGCACTACGGCGTCGACTTCGCCGCTGCACTGGCCGAAGGCTCGCGGTTTGCCGTGCAGTTCCACCCGGAGAAGAGCCATACCCATGGCCTGCAATTGCTGCAGAACTTCGCCGCCTGGGACGGGCGCTGGTAATGGCCAGGAAGCCGAAGCAGCCGGTCTTGAACCTCACGCCTGAACAGGAGAGTGAGGCTACCCTCAAGATCAAGCGTTTCATGGAAGATCGCTTCGAGCTCAAGCTGGGGTCGTTCGAGGTCGCCGAGATCCTCGAACTGTTCACCACCGAAGTGGCTCCGCACTATTACAACAGGGCGATTTTCGATGCGCAGACGCTCCTTAAAGAAAGGTTCGAAAGCATCGAAAGCGACCTGTGGTCGCTTGAGAAACCCTGATTTCCCAAGCATTGCTGAATATCGAATAAGGTTTGCCAGATGCTGATTATCCCCGCTATCGATCTCAAGGACGGTGCCTGCGTACGTCTGCGCCAAGGCCGCATGGAAGACTCCACCGTGTTCTCCGATGACCCGGTGAGCATGGCCGCCAAATGGGTGGAAGGGGGCTGCCGTCGTCTGCATCTGGTGGACTTGAACGGCGCCTTCGAAGGCCAGCCGGTGAACGGTGAAGTGGTCACCGCCATTGCCAAGCGTTACCCGAACCTGCCGATCCAGATCGGTGGCGGTATCCGCTCCCTGGAAACCATCGAGCACTACGTCAAGGCCGGCGTGAGCTACGTGATCATCGGCACCAAGGCGGTGAAAGACCCGGCGTTCGTCGCCGAAGCCTGCCGCGCGTTCCCGGGCAAAGTGATCGTGGGCCTGGACGCCAAGGACGGTTTCGTCGCCACCGACGGCTGGGCTGAAATCAGCACGGTGCAGGTGATAGACCTGGCCAGGCAGTTTGAAGCCGACGGCGTCTCCGCCATCGTTTATACCGACATCGCCAAAGACGGCATGATGCAGGGCTGCAACGTGCCATTCACCGCTGCGCTGGCGGCCGCCACGAAGATCCCGGTGATCGCTTCCGGCGGCATCCACAACCTGGGCGACATCAAGTCGCTGCTGGACGCCAAGGCGCCCGGCATCATCGGCGCCATCACCGGCCGTGCGATCTACGAAGGGACCCTGGACGTCGCTGAAGCCCAGGCTTACTGCGATGCCTACAACGGCTGAGGACTGACCATGGCGCTGGCCAAACGCATCATCCCTTGCCTGGACGTCGACAACGGTCGCGTGGTCAAGGGCGTCAAGTTCGAGAACATCCGCGACGCCGGTGACCCGGTGGAAATTGCCCGCCGCTACGATGAGCAAGGTGCCGACGAGATTACCTTTCTCGACATCACCGCCAGTGTCGACGGCCGCGATACCACGTTGCATACCGTCGAGCGCATGGCCAGCCAGGTCTTCATCCCGCTGACCGTGGGCGGTGGCGTGCGCACTGTGCAAGACATCCGCAACCTGCTCAATGCCGGCGCGGACAAGGTTTCGATCAACACGGCGGCGGTGTTCAACCCGGAGTTCGTGGGCGAGGCCGCACAGCACTTCGGCTCGCAATGTATCGTGGTCGCCATCGACGCCAAGAAAGTCTCCGGCCCGGGCGAAACCCCGCGCTGGGAGATCTTCACCCACGGCGGTCGCAAGCCGACCGGCCTGGACGCGGTGGAGTGGGCGATGAAGATGGAAGGCCTGGGTGCCGGTGAAATCCTGCTGACCAGCATGGACCAGGACGGCATGAAAAACGGCTTCGACCTGGGCGTGACCCGGGCCATCAGCGATGCGCTGGGCATCCCGGTGATCGCTTCCGGCGGCGTCGGCAACCTGCAGCACCTGGCCGACGGCGTGATCGAAGGCCACGCCAGCGCGGTGCTGGCGGCGAGTATTTTCCACTTTGGCGAATACACCGTTCCCGAGGCCAAGGCCTACATGGCGGCGCGCGGTATCGTCGTTCGCTAAACGCTGCTGGACACCATGGCAGGCCAGAGGCACTCTCTGCGCTTGCCATGGATTCCGGTAACTTTCATGTTCAAGCACCTGCTGCTCGCCCTTGCCAGTACGTCTCTCCTGTTGACCGTTCCGGCCCGCGCCGAGGAACCGTCCGACGCCTCCCTGGTGTTGCTGACGGAAAACTTCCCGCCCTACAACATGGCGAAAAACGGCAAGAACTTCGCCAAGGACGAGAACATCGAAGGCATCGCCGTGGACATCGTGCGCGAAACCTTCAAGCGTGCGGGCATTTCCTACAATCTCACCCTGCGTTTCCCCTGGGAGCGCATCTACAAGCTCGCCCTGGAGAAACCAGGCTACGGCGTGTTCGTGATGGCGCGCCTGCCGGACCGTGAGGCGCTGTTCAAATGGGTCGGCCCCATCGGTCCGGACGATTGGGTGCTGTTGGCCAAGGCCGACAGCAAGATCCAGCTGAACGACCTGGAGCACGCGCGCCGCTACAGGATCGGTGCCTACAAGGGCGATGCCATCGCCGAGACCCTGGAAAAGCAGGGACTCAACCCGGTCGTCGTGCTGCGCGACCAGGACAACGCGCAAAAGCTGCTGGATGGCCAGATCGACCTGTGGGCCACCGGCGACCCCGCCGGGCGTTATCTGGCGCGCCAGATCGGGGTCTCCGGGCTCAAGACAATCCTGCGTTTCAACAGCGCCGAACTGTACCTGGCGCTCAACAAGCAGGTGCCGGATGAAGTAGTGAGCAGGCTTCAAGCGGCGTTGGATCAGTTACGAGACGAGGGGGTCGTGGCTGACATCATGGGGCGTTATCTCTAGTGGCGGCTCCTTTGCGGGCACGGGCTGCGGGCGCTCGGCCTCTACGGAATCGGTGGTATTTGCCTCACTGAAATACACCTGCTCGGTATTGGTGTAGGTCACTGATGTTGCCAGGGGGCTGGCATCCCTGCGCAGCAATGTGTACTCGCTTTCGACCACATAGGCTGCCACGGTCTTGTGGGCCGGGACATATGCAGCGATGTCGGTGGTTTGCGGGGCGGTCCAGCCTTTGGACGAAACGCTCGAGTGAGTGAATGCACTGCCCAGCCTTACCGAGCTTTTCGGGTTGGTTCTGAGAGAATGGCCTGTCCATGCCTCGGTCATGTCGACACCCGTGGCCCACTTGAGGAAGTTGGCTGCGAAACCGGGCGAGCCTTTGGTAATCGTCCATTTGAAGGTCTGGCTGGTGGTCGTTGGGTTGCGCGCCACATCGACCAGTACGTACTTGTCGCGTCTTTGCAGCCTGTAGAAGGGGGACCGCAAGGGTTGCTCGTCGGCTGGCAGCTCCGGGTCGGAGACTAGAAACCAGGGGAGTTGGCAGACATGCAAGGACTCTTCGGCGTCCAGGGTTGAAGGTTGCCCGTCTGCAGACGGTGCGGGCGGGGCCGGGAGCTCGTGCCCCGCCACCTCGGTCAGGGGGATATGCAAGGCATGCGCTAACCCGGGCGCTTCCGGCTTTGCATAGCCCCGCACCCCGAAAAATGTCCCTGGTGCCAGGTAAGCCTCTCCAGGATGAGCGGTCGGCGGCATGACGTCCCAGGCACTGAAGTCGATTTGGCCGCGACTGCCTTTGTCATTCCAGATGTGATCGGCAACGTAAGCCGGCACGGCCAGGTCAGCCCGCACACAGCGCACGGTGTTCAGCGAAGGCCGTTGATAGCCCACGCCGCATACGGTACCCAGGGCCACATAGCCATCAGGCGGGACCGGCTGCCAGATGGAAATATCAGCGTTGGCGCCTGTGCCGCGACTGTTCCAGACTTCTATGAAGTCTTTCGGTTGGCGAAGTGCGGTGCCGTTGGTTTTGTTGGCTTCGCTGACAACAACGACGGTCTTGCGATGATTCAAATTGTCATGGCTCGGGTGAGCGACATCTCCCAATGAGGAGAACGAGATCAAGTGATCGGCACTGGTGCTCGGGCGCCAAAAGCTGGCCGACTTTTTGGCGCCCGAGCCTTGGTCGTTCCAGAGTGGGGTGAACTCCGAAGTGAAGTTGATCAGCAGGTCTTTGACTTGGATGGGTTCCATGGGGGTACTCCTTGTGGATGGAATGGTTCTGTCTCTCGATGTGGTCGAGCCGGACCGGTTAGCGGGGTTTGAGCAAGTCCACGCGCAGTGCTGAGGGTTGGTCAGCCTGGTCGTAGGCGTAGGTGCAGATCTTGTAGGGTCTGTCCCGAACGGTGATCAGCCGTGCGTACTGCTCTGTTCGCGTGCTGGGGGAGTCATTGAGCGTGGAAAATATCTCGATAGGTTCGTCCTCCTCCTCCTCCACGGGAGGGGGCGGAAAGGCCAGGTAATCGACTGGCCTGAGGCAATCGGTCGTGGTGGCCGGGCCGAACTTGTAGGAGTAGCGATGCATGAATGGCGGCGCGAGCTTCCAGATCACGGTGTAGGCCGCCAGCCCCTGTTTATCCAGGCTGATGCTCAAGTTCGGCGTGCGTGCCGGCCCGGGTTCGGCCAGTTCCACCGCCAGGGTCAGGGCATTTTTCATCATGCCGTTGGTCGCCTGTTGTTCCTCGGAATCCAAGCCGACGATACACAGCATGTGCATACCGGTTTCCGGTCCGATGGCGTCATTCACGTACGCGTCCTGCGCCTTGATCGGGGTGCTGTAAAGCTCCGGTTTTTCGCAATCAATGGCGCGCCGAGTGGTTTTGTAGCGATAGAGCGCAGTGTTGGTCGTGAAGGAAAGGTTCCAGCGCGGCACGATATCCTTGTGTGTGCCGTCGGGTCGCTTGACGAAGTATTGCTGGATGGGGTCCGGGTGCCGAAAGGAAATGGTGGTGGTCGGGAAGAGTTCGCAGTGTTCACTGTCGGCTTTCAGAACGCCTTCGACAAAGCACCGGTTGAGGAACGTCACCGGGCTGCCGTAGTTCGTTTCGGAGTGCCAGGTGGGCATACCGTTGTTGACCTCGCAGGGCGCGTCCCTTTGGCATTTGCGTTCTTCGGTCTGGCCTGAAGTGCTGGTGCTGAGAATGCCGAAGAGCGTATTAGTCGCCCGCTCCAGCAGTGGCCCGCCGAAGCCGCCGCGGCCGATACCCTGGCATTGGTTTTTCATGGTCACCCGCCACACGAACGGCTGTTCCACCAGTTCGCGCGAGGCTTGCTGCGCGCAGGCGGAGAGATGCAGGGTGTCCCATTCCGGTGCAGCCAGCGCGAGGATATCGACCCCGTCGGCGGGGACCGCTTCGGCCAGTTTCAAAGGGGCGATGCCTGCCTTCAGCAAATCGGCAAGCGAAGCTTTCAGCTCGACGATCGCCAGGTCCACTCCCTGGCTACTGCTCCATTTCAGGGTTTTCAACGGAAAGGTCTTGAGGCTCTCCAGCGTGTCGTCGAAGTAGTTGAAGCTGATGTTGCCTTTGATATCCAGGTCTTTTTGTACCCCGCCGTTATGGCGATGAAGGCAGTGGCTGCTGGTGAGCACATAGGCCGGGCCGGACTTGCCTGCGTCGTCGCGGGTGTCCAGTAGGGAGGCGGTGCAGAGGGCCTGGGCTTCATTGCGGATGCGACCGACGCCAGTCCAATGGGCGTGCTGATGCTGCGCATTGGCGAGCATTCTGGGCGGGCTGGCGTTGGCAAGGCCTTCACCATAGTCCCTTGGTGCCGCGATAAGCAGGTTGGAAAGGCTGCAGAGCAGCAGCCCCGAAATCAAGTGGTGGAGCGTGTTCATGGCATGTCCTGAAAGAGTGAGCGCAAGGTTCGACTATTCAGGAATGTCAGCTGGGCAGTACGGTAGCTATCTAGTACTTGCCATTCTTGCCATGGCCGGCCATTGCCTGGTTACTGCGCACGCTGATCATCAACTTGATATCGATCCACTCCACGCCCTGGGCCTTGAGCTTGGGCAGCTCGCGCTCCAGCACCGCCAGGGTTTGCGGGTAGGGATGGCCGATCATCACCGCCGAACCCTGTTTGTGCGCCAGTTTGATTGCGCTCTGCAGCTGCGTGGTGATTGCCGCTTCGGTGCGTTCGTCGTCCAGGAACACGTCCCGCGAGACGCTGGCCAGGCCGATCTTCTGCGCCTCGGCGGCGGCGACTGTCTTGGCGCTGGTGCGGCTGTCGACAAAGAATTTGTTGCGCCGTTGCAGTTCGCCCATCAACCAGGCCATGGCCTCGGGCTGCGCGGTCATGCGGCTGCCCATGTGGTTGTTGATGCCCGCGGTGTAGGGCACTGCCTTGAAGGCAGCGTCCAGGCGCCTGCCGAGTTCCTCGATGGGCAACTCCGGGTGCCAGGCGAACGGGCCGGTGGCCGGGTCCATGGGCATGTGCAGGATCACGATCTTGCCGGCCTTGTGGGCTTCGCGGGCGAATTCGGCGGCATGGGGCGTGTCGGGCATGATCGCCGTGGTCACCGGCCCGGGCAGGGCCAGCACGCGACGATCCCTGGGCAGATTTTGCCCGAGGTCGTCGATGATAAGGGTCAGGTAGGCTTTGTTGGGCTCGTTGGCCGGGGTCGCATGGGCGACTCCGGCCAGGCTGCACAGCACGGCGATGATCAGGGCAAAACGCATATCAACGGCTGCGCGTAATGCTCAAGCCCTTGAGCAGGCTCAGCGCCTGGGCCAGTTGGTAGTCATCGTCCTGTGGCATCGGCTTGGCTTTCTTGCCGCTGCCGGTGGGCTGGTCGGCGCCGCCGTTGCCATTGCCCAGATGGCCTTGCAGGTCCGCTTCTTTGTAGTACTCGCTGTCGATCTCGTTGGTGATCTTGGCTTTGCGCACCTCGATGTCGGGCACGATGCCCTGGGCCTGGATCGAGCGACCATTTGGCGTGTAGTACAGCGCCGTGGTGATCTTCAGCGCACGTTCGTTGTTCAGCGGCAACACGGTTTGCACCGAGCCTTTGCCGAAACTGGTGGTACCCATCAGCACGCCGCGCTTCTGGTCTTGCAGGGCGCCGGCGACGATCTCCGACGCCGAGGCGCTGCCGCCGTTGATCAGCACGGCCAACGGGACGTTTTCGCTGAGGTCGTTGCCCGTTGCCGAGAAGCGCAGTTCGGAGTTGGCAATGCGGCCCTTGGTGTACACGATCAGGCCCTTGGTGATGAAGTGGTCGACCACTTCCACTGCCGACTGCAGCACGCCGCCCGGGTTGTTGCGCAGGTCGAGCACGATACCGCTGAGCTTCTTGCCGTTGTCCTTGCGCAGCTTGGCCAGGGCCTTGGCCACTTCGTCGCCGGTCTTGACCTGGAATTGGGTGATGCGGATGTAGCCGTAGCCCGACTCCAGCAGCTGGCTCTTCACGCTCTTGACCACAATGGTCGCCCGGGTCAGCGTCACGTCGAACGGGTTGCCGCCGTCGCGTACCAGGGTCAGGGTGATTTTCTGGCCGATCTTGCCGCGCATCTTGTCGACGGCTTCAGTCATGGTCTGGCCACGGGTCGGCTGGCCGTTGATCTTGACGATGAAGTCGCCGGCCTGGATGCCGGCCTTGGACGCCGGGGTGTCGTCGATCGGCGAGACGACCTTGATGTTGCCGTCTTCGGAGCCGACTTCGATGCCCAGGCCGCCGAATTCGCCGCTGGTGCTTTCCTGCAGCTCGGCAAAATCTTCCGGTCCCAGGTAGGCGGAGTGCGGGTCGAGGTTGCTGAGCATGCCCTTGATGGCATTTTCCAGCAGGGTCTTGTCGTCTACAGGTTCGACATAAGCGGCCTTGATCCGGTCCATGACCTCGGCAAAGGTGCGCAGCTCGTCCAGCGGCAGCGGCGCCTTGGTGGTCGCGGCCGTGCTGGCCGGGGCAGCCTGGTCGGCGAAAGCCAGGGGCGCGCCGATCACCAGGGCGATCGTCAGGGCCAGCGAAGTGAGGCGGGACAAATGCAGCATGTCGAACGAACTCCTAATGTAGATGCGCCCCTATCCTTGGGAGCGGCACCATTGTGCGGGATCGCTCGGGCGACCCTGCTGACGAATAGCGAAGTACAGCGCCGGAGTGTCCTGGCCACCACTGTTACCCACAGTGGAGATGGATTCACCGGCTTTTACAACATCACCTGCCGACTTGAGTAATGTCTGATTGTGGCCGTAAAGGCTCAAATAGCCATTGCCGTGGTCGAGAATCACCAGCAAACCGGCGCCCCGCAGCCAATCGGCAAACACCACACGCCCGCCATGAACGGCGTGGACCTGGCTGCCGGCGGAGGCGCTGATCATCACCCCATCCCACTTGGCGCGGGTGTCATCGCCACGGGTTTCCCCGAAGCGTGCCAGTAATCGACCATCAACTGGCCATGGAAGTTTGCCGCGGGCCGAAGCAAAAGGCCCACCGAACGACTCGCCGGCGCTGGAAACCAGCGGGCCAGGCGCTGCATGCGCCGGTTTACGCGGTGCTGGCGCATCCGTAGTGGCGGCCAGCTCGGCCTCACGCTGGCGCTTTTTTTCGGCTTCCTGCTGGGCGATCAGCGCTTTCTGTCGCGCTTCTTCGGCCTCGCGTGCCTGGCGTGCCAGGGTTTCCTCGATGGTTTTAAGCACTTTGGCCAAGTCGGCCTGGTCCTGCTCGCGGGCCTGGAGCTTGGCGTCGCGGGCCTTCACATCCTCATTGAGCTTGGCCAGGGCCAGTTGGCGCTCCTTGCGAACCTTGTCCAGCTCGTCGCGCTGGGCGTTGAGGGCGCTTTTCTGGTCTTCCAGCTGCGACTGCTGGTTGGCGATCTCCTGTTCGACGTTGACCAACTGGCGCAGGGTTTCGTTGAAGCTTTTAAGTTGCTCCAGCCGGGCCTTGCTCAGGTAGTCGTAGTAGGTGAGGGTGCGCGCGAATTTCTCGGGGTTCTGCTGGTTGAGCAGCAGCTTGAGGTATTCCTGGCGGCCGTTCTGGTAGGCGGCACGGGCCTGGATCGCGATCAGGCGTTGCTGTTCAACGCGGGCGCTCTGGAGTTTTTTTTTCTCAGCGTCGAGTCGCTCCAGTTCCGACTCGCTCTTCTTTAATTCTTTTTGTAGCTCCTGGACCTGCTTCTCCAGCTTGCCCATCTCGGTTTCCGTACCGCGCAGGTCTTTCTGCACTCCGGATTTCTCTTCCTGGAGCTTGCCGAGCAGTTTCTTCAGCTCGGTAATGTCCTGACGCGTAGCGTCCAACTGTTGTTGGGTTTGTGCGCGCTCGTCGGCAAACGCCGGTTGGAGCAGGCAGACAAGAGCAAGGGTAATCAAGGCGCGAAGCATAGAGGCGGGCGACACCAGGGAAATGGACGGCCTAGTATGCCCGCCAAGCGCGGCAAAAAAAACGCCCAATTCGGGCTGTAGCGCAAGATAGGTGCCGAGTGGCAGTGGTATGGCAAAAAGACATGTTCCAAACACCGCAGATCCAATGTGGGAGGGGGCTTGCCCCCGATTGCAGTGTGTCAGCCACATAGGTGTCAGCTGATCTACCGTAATCGGGGGCAAGCCCCCTCCCACATTGTTTTTCGGTGAAGCTGGAAATCAGACCAGAATCGAAGTCCCGGTCATCTCCACCGGCTTCTCCAGCCCCATCAGCATCAGCATGGTCGGCGCCACATCCGCCAGCACGCCACCGCTACGCACCTTGAAATCACGCTTGCCGACGTAGATGAACGGCACCGGTTCGGTCGTGTGAGCAGTGTGGGCCTGGCCGGTGGATTCGTCGGACATCTGCTCGCAGTTGCCGTGATCGGCCGTGATCAGCGCTTCGCCGCCCACCTTTTCCAGGGCGTCGACGATACGGCCGACGCACAGGTCCAGGCATTCCACGGCCTTGGTCGCAGCTTCCAGGTTGCCGCTGTGGCCCACCATGTCGCCGTTGGCGTAGTTGACTACGATCACGTCGTAACGCTGGTGGTCAATGGCGTCGACGATCTTGTCGGTGACTTCCGGCGCGCTCATCTCCGGCTGCAGGTCGTAGGTGGCGACCTTTGGTGATGGGATCAGGATGCGCTCTTCACCCGGGAACGGCTCTTCGCGACCACCGGAGAAGAAGAAGGTTACGTGGGCGTATTTTTCGGTTTCGGCAATGCGTAGCTGGGTCTTGCCATTTTTTGCCAGGTAATCGCCCAGCACGTTGTCCAGGCTGCCCGGGGCAAAGGCGGCGGGGGCCGGGATGCTGGCGGCGTATTGGGTCAGGCCCACGTACTGCACTTTTGGCTGGCGGGCGCGCTCGAACTCCTTGAAGCCGTCTTCGACAAACACACGGCTGAGCTCACGGGCGCGGTCGGCGCGGAAGTTCATGAACACCACGGCGTCGCCGTCTTCGACCTTCACTGGCTCGCCGATGGTGGTGGCTTTGACAAACTCGTCGCTTTCGCCACGGGCGTAGGCGGCTTCCAGGCCTTCCTGGGCGGTGGCGGCGTTGAATTCGGCCTGGCCGTCGACGATCAGGTTGTAAGCCTGGGAGACGCGGTCCCAGCGGTTGTCACGGTCCATGGCGAAGTAACGGCCCACCAGGCTGGCGATGCGGCCCTTGCCGAGGGCGGCGAAGGTGGTGTCGAGCAGTTCGATGGACGATTGCGCGCTTTTCGGCGGGGTGTCGCGGCCGTCGAGGAAGGCATGCAGGTAGATCTTGTCGGCGCCGCGCTTGAAGGCCAGTTCGGCCATGGCGACCAGGTGGTCCTGGTGGCTGTGGACGCCGCCATCGGACAACAGGCCCATGAAGTGCACGGCCTTGCCGGCAGCCACTGCTTTATCGACCGCCGCGCAAATCGTCGGGTTCTCGAAGAACTCGCCATCGCGGATCGCTTTGGTCACGCGTGTGAAGTCTTGATACACCACTCGTCCGGCGCCGAGGTTCATGTGGCCGACTTCCGAGTTGCCCATCTGGCCGTCCGGCAGGCCCACGTCCATGCCCGAGCCGGAGATGAGGCCGTTGGGTACGGTGGCGGTCAGGCGGTCGAGGACAGGCTTGTTGGCCGCGTATACCGCGTTGTCGTGGTGGCTTTCACTGTGTCCGAAGCCATCGAGAATTATCAGGACCAAAGGTTTAGGCGTAGTAGTCATAGATCCTCTCGCGGCGGTAATAAAGGAAGACAATTGAAAAGGGAGTGGCAGTTTAAAGCGAAGTTCCGACCACGTCACCGCTTTACGGGGGTTGGCCCCCCCTGGCGGCTGTGTATACTTACCGCCATTTTAACGCCCTGGAACCTCCTTGATGGTTGATCACCTGATTGCATTTGCCACTGCCCACTACCTGCTCGTGGGTGCCTTCGTTATCCTGCTGGCGCTGCTGATCGCTCATGAATTGAGCCGCGGTGGCCGCAGCCTGAGCACGGCGGAGCTGACCGCGCTGGTCAACAAGGATGAGGCCGTTGTCGTGGACATTCGTCCGGCCAAGGATTTCGCCACCGGTCACATCGTCGGCGCCCTGAACATTCCTCAGGACAAGCTGATCGCGCGCCTGGCCGAGCTGGAAAAGCACAAGGCCAAGACCATCATCCTGGTCGACGCCCAAGGCCAGCACGCCGGCACCCACGCCCGCGAAATGCTCAAGACCGGTTTCACCGCCGCCAAGTTGTCCGGTGGCATCAGCAGCTGGCGCGCCGATAACCTGCCGCTGGTGAAGTGATATGAGCCAGGTTGTCGTGTATTCCAGCGATTGGTGCCCTTACTGCATGCGGGCCAAGGCCCTGCTTGAGAAGAAGGGTGTTGCCTTCGAAGAAATCAAGGTCGACGGCAAACCGCAAGTGCGCGCCGAAATGGCCCAGAAGGCGGGGCGCACGTCCGTGCCGCAGATCTGGATCGGCGCCAGGCACATCGGTGGCTGCGACGACCTGTTCGCCCTGGAGCGCGCCGGTAAACTGGATGCGCTGCTGCTCGTCTGACTCCTAAACCCTAAAAGACCTCAAGATCACAAGGATCTGCGATGACTGACCAACAGAACACCGAAGCTGCAGAAGCCCAAGCGCCACAGTTCTCGCTGCAGCGCATCTACGTGCGTGACCTGTCGTTCGAAGCGCCGAAAAGCCCGGCCATCTTCCGTCAGGAATGGACGCCAAGCGTTGCGCTGGACCTGAACACCCGCCAGAAGGCACTGGAAGGCGACTTCCACGAAGTCGTGCTGACCCTGTCCGTGACCGTCAAGAATGGCGAAGAAGTGGCCTTCATCGCTGAAGTGCAACAGGCCGGTATCTTCCTGATCCAGGGCCTGGACGAAGCGTCCATGAGTCACACCCTGGGCGCGTTCTGCCCGAACATCCTGTTCCCGTATGCCCGTGAGACCCTGGACAGCCTGGTCACCCGTGGCTCGTTCCCTGCGCTGATGCTGGCTCCGGTGAACTTCGATGCCCTGTACGCGCAAGAGCTGCAGCGCATGCAACAGGAAGGTTCGTCGACGGTTCAGTAATCTCGAACCCGGTGCAGGACCCCATGTGGGAGGGGGCTTGCCCCCGATAGCGGTGGATCAGTCACATAGATGTCGACTGACACTCCGTCATCGGGGGCAAGCCCCCTCCCACATTTGTTATGTGTGTTATTTGAAGCCGAGCTGGCGCCAGCCTTCGTAGACGGCGACGGCCACGGTGTTGGACAGGTTCAGGCTGCGGCAGCCCTCGCGCATCGGCAAACGCAGGCGATGGCCGTCGGGCAGGGCGTCGAGCACCTCGGCCGGCAGGCCCCGGCTTTCCGGGCCGAACAGGAAGGCATCGCCCTCGGCAAAGCTGGCATCATGGAACGGCCGCGACCCCTTGGTGGTGAACGCGAACAGCCGTGGGTGGCCCAGGCTTTCCAGGCAACTGGCCAGGTCGGCGTGGCGTTTGAGCGTGGCGTACTCGTGGTAATCCAGCCCGGCACGGCGCAGGCGCTTGTCGTCCATGTCGAAGCCCAGCGGTTCGATCAAATGCAGGTGGCAGCCACTGTTGGCGCACAGCCTGATAACGTTGCCGGTATTCGGCGGAATTTCTGGTTGAAAAAGGATGACGTGAAACATGCACGGCTCCGAAGGCAAAGATGCGCTGCATTCTACCCTCGAAGAGGACCCGAGGCCGAAGCTTATGCCGAGGGTCATGGGCTCTTTGGCGATTGTCGGCATGATGGTCGGCCTGATGATCGGTCGCCTGACCACCCCGGAGCCGGTCGAACTGCAACAGGTCGAGACCGCGAGGGACGGCGTGGTGGTGTGGTTCAACGGCGAACCCAAGTTGCACGGCGAGCACGTCGACGGCACTGTGGCGCTGTTGTTCGACGCCCAGGGCAAGGCCGCGAGTGGACGGCTCAAGGTCAATGACAAGGACGTGAACTGGCGCGTACGCAAGACCGATGGCGGCCTGCTGCTGAACCTCGTGGCGGCGCGACCATTGCGTGGGGAGTGGAAGGGCGAGAAGGCCGATGGCCGTTGGCGGCTGGAGATCCATCTCCAGGAGGAATAAAAGAGGGAGTTCCCGGCCTGCCTGTACCAGGGCTCCCAAAACGGGGTGAAGCTTGCAAAGCTTCGGTGTTAAAGAGGGAATCCCCGGCCTGCCTGTACCGAGGTTCCCCAAAGCGGTGTGGAGCGCGACGCGATTCGCATCAAGCACCCCGGGTGTAAAGAGGGGATTCTCGGCCTGCCTGTACCAAGGTCCCCGAAACTGGGTAGTAACAGGGTTATTGCAGGGCGCGTGCCAAAATTCGCAATATGGGCCAAAAAATTACGCCAGAAAGCGCAAAGCCCCGGAATACGGGGCTTTGGTGTTTTCGGTTCGCGGGTTCTATTGAGTGAGGCTCTGGCTTTCGCTACCAGATCCATGCCCGATGCCGGTTCATGGTGCATTGAAGCGGTGCACGGTGCTGGAGCCTTGTAGAGGTCCAAATGTGGGAGGGGGCAAGCCCTCTCCCACATTGGGTCTTGAGTGGATCCGAGATTCAGGCTTCATCCCCCTCGTCATCATCCCCCCCGTCGACCTTCATCCCCAGTTCCTTGATCTTGCGCGTCAGGGTATTGCGGCCCCAGCCCAGCAACACGGCGGCATCGCGACGGCGACCGGCGGTGTGTTTCAAGGCGGTCTCGATCATGATCCGCTCAAAGGCCGGCACGGCGCTGTCCAGCAGGCTCGACTGGCCGCGTGCCAGGGCCTGGTCGGCCCACTGGCGCAGCGCCTGTTCCCAGTTGGTTACTGGCGCAGAGTCTTGCGGCAGGCTCAGCAGCTCCGGTGGCAGGTCGCTGATATGCACTTCGCGCCCGGACGCCATCACGGTGATCCAGCGGCAGGTGTTCTCCAGCTGGCGCACGTTGCCCGGCCACGGCAGGTTCTTCAGGTACTCCTCGGTCTCGCTTTTCAGCAGTTTCGGCTCGACGGCCAGCTCCTGGGCGGCGCGGCTGAGGAAGTGACGGGCGAGGGTCGGGATGTCTTCGCGACGGTCCGACATGCGTGGAATGTGGATACGGATCACGTTGAGGCGATGGAACAAGTCCTCACGGAATTTGCCGGCGTGTACCAGGGTTTCCAGGTTCTGGTGGGTTGCCGCAATGATGCGTACGTCGACCTTGACCGGCGTGTGCCCGCCAACGCGATAGAACTCACCGTCAGCCAGCACCCGCAGCAGGCGGGTCTGGGTATCGGCCGGCATGTCGCCGATTTCATCGAGAAACAAGGTGCCGCCGTCAGCCTGTTCAAAACGCCCGCGCCGCAGGTTGGCCGCGCCGGTGAACGCGCCTTTTTCATGGCCGAACAGCTCGGATTCCATCAAGTCCTTGGGAATCGCCGCCATGTTCAGCGCGATGAACGGCGAGGCCGCCCGTGGGCTGTGGCGGTGCAGTGCATGAGCGACAAGCTCTTTACCGGTGCCGGATTCGCCGTTGATCAGCACGGTGATGTTGGAGTGGCTCAAGCGCCCGATGGCGCGAAAAACTTCCTGCATCGCCGGCGCTTCGCCGATGATTTCCGGGGTGCGGGTCAGGGCCGGTGGGGCTTCCTGGTTCTGCTGTTCCTGGGCGTGCTGGTTGGCGCGCTTGACCAGTGCCACCGCCTCGTCCACGTCGAACGGCTTGGGCAGGTACTCAAAGGCACCGCCCTGGTAGGACGCGACAGCGCTGTCCAGGTCCGAGTGCGCGGTCATGATGATCACTGGCAGGCGCGGGTGCTGCTCGCGAATCCGCGCCAGCAAGTCCAGGCCACTGGCGCCGGGCATGCGGATGTCGGAGATGATCACATCGGGCTGCTGGCGCGCCAGGCGGCTCATCACCCCGTCGGCGCTGTCGAAGCTCTGGGTGGTCATGCCTTCCTGTTGCAAGGCTTTCTCGAGGACCCAGCGGATAGAACGGTCGTCATCGACGATCCAGACAGTTTCACTACGGCTCATGTCGATGGGGCTCCTTGTTCCAGAGGCAGAAAGATCGAGAACGTGGTGTGGCCGGGATGGCTTTCACATTCGATCAGACCCTGGTGCTGGCTGATGATGTTCTGGGTGATGGCCAGGCCCAGCCCGGTACCGTCCGGGCGGCCGCTGACCATGGGAAAGAAAATGGTTTCCTGGAGTTCCGCAGGAATGCCCGGGCCGTTGTCGATGATTTCGACCTTGGTCACCAGGCGATGGCGCACGTGGCCGATGGTGAACTGGCGCAGGGCGCGGGTGCGCAGGCTGATGCGACCCAGGCGCAGCTCATTCTGACTGCTGATGGCCTGCATGGCATTGCGCACGATGTTGAGCACTGCCTGGATCATCTGTTCGCGGTCGATCAATACGTCGGGAATGCTCGGATCGTAGTCACGCACCAGGGTGATGCAGCCCTGGCTTTCGGCTTCCACCAACTGGCAGACGCGCTCGAGCACTTCGTGCACATTGGTCATCGCCAGTGACGGCAACTTGTTGGAGCCGAGCATGCGGTCCACCAGGTTACGCAGGCGATCGGCCTCCTCGATGATGACGTTGGTGTAGTCCTTGAGGTGTTCCTCCGGCAGCTCACGGGCCAGCAACTGCGCCGCACCGCGAATGCCGCCCAGTGGGTTCTTGATCTCATGGGCCAAGCCGCGCACCAGCATCTTGCTGGTTTCCTGCTTGGACAGCTGCGCTTCCTCCTTGGTGATGCGCAGCAGGCGATCGCGCGGGTGTACTTCCAGCAGCAGCAACGTCGCGCCGTTGCTCAGGATGGGGGTCACGGCATAGTCGACGGTCAGTGTCTGGCCGGTGAGGGCGGTGAGCATCGCTTCGCGTTTGGTGAACGGGTGTGCCTGCTCCACCGCCTGGCGCAACGAACTCAGGGCTTCGGCCGACTCGGTGAACAATTCGCTGATGAACTGCCCATGGCTGCGCTGGCCGCTGATGGCCAGGAGCATCTCCGCCGCCGGATTCATGTACTCAAGACGCAAGTCGTCATTGAGCAGGATGGTCGCGGTGGTCAGGTTGTCGAGTAGCAAACGGTGCAGTGCATCGCTGATGGTCATCAGGACCTCTTTTGGAGCAAGGCGCGGGCTTGAGGCACACGCTGATACATGGAAAATGCAAAAACCAAACCAAGGCTCCGAAAAGAAGCGTGAAAGCCCTGAAATGGGTGTTTCAGGCGCGAAACTGTGGCGTTCTGCCAGCTTGCACGGGAAGTTTCGAACCAAAATGGGCTGGGCAAGTGGGAAGGGTGCAGCCTATCGCACCAATATAGTGCGGTTTTGTGAAGGTTGTTCAGGAAGTGGCGAGTGGATCGTTTTCAGGGCGCGGTGAAAACGATCCGGAGTGGGGGATGGATCAGTGTTGTTCGGAAAGTGGCATGCCCGGACGGCCCGCGTAAAAGACCAGCAGCTCGACCGGGGTGTTGCCGGTAATACCGCGATGCTCAATGCCTACCATCTCGGCAAGGGTTTGCCCTTGCCTCAAGGTGCGCGTCAGCCCGCTCTTACGGGTTTCAACGGTCAGCTCTCCCGAAACGATGTAGGCGGCATTTGGCATTGGGTGAGTGTGCCAGGGCAATTGCGTGTGCGCAGGGATCTTGAGGCGTATGAGCGTCAGTTGCGGCGGACCTGAGGGGTAGGCTTTGTAAGGTGTGCCATCCCATGACGCGCTGCGTTCAAGCAACACCTCTTTTTCGATGTGTACGGCGTTCTTTGGGTGGGTGCCGCAGCCAAGCAACGACAAACCCACCGCTGCTGCAATCCAGCACTTGAGGGTGATCATGGTTCCATCCTGTTCGATAAATGAACAGTCAGGCTATGGCTGCCGGCCTCGGTGAAGATGCAGGACGGGTCCTCAAATCAAGTAGGTCCAGTGCACAGTTCGGCCGTGGCGCGGATCATCGCCAGCTGACGCAACGGATCGTTCAGCGGCTCATGCACGGCTTCGGCCAGCCATTGTGGGCACTGTGGATCGGTGCGCTGCGGGGTGAAGTCAGCCAATTGCTGCAGCAGGCGTTTTTGCAATTCGTCCAACTGCGGGCGGATCTGTTTCACCAGGTCGGGGCGTGGATCGTCAGGTGCCTTGCCCTGGAACTGCCAGTCTGACAGATGGGTGTACTGCACCAGTTTGTTCGCCTCGATCTGCGCCGAGAAAAACTGCTCGACGGCGGCAGACGCCAATTTGTAGCTCGGTGCCTGGGCGACGACGCTGGCGATCACTTCTTGTTCGCGCTTTTTGTCCTCTACCGGCTTGTGGCTGTCCCATTTGCTCAGGGCTACCTGGTCGGCGATCTCCAGGCGTTCGGCGATGCTGTTGAGCAGCGGCTCCAGGGTGGGCGGCGCGGCACTGGCACTGGCACTTGCGAACAACAGGGCGAACACAAGTCTATGTTTCATTGAAGATCTCCTCGTGGGAGGGGGCTTGCCCCCGATGGTGGAGTGTCAGTGCCAGATGGGCTGGCTGACACACTGCAATCGGGGGCAAGCCCCCTCCCACCTTTTTTGATTGGGTTTGCAGGTCTACAGCGGCGTCAGGCAGAGGCTACCTTAACTTGCGTGCTTGCCTGCAGTTACGCCAGAATCCGCCGGCTTGTACGGCTGGCTTGTCGTCTCTAAGGTTGCTCGGTCGCTGCTCATCAGCGATCAGGTTTAGTAGCCTGGATTCGAATTGTAGGTCGTGCATTCTCCATCAATCAGGTTTCTAAAGCCTGTGCTTGATGGTGGTTGCGCGCAGGGCATCCTTGGATGCGCCGGGCTTCTACATTCACCGGTCTACTAACCCGCGCGCAGCTGCCACCCTTTCGTTTAGTAGCGAAGCGAAGGCGGCCTCACTTGAGGAATGTAGAAAATGTTCAAGCCAACCCCCAATCCACAACCCTGGCCATTCACCAACTGAGTGCGCCGGGCACGCAGATGGTCGGCCAGATGCTCGACCGCCATCCCCCGGCCAGCTAAACCCCAGGCAAAAAAAAGACCTCCCGAAGGAGGTCTTTTTCGTCACGCCACGTTAAGCAGCGCTACCGGATCAGCAGCTGTAGTACAGCTCGTATTCCAGTGGGTGTACGAAGGTGCGAACCTTGATTTCTTCTTCGCTTTTCAGCTCGATGTAGGCATCGATGAAGTCGTCGCTGAATACGCCGCCTTTGGTCAGGAACGCACGGCCCTTGTCCAGCTCTTCCAGGGCTTCTTTCAGGCTGCCGCACACTTGTGGGATCTCTTTGGCCTCTTCAGGCGGCAGGTCGTACAAGTTTTTGTCGGCGGCGTCGCCAGGGTGGATCTTGTTCTGGATACCGTCCAGACCGGCCATGACCAGTGCCGCGAAGGCCAGGTATGGGTTGGCTGCCGGGTCCGGGAAGCGCGCTTCGATACGGCGAGCACGTGGGCTGGACACGTAAGGAATACGGATCGAGGCGGAACGGTTGCGAGCGGAGTAAGCCAGCATTACCGGAGCTTCGAAACCTGGGACCAGACGCTTGTAGGAGTTGGTCGACGGGTTGGTGAAGCCGTTCAGGGCCTTACCGTGCTTGATGATGCCGCCGATGAAGTACAGGGCAGTGTCGGACAGGCCGGCGTAACCTTCGCCTGCGAAGGTGTTCTTGCCTTCTTTGGCGATGGACAGGTGAACGTGCATACCCGAACCGTTATCGCCGTACAGTGGTTTAGGCATGAAGGTCGCGGTACGGCCGTAGGCATCAGCCACGTTGTGTACGCAGTACTTCAGGGTCTGTACTTCGTCAGCCTTGGCGACCAGGGTGTTGAACTTCACACCGATTTCGTTCTGGCCGGCAGTGGCCACTTCGTGGTGGTGCACTTCGATGACCAGGCCCATTTCTTCCATGGCGTTGCACATGGAGGTACGGATTTCGTGGTCGTGGTCGAATGGCGGAACCGGGAAGTAGCCTCCCTTGACGCCTGGACGGTGGCCTTTGTTGCCGCCTTCCACGTCCTGGTCGGACATCCAGGAGCCTTGTTCGGAGAAGATCTTGAACATGGAGCCGGAAATGTCGGACTTGAACTTGACCGAATCAAAGATGAAGAATTCTGGCTCCGGGCCTACGAATACGGTGTCGCCGATACCGGTGGACTTCAGGTATTCCTCGGCACGCTTGGCGATCGCACGTGGGTCGCGGTCGTAGCCTTGCATGGTCGAAGGCTCGATCACGTCACAGACGATGATCAGGGTTGGGTCTTCGGTGAACGGGTCGAGAACAGCAGTGCTGTCGTCCGGCATCAGGATCATGTCGGAAGCTTCGATGCCTTTCCAGCCAGCGATGGAGGAACCGTCGAACATTTTGCCTTCTTCGAAGAAAGCATCATCCAGCGCGTCGCGAGCCGGCATGGTCACGTGGTGCTGAGTGCCTTTGGTGTCCGTGAAGCGCAGATCAATCCATTTAACGTCATGATCTTTGATGAGTTGAACCGACTTCGACATAGTGTCCTCCGGGTGGCTTCGGGCTGGGGTAGTGGAGTTAGCCCTTAGAATGTGGGTGATGCCGGCGCGGATACTCCGCCATGGCAACCTGCCTCACAAGAGAGCAAATTGCATGCCAGTGCGCCAACATGGGTTTTCTGTTCCAAAAACGCCCCTATAACGGTGCATTACGACAAAAGCCCGAAAATAGCGCACCTCAATGTAGCGCAAAGGCGTGCAGGTGCACCCATTTAGTGCGTTGCGCCTGCTGTGCATATTAACTGGTTAAACCTTGAGCGATTTCCGCTATAATCCGCGCCCCCCTTTTTCAGCAGGCCCGGCGCGCGCTGTTTCCATGAAATTAATCGTTAAAGTCTTCCCCGAGATCACCATCAAAAGCCGACCGGTACGGACGCGTTTCATCCGTCAGTTGGCCAAGAACATCCGTGCCGTGCTCCGCGATCTGGACCCGGCTGTGGTGGTGAACGGCGTGTGGGACAACCTCGAGCTGGAAACCCGTGTCACCGAGCCCAAAGCCTTGAAGGACATGACCGAGCGCCTGAGCTGCATGCCGGGGATCGCGCACTTCCTGCAGGTGGATGAGTACCCGCTGGGCGACTTCGACGACATCACCGAGAAGTGCAAACAGCACTACGGCGACTCGCTTACCGGCAAGATCTTTTCGGTGCGCTGCAAGCGTGCCGGCAAGCACAGCTTCAGCTCCATGGACGTCGAGAAATATGTCGGCAGCAAGCTGCGTCGCGAGTGTGGCGCTGCCGGAATTTCCCTGAAAGCACCGCAAATTGAAGTGCGCATGGAAATTCGCGACCAACGGTTGTTTGTGATCCACAGCCAGCACAACAGCATCGGCGGCTACCCGCTGGGCGCTCTGGAACAGACCCTGGTACTGATGTCCGGCGGTTTCGATTCCACGGTGGCGGCCTACCAGATCATGCGTCGCGGCCTCATGAGCCACTTCTGCTTCTTTAATCTGGGCGGGCGTGCACACGAATTGGGCGTGATGGAAGTTGCGCACTTTATCTGGAAGAAGTACGGCAGCTCCCAACGCGTGCTATTTGTGAGCGTGCCGTTCGAGGAAGTGCTGGGCGAAATTCTCGGCAAAGTCGATAACAGTCATATGGGCGTGGTATTGAAGCGTATGATGTTGCGCGCTGCCTCGCGGATCGCCGACCAGTTGCAGATCGACGCGCTGGTCACCGGTGAAGCGATCTCCCAGGTATCGAGCCAGACGCTGCCGAACTTGTCGATCATCGATTGTGTTACCGAGAAGCTGGTACTGCGCCCACTGATCGCCAGCCACAAGCAGGACATCATCGACCTGGCAGAGCAGATCGGCACCGCCGATTTTGCCAAGCACATGCCCGAGTACTGCGGGGTCATCTCGGTGAACCCCAAGACCCACGCCAAGCGTCACCGCGTGGAGCATGAAGAGAAAGAATTCGACATGGCGATTCTGGAGCGTGCGCTCGAGAACGCCAAACTGGTCCCGATCGATCGCGTCATCGACGAGCTGGGCCAGGACATCAAGATCGAAGAAGTCAGCGAAGCCCTGGCCGGCCAGATCGTCATCGACATCCGTCACCCGGATGCCGCTGAGGATGAGCCGCTGGAAATCGCCGGCATCGACGTACAAACGCTGCCGTTCTATGCATTGAACGCGCGTTTCAAGGAACTGGATAACAGCCGTCAGTACCTGCTGTATTGCGACAAAGGCGTGATGAGTCGCCTGCATGCCCACCATTTGCTCAGTGAGGGGCATGCCAATGTGCGCGTTTATCGACCGAGCTAAGAGCCCGGGGCTGTTTGCCTGTGGCCTGCGTCACCGGCCCCCCGACTCTGCCGTCAAGCTGTAACGGCAAGGCCTGACTCTACTGTTAATCGCTGCCACGACCTGTCAGCACACCGAATCCTCTGATCGAGATACACAAGTGATCGAAAATCTACGTAACATCGCCATCATTGCTCACGTTGACCATGGTAAAACCACCCTGGTAGACAAACTCCTGCGTCAGTCCGGCACCCTGGAGCGCAACGAGCTCAACGACGAGCGCGTGATGGACTCCAACGACCAGGAAAAAGAGCGCGGTATTACCATCCTGGCGAAAAACACCGCCATCAACTGGAACGGCTACCACATCAACATCGTGGACACCCCGGGCCACGCCGACTTCGGCGGCGAAGTAGAACGCGTAATGTCGATGGTGGACTCCGTTCTGCTGCTGGTTGACGCTCAAGACGGCCCTATGCCGCAAACCCGTTTCGTGACCAAGAAGGCCTTCGAAGCCGGCCTGCGTCCGATCGTGTGCATCAACAAGGTTGACCGTCCAGGCGCGCGTCCGGACTGGGTTCTGGACCAGATCTTCGACCTGTTCGACAACCTGGGTGCCACCGAAGAACAGCTGGACTTCAAAGTCGTCTACGCCTCGGCCCTGAACGGTATTGCCGGTCTGGACCACACCGACATGGCTGAAGACATGACCCCGCTGTACCAGTCGATCGTCGACAACGTACCTGCGCCGGCTGTTGACCGTGACGGTCCGTTCCAGATGCAGATCTCGGCACTGGACTACAACAGCTTCCTGGGTGTTATCGGCGTTGGCCGTATCGCCCGTGGTCGCGTCAAGCCGAACACCCCGGTTGTCGCTATCGGCGCCGACGGCAAGAAGCGCAACGGTCGTATCCTGAAGCTGATGGGCCACCACGGCCTGCACCGCATCGACGTTGAAGAAGCTGCAGCTGGCGACATCGTGTGCATCAGCGGTATGGACTCGCTGTTCATCTCCGATACCCTGTGCCACCCGGACGCGGTAGAAGCGATGAAGCCTCTGACCGTTGACGAGCCAACCGTTTCCATGACCTTCCAGGTAAACGACTCGCCTTTCTGCGGTAAAGAAGGCAAGTTCGTGACCTCCCGTAACATCAAGGAGCGTCTGGACAAAGAGCTGCTGTACAACGTTGCACTGCGCGTTGAAGAAGGCGACTCGGCTGACAAGTTCAAGGTTTCCGGCCGTGGTGAGCTGCACCTCTCGGTACTGATCGAAACCATGCGTCGCGAAGGCTTCGAAATGGGCGTTGGTCGTCCTGAAGTGATCATCCGTCAAGTTGACGGCGTGAAGCAGGAACCGTTCGAAAACGTCACCATCGACACCCCTGAAGAATCCCAGGGCAAGGTCATGGAAGAGATGGGCCTGCGTAAAGGCGACCTGACCAACATGGTGCCGGATGGCAAAGGCCGTGTGCGTCTGGAATACAACATCCCTGCTCGCGGTCTGATCGGTTTCCGTAACCAGTTCCTGACCCTGACCAACGGTGCTGGCATCCTGACCTCGATCTTCGATCGCTACGACACCATGAAGTCCGGCGACATGTCCGGCCGTCAGAACGGTGTTCTGGTCTCGGTAGAAACCGGCAAGGCACTGACCTACTCCCTGGAAACCCTCCAGGCGCGTGGCAAGCTGTTCGTTGAACACGGTCAAGAGATCTACAACGGTCAGATCGTTGGTCTGAACAGCCGTGACAACGACATGGGCGTCAACCCAACCAAAGGCAAGAAGCTCGACAACATGCGTGCTTCGGGTAAAGACGAAACCATCGCCCTGGTTCCACCTGTTCGCTTCACCCTGGAACAGGCCCTGGAATTCATCCAGGACGACGAGCTGTGTGAAGTCACGCCTAAGTCGATCCGCCTGCGTAAGAAGATCCTGGACGAAGGCGAGCGTACCCGCGCTGCCAAGAAAGCCAAGAACTGAGTTAACTCAGACTGAATGAAAAACGCCCCCGGTCGAAAGGCCGGGGGCGTTTTTTTATGCCTGCAGGTTTTGTGGTGACTGTGCCGACCCTATCGGGGGCAAGCCCCCTCCCACATTTTGAACTGTGAACACTTTCAAGTGTGGGAGGGGGCTTGCCCCCGATAGGGCCCTTGAAAGCCCCGCAAAACCCTGATCAGAACTTGTCGAGGGTCTTGAACGTGGTCTCGCGCACCACTTCCTTCGGCTTGTACGCGCAATATCCCGGACGCGGCCCGATCTTCGGGTGGTTGCGGCAGGTATCCGGGCGCTTGTCATAAATAGTGCAGAAGCGCGTCTTACGATCCAGGTACAGGCAATCGTTGTTGCTCATGCGCTGCAGGGTAAAAATCTCGGATTTGGAATTGAAGCGCTCGACGATGCCTTCCTTCTGCAGGCGCTTGGCGATGTTCTTCGGCGGGTCGCCACGCTCGAATTCATCGACGATGCCAATGCGGATCAGGTCCTTGATCTTCACTTCGACCGGCAGCGTGCAGCAGCTGGACACGCAACCACCGCACATATGCGCGGAATATTTCTGCCACGTTTCAAGACGGTCGAGTTCCGCGGCGGCGATCAATTGAGGCTTCATCAGGGTTCCAAAAGGTGGGGCTGTATCCGGGCGCGCGATCATACCGGGATTGGTGATTTTTTGAACAATATTTTCTGGGTTTCAGCTCAAAGGCAGATCGGGCACGACCCCTGCATCTAATTCACGCAACGGTGAATGCGTTAAAAAACTGCCGAACCAGCGCGTCTACCGCCTGTCAGACCGTCTAGGCTCTAGCAACTCCTTCTATCTCGCCCGAGGTCGCAATTGATGTCTCAGGAACCACTTGCACGAGAAGCAGAGGTAGCCGCATTCCGCGATGCCGTCTTGACCAAACTCACCTACGCGGTGGGCAAGGACCCGGATCACGCCTTCGACCACGACTGGTTCGAAGCCATTGCCCTGGCCGCCCGCGACCAGATGGTCGACCACTGGATGGACCATACGCGGCGTATCTACCGCAAAGGCCAGAAGCGCGTTTATTACCTTTCCCTGGAATTCCTCATCGGCCGCCTGCTCTACGACAGTCTGAGCAACCTTGGCGTGCTGGAGATTGCGCGTGAAGCGTTGTCCGAGCTGGGTGTCGACCTGGAGCGCATTCGCCTGCTGGAGCCCGACGCGGCGCTCGGCAACGGTGGCTTGGGCCGCCTGGCTGCGTGCTTCATGGAAAGCATGTCGACCCTGGGCATTGCCGGCCATGGTTATGGCATTCGTTATGAGCACGGCTTATTCCGCCAGGCGATTGTCGATGGCTGGCAGCAGGAGCAGACCGAGCGTTGGCTGGATTTCGGCAACCCGTGGGAGTTCGAGCGGGCCGAAGTGATTTACCCGATCGGCTTTGGCGGCAGCGTCGAAACCTTGGCGGATGCCTCCGGCAAGATGATTCAGGTGTGGTCGCCCAACGAAACCGTCCGGGCCGTGGCCTACGACACTCCGGTGGTCGGCTGGCGTGGCGCCAGCGTCAACACCCTGCGCCTGTGGCGCGCCCGTGCGGTGGAAGACTTGCACCTGGAGCGCTTCAACGCCGGTGACCACTTGGGCGCTGTCGCCGAAGTGGCCCGGGCTGAAAGCATCTCCCGCGTACTTTACCCAGCCGACAGCACCGAAGCGGGGCAGGAACTGCGCCTGCGTCAGGAATACTTCTTTGTCTCTGCTTCATTGCAGGACCTGCTGCGCCGTCACAAGAACATGCACGGCTCGGTGCTGAGCCTGGGCGAACACGCGGCGATCCAGCTCAACGACACGCACCCGTCCATTGCCGTGGCCGAGTTGATGCGGCAGTTGGTGGATTTGCACGATATTCCGTGGGAAGCGGCTTGGGACGTCACCGTTGAAACCCTTTCCTACACCAACCACACGCTGTTGCCCGAAGCCTTGGAAACCTGGCCTGTGGGCCTGATGGAACGCATGCTGCCCCGGCACATGCAGATCATCTACCTGATCAACGCCCAGCACATCGATTCGCTGCGCGCCAAAGGCATCCACGATTTCGATGTGCTGCGCGCCGTCTCACTGATCGAAGAAGATAACGGCCGCCGTGTGCGCATGGGCAACCTGGCATTCCTCGGTTCCCACAGCGTCAACGGCGTGTCCGGCCTGCACACGCAACTGATGCGCAGCACCGTATTCTCCGAACTGCACAAGCTGTACCCGGAGCGCATCAACAACAAGACCAACGGCATTACCTTCCGCCGCTGGTTGTACCAGGCCAACCCCAAGCTCACGTCCATGCTGGTGGAGGCGCTCGGTCCGGACATTCTCGACAAGCCCGAAGAGCGACTGCTGGAGCTTGAACCCTTTGCCGAGAAACAGACATTTCGCAAGACGTTTGCCGAGCAACGTTTACACAGTAAGCGTGCACTGGCCGACATCATCCACGAGCGCCTGGGCATTGCAGTGAACCCGGCGGCGATGTTCGACGTGCAGGTCAAGCGTATCCACGAGTACAAGCGCCAACTGCTCAACCTGCTGCACACCGTGGCGCTGTACCAGGCGATCCGTGCCGAACCGGGCACCGACTGGGTGCCGCGCGTGAAGATCTTCGCGGGCAAGGCGGCGGCCAGTTACCACCAGGCCAAGTTAATCATCAAGCTGACCAACGACATCGCGCGCACCGTCAACAACGACCCGACCGTGCGCGGCCTGCTCAAGGTGGTGTTCCTGCCTAACTACAACGTCAGCCTGGCGGAAAGCATCATTCCGGCGGCGGACTTGTCGGAGCAGATCTCTACCGCCGGCTTCGAAGCCTCGGGCACCAGCAACATGAAGTTCGGCCTCAATGGTGCGCTGACCATCGGCACCATGGACGGCGCCAACGTTGAAATGCATGAGCGCGTGGGGGCCGAGCACATGTTTATCTTTGGCCTCAGCGCGCAGCAAGTGGAAGCCCGCAAACACGCCGGGGAGTTCAACGCCGGGCCGGACATCGCCGCCTCCCATCGGTTGAACGATGTGCTGCAAGCGATCCGCGGCGGGGTGTTCTCGCCGGATGATCCGGGCCGCTACGTGGGGTTGATCGATGGGTTGATCGACTACGATCGATTCCTTGTGTGCGCCGACTTCGATTCGTACTGGGACGCCCAGGCGCGGGTCGAGGCGCATTGGCATGATTCCAAGGCGTGGTGGCGTTCGGCGGTGCTGAATACGGCGCGCATGGGCTGGTTCAGCTCGGACCGGACGATCAGGGAGTACGCGACCGAGATCTGGAAAGCCCTCGACTAAACATCGCTGATCCAAAAATGTGGGAGGGGGCTTGCCCCCGATAGCAGCCTGTCAGTTTGCAGATATGTCGACTGGTGCACCGCTATCGGGCGCAAGCTCCCTCCCACATTGGTTCTGCATCGATATACTGGGCGCCGGTTTGCCTAGGGAATATCGACCATGCAATGGATTTTCATGCTGATTGGCCTGGTGCTCGGCTGGACGCTCGATGAGTCGTTCAGCGATGCGGGCATCGGTGCGCTGTTGGGGCTGGGCATTGGCCAGGCGATCCGCCTGGCGAAGCTGTCCTCCCAGGTGGACCAACAGGCGCGTCAGTTGGAAACCACGCAGAAGTCGCTGATAGCGCTGGGTGAGCGCCTGCGGCAACTGGAAGTGCCTGCGCCTGCAACCAGCAGCGTGTTTGTCGAGCCCGCCGTTGCAGAACCCACCCCCGTCGCCCAAACGCCTGAGCTGGTCTGGGAGCTGCCTGCCGAGCTGACACCTGTGACCATGGTCGCCGAAGCGAGCCAGCCGCTGCCGGATGATGTGTGGGCACCGGCTGCGTCGTCGTCCCCTAAAGAACCTGCCATCCCGCGTGGCCCCAACCTTATCGAGCGTGCCCTCAACGGTGCACGCAATTGGCTGTTTGGCGGCAACACGGTGCTGCGCGTCGGGGTGGTGCTGCTCTTTCTCGGCCTGGCGTTCCTGCTGCGCTACGCCACCGAAGGCATGGTGGTGCCGATCGAGCTGCGTTATGCCGGTGTGGCTGCGGCTGCGGTGGGCCTGCTGGGCCTGGGCTGGTGGCTGCGGCTGCGCAACAGCAACTACGGGTTGATGCTGCAGGGCGCGGGCATTGCGGTGTTGTACCTCACGGTGTTTGCGGCGATGCGTGTGCATCTGCTGATCGATCCCGGCGCGGCAATGGGGTTGCTGGTCGCCGTCACGGTATTTTCAGCGATCCTGGCGATCACCCAGGATGCCCTCGGCCTCGCCTGTGCGGCGGCTTTGGGCGGTTTTGCGGCACCGATCCTGGTATCGACCGGCGCCGGAAGCCATGTGGCGTTGTTCAGTTACTTTGCGTTGCTCAATGCCGGCATTCTCGCGATTGCCTGGTTCAAGGCCTGGCGCCTGCTGAATGTGATCGGCTTTGTGGGCACCTTCGGGATCGGTTTCGCCTGGGGTATGCGTTCCTACACGCCGGAGCTGTTGTGGAGCACCGAGCCATTCCTGCTCCTGTTTTTCGCGATGTACCTGGCAATCGGCCTGTTGTATGCCTGGCGCAAGTTGCTGGAGATGGGCGAGGGCGACAGCCTGGGTACGCAATTGCGCAAGGGCGACTATGTCGACGGCACCTTGTTGTTCGGCCCGCCGCTGGTGGGCTTTGGCTTGCAGTTCGCGCTGGTGCAACACCTTGAGTTCGCCGCTGCGTTCAGTGCGCTGGGCCTGGGCATTATTTACATGGTCTTGGCCCGTGTATTCAGTGGCGGGCGCGCCGGGCTCCTGACGGAAACCTGTCTGGCCCTGGGGGTGATCTTCGCCAGCCTGGCCATTCCCTTGGGCCTCGATGCACGCTGGACCGCTGCGGCGTGGGCTGTCGAAGGCGCCGGGATCTTCTGGCTCGGCCTACGCCAGCATCGCCCCGTGGCGCGGGCGTTCGCCTTGCTGTTGCAACTGGGTTCGTTGCTCGCCTTCCTCAGCGAACTGCGCGATGGCCAGGACACCTTGCTGCTGGGCCCTCCATTAGGGGCGTTGTTGCTGGGCGCCGCACTGTTGTTCAGTTTTTACCAACTACACAAAGCCGCGCCGGAGCAGAGCCGGCGTTGGGAACGTCTCGGCGCTCCAGGGCTCGCCATACTCGGCCTGGGTTGCGCCTACCTGCTGGCGCCGCTGTTGTTTTCAACCCAAGGCAGCATCGTCAGTTGGGCAGTTGCGGGCCTTGCGACCCTATGGGTGGGCCAGCGTATCGGCTCGCCGGTGGTAGTGCGCTGTGGCATTGCTGTGCAAGTCCTTTCGGGCGCGCTGTTTGCCCTCGACCCCGTGAGCAATGCCTGGACGCCGATGATCATTGCCTTGGCGGCAATGCCCGGCGCCTGGCGCTTGCCCCGTGGCCGTTTGTCCTCAGCTCTGCTGGCCTGGGGTGTGGCGTGGTGGGCGCTGGCGGTGATCATTGAAGTGTGGCGCTTGGCGCCTGTACCTTTGCACGCTGCACTGTTGCTGCTGGCGGCTGCGCTGAGCGGGGTGATCTGGACGTTACTGGCGCTGCGTTTGCGCTGGGTGGCGTTGGGTCTCGCCAGCACGTTGCTGATGCCTGCGGCGGGCCTGGTGTTGTGGGACGCATGGACCGAGCATTACCACCCAGCCGCGCAGTTCGGCTGGCTGGCCTGGCTGGCGGTGTTCGGGGTGCATTTCATCTCGCTGCGACGTTTGGCGGCACTGGTGCCTGGAAAGGTCTTAAGCGCGGCTCATGTACTGGGCTGCTGGATGCTGATCGGCGTACTGGCACTGGAACTGCGCTACGGCTTGCTGATGCTCTCGAGCGAATACAACGCCTGGAGCTGGCTGGGCTGGGCGATCCTGCCAAGCCTGTACCTGGTGCTGGCCGCCGCGCCGCGCAGCTGGCCGTGGCCTGTTTCCGCGTACCCAAGGGAATACCGCGTGCTCGCCGCATTGCCGCTGGCGGTGCTGATGCTCGGTTGGTTCTGGCTGGCGAACATCTTCAGTGACGGCACTGCCAAGCCGCTGCCCTATCTGCCCATGCTCAATCCGCTGGACCTGGGCCTGCTGTTCGCGTTGCTGGGCATTTACCTGTGGTCGCGCAGCGCCGCGCCGCAGCGGGGGCCGCGTGTCGAGTCGATCGCCCAAGGTGTCGCGGGGCTTTCGCTGTTCGCCTTCTTTACCGCGCTGGTGATGCGCACGGCCCACCATTGGGGCGGCGTGCCGTTTCAATGGGATGCGTTGCTGGAGTCGATGCTGGTACAGGCCGGCCTGTCGATTGTCTGGACCCTGATCGCCCTCGGCCTGATGATCGGCGGCCACCTGCGCCATCGTCGTGAAGTGTGGCTGATCGGCGCGGCGCTGATTGCGGTGGTGGTGGCCAAGCTGTTCTTCGTCGAATTGAGTAACCACGGCGGCCTGGCGCGGATCGTGTCGTTTATCGGCGTGGGCGGGTTGTTGCTGGTGGTGGGCTATTTTGCACCGTTGCCGCCCAAACGTGTTGAAACTGAGGGAGCGTCTTCTTGATAGGCAAGCTGAGTCTGAGTGGGTTATCGATATGGACGCTGTGCTCGGTGGCGTTTGCTCAAGAGCGGCCGGCTGATTTCGCCACCCAGGTGCCGCTCGCCGTGAGCGGCACTGGCCCCTGGTATCGCCTGGACTTGCCGTTGGCGGTTCAACTGAATGCACGCCAGGCCGATCTCAGCGATGTGCGAGTGTTCAACGCCGCCGGTGAACCCCAGGCCTATGCGCTGTCTCGCCAGTCCGTGCAACGCTCCGAGAGTCGCAACGTCACTGACGTGAAGTGGTTCCCGCTGTACGCCGCCGACACTCAAACAGCGTTGCCCGACGTGGTGATGAAGGCCTCTACCACAGGCACCTTGGTGGAAATCACCCCATCCACTGCACCCAAACCCGGCAAGCAAGTACTGCGCGGCTGGGTGTTGGACGCCAGCGCGATCAAGGCGCCCTTGCAGCAATTGACCCTGGACTGGAGCCGCGAACAGGAGGGCTTCCAGCGTTTCAGCATCGAGGCCAGTGATGACTTGCAGCACTGGGACGCCTGGGGCGATGGGCAGGTGGCGCGCTTGTCGTTTGCCGACGAACGGGTCGAGCAACATGACGTGAACTTGCCCGGGCAATCGGCGCGCTACCTGCGTCTGGTCTGGCAGGGCCAGGCGGCGCCGCTGCTGACCTCGGCCAAACTGGTGAGCGCTACCCGCAGCAGCGTGCCGCTGCCGTTGGTATGGTCGCAGCCGCTCACGGGTACGCGGCTTGGCGCCGGGGAATACAGTTGGCAGTTGTCGGCGGGGGTGAGCATCGAACGCTTGCGCGTCGAGTTGAAGCAACCCAACACGCTGGCGCCCGTGACGTTATCCGGTCGAAGGGACAGCAAGCAGGCATGGCAGCCGTTGAGCAATGGTCTGTTGTATCGCCTGACCCAGAATGGCCAGGACGTGGTGCAGGATGAACTGCAACTGCCGGGGCAAACGGTGGCCGAGCTCAAATTGCAGGTAGATGAGCGCGGTGGTGGTCTGGGCGTCGAGGCGCCGGCGCTGCGCTTTGCAGTGCGTGCCACGCAGTTGGTGTTCCTGGCGCGGGGGGAGCCACCGTTTACGCTGGCGTTGGGCAATGCGTCCGCCAAGGCCGCGAGCTTGCCGCTGTCGACCTTGATCCCGGACTACAAACCCGAGCGCTTCGAGACGCTGGGGCAGGCCAAGGTCGTCGGGGAAGTCGCGGTCACACCGGTTGCGATGGTAGCCGCTGCCGATCCCGGGACGAACTGGAAAAAGCTTGGGCTCTGGGCCGTACTGCTGCTCGGCGTGGCGGCACTGGGCGCCATGGCCTACAGTTTGCTGCGCAAGCCGCCGGCGGCACGTTAAATAAAGTCCATGAACTCTATTGGGTTTAAATCCTCTGATAGGAGGAAATACGCCCCGACTCGCGTTAAACTGCGCGGGTTTTCAAGCCCCCCATTCTCCGGAGCCTTACATGTCCCGCGTTACCTTGAGTCGCTATTTGATCGAGCAGACCCGCAGCAACAACACGCCTGCCGATCTGCGCTTCCTTATCGAAGTGGTGGCGCGTGCTTGCAAGGAAATCAGCCACGCCGTTTCCAAAGGCGCACTGGGTGGTGTCCTGGGCAGCATGGGCACTGAAAACGTGCAGGGCGAAGTGCAGAAGAAGCTCGACGTCCTGTCCAACGAAATCCTGCTCGAAGCCAACGAATGGGGCGGTCACCTGGCCGGCATGGCGTCCGAAGAAATGGACAATGCCTACCAGATCCCCGGCAAATACCCGAAAGGCGCGTACCTGTTGGTGTTCGACCCACTGGACGGTTCGTCCAACATCGATATCAACGCACCGGTCGGCACCATCTTCTCGGTACTGCGTTGCCCGAATGAATACCTGAGCCAGAACGAAGCGCTGAACGAAAAAGCCTTCCTGCAGCCAGGCACCGAGCAGGTCGCTGCCGGCTACGCGATCTACGGCCCGCAGACCATGCTGGTGCTGACCCTGGGTGACGGCGTCAAGGGCTTCACTCTGGACCGTGAAATGGGCAGCTTCGTACTGACCCACGAAGACATCTCCATTCCTGCGTCGACCCAGGAATTTGCGATCAACATGTCCAACCAGCGTCACTGGGAAGAGCCGGTGAAGCGCTACGTCAACGAGTTGATGGAAGGTGAGGAAGGCCCGTTGAAGAAAAACTTCAACATGCGCTGGGTGGCCGCGATGGTCGCCGACGTGCACCGCATCCTGACCCGTGGTGGCCTGTTCATGTACCCACGCGACAGCCGCGAGCCGTCCAAGCCGGGCAAACTGCGCCTGATGTACGAAGCCAACCCGATGTCGTTCCTGGTTGAGCAGGCGGGCGGCGCGTCCACCGACGGCCATCAGCGCATCCTCGACATTCAGCCGGAAGGCCTGCACCAGCGTGTGGCGGTGTTCCTGGGGTCGAAGGAAGAAGTCGAGCGCGTGACGGCTTACCACAAGAAGTAAGCTGCGGCGACAAGTGACTGGTGTTGTTGTGAGCCGGTTCACCGTTGAAGAAGCCCCGAAACGTTTCAGCGTTTTCGGGGCTTTTTTGTTTTCGCTCATCGGGAACCAGACACCTCTTTTCCCTTCTAAGCTTCTGGCAGATACCCACGCTGCTTCGTCCCTCCAGGAGTGTTTCCATGTCGTTACGCCGTTTCGCTTTGCTGGCTTTTTGCGTGCTGTTGGCCGCTTGCAGCAAGGTCAACCAAGAAAACTATCAAAAATTGTCGGCTGGCATGGCCAAGGCTGAGGTGGAGTCGTTGCTGGGCAAGCCGACCGATTGTTCCGGCGCACTGGGCATGTCCAGTTGTACCTGGGGCGATAAAAACAGCTTTATCAGCGTTCAATATGCCGGTGACAAGGTTCTGATGTTTTCCGGGCAAGGCCTGAAGTAAACCGGGGCGCAAGCCTGCGGGAGAAGAAGAATGATGCGTTTTGTTTTGTTCCTTTGTGCCAGCCTGTTTTTGGCGGGCTGTGCCAGCCATTCTGGCGATGATCTGCAACCCAAGACAGCGAGCAACGTCAACCTCAAGCGTTACCAGGGCACCTGGTATGAGTTGGCCCGATTGCCGATGTACTTCCAGCGCAACTGTGCGCAGTCCGAAGCCCGCTACACCCTGTTGCCCGACGGCGACATGTCGGTGTTCAACCGCTGCCTGACGACCGAATGGAAGTGGGAGGAAGCCAAGGGTACCGCCACCCCGCAAGTGCCGGGCAAGACCGACAAGCTCTGGGTGGAATTCAACAACTGGTTCACCTCGCTGCTGCCGGGCGTCGCCAAGGGCGACTACTGGGTGCTGTATGTCAGCGATGACTACAAGACCGCCATTGTCGGCAGCCCGAGCCGGCGCTACATGTGGATCCTTTCGCGCACGCCAACGGTCAATGCGGACACCCGCGAAGACCTGCTGAGCAGGGCGCGACAGCAGGGGTATGACACCACACGGTTGATCTGGCGTACGTCGGACAAGCAGATGGCGAAGACTTCGCAATAACTCTGGATCACCACCGATCCAATTGTGGGAGGGGGCTTGCCCCCGATTGCAGTGTGTCAGTCAGCACATCTGACTCTGATACATCGCTATCGGGGGCAAGCCCCCTCCCACCGTTTTTAACCGAGTAAATCCCTCAAGACCTGTGTGAACGCTCGGCTGCTTTCTTCTTCGCCGGCATGATGCCCATCACGCACCACCCACTTTCCATTCACCAGCACATCCCGCACCTGCCGATCACCGCCGGCAAACAACCAGCGATTCAGAATCCCGTCCTCGGTCGCCGTGGCCAGGTACGGATCATTACCGTCCAGCACAATCCAATCCGCACGTTTGCCCACTTCCAATCGGCCAATTGGCTGCCCCAGCGCCTGGGCACCACCGTCCAGCGCGGCATCGAACAGCGTGCGCCCAACCATCGGCTGGTCACTGCGATACAAGCGGTTACGCCGTTGATCACGCAGGCGCTGGCCGTATTCCAGCCAGCGCAATTCTTCCACCACGCTCAGTGACACATGGCTGTCGGAGCCGATACCCAGGCGTCCGCCCTGGACGAGGAAGTCCACCGCCGGGAAAATCCCATCACCCAGGTTGGCCTCGGTGGTCAGGCACAAACCGGCAATCGCCCGGCTCTTGGCCATGCGCGTCACCTCATCGGCGTCGGCATGGGTGGCGTGCACCAGGCACCAGCGTTCATCGACGTCGACATTGTCATACAGCCATTGCAGTGGGCGTTTGCCGCTCCAGGCCAGGCAGTCGTCGACTTCCTTCTGCTGCTCGGCAATGTGGATATGCACCGGGCACGCCTTGTCGCTGGCGGCCAGCACTTCGTTGATTTGTTGCGGTGTGACGGCGCGTAGCGAGTGAAAACACAGGCCCAGTTGCTGTGCGGGTTGCGCGGCCAGAATTGGCTGCAGACGCGCTTGCAGCTCCAGATAATTTTCAGTGCTGTTGATAAAGCGTCGCTGGCCTTCATTGGGCGCCTGGCCGCCAAACCCAGAGTGGGTGTAGAGCACCGGCAACAACGTCAGGCCAATCCCGCTGCTGGCCGCCGCCTGGCTGATCTGCCGCGACAATTGTATGCGATCGGCATAGGGCTGGCCGCTGACGTCATGGTGCACGTAGTGAAACTCGGCCACCGAGGTATAGCCGGCCTTGAGCATCTCGATATACAGCTGACGCGCGATGACCTGGAGTTGGTCCGGGTCGATCTTGCCGACCATGCGGTACATCAGGTCGCGCCAGGTCCAGAAACTGTCATTCGGGTTGCCGGCCACCTCGGCCAAGCCGGCCATGGCACGCTGGAATGCGTGAGAATGCAAGTTCGGCATACCCGCCAAGACCGGCCCTCTCAGCCGTTCGGCCCCCTCTGCGCTGGCATTGGCCTCAACGTTGGTCAGCAGGCCATCGGCGCTGACTTCAAGACGTACATCATTGGCCCATCCATCAGGCAGCAGCGCGCGTTCGGCGAAGAAAGCGGACATGATCAAGGCACCCCGGTCGTGTGTTTATTTGTATATACATATACAGACGTTTGCCTGCTCGGTAAACTCCGGCAATCTATGCATCTTTTTCCCCTGCAAGGATTCCCCGTGCCGACTCCGCCCGCCAACTCTTCGCTGGCTGCCCACATGGACGAAAGTCCGGCGCCCTTGTATGCCCGCGTCAAACAGATGATCAGCCAGCAGATCCTCAACGGCAACTGGCCGCCCCATTACCGCGTGCCATCGGAGAGCGAGTTGGTCAGCCAACTGGGTTTCAGTCGCATGACCATCAACCGCGCCCTGCGCGAACTCACCGCCGAAGGGTTGCTGGTGCGCATGCAAGGCGTCGGCACGTTTGTCGCCGAACCCAAGAGCCAGTCGGCGCTGTTCGAGGTGCACAACATCGCCGATGAGATCGCCTCCCGCGGTCACCGGCATACCTGCCAGGTCATCACCCTGGGTGAAGAGGCCGCCGGTTCCGAGCGCGCCGTTGCCTTGGAGATGCGTGAAGGCGGGCGGGTGTTCCATTCATTGATCGTGCACTTCGAAAACGATATTCCCGTGCAAATCGAAGACCGCTTCGTCAATGCCCTGGTCGCGCCGGAATACCTGCAGCAGGATTTCACCCAGCAAACGCCTTACGCCTACCTGAACCAAGTGGCGCCACTGACCGAAGGCGAGCATGTGGTCGAAGCCATCCTCGCCGATGCGGCCGAATGCAAACTGCTGCAGATCGAGCCCAGTGAGCCGTGCCTGTTGATCCGCCGACGCACCTGGTCGGGTCGCCAGCCGGTGACCGCTGCGCGTTTGATCCACCCCGGTTCCCGTCACAGCCTGGAAGGACGTTTCAGTAAATGAGTAGCGTAAAAGTCTGGCGCGCCGCTGAGTACGTACGCATGCCGTGGAAAAACGGCGGCGGCAGCACTGAAGAAATCACCCGTGATGCAGGTACAGGGCTGGATGGCTTTGGCTGGCGCTTGTCGATTGCGGATATCGCTGAATCCGGCGGTTTCTCCACCTTTGCCGGCTATCAGCGCGTGATCACCGTAATCAAGGGCGCCGGCATGGTCTTGACCGTGGACGGCGAGGAGCAGCGCGGGTTGCTGCCGCTGCAAGCTTTTGCGTTCAAGGGTGACAGCCAGGTGTCATGCCGTTTGATCACCGGGCCGATCCGCGACTTCAACCTGATCTATTCGCCCCAGCGTTACCACGCACGGCTGCAATGGATCGATGGCGAACAGCGCTTCTTCAGCACGGCGCAGACAGTGCTGGTGTTCAGTGTCGCGGATGAAGTGAAGGTGCTGGACCAAAAGCTAGGCCATCACGACTGCCTGCAAGTGGACGGTAACACTGGCCTGCTGGAGGTTGCCGTGAGCGGTCGCTGTTGTGTTATCGAACTGAGCAACAGCTGAGCGCTTGTATGACCGGCGCTCAGCCAGCGTGGGGAGATGGGTTTACTTAACGCACATCAGTTGAAAGCCCATCGAAGAATCGCCCGCGGGTTTGTTGTCTCCCACTTTCAGCGTTAAAACGTTGACGTAGTTGATCGCCGGGACGCTCCCCAACTTGGCGTGGCCGTAGAAGATGTGATCATTGGAGCTGACGTCCGTCACCGACACGGTGCAAAACCGTGGCGCGTCCTTGAACACTCCCGGCACAAACCTGACTTTGTAATCGGAGAAGTAATCAGGTTGGGCGGTGAGTTTCACGTCCTTGATCCACTTGGGTGACTGCGCAGTAATTTTTCCTGTTTTATCAAGGGTCGCAGTAAAGGTGTCGGCAATGGCCTGGACTGAAGCCATGCTTGTCGCCATGAGTACGATAAAGATGCCTGCCCGTTTTAGAGTGGTCACGATAAGTCTTCCATGGTGTTGGGTGTGTGAAAGCCGACTCTAAACCACTGAATATACAAAAAAATCCGTTTTTACTGGGCTACAGATAACTCAGAAAAATCGTCGTTGGGACGCGCCTTTTACCTGGCAGGCCAGGCGCGCCATTTCACTGCTACGCATGCCCACCCTCGATTCCCAACCGTGCGCACCATTTTGTTACCGAATGCCCCAATGCGGCGCAATGCTGCATTGGGGTGACAAACCCCTCTCCCGGGAAGAAACGTCTGCAAGAAATTTCATCAAGCCTCAAAGCCTCAATTTCCAAGGCTTGCACACCCCTTCACAAAAAATCCCGACGACGCCTTTCTAAAGTTGGCCGCTTGATTGCATATGCTTGTATGTACAAGTAAAGATGTGTGCGTAAGACTCTCCTTCGCACCATCCATGTTCGCGCATCATGCCGAGGAGTCCAGTCGTGACCGATTTTTCTAAAGCCAGGCCTACAAAATACCGTGACGTCGAAATCCGTGCCGCCCACGGTAACAAGCTCACCGCCAAAAGCTGGCTGACTGAAGCGCCGCTGCGCATGCTGATGAACAACCTCGATCCACAAGTGGCCGAGAACCCGAAAGAGCTGGTGGTGTATGGCGGTATTGGCCGCGCAGCACGCAACTGGGAGTGCTACGACCAGATCGTCGAGAGCCTCACCCACCTGAATGACGACGAAACCCTGCTGGTGCAATCCGGCAAGCCGGTCGGCGTGTTCAAGACCCACAGCAACGCACCGCGTGTACTGATCGCCAACTCCAATCTGGTGCCGCACTGGGCCAGCTGGGAGCACTTCAACGAACTGGATGCCAAGGGCCTGGCCATGTACGGCCAGATGACCGCCGGCAGCTGGATCTACATCGGCAGCCAGGGCATCGTCCAGGGCACCTACGAAACCTTCGTCGAAGCCGGTCGCCAGCATTACAACAGTGACCTCAAAGGCCGTTGGGTACTGACTGCCGGCCTCGGCGGCATGGGCGGCGCCCAGCCGCTGGCGGCCACTCTGGCTGGCGCCTGCTCGCTGAACATCGAGTGCCAGCAGGTCAGCATCGATTTCCGCCTGAACAGCCGTTATGTCGACGAACAAGCCACCGACCTCGACGACGCCCTGGCACGCATCGCCAAATACACCAAGGAAGGCAAGGCCATCTCCATCGCCCTGCTGGGCAACGCCGCCGAAATCCTGCCGGAACTGGTCAAGCGTGGCGTGCGCCCGGACATGGTCACCGACCAGACCAGCGCCCACGACCCTCTCAACGGTTACCTGCCCGCTGGCTGGACCTGGGACGAATACCGCGCCCGCGCCAAGACCGAGCCCGCCGCCGTGATCAAGGCCGCCAAGCAGTCGATGGCCGTGCACGTCAAAGCCATGCTGGAATTCCAGAAGCAAGGCATCCCGACTTTCGACTACGGCAACAACATCCGCCAGATGGCCCAGGAAGAGGGCGTGGAAAACGCCTTCGATTTCCCGGGTTTCGTCCCGGCCTATATCCGCCCGCTGTTCTGCCGTGGCATCGGCCCGTTCCGCTGGGCGGCGCTGTCCGGTGACCCGCAGGACATCTACAAGACCGACGCCAAAGTCAAAGAGCTGATCCCGGACGACGCGCACCTGCACAACTGGCTGGACATGGCCCGCGAACGCATCAGCTTCCAGGGCCTGCCGGCACGTATCTGCTGGGTTGGCCTGGGCCAGCGCGCCAAGCTCGGCCTGGCGTTCAACGAAATGGTGCGCAGCGGCGAGTTGTCGGCACCGGTGGTGATCGGTCGTGACCACCTCGATTCCGGCTCGGTCGCAAGCCCGAACCGCGAAACCGAAGCCATGCAGGACGGTTCCGACGCCGTGTCCGACTGGCCGCTGCTCAACGCTCTGCTCAACACCGCGAGCGGCGCGACCTGGGTGTCGCTGCACCACGGTGGTGGTGTGGGCATGGGCTTCTCCCAGCACTCCGGCATGGTCATCGTCTGCGACGGTACCGATGAAGCGGCTGAGCGGATCGCCCGTGTGCTGCACAACGACCCGGCCACCGGGGTGATGCGCCACGCAGACGCCGGTTACCAGATCGCGATCGATTGCGCCAAGGAGCAGGGCTTGAACCTGCCGATGATCAAGTAAGCCAGCACCACCCTGAAACAATCCATCAGAGGTTGAACCGACATGGCTGCAAATGACACCACCCCGTTGATCGAAAGGCGTTCGATCGACTACATCCCGGAAGCGGAAAGACACGGTCGTCTGTTCAGCCAGTTCACCCTGTGGATGGGCGCCAACCTGCAGATCACCGCGATTGTCACCGGGGCCCTGGCCGTGGTGCTGGGCGGTGATGTGTTCTGGTCGTTGATCGGTCTGTTGATCGGTCAACTGATCGGCGGTGGGGTCATGGCGTTGCATGCGGCGCAAGGGCCCAAGCTGGGCCTGCCGCAGATGATCTCCAGCCGGGTGCAGTTCGGTGTGTATGGCGCGGCGATTCCGATCGTGCTGGTGTGCCTGATGTACCTGGGTTTCACCGCCACCGGCACCGTGCTTTCGGGGCAGGCGCTGGGCCAGTTGTTCGGGGTCAGCGACAGCGTGGGCATCCTGATTTTCGCCAGTGTGATCGTGCTGGTCACGGTGCTCGGCTACCGGGTGATCCATTTCATTGGCCGCGTCGCCAGCGTCATTGGCGTGGTCGCCTTTGTCTACCTGTTCAGCCGGCTGGTGAGCCAGACCGATGTGGGCGCACTCCTGCAAATCCGCCACTTCAGCTGGAGCAGTTTCCTGCTGGCGGTATCGCTCGCGGCCTCCTGGCAGATTGCCTTCGGCCCTTACGTGGCGGACTACTCGCGTTACCTGCCAAGCAAGACGTCATCGGTGAAAACCTTTTTCGCCGCTGGCGCCGGTTCGGTGGTGGGCGCGCAGGTGGCCATGGTGCTGGGCGTGTTTGCCGCGGCCATGTCCAACGGTCAGTTCGCCGGGCATGAAGTGGCGTACATCGTGGGCTTGAGTGGCACGGGTGCTACCGCTGCGTTGCTGTACTTCAGCATCGCGTTCGGCAAGGTCACCATCTCGACGCTGAACTCCTACGGCAGCTTCATGTGCATCGCGACCATCATCAGCGGCTTTCGTGGTCGCCTGGAGGTCACGCGCCTGCAGCGCCTGGTGTTCGTGCTGGCGATTGTCGGCACGGCGACCCTGATCGCATTGCTCGGCCAGCACTCGTTCCTGGGGGCGTTCAAGTCCTTCATCCTGTTCCTGCTGGCGTTCTTCACGCCCTGGAGCGCGATCAACCTGGTGGACTACTACTGCATCACCCGCGAGCGCTATGACGTACCGGCGCTGGCCGACCCGAACGGTCGCTATGGCCGCTGGAACCTGCTGGGAATCAGCGTCTACGTGTTCGGCGTGCTGGTGCAGTTGCCGTTCATCTCCACCAAGTTCTACACAGGTCCCTTGGTGGCCGCGCTGGGTGATGTGGATATCTCCTGGATCATCGGCCTGGTACTGCCCGCAGCGCTGTATTACCTGTGTGCGAAAAAATGGCACGGCACCGTGCCCGATCAACTGATCCTGCCAACAGAGCAGGGCGCTATACCCACAACAAACGGGCTGGCTGCACAGGCCTGATGGGACGTGGACAGGGCAGGATGCCTACTGACTGCCGTAATCCATTTCAAGATTGGGAGCGTCACAACAATGAAAATGCATAAGACCCTGATGGCTACCTTGCTCTCTGCGGGCTTGCTGGCCAGCGCTGGCGCCCAGGCAGCCGGTTGGTGCGAATCCGGCAAACCGGTGAAATTCGCCGGGCTGAACTGGGAGAGCGGCATGTTGCTCACTGACATCCTGCAAACCGTGCTGGAAAAAGGCTACGACTGCAAAACCGACAGCCTGCCGGGCAACTCCATCACCATGGAAAACGCCCTGAGCAGCAATGACATCCAGGTGTTTGCCGAAGAGTGGGTCGGCCGCAGCGAGGTCTGGAACAAGGCCGAGAAGGCCGGCAAAGTCGTCGGCGTCGGTGCCCCTGTAGTGGGCGCTATCGAAGGCTGGTACGTGCCGCGCTATGTGATCGAAGGCGACGCCAAGCGCAAGCTGGAACCCAAGGCCCCGGACCTGAAAAACATCGCCGACCTGGCCAAGTACGCCTCGGTGTTCAAGGACCAGGAAGAGCCCTCCAAGGGCCGTTTCTACAACTGTCCGGCCGGCTGGACCTGCGAGCTCGACAACAGCGAGATGCTGAAAAGCTACGGGCTGGAAAGCACCTACACCAACTTCCGCCCCGGCACCGGCCCGGCGCTGGATGCGGCGGTGCTGTCGAGCTACAAGCGTGGCGAGCCGATCCTGTTCTACTACTGGTCGCCCACGCCGCTGATGGGCCAGGTCGATTTGGTCAAGCTGGAAGAAAAACCCGGCGTGGATAAAAGCGTGAGCATCAAGGTCGGCCTGTCCAAGACCTTCCACGAGCAAGCCCCTGAATTGGTGGCCGTGCTGGAAAAGGTCAACCTGCCCATCGACCTGCTGAACCAGAACCTGGGCCGCATGGCCAAGGAGCGAATTGAGTCGCCAAAACTGGCGAAAATTTTCCTCAAGGAACATCCTGAAGTCTGGCACGCCTGGGTGAGCGACGACGCAGCCAAGAAAATCGACGCGGCCTTGTAGGTCAAGCGTGCCCGGCTACCCTGAGGGGCTGGCCGGGCGCCTGGCCACAACCCATTGGATCGAGAGCACGATATGTTTCCTGAGAGTTTTACGTTTTCCATCGCCGACTGGGTCAACGGTTGGGTGGACTCACTGGTCACCAACTACGGCGATGTGTTCCGGCACATCTCCGACACCCTGCTGTGGGCCATCGTCAACCTGGAAGGCTTGCTGCGCGCAGCGCCCTGGTGGCTGATGCTGGCCATCGTCGGCGCCGTCGCCTGGCACGCGACCCGCAAGGTGGTGACCACGGCGGTGATCGTCGGCCTGCTGTTCCTGGTGGGTGCGGTTGGCCTGTGGGACAAGTTGATGCAGACCCTGGCCCTGATGATGGTCGCTACGGTGATCTCGGTGCTGATCGGCATTCCGCTGGGCATCCTATCGGCGCGCAGCAATCGCCTGCGTTCGGTATTGATGCCGCTGCTGGACATCATGCAGACCATGCCGAGCTTCGTGTACCTGATCCCGGTGCTGATGCTGTTCGGCCTGGGCAAGGTCCCGGCGATTTTCGCCACGGTGATCTACGCCGCGCCACCGCTGATTCGCCTCACCGACCTGGGCATTCGCCAGGTCGACGGTGAAGTCATGGAAGCCATCAACGCCTTCGGTGCCAACCGCTGGCAGCAACTGTTCGGTGTGCAACTGCCGCTGGCGTTGCCGAGCATCATGGCCGGTATCAACCAGACCACCATGATGGCGCTGTCGATGGTGGTGATCGCCTCGATGATCGGCGCCCGTGGCTTGGGTGAAGACGTACTCGTCGGCATCCAGACCCTCAACGTCGGGCGTGGCCTTGAAGCTGGCCTGGCCATCGTGATTCTCGCAGTGGTCATCGACCGCATTACCCAGGCCTATGGTCGTCCACGGCATGAGGCGAGCAAATGACTACTGTCAGCAAAATCGAAGTCAAAAACGTCTTCAAGATCTTCGGCGCGCGTTCCAAGGATGCGCTGTCGTTGATCGGCCAGGGCAAGACCAAGGACCAGGTGCTGGCCGAGACCGGCTGCGTGGTCGGTGTGAACGACCTGTCCCTGAGCATCGGCACCGGTGAGATCTTTGTGATCATGGGGCTGTCGGGTTCCGGCAAGTCCACACTGGTGCGTCACTTCAACCGCCTGATCGACCCCACCAGCGGCGCGATCCTGGTGGACGGCGAAGACATCCTGCAACTGGACATGGAAGCCCTGCGCCAATTCCGTCGGCACAAGATCAGCATGGTGTTCCAGAGCTTCGGCCTGCTGCCCCACAAGAGCGTGCTCGACAACGTCGCCTATGGCCTGAAGGTGCGTGGCGAAACCAAGCAGGTCTGCGCCGAGCGCGCGTTGCAGTGGATCGAAACCGTGGGCCTCAAGGGCTACGAAAACAAATACCCGCACCAGCTCTCCGGCGGCATGCGCCAGCGTGTCGGCCTGGCCCGCGCCTTGGCGGCCGACACCGACATCATCCTGATGGACGAAGCCTTCAGCGCACTCGACCCGCTGATCCGCGCCGAGATGCAGGACCAGTTGCTGGAACTGCAAAAGACCCTGCACAAGACCATCGTGTTCATCACCCACGACCTCGACGAGGCCGTGCGTATCGGCAACCGCATTGCGATCCTCAAGGACGGCAAGCTGATCCAGGTCGGCACGCCTCGGGAGATCCTGCATTCGCCGGCGGATGAGTATGTGGATCGGTTTGTCCAGCGGCGGGCGGCGGTGGTCTGATCTGGATGTGTTGGTGAGGCTGATGGCCTCATCGGGGGGCAAGCCCCCTCCCACAGGGGAGTGCATTCCAAATGTGGGAGGGGGCTTGCCCCCGATAAGGCCGGTAAGGCTGCACAAGAATTGAAGAGAGTATGAACATGCCCCAGGCAACAAAAGTCATCATCGCCGACACCCCGCTGCGCTGGCAGGACGTGGTCGCCGTCGCCCGCCACGGCGCCGTGCTCGAACTCTCGGGCCAGGCCTGGGCGCGCATCGACAATGCCCAGGCCATCGTGCAGCGCATCGTCACCAGCGGTGAGCGCGCCTATGGCGTGAACACCGGCCTGGGCGCGCTGTGCAATGTGTCGCTCAAGGGCGAGCAACTCAGCCAACTGTCGCGCAACACCTTGCTCAGCCACGCCTGTGGCGTCGGCCCGGTGCTGAGCGACGAGCAGACCCGCGCGATCATCTGCGCCGCCATCATCAACTACAGTCACGGCAAATCCGGCCTGCATCCGCAGGTGGTGCATTCGCTGCTGGCGCTGCTCAACCACGGCATCACGCCGCAAGTGCCATCCCAGGGCTCGGTGGGTTACCTGACCCATATGGCCCATGTTGGTGTGGCTGTGCTGGGCGTGGGTAACGTGAGTTACCAAGGTCGGGTCGTTCCGGCTCAAGACGCATTGAGCGCGGAAGGCCTGCGGCCGGTGGCGCTCGGCGCCAAGGACGGCCTGTGCCTGGTCAACGGCACGCCGTGCATGACCGGCCTGAGCTGCCTGGCCCTGGCCGACGCCCATCACTTGCTGCAATGGGCTGACGTGATCGGCGCCATGAGTTTCGAAGCCCAGCGTGGGCAGATCGATGCCTTCGATGAAGAAATCATCGCGCTCAAGCCGCACCCGGGCATGCAGCACGTGGGGACCCATCTGCGCGCCTTGCTCGATGGCAGTGAAGTGATCGCCAGCAGCAAAGGCATCCGTACCCAGGACGCCCTGAGCATTCGCTCGATCCCGCAGATCCACGGCGCGGCCCGCGACCAGGTAGAGCACGCCACCCGTCAGATCGAGACCGAACTCAACAGCGCCACCGATAACCCGCTGGTGCTCGGCACGCCGGAACACTACCGCGTGGTGTCCCAGGCCAACCCGCACGGCCAGTCCGTGGCGTTGGCGGCGGACATGCTGGCGATCGCCATGGCCGAAATCGGTTCGGTGGCCGAACGTCGCCTGGACCGCCTGATCAATCCGCACGTCAGCGGCTTGCCGGCGTTCCTGGTCAGCAACCCCGGGGTCAACTCCGGGATGATGATCGTGCAGTACGTCGCCGCCTCCCTGTGCGGGCAAAACCGTCAACTGGCGCAACCTGCGGTGCTCGACAACTTCGTCACCTCGGGCCTGCAGGAAGACCACCTGAGCATGGGCACCAATGCCGCGCTCAAGCTGCACCAGGTGCTGGCCAACGTGACCCAGATTCTCGCCATCGAATACTTGTTGGCGGCCCAGGCGTTCGAGTTTCTCAAGGAACAACGTTTCGGCGCCGGCACCGACCGTGCCTGGCGGTTGTTGCGTGAAGTCGTCCCGGCCTATGAACAGGACCGCTGGCTGGCGCCGGACATTGCCGCCGCCGCTCAGCTGCTGAAAAACACCGATTTACCGAATGTGCACTTTTAAAAGAACAATTCAGAAGGAGTATGAATGTGACTGCGCTAAACCTGATTCCAGGCCAACTGAGCCTTGCCCAGCTGCGAGCCATCTACCAGCAGCCGGTAACCCTCAGTCTGGATGACAGCGCTACGGCGCAGATCGACGCCAGTGTGGCCTGCGTGGAGCAGATTCTCGCCGAGAACCGCACCGCTTACGGCATCAACACCGGTTTCGGCCTGCTGGCCTCGACCCGCATCGCCAGCGAAGACCTGGAAAACCTCCAGCGTTCCCTGGTGCTGTCCCACGCCGCCGGCGTCGGTGAGCCGATCAGCGATGCGCTGGTGCGGCTGGTCATGGTGCTCAAGGTCAACAGTCTGAGCCGTGGATTCTCCGGCATCCGCCGCCAGGTGATCGACGCGCTGATCGCGCTGATCAACGCGGAGGTATACCCGCATATTCCGCTGAAAGGTTCGGTGGGTGCCTCCGGCGACCTGGCGCCGTTGGCGCACATGTCCCTGGTGCTGCTGGGCGAAGGCAAGGCACGCTACAAAGGCGAGTGGCTGGAAGCGATCGACGCGCTGAAAGTCGCCGGCCTCACGCCGCTGACCCTTGCCGCCAAAGAAGGCCTGGCGTTGCTCAACGGCACGCAGGTGTCGACGGCCTATGCACTGCGTGGCCTGTTCGAAGGTGAAGACCTGTTCGCCGGCGCCCTGGCCTGCGGCGGCCTCACCGTGGAAGCGGTGCTGGGTTCGCGTTCGCCGTTCGACGCGCGTATCCACGCGGCTCGCGGCCAGCGCGGCCAGATCGACGCGGCAGCGGCCTACCGCGACTTGCTCGGCGAAAGCAGCCAGGTGTCCCAGTCGCACCAGAACTGCGACAAGGTGCAAGACCCGTACTCGCTGCGCTGCCAGCCACAAGTCATGGGCGCCTGCCTGACCCAGTTCCGCCAGGCCGCTGAAGTGCTGGTGGTCGAGGCCAATGCCGTGTCGGACAACCCACTGGTGTTTGCCGCTGAAGCCGACGTGATTTCCGGTGGCAACTTCCACGCCGAACCGGTGGCCATGGCGGCCGACAACATGGCGCTGGCCATCGCCGAAATCGGCTCCCTGAGTGAGCGCCGTATCTCGTTGATGATGGACAAGCACATGTCGCAACTGCCGCCGTTCCTGGTGGGCAATGGCGGTGTGAACTCCGGTTTCATGATCGCCCAGGTGACCGCTGCCGCGCTCGCCAGCGAGAACAAGGCGTTGTCTCATCCCCATAGCGTCGATAGCCTGCCGACCTCCGCCAACCAGGAAGACCACGTGTCGATGGCCCCGGCTGCGGGCAAACGTCTGTGGGAAATGGCTGAGAACACCCGTGGCATTCTCGCGGTTGAGTGGCTGGCCGCGTGCCAGGGCCTGGACCTGCGCGAAGGCCTGAAAACTTCGCCGAAGCTGGAAAAGGCGCGTGGCATCCTGCGCGCCAAAGTGGGCTTCTATGACAAGGACCGCTTCTTCGCCCCGGACATCAATGCCGCCAGCGAACTGCTCGCCACTCGCTGCCTCAACGAGCTGCTGCCAGCTCGGTTGCTGCCGAGCCTGTAACTGCGCACGCGATCCAATGTGGGAGCTGTCGAGCCCCAGCGAGGCTGCGAAGACGGCAGCACTGGCGATGGAGATGTTGAGCCTGAACCACCGCTTTCGCAGGCAAGCCACCCACAGGGATTAGTTTCACCGACCACAGACGGAGGCGTTGATGAAAACGCTATGGCAACACTGCCACATTGCAACCATGGCCCAGGGCAAATACTCGATCATCGAGGATGCCGCCCTGGTCACCGCCGGTTCGCTCATCGAGTGGGTCGGCCCGCGCAGTCAAGTCCCTGCGGCGGATTACGCCCAGGTGCATGACCTGCGTGGCGCATGGGTCACCCCCGGGCTGATCGACTGCCACACCCACACGGTGTTCGGCGGTAACCGCAGCGGCGAATTCGAGCAGCGTCTCGAAGGCGTGAGCTACGCCGAGATCGCGGCCAAGGGCGGCGGTATTGCCAGCACGGTGCGCGCCACTCGCTCCGCAACCGAAGATGAGCTGTTTGCCAGTGCTGAAAAACGCCTGCGCAGTCTGCTACGGGACGGTGTCACCACCGTGGAGATCAAGTCCGGCTACGGCCTGGACCTGGCCAACGAACGCAAGATGCTGCGTGTGGCCCGTCGCCTCGGTGAAGCCCTGCCGGTCAGCGTGCGCGCCACATGCCTGGCGGCCCACGCGTTGCCGCCGGAGTACAAGGACCGCGCCGACGATTACATCGAGCACATCTGCGCCGAGATGCTGCCGGCCCTGGCCGCGGAAGGGCTGGTGGACGCGGTGGATGCGTTCTGTGAATACCTGGCGTTTTCCACCGAGCAGGTGGAGCGGGTGTTCAAGGTCGCCCAGCAACTGGGCTTGCCGGTGAAGCTGCACGCCGAGCAGCTTTCGTCGCTGCACGGCTCCAGCCTGGCCGCGCGTTACCAGGCGCTGTCGGCGGATCACCTGGAGTTCATGACCGAAGCAGACGCCATCGCCATGGCCGCCTCCGGCACCGTCGCGGTGTTGCTGCCGGGCGCGTTCTACTTCCTGCGCGAAACCCAGTTGCCGCCGATGGACGCCCTGCGCAAACACGGCGTGAAGATCGCCATCGCCAGCGACCTCAACCCCGGCACCTCGCCAGCGCTGTCGGTGCGCCTGATGCTGAACATGGCCTGCACCCTGTTCCGCATGACCCCGGAAGAAGCCCTGGCCGGTGCCACGCAACATGCGGCTACCGCATTAGGCATGGGCGACACCCACGGCTCCCTGGAAGTGGGCAAGGTCGCGGATTTTGTCGCCTGGCAAATCGATCGCCCCGCCGACCTCGCCTACTGGCTGGGTGGCGAGCTGGATAAACGCGTCGTGCGCCATGGCGTCGACGTCACTGTGTGAGGAGTACTGCTTGTGGATAAGGTTCTGAACTTCAAACAAGGCCGCGTTCCGCTACTGATCAGCATGCCCCATGCCGGTCTGCGCCTGACGCCTGCGGTCGAAGCGGGGTTGATCCCCGAGGCGCAAAGCCTGCCGGATACCGATTGGCACATTCCTGCGCTGTATGACTTCGCCGAAGAGCTGGGCGCCAGCACCCTGGCCGCCGAATACTCGCGGTTTGTCATCGACCTGAACCGGCCATCCGACGACAAGCCGCTGTACGCCGGCGCGACCACCGGGCTGTACCCGGCAACGCTGTTCGACGGCGTGCCGTTGTTCCGCGAAGGGCTGGAGCCGTCCCCGGAGGAACGCGTCAGCTACCTCCAGAAAATCTGGGGGCCGTACCACCGTGCCCTGCAAGAAGAACTGGCGCGCCTCAAGGCCGAGTTCGGCTATGCCTTGCTGTTCGATGCGCACTCGATCCGCTCGGTGATCCCGCACCTGTTCGACGGCAAGCTGCCGGACTTCAACCTTGGCACTTTCAATGGCGCCGCGTGTGATCCCGAATTGGCCAGCCAATTGGAAGCCATTTGCGCCGCGCACCCGCAGTACTCCCATGTACTGAACGGGCGCTTCAAGGGCGGCCACATCACCCGGCATTACGGCGATCCGGCTCAGGATGTCCACGCGGTGCAGTTGGAGTTGTGCCAGAGCACTTATATGGAAGAGGTTGAACCGTTTCGGTATCGCCCTGATTTGGCCGAACCGACGCGGGTGGTGTTGAAGCAATTGCTGGAGGGGGTATTGGCCTGGGGGCAAGCGCGCTATCGGTGAATTGGGGGGCTCCTGAAATAGCTATCGGGGGCAAGCCCCCCCTCCCACCTTTTGATTGGTGAACCCAGTCAAATGTGGGAAGGGGCTTGCCCCCGATGGCGGTCTCACCGTCGCCCCAGTGCAACTGCCGGTCGCCACAGTTCGTGTTGAATGCATGCTCACTGCGTAAGGTTGTTTAATAAAAACAGCCGAGTGAGTGCTCACCCATGAAAAAACTGTTGTTGCCCCTCACCTGTGTCGCACTGCTCAGTGCACACGCCATGGCCGCCGAACCGACCTCCTGCAAAAGCATCCGCATGGGCGTGGTCAGTTGGACCGACGTGATCGCCACCTCGGGCATGGCCGACGTGCTGCTCAATGGCCTGGGCTACGACAGCAAGCAGACCAGCGCGGTGCAGCAGATCATCTTCGCCGGCATCCGCGACAAGCGCCTGGACATCTTCCTCGGCTACTGGAAACCCGCGATGGACAACAACATTGCGCCGTTCCTGGCGGCCAGGCAGGTCAAGGTCTTCGACACCCCGAGCCTCGCCGACGCCCAGGCCACCCTGGCCGTGCCGCAGTACGTAGCCGACGCAGGCTTGAAGACCTTTGCCGACATCGCCCGCTTCAAGGACAAACTGGGCGGCAAGATCTATGGCATCGAGCCGGGCAGCGGCGCGAATACCGATATCCAGAAAATGATCGACACCAATCGTTTCGGCCTGGGCGGCTTCAAGTTGGTGGCCTCGGGTGAGGCGGGCATGCTGGCCGCCGTGCAGCGCGCGGTGAATCGCAAGGAGTTCGTGGTGTTCGTCGGTTGGACCCCGCACCCGATGAACATCAACATGAAAATGGCCTACCTCACCGGCAGCGAAGACGTGTTCGGCCCCGACGAAGGCCGTGCCACCGTGTCCACCGTCACCGCGCCGGACTTTGCCGAGCGTTGCCCCAACGCCAACCGCCTGTTGGAGAACCTTACCTTCACCGCCGCCCAGGAAAGCCAACTGATGGTGCCGATCATGGAACGCCAGTCGCCGCAGGACGTGGCCAGACAATGGCTGCGCGACCATCCCGAGGATTTGCAGCGCTGGCTGGCCGGGGTAAAGGCGTTTGATGGCGGCGATGGTGTGGCGGCGGTGCAGGCGAGCCTTAAATGAATCCATACCCGATTTCGCCTGAACTGGCAGCGTTCGTAGCGAGGACCGAGTCTTTCACCAGCGACGACACGTCGTTGGCTGGGTTGCGCAACGGCTATGACCGCATGTGCCAGGCGTTTACCCCGCCGGTGCCCGAGGGGCTGACGATTGCGGATTTTTCCCTGGCTGGCGTGAGTGTGCGCAGCTATTTGCCCACTGCCCCCACGCCCCTGGATGGCTGGCCGTGCCTCCTTTATATGCACGGTGGTGGTTGGGTGGTCGGTGGGCTGGATTCCCACGATTTCATCTGTTTCGAACTGGCCAGTACCTTGCAGGTGCTGGTGATCGCCATCGATTACCGGCTGGCGCCGGAGCATCCGTTCCCCGCTGCCTATCAGGATTGCCGCGTCGTGTGGCAGGCGATCCAGGCGGGGCAGGGGCCGCATGCCATCAACCGGCAACGTCTGGTGGTGATCGGCGACAGCGCGGGCGGCAACCTGGCCGCGGCGTTGTGCCTGGGGTTGCGCGACGACCGGCAGCCACTGCCGCTGGCCCAGGTGCTGATTTACCCGGGGCTGGGCGGCCCGCCTGACTTGCCGTCGAGACGCGACTGCGCGGATGCCCCCTTGCTCAGCAGCGCCGACACTGACTGTTATCTGGCGCTGTACCTGCAGGGCAGTGGCAAGCCCATAGCCTATGCCATGCCGCTGCTGGCCAATGACTTCAGCGGTTTGCCCAGGGCGCTCATCGCCGTGGCCCAGTTCGACCCGCTGCGCGATGACGGCATGCTTTACGCCGAGCGTCTGCAAGCAGCGGGTGTGAGCACCGTGCTGTATCCGGGCAAAGGCCTGGTGCACGGCTGCCTGAGGGCGCGGCGGCACGTGCCGGAGGTGGATCGGCTCTACGATTTCCTGCTGGATTACCTGGGGAGCGAAGGGCTGACACAGGTCTAAGCGCTCTAGGACATGCTCATTGCACAATTCGGGTTTATAGTGCCAGACGGCAAAATAAAAGACGTCCCCCCAGGGATGAACCCGACCCCCTACGGAGCGCGCAATGCAGACTTGGTACCCGCAGATCAAACCCTACGCCCGGCACGATCTGGCAGTCGATGACACCCACACCCTGTACGTCGATGAAAGTGGCTCCCCCGAAGGCTTGCCCGTCGTATTCATCCATGGTGGCCCTGGTTCCGGTTGCGATGCCCAGAGCCGCTGCTATTTCGACCCGAACCTGTACCGCATCGTCACCTTCGACCAGCGTGGTTGCGGGCGCTCCACTCCCCGCGCCAGCCTGGAAAACAACACCACCTGGGACCTGGTCGCCGACCTTGAGCGCATCCGCGAGCACCTGGGCATCGACAAATGGGTGCTGTTCGGCGGTTCCTGGGGCTCGACCCTGTCCCTCGCCTACGCGCAAACCCACCCGGAACGCGTGCATGGCCTGATCGTGCGCGGCATTTTCCTGGCTCGGCCGCAGGACATCCATTGGTTCTACCAGGAGGGCGCGAGCCGCCTGTTCCCGGATTACTGGCAGGACTACCTTGCGCCGATCCCGGCGGAAGAGCGCCACGACATGATTGCGGCCTACCACAAGCGTCTTACCGGCAACGACCAGATCGCCCAGATGCACGCGGCCAAGGCCTGGTCCGGCTGGGAAGGGCGCATGCTGGGCCTGTGCCCTAGCCCGGCACATGTGGAGCGCTTTTCCGAACCGCAACGCGCGCTGTCCATTGCGCGAATCGAGTGCCACTACTTCACCAACAACTCGTTCCTTGAGCCCAACCAGTTGATCCGCGATATGCACAAGATCGCCCATCTGCCTGGCGTAATCATTCACGGGCGCTACGATATGATCTGCCCATTGGATAACGCCTGGGAGTTGCACCAGGCGTGGCCCAACAGTGAGCTGCAGGTGATCCGCGAAGCTGGCCATGCGGCGTCCGAACCCGGCATCACCGATGCCTTGGTGCGTGCGACCAGCCAAATGGCACGTCGCTTGCTCGATCTGCCGCCTGAAGAAGCATGAAGGGCCTGTTGCAACGGGTGAGAGGCGCCCGGGTGGAGGTCGCGGGCGAAATCGTCGGCGCCATCGACCAGGGGTTGCTGGTGCTGGTGGCCGTCGAGCCTACGGATACGCCGCAGAGTGCCGATAAACTGCTGCACAAGCTGCTGAACTACCGGGTGTTCAGCGATGACCAAGACAAGATGAACCTGTCGTTGAAGGATATCGACGGCGGTTTGTTGCTGGTGTCGCAGTTCACCCTGGCGGCGGATACCAAGAGCGGGCTGCGGCCGAGCTTCTCCACAGCGGCCCCGCCGGCCCTGGGAGCGGCGCTTTTTGATCACTTGCTGTTACAAGCGCAACAATTGCATGGCAGGGTGGCCTCGGGGCGTTTTGGCGCCGATATGCAGGTGCATTTGGTCAATGATGGCCCTGTGACCTTCCTCTTGCAGGCGTGAATGTATTAAAAACGACTTTTAATGCCTAAAAACGCAGGGTTTCGCTACAAATACTTCGTTGTCCCTGATGCGTTGTCTCGCGGGCTACTAGATAATCGCGCGCTACGGGGATCAGCGTTGTTTGGTCCATTTTTGACTTAGGTAGAGACTTGTCCGACAACCAATGGGGAATCATTTTGCCCCCGGGGAGTCGGAACAATGCTCGCCAACCTGGCATATAGATAGCTGGCCGTTGGTTTTTTGATCTGTTTTCGGCGAGGGTTGCTCGTGATTGTTAGTCCCTGTAATGCACCAAAATTGTCTGCCAAACGGTTACGAAACGCACTGGTGACGGGCTCCGCCCTGTTTTGCCTGTTCGGCGCGGGTCAACTGTGGGCATTCAGTCTGGATGATGTGTCGGCCAAGGCAAAAGAGCTGGCCGAACAGAAATACGAAGCTCCGCGCAGCAATCTGCCGAATGAATTCCGCGAAATGAAATTCGCGGACTACCAGAAGATTCGTTTCCGCAACGAAAAAGCCGAGTGGGCTGATCAGAACACCCCGTTCAAGCTGTCCTTCTATCACCAGGGTATGCATTTCGATACACCGGTGAAAATCAACGAAGTCACCGCCGACAGCGTCCAGGAAATCAAGTACGACCCGACGCGCTTCGATTTCGGCGACGTGAAGTTTGATCCCAAGGCCACCGAACAGCTGGGTTATGCCGGCTTCCGTGTGCTGTACCCGATCAACAAGGCCGACAAGCAAGACGAAATCATGACCATGCTGGGCGCGAGCTACTTCCGCGTGGTCGGCAAGGGCCAGGCCTATGGCTTGTCCGCCCGTGGCATGGCGATCGACACGGCATTGCCGTCCGGCGAAGAGTTCCCGCGCTTCACCGAGTTCTGGATCGAACGTCCAAAACCGGGTGAAAAACAACTGGTGATCTTTGCCCTGTTGGACTCCCCACGGGCTACCGGTGCTTACCGTCTGATCCTGCGTCCGGGCACCGACACCATTGTCGATGTGAAATCCCAGATGTTCCTGCGCGACAAGGTCAGCAAGCTGGGCGTTGCCCCGTTGACCAGCATGTACCTGTTCGGTGCGAACCAGCCGTCCAAGGTGCTCAACTACCGTCGTGAGCTGCACGATTCCAGCGGCCTGTCGATCCATGCCGGCAACGGCGAGTGGATCTGGCGCCCACTGAACAACCCTAAACACCTGTCGGTCAGCAACTTCACCGTCGAGAACCCGAGAGGTTTCGGTCTGCTGCAACGCGGTCGCGACTTCAGCCACTACGAAGACCTGGACGACAACTACGACAAGCGCCCAAGCGCCTGGATCGAGCCTGAAGGCGATTGGGGCAAAGGCACTGTCAACCTGGTAGAGATCCCGACGGCCGATGAAACCAACGACAACATCGTTGCGTTCTGGAGCCCGGAAAAACTGCCGGAAGTGGGCCAGCCGCTGGACGTTTCGTACCGCCTGCACTGGACCATGGACGAAAAAGCCCTGCACCCGGCCGACAGCGCCTGGGTCAAGCAGACCCTGCGTTCCACCGGTGACGTGAAGCAATCGAACCTGATCCGCCAGCCGGATGGCAGCGTGGCCTACCTGGTGGACTTCGAGGGCCCGTCTCTCAAGGCCCTGCCGCCGGATGCCGCAGTGCGTAGCCAGGTGAGCGTCAGCGACAACGCCGAACTGGTTGAAAACAGCGTGCGCTACAACGAGCACACCAAAGGCTGGCGCCTGACCCTGCGCATGAAGATCAAGGACGCAGGCAAGCCGACCGAAATGCGCGCAGCGCTGGTGCAGGACGTTCCGCCTCCGGCCCCTGAGCAGGACACGAGCCACGTGCTCAAGGCCGACAAGGTCCTGGCCAAGCAACACGAGAAGCAGGCCAGGAAAGACGCCAAAGACAAGGAAGCCAAGCAGCCAGAAGCTGCCCCAGCCACGCCGGAGCCGATCAAGACCGAACAAGTCCTGACCGAAACCTGGAGCTATCAGTTGCCTGCCGATGAGTAATTCTCAAATCCAGCCAGAGACCCTCTCCGAGTATCTGGCGCATCTGCCCATGACCGCTGAGCAGCGCGCCGAACTGGCGGGCTGCACCTCCTTCAGCGAGTTGCACGAGCGCTTGTCGTCGAAGACCTTCGACGCGCCCATCGACGCCGCCCAGGCGTCGGTGGGCACGCGGTTGACCCTCAGCACCGCCGAAGAGCTGCAGGACGCCGAAATGCTGGCCCTCGATGCCGAAGGCCGCGTGTGCCTCAAGGCCACCCCGCCGATCCGTCGTACTCGCGTGGTCCCGGAGCCGTGGCGTACCAATATCCTGGTGCGTGGCTGGCGCCGTATCACCGGGCGCAGCAACCCGCCGGCCCCGCCGAAGGACGAGCGCGTATTGCCGGCTGCCCGCTGGCGTACCGTCGGTTCGATCCGCCGCTACATCCTGCTGGTGCTGATGATCGGCCAGACCCTCGTGGCCGGCTGGTACATGAAAGGCATCATGCCTTACCAGGGCTGGTCGCTGGTCGACTTCGACGAGATCCGCAACCAGACCCTGCTGCAAACCGCGACCCAGGTACTGCCGTACGCCCTGCAAACCAGCATCCTGATCATGTTCGGCATCTTGTTCTGCTGGGTGTCGGCCGGTTTCTGGACTGCGTTGATGGGCTTCCTGGAATTGCTCACCGGTCATGATAAATACCGCATCTCCGGTAAAAGTGCCGGCGACGAGCCGATCCCGAAAGACGCCCGCACCGCGCTGGTGATGCCGATCTGCAACGAAGACGTGCCCCGGGTGTTTGCAGGCCTGCGCGCCACGTTTGAGTCAGTCGCCGCCACCGGTGACCTGGATCGCTTCGACTTCTTCGTGCTCAGCGACAGTAACGAGGCCGACATCTGCATCGCCGAACAGCAAGCCTGGCTTGACGTGTGCCGCGAAGCCGGTGGTTTCGGCAAGATCTTCTATCGCCGTCGTCGCCGTCGCGTCAAACGTAAAAGCGGCAACCTCGACGACTTCTGCCGTCGCTGGGGCGGTGACTACAAATACATGGTCGTGCTCGACGCCGACAGCGTGATGAGCGGCGAATGCCTGACCAGCCTGGTGCGCCTGATGGAAGCCACGCCGGATGCCGGGATTATCCAGACCGCGCCGCGTGCGTCGGGCATGGACACCCTGTATGCGCGCATGCAGCAGTTCGCCACCCGTGTGTACGGCCCGCTGTTCACCGCCGGCCTGCACTTCTGGCAGTTGGGTGAATCCCACTACTGGGGTCACAACGCGATCATCCGCATGAAGCCGTTCATCGAGCACTGCGCCCTGGCGCCATTGCCGGGCAAGGGCGCGTTCGCCGGTTCCATCCTGTCCCACGACTTCGTAGAAGCTGCGCTGATGCGCCGTGCCGGCTGGGGCGTGTGGATTGCCTACGACCTGCCGGGCAGCTATGAAGAACTGCCGCCGAACCTGCTGGATGAACTCAAGCGTGACCGTCGCTGGTGCCACGGTAACCTGATGAACTTCCGCCTGTTCCTCGTCAAAGGCATGCACCCGGTGCACCGTGCCGTGTTCCTGACCGGTGTGATGTCCTACCTGTCGGCGCCGTTGTGGTTCCTGTTCCTGGTGCTGTCCACGGCCCTGCTGGCGGTGAACACATTGATGGAGCCGCAGTACTTCATGGCACCCCGTCAGTTGTACCCGCTGTGGCCTCAATGGCATCCGGACAAGGCGGTAGCGCTGTTCTCCACCACCATCGTGCTGCTGTTCCTGCCCAAACTGCTGAGCATCATCCTGATCTGGGCCAAGGGCGCGAAAGAGTTCGGTGGCAAGTTCAAGGTGACCTTGTCGATGCTGCTGGAGATGCTGTTTTCCATGCTGCTGGCGCCGGTGCGGATGATCTTCCACACCCGCTTCGTGCTCGCCGCATTCCTCGGCTGGGCGGCAACCTGGAACTCGCCGCAACGTGACGACGACTCCACCCCGTGGAGCGAGGCGGTCAAGCGCCACGGTCCGCAAACCGTGCTGGGCTTCCTGTGGGCGCTGCTGGTGGTGTGGTTGAACCCGAGCTTCCTGTGGTGGCTGGTGCCGATCGTCGGTTCGCTGATGCTGTCGATCCCGGTGTCGGTGATTTCCAGCCGTGTCGGGCTGGGCCTCAAGTCTCGCGACGAGAGCCTGTTCCTGATCCCTGAGGAATACAACCCGCCGCAAGCCTTGCTGTCCACCGACAAGTACACCCACGAAAACCGCTGGCACGCGCTGAATGACGGCTTTGTGCGCTCGGTGGTCGATCCGCAGCAGAACGCTTTGGCTTGCGCCCTGGCAACCTCGCGTCACGCCCAGGCCGAGCCGATCGAGTACCTGCGTACCGAGCGTGTGCGCCACGCGTTGAAAGTCGGCCCTGCCGGCCTCAACAACGGCGAGCGCCTGGCGTTGCTCAGCGACCCGGTCGCCTTGGCTCGCCTGCACGAGCAGGTCTGGAGCGAAGGTCACGCCGAGTGGCTCGCCGCCTGGCGGAACTCGATCAAGGCAGATCCGCATGCACCGTTGCTGCCGCTGAAACCGCTGTCGTCCCAGGCCCAACCGGCCTGATTCGGATACCCCCGAGGGCTCACCTCGGGGGTGCTTCAAGCGCTGATCCTACAGCGTTTCCCGGTTCTTCCTTCTTTGTGTTAACCCCTTGTTTTTTCGAAACAAAAGACCCTCGTTCGAGGCGTATTGCCGTGCGCGTGGCTGCGTTAGCATCGCCCCCGAATTTGACTTGGTGCGGGGGGATTCATGATCAAACGGTATGGTTCGGCGCTGCTGATCGGCGCTGTCGCTTTCATTCACATGGGCCTGGCCCAGGCCGGTGCAATCGATGACGCCGTTCGGCGCGGCGTGCTGAAAGTCGGCACCACACCCACTTACGTGCCCTTCGAAATGACCGATAAACAGGGGCGCATCGTCGGTTTTGAAATCGACCTGCTCAAGGTCATGAGCCAGTCCCTCGGGGTCGAGCTTGAGCTGGTCGCGGTGCCCTACACCGAACTGGTTACGGGGCTCTTGGCGAAGAAATTCGACCTGATCGGCAGCGGCATGACCGTCACCCAGGAACGTAACCTCAAGTTGAATTTCAGCGATTCGTTCATCGTCGTTGGCCAGTCGGTGTTGTTGCACCCAAGCCTTGCGGGCAAGGTCAACGGTGTCGAAGACCTTGACGACGCCAGCTACCGAATTGCTGCCACCGAAGGCACCACGGGCGAGGCTGCGGCCCGACGGTTTCTGGGGGCGGCTCGGATCAGCAGTTTTGCCACGCCCGAGGAAGGGGTGCGCCAGGTGGTGCAGGGCAAGGCTGACGCCTTTATTCATGACGCCCCCTACAACCTGATCGCCCTGAGCCGCCCGGAAAACCGCACGCTGTTGGCGCTGGAACAACCCTTCACCTTCGAACCCCTGGCGTTCGGCTTGAAAAAGGGTGATTTCGACAGCCTCAACTGGATCAACCATTTCCTCAATCAGGTAGCGCAGGACGGGACCTATGATCGCTTGCACGACAAGTGGTTTAAAGACACCGACTGGCTGGTGGAAATCGACTGAAAGTCATAACTGCTTACATATCAATCCGTTGCCCGGGCTGTCTTCGCGAGTGTCTACCCCTGCGCTTTGCTGCAGTGTTGTGGGGCTTTTCCGACATACGCCGACAACAAATAGCCGTGAAACCTTTGTGACGGCAGACGAGTGGGTTAGGATCGCACCCCGAAATGGTGCAGCCCTTTTGCGCGCCGACCTTATAAGAATGGTTCAGGGGACTTGATGATGAAAAAGTATCTTTCGATGCTGCTGCTCGGCGTCACCGCGCTGGTCGCGGCCAATGCGGCCCAGGCCGGCGCGATCGACGATGCCGTCAAGCGCGGTACGCTGAAGGTCGGCATGGACCCGACCTACATGCCGTTCGAAATGACAGACAAACGCGGCGAAATCATCGGTTTCGAAGTCGACATCCTCAAGGCCATGGCCAAGTCCATGGGCGTCAAGCTGGAGCTGGTCTCCACCGGCTACGACGGCATCATCCCGGCCTTCCTGACCGGCAAGTTCGACATGATCGGCAGCGGCATGACCCTGACCCAGGAACGCAACCTGCGCCTGAACTTCAGCGAACCCTTCATCGTGGTCGGCCAGACCCTGCTGATCCGCAAGGAGCTGGAAGGCACCGTCAAGTCCTACAAAGACCTGAACGACGAGAAATACCGCCTCACCTCCAAGCTGGGCACCACCGGCGAAATGGTCGCCAAGAAGCTGATCTCCAAGGCCAAGTACCACGGCTACGACAACGAGCAGGAAGGCGTGCTGGACGTGGTCAACGGCAAGGCCGATGCCTTTGTGTATGACGCGCCGTACAACGTGGTCGCCGAGAAGAAAGTCGGTAACGGCAAGCTGGTGTTCCTGGAAGAACCCTTCACCTTCGAACCGCTGGCGTTTGGTTTGAAGAAGGGCGACTACGACAGCATCAACTTCATCAACAACTTCCTGCACCAGATCCGTAACGACGGCACCTACGATCGCATCCATGACAAGTGGTTCAAGAGCTCCGAGTGGCTCAAGGACATGGAATAACGCTTCAGACCGAGTTGCCTGTATCGCAGGCAAGCCAGCTCCCACATTTGACGGTGTTCACACATCAACATGTGGGAGGGGGCTTGCCCGCGATGGCGGCCTCACAGGCAACACAAATCGCGGAAAGTCAAATGAAACAGAAAAAAGCCAAATGGCCCTGGCACCTGCTGACCGTGGTCGTGCTGGTCGGCCTGGCCGGCGCCTTGTACTACGCCACTTCGCTGATGTCCTACGAGTGGCGTTGGAACCGTGTACCGCAATACTTCGCCTACCAAGCCGAAACGTCCCAGCGCGCCGCTGACATCTCCACCGTGGTCGAGCTGGTACGCAAAGGCGATGTGGCCGAGGTGACCCTGCGCAACGACGCGGGCGCCGAGCAAAAGCTGACCGTGGCCGACAACAGCCTGCAGGTGGCCCGTGGCGACGATGTGGCTGAAGGCGATGTGGTCGGCGTGACCCGGCAGTGGGCGTTGGGCCCGTTGATGTGGGGCTTGTGGACCACGCTGTGGTTGTCGGTGGTGTCCGGCATCCTCGGTTTGGCGATCGGGCTGGCCACCGGTTTGTGTCGCTTGTCCAGCAACCCGACCCTGCGGGATCTGTCGACGATCTACGTCGAACTGGTACGCGGTACGCCGCTGTTGGTGCAAATCTTCATTTTCTATTTCTTTATCGGCACGGTGCTCAACCTGTCCCGGGAGTTTGCCGGCATCGCGGCGCTGTCGTTGTTTACCGGTGCCTACGTGGCGGAAATCGTCCGCGCCGGCGTGCAGTCCATCACCCGTGGCCAGAACGAAGCTGCCCGTTCCCTGGGCCTGAGTGCCAGCCAGTCGATGCGCCACGTGGTGTTGCCGCAGGCGTTCAAGCGTGTGCTGCCGCCGTTGGCCGGGCAATTTATCAGCCTGGTGAAGGACACGTCCCTGGTGTCGGTGATCGCGATTACCGAGCTGCTCAAGAGCGGTCGTGAAGTCATCACCACCTCGTTCTCACCGTTTGAAATCCTGTTCTGTGTTGCAGGCCTGTACCTGCTGATCAACCTGCCGCTGTCGAAAATGGCCAGCCGGCTTGAGCGGAGGCTCGCACAAAGTGATTGAAGTCCGCGATCTGGTAAAAGTCTTCGACACCCGCGGCCATGTGGTCCGCGCGGTGGACCACGTCACCACGCATGTGGCCAAGGGCGAAGTGCTGGTGGTGATCGGCCCCTCCGGCTCCGGCAAGTCCACCTTCCTGCGCTGCCTTAACGGCCTGGAAGAGTTCGATTCCGGCTCAGTGAGCATCGACGGCTTGCAATTGGCTGATCCGAAGACCGATGTGAACGCCTATCGCCGTGAAGTCGGCATGGTGTTCCAGCACTTCAACCTGTTCCCCCACATGACCGTGCTGGAGAACCTGTGCCTGGCGCAAAAAGTCGTGCGCAAGCGCGGCAAGCAGGAGCGCGAGGCCAAGGCCCTGGCGCTGCTGGAAAAGGTCGGCATTGCACAGAAGGCCAATGAATTTCCGTCACGCCTGTCCGGCGGCCAGCAGCAACGGGTTGCGATTGCCCGGGCCCTGGCGATGGAGCCCAAGGTGATGCTGTTCGACGAACCCACTTCGGCGCTGGATCCGGAAATGGTCGGCGAAGTATTGGACGTGATGAAGACCCTGGCCCTGGAAGGCATGACCATGGTCTGCGTCACCCACGAAATGGGCTTTGCCCGTGAGGTGGCCGATCGCGTGCTGTTCTTCGACCATGGCAAGTTGCTCGAAGATGCCGCCCCGGCCGAGTTCTTCGATGCACCCAAAGACCCACGGGCCCAGGCGTTCCTGCGCCAGGTTCTGTAAGACTCAGAGCCTGAATTTGCCGACCAGCGTCTGCAAGTCCAGGCTCAGTTTGGTCAGTTGGACACTCGCCGCCGCCGTTTCCTCGCTGGCGGCGGCGGTCTGTTCCGACACATCCCGCACCTTCAACACACTGCGATTGATCTCTTCGGCCACTGCACTTTGCTGTTCGGCCGCTGCGGCAATCTGCGGGTTCATTTCCTGGATCACCGAGACCGTGCGCGCAATCGCCGCCAAGGCGTCACCTGCGTCGCGGGTCAGCCCGACACTGTAGTCGGTCAGGCTGCGGCTGCTGTCCATGATGTCGGCGACTTGCTGGGTGCCGGTCTGCAACCCCTGGATCAGTCCTTCGATTTCTTCGGCCGATTCCTGGGTGCGCTGTGCAAGGCTGCGTACTTCATCGGCCACCACCGCAAAGCCTTCGCCGGCCGTGCCCGCGCGTGCGGCTTCGATGGCGGCGTTCAGCGCCAGCAGGTTGGTCTGCTGGGACACCGATTTGATCACGTCCAGCACACTGCCGATCTTCCGGCTTTCTTGCTGTAACGCCAGCATCGCCCGGCCCGCGAGGGCCATCTCATCTGCCAGTTGGCTTATCTGCTCAACGGCCTGGGTCACCACTTTCTCCCCGGCGCTGGCTTGCAGATCGGCTTCGTTCGCCGCGATCGACGCTTGCTCGGCGTGCCGGGCAACTTCCTGTGTGGTGGCGAGCATTTCGTTCATGGCGGTTGCCACTTGATCGGTTTCGTCTTTTTGGTGGTTGATGCCGGTGTGACTGTGTTCGGTAACGGCCGACAGCTGTGTGGCGGCGCTGGCGACCTGGCGGGCGCTGTCGCCGATGCCGCTGATCAGGCTGCGCAGGTTGCGGTTCATGTCGCTGATAGTTCGCAGCAATTGCCCCAACTCATCGCGGCGTTCCACTTGGATCTCATGGCTGAGATCGCCCTGGGAGATGCGGTTGGCAGACACCAGCACCTGGCGTAGCGGCACGGCGATCTGGCGGGCGATCCACCAGGCTGCAAGGGCACCGAGCAGCAGGGCAGCCACCGTGACGCTGATGAGCAGTGTCCGGGTGTAGTCGGCTTCCTTACCGCGCTTGAGAATCTGGCCATTGCTCACCGCTTCGCTGTGTTCAAGCAACTGGTTGAGCTGCGTTTCAAACCGCCCTTGCGCAGTTTCGGTGGTGAGCTGAGCGTCCTTGAGCTTGATCAACTGCGCGCGATAGTTCGCCAGGTCGGTTTTAAGCAAGGTGGAATCGATCGGCAGGTCTGTCACGGCCGCTTGGGCAATGTCCAGGGCATCGAGGGCCTGGCCGACGGCTTCGGCGTAGGCTTGCAGCGACTCCTCCGCCCAGGCGGGGCTTCGGGCGCGGTCCTCGGCTTGCTCCATAGCCTGGCGCAGGTTCTCGATGGCATCCAGTGCCTGCTGGTCCTGCTGGTCAGGCAGTTCGCTGGCCAGTTGTGCGAGCGTGTCGCTGGCCTGGAGTGCTGTCGCGTGGAGGGGGGAGCGTAAGTTTTCGCGCGCCTGGATCAACGGCGGCAGCTCCACCAGCGCCGCCTTGAAGCTGGCCGACAGGCGTTCCGCTTCCTGGACGCGCTGCAAGTCGGCTGGGTCTTTCAGATGGGTTGACAGGAAGCCGAGGTGCTCATCGATCTGAACGACCTGCCTCTTCATTTTGTCCAGGCTGGCCGTGTCCGCCAGGGTCCGGTACACGATACGGTCCGCACGCATGGCTTCAGCGACAACCGACAGTTGGCTCAAGGCAGTCAGGTTGCCTGAGCGGAACAACACCGCATTCAGGGCTTGCCAGCCGGTCGCGGCGATGGCGAAGCTGAGCATGAGCACCTGGCCAAACCCCAGGGCGAGCTTGAGGCGGACGCTGGCATTGACCAGCCAACGGGTCAGTAGAGGAAGCATGGTGAACCTCCAAATCTGAAAAAGCGTTTCGCGACAAAAGAAACGCTAATTCGATTCGGAGTATTGCTGGGCTGATAACTGCGTAGGAAATTTCACAAGGTGCTGATTAGATGCGGAAGCGCCCCACCAGTGTCTGCAGGTAAATGCCCAGGCGTGCGAGCTCGGCACTGGAGGCGGCGGTTTCTTCACTGGCCGAAGAGGTTTGTTCCGACACATCGCGCACGTTCAATACGCTGCGGTTGATCTCCTCAGCCACCGCACTTTGCTGTTCTGCGGCAGTGGCAATCTGCGAGTTCATCGCCTGGATGGTCGAGACCGTGCGCGTGATGCTCGCCAACGCGCTGCCGGCGCGACGGGTCAGCTCGACGCTGCTGTCAGTGAGGCCACGGCTGTTGTCCATGATGGTCGCGACCTGCTGGGTGCCGCTCTGCAGGCCGACGATCAGCTCTTCGATCTCTTCGGTGGACTTCTGGGTGCGCTGGGCCAGGCTGCGCACCTCATCCGCCACCACGGCGAAGCCTCGCCCGGCCTCCCCGGCACGTGCGGCCTCAATCGCGGCGTTGAGGGCCAGCAGGTTGGTTTGCTGGGCAACGGACTTGATCACATCAAGCACGCTGCCGATTTTGTCGCTTTCACGCTTCAGGTCGCCCATGGCAACGGTGGAGTTGCCCACCTCGGTGGCCAGGCGTTCGATCTGGGCGATGGCTTCACCCACTACCTTGTCACCCTCACGGGCCTGTTGATCGGCAGCCACGGCCGCTTCAGAGGCTTCCTCGGCGTTGCGCGCGACTTCCTGCACGGTGGCGGCCATTTCGTTCATGGCGGTGGCGACCTGGTCGGTCTCGACCTTCTGGCTGTTGACGCCGGCACTGGTCTGTTCGGTCACGGCCGACAGCTGCTCGGCGGCGCTGGCGATCTGGGTGACACCTTCGCTGATCCCGCCGATCAGCTCCCGCAGGCCGACGGTCATGCTTTGCATGGCGCGTTGCAACTGGCCCAGTTCATCCTGGCGCACGGAAGTGAGGTTGTGGCTGAGGTCGCCGGAGGCCACGCGTTCGGCCACCTGCAGCGTCTGGTTCAGCGGAAGAATGATCTGGCGGGTGATGGCCCAGGCGGCCACCAGGCCGAAGATCAGCGCCAGCACGGTCGCCAGCAGCAACAGTTGCTTGGCATGTGCGGCGTCGGTGTCGCGCACCACGGTTTGCGACGTGGTGAGTTGTTCGCTGTGGCTCTGCAGAGTGTCGCCCTGGGCGCTCATGATTTTCAGCGCGGCAGCGGCGGCCGTCTGGGAGTCGCGGTACTGGCTGACGGCAGCGCGGTAGGCTTGCAGCGAAGTGCTGGCCTCCTGCAGGTTGGCCTGGTACTGCGCGGGCAGTTGTCCTTCGAGTTCGGTGATTTTCTTCAGGGCATTGTCGATGGCATCCAGGGCCGGTTGCTCGGCCTCGACCTTGCCGCTGTAGGTGTAGCCACGCACCTGGAAGCGCGCTTGCTGGATCAGTTTGCTCAGGTCGACCACGCTGTTGAACTGGGTGACGCTATCGCCTTGCAGCAGGGATTTTTCCACCTCACTGACCTTGGCCACGGCGTTGTCGGCGGTGTCGCCCAGCCTGCTGCGCGCACCTTCACGCTTGAGCCCGGCCTGGACCATGGCGCCAAAGGCTTTTTTGTATTGGTTCAGGGCATCCTGTTGCTGTTCCACCAGGGCCTTGTCGGCGGGTTGCTCGATCAGGTCGGCGGCGGTTTTGAGGCCGCTGTCCAGTTTGGCGATCAAGCCGTTGACCGCGTCCGTGCCTTGTTCGCCGCGACGCATTTCGAAGTCCAGCCGCGCCAGGCGCAAGTCCTTGGTCAGCCCGTTGAGGCTGGAGATATAACCCAGCTTGTCACCGCGACTGGTGACATCCCCCAAGCCGGTCCAACCGGTGAAGGTGATCATCAACGTGAGCAGCAATACCAGGCCGAAGCCCACGCCGAGTTTGGTTTTGACGCTGACATTCCCCAGCTTTTCGGCTAACCAACGATACATGCTGCGAACTCCCCTGGAACAAGGCTTGGACTTATTCAAAGGGTATCGGCCAGCACGCGCAATTCTGTAGCGAAGCTGTGTCCATGTGGGAGGGGGCTTGCCCCCGATAGCGGTGTGTCATCCAGCTTATCTGTAGCTGACCCACTGCAATCCACAGGGTTGCTTAGGCGGTCAGAAGAGGCGGGCGAGCAGGGCGGTGACGGCGGTTTCGACGCGCAGGATGCGGGCGCCGAGTTGTACCGGCTGCAAGCCGGCCTTGGCCAGCAGGTCCACTTCGTAGGGAATCCAGCCGCCCTCGGGACCAATCGCCAGAGTCACTGGTTCGTCGAGACCGCGGGGGCAGGCTGGGTAGTCGCCAGGATGACCGACCAGGCCCAGGGTACCTTCAACCAGTGCCGGCAGGCGGTCTTCGACAAACGGCTTGAAGCGCTTCTCGATAATGATCTCGGGCAGCACCGTGTCCCGCGCCTGTTCCAGGCCGAGGATCAATTGCTCGCGAATCGCCTCGGGCTCCAGGAAGGGCGTTTGCCAGAAGCTCTTCTCGACCCGGTAACTGTTGACCAGCACCACCTTGGGCACGCCCATGGCCGCAACGGTCTGCAGCACTCGGCGCAGCATCTTCGGGCGCGGCAGGGCCAGCAGCAGGGTCAGCGGCAGTTTGGCCGGCGGCGGTTGGTCGAAGCTCACATGCAACTCGGCTTCACTGGCCTCCAGGCGCAGCAGTTGGGCATTGCCCATCAACCCGCCGATGCGGCCGACGCGCAGGCTGTCGCCTACGGCGGCGCGGTGGACTTCCTGCATGTGCACCAGGCGCCGATCACGCAGCACCACGCGGTCGGCCGCGATGAAGTCGGCCTCCTCCAGCAGCAACAGGTTCACGGCTGGGTCGCTGGCGGCTGGTCGTCGTCGCGCTGGTCGTCCGGGTGTTCGCCGCGCTTGCTGATCAGGCTGCTGAACAGGATGCCGATCTCGAACAGCATCCACATCGGCACGGCCAGCAGGGTCTGGGAGAAGATGTCCGGCGGCGTGAGGATCATGCCGACCACGAAGCAGCCGATGATCACGTACGGGCGAATCTTCTTCAGGTACGCCACGTTGACCACGCCGATCCATACCAGCAGCACCACGGCCACCGGAATCTCGAAGGCCACGCCAAAGGCGAAGAACAACGTCATCACGAAGTCGAGGTAGCTGGTGATGTCGGTCATCATTTCCACACCGGCCGGGGTGGCGGCGGCGAAGAACTTGAAGATCAGCGGGAACACCAGGAAGTAGGCGAACGCCATGCCGGTGTAGAACAGCAGGATGCTCGACACCAATAACGGCACCGCGATGCGTTTCTCGTGCTTGTACAGGCCCGGCGCGATGAAGCCCCAGATCTGGTGCAGGATCACCGGGATCGCCAGGAACAGCGAGACCATCATGGTCAGCTTCAGCGGCGTGAGGAACGGCGACGACACATCGGTGGCGATCATCGTCGCGCCGGCCGGCAGGTACTGGCGCAGCGGCGTGGAGACAAAGGTGTAGATCTGCTGGGTAAAGGCGAACAACCCGGCAAAGATGATGAAGATGGCCGCTACGCAACGCAGCAGGCGGGTACGCAGCTCGGTGAGGTGCGAGACCAGCGGCATGTGCTGGTCGTTTTCCGGTTTATCAGCGCTCATGGGGCTCGCGGCGGCAATGTAGGGTCATGGGGCGCGGGCGACGCGGCAGGCGTCGGCGCAGGCTCGGTTGGCGCGGAGGGTGCCACGGGAGCGGCTTCAACGGTCGGCGCGATGCTGTTATGAGCCGCAGGTTCGACCGGTTTGGCAGGCTCCTGCACGGGCGACAGAATCTTGCGGGCTTCCTGCTCCAACGAGAGGATGTGCTCGTTGTGCAGTTGCCGGCGGATCTCGTCGGCGCCGATTTCCCGTTCAACTTCCTGTTTGATGGCGTTGAAACTGCGTTTCAGGCGCCCGATCCACAGGCCGGCCGTGCGCGCTGCACCGGGCAGGCGTTCCGGCCCCAATACCAGCAGGGCCACGAGGCCGACGAGCAGCAGTTCAGAGAAGCTGATACCAAACATTAGTCAGTGCTCACGAGTCTTTGCGGGTCGGCTCTTCGACTTTCTCAGCCTGTACGTCGAAAGTACGACGCTCGGTGATTGGCTGGGTCGCCTGCGGGTGCACAGGCTGCGCCGGAGGCACGGGGTTGACGGCAGGGTCGGCCGGCTTTTCGTCGTCGTTCATGGCTTTACGGAAGCCCTTGATCGACTCGCCCACATCGGTGCCCAGGTTCTTGAGTTTCTTGGTGCCGAATACCAGTACCACGACCACCAGAATGACGATCCAGTGTTTCCAGTCAAAAATGCCCATGCTGCGTATCCTCTAGTCTTGGTTATTCAGGTGGACGGGCGCGAGGCCTTCTCGGCGTGCCCGGACAAGCCGAAGCGACGGTCCAGTTCATCCAGCACAGCCTGTGGGTGCTGCCCCAGTTGGGCGAGCATGACCAGGCTATGGAACCACAGGTCGGCGGTCTCGTAGATGACATCGCTGCAGTCGCCGCTGAGCTGCGCATCCTTGGCGGCGATGATGGTCTCGATGGACTCTTCGCCGAGTTTTTCCAGAATCTTGTTCAGGCCCTTGTGGTACAGGCTGGCGACGTAGGAGCTGTCGGCGTCCGCGCCTTTGCGGTCTTCCAGCACCTGGGCCACACGGTTCAGGGTATCGCTCATGTCTAGTGTCCTGCCGAGTAGATAGCGTGCGGGTCTTTGAGCACCGGCTCCACGACTTTCCATTCGCCGTTCTCGAACACGCGATAGAAGCAGCTGTGACGGCCGGTGTGGCAGGCGATGTCGCCGATCTGCTCGACCATCAGGATCACCACGTCGGCGTCGCAGTCGATGCGCATCTCGTGCAGGGTCTGCACGTGCCCGGACTCTTCGCCCTTGCGCCACAGTTTGCCACGCGAGCGTGACCAGTAGATGGCACGCTGCTCAGTGGCGGTGAGGCTCAGGGCCTCGCGGTTCATCCAGGCCATCATCAGCACGCGCCCGGTCTTGTAGTCCTGGGCAATGGCCGGCACCAGGCCGTCACTGTCCCACTTGATCTCGTCCAGCCAGTCTTTCATGTTCAGCTCCGGCAATTTGCGACAGTGTATAACCGGATTGGCTATCGACGCACGATCAGATAAACACCCACGGCGACCATGATGCCGGCCGGCCAGTGGCCCAGTGGGTTCAGCGGGCCACCAATGGCGAGCATGACGCCGCCGACCAGATGCGCGGCGCCCAGCAGGCGCAGGAACCAGTCGTCCTTGGGCTTCTTCCAGGGCGGCGACGGGTCCTTGGCGTGGGGTTGGGACATGCGCTCCAACAGGTCGCGGGTCATGTTGGCCAGATGCGGCAGTTGCTCCATCTGGCTGTGCAGGTTGCCGAGCATGGTTTTCGGGCTCATACGCTCGCGCATCCAGCGTTCGAGGAACGGCTGTGCGGTGTTCCACAGGTCGAGGTCCGGGTACAGCTGGCGGCCCAGGCCTTCGATGTTCAGCAGGGTTTTCTGCAATAGCACCAATTGTGGCTGCACTTCCATATTGAAGCGCCGCGCGGTCTGGAACAGGCGCATCAGCACCTGGCCGAAGGAAATATCTTTTAACGGTTTTTCGAAGATTGGCTCGCACACCGTGCGGATCGCCGCTTCGAACTCGTTGAGCTTGGTCTCGGCCGGCACCCAACCCGAGTCGATGTGCAATTGCGCCACACGACGGTAGTCGCGCTTGAAGAAGGCGAACAGGTTGCGCGCCAGGTAGTCCTGGTCTTCCGGAGTCAGGCTGCCGACGATGCCGCAGTCGATCGCGATGTACTGCGGGCTCCACGGGTTGACCGTGCTCACGAAGATGTTGCCCGGGTGCATGTCGGCGTGGAAGAAACTGTCGCGGAACACCTGGGTGAAGAAAATCTCCACGCCACGCTCGGCAAGCATCTTCATGTCGGTGCGCTGGTCGGCCAGGGTCGCGAGGTCGGTGACCTGCACGCCGTAGATGCGCTCCATCACCAGTACTTTCGGGCGGCACCAGTCCCAGTACACCTGGGGCACGTACAGCAACGGCGAGCCTTCGAAGTTGCGCTTGAGCTGGCTGGCGTTGGCCGCTTCGCGCAGCAGGTCGAGTTCGTCGTAGATGGTTTTTTCGTAGTCGGCGACCACGTCCACCGGGTGCAGCAGGCGTGCGTCGGCGCTGAAGCGCTCGGCAGCGCGGGCGAGGATGAACAGCCACGCCAGGTCCTGGCCGATGATCGGCTTGAGGCCGGGGCGGATCACCTTCACCACCACTTCTTCGCCGGTCTTGAGTTGCGCGGCGTGCACCTGGGCGACCGAGGCCGAGGCCAGCGGGTCGACGTCGAAACGGCTGAACACGTCGCTGATCTTCTTGCCCAGTTGCTCTTCGATGAGCTTCATCGATTGCTGGGAGTCGAACGGCGGCACGCGGTCCTGCAGCAGCATCAGCTCGTCGGCGATGTCTTCGGGCAGCAGGTCGCGGCGGGTCGAGAGGATCTGCCCGAACTTGATGAAGATCGGCCCCAGGTCCTGCAAGGCCAGGCGCAGGCGTGCGCCTCTGCTGAGTTCCAGCTGTTTGCGCGGGAACCAGCGCCATGGCAGCACATAGCGCACGGCGAGCAGGAACCACGGCAGGGGCAGGGCGAACAGCAGGTCATCGAGGCGGTAGCGGATTACGACGCGCTGGATACGAAACAAACGGCGGACGGCGAGCAGCTTCATGCGTTATCGCTTGGATCAAGGGAACGGCTCAGGCGCTCGAAGCGCGCCTCAAGGCGTTCCAGGTCGATTTTGGCCTTGTCGAGTTCACGAAAGCGCGCTTGCGCTTCCCGCTCCCCGACCAGGGTGCGCGATTCTTCGCTCAGGTATTCGGCGAGGTTCTGGTTGAGGCTGGCGAACCCTTGCTGGTACCAGCGCGAACGGCTGCGCAGGTGCCCGCTGATCAACTGGGTGGTGACGGGGCCGATCCAGCGCGACAGTTCGTATTCCCAGTCCAGTTCCAGGTCCTGCAGGATGGCGGCGAGGTCCATCAGCACCGAGCTGTCGCCTTCCAGCTCGACTTCGGCGCTGTGCAGGATGGCGGTCTTGTTGCGGCTCAGGGCCAGGTGCAACAGGCTCGATGCCGGCGCACGCAGCGTGCAGTCGGCGTCGGCGGCCCACTGGGTTGCAAGCATCAGGCCTTCATCGCTGGGCAGGATAAACAGCTGCAAGCGGGGGCTGCGGCAATCGACGGCAATGACTTTACCGTTGAGGTGCGCAAGCCGTGCCAGGGCGGTGCTGTCCAGGCGCAGCACACGGTTGAGGCCGTGTTCAACGCTGGCGAGAAGGCCTTTGATCAGCATCAGGGCTTGATGCCGCGATGCAGGGCGACGATACCCGAGGTCATGTTGTGGTAGGTCACGCGGTCGAAACCGGCCTCTACCATCATCGACTTCAGGGTTTCCTGGTCGGGGTGCATGCGGATCGATTCGGCCAGGTACCGATAGCTGTCCGGGTCATTGAGCACCAGCTTGCCCACCAGTGGCATGAAGGCGAACGAGTAGGTGTCGTAGACCTTGGACATCACTGCATTGGTCGGCTTGGAGAACTCCAGCACCAACAGGCGGCCACCCGGCTTGAGTACGCGCAGCATCGAGCGGATCGCGTCTTCCTTATGGGTCACGTTGCGCAGGCCGAAGGCGATAGTCACGCAGTCGAAATGGTTGTCCGGGAATGGCAGCTTCTCGGCATCCGCCTGGACGAACTCGATATTGCCGGCCACGCCTTTATCCAGCAGGCGATCGCGACCGACCTTGAGCATCGAACTGTTGATGTCGGCCAGCACCACCTGGCCGGTCGGGCCGACGAGCTTGGAGAACTTGGCCGCCAGATCGCCCGTGCCGCCGGCGATGTCCAGCACGCGGTTGCCGGGGCGAACGCCCGACAACTCGATGGTGAACCGCTTCCACAGGCGGTGCATGCCGCCCGACAGCACGTCGTTCATCAAGTCGTACTTGGCTGCCACGGAGTGGAACACCTCAGCGACTTTTTCCGCTTTTTGGCTTTCCGGGACGTTCTTGAAGCCGAAGTGAGTGGTGGGTTCGGCATCGCTGCCTTTGCGCTGATCAGTCATATCGCTGTCACCAAAAGAGAATGCGGGACATGATAATCCCCAAGGCCTGCTTTGTCTTGGCAAGGCTGAAGGTAAGATGGGCGGTCAGCGAGACCTTTTGCCGCATCGAAGGTATCCAAGTCCCTATAAAGAGGAGTCATTGCAATGGCCCGTATAACTGTTGAGCGTGCACATTCCCTGGGTAAAGAGGGCGCGCGGGCAAAGGCCGACAAGTTGGCGCACAAACTCAAGGAGCAATACGGCCTGGAGCCGTCGTGGTCCGGCGATACCTTGAATCTCAAGCGTTCGGGGGTTAAAGGCACGGTATTAGTCGCTGAGGATTCGCTGCGCATTGATGTGGAGCTGGGGCTGTTGATGTCGGCCATGAGTGGCACCATCAAGTCCGAAATCGAAAAGGCCCTGGATAAGGCGCTGGCGTGATCCCATTGTTCTTAGGGTGCCGATTCTAATTTTCCCGCCTACTTTGTGCCCAAGCCCTCAACTCCTGTGGGCCGTTCCTCCCCCCTATTCTGCGTGAGGTGCACCATGGCCAAAGTTATCCTGAAGAAAAAAATCGACGCCCAGACCACCACCCTGAGCGAGGTCAAGTCCTACGCCCGCAAGATTTGGTTGGCGGGTCTGGGGGCTTACGCCAAGGTCGGAAGCGAGGGCGGCGAGTACTTCAAAGAGCTGGTTAAAACTGGGCAACATGTTGAAAGCAAAGGCAAAAAAGTTGCAGTTGAACAACTTGAGGCCGCCAACAGTCAGATTGACCAAGTAAAGAGTAATGTCTCCGCAGTCAAAGGTCTGGTAGAAGTTCAGCTGGATAAAGTTGAAAAAGCTTTTGATACTCGCGTTGCCAGTGCCTTGAATCGAATCGGCATTGCGTCTAAACATGACGTTGAGACACTCTCTGCTAAGCTCGAAGAGCTGACGACATTGCTAGAACGTGTCGCGCGTAAACACTAAGGAGACATCGGGATGGCTGTTAAAAAGACTACTCAGAAAGAAGGCAGCTCGTGGGTCGGGGAAGTTGAAAAATATTCCCGTAAGATCTGGCTTGCTGGTTTAGGCGTGTACTCGAAGGTTAGCAGTGACGGCGGCAAATACTTCGAGACTTTGGTCAAGGACGGCGAGAAGGCCGAGAAGTTGACCAAAACCACGGTTGGAAAAAAAGTTGAAGCGGCCAAGGCAACTGCCGGCTCTGCCAAATCCAGCATTGCTGACACTTGGGAGAAGTTGGAACAGACTTTCGACAAGCGCCTCGCCAGTGCCGTTTCGCGACTGGGCGTGCCGAGTAAAGCTGAACTCAAAACGCTGCACAGCAAGGTCGATACCCTGACCAGGCAAATTGAAAAACTCACCGGCGCCAAAGTGGCTCCGGCGAAAACCGCAGCCGCCAAACCTGCTGCCAAGCCTGCCGCTAAAACAGCAGCGGCCAAACCGGCTGCCAAAACTGCCGCCAAGCCTCTGGTAAAAGCCGCCGCCAAGCCGGCCGCCAAACCAGCGGCCAAGGCTGCTGCGAAGCCAGCCGCCAAAACTGCTGCAGCCAAACCCGCTGCCAAGCCTGTCGCTGCGAAAGCTGCTGCCAAGCCAGCCGCTAAACCAGCGGCTAAACCCGCAGCCAAGGCTGCTGCAAAACCAGCAGCAAAACCTGCCGCCAAGCCAGCGACCAAAACCGCAGCGGCCAAGCCAGCCGCCAAGTCGGCCGCCGCGAAACCGGCTGCCAAGCCAGCGGCAAAACCAGCCGCCGCGAAGAAGCCTGCGGTAGCGAAAAAACCAGCAGCACCGAAGCCAGCTGTTGCCAAGCCTGCTACTGCGCCAACCGCCTCCACAGCCAACTCGGTGTCCGCGCCGACCCCTGCTGCTGCGACCCCGACTGCAACGCCGGTAACCCCGACGCCATCCAGTCAGTCCTGATTTTTTCCAGGAGACGAAAAATGCCCGGCCTACGAAGGTCGGGCATTTTTTTGCGCCCCCTAAGGCCGTTTCGTCAGTTGTAAGTGATGGAAACGGTGACCGCGCTGACCAGGCTGCCCTGGGTGATGGCTTCACCGGTCTTATGGTAAGCCGCCGCGAGGGGAAGTACAGCCTTGTTGCCGTTCGTCGCCACAGTTCGGCTGCGCTGCTCAGGGGTGCCATTGGCGGGGATGGTCGAAAGGGTGGGCGCGCGATGTGTCAGCCACAGCGCAGTGCCTTTTGAGCCGCCGGTATTGGCAAATAACTCGCCGTTGCCCACGGCGGGTGTTCCGGCAAATAGGAAGATCACGTTACGGATATCCGATTCGCAGTCGGCGGTAACCTCGAAGTCGAGCTGGCCGGCGGAGGGGCTCGCGTCCAGGTCGGAAATCTTGATCGTTGGCAACGTAATGTTCCGATTTTCGTCGCCCGCTGCCAGGTTGCAGGTGCCGGCGTTGACTTGTCCGGCGAAACTCAAAGTGCCGGTAGTCGCGGCGTGGGCGGTGAGGCTGACGAGTCCGCCAATCATGGTCATCAGCAGGGGAATGCTTCGAAGGTACATCGGGTTTTCCTCGGGTTTCAGTTAGTTGTAGGTAATGCTGACGGTGGCGGTACTAGCCAGAGTGCCTGGGCTGACCCTGCCGTTTTTGTGGTACGCGGCGCTGAGCGGCAAGACTGCCCGATCACCGGACACCGTCACCGTGCGCTGGTCATTGACGCTGATGGTCTGAGGCACGCCGTTGATGCGTGAGTAGAGCCACAGCCCTATGCCTTGGGCAGTGCCCGTATTGGCGAACAGTGCGGTGTTGTCTGGCGCGGGCGTCCCGGTAAAACGAAAGGTGACGCTGCCGGCATCGGTGCAATTGGCGGTGAGATCGAAGTTCTGAACGCCGGCGTACGCTGCGTCGTTCAAATCGCCGACATTGATCGGGGCAAGTGTGATCAGGCGGTTGACGTCCCCGGCGGCCAGGTCACAAGTGGCGGGAGCCCGGATGAAACGTATGGCGTTGCCGAACACCAATCGAAAACTTTCCGGGACGTTATGCCACCTGTCCTCCCAGAGGCTCCCACTGGGTATGGTCCCGTCTGCCACTGTGCCCATCCTGTAGAAAGTGACTTGCGCCGAGGTGAAGCTTTGGACTTTCCCGGGGTACATAACGGTGTGCTGACTGAAGAGCCCGAAGTTTGCCGGCCCGCCATCGGCCCATGTCATCGACACCGTGATACCGATACCGGGCACCTCAGTGCGATAGATAAGTGTGCCGGGGTACAGATCGCGTGCGTAGCGCCCGGTAATCGTCCTCAGCGTCTGCCCCCAGCAATGGGTTGTGAAGCCGGGCGATGTGCCGTTGAACGCCTGTCGCAGGATCACGCCGCCGACAGGAATGCTGTCCGGCACGCTGATTGTCGTGGCCGTATTGAGGGTCAGCGTTGCATCCGGGTACCTGTCACAGGCCGCCTGTGCAGTGATCGATGTGCCCAGGGCCAGTAGTGCCGCCAGGAGGGGGAGGTGATGTTTCATCTTCAGTCCATCGTGAAAAGTGGCTGTGTAAACACGGGATGAACGGCCGGCCGCAGTCATTGGCATGCACCTGCGTCCACCTGAAGCAAGCGGTTGGCACCCTGTTGTCCACTGACGTCGTAACGAAGCCGGCAGGAAGCGTTTCCCTCGGACCCCCACTTCACCGCCAGTACCCCCTGGGAGCGCGGTACGCGCACAAAGGCTTTGCCACCCTGGCCGACCACGCCGACGCTGTCGCCATTCTCGTCGAACACATCGGAACCGAAGGGCAGCAGGCTGCCATCCTTGCGTAATGCAGAGATCAATAAGGCTTGGCCGCTGACGGTGTCGAAGTGCAGTTTCACCACCGAGCCTGCACGGGGGGCGACGTTTTGCGCGGCGCTCTTGAGTTCCACATCTACAGACAGATCCTTGGGGTCCAACTCGACCACGTTCTGGCGATAAGGTGTGAGGTACGGCACCACGGCATACCCGCCCTTGCCGACCTGGGCGCCGTGATTGCCATTGATCCGCGCACCTTGTGCGCCTGGGGCCTGGACAATGCCAATGGTTTCGCCCAGTTCCGGTGCGAAAATCACACCACCTGCGTGAGCGACGATGCCGCCGGTCATGCCCAGGGACGTTGCGCGGTAGGCGTTGCTCTGGCCGAACCCTGCCGACAGCACGCCGTGGCTGGTCTGGTATTTCATGTCGGCAGAGACCGAGTTACTGCGGCCCTGCGTACGGCTACCCCCCACTCCGTAGCTGAATTGGCCGCGCTCGCCCAGGGTGCCGCCGAGGTTCATCCGTTCACCGCTGCTTTGATCGCCGCGATAGACAGTGGTGGTCAGGGTGGGGGAGCGAGCGTCGCTGCCTAAGGGCAGGCTCAGGGTCAGTTCCACTTGCTTGTCGACCCGCTCGCTCAGCAGATCCTTGGTGCGCTGGGCGCTGAGGGTGTAGCGCAGGCCCTTCCAGTTGCCGCTGTAACCGGTGGTAAAGGTCAGGTTGCCGCTGGTGCGGTTCCAGTAGTTTTGCGAGGATCCGGTCAGGTAGACCGTGCCGTTGCTCAAGCTTTGATTGAGGCTGATGTCCATCCTGTCGCGCAGACGCGATACGTTATCCAAGTTGTGCCCGCCGATGGCGAGGTCGCGCACCCGTGCGGCGTCGGCGATGCTCAGAAAGCCTTGCGTGGAGTATCGGTAGGCGCCGAGGGCGAAGTGGGTGCCGGTGTCGGTGAAGTTCTTGCTGTAGCGCAGCTGCACGCTTTGCCCCTGGCGTGAACCGTGGCCCGGTAATGTTGCATCTGAGTGGGTCAGGTCAAGGGAGAGCGCTCCATACGGGGTATTGAATGCCGCGCCCAGCAATTGCGACAAGTAGTCGTCACCCGCCACCGTCCCGGTGTAGCCGGTCACCAGGTTACTGAGGCCGTGCTGGTAAGTGGCTTGTACCAGCCTTGGGGGATGGCGCAGGCCGATTTCATCCATCCTGCCGACGCTAAGGGAATAGCGGCTGTGGCCAGTGCGCAGCAGATTGGCGTTGGCGGCGAATGGCACTATGAATTCGCGTCGACGGCCATCTGCCTCGGTCACCGTGACGGTCAAGTCGCCGCCATAACCGGTAGGAAACAAATCGTTGAGCACGAACGGGCCAGGAGCGACCGACACTTCATCCAACAACACGCCCCGTTGGCGCACGGTGACCCGTGCATTGGTCTCGGCGATGCCGCGCACGACCGGGGCGAACCCGGTCTGAGAGTCCGGCAGCATCCGATCATCGCTGAACAGGCTGGCACCACGCAGGCGCACGCTGTCGAACAGTTCGCCTGGGGTATAGATTTCGCCGAGCATCATCTGTGATCGCAGCGGGCTCAACTCGCGCTGCACATAGGTGCTGCTGCGCTGATAGCCCGAGGAGGTATCGGTCTGGCTGAAGCTGCCGCTGTGGCGCCAGTGCCAGTCTCCCAGATTGAGCCCCGTATTCAGGCCCAGGTAATGAGAGTCGACGGAGCGGCCATTTGTGCGGGTCTCAAAGGTGTTGGCGTTGTAGCGCACGAAAGCCGCATCGACCCCGCCGTCCCAGTGCCTGGGGTCGACATAACCGCGCGCTTTACGTGCCAGGTAGATCTGAGGAACCTGCAGGGTCAGGCGGTTTTCGCCCGGGTCGAATTGACCGGTGCTTCCCGGCAGGTAGGTTGAGATGTCTTCGCAGGGTGCAAACGCGGGAGTGGGCGTTTGTCTGGCTTCGCTGGGTTGAGCTTGTGCCGCGTCCAAGTCGATGCCAAACCTGAGCACGACATCTCGCTCCAGGCACATCTGTGCGGAATCTCGGCCCTTTACCGCGACAAACGTGAGGCTTTCGCGCCCAATCCATTGGCCATTGAGATAAACGTCGGTGCGGTAGCTGCCGGGCAGCACGACGTTACCCTGGCTGAATTTGCCTATGTCGACTTGTTGGCCGCCAACCCCATCCGGGAAGAAGGCCGGGTTGAACCTGACATTCTCGGCACCGTGGGCGCCCACAGCATAGGCGCTGCTCATCAGTAAAAGGCAGCGCGTCGCAAGCATCAATTGATGACGCGCAAAAGGCCAGTTTCTTAAACTGGCGCGGGTGTTAAAACTCATGTGTACCACTTCCAAAAAATAGGGGCTGTCCGAATTTGGGCAATGGGAAGCCCTTCCCTGAAAACCGGGCATCAAACCAACGTGTGCAGTGAGGTCAGTAGCGGGGAGAGGCGGGCCAATACGGCGCTAGGCAGCTCTCGGGGTCATGTCGAGACCCGGGCACTGTGGGTATTGCGCACTCCGTAGTCGTCGAGTGTCTGGAACTCCACGGTGGCGGCGCTGCCTGGCGGGGTGTTGAGGCTGGGCAGTTCAAAGCGCGTGCGATCACCCGGCGCCACCATGTTTCCAGCACCTGAAGACGCAGCCTTGCGTGGATGGCGCTGCCGGGACTCCAGCAACTCGACCTGTTCGAAGGTTACGTAGTAAGGCGTGGGGTTATAGACCTCCAGTACCTGGCCTTGCGCGGTCGATTCACGCCGCCATTGCAGTTTTCCCGGTGCCGCGTCGACCCCGGAAGGAAGGTTCGACGGTCGGAAAAACAGCTTGATCCGCGAGCGGAAGGCCAGTTGCAACTGATTGGCCTCCTGGGAGTGCGCGGGCACCTCCAACAGGTTGAGCCAGAACAGACTTTCCTGTTCCGTGGGCAAGGTGTCGCCCGTGTACGCCAGGCGTACGACCTGCTGCTTGCCTGGATCCATGCGAAAGATCGGCGGCGTGGCGATAAACGGCACCGTGGCCCTATCCGGGGTCGAGTGTTCGTCACCGCTGTCCAGCCAGACTTGGACCAGCACGGGTGCCTGGTTCTTGCTTTCGAGCCTGACCGTCACCTCCTTGTCGCGCTGCGGGTAGATGATCCGAGTGGTGCCAATGACCACACTGGCGTGCCCGACGGCGGCACCGGAAAGCGCAAGTGTCAATGCAATGAGACGGGCCACCCAGTGTGAAGTGAAAATGGCATTCATGGTTTCGATCGCCTGGCGTCTGGTGGTGTGACGCTTGCCGAGTGGCGCACGCGGGCACCGAAGTCGCTGACGGCGGTGAATTCGACGTTCAGCGCGCCGGTGGGGTATTCGCGCAACAATGGCAGTGCAAACAGCTTCACGTCGCCGCACGGCATCATCAGGCTGTCGTTGGCCTCTTTGTTTGGTGCTTTAGTGAATCGTTTTCCTTCGCTCAGCAAATCCACCGAACTCAGGGAAACATGATATGGCGTGGGGTTGGTGGCTTGCAGGGCGTAGCCATGCTCATGGGCGACCAGTTTCCATTGCAGCTTTGACGCAGCGCTGGCTACGGAGTAGGGCAATGCCTGCGGTCGCAGGAACACACGCAAGCGGGTCCGAAATGCCAGTTCGATCTGGTTGCCTTGTTCGGTACCGGCGGTAAGCGGTGGTACTTCCAGCACATTCAGCCAGTAGAGGCTTTCGCGATCGGGGGCTGCGGCCGCTCCGGTATAGCGCAGCCGCAGCGCCTGCTGCTGGTGGGGCTCAACGCGGAAAATCGGTGGCGAAAGGGTAAACGGCGTGCGTACCGTCGCCGGCGTCGAGCGGATATCGCCCGTGTCCAGCCAGGCTTGTACCAGCGCTGGACGGTCACCTTTGTTCTCCAGGCGTACCACCACTTCCTGCTGGTCAGCGGGATAGATCACGCGGGTGCCATGCATAATGACCCCGGCCCGGGCGGGAACTGCTTGCAGCAGTAACCCCGCAACACCACAGGTGTAAAGCACGAGGCAGGCCAGCTTTTTCATGCTCAAAGCTCTCTTCGAATCAAGCGGGTGGGCCTGCCTGGCGGCGGCAGGCCCGTTGCGTGCAAGGCCCGCCAGAGCGGGCCCGCTTTTCTATCAATCGGCGTACACGACCATGAAGCCGACGCGGGTCCTGACTGTACCTTCAGTCGCGACACCACTGGCGTACATCTGTGCGGCCAATGGGATGACAGCCTGGTTGTCGGCGATGACCACACCTTCGGATTTTTCCGTGTAAACGTTGATCGGAGTGCCATTACGGTTAGTCACCTCAACCTGTACGTTCTTGGCGTTGGTGGTGTCGGATGGGTCATCGTAGCCGTCGATGTTCAAGCGCCCGGTCGCCACATCAATCGCCGGGCTGGTAGGGTCGAAAGCAACCATTGCGGTGCGTCCGTTGGTGCAGCCACCTTCGCCAGGTGCGCCAATGCGGATGGTGAAGCCGGTCAGGTTGGCGCGATCACCCGGTTTCTGCAGGCGTGCGGCGGACACGCCACCAAGGTTGACGTCTTTGACCACGGCGCCGGTGCCTGGCGCTGCGCCTTCAATGGTGCAGGTCGTATCGCTCACCAACCCGGTGAAGTTGATGGTTCCGTCGTTGGCAGCCTGTGCCGGCTGCGAAACCGCTGCGGCTAAGGCGAGTACTACGGCGAGGGTGGAGAAAACGTGGACTTTCATAGTGTTCCCAATCGTGAGTTATCTGAGTAACCCGCCACACATTGAAGTGTTGCATCGGTAATTTGTTTCGTTTTTTTACCGAATGGCAGGTGGCAGTAATTTGGCTGGGAACGTTATTTTTGCCTATCGACAGGTCACGAGATTTATCTCGTAAATATTCGAAGTCTAAAATTTTAATTAAAACAATTGTATGGGGTAGTGTCTGTAGGGTTTCAATGTAAGACATGTATGTAGGAATAACTTGTCAGGAGCATGTTGGCTGTTTTTGATGGATTGATTCACGAAAAAGGCTGCGCTATACACTGTTCGTGCAGCGAGCATATGTGTACTAATTTGTACTTACTTGAGCGAACTTCCGGGTGTCTGAAATGCACACCATCATGTTGCTGGATAACCATGAAATGGTTCGGCAGGGAATTGAACTGGGCCTGCGCAAAGAGCCCGACCTGGAGGTCATCGGCTCCTTCGGTACATCCAGGGAGTTGCTTGATGCGCTCGGCCAACAACCTGCGGATGTGGTGGTGATGGACTTTACACTGGGGCCGTCAGACATCGATGGCCTCGGCCTGATCCAGATGCTGAGCAGGCGTTTCAAACGTTGCAAGGTGCTCGTTGTGTCATCCCGCTGCACGCGTGCAACGGTGATACTGGCGTTGAAGGCCGGAAGCTTTGGAGTGCTGGGCAAGACCGAACACCTCACGGAATTGATCGTGGCTATTCGGACTGTCGCCCAGGGGCGGATTTACCTGCAGCGTTGCATGTTGTCGGTGCTGCAGGAGGGAGAGTCTGTTCTGGCACGGGAGAATATCAAGTCGACACTTGAACATTCACTGCCGGTACGATTGAGCGGCGCCTTGACCCCCAAGGAACAGGAAGTCCTGCGTTGTTTTCTGGACGGAATGTCCGTGAATTCAATTGCGGCAAAGTTTTCGCGTAGCGCGAGTACTATCAGTACACAAAAACAGTCGGCGTATCGGAAGTTGGGTATCAGGACCGACAGTGAGCTTTTTATGTTTACCAAGCAGTTTGGTCGTCCTGATTAGCGCCGCGTGGTTTGAATGTTTGACTTGCGCGAGTATTTAAATCGGCCTGTCCAGATAACGCAGGGCCAATTGCTCAGTTGTCTGGCGTGCCGGCGATAGCAGATGGGGCGCCACCAGCATCATGATCTGGTAAACCACCACCTGTACTTCGCCTTCACGATCGAGAATCCGTTGGTAATCCAGGGAGAACAGCAAGGTCATGGTGATCTGCTCCACCAGTTGCCCAAGGGCCTGGGTGCTACTGACCAGTTGTCCTGCCGTCTTCAACCGCGCCAGCAATGACGCCAGAGTCCGTTTCAGCGCCGTCAGCAGGTTGCGAATGCCCTTGGCCAGCTTCGGCAGGCGCCCTGCCAGATTCGACAGGTCCTGAAACAGAAACCGATAATGCGCCATGCGCTCGACAATCAAGTGCAAGAACAGCCAGTAATCCTCGGCTTCCAATTGCGCGTCTGGCGGTGGGTCCAGCAGGGGTGCCAGCTCATTCTGGAAACGCTCGAACAGCCCGAGGACCAGCGGCTCCTTGCCATGGAAGTGGTAGTAGAGGTTGCCGGGGCTGATCCCCATTTCATTGGCCACCTCCATGGTCGACACGTTGGGTTCGCCCTTCTGGTTGAACAGTTGCAGGGCGCATTCAAGGATACGGTCGCGGGTCTTCATCCAGTCTTCTTAAGGTGATCGTTGAGCTCAGCGCACGCGCACGTAAGTGCCCGGTGCCGCTTCCATCGGTGGGTAATTCTGGTTGCCCAGGGCGGTGAGGGTTTCGCGTTGTACGCCGGAACGCTGTTGGATCCACTCCAGCCAACGCGACCACCAGCTGCCTTCGACGTGGTTGGCGTCGTAATACCAGGCGCGTGGGTCGCTGCTCAGCTTGAGGTTCTCGACGTAGTTGGCCTTGGGGTTGCCCGGCGGGTTGAGAATGCTCTGGATATGCCCGCTGTTGGACAGCACGAAGCGCCGCTCGCCGCCCAGCAACTGAGTGGAGCGATACACCGCATCCCACGGCGTGATGTGGTCGTTGATGCCGGCCACGCTGAAACTGTCCACCGTGACCTTCTGCAAATCGATGGGCGTGCCACACACTTCCAGACCGCCGGGATGGCTCAGTGGGTTGTGCTTGAAGAAGTCCAGCAGGTCGCCGTGCAAGGCGGCGGGCAGGCGCGTGTTGTCGTTGTTCCAGTACAGGATGTCGAAGGCCGGTGGTTCCTTGCCCAGCAGGTAATTGTTGATCCAGTAGTTCCAGATCAGGTCATTGGGGCGCATCCAGGCAAACACCTTGGCCATGTCGCGGCCGTCGAGCACGCCTTGCTGGTAGGAGCGACGCTTGGCGGCTTCCAGGGTCTGCTCGTCGGCGAACAGGGTGGCGGGGCTGTCGATCTGGCTGTCCAGCAGGCTCACCAGGTAACTTGCGCTGGAGATGCGGCGCAGCTGGCGCTTGGCCTGTAGGTGGCCTTGCAGCGCGGCGATGGTCAGGCCGCCGGCGCAGGCGCCCATCAGGTTGACCTCGCGGGCGCCGCTGATCGCGCGACAGACGTTGAGTGCTTCCTCCAGCGCGGCTACATAGGTGGAAAGGCCCCATTCGCGATGCCGCACATCCGGATTGCGCCAGCTGACCATGAAGGTCTGCAGGCCGTTTTTCAGGGCGTACTGCACAAAGCTGTTGGCCGGGCTCAGGTCGAAAATGTAGAACTTGTTGATTTGCGGCGGCACGACCAGCAGCGGCTTGGCGTACTGTTTTTCGCTCATGGGCTTGTACTGGATCAGCTCCAGCAGCTCATTGCGAAACACCACCGAACCGGGGGTGGTGGCGACCGTCTTGCCCACTTCGAAGGCGTGCTTGCTCACCTGGCGCGGCAGGCCATTGTTGTGCAGCAGGTCTTCGACCAGGTTGGTCACCCCACGCACCACGCTGTTGCCGCCGGAGTTGAGCAGCTCCTTGATCGCCAACGGATTGAGCAGGGTGTTGGAGGGCGAGACCGCATCGTTGAGCAATGAGAAGGCAAAGTGCGCACGGGCCCGGTCATCGTCGCTGAGGGTGCTGTCATCGATCCAGTGACGGGTCTGCTTCTGCCAGCTCAGATAGGCCTGCAGGCTGCGGCGGTACAGGGGGTTTAGCTTCCAGGTGGGGTCGTTGAAGCGGCTGTCGTTGGGGTTGGGTTCGTGCACGGTTTCACCGAGCAGTACGCGGCCCAGTTGCCCGCTCAGCGCCCAGGCATGCCGAACGGTATGCACCGGGTTGCGCAGGCCATGGGCAGCCACGCTGCGCAGCGTCGACAGCAAATCCCGGCCGCGCAGGCCGGTGATCGCATTTTGCGCGTTGATGAACGCGGCGGGGGTGGGCGCCGGGTTCGTCACGGGTCTTTCTCGCATGAGCCAACACTCCTTCGTCAAGCCATCAAACAGGCACGCCAATTCAGAACCATAGTCGGTTCCTGGCAAGTTGCGCGGCGGTGTGGTCCTTACACAGCCGGTCGCGGATGAATCACCGCGCGCATGCGCTCCTCTTCAAGAAACTTCATGATGATCGGCGCCACGGCTTCGGCCCGGGTGATCAGGAACAGGTGGCCGTCATCGATGATGTGCAACTGTGCATTGGGAATGCGCCAGGCGAGCATGCGCATGTTGATCAGCGGGATCAGCGGGTCATCGTCCCCCGCCAGCACCAGGGTGGGCTGGCGGATCTTGTGCAGCCAGTGGATGCTGGTCCAGCCCAACCCGGCGAACAGTTGCCAGTAGTAGCCGAGCTTGCCGGCCGAGCGCACTTTGCTGGCGTGTTCGGCGGCCAGTTTCGAATCGCGGCGGAACGAACCGCCGTAGATCATCGGCGCGATGCGCACCACGTGGGACGGCTGGATGTAGCGGCGCGGGCTGGCCATCAGCCACAGCACTTTTGGCTTGCCCGGCACCATCACTGCACCCGCCGCCGTGGCTGCGAGGATCAACTTTTTGCACCGCTCCGGGTAGTCATAGGCAAACTGCTGCGCCAGCGCGCCGCCCCAGGACACGCCAACCGCATTCACCTGGCCATAGTCCAGGTAATCGAGCATACGCGCGGTGAGTTTGGCCAAACCGGGAAAGCGGTACGGTCGATTGGGTGTCGACGAACCGCCCACGCCGGGCACATCGAAGGCGATCACTTCCAGGTCCGGGTCCAGCGCCTGGACGAACGGAAACACCAACTCAAGGTTGGCGCCGATGCCATTGAAGATCAGCAGCGGCGTCAAGTGAGGCTTGCCCGGGCGTACCGCCGTGCGGATGGTCTGGCCATCCAGGTCGATGGTACGAAAGATGAACGGTTGCGGCATGGGAAAGCCCTGTCAGGTGGTGCGTAAGTCTTATGGGCGATGCGATCCATGTGGGAGCTGGCTTGCCTGCGATGGCATTCTTTCCGCCAGCCCATCAACAACTGACCCGCCGCTATCGCAGGCAAGCCAGCTCCCACAGTGACTGCATTTCAACCAAACATCTGCTTATCGTTCATGTACATAAGTGCCCGGCGCAGCTTCCGCTGCTGCGTAGGTCTTATTGCCTAAGCTCGTCGGTGCTTTCTTCAATTTACCCGCTCGCTCTGCCTGCCACGCCTGCCAATGCAGCCACCACGAATCCGTATGCTTGGTCGCATTCTCCTGCCACTCAAGCGGCTTGCCCGCCAGGCCATCGCTGGTCTGGTAGCGCGCCTTGGGGTTGCCCGGCGGGTTGAGGATGCTCTGGATATGCCCGCTGCTCGACAGCACGAACTCGACCTTGCCACCAAACAGCTGCGCGGACTTGTAGCAGGATTGCCACGGCGTAATGTGATCGTTGGTGCCCGCCAATGAATAGATATCGGCAGTGACCTGCTTCAGGTCGATGGGCGTGCCGCACACTTCCAGTGCGTTGGCGCGCACCAGTGGGTTGTTCTTGAACAGTTCGATCAGATCGCCGTGGAACGCCGCCGGCAAGCGCGTGGTGTCATTGTTCCAGAACAGGATGTCGAACACCGGCGGCTCGTTGCCCAGCAGGTAGTTGTTCACCCAGTAGTTCCAGATCAGGTCATTGGGGCGCATCCAGGCGAACACCTTGGCCATGTCGCGGCCTTCGAGCACGCCGGCCTGGTAGGAATGGCGCTTGGCCGCCTCCAGGGTCTGCTCGTCGACGAACAGCGCCACCTGGGTGTCCAGCGTGGTGTCCAGCACGCTCACCAGCAGGGTCAGGGCGTTGACCTTCTTCTCCCCCAGCGCCGCGTAGTGGCCCAAGAGGGCGGTGCAGGTGATGCCGCCGGAGCAGGCGCCGAGCATATTCGCGTCTTTGCTGCCGGTGATCGCGGTGACCACATCGACGGCTTCTTTCAGCGCTTCGATATAGGTCGACAGGCCCCACTCGCGCTGCGCCTTGGTCGGGTTGCGCCAGCTGACGATGAACGTCTGCTGGCCGTTGCGCAGGCAAAAGCGCGCCAGGCTCTTCTCCGGGCTCAGGTCGAATACATAGAATTTGTTGATCTGCGGCGGCACCACCAGCAGCGGGCGTTCGTGCACCTGTTCGGTGATCGGCTTGTACTGGATCAACTCCAGCACGTCATTGCGAAACACCACCGCGCCTTCGGTGGTGCCCAGGGTCTTGCCCACTTCAAAGGCGCCCATGTTGACCTGGCTGGGCATGCCGCCGTTGTGCACCATGTCCTTGGCCAGGTGGGACAGGCCGTCGAGCAGGCTCTTGCCGCCGGTTTCAAAGAAACGCTTGACCGCCGCCGGGTTGGCCGCGCTGTTGGTGGGGGCCATGGCTTCGGTCATCAGGTTGATCACGAAGTGGCCACGGCTGATGTCCTGTTCCGACAGGTTGCTGTCGCCGATCCAGTCGTGCAGTTCCTTGCGCCACGCCAGGTAGGTTTGCAGGTAGCGCTTGTAGAGTGGGTTCTGGCTCCAGGCCGGGTCGGTGAAACGACGGTCATCGCTTTCCGGCACCAGCGCGGATTTGCCAAACATCACATTCTTCAGCTCGACGCCAAAATGGGCGACGTGCTTGACGCTGTGCAACGGTTGCTTGATGGCTTGGGTCAGCACCATCTTCGCCGAGGCGAGTAAATCCTTTTTACGTAACGCGATGATCGGGTTGAGCCCCAGAGTGTTTTCCGAGGCCTGGCGTTTCAAGTCATCGTTGTTCTTGTTACTCATCTACGACGCTCCATTGTCCGAAAGACGAGTACCGGGGACCGCTGCGCACCCAGTTTCGATACACAACACAAGCCTGGTACTGCGACTCGGGTGACCGTTGATACCACATCGTCAAATGCAGGGAACTTGCCAGTTCCATTGGTTACCCGAGTTTAATTTTTTTCGCAAGCGGGCCAATCGTTGGCCACGCGACAGGGCATTCAAGCAGATGAAATTAGAAAATGCGCTCTAAAGAGCAAGACGCCTGAGCTAGAGCATCAGCCGTACGACCGACTCGCTCGGGTCGCGTGTTTTGCCAGCGGCTTTGAGTTCGGCAAGATAGTCGGCCCACAGCGCGTCCTGACGCACGGCCAACTGATAGAGGTAGTCCCAGGTGAACAGTCCACTGTCATGCCCGTCGTCGAAGGTCAATTTCAGTGCGTACTGGCCGGCCGGTTCGATCTTGATCAGCTTCACGTTGAGCTTGCCGAATTGCAGGATCGGCTTACCGTGGCCCTGGACCTCGGCGGAAGGCGAGTGGGTGCGCAATAGTTCGGCAGGAAGTTGGTACACCTCGTCGGGCCCGTAGGTGAGGCCGAGGGTGTTGGAGGTTTTGTGCAGGTTTACAGCAGTGGGAAACTTCGACATTGGCAATAATCCTGATGGAACCGGCCTCAAAATGTGGGAGGGGGCTTGCCCCCGATGGCAGTGTGTCAGTCAGCATATATCTGTCTGATAGACCGCTATCGGGGGCAAGCCCCCTCCCACATTGAAGCGAAGCGATTCTGTGTGAGGCTTACAGAATATAGCGCGACAAGTCTTCGTTTTGCGCCAATTCGCCCAAGTGGCTGTTGACGTAAGCCGTGTCGATCTTGATCACTTCGCCATTCTGCGCACCGGCCAGGTCGCCGGCACTGAAGGATACTTCCTCGAGCAAGCGCTCCAGCAAGGTGTGCAGGCGACGGGCACCGATGTTCTCGGTCTTCTCGTTGACCTGCCAGGCGATCTCCGCCAGGCGCTTGATGCCGTCTGGCTGGAACTCGATGCCCAAGCCTTCGGTTTTCAGCAGTTCACGGTACTGCTCGGTGAGCGAGGCGTGCGGCTCGCTGAGGATGCGTTCGAAGTCGCCCGGGGTCAGCGCCTTCAACTCCACGCGAATCGGCAGGCGGCCTTGCAGCTCCGGCACCAGGTCGCTTGGCTTGCTCAGGTGGAACGCACCGGAGGCGATAAACAGGATGTGGTCGGTCTTGACCATGCCCAGCTTGGTGTTCACGGTGCAACCTTCGATCAGCGGCAGCAGGTCGCGCTGTACGCCTTCACGGGACACATCGACGCCGCCGGAGTTACCGCGCTTGGCCACCTTGTCGATCTCGTCGATAAACACGATGCCATGCTGCTCGACCGCCTCCAGGGCCTTGGCCTTGAGTTCTTCCTCATTCACCAGGCGCCCGGCTTCTTCGTCGCGCACCAGTTTCAGCGCTTCCTTCACCTTGAGCTTGCGGCTTTTCTTCTTGCCCTTGCCCATGTTGGCGAACAGGTTCTGCAACTGGCTGGTCATCTCTTCCATGCCAGGCGGGGCAGAGATGTCGACGCCGGACACTTCGGCGACTTCGATCTCGATTTCCTTGTCGTCCAGCTGGCCTTCACGCAGGCGCTTGCGGAACAGCTGGCGGGTGTTGGAGTCCGAGGCCGGTGCGGCTTCTTCGTTGAAGCCCATGCGTGCCGGTGGCAGCAAGGCGTCGAGGATGCGTTCTTCGGCGGCGTCTTCGGCGCGATGGCTGACCTTGGTCATTTCCTGTTCGCGCAGCATTTTCAGAGCTGCGTCTGCCAGGTCACGAATGATCGACTCGACGTCACGGCCCACATAGCCTACTTCGGTGAACTTGGTGGCTTCTACCTTGATGAACGGCGCGTTGGCCAGTTTGGCCAGGCGACGGGCGATCTCGGTTTTGCCGACGCCGGTCGGGCCGATCATCAGGATGTTCTTTGGCGTTACTTCAACGCGCAGTTCTTCGGGCAGTTGCATCCGGCGCCAGCGGTTACGCAGCGCGATGGCTACGGCGCGCTTGGCATCGTCCTGGCCGATGATATGGCGGTTGAGTTCATGGACGATTTCGCGGGGAGTCATGGACATAATGTTTGGCGGCCTCAAGCGGGAATAAGCCTACGGCTTACTCGGCGAGGTCCTGCTCCTCAATGGTGAAGTTGTGGTTGGTGAACACGCAGATATCGCCGGCGATGCCCAGGGCAGTCTCGACGATTTCGCGGGCCGACAGGTCGGTTTTCTTCAACAGTGCGCTGGCTGCCGCCTGGGCGTAGCCACCGCCGGAACCCATGGCGATCAGGCCATGTTCGGGCTCAACCACATCGCCGTTGCCGGTGATGATCAGGGACGCGTCTTTGTTGGCGACGGCCAGCATGGCTTCCAGGCGGCTGAGGGAGCGGTCGGTGCGCCATTCTTTGGCGAGTTCGACTGCGGCGCGCACGAGGTGGCCCTGGTGTTTTTCCAATTGGCCTTCGAAACGTTCGAAAAGGGTGAAGGCGTCGGCGGTAGCGCCGGCAAAGCCCGCGAGAACCTGGCCGTGGTACAGGCGACGCACTTTCTTGGCGTTGCCTTTCATCACGGTATTGCCCAGGGAAACCTGGCCGTCGCCGCCCATGACGACTTTGCCGTGGCGACGTACTGAAACGATGGTGGTCAAGGGGAGAGTCTCCACGCAGCGGGGCGAAAATGCCCTGATGGAAACTCATATGGGGGTGGCGGAGGGGATTTCAACCATATGGGGTTATGGCGGACGAGTGGTGCTCAAGGGTCTGACACACATTCCACAGCGCGGCAAAACCAAATGTGGGAGGGGACAGGCCCCGTCCCACATTTGATCCAGGTTGGCTGAAGGTCAGCGGCTCTGGCGTTGTTGTAACAACAGGTTGCTAAAACCCGCGCCGGCCAATTGCTTTTGCGCCACGGTCAGCTGTTCACGGTTGCTGAACGGTCCTACCAGTACGCGATACCAGGTCGCATCCTTCACAGTGCCGGACTCCACCGTCACCGACTGGCCCAGCAGAATGATCTGCGCCCGCACGCGGTCCGCATCCGCCTGTTTGGGGAACGAGCCCGCTTGCAGGAAGAACTTGGTCACTGGCGCGGCCTTGGTCTCGGCCACTGGCGGTGCCGGCGGCGGGGTGATCCCGGCCAATGCGGCCTGGGCGCGCGCTGTGTCGATTTTAGCGGCTTCCGCCGGGGTGACCGGGGTGGTCGGCACTTGCGGCGTCGGCAGGGTTTTCTCCGGCACGGCGTCCGGCGGCACGATCACTTCCGATTCGGGCAACAGCGTGTAGAAGTCGTACTTCGGCTTTACCGGAGCGGTCGGGCTCGGCGCAGTCTTGTTGGCTTCGGCCATTTTCGTGGCCTTCTGTTGCTCCTGCTTGACCCGTTTGACGTCATCGCCCTTGCCCGGATCCAGTTTCATCAGGAATACGATAAACGCGCCGACGGTGAGGCCGATCGCCATCCACAACCAGCCCGGGATCGGCTTCTTCGCCGGGGCCTGATAGCGGCTGGCGCCGCGCTTGGGTGCAGGTTTTTTCTTGGCAGCCAACTTACATACGCTCCAGTGTTTCCAGGCCCAACAGTTCCAGGCCTTGCTTGAGGGTACGTCCAGCCAGGGCGGCGAGGCGCAGGCGGCTTTGCTTCTGGGCTTCGTCGTCGGCAGTCAGGATCGGGCAGTTCTCGTAGAAGCTGGAGAACAGGCCGGCGACTTCGTACAGGTAGGTGCACAGGATGTGCGGCGTGCCTTTTTCGCCGACGCTGTTCAGCACTTCGCCGAATTGCGCCAGCTTGGCGGCCAGTTCCTGCTCGTGCGGGGCGTCCAGCACGATGTGCCCTTCAACTTCGCTGAAGTCCTTGCCCAGCTTGCGGAACACGCCGGCCACACGGGTGTAGGCGTAAAGCAGGTACGGTGCGGTGTTGCCTTCGAAGTTGAGCATCAGCTCGAAGTTGAAGCTGTAGTCGCTGGTGCGGTGCTTGGACAGGTCGGCGTATTTCACCGCACCAATGCCTACCACGCGGGCGATGTTGCGCAGGTCGGCCTCGGCCAGTTCCGGGTTCTTTTCCTTCACCAGGTTGTAGGCACGTTCCTGGGCTTCGGTCAGCAGGTCGATCAGCTTCACGGTGCCGCCGTCACGGGTCTTGAACGGGCGGCCATCGGCGCCGTTCATGGTGCCGAAGCCCATGTGTTCCATGTGCATCGGGTGGGTGACGAAGCCCGCGCGGCGTGCCACTTCGAACACCTGCTGGAAGTGCAGGGCCTGGCGCTGGTCGACGAAATACAGCGCACGGTCGGCCTTGAGCACCCCACTGCGGTAGCGCACGGCCGCCAGGTCGGTGGTGGCATACAGGTAGCCGCCATCGGCCTTGACGATGATCACCGGCAGCGGCTCGCCGTCGGCGGTCTTGAATTCTTCGAGGAACACGCATTGCGCGCCGTTGCTCTCCACCAGCAGGCCCTGGGCCTTGAGGTCGTTGACCACGTTGATCAGGTCGTCGTTGTAGGCGCTTTCGCCCATCACGTCGGCCATGGTCAGCTTGACGTTGAGCAGATCGTAGATTTCCTGGCAGTGCGACAGCGAGATCTCACGGAAACGGTTCCACAGCGCCAGGCATTCCTCGTCACCGGCTTGCAGTTTGACCACCAGGCCACGGGCGCGGTCGGCGAACTCTTCGGATTCGTCGAAGCGCTTCTTGGCGGCGCGGTAGAAGTTTTCCAGGTCCGACAGCTCGTTGCTGGTGATCGGGTTTTCTTGCAGGTAAGCCATCAGCATGCCGAACTGGGTGCCCCAGTCGCCCACGTGGTTCTGACGGATCACGCTGTCGCCGAGGAACTCCAGCACCCGCGCCACGCCATCGCCGATGATGGTGGAGCGCAGGTGGCCCACGTGCATCTCTTTGGCCAGGTTCGGTGCCGACAGGTCGATGACCACGCGCTGCAGCGGGCCGGCCTTGAGCACGCCGATCCTGGCGTCGGCCAGGGCTGCATCCAGGCGCGAAGCCAGGGCCTGGGTATTCTGGAAGAAGTTGATAAAACCGGGGCCGGCGATTTCGGCCTTGGTGACGCTTTCGTCGGCCGGCAGCGCGGCGATGATTTTTTCCGCCAGGTCGCGCGGTTTCATGCCAGCCGGCTTGGACAGCATCATCGCAATGTTGCTGGCGAAGTCACCGTGGGTCTTGTCGCGGGTGTTTTCCACCTGGATCGCCGGCGACAGGCCTTCAGGCAACACACCTTCGTTGACGAGTTGGGTGAGGGCTTGTTGGATCAGCTGGCGAATGGTGTCTTTCATGGTGTTCTCTTTCGACCGCAAGCGGCGGCGCGCGATGCGCAGGTGGAAAAACTGGGCATTATCCGTGGCGAGGGCGGGCTTGCCAACCTTCGCGGGACCTGTGGCCAGGGTTAATACAAATCTACCGGGTCTACGTCCAACGACCATCGCACTTGCCGGCCGCTGGGCATTTGCTCCAGGGCAAGCAACCAGCTACTTAATAGCCGATGCAGCGGTGCGCGGGAGGTTGCCTGCAAGAGTAGCTGAGCGCGATAACGCCCGGCGCGGCGCTCCATGGGCGCAGGCACCGGGCCGAGCAGTTCGATGCCGCTCAGACCCAGTTCGCCAAGCAAACGTTCGGCTGCGCTGCACGCTTCATCCAGGAAACCTTCGGCCTGCCCCGGCTTGTGCGCTTCGGCGCGTAGCAGTGCCAGGTGGGAAAACGGCGGCAGGCCGGCGGCGCGACGTTCGCTCAGGGCCTGTTCGGCGAAGGCGAAGTAGCCTTGCTCGGTGAGCTGGATCAGCAGCGGATGGTCGGCCAGGTGCGTCTGGATAATCACTCGGCCTGGCTCCTCGGCACGCCCTGCGCGGCCCGCAACCTGCACGATCAACTGCGCCATGCGCTCGCTGGCACGGAAATCCCCGGAGAACAGCCCACCGTCCGCATCCAGGATCGACACCAGGGTCACCCGTGGAAAGTGGTGCCCCTTGGCAAGCATTTGCGTGCCGATGAGGATGCACGGCTGGCCTTTCTGGATGGTGGCGAACAGCTGGTTCATCGCGTCTTTGCGCGAGGTGCTGTCACGGTCGACCCGCAGCACTGGGTAATCCGGGAACAGGATGCCCAGGCGTTCCTCGGCGCGCTCGGTGCCTGCGCCGACCGGTCGCAGGTCGACTTTGCCGCACTGCGGGCAATGGCGCGGCACCCGCTCCACATGGCCGCAGTGGTGGCAGCGCAGTTCGCCGTGGCGCTGGTGCACCGTCATGCGCGCGTCGCAGCGCTCGCACTCGGACATCCAGCCGCAGTCATGGCACAGCAGCGTCGGCGCAAAGCCGCGCCGATTGAGGAACACCAGCACCTGCTGACCAGCGGCGAGGGTCTGGCCGATGGCTTGTTGCATTGGCCCGGAAATACCGCTGTCCAGCGGGCGGCTTTTGACGTCCAGGCGCAGGAAACGTGGTTGCTTGGCGCCGCCCGCCCGTTCGTTGAGGCGCAAGAGGCCGTAACGGCCGGTGTAGGCGTTGTGCAGGCTTTCCAGGGACGGCGTGGCCGAGCCCAGCACAATCGGGATGTCTTCCTGGCGAGCGCGCACCAGCGCCAGGTCGCGGGCGTGGTAGCGCAGGCCTTCCTGCTGTTTATAGGAGCCGTCGTGTTCCTCGTCGATGATGATCAGCCCGGGGTTTTTCATCGGGGTGAACAGCGCCGAACGGGTGCCGATAATAATGTCGGCCTCGCCATCCCGCGCTGCCAGCCAGGACTCCAGGCGCTCGCGGTCGTTGACCGCCGAATGCACCAGCGCGATACGCGCATTGAAACGCTGCTCGAAGCGCGCCAGGGTCTGCGGGCCGAGGTTGATCTCGGGGATCAGCACCAGCGCCTGTTTGCCGGCTTGCAGGGTTTCGCGGATCAACTGCAAATAGACTTCGGTCTTGCCGCTGCCCGTGACGCCAGCCAGCAGGAAAGCGTGGAAGCTGTCGAAGCCTGCGCGGATCGCTTCGTAGGCGGCGCGTTGCTCGGGGTTCAGCGGCAATTCCGGCTGGGCCAGCCAGTGTTCGTGGCGGGCGTCAGGGGCGTGCTTGCGGATTTCCACCTGTACCAGGCCTTTGGCAAGCAGCAGGTCGAGGCTGTCTTTGCTCAGCATCAGCTTGCTCAGCAGTTGATGAGCCACGCCATGGGGATGCTGCGCCAGCGTGGCCAGTGCTTCACGTTGGCGTGGGGCACGGGCGATGCGCGGGTCGTCGAGGCGCGCGCCGGGCACCATCGACCAGAAGCGCTCCTGACGCGCTTCGGCCAGTTCGCCCTGGCGCAGCAGCACCGGCAAGGCCCAGCTCAACGTATCGCCCAGGCTGTGCTGGTAATACTGAGCGGTCCACAGGCACAGCTTGAACAGCGCGGGTGGCAGTGGAGGGGTGGTGTCGAGGATGGCCAGCGCGGGCTTGAGTTTTTCGGCCGGCACTTCGCTGTGGTCGGTGACTTCAACCAGAATGCCGATCATCTCACGCCGCCCGAACGGCACACGCACACGCATGCCCGGTTGCAACTGCGCCCGCAGTACGCCGGCCGGCGCCCGGTAATCGAACAGGCGGCGCAGGGGCGAAGGCAGGGCGAGGCGCAGAATGGCGTCGGGCACGCGAGGAGTCTCATATAAAGGCAGGCGGTGGCGCAGGGGCGGGAGCCTAGCAGAGCCGGGAGGGCTTGGGTATGCCACGGTTTTCTGATGAAAGGAGGTTTTCAGCCAGATGTGCAGCTTGCGTGATTGAAAAGGTCTGGTAGAATCCGCGGCCTAATTACGTGCGGTATTCGACAATAGTGTCGAGTGGCGGCACGCTAGCCCGAGGAAGTGCCATGAAAGCCGATATCCATCCAGCGTACGAAACCATCGAAGTCACCTGCAGCTGCGGCAACAAGTTCGAAACCCGTTCGAACCTGTGCAAGCCACTGGGTACTGACGTATGCAACGAGTGCCACCCGTTCTACACCGGTAAGCAGAAAACTCTGGACACCGGCGGCCGTGTACAGCGCTTCGCAGATCGCTTTGGTGCTTTCGGCAAGAAGCCTGCTGCTACTCCAGCAGAGTAAGGCTCAAAAGCCTTATGGGCTTTTGCCAGCTGTTGAAAAAGGCGTCCCGTGTGGGCGCCTTTTTTGTGCCTGGGATTTGGCTTTCAGTCGCCCAGGCCGACGTGTTTTGCCCCGCGCCGTCCGCCTTGGCCCGGGTGGAGGTGCAACGCGTGGTGGATGGCGACACCGTGCGCCTCAAGGATGGCCGCAGTGTGCGGATGATCGGTCTCAATGCCCCGGAAACCGGCAAGCAAGGCCGCTCCGACGAGCCCTACGCCGTTGCGGCCCGCCAGCGTTTGCAGGTGTTGGTTGAGGCCAGTGGCGGCCGGGTTGGCTTGGTGCCGGGGCGCGAGAGCAAGGACCGCTACGGCCGTACCTTGGCCCACCTCTACAGCGCTGATGGAAAGAATCTTGAGGCGCAACTGCTGGCCGAAGGCCTGGGGTTTCAGGTGGGGGTCGCGCCCAATGTCGATCTTGTCGCTTGCCAGACAGCTGCGCAGGACAGCGCCCGTAACGCGCGTTTGGGCGTATGGCAGCAGTCACCCGTGCAAAGCGTGGCGCAACTCAAGCAGTCCGGCTTCGCCCTGGTCAGCGGCCGAGTGAGCAAGATCGAACGCAATCGTGGTGGAATCTGGATCGAGTTGCAGGGTTCACTGGTATTACGCATTGCACCCGAACTCGCCCGCCGGTTCGACTCGGTATTGCTCAGTGGTCTGCAAGGCAGGGCAGTCGAGGCTCGTGGCTGGGTGCAGGATCGATCCAAACGGGGTGGCCGGAAAAACGGCCAGGCACGTTGGTTGCTGCCGCTGACCGACCCTAGCATGCTCAAATTGGCTGATTAAAAAAAATTGTAGACATTTTTTTATTCGATTGTGAACAGTTAACCCCTTGTATCCCGTGGCCTTAGACCAAAGTACGGCGCTTTGGGGCCTTGACACCTGTGACTACCCAGTCTTGTAGGGACTTTGCGACACGCGTATCCTCGGCGGTCCGTCGACCAACAGTAAAAGCGGAATGCCGATATGTCTGATTTGAAAACTGCCGCTCTCGAATATCATGCCCATCCTCGTCCAGGAAAGCTGAGTGTAGAGCTCACCAAGGCCACTGCCACCGCCCGCGACCTGTCGCTGGCCTACAGCCCTGGTGTTGCCGAGCCCGTACGTGAAATCGCCCGCGACCCCGAACTGGCGTACAAGTACACCGGCAAAGGCAACCTGGTTGCAGTGATTTCCGATGGCACCGCGATTCTCGGCCTGGGCAACCTCGGTCCATTGGCCTCCAAGCCAGTCATGGAAGGCAAGGGCGTGCTGTTCAAGCGCTTTGCCGGCATCGACGTTTTCGACATCGAAGTCGACTCCGAAAGCCCGCAGGCTTTCATCGACACGGTCAAGCGCATTTCCATCACCTTCGGTGGCATCAACCTGGAAGACATCAAGGCACCTGAGTGCTTCGAGATCGAAAAGGCCCTGATCGAACAGTGCGACATTCCGGTATTCCACGATGACCAGCACGGCACCGCGATCGTTACCGCGGCCGGCATGATCAACGCCCTGGAAATCGCCGGCAAGACCCTGGCTGACGCGCAGATCGTCTGCCTGGGCGCCGGCGCTGCGGCCATCTCCTGCATGAAGTTGCTGGTGAGCATGGGCGCCAAGCTGGAAAACATCTTCATGGTCGACAGCAAGGGCGTGGTCCAGTCCGAGCGTACCGACCTGAACCAGTACAAGGCGATGTTTGCCCACGCCACCGACAAGCGCACCCTGGCTGACGCCCTCGACGGTGCAGACGTGTTCGTCGGCCTGTCCGGCCCGAACCTGCTGAGCGCCGAAGGCCTCAAGTCCATGGCGGCCAACCCGATCGTGTTCGCCTGCTCCAACCCGGACCCGGAGATCTCGCCGGAACTGGCTCACGCCACCCGCAGCGACGTGATCATGGCCACCGGCCGTTCGGACTACCCGAACCAGGTCAACAACGTACTGGGCTTCCCGTTCATCTTCCGTGGCGCCCTGGATGTTCGCGCCAAGCGCATCAACGAAGAGATGAAAGTGGCTGCCGCCAATGCCCTGCGTGAACTGGCCAAGCTGCCGGTGCCTCAGGACGTGTGCGACGCCTACGGTGGCGCCAAGCTGGAATTCGGTCGTGAGTACATCATCCCGAAACCAATGGACAAGCGCCTGATCACCCTGATCTCCGATGCCGTGGCCAAGGCCGCCATCGAGACCGGCGTGGCCACCCTGCCGTATCCGAAGCACTACCCGCTGAAAAGCGTGGATGATGTGTTCAACGGCTAAGCCGTTGTAGCGCACCAACAGAAAGCCCCGGCTCTTGCGAGTCGGGGCTTTTTTGTGGCGATTCACTTGGGCCTTGTGGAGACCCAAGTGTGGGAGCGGGCTTGCCCGCGATAGCGATGGATCAATCAGCTCATGTGGCGCCTGACACACCGCAATCGCGAGCAAGCCCGCTCCCACATTGAATCTGTTTCAGGCCATAAATCTCACTAGAACAGATCGATCGGCGCCGCCTCATCCGCCGGCAGCGGGCTACCCGGTGCAACGCCATTGCCCAGCTCGTTGACCGACGGCGGCGTGTCTTCGCTCTTGAACAGTTCGAAGTACGCGTTCGGAGTGCTTGGCGAAGCTGCACGGCCACTGATCGGGTCGATGCGCAGGCTGAGGATGCCTTCCGGCTCCGGCTGGGTGTGCGGCGGCTTGTCCTTCAAGGCTGCGCCCATGTAGCTCATCCAGATCGGCAGCGCGACGGTGCCACCGAACTCGCGGCGACCCAGGCTTTCCGGCTGGTCATAGCCGGTCCACACGGTGGTCACGTAGTCGGCGTTGTAGCCGGAGAACCAGGCGTCCTTGGATTCGTTGGTGGTACCGGTCTTGCCGGCGATGTCCGGCCGGTTCAGCGCCAGGGCGCGGCGGCCGGTCCCCTTCTTGATCACATCTTCCAGGATGCTGTTGAGAATATAAGTGGTACGGCCGTCGACAATACGCTCGGCAACTGCCGGCGCCTGTGGCTCCGCCGGGGTACCGTTGGCGGCCTGCGTCGTGCCTGGGGTCGGCTCGATGGTGATGCCGCCATTGCTTGGCGCTGCCAGGCCATCCGTCGCTGCCACGCCGTTGACCACGTCACCGGGCACGCGTGGTGGGTTGGCGGTGAACAGGGTTTCGCCGTTGCGGCTTTCGATCTTGTCGATCAGGTACGGTGTGATCTTGTAGCCGCCGTTGGCAAAGGTGCTCCAGCCGGTGGCGATTTCCATCGGTGTGAGGGTCGCAGTGCCCAGGGCGAGGGACAGGTTGGGCGGCAGGTCTGACTTGGCGAAACCGAAGCGCGTCATGTAATCGATGGTCTTGCCCACGCCCATTGCCTGCAGCAAGCGGATCGACACCAGGTTACGCGACTTGTACAGCGCTTCGCGGATGCGGATCGGGCCAAGGAAGGTGTTGGTGTCGTTCTTCGGGCGCCAGACCTTGTCCAGGTACTCGTCGACAAACACGATGGGTGCATCGTTGACCAGGCTGGCGGCGGTGTAGCCGTTGTCCAGCGCGGCGCTGTAGATGAACGGCTTGAAGCTCGAGCCCGGTTGGCGTTTGGCCTGGGTCGCGCGGTTGTAGTTGCTCTGCTCGAACGCGAAGCCACCGACCAGGGCACGGATTGCACCGTTCTGCGGGTCCAGCGACACCAGTGCGCCCTGGGCCAGCGGCACCTGGCTGAACTTGAGGCTGTCGTCCTTCTGGCGTTGTACGCGGATCAAATCGCCCACCTGCGCCACGTCCGACGGTTGCTTGGGCATCGGGCCCATGCTGTTGGTGTTCAGGAACGGGCGCGCCCACTTCATGCTGTCCCATGCCACATGGGCTTCGCCGGTGCGGGTCAGGACCTGCACGCCATCTTTTTTCACCTGGGTGACGATGGCCGGCTCCAGGCCGCTGATCGCACGTTGTTTGCCCAACTCGGTGGTCCACGCGCTCAGGGTCTTGCCCGGCAGGCGTGATTCGGGGCCACGGTAGCCGTGACGCTGGTCATAGGTGATCAGGCCGGAATGCACCGAATTATTGGCGATATCCTGCAAGTCGCTCGGCACGGTGGTGGTCACGCGGAAACCTTCGGTATACGCCTCGCTGCCGTAGCGGCCGACCATCTCGGCGCGCGCCATTTCGGCGATGTAAGGGGCGTTCACTTCCGGCGTCGGCACGTGGTAGCTGGCATTCAACGGCTCGGCGATGGCGCTTTCGTAAGCGGCCTGGTCGATCTTGCCCAGCTTGTACATGCGCCCCAGGATCCAGTCGCGGCGCTCTTTGCTGCGCGCCGGGTTGGCCAGGGGGTTGAAGCGTGAGGGCGCCTTGGGCAGGCCGGCGATCATGGCCATCTGCGCCAGGCTGGCGTCACGGATGGACTTGCCATAGTAGACCTGCGAGGCCGCCTCGATCCCGTAGGCGCGGTTGCCCAGGTAGATCTTGTTCACGTACAGCTCAAGGATCTCATCCTTGGTCAACTGGCGTTCGATTTGCAGTGCCAGGAGGATCTCGGTGGCCTTGCGCGAAAAGCTGCGCTCGCTGGTCAGGAAGAAGTTCTTCGCCACCTGCATGGTGATGGTGCTGCCGCCGGATTGAATGTGTCCGCTTTTTACCAATTGCGTGGCCGCACGCACCAGGCTGCTGGGGTCGACGCCATAGTGGTTGGCAAAATTATCGTCCTCAGCCGAGAGCAGGGCGCTGATGAAATTGGGTGGAATATCGGCAAAACGGATCGGTGTGCGGCGCATTTCGCCGAACTCCGCGATCAGTTTTTCATCGCTGCTGTAGACCCGCAAAGGAATCTGCAACTGGATACTTCTGAGAGCCTCTACGGAGGGCAAACCCGGACTAAGGTAGAGGTAGGCCCCGCTGAGCACGAGCAGCAGCCCGCAAACGATGGCGACAATGGAGTACCCGAAAAACTTCAGCAGACGAATCAAGGCTTTTGGATTTCCAGAGAAAAGAATGGGTTAGGCGTCGGGGCTTGCATGGCAATCGATGGATCGACCCGAGCTGCAGATAAAAAGCGGCAAAAAACGCTGGGCATTAAAGCATTTTTCGACTTGGGGCGTCATTCGCACCTGCTCAACAAGTCGACCGAATGCATGGCGCCCGGCGGCAATCAGGCGGTATGACAGGCAAAGCTTTAGGGAGTTTTATGGGAAAAGGATTTTTCACGGGAAAACTCGATACCCTGCTGGGCGTCGACATCAATGACACGGCAATCCGGCTGGTGGAGCTGGGCCGTTCAATCACGGGTTACCACATTCGGGCCTATGTCACCCAGGCATTGCCGGTACGCTCGGTGGTCGACGGCACATTTCTGGATCTCGAAGGCGTGGGACGCACCTTGCGCAGTGCGTTGTCGCGAATGGCAACGTCGGTCCGTGGTGCTGCCGCTGCGGTATCCGGGCCCTCGGTGATCACGCGCATAATCGAGATGGAGGCTGGGCTCACCGACGATGAGATGGCCTGGATGATCCAGATGGAGGCAGACCAGTACATTCCTTATCCATTGGATGACGTGGCCATCGACTTTCAAGTGCGCGGGCCGACCGCCCTGGACCCAGGTCGTGTCGAGGTGCTGCTGGCGGCGTGCCTGAAGGAACACGTCGAGGCACGGGAGGCGGTTCTGGCGCTGGCCGGGCTGGTGCCGAGGGTGGTCGATGTCGAAGCGTTTGCATTGGCGCGCGCATGCAGTCAGGATTTCGCCAGCTTCACGCCGGGCCATCGAGTCGATGGTGCACAATGGGCCGTGGACGCCCACGGGATGGGAATTGCTTGCGGGTTGGCCCTGAGGAGTTTCGCTTGAAGACACGAATCAACCTTTTGCCTTGGCGCCAGGCGCTGGCGGAGCGGCGACGCAAGTACCTGCTGGCGTGCCTGCTGGCGTTCGCCTGCGCGGCGCTCGCAGCCGTGTGGCTGGCGGACCAGGTGATCGACCAGGCCATTGACCGGCAAGTGACCCGTAATGACCATCTGGGCAAGCAAATCACCGGCCTGGATTCGCGCATCAAGACCATCGACGACCTGCAGGAGCAAAGCCAGCAGTTGGCGCAGCGCATGAAGGTTGTGCAGGACCTGCACGACTCCCGCTCGTCCGGTGCGCAATTGTTGGATCAGTTGGCGCGCGCAGTACCCGACGGTGTCCATCTGCATGAAGTGGTGGCGAAGGGCGATACGGTGAGTATCAGCGGCAGTGCCGAGTCGAGCCAGGATATCGCCCAACTGATGCGTCGCCTGGAGGCCGCGCAAGGCGCCCACTCTACGCGGTTGCAACAGGTGCGAACCGAGGGCGCGCGTGGCAACAATGAATTCCAGCTGATGGTGCGACAGGGCGAGCCTTCCGAGGCACAACCTTGAGCCCGTTGAGGCTCAATCTTTCTGCACTCACTCACAACGCTGCAAAATGGCCCCTGCCTGGCAAGGCCCTGTTGGGCTGTGCGCTGGCGAGCCTGATATTTGTGGTGGGTGACCTTGTGTACCTGAGCCAGTCGCGTCAGCGGCTAAGCCAGGTCGAGGTGCGGGAAGTGGCCCTGCAACAGCAAGTCGCTCAAAAGACGGCCATGGCTGCCCCCCTTGAGGCGCGCACGCAGCAGCTCCAAGTGATGCAGGTGAAAGCCGATGAGCTTTTCCGGGCGTTGCCGGGCGAATCCGAAATGCCCGGCTTGCTGGAAGACATCGCGCACTTGGCATTGGCCAATGGTCTGGTGGTCGAGAGCGTCACGCCATTGGACGAACAGTCTCAGCAGTACTATCACGAGCAGCCGGTACAGGTCGGCGTGACAGGGGCTTACCACGACCTGGCGACGTTCCTGAGTAGCTTGGGTGGTCTGGCGCGAATCGCGACGGTGCATGATGTGGTCCTGCGGCGGGATGGCAAGCTGCTGCGCCTTGATCTGCTGGTCAAGAGCTACTGGCAGCCGGGCGGCGGGGGAGGCGGTCAGGCCCGCCAAGGGCAGCCCTTTGTCTACGAGGCTTCTGGGCTGCGCGACCCTTTTCAGCGGCTTGCCGTTCAGGTCGATCATCTACCTGGGCGGCCAGCCCGTGCGCCAGATCTCGCCCGGCCACGTGCAGCCCTGGAAAGCCTTGCGCTGGACCAGTTCGAAATGGTCGGCACGCTGTCTCGCGGGTCGCAGGTTTTCGCCTTGCTGCGTGCGGCCTCCACGGTGCATCGCCTGGCGGTCGGTGACTATCTGGGGCCGGACCATGGCCGGGTCACGGCCATCCATGAGCGTCACATAGAGCTGGTCGAGCTGTTTCCCGATGGTCAGGGTGCATGGCTGGAGCGCCCGCGAACCCTGGTGTTGAACGTCAACTCATAACGGAATCGAATCAATGAAAAGGATTTTCTTGTCCTTCGGTGTGGCGCTATGGATAGCGTTCACGGCGCCGATGGCTGTTGCTGTGCCCAATCGTGTAGACCTGATCCAGTTGCCACCGCCTGGCAGCGCCACGTCGAGCGCTTACACCGGCGACAAGCTGAACCTCAACTTCCAGAGCATCGAGTTGCGCACCGCGCTGCAGCAGATTGCCGATGTGGCGGGCCTCAATCTGGTTGCCAGCGACGATGTGCAGGGCTCGATCACCCTGCGTCTAAAGGATGTACCTTGGGATCAGGCGTTGGACCTGGTGCTGCAAGCCAAGGGCCTGGATAAGCGGGTAAAGGCCGGTGTGTTGCTGGTCGCGCCCGCCGAGGAGTTGGCCGCGCGTGAGCTGCTGACGCTGGAGTCGCGCAAGCAAATGGCCGAACTGGCGCCGTTGCGTCGGGAGCTGTTGCAGGTCAATTACGCCAAGGCGGCGGACCTGGCCAAGTTGTTTCAGTCATTCACGGGCCTTGAGGGCGTCACCGATGAGCGTGGCTCGGTGGCGGTGGATGATCGCACCAACAACATCATCGCCTATCAGACTGGCGAGCGGCTGGAGGAACTGCGCAGGATCGTGGCGCAGCTGGATGTGCCGGTGCGCCAGGTCATGATCGAGGCGCGGATTGTCGAGGCGAATGTCGATTATGACAAAAGCCTGGGCGCGCGCTGGGGTGGGCGGCTCGCTCGCGGCAACTGGAGCGCGGGTGGCATTCCCAAACCTCTGCCTGAAGGCGCGGAGCCGCCGGAAAACCCACCCAGTTCACCTTTCGTGGACTTGGGAACACTCAACGGCACCTCGGGCTTGGGCATCGCCTTTATCACCGACAACCTGCTGCTGGACCTGGAGCTCACCGCCATGGAGAAAACCGGTAACGGCGAAATCGTCTCGCAACCCAAGGTGGTCACGTCCGACAAGGAAACCGCACGCATCCTCAAGGGCACCGAGATTCCCTATCAGGAATCCAGCTCCAGCGGCGCGACCTCGGTGTCGTTCAAGGAAGCCTCGCTGTCGCTGGAGGTCACCCCGCAAATCACTCCTGACGACCGCGTGATCATGGAGGTGAAAGTCACCAAGGATGAGCCCGACTATCTCAATAAACTCAACGACGTGCCGCCGATCAAGAAAAACGAGGTCAATGCCAAGGTGCTGGTCAAGGATGGCGAGACCATCGTCATCGGCGGGGTTTTCTCCAATACCCAAAGCAAAGTGGTAGATAAAGTGCCATTTTTGGGCGATGTGCCGTATCTTGGCCGCCTTTTCCGGCGCGATGTGCTGGCGGAGAAAAAATCCGAGCTGCTGGTATTCCTGACTCCGCGTATTATGAATAACCAGGCGATTGCTGTGAGTCGTTGATTCTGTGCGAAATTTGATTCTTGTAGGACCGATGGGCGCTGGAAAAAGCACCATCGGCCGTTTGCTGGCCAAAGAGCTGCGCCTGCCGTTCAAAGATTCCGACAAGGAAATTGAATTGCGCACGGGTGCCAATATCCCATGGATCTTCGATAAGGAAGGCGAACTGGGCTTTCGTGACCGCGAGCAGGCGATGATTGCCGAGCTGTGCGGCTGCGATGGCGTGGTATTGGCGACGGGTGGGGGCGCGGTGATGCGTGACGAGAACCGCCGCGCGCTGCATGCCGGTGGCCGGGTGGTCTACCTGCATGCGTCGGTCGAGCAGCAAGTGGGCCGTACCGCCCGTGATCGCAATCGCCCGTTGCTGCGCACGGCCAACCCGGAGAAAACCCTGCGGGATTTGCTGGCGCTGCGCGATCCGCTGTATCGGGAAATTGCCGATCTGGTGGTAGAAACCGATGAGCGGCCACCCCGGATGGTGGTCCTCGACATTCTTGAGCGCCTGCAACGGCTGCCACCCCGTTAAAGCCAGGCCCGAAATGCGCTATTCTCGGCGGCGCGCCAACACCTCCCAAGGTGTGGCGTAGAGCCATCAGGCAGCGTCAGCGTTTGACGTTACCGGTCGTCAATACATCTTCAACGCGGGGACACATGCAGACACTTAAGGTCGATCTAGGCGAGCGCAGCTACCCGATCCATATTGGCGAAGGTCTGTTGGACCAGCCCGAGTTGCTCGCACCGCATATTGCCGGGCGGCAAGTGGCGATCATCTCCAATGAAACGGTCGCGCCGCTGTATCTTGAGCGTCTGAGCCGCAGCCTCGCGGCGTACTCCGTTATTTCTGTGATCCTGCCCGACGGCGAGGCCCATAAGAACTGGGAAACCCTGCAACTGATCTTTGATGGCCTGCTGACTGCACGTCATGACCGCCGCACCACCGTGATCGCCCTGGGCGGCGGTGTCATCGGCGACATGGCCGGCTTTGCAGCGGCCTGCTACCAGCGTGGCGTGGACTTTATCCAGGTGCCGACCACCCTGTTGTCCCAGGTGGATTCGTCGGTGGGCGGCAAGACCGGCATCAACCATCCGCTGGGCAAGAACATGGTCGGCGCGTTCTACCAGCCCCAAGCCGTGCTGATCGATACCGCGACTCTCAACACCTTGCCGCCGCGTGAGCTGTCGGCGGGTCTGGCGGAAGTCATCAAGTACGGGCTGATCTGCGACGAACCGTTCCTGACCTGGCTGGAAGAGCACGTCGACGCCTTGCGCAATCTCGACCAGGCGGCCCTCACCGAAGCCATTTCCCGCTCCTGTGCCGCCAAGGCACTCGTGGTGAATGCCGACGAACGGGAGTCCGGCGTACGGGCCACCTTGAACCTGGGTCACACCTTCGGCCATGCGATCGAAACCCACATGGGCTATGGTGTGTGGTTGCATGGAGAGGCCGTGGCGGCTGGCACAGTGATGGCACTGGAGATGTCGCAGCGCCTAGGCTGGATCAGTGCCCAGGAGCGTGACCGTGGCATCCGCCTGTTCCAGCGCGCCGGTTTGCCGGTGATTCCGCCTGAAGAGATGACCGAGGCAGATTTCCTCGAACATATGGCAATAGACAAGAAAGTGATCGACGGTCGACTGCGACTGGTGCTGCTGCGCCACATGGGCGAAGCGGTGGTGACCGACGATTATCCGAAAGAGATTTTACAGGCCACGCTGGGAGCGGATTACCGCGCCCTGGCCCAGCTTAAAGGTTAATAAGATCCCGATGACTAGTTTGCATGCCGACGAGGCGTTCCTCGGCCATTACCAGTTAAGCCACGACCCTTTTGCTCCACGGGTGCCTGGTTTCAAATTTTTCCCGGCCCAGCGCAAACCAGTGCTCGGCCAGTTGCATCACCTCGCGCGCTACAGCCAATTGCTGCTGGTCGTGACCGGCCCTTTGGGCAGCGGCAAGACCTTGCTGCGCCAGGCCCTGGTGGCCAGCACTAACAAGCAGTCGGTGCAGAGCGTGGTGGTGTCGGCCCGTGGTGCCGGTGATGCGGCGGGCGTGTTGCGCCAGGTCGCCCAGGCGCTGGACGTGGCGACTGCCGAACCGAACGCAATCCTCAAGCAAGTGGTGCAACTGGGCCTGACCGGCCAGGAAGTCTACCTGCTGGTGGATGACGCCGAGCAGCTCGACGAATCCGCCCTCGAAGCGCTGCTGGCGTTGGCGGCCGGTACGCCGGAAGGTCGCCCCCACGTGTTCCTGTTTGGTGAGTCGTCGCTGATTGCCGAGCTGGAGCAGATCAGCGGTGATCAGGAGCTGTTCCACGTCATCGAACTGCAGCCGTACGAAGAGGAAGAAACCCGCGAATACCTGGCTCAACGCCTGGAAGGCGCGGGCGCGGGTATCGAACTTTTCTCCGCTCAACAGATCTCTGATATTCACGAAAGCTCCGACGGCTGGCCTGGCACCATCAACCAGGTTGCCCGCGATGCCATGATCGAAGCCATGATTGCCAGCCGCACAGCGGTCAAGCGTCCAAAGATGGGGTTCTCTATGCCTAAGAAACACGTATTGGCTATTTCCGCCGTTGTCGTGGTCGCTGTCGCCGCCGCCTGGTTGATTCCAGGCCGCAGCAAGGCACCGACCACGGCCGGCGCGCCAACCGAACAGGCGCAGTTGCCACTGGGCAAACCCACGCCAAACGTCGAGTTCGCCAATTCCGGGCAACCGACCAACCTGCCGATGGTTGGCCAACCTGTCATGCGCGGCCCGCTCGCCGAAGAAGCCGGTGGTATCTCCGAAGGTGATGACGGCGTGCCGGTGGAAGGTTCCAGCGCAACACCGCCGACCGTCACGACCACTGCACCCCCTGCGGGCGTGCCAGCCGGTCAGCCAGCGGCAAAACCAACGCCGGCACCGACTGTTGCAACCGCCAAGCCTGCGCCTGTGACCAAACCGGTTGCGCCTGCGCCAGCCGCCAAGCCCGCTCCGGCCCCGGCTGCCAAGCCTGCTGAAAAACCATCCGCCACCGTTGCCAAGGCCGGTGCTGCAGGTAGCGGCTGGTATGGCAGCCAGCCTTCCGGCAACTTCGTGGTGCAGATCCTCGGCACCAGCTCCGAAGCCAACGCCCAGGCGTTCGTGAAAGAGCAGGGCGGCGAGTACCGTTATTTCAAGAAAGTGCTCAACGGCAAGCCTCTCTACGTGATCACCTATGGCAGTTTCTCCAGCCGTGCAGCGGCTGATTCTGCCATCAAGGCCTTGCCAGCGAAGGTTCAGGCTGGTAAACCTTGGCCTCGCACTGTTGCCAGCGTTCAACAAGAACTCGCAACAACTCGCTGAAGATCCGGCGGCCTTACCCAGGCCGCCCTCCCGGCACCTCAAAAAAACCGCAAGTGCGTGCTGTCTCTAGAGACCGCGCGCTTTGTGGTGTCTGCGTCACAGTGGCTTTTGAGTCGTAGCGGTCAGAATTAAAAAAGTTTTGACTAGCACAGCATATCGCTTTAAACCTTTCATAAATGCGACATAGATTTGCGACATTTCGTCGCTAAATTTGTGAGCGTCTGTGTCGGTGTGTACAATGACCTCCCTTTTGCCCCCGCTAAGCCGGCGTACGTTCGGCGTGGAAGGTAACCGGTTGAATTGAAAAGAAATTTGCCTCGGAATAAGAGGCAGCCTGGTGAGAAAGTGTCTATGAAAGCAGGTCTGTACCAACCCGATGAATTCAAGGATAACTGCGGTTTCGGCCTGATAGCCCATATGCAGGGCGAGCCCAGTCATACCCTTTTGCAAACGGCCATCGAGGCCCTGACCTGCATGACCCACCGCGGTGGGATCAACGCCGACGGCAAGACCGGTGACGGCTGTGGCTTGCTGATTCAAAAGCCCGACCTGTTCCTGCGCGCTGTCGCAAAAGAGCAATTTGCGGTCGACCTGCCCAAGCAGTACGCCGTGGGCATGGTGTTTTTCAACCAGGACCCGGTCAAAGCCGAAGCCGCTCGCGAGAACATGAACCGCGAGATCCTGGCTGCCGGCCTGCAACTCGTCGGCTGGCGCAAAGTGCCGATCGACACCAGTGTGCTCGGCCGCCTGGCCCTCGAGCGCCTGCCGCAGATCGAGCAAGTGTTCATCGCCGGGGATGGCCTGAGCGACCAGGACATGGCGATCAAGCTGTTCACGTCGCGTCGCCGCTCGTCCGTGGCCAACGCCGCCGACACCGACCACTACATCTGCAGCTTTTCCCACAAGACCATCATTTATAAAGGCCTGATGATGCCGGCGGACCTCACCGCCTTCTATCCAGACCTGAGCGATGAGCGCCTGCAAACCGCAATCTGCGTGTTCCACCAGCGCTTCTCCACCAACACCCTGCCGAAATGGCCGCTGGCCCAGCCATTCCGCTTCCTCGCCCACAACGGCGAGATCAACACCATCACCGGCAACCGCAACTGGGCCGTGGCCCGTCGCACAAAGTTCGCCAACGATTTGATGGACCTGGAAGAGCTCGGCCCGCTGGTCAACCGCGTGGGTTCCGACTCCTCCAGCATGGACAACATGCTCGAACTGATGGTCACCGGCGGCATCGACCTGTTCCGTGGCGTGCGCATGATCATTCCGCCAGCGTGGCAGAACGTCGAGACCATGGACCCGGACCTGCGTGCATTCTACGAGTACAACTCGATGCACATGGAGCCGTGGGACGGCCCGGCCGGCGTGGTCATGACCGACGGTCGGTACGCGGTATGCCTGCTCGACCGTAACGGTCTGCGCCCGGCGCGTTGGGTCACCACCACCAACGGTTTCATCACCCTGGCTTCGGAAATAGGCGTGTGGGACTACAAGCCCGAAGACGTCATCGCCAAAGGCCGCGTGGGGCCGGGCCAGATCCTGGCCGTGGACACCGAAACCGGGCAGATCCTCGACACCGACGCCATCGACAACCGCTTGAAGTCCCGTCACCCGTACAAGCAATGGCTGCGCAAGAACGCCCTGCGCATCCAGGCGACCATGGAAGACAACGACCATGGTTCGGCGTTCTACGACGTGGACCAACTCAAGCAATACATGAAGATGTACCAGGTCACGTTCGAAGAGCGCGACCAGGTGCTGCGTCCGCTCGGTGAGCAAGGCTACGAGGCGGTTGGCTCCATGGGCGATGACACGCCGATGGCCGTGCTGTCCCAGCGCGTGCGTACGCCGTACGACTATTTCCGCCAGCAGTTCGCCCAGGTGACCAACCCGCCTATCGACCCGCTGCGCGAAGCTATCGTGATGTCCCTGGAGGTGTGCCTCGGTGCCGAGCGCAACATCTTCCAGGAGTCGCCTGAGCACGCCTCCCGCGTGATCCTCAGCTCGCCGGTCGTGTCTCCGGCCAAGTGGCGCTCGCTGATGACCCTGGAGCGCCCAGGCTTTGACCGCCAGATCATCGACCTGAACTACGACGAGAACCTCGGCCTTGAAGCCGCGGTGCGCAACGTCGCCGACCAGGCCGAAGAAGCCGTGCGTGCCGGTCGTACCCAGATCGTACTGACCGACCGCCACATCGCGCCGGGCAAGCTGCCGATCCACGCCTCGCTGGCGACTGGCGCGGTGCACCACCGCCTGACCGAGAAAGGCCTGCGTTGCGACTCCAACATCCTTGTCGAAACCGCCACCGCCCGCGACCCGCATCACTTTGCGGTGTTGATCGGTTTCGGCGCCTCGGCGGTGTACCCGTTCCTTGCGTACGAAGTGCTGGGTGACCTGATCCGTACCGGTGAAGTGCTGGGCGACCTCTATGAGGTGTTCAAGAACTACCGCAAGGGCATCACCAAAGGCCTGCTGAAGATCCTGTCGAAGATGGGCATCTCCACCGTTACGTCTTATCGCGGTGCGCAACTGTTCGAAGCCATTGGCCTGTCCGAAGAAGTCTGCGAGCTGAGCTTCCGGGGCGTGCCAAGTCGCATCAAGGGCGCACGTTTCGTCGATATCGAAGCTGAACAGAAAGCCCTGGCGGCCGAAGCCTGGAGTGCGCGCAAGCCGATCCAGCAAGGCGGCCTGCTCAAGTTCGTGCACGGTGGCGAATACCACGCGTACAACCCGGACGTGGTCAACACCCTGCAAGCCGCCGTGCAGCAGGGCGACTACGCCAAGTTCAAGGCATACACCTCGCTGGTGGACAACCGCCCGGTGTCGATGATCCGTGACCTGTTCAAGGTGAAGACCCTGGACACGCCGATGGACATCGCCGAAGTCGAGCCGCTGGAATCGATCCTCAAGCGCTTCGACTCCGCCGGTATCTCCCTGGGCGCGTTGTCGCCCGAGGCCCACGAAGCCCTGGCCGAAGCCATGAACCGCCTGGGCGCGCGTTCCAACTCCGGCGAAGGCGGTGAAGACCCTGCGCGCTACGGCACCATCAAGAGCTCGAAAATCAAGCAGGTCGCGACCGGCCGTTTCGGTGTAACCCCGGAATACCTGGTCAACGCCGAAGTGCTGCAGATTAAAGTTGCCCAGGGCGCCAAGCCGGGTGAGGGCGGCCAACTGCCAGGCGGCAAGGTCAACGGTCTGATCGCCAAGCTGCGTTATGCAGTGCCGGGCGTGACCCTGATCTCGCCGCCGCCGCACCACGACATCTATTCGATCGAAGACTTGTCGCAGCTGATTTTCGACTTGAAACAAGTCAACCCGCAGGCGCTGGTCTCGGTGAAGCTGGTGGCGGAAGCCGGCGTGGGCACTATCGCCGCTGGGGTGGCCAAGGCCTATGCCGACCTGATCACCATCTCTGGCTACGACGGCGGCACCGGCGCTTCGCCGCTGACTTCCATTAAGTACGCCGGCGCGCCGTGGGAACTCGGCCTGGCCGAAACCCACCAGACCCTGCGCGGCAACGACCTGCGTGGCAAGGTGCGCGTGCAGACCGACGGCGGCCTGAAAACCGGCCTCGACGTGATCAAGGCCGCGATCCTCGGTGCGGAGAGCTTTGGCTTTGGCACTGCGCCGATGATCGCCCTGGGCTGCAAGTACCTGCGCATCTGCCACCTGAACAACTGCGCCACCGGTGTCGCCACTCAGAACGAGAAGCTGCGCAAGGATCACTACATCGGCACCGTCGACATGGTGGTGAATTTCTTCACCTACGTCGCCGAAGAGACCCGTGAGTGGCTGGCCAGGCTGGGCGTGCGTTCGCTGGAAGAGCTGATCGGCCGTACCGATCTGCTGGAAGTCCTCGAAGGCCAGACCGCCAAGCAGAACCACCTGGACCTGACGCCGCTGTTGGGCAGCGATCATATCCCGGCCGACAAACCGCAGTTCTGCGGCGTGGACCGTAATCCGCCGTTCGACAAAGGCCTGTTGGCCGAGAAGATGGTCGACATGGCCGGTTCCTCGATCAACGACGCCAGCGGTGGCGAATTCGCCCTGGATATCTGCAACTGCGACCGTTCCATCGGCGCACGCATCTCCGGCGAAATCGCGCGCAAGCACGGCAACCAGGGCATGGCGAAAGCGCCGATCACCTTCCGCTTCAAGGGCACCGCGGGCCAGAGCTTCGGCGTGTGGAACGCCGGCGGCCTGCACATGTACCTGGAAGGCGACGCCAACGACTACGTGGGCAAGGGCATGACCGGCGGCAAGCTGGTGATCGTTCCGCCTAAAGGCAGCGTGTACAAGACCCAGGACAGTGCCATCATCGGCAACACCTGCTTGTACGGCGCCACCGGTGGCAAGCTGTTCGCTGCCGGTACTGCCGGTGAGCGTTTCGCCGTGCGTAACTCCGGTGCCCACACCGTGGTGGAAGGCACTGGCGATCACTGCTGCGAGTACATGACCGGGGGCTTTGTCGCGGTACTGGGCAAGACCGGTTACAACTTCGGTTCGGGCATGACCGGCGGTTTCGCCTACGTGCTCGACCAGGACAACACCTTCGTCGACAAGGTCAACCACGAGTTGGTCGAGATCCAGCGGATCAGCGGCGAAGCCATGGAGTCCTACCGGAACCACTTGCAGCACGTGCTGGACGAGTACGTCGAGGAGACCGGCAGCGAATGGGGCCGTAACCTCGCTGAAAACCTCGATGATTACCTGCGTCGTTTCTGGCTGGTCAAGCCCAAGGCTGCCAACCTGAAATCGTTGCTTTCCAGCATCCGTGCCAACCCGCAGTGATATGCGCCTGAAGAGTTTGATGAGGTTTTAACATGGCTGAACGTCTGAATAACGACTTCCAGTTCATCGATGTCGGGCGCAAAGATCCGAAGAAGAAACTGTTGCGTCAACGCAAGAAAGAGTTCGTGGAGATCTACGAACCCTTCAAACCCCAGCACTCGGCCGACCAGGCCCACCGCTGCCTGGGGTGCGGTAACCCGTATTGCGAATGGAAGTGCCCGGTGCACAACTTCATTCCGAACTGGCTGAAGCTGGTGGCCGAGGGCAATATCCTCGCTGCCGCCGAGCTGTCGCACCAGACCAACACCCTGCCGGAAGTGTGCGGCCGGGTGTGCCCGCAGGACCGTCTGTGCGAGGGTGCCTGCACCCTCAACGACGGCTTCGGCGCGGTGACCATCGGTTCGGTGGAGAAGTACATCACCGACACCGCGTTCGCCATGGGCTGGCGCCCGGATATGTCCAAGGTCAAGCCGACCGGCAAGCGCGTCGCGATCATCGGCGCGGGCCCGGCGGGCCTGGGCTGTGCCGACGTGCTGGTGCGTGGCGGCGTGACCCCGGTGGTGTTCGACAAGAACCCGGAAATCGGCGGCTTGCTGACCTTCGGCATCCCCGAGTTCAAGCTGGAAAAAACCGTCCTGAGTAACCGTCGTGAAGTGTTCACCGGCATGGGTATCGAGTTCCGCCTCAATACCGAAGTCGGCAAGGACATCACCATGGAGCAACTGCTCGAAGAATACGATGCCGTGTTCATGGGCATGGGCACCTACACCTACATGAAGGGCGGTTTTGCCGGTGAGGACCTGCCGGGCGTTTATGACGCGCTCGACTTCCTGATCGCCAACGTCAACCGCAACCTGGGCTTTGAAAAGTCGCCGGAAGACTTCGTCGACATGAAAGGCAAGAAGGTCGTGGTGCTCGGCGGTGGTGACACCGCGATGGACTGCAACCGCACCTCGATCCGCCAGGGCGCCAAGTCGGTGACTTGTGCCTATCGCCGTGACGAAGCCAACATGCCCGGCTCGCGCAAAGAGGTGAAGAACGCCAAAGAAGAAGGTGTGAAATTCCTCTACAACCGCCAGCCGATTGCAATCGTCGGTGAAGACCGCGTCGAAGGCGTGAAGGTGGTCGAGACCCGCCTCGGAGAGCCGGACGCCCGTGGCCGTCGCAGCCCCGAGCCGATCCCGGGTTCCGAAGAGATCATCCCGGCCGACGCCGTGGTCATCGCCTTCGGCTTCCGCCCAAGCCCGGCGCCGTGGTTCGAGCAATTCCAGATCCAGACCGACAGCCAGGGCCGCGTCGTAGCCCCGGAACAAGGCCAGTACAAGCACCAGACCAGCAACCCGAAGATCTTCGCCGGTGGCGACATGGTGCGCGGTTCTGACCTGGTGGTAACCGCGATCTTCGAAGGCCGCAATGCCGCCGAAGGGATCCTGGATTACCTGAACGTCTAATCTCGTTCAGGCTGAAATGCGGTCAAAAATGTGAGAGGGGGCTTGCCCCCGATAGCGGTGGTTCAGTTACAGATACTGGGACTGACACACTGCAATCGGGGGCAAGCCCCCTCCCACGTTTATTTTTGTAGCGCTTTCATGTCCGCGACAAATTGACCCGATAGACAAAAGGCACGGCTCATACCGTGCCTTTTGCGTCTGGCTCTGAGAAAATGCCCGCACTTTTTTTGCGGATGCCGACATGACTGCCCTCAAGAACGACCGTTTCCTTCGTGCCCTGCTCAAGCAACCCGTGGACGTCACCCCTGTGTGGATGATGCGCCAGGCCGGTCGCTACCTGCCGGAATACCGCGCCAGTCGTGCCAACGCCGGCGATTTCATGAGCCTGTGCATGAACCCGGAGTTCGCCTGCGAAGTCACGATGCAGCCGCTGGACCGCTATCCACAATTGGACGCGGCCATCCTTTTTTCCGACATCCTCACCATCCCTGACGCCATGGGCCAGGGCCTGTACTTCGAGACCGGCGAAGGCCCGCGTTTCAAGAAAGTCGTCAGCACCCTGGCCGATATCGAAGCCCTGCCGATTCCAGACCCCCACAAAGACCTCGGTTACGTGATGGACGCCGTCAGCACCATCCGCCGCGAGCTCAACGGCCGCGTGCCGTTGATCGGCTTCTCCGGCAGCCCCTGGACCCTGGCCACCTACATGGTCGAAGGCGGCTCGTCGAAAGACTTCCGCAAGACCAAGGCCATGCTCTACGACAACCCGCAAGCCATGCACCTGCTGCTGGATAAGCTGGCACAGTCGGTCACCTCCTACCTCAACGGCCAGATCATGGCCGGCGCCCAGGCGGTGCAGATCTTCGACACCTGGGGTGGCAACCTCTCGGCGGCGGCGTACCAGGAGTTCTCCCTGGCCTACATGCGCAAGATCGTCAGCGGCCTGATCCGCGAACACGAAGGGCGCAAGGTGCCAGTGATCCTGTTCACCAAAGGTGGCGGCCTGTGGCTGGAAAGCATTGCCGGCGCTGGTGCCGATGCATTGGGCCTGGACTGGACCTGCGACATTGGCGAGGCTCGCCGTCGCGTTGGTGGCGAGGTCGCGCTGCAAGGCAACATGGACCCGACCGTGCTGTACGCCAAGCCGGAAGCCATCCGCACCGAAGTTGGCCGCATCCTGGCCAGCTACGGCAAAGGCACCGGGCACGTGTTCAACCTCGGCCATGGCATCACCCCGGAAGTGAATCCGGAGCATGCGGGTGCGTTCCTGCGCGCGGTGCATGAGCTGTCGGCGCAGTATCACGAATAACACGCAAAACGAATGTGGGAGGGGGCTTGCCCCCGATGGCGGTGTACCAGTCAGTACAACTATGACTGATCTACCCTCATCGGGGTGTAGCCCCCTCCCACATTAAAAGCCAGAGAAACTCAGGCCTTCGCTTGCCCCAACGGCGGCAACTTTGCCAACTTCAACGCCACCAGCAACGCCCCGATCAACAGCGCCACGATAAACGCGCCGATCCCGTTCCACCCGGCGAAGTGCCAGAAGAACCCGCCTGCCGTCCCCGCAATACTCGACCCCACGTAGTAGCAGAACAGGTACAGCGACGACGCTTGCCCCTTGGCTCTCACCGCGCGGCGGCCGATCCAGCTGCTGGCCACCGAGTGGGCGCCGAAGAAGCCGAAGGTGAAGATCAGCATGCCCGGCACAACCAGCCACAGGGGGGTGAACAAGGTCAGGGCCATGCCGGCCAGCATCAGCACGATGGTGCCCCACAGCACGCGACGGCGGCCAAGGCGGTCAGCCAGGGAGCCGATTTTCGCCGAGCTGTAGATGCCCGAGAGGTACACCAGCGACAGCAGGCCGACCACGGCTTGGCTCAGGTCATAAGGATCGGCCAGCAGGCGATAGCCGATGTAGTTGAACATCGTCACGAACGCGCCCATCAACAGGAACGCTTCGAGGAACAGCCACGGCAGGCCGGCGTCCTTGAAATGCATGACAAAGCCATCCACCAGGCTGCGCGGCTTGAGACTGGTAGCGCGGAAGTTGCGTGATTCGGGGAGGATCTTCCAGAACACCGTGGCGGCGATCAGCGCCAGACCGCCAATGATCAGCATCGCGGTGTGCCAACTGACGAAGTCGATCAACACGCCGATGATCAGCCGCCCGCTCATGCCGCCAATTGCGTTACCGCCGATGTACAAGCCCATGGCCAGGCCGATGTGCTGCGGGTGGATTTCTTCGCTCAGGTAGGTCATGGCTACGGCGGCCAGGCCGCTGAGCGACAGACCCACCAGTGCACGCATCAGCAGGATGCCTTCCCAGGTCGGCATAAGGCCGCTGGCGATGGTCGCCAGCGCGGCGCAGAACAACGCGGAGACCATCACCGGCTTGCGCCCCAGGCGGTCGGAAATCGGCCCGGTGATCAACAAACCACATGCGAGCATCGCCGTGGCCACCGACAGGATCAGGCTGCTTTGTGCCGCATTGATGGAAAATTCGTGGGACAGCGCCGGCATCATCGGCTGCACGCAATACAGCAGCGCAAAAGTGGCGAAACCGCCGGAGAACAGTGCCAGCACCGTACGCATGAACATCGGCGTGCCTTTTTCGATGTACTCGTCATTGAGCTGGGCCACCACCTCATCCAGGGCAGTGGGCGGGACTTCTTGAGCGAGTGGAGCGACAGCAGCTTTCACGGGGACCTCGGGGAGGAAGAGCGTGCCAGGACCGGCAATGCAAAAAAGAATATAGCTCCCTAATGATTCTTTCCAATATATTGTTCGACCTGTTTGATAGCTTTAACGACCTAATGAGGTTTGCATGGAATTGCGTCACTTGCGGTACTTCATCGCCGTCGCCGAAGAACTGCATTTCGGCCGGGCCGCGCAGGTGTTGGGCATTTCGCAGCCGCCGTTGAGCCAGCAGATTCAGGCGCTGGAGCAAGAGGTGGGCGCACGTTTGTTTGAGCGGACCAATCGTCGGGTCGAGCTGAGCGAGGCCGGGCGGCTGTTCTTGCAAGAGGCGCGGCTGGTGCTGGCGCAGGTGGACAAGGCGGCGGATGTGGCGCGTCGGGCGCAGTTGGGCGAGCTGGGTGAATTGAAGATTGGTTTCACCTCGTCGGCACCGTTCAACTCCAGTATTCCCCAGGCAATTTTCGCGTTTCGCCAGGCATTCCCGGCGGTGCATCTGAACCTGCAGGAGATGAGCAGCACCGAAGTGGCCGAGTCGCTGGTGGATGAGTCGATCCAGGTGGGCTTGATGCGGCCACTGCCCTTGCCGGATTCCTTGAGCGTGGTCGAGTTGATGCGCGAACCCTTGGTGGCGGTGCTGAATGCTGGTCACCCGTTGGTGGCGGGCAGCGAGCGTGGTTTGCACCTGGCGCAATTGGCACAGGAGCCGTTTGTGTTTTTCCCGCGCACTTACGGCAGCGGCCTCTATGCCCAGTTGCTCAACCTGGCGCGTGATGCTGGCTTCAGCCCGCACTTTGCCCAGGAGGCCGGGGAGGCGATGACCATCATCGGCCTAGTGGCGGCGGGCTTGGGCGTGTCGGTACTGCCAGCGTCCTACCAGCGCATTCGGATCGATGGTGTGGTGTATCGCACGCTGCTGGATCAGGAGGCGATGACGGCGGTGTGGCTGGTGCAACGCAAGGGCGCGCAGACGCCCATGGCAGAGGCGTTTGTGGAGTTGTTGACGCGCAAGGCTGCCCAATAACGCTTTGTGGTGAGCGCGCTTGTTGTGGTGAGCGGGCTTGCCCCGCGCTGGAGTGCGAAGCGCTCCCAAGATCTTTGGGGTCGCTACGCAGCCCAGCGCGAGCAAGCTCGCTCACCACAATAGCCCGCTCACCACGGAGGGGGTGTGCCTGACGCTGGTCTTACTTCGACGTCCCCGTCTGCTCAAACAACTGCGCCGCCGTCCCCGCCTCATTCACGCCATTGCTGCGCAAGCCCGCCATGATGTCGCTATCCAGATTGTTCACCCAACGGTTGTAGTTGCGATGGATCTTGCCATCCTTGTAGCCCAGTTCGCGGCTGTCGCGGTAGGTGATGGCGTAGCTGTTGCGGGTGTAGCGGATGTCGATGGCGGCGTAGTACTGGTTACGCACAGTGATTTCGGCCTGCACCAGTTGCGGGCTGAGGCGTTGTACCGTCCATTCGCGCTTTTGCAGGGCGTTGACGATCACCGTTTTCATTTTTTCTTCGCTGACCTGGGCGTCGGCCGGCAGGTCGTGCTGGGTATTGAGGATCGGTTTGCTGGTGCAGCCGGCGCTGACCAGCAGGGCCAGGGTGATCAAGGTAACGCGTAGCAAGGAAGACATTCCGTTTTCTCCAATCGATTAAAGAGTCAGGCCCAGCGGCGGAAAATCAGCGAGGTGTTGACGCCGCCAAAGGCAAAGTTGTTGTTCATCACGTAGTCGTGGTGCATCTCGCGGAAGTCACCCTGCAGGTAATCCAGCTCGCCGCATTGCGGGTCGACGGTGTCCAGGTTGAAGGTGTGCACGTACTGGTCGCGGTTCATCATCTCGATGCTGAACCACGACTCCAGCGCGCCGCACGCGCCGAGGGTGTGGCCGAGGAAACTCTTCTGCGAACTGATGGGCATGCGGGTGCCGAACAGGCTGCTGGTGGCCAGGGTTTCGGCGATGTCGCCTTGGTCGGTGGCCGTGCCATGCCCGTTCACGTAGCCGATCGCGGACGGCTCAAGCCCGGCATCTTCCAGGGCCAGCTCCATGGCGCGGCGCATGGTTTTCTGCTCCGGGCGGGTGGTGTGCTGACCGTCGGCATTGCTGCCGAAGCCGACAATCTCGGCATGGATATGCGCACCGCGCGCCAGCGCATGTTCCAGTTCTTCGAGCACCAGCATGCCGCCGCCTTCACCGATCACCAGGCCATCGCGGCCACTGTCATAGGGGCGTGGGCTGGTTTGCGGGGCGTCGTTTTTCAGGCTGGTGGCGTAAAGCGCGTCGAACACCATGGCTTCGGTGGGGCACAGCTCTTCGGCGCCGCCGGCGAGCATCAGGGGCAGGCGGCCGAACTTGATCGCCTCATAGGCATAGCCGATGCCCTGGCTGCCGCTGGTGCATGCGCTGGACGTGGGGATCAGCCGTCCGGTCAGGCCAAAGAAGATGCTGATATTCGCCGCCGTGGTGTGCGGCATCATGCGCACGTAGGAGTTGGCATTCAGCCCCTCGGCCACCGAGTTCAGCAGCATATTGCCGAACGCCTTGATCTCGTCCGTGCTGCCGGTGGACGAGCCGCAAGCCACGCCCATGCGTCCGTCCTTGATCGACTCGTCACCAAGCAAGCCGGCGTCCTGCAACGCCTGCTCCGCCGCCCACACCGCCAGACGCGAGACGCGGCCCATGCTGCGCAGTTGCTTGCGCGTCCAATGGGCGGGCACGACGAAGTCGTCGATCGGCCCGGCCAGGCGCGTGTTCAATTCAGTGAAGCGGTCCCACTCGTCCATGCGCCGGATGCCACTGCGGTTGGCGCGGAAGTTGGCCGAAATGCTCGCCCAATCGCTGCCCAGGGAGGTCATGCCGGCCATGCCGGTGACGACGACGCGCTTCATCAGCACAAGCCTCCATTCACGGCCAGGACCTGGCGCGTGATATAGCCGGCTTCGGCCGACATCAGGAAGTTCACCGCACCGGCGACTTCTTCCGGCGTGCCCATGCGCTGCGCCGGGATCATTTTCATCAGCTCTTGCACCGGTACGTTTTCATCCAGCATCGCCGTGTCGATCAAGCCGGGGGCGACGCAGTTGACGGTGATCTTGCGCTTGCCCAGCTCGATGGCCAGGGCCTTGGCCGCGCCGATCAGGCCGGCTTTGGACGCGCTGTAGTTGACCTGGCCACGGTTGCCGATCAAACCGGAAACCGACGTGATGCACACGATACGCCCGGCTGCGCGACGACGAATCATCGGCATCATCACCGGGTGCAGCACGTTGTAGAAACCGTCCAGGTTAGTGCGCATCACCACGTCCCAGTCCTCCTCCGACAGGGCCGGGAATGCGCCGTCACGGGTCAGGCCGGCATTGAGCACCACGCCGTAGTAGGCGCCATGTTGCTCCACATCGGCCTCGAGAATTTCCTTGCACAGCGCACGATCCGCCACATCGAACTGCAACACCCGCGCCTTGCGGCCCAGGGCTTCAACCTCGGCCTGCACCGCATCGGCGTCACTACGCCCGCTGCGGCAGTGCAGCACGAGGTCATGCCCGGCCTGGGCCAGGCGCAGTGCAATAGCGCGACCGATGCCACGGCTGGAGCCGGTGACCAGTACGGATTCAGTCATGGCGTTACGTCCTTCGATTCATCTAAATAATTGGCCGCCTGGGGCGGTCGAAATACATTCAAGCGGGCGCTCGCCTGGATACCGTCACCGGTCAGGTGGCATTCGAACACACCCATGCCATTGTCGTCTTCCAGGGAACGCAGGCCGTGGATGCTCAGCTCGGCGCCTGCCGGAAAGTGTTCCACGTTGCATTCGAACTTGCGCGTGCCGAGCAGGAAACCCAGTTCCACCGCTTCACCTTTCTGGCGCGCGTGGCAACCGGCGTAGGCGGCGACGCTTTGCGCCATCAACTCGATGCCGACCCAGGCCGGCAGGCTGCCGTCAGCGCGGTTGAACAGGCCGCCTGGCTTGATTGTGGTGCGGGTGTGGACCTGCTCTTCATCGAACGACAGCACCTGGTCGATCAGGATCATGTCGCCCGCATGGGGCAGCAGTTCGGCGAGTGGCCAATCGATCATGGGGCCTCTCCAATAATCAGGCTGACATTGTTACCGCCGAAGGCAAACGAGTTGCTCATCAGGCAGCGTTTTTCCAGGGGCTCTGCGGCTTGCGCCCAGTGCAAGGCGGGCAGTGCCGGGTCGGCCTGGCCATCCCAGACATGCGGCGGCACCCGGTGGTGGACCAGGCTCAACCAGCAGAACGCCGCTTCCAGCGCACCGGCAGCGCCCAGGGTATGCCCGCTCAGGGGTTTGGTCGACGAGCAGGCCACGCCGTGGGGGAACAGGCTGGCGACCGCCAGGCTTTCCATCGCATCGTTATGCTGGGTGGCGGTGCCGTGCAGGTTCAGATAGCCGATCTGCCCGGGCTGCAATTTCGCGCTGGCCAGGGCCTTGCGCATCGCCTGCAATGCACCTTTGCCGGTGGGTTCCGGCGCGGAAATATGGTGCGCATCGCAACTGGCGCCGCTGCCCAGCAGGGCGATGGGGGCAGGCACCTTGCTCATCAGGAACAGCACGGCCGCTTCGCCGATGTTGATGCCGTTACGGTTCACCGAAAACGGGTTGCAGCGTTCGTTCGACACCGCTTCCAAAGCACTGAACCCGTTGAGCGTGAGCTTGCACAGGCTGTCGACGCCGCCGCAGATCACTGCATCGCACACGCCCAGGTCCAGCAGGCGCTGGGCGCTCATCAATGCGCGCGCGCTGGAGGTGCAGGCGGTGGAGATCACATAGGCCGGGCCGCTCAGTTGCAGCCAGTCGGCGAGGAAGTTCGCCGGGGCGCTGAGTTCCTGCTGCCGGTAATCGTAATCGCCGGGGAACTGGTGTTCGCGCAGGTAAAGGGCAATACCGCGACTGGCTTCATCGATACCCGAGGTGCTGGTGCCGAGCACGATGCCGACCCGTGAGGCGCCGTAGGTGTGGATCGCCTGGCGGATCTCGCCCTCGATCTGCAACGCCGCTTCCAGCAGCAACTGGTTATTACGGCTGCTTTGCTGGCCCAGCTCAGCGGGGATGGTTGCCAGCTCGCCGTGCACACCGGCCACCGGCAGCACACGGTCTGGGACCCAGCCGCTTTCGGCGCGCATGCCGGAGCAGTCACCGGCAAACAGGCTGCGGCTGACCTCCGCCTGGCCACGGCCAAGGGCGCAAATCACGCCCAGGGCGTTCAGGTAGGCGGTCATCGTGCCGCTCCTAGCGGTGTGATGCGGTAGCTCAAGGGTTGGCCAGTCATGTTTACGCTGAACACCTCGGACGACTGGTACACGATCTGCCAATGGCCCGGCAGGGTGCGCGTCAAATCCATCGCCTGCGCGCTGGGGTACAGCGTACGCACGTCATCCGCCGAGGTCAGCGCAAACAGCAGCGCGGCAAACAGCTCGCGTGCCTGGGGGTTGGGCGGCAGCAAGCCATCGGCTTGCCACTCGCCATCGATCAGCTTTTGCCGGGCCTGGGGAATGCCCAGGGGGTCCATCATCGACCAACGAATGCCATTGGCTTCGCGCTGGATCACCAACAGCCAGTCCTGGCTCTGGCCGTCAGCCAGGCGTTGCACATGCAGTTGCAGCGGCAAGGCCAGGGCCGGGATTTTCTCGGGCAACGGCGCCTGGCTGGCGCAGGCGCCCAGCAGCATCAGGCAACCGATCAACAGCCAGCGCATCATGGGTTGGCACTCGCCAGTGGTTTGCGTGCCACGCAGTTGACCAGGGTTTCTTCGCGTTGGCCCACCGGCGGTGCCTTGCGCAGGCCCCAGCGTTCCAGCAGGCCGAAGTCGCTGGAGCGGCTCCACCACAAGTACGGGTACGAGACGTTTTGCGGGCCGAACTCAAAGCCCTGTTCGCGGAGCATCTCCAGGTATTCTTCGGCGCTTTTCTGCACATGCATCGGGTGGCGGAACAGCCAGCGGATCACCCAGGTGTCGATATAGGCTTCGGTGGACTCGGCAAACAGCAAGTAACCGCCTGGCTTGAGCACGCGGTAGAACTCCTTGAGTGCGCGATGCTGCTCTACCAAGTGGTGGAAGGTCTGGTGGCAGAACAGGATGTCCACGCTGTCGTCCGACACCTGCAGGGTGGCGCAGTCACTGCCGATCAGCTCGATGGCCAGGCCCTGGCGCGCCGCTTCTTCACGGCTCAGTTCCAGGCTGTGCAGGTCCGCGTCAAGACCGATCAGGCGCTTCGGGGCGAACACCTGCTGCAACAGCTTGAAGGATTTGCCCTGGCCGCAACCGGCGTCCAGCAGCACCGGCGCTTGTGGCAGTGGTTCGGTGAACAGGCTGCGCAGGTCGTTGATCGCCACGCGCAACACATGGTGCTGCCAGGTGTGGCTGCGCAGGAACCAGAAGCCGAACCTGGTTTCTTCGACGTAGTTCTTACTCAAATACTGACTGCTCACGCGGCGTCCCCTGCGCAAATTTCCGACAACATCCGCAAGCGTCGCTTGGGTTCACTCACAAACGGGTTGCGCTCATCCCACGCATAACCGGCGAGGATCGACGCGATCATCCGGCGAATCTCCGGCGAACTGCCCGGATGGAAGATCACATCCTGGAACGTCCCGGCGTACCAGCCTTCGACGTAGCAGCGGAACGTATCGACACCGCGCTTCAACGGTTCGGCAAACTCTGTCTGCCAGTCTACGGTTTCGCCGTTGAGCTGACGATGCAGCACGCCGGCCGCCATGCTCGCCGAACGCATGGCGATGGTCACGCCCGAAGAAAACACTGGGTCGAGAAATTCCGCCGCGTTGCCCAGCAGCGCAAAGCCAGGCCCGTGCAGGGTTTTGACGTTGGCCGCGTAGCCGCCGATGGTCCGCGCCGGCGTATCCCATACGGCGTTTTGCAGCACACCGGCCAGGCTCGGGGTTTCATCGATGAAGCCGCGCAGGCAGGCGTCGAGGTCACTGTCACGACCGTCGAAATGCTGCCTGGCAGCGACCACGCCCACCGAGCAGCGGCCGTTGCTGAACGGAATGGTCCAGAACCAGATATCACGCTGGGTCGGGTGTGTGGTCACCAGGATCTTGCTGCGCTCGAAACCTGGGTGTTCGATGCGATCTTCGATGTGGGTGAACACCGCCTGGCGCACCGGAAAGTCCGACGGCAGATCCAGCTCCAGCAGGCGCGGCAACACCCGGCCGTAGCCGCTGGCATCGAGTACGAACTTGGCCTTGAGGTGGTACTCGCTGCCGTTCTCCCTGCGTACATGCAGGTAGCGCGACTCGCCCTTGAAGTCCACGCCGACAATGGTTTCGCCGTAGCGGATATCCACACCTTGCTTGGCTGCCTGATCGGCCAGCAGCTTGTCGAACTCGCCGCGCTGCACCTGGAAGGTAGTGGGTTTGCCGTTGCTGAAGGTGTCGCCGAAATCAAACGCGCTGTAGCGCTCGCCCCAGGCAAACGCAGCGCCGGTTTTCACCTGGAAACCTGCCGCCTGCACGGCGTCGAGCATGCCGGCTTCTTCGATAAAGTCGATGCAGTGCGACAGCAGGCTTTCGCCAATCGAAAACCGTGGGAAATGCTGGCGCTCGATGATCAATACATCATGCCCTTTGCGCTTTAACAGCGCGGCGGCGATAGCCCCGGATGGACCGGCACCGATCACCACCACCTGGCGACGTTCCATTTCAACTGTGGGCACGAGGGCTCCTTGCCACATTGGCGATAATTACATTCATAAGGCGTGCTTCTGCCGCCCGGCCCAGGGTGCCAGCATCAAGCTGAATGCCAGGCCCAGGCTGACCGATAAGCCGAAATTGCTCACCGCTGGCGTACTTGATACGGCCAGCAGGCCAAACGACAACCAGGTCGTCAGCGCCGCCAGCAATGTGCCGAGAAGACTGACCGCAGGACCACCTATCTGTTCGCGCATCAGGATTGCGTAGTCCACGCTGATGGCCGTGACCAGCAGCAGGCCGAACAGGCTGAACAGCGTCAGCGGCTGGCCCAGCCAACCGAGGCTGGCCAGGCTGCACAGCGCCGCCAGCAATGGCAGGGCGACGATGCGCAAGGCCCCGCCGAGACCGAACGGCAGGATCAGCAGCAGGACGATCAAGACGCAGGAGATCAACTTCAATTCAGCGGCGCTGATCTGGGTGTCGGCAAACACCCGGTTCAAGTCGCCCAGGCGGTCGACCAACTGCACGCCGGGCAGATCCAGCGCTTGCACGCGCAGCAGCGCGGGGTTGTTCAAGCCTTGCAGGCTGACCATCGCCGCCACGCCGCCGTCCACCGGCCCGAGCCACAGCGTGCGCCAAGGCTCGGCCAGCGGGCCTTTCAGCGCGGCGTCGATGTCTTGGGTGGGCAGTGCTTGCAACTGTGCGACTTCGGCTTGCAGGGCACTGGCGGGCACGCCGAGGTCCAGCAGCGGCTGCCAGTGTTGCGGCAGTGCGTTCAGTGCGTCGCGCAGTTGTTGCTGTTCGGCGGGCAGGCTGACCAGTTGATCGAGCGCCAGGTAGCCCTGGAGCTTGTCCATGTTCACCAACTGATCTAGGCGTTGGCCCAACGCGTGTTGACGCTCCAACAGCTGTTGCTGGTTGTCTGCACGCACCAGGAAAAACTGGCTGGTGGGTTGGAACCCGGTGATCCGCGCCACGGCCTGGGCTTCTTGCAGCAGCTGCGGCGGCGCGCCGATCCACTGGCGGATATCGTTCTTGCTGTTCAAGTGCCACAGGCCACCGGCGCAAAACAGCAGCACCAGCGCCAGCAATGCCGGGCTCGGCACGCGCTTGAGCAGCGACTCGCGCGCTAGCCACAGGCATTGCGCGACGCGCAGCGGCCATTGCGCCGGGCGCAGTTCGACGCCCTTGAGCAGCGCCGGCAGCAGGCACACGGCGGACAGGTACGCACCGACCAGTCCCGCCGCGGAGAACACCGCAATCTGGGTCAGCGCCGGGAACGGCGTCCAGGCCAGCGCCAGGTAGCCGATGCAACTGGTGGCCAGGCTCAGGCTCAAACCGGGCAAGGTGATGCGCAACGCCGGCCAACTGCGCCACGGCTGCAGGCTCCAGCTCTTCGACAGGTAGTGCAGCGGGTAATCCACCGCCACGCCGATCAGGCTGGAACCGAGTACCAAGGTCATCACATGCATATGGCCGAACAGCGCCACACACGCCACCGCGCCAAACAGCATGCCCACCAGCACCGGCACAAAGGCCAGCAGCACGCGCCAGCGGCGGAAGGCGAGCAACAGCAACAACAGGATGCCAACGGTAGCGCCGCCGCCGACCCAGGTAATCTCCCGCGTGGCCTGCTGTTGACCATTGGCGGCGTACAACAAACCGCTGGCGGCGAGCAACTGCGCGCCTTGCCGACCGGCTTGCTCGCGGCTCGCCTGGAGCAGATCCGCCACCTGCAACGGCAGTTTCATGTCGAAGGCATTGCCGGTGGTGCGTGCCCGCAGCAGCACCCAGCTTTTGCCGTCGGCATCGGCGATCAATGCGCCGCTGCCGATATCCAGTTGCACCGAGCCGTGTTGCGGTTGGCTGTTCTGGATACGCCCGGTCAGGCCCAGCCAGTCATCCTGGCTCGGCACCAGGCTGAATCCGGTGAAGGGGTCGAACAGCGCCTGTACGCGTTGCTGGATAAACGCATCGGGATGCTCGATCAGTTGCTCGCGGTCCTTGGCTGACAGCATCGCCAGGCGGCCACGCAGCAATTGCTCGCGCAGCGCCGGCAAGTCGGCTTGCAGGTTCCACTGCACTTTTTCGAATAGCCCGCTGGCCTGCCAGCGCTCGCCCAACTGTTGCGCCACGGCCACGGCTTGCTGGCGGTCGGCATGCCCCACCAGCACCAGCATTTCGCGGTTCAGCGGCTCCTGCATGCGTTGTTCGGCTTGCTGTTCCAGCGCATCCGGGGTGTTGCCCGGCACCAGTTCCATCAGGTTGGCCGACAGCGGCGCACCGTGGCGCCACTGCCAGCCGGCCAGGGCCAGCACGGCCACCAGCAGGATCAGGAACAGGCGCGGCAGCAGGCGCTCACTGGGCAAAGTCGTGTTGCTCCGCTTCACTCAGGGGCAGGTCGGCATGGCTGTCCTGCATGCGCAGCACGGTGCTGTCGCCCTGGGTTTCCAGCAGTTCGATGGTTTGCACCAGGTCGCCGCCGTCGATGTTGATCTGGGTGAAGACTTGCTTGAGCAACAGCGAGCGCGGGATCAGGGTCAACTTCCACTGCTTGGCCTCGCCTTGCAGCTTCAATTCGAAGTCACGTTGCAGGCCGCTGCTGTCGCCCTGCAGTACGGCGAGGAACAGCCGATTTTGTTCGGCACCGGCGCTCTTGTTCGGCAGCAGTTGCCAACCATTGGCGTCGCGACGGGCAATGCCCTGGGCGCTGATGCGGTAGTCCTGTTGCAGTGGCGTTTTCAGCAGCCACAGCAGGCCATGGTCCTTGGCGAGCACGAAGGTGCCTTTGCTGACCAAGGGCTGGGGCAGGGCACGCAGGTGTTTTTCCTGGGTGAAGTTGCCGTGGATCACCGAGGGTTTGGCCAGTTGGTCGCTGAGTTGTTGCAAGTCAAAAGCATGTGCACTAAAGCTCAGGAACAACCCGATCAAAAATGTGGCAGCGGGCTTGCCCGCGATGAGCCTGAGGGCGCTGCGTAGTGTCCGGCGGATCGCGTTATCGTTGAAGTCCATCGGGGGTAAGCCCCCTCCCATATGGGATTTCATTTCAGGGCCCTTTCGACGGCGTCGGTGAAAACTTTGGGGGAGGCCAGTTGCATCTCGCGCGTGGCGATTTCCACCGCGACTTGCACGGTGCTGGCGCGGGTCAAACGCTCGCCGCTGGCCAGGTCGGTGATCAGGTAGTTGACCTTCAAGCGGTTCTCCCACTCCACCAGGCTGGCGCGTACGTTGATGGTCTGGCCGAACACGGCGCCGCGCACGTAGCGCAGTTGCAGGTCGATCACCGGCCAGGCGTAGCCCGATTCGAGCATCGCCGCGTAGTTGTGGCCGAGCTTGTCCAGCAGCGCGCAACGCGTCACCTCCAGGTACTTCACGTAATGCCCGTGCCACACGACGTTCATGGTGTCGACGTCAAAAAACGGCACGAGGATTTCAGTGTCGCAATGCAGCACGCCAGGGTTACGCATGCAGCCTCCAGTGTTGTTCGGCGATGCGTTGCAGGCACAGGCGCAGTTCGCCTTCCAGGGCGCGGTCTTCGATGACCGGCGGGAAGTCCTTGGCCAGTTCCGCGTGCATGGCGGCCAAGGCCGGTGGCAGCGGCCGCGCATCCTCGGCCTGGGCCCGCAGCCACACGCCCTGGTTGGCCGCGAGCAAAGTTGCGGCGGCGACCTGTTCGGTCAGCTCCAGCACGCGGATCGCATCGCGGGCGGCGATGGTGCCCATGCTCACCTTGTCCTGGTTGTGGCACTCGGTGGAGCGCGAGAACACGCTGGCGGGCATGGTGTTTTTCAGGGCTTCGGCGGTCCAGGCGCTGGTGCCGATCTGCACCGCCTTGAAGCCGTGGTTGATCATGGCGCGGTCAGCCGGCGCGCCGGACAGGTTGCTCGGCAGGCCGTGGTTGTAGCGCACGTCCACCAACAGTGCGAGCTGGCGGTCGAGCAGGTCGGCGACGTTGGCCACCAGGGTCTTGAGGCTGTCCATGGCAAAGGCGATATGCCCGCCGTAGAAGTGCCCGCCGTGCAGCACGCGTTCTTCTTCGGCGTCGATGATCGGGTTGTCGTTGGCGCTGTTCAGCTCGATCTCGATGAACGAACGCAGCCAGTTCAGGCTGTCGGCCAACACGCCGAGGACGTGGGGCGCGCAGCGCAGCGAGTAACGGTCCTGCAGGCGGTGCAGTGGCGCGGTCGGCGCATCGATGGACAGGTCCTTGCGCAGCCAGGCGGCGACTTGCATCTGCCCCGGGTGCGGCTTGGCGGCGAACAGCCGCTCGTCGAAGTGTTCCGGGTTGCCTTGCAGCGCCACCACGTTCAGCGCGGTGATGCGCGTGGCCAGTTGCAGCAGGTAGTCGGCGCGGGCGAAGGCCAGGCACGCCAGGCCGGTCATCACGGCGGTGCCGTTCATCAGCGCCAGGGCTTCCTTGGGGCGCAGCACCAGCGGGTTCCAGCCCAGTTCGCGGTGCACGTCGGCGGCCTGGCGGCGTTCGCCACGGAACATCACTTCACGTTCGCCGGACAGGGTTGCGGCCACGTAGGACAGGGGCGTCAGGTCACCGCTGGCGCCCACCGAGCCTTCTTCCGGGATCAGCGGCAGCACGTCGTGTTCGAGGAACGCATGCAGGCGCTCCAGCAGCTCCACGCGCACACCGGATACGCCGTGGCACAGCGACTGCAAACGAGCCGCCAGCACCGCCCGGGTGGCCTGGGCGTCGAGCAACTTGCCCAGGCCGCAACCGTGGAAGGTGTACAGATGACGCGGCAGCGCTTCGACGTGCTGCAAGGGCACCGCCACCACGCAGGAGTCGCCGTAGCCGGTGGTCACGCCGTAGATCACACCTTCCTTGTCCAGCAGCGAGTCGAGGAACTGCGCGCCCTTGGCGATGCGCTGGCGATACGCGGGGTCATCCTGCAACTGCGTAGGCGCTTGACGGTTGGCCAGGGCCAGCACGTCTTCGATGCGCAAAGGGCGTTCGCCAAAGGTTACCGGCTCAAGATGCGTGGTCATCGGTCTTCCAGAAAGGGTAAAAGTTGAACCATTGTCGGGGCGCTTCCAGGCAGAACTCGCCCAGGCGTGCGGCGTAGCGTGCGGTCCACAGGGCTATGACCTGCTCGCGGGTGGTGCGTTTCCATTCGATCAGCGGCGTAAACGGCTCGATGCTCAGGCGATAGCGGCTGCCGTGCTTGAGGCACATCAACAGGTTCACCGGGCATTTGAGCAGGCCGGCCAGCAGCCACGGGCCTTGGGGGAAGGCGGCGTCGTGGCCGAGGAAGTCCACACGCACCGTGCGCCCACCGTGCAGCGGCACGCGGTCGCCGGCGATGGCCAGCCACTCGCCGTCATCCAGGCGCTGGCTGAGCAGCAGCATGGTGGCCGGGTCCAGCTCGCTGACCTGGATCAGGCGCAAGTGCGTCGCCCCGGCCTCGCCCAACAGACGGTTGAATTGTTCGGCGTGCTTGGTGTGCACCAGCACGTTCATGGTGACCTGTTCACCGATCTCGGCCAGCGCCCGGCACACTTCGAGGTTGCCCAGGTGCGCGCCCACCAGCATCTGCCCGCGCTCGCCCCGCAGTTGCCCGCGCAATTGCGCAGGGTCGTTGATTTCAATCTGCTCCAGGCGCAACTTGCCGTTCCACACGTCGAGCTTGTCGAGCAACGAGTCGGCAAAGGCCATGAACTGGCCGAAGACTTTCCAGTGGGTAGGGCGCAGTTCGTCACGCCCGCTCCAGTCGGCCAGGCGCTGCTGGTATTGCCAGGCGCTTTGTCGGGCGGTGCGGCCGAACAGGAAGAAGTACAGGACGATGCCGTACAACACCGGGCTCAGCAGTCGACGACCAAGGACCTTGGCGGCGAAGGCGGTGAGTTTCATCAGCCAATAGCTGCCGCGCTCCTCGCGGTCGGCCCAGTGTTTGCTGCTGTCGCTCATGCCTGCCACCGCCGCCACAGGATCATCGGCGCGCGGATCAGCATGCCGAAGAACAGCCGGGTGTGCATGGCCGAGATGCGTACGTTGTCGCGGAACAGGCGGAAGTGCGACAGGCCATCGGCCGGGTAATGCACCTGGGTCGGCAGCCAGCGCATCGGTTGGTTGCGCCAGGCCAGGCGCACCAGAATGTCGGAGTCGAAGTCCATGCGCGTGCCGATGTAGGCCGAGTCCATCAGCGCCAGCACCGGTGCCAGCGGGTACACGCGAAAGCCGCACATCGAGTCGCGGATCTGCAACGACAAGGTGTTGATCCACACCCACACGTGGGTCAGGTAGCGCGCGTACAAGCGGCCTTTGGGCACGCTGTCGTCGTATTCGGGATAGCCGCAGATAATCGCATCGGGATGCCGACGCGAGGTGTCGATAAAGGTCTCGACTTCGCGCAGGTCATGCTGGCCGTCGGCGTCGACTTGCAGGGCGTGGCTGAAACCCAGGCGTGCGGCTTCGCGAAAGCCGGCCATCACCGCGCCGCCTTTGCCCTGGTTGTTCGGCAAGGTCAGCAGGGTGACGTTGTCCAGGGTTGCCAGTTGCGCCAATACCGCTGCGCACGCCGGGCTGCTGCCGTCATCCACCAACAGGCAGGGCAGGCCGCTGTCCAGCAGGCTGCGGACCACGGCCGGCACGGCGGCTTCGTGGTTGTAGACCGGGATCAGGGCGCAGGGGTTATGCATTGGATGCCACCAACTGAATGCGTCCGCTGGAGCAGGCCGCTACGCCGTTGCGATAGGCGAAATACAATTTGCCGCGTTCCGGGTCAAAGCGCAGGTGCAGTTCGATCCCATCGCCTGGGCGCACTAATTGCTGAAACTTGAGCACTTCCATACCCGCAAAACTCGGTGGCAAATCGAGCAGTTGTTGGCCCAGATTGAACGCCCACTCGACTTGCACCACGCCCGGCAGCACCGGCGTGACCGGGAAGTGGCCGCTGAAATAGGCCAGGTCTGGCGGGACGCTCAGTTGCACGGTCCATTCGCCGTTGGCTTCGACGCGCTCCAATACTTCCGGTGCCTTGGGCCGGGGTGCCAGCAGCAGTGCCTCGATGTCGGCCTGAGGCAGTTTGCCTTGGCTGTTCAGCGGCAGCTGCCTCAGCAATCGCCAACGACGCGGCAGGGCCAGGGCTTCGCAGTGCTGGCTCAGGTGTTGGCGCAGGGTTTGGGTGACGGTCCGGCGGCCTTGATTGCGCAAGGCATGCAGGCCTTCGGCGCTCAACACCACCAGCGCACCAAGCGAGGCGCGATTTTCCTGGACTACGCCCAGGCGGGTGTCGGCGACCCACGGGTGGGTCATCAACGCGTGTTCCAGCATGGGCAGGGAGATGCGTTTTTCTTCCAGCTTGACGATGCGGTCCAGGCGGCCGAGCAGCTCGAAACGGCCATCGGCATGGATGCGTGCGGCGTCGGCGGTCTGTTCGACATGCCCCTCAGGCAGGTAAGGCGATGCAATGCGCAGGGCACCGTCGGCATCCTGGCTCAGTTGCACGTCGGTAAACGGCTGCCACGGCTGTGCGCCTTGGCGCCAGGCGATGCCGCCGGTTTCCGAGCTGCCGAGAATCTCGGTCGGCCATTGTTGCAAGCGGTCATACAGGCTGCCGGCGGCGTCCACCGGCAACGCGCCGCCGGACGAAAACACCCGCGACACGCTGCTCAGTGCCGGCCAGTCGAGGTTATCGCCCATGCGCTTGAGCAGTGCCGGGCTGGCAACCCAGGCAAAGTGCGCATGCTCGCGACTGGCGCGCTGCATGTCTTCAGGGAATGCCAGTTGCTTGCGCACAAAGGTACGGCCGGCGCACAGCGGCCACAGGACGCGGAACAGCAAACCGTAGATGTGTTGGGTGGCGACGCTGCCGATGATGCAGGCGTCCTTGAGGTCCTGGCCCCACAGGGTTTCCAGGGCCTCGACCTCGTTGGCCAGTTGACGCAGGGTCTTGTCGATGCGCTTGGGTTCGCCGCTGGAGCCGGAGGTGCACAGGCTCAGTTGGCAAGCGTCCAGTTCAAGTGCGGCAGCGCTCAATGGCGCCGCATACAGCGACTCAAGGTCAGCCGCTTGGGTCAGCCAGGCATCGACGGCCTCATCCCAGCGTTGGCGGGTCTGAGGTTGCAGGTCGGCGGGCAGCAGTACGCTGACTCCGGCCCGCCAGGCACCCAGCAGGGCAATCGCCAGCAGGCCGGCATCTTCCAGGTACACGGCCAGTCGCTGGATGCCGCGGGCTTGCAGGCCCGCCGCCAGGCTCAGGGAGTATGCCCACAGTTGGGCATGATTCATGGCAGGTTCGGTGGTAACCGGACGCTGTTCCAGCGGCTCAAGCAGCACGTGCTCAAGTTTCAACCCATTCATACGCGGCCTCGAACCCTTTGTCGTACCAGCCATTCCACGGCAAACAACAGCCCCATCAGCCCGTAGGCGATCAGGCCGTTGTACAACGTCCACCAGCTCAGCGGTGCCCACAGGGTGAGGGTGGCGGCGAGCAGGCCATTACACAGAAAAAACACACTCCACACCACGGTGACCTGGCGGGTGTACACGATGGCATGCGGCGCCAGCACCGGGTCGGTCATGCGCGCCAGGCGCTCGACCATCGGCGGGCCATATTTGAGGCTCAGGCCGAACAGCGCCAGCATGAACGCGCTGACCAGGCTCGGGTACCAGCGCAGCAGGCGGGGGTTGTCGAACCAGGCGAGCAACAGGCAGAACACGATCACCGCCAGCGCCATCCCGCGGCTGCCCGGGCGTCGTGCACCGGTCAGCGCGCGCAGCAGCCACAGACTGCCGAGCAGCAGACCGAATTGCCACGGGGCGAAGTGTTCGGTGCCGTAATACACCGCAAAGGGGTACAGCAGCCCCGCCAGCAACAGGCCAAGGCCGATCAACCGGCTCATGCGGCAGGCGTGACCAGACGGTACACCGCCTCAACCACGTCGTTCACGGTGCGCACAGCCTTGAATTCCTCGGCGGCGATCTTCTTGCCGGTCTGGCGCTTGATATGGTCGATCAAGTCGACGGCATCGATGCTGTCGATTTCCAGGTCCTGGTACAGGTTGGCGTCCAGGGTAACGCGTTCCGGCGGCAGTTCGAACAGTTCCACCAAGGCATCGCGCAGGGTGTTGAAAATATCGTCACGAGTTTGCATGGTCCGGTCTCAAGCTGCCTGTCTGGCCGTGACGAACGCCGCAAGGCTGGCCACGTTGGTGAAGTGATTGCGGGTGTCCTTGGCGTCGGCATCGATCTTGATGCCGTACTTTTTCTGGATCGCCAGGCCCAGTTCCAGGGCATCTACCGAATCCAGGCCGAGGCCTTCGCCGAACAGGGTCTGATCGCTGCCGATATCGTCGACGCTGATATCTTCCAGGCCCAGGGCCTCGATGATCAGCGCCTTTATGTCGTGCTCAAGGCGGTGTTGGTCGCTCATCTTCGGCGAGCTCCTTAATAAAATAGTGATGCAGGTAATCGTTGAGCTTGCGTGAGGCCTGGGGCGCGGGCCCCAGTGTTGCGAACGCCTGTGGTTCTATATCGGCACCCACCCGCAAACTGAAGTGCACGCGGCATTTAGGGATGCGATACCAGGGTTCGGCCTTGGTCAGCGTGGTCGGGCTGACCTTGATCACCACGGGGGTGATGATTGTCGCACCCCGCAGTGCAATGGCGGCACCGCCGCGATGAAAGGCAGGCGCCGCGCCGGGTGTGGTGCGGGTGCCCTCGGGAAAGATGATCAGGGTCTGGCCGCTGCGCAGGGCGTCTGCGGCAGCATCGAGCATCTCGGCACTGCCGTCGTTGCTGATATAACCGGCGTCGCGCACCGGGCCGCGGGTGAACGGGTTCTGCCACAGGCTCTGCTTGACCACGCAATTGGCCTGGCGCACCAGGCCGATCAGGAATACCACGTCGATCAGCGATGGGTGGTTGGCGATGATCATCTGGCCCGGGCGACCCAGCTTTTCGGCACCTTCGACGCTGTAGGTCAGCACGCCGGCGCGTTGCATCAGGCGGATAAAGAACCAGAACAGCCAACTGATCGTGTGACGGGCGCGGCTGCGGTGCTTTGCAGCGTCCCCTGGCAGGCAACTGAGCAAAGGAAACACCAGCAAACGCAGGCACAACCCGCCGAAACCGAACAGCGCAAAGCTGGCGGCGGTGGCGAACAGGCGCCAGTAATAGGCGTCTCGTGGTTTGTCATTCAGGGCTTGCGTTGCCAGTTCCATACGCGGTTCTTCCAGGCATGTTGGCAGGCGACCTGTTCGGTGAGCAGGGTGCGCAGCAGGTTCAGGGCGTGGGGCCACTGGGTTTGAGTGGGTTGGACAGTGCCGGTACCGAGTTCCAGTTGCCACTCGTCGCCCGGCGTCAGCAGCAAACCGAGGGCGTAGGGGAAGGGCACGTCGACGATCCAGCTGGCATAGGCTTCGGGCGCCTGCTCTTCGGTTATCACCAGTAAAACCGCCGTCGCACCTTCGTTGAGCAGCGCGGCGGCTTCGAGCATGCCGTGTTCCAGGCCATCGCCGGCGGCGGCGAGGGCGGTCATTTCGCTGGTTTCATTGCGCAGGATCGACCAAAGGCCAATCACCGCATTGTGCACCGACAGGCTGAACTGGGTTGGCGACAGCGGTTGTTCGCTGGCCAGGTCGCTGAGGATGTCGAGGGTGCGCGGGGTTTCGCCATGCCGGGAGATAAACACCAGCGGCAGGTCCTGCAGGCCTTCGGCCAGTGGCCAACCCACGCTGAACGCCATGCGCGCCAGCCTGCTCAGGCGGCGGCGCTGCATGGCCGGCAGGAACGAGACATCAGGGGCTGCATCACTTGCGGGCAGCAACGCCGGCGCCTGACACCAGGCGCGCCAGTCATCCACGCTATCGAGCCCGGGGGCCCAGGCGCGCCATTGGGCGATGTTGAAAGTGATCACTGAGAAGTTGTCCCGCCCCTGCGGGCTTCCATGTGCGACTTTTGGCCCCGAATACCGGGACAGGGAACAATAGCCGAATGGCGCGCATTATCCCGGTGCCGTGGGGTTCTAGCAAACTTTGGTAAAGATTTGTGCACGGTCGATTACAAAATAGTGGAAAGAATTGACAGATTGTCCTTTACCCAAGGACTGGATGGATTGTCGGACCGTTCTTTTTAATCTGTGGGCTGTGTATGACAGCTATCGTGCCAATGGCATCGTGATGCAGCAGTGCATGGATGAACGAGGTAGCTAACAGGCGCTTTTGCCCTCTACACTCGGACATTCATTGATACACGGAGGTTTTTCCATGCGGCGTGTGGTGTTCAATCAAAAAGGTGGCGTTGGCAAGTCCAGCATTGCCTGCAACCTGGCGGCAGTCAGCGCCAGCGAAGGTTATCGAACCCTGTTGGTGGACCTCGATGCGCAAGCCAATTCAACCCAATACCTCACTGGGCTGACCGGCGACGATATCCCCATGGGTATTGCCGAATTCTTCAAGCAAACCCTGTCTTCCGGGCCGTTTTCGAAGAAAAACCGAGTGGATATCTACGAGACCCCCTTCGACAACCTGCACGTGATCACCGCAACCGCAGAACTGGCGGACCTGCAGCCCAAGCTCGAGGCCAAGCACAAGATCAACAAGCTGCGAAAGCTGCTGGATGAGCTGAGCGAAGATTACGACCGGATTTACCTGGATACGCCTCCAGCACTGAATTTTTATGCGGTTTCAGCGCTGATTGCCGCTGATCGCGTGCTGATACCCTTCGATTGCGACAGCTTCTCGCGCCAGGCCCTGTATGGTCTGCTGGCGGAGATCGAAGAGTTGAAGGAAGACCACAACGAGGACCTCGAAGTGGAAGGCATCGTGGTCAATCAGTTCCAGGCCCGGGCGAGCCTGCCGCAGCAGATGCTGGATGAGTTGATTGCAGAAGGGTTGCCGGTGCTGCCGGTGTACTTGGCCAGCTCCGTGCGCATGCGTGAGTCGCACCAGGAGAGCAAGCCGCTGATCCACCTGGATCCACGGCACAAGCTGACGCAGCAGTTTGTAGAGTTGCATAACCTGCTGGAAAACGCGTGATCCAAAAGACAACACAAAACCCCTGTGGGAGGGGGATGGGTGGTTTCCAAGGCCGAGTTACACGCCTTGGCTATGCAACCAGCTCATCAATTGCGGCAACGCAAGCGCCCCACTCTGGCGCGCCGCTTCGCGGCCGTTCTTGAACAGAATCAAACTGGGAATCGAGCGAATCCCCAACTGTGCCGACAACTGCTGATTGGCCTCGCTGTCCAGCTTGGCCAACCGGCACTTGCCCGCCAACTGCCCGGCCGCCTGCTCGAACACCGGCGCAAACGACTTACACGGCCCACACCAGTCCGCCCACACATCCACCAGCAACGGCAAATCGCCCTTGATTTGACTGGCGTAGTCGCCTTGCTTCAACTCAAACGGCTTGTTCGACAAAACCGGCTGCTTGCAGCGCCCGCATTTGGGCGCATCACCCAGGCGTTCACCGGGGATGCGGTTGAGGCCGTTGCAGTGGGGGCAGGGGATGACAAGAGGTTCGGGCATGGTGGGGCTCCAATGAAAGCAGTCAGTGAAGTTCAATGTGGAGCCGGACGCAGGTGTTATCAAGTTATGAAGCGGCGTTGCATATGCTCACAGATTTTTGCGTGCTGGTTGGGCATGCCTACCTAGGCTGTGAAAGCGTGTTCGACAAAGCACCACCGGTCCGATCGACTCTATAGCAAATTGCGATAGTCAGCGTTCGAGTTTAACCTTCATAGCAAGATGCGATAGGGATGTTGCATGCGAGTGATCAGTGCGAAGCAAATACGAAATGCCAAGGAAAAATGGCCTCACTCAGCCAGTGCTCTGGATGAGTGGCATCGGAAGGTCAAAGTCATCAACCCTGAAGACTTTGCGACTTTGAGAGCAGTTTTCCCTGCTGTGGATAAAGTGGGGGCGCTGCATGTGTTCAATATCGGAGGCAACAAGCTCCGCCTTATTGCCATCGTGCGCTATCGAATGCAGCGTCTCTACATCCGGCATGTTTTGGACCATCGTGAATACGACAAGGGTAAGTGGAAGGAGTAATGGGAAAAATGAGTGTATTGATCGAGCAAGTCGCCGAGCATTGGCAGTTCGTGTCCCCCTTGTTGCGTAAGCCGAAAACCGAGGCTGATTACGATGTGTTGGTAGAGGCGCTCGACGAATTGCTGGATATCGTGGGGGACGATGAAACCCATCCGCTGATGGGGCTGGTCGATATCATCGGTGATTGGGTTGAGGCCTATGACTTAGAGCATTGGCCAATACCTGAGGCGAGCGGTGTCGATGTATTGCGTTCAATGATGCAGGAGCATGGCTTGACGCAAAGTGACCTGCCTGGTGTCGGCGCTCAGTCGGTTGTCTCAGAAATCCTGAGTGGAAAACGCCAGCTGAACGTTCGGCAGATTCGTTGGCTGGCGGAGTTCTTCAAGGTCCCTGTGGATATGTTCATCTGATCACGATCACGATCACGGCGGTGGGCGATCTTCTGGATAGGCCTCCTATGACGAACAACTAATCTCCAAATGCTTCCCCCAATCCGGCGGCCGCTGTGCGTACTGCCCCATCCCCGCTTGCTCCTCAAACGGCTTGGAAAGCACCGCATGCAACCGCCGCACTTCGCTGTAATCCCCGGATTCGGCGGCAACGATGGCGTTCTGCGCCAGGTAGTTGCGCAGGATATACAGCGGGTTCACCGCATGCATCCGCGCACGGCGTTGTTCTTGGCTGAATTCCCCATCCCGCTCAACGCGCGCCTTGTACTGCTCGGCCCAGGCATCAAACCCGGCCAGGTCGACAAAGTCATCGCGCAGCCGCGCTACGGCCAACGCCGCCGATTCATCCCCCAGGCGCCGGAAGAACAGGGTGTAATCCACGCCGCTGTTTTGCATCAGCTTCAGTAAACGCTCGACCAGTTGCTGGTCATCGTCTTCGGCGATGGTCAGCCCCAAGCGGCGGCGCATCAGGTCCAGGTAGTTCGCTTGATAAAGCGGCAGATACAACCCAAGTGCTTCCTTCAACGCATCGACGCTGATAAACGGTGTCAGCGCCTGCGCCAATGCACTCAAGTTCCACTGCCCGATCGGCACCTGATTACTGAAGGAATAGCGCCCTTCGTGATCCGAGTGGTTGCAGATGAAGTGCGCGTCAAAGTCGTCCAGGAATGCAAACGGCCCGAAGTCGAAGGTGATACCGAGGATCGACATGTTGTCGGTGTTCATCACCCCGTGGCAGAAGCCATATGCCTGCCATTTGGCGATCAGCTCGGCATTGCGCTCGACGATTTCGCGGAACATCGCCAGGTACGGCTCGGGCTGTTCGCGGCATTCGGGGTAGTGCAGGTTGAGCACGTGTTCGGCCAGTTGCGCCTGCTGCTCGGGTTTCTTGGTGTAGTAGAAGTATTCGAAATGCCCGAAGCGGATATGGCTGTGCGCCATGCGCAACACCATCGCGCCGCGTTCCTGTTTTTCGCGCCACACCGGGGTGTCGGAACCGATCACGCACAGCGCGCGGCTGCTGGGGATGCCCAGCGCATGCAGCGCTTCGGACGCGAGGAATTCGCGGATCGACGAGCGCAGCACGGCACGCCCATCGCCCATGCGTGAGTAAGGCGTCATGCCGGCGCCCTTGAGGTGCAGGTCCCAATGCTCGCCCGCCTGGTTGTACACCTCGCCCAGCAACAACCCACGGCCGTCACCCAATTGCGGGGTGTAGCCGCCGAACTGATGCCCGGAATAGATCATCGCCCGCGGCTCTGCCTCGGCCCACAGTTTGTGCCCGCCGAACAGTTCGGCGAACACCGGTGTTTCGGCAACGGCGGGGTCCAGGTCGAGCAGGGCCATGGCGGCCTCGCTCGCCACGACCAGGCGCGGTGCGTCGAGGGGCTCGGGCAATACATGGGTTGAGAACGCATCGCCCAGGCGTGCGAAGCGGTTGTCGAAGGTCAGTTCGTCGAGGGCTTTCACCGGCCATCTCCAGCAGAATGTCCGAGCATTCTGCTGGGGATAGCGCGGTTAGTCGAGTTTGCTCGGTGGTGGTTCCTGCACGCCGCCGTCATTGGCGGGCTTGGCCGGGGTGTCGACTTCCACCAGTTTGTATTCCTGGCCGTGGAGGTTCTTGAGATAGACCTCCATCTGGCGGAACGAGATGTTGATGTGCTCTTTCTTGAACTCGCGATTGATAAAGCGGTTCACTTCGTCGATCACCGGGTTGCGGTCGCCCAGGTCGCGCACGTGCATGCGCAGTTCATGGTCGAGGGTGCTTTCGCCGAAGTTGAGGAAGTACACATGGGGTTCCGGCTCCTTGAGTACCCGCGGGTTCTCGCGGGCGGCCTTGAGCAGCAGTTCCTTCACGCGGTCCAGGTCGGAGCCGTAGTCCACGCCGAGCTTGAGGGTGACGCGGGTAATGGTGTCGGTCAGTGACCAGTTGATCAGTTGTCCGGTAATGAACGTTTTGTTCGGGACAATGATGTCCTTGCGGTCAAAGTCGGTGATCGTGGTGGCGCGGATGCGGATCTTGCTCACCGTGCCCGACAGGTTGCCGATGGTGATGGTGTCGCCGATGCGCACCGGGCGTTCGAACAGGATCATGATGCCGGAGATGAAGTTGGCGAAGATCTCCTGCATACCAAAGCCCAGGCCCACCGACAGCGCCGCCACCAGCCATTGCAACTTGTCCCAGCTCACGCCGAGGGTCGACAGGGTGGAGACGAAACCGACGCCGGCAATCACGTAGGACAACAGCGTGGTGGTCGCGTAGGCGCTGCCCTGGGCCAGGTCCAGTTTGGACAGCACCAATACTTCGAGCAAACCCGGTAAGTTGCGCGCGAGCGCGAAGGTAATGCCGATGATGATCAGCGCGCCGAGCAAGTCGCCGATGCTGATGGGCACCATGCTGATATTCGCACCGGTGCCGCTGGTGTATTCGTACAGCGTGACGTTATCCAGGTAAGAAAATACCGAGATCAGGTCCGCCCACACCCAATACAGCGCGGCGATAAAACCGCCGAGCAATGCCAGGCGAATCAGGCGCATGGACTGCTCGTTGACCTGCTCGATGTCCAGGGTCGGTTCTTCGATCACCGCTTCGCCGTCGCCGGCTTCCTTGGCGGCCTGGCGTTTGGCCAGGGCGCGCGCATAGGCCAGGCGCCGGGCGGCAACGCCCAGGCCACGGACGAAGGTGGCTTCGATCACCAGCCAGAACATCAGCAGGTACAGGGTATTGATCAGCCGGTCGCTGAGCTTGAGTGCGGTGTAGTAGTAGCCGAAGCACACGGCGATAAACAGCGCGATGGGCAGCGCGGTAAACAACAGGCCCACGGCCTTGCGAAACAGCGAAGCCTTTTCGTGCGTAGGGCTGTTGAGCAACAGGCGGCCCAGCAGCCAGGCCATCAGCGCGTAGCAGGTCAGCACCACGCCGATGCCCAGCACGTCGTCGGCCAGCGCCGCGGGTTGGTGTTCAGCGATGGCGACCACGGCCACCAGGGCCAATACCACCAGCCCGAGTTTGCGCACCCAGCCTTGCAGGAATTCGACCTGGGGCTTTTCCCAGCGAAAGTGCAGTTCGGCCACGCCACCGGGCGCCAGGATGCGATAGGCGGTGTAGAACACCAGCCAGGCCTGAGCGATCTGCAACAGGGCTGAACCGAGGTTGGCGTTTTGCCCACGGGCGTCGATTTGCAGCGCGTAGCCGCACAACGCCAAGCCCAGGGACACCGGCATCGCCAGCAGGATGTTGATCAGGATGGCCTGGGGCGTGTGCCACTGGCTGTCGCGCTTGAAGTGGCCGATGTCCAGGTGCACCTTGTTCAGGCGCTGGTACAGGTTTTTACGACGCCACAGCAACGCGCCGATCAACAGCAGCAGGGGCAGGAACAGCAGCGGGCGTTGGGTCAGGCCGTCATACAGTTCGCTGACGCTGGACGCCCAGGGCAGGGTGGCGACTTGCTTGCTCAGGTGCGCGGGGACGGTTTCCAGCCATTCGGTATCCAGCGGCTTGTTGCTGGGAATCCAGAACATCTGCTCATCCAGCGTCGCGCGCAGGGTGGTGGCGGTGCTGAGCAACTGCTTCTGGTTCAGTTGCAACGTGATGGATTCGTTGAGCAGCGCGCTCAGTTCACGGCTCAGGCGCTCCAGCAGGTCGCTGCGGGTGATCGCCAATTCGAGCAAGGTGCGGCGCAGTTGCGGGGTGACGTCTTCCGGCGCCTGGTTGGCCAGCAGGTTATCCACATAGGCGCTGGGCGAGCTGATCAGCTCGCGCTGCTGGTTGACCTCGAACTGGTACAGGCGAATGTTGGCGATGTCGTCCGCCAGGTCGCGGTCCACGGTGAGACGCGGCAGGGCCTGCTTTTGCTTGTAGAGGATCTTTGACAGCAGCAGGCTGCCCTTGAGCACGTTGATTTGCTCGTCCAGGGCCGAGTCGCTCTGGGTCACGGTGTCCAGTTGCTGCTTGGTCTGCAGGTTCTTCTGCGTCAGGTCGTTGAGGCGGTCGGTACTTTTGAGCAGGTAGTCGGACAGCTTCAGGTTGGCCGCGCTTTCCGTGGCCAGCAGGCTGCTGCCACCGGCTTTTTGCGCTTCGATGGACTGCTGGGTCACGGTCTGCTGGGACTGGGCCAGGCGCTTCTGGTTGATCAGGGTCTGCAGGTCCTGGATCTCTTGTTCCAGGCGTGCGGTCTTTTCCATCACCAGGTCATGCTGGCTGTTGCCCAGGTCTTGCAGCTGGCTGTTGCCGGCCAGTTCCTGGCGGCGCAGGGGGATCAGCGCGTTGAGGGCCGCAAGTTCGGCGTTGAGCTGGTTGCGCTGGTCGGCGCTGAGGGTCTTGCCGTTGTCTTTACCGGCCTTGAGGGTCGAGTTGATCTGCAGAATGCGTGTCTGGCTGTTGCTGATTTCGGTCTGGGCGCGCTCAGGACGGGTCTGGGCGGCGATGGACAGGCTGTTGGCATCGGCCAGTTCTTTTTGCAGGTCGCCTTGCTGGGTGCTGCGCTGCACCAGCAACTGTTCAAGCTGTGGCACCGGCAGGCTGGCGTAGCGCTGGGCGACCGGGATGACTTTGGTTGCCTTGAGCCGCGTCAGTTCGCGCTGGTTCTCGGTGGTCTGGCGCGGGGCGTCTTCCAGTTGGCGCTTGAGGTCGGCCAGGCGCTGCTCGTAATCCTGCTTGTTGCCCAGGTACGTCAGGGTCTGCTGCAGAATGGTCTGCAGCGCCTTCATGTCGGCGTCGGGCAGTTTGCGGTCGGGCAGCTTGTCCAGGGTTTGCTGGATAGCCTCGGCGCTGGGCGGGTCGGCGGCGTGGACAACGCCGACACACAGGGTCAGGCTCAGCAGGGCAGTGGCGAGAAGAGTGCGCAAGGTTGGCATAGAGACCGGTCGTGCAAGGTGAAGAATCGGGGGCGTCGTCGCCCCGCAGTTTAGAGGAAGAGTCCGGGGCCCGGGCGACTTCCTTCGGGGAATCTGACGCCCACTTTGCCGATCTTGTTCCCGTCCATGACCGCAACGGTCCAGATGGTGTTGTTCCACTCCACCTGGTCGCCGACGATGGGCGCGCCCCCGACTTTCTGGGTGATGAAGCTGCTCAGCGGCATGTCCGGGTCGATGCCCTCCAGCTTCAGGCCGTACAAGGCCGACACCGCGCCCAGCTGGGCGTCGCCTTCCAGCACGAAGTCGCCGAAGAAGCGCAGATCCAGCCCGCGTTGCGGTGCCTGGCTGAACAGTTTGCCCAGGGCTGGCAGGTTGTGTTCGTGGCCGATCACGCAGAGCAGGTCGCCGACTTCCAGCACGGTACTACCCGACGGATGGAGCAGTTGCTGGCCACGGAACAGCGCGGCAATCCGCGTGCCTTCGGGCATTTTCAGCTCGCGCAGGGCGGCGCCGATGCACCATTTTTCCGCGCCCAGGCGGTAGACGAACAGCTCCCATTCGCTGGTGACGTGCACTTCCAGCGCCGCGCGGGAAATCGGCGCCGGGTCCGGCGGGACGGTGACCTTGAGCAGCTTGGCCACCCACGGCAGGCTCGTGCCCTGCACCAGCAGTGACACCAGCACGATAAAGAACGCCAGGTTGAAGTACAGCTGCGCATGGGGCAGGCCGGCCATCAGCGGGAACACCGCCAGGATGATCGGCACCGCGCCGCGCAACCCGACCCAGGCGATAAAGGCTTTTTCGCGGCCATGGAACGCCTTGAAGGGCAGCAGGCCAACCATCACCGACAGCGGCCGTGCAAACAGGATCATCCACAGCGCCAGGCCCAGGGCCGGCAACGCAATCGGCAGCAAGTCATGGGGCGTGACCAGCAGGCCCAGCACCAGGAACATGCCGATCTGCGCCAGCCAGGCCATGCCGTCGAGCATATGCAGAATGCCATGACGGCTGCGCACCGGGCGGTTGCCTATCACCAGGCCGCACAGGTACACGGCGAGGAAGCCGCTGCCGTGCAGGGCGTTGGTCACGGCAAATACGAACAGGCCACCGGCGATCACCAGGATCGGGTACAGGCCGGTGGCCAGGTTGATGCGGTTGACCATCTGCAACATCAACCAGCCGCCGCCCAGGCCGACGATGCCGCCGATGCCGAATTCGCGCACCAGGTGCGTCAGCAGGCTCCAGTGCAGGCCGGTCTGGCCGCTGGCGAGCATGTCGATCAGGGTAACCGTGAGGAACACCGCCATCGGGTCGTTGCTGCCGGATTCGATCTCCAGGCTGGCGGTGACCCGTTCGTTCAGGCCTTTGCCGCCGAGCTGCGAGAACACGGCTGCGGCGTCCGTCGAGCCGACAATCGCACCAATCAGCAAGCCCTGGATGATATTGAGGTCAAACAGCCAGGCCGCGGCCATGCCGGTGAGGCCGGTGGTAATCAACACCCCCACCGTGGCCAGCGACAACGCCGGCCAGAGTGCCACGCGGAAACTCGCCACCCGCGTGCGCAAACCGCCATCAAGCAGGATCACGGCCAGGGCGAGGTTGCCCACCAGGTAGGCGGTCGGGTAGTTGTCGAAGATGATGCCGCCGCCGTCGACGCCGGCGACCATGCCCACGGCCAGGATGATCACCAGGATCGGGATGCCCAGGCGGGACGAAAGAGAACTCACTAGAATGCTCGCACTTACCAGCAACGCGCCGATCAGGAACAGGCTGTTGATGGTCGTCGCATTCAAAGGCAATACTCCACGGGCAAACAAGACAGGGCGCAAACTGACCATGCAGTCTACGTGCCAGCGATTCTAACCTGTTGAATTGCTGCGCTGTCAAAAAGCTTTTAAAGACAGGCACAGATCTAAATGTGGGAGGGGGCTTGCCCCCGATTGCGATGGTTCAGCTACAGATAAGCTGGCTGATACACCGTCATCGGGGGCAAGCCCCCTCCCACAATTTCGACCCAGTTGTGTCAGTTAGAGGCGGAAGCGGCTGACCATCCCGTTCAAGTCCACCGCCAGGCGCGACAGCTCACTGCTCGCCGCACTAGTCTGGCTGGCACCAGTGGCCGATTGCACCGACAAATCACGGATGTTCACCAGGTTGCGGTCCACTTCCCGCGCCACCTGCGCCTGCTCTTCGGCCGCGCTGGCGATCACTAGGTTGCGCTCGTTGATCTCGACGATTGCGGTGTTGATGGTATCCAGCGACATCCCGGCACCTTTGGCGATGTTCAGCGTCGATTCGGCGCGTTCGGTGCTGTTGCGCATCGAATCCACCGCGTGCTCGGTGCCGGCCTGGATACTGCCGATCATCCGCTCGATTTCGCTGGTCGACTGTTGGGTGCGATGGGCCAGGGCCCGCACCTCATCGGCCACTACCGCAAAGCCGCGACCGGCTTCACCGGCACGCGCCGCTTCAATCGCCGCGTTCAGGGCCAGCAGGTTGGTCTGGTCGGCCAGGCCACGGATCACGTCGAGTACCTTGCCGATATCGCGGGACTCATTGGCCAGGTCGCCAATCAGGGTCGCGGTGGCTTGCACGTCGGCGCTCATGCGCTCGATGGCGCTGACCGTTTCCTGCACCAGATCACGGCCATCACCGGCGGAGGTGGTGGCGTTGCGCGACGCTTCGGAGGTGCTCACCGCATTGCGAGCAACTTCTTCGACGGCACTGGTCATTTCATTCACCGCCGTGGCGGCTTGTTCGATTTCATTGTTTTGCTGGGTCAGGCCACGGGCGCTTTCGTCGGTGACTGCGTTCAACTCTTCGGCGGCCGATGCCAACTGGGTGGCGGAACCGGCGATGCGTTGCAGGGTGTCGCGCAGCTTGTCCTGCATCTTGGCCATGGCTGCCAGCAGGCGCCCGGCTTCGTCGTTGCCGTCGACCTTGATCGGGCGGGTCAGGTTGCCTTCGGCCACTTCTTCCGCAGCTTCCAATGCCTGGGAAATGGGCAGTGTGATGCTGCGGGTCAGCAGCCAGGCAAACAGCAGGGTCAGCAGGGTGGCGACCACCAACAGGCTTACCACCAGGTTGAAGGCCATGTTGTATTGGTCCTCGGCATCCTTATTGGTGGTCAGGGCCATCGTGTTGTTGAGGTCCAGCAGCCGCGTGAGCACGGCGTTGACTTGCTCGGAATTGCTGAGCAATTCGGTGTTGAGCAGGCTGCGCAGTTCCTCCACTTGATTGGCCCGTGACAGGCTCTTCATGCGCTCTTCAATCTGGTGGTACTGGCCGAGCAGGCGTACGTACTCGTCATAGGTCGAACGCTCCTCACTGCTCTCGATCAGTTTTTCGTAGATGCCCTGGGCGGTGCGAATCTGCTGGTTGCGCAGCTCGAAGGCTTCCAGGGTTTTCTGTTGCACATCCGGTTCACGGTTGGTCAGCAGGCGGTACGACAGCACCCGCAGGCGCAGGGTCAGTTGGGTGAACTCATCCAGGGCACGAATGCTTGGCACGCTGGACAGGGTGATGTCTTCGGTGGCAGCGCGGATCTTGCTCATCTGATTCAGGGCGAACACACCGAGAAACAACATCAACGCACCAATAAACGCGAAGCCGAGGAAGGCCCTCGGAGCGATATTCATATTACGAAGCGACATGCGGGAATCCTGGGGGAGAAGCGCGATCCGTGCGGCCGTGAGACGGGGTGTGCCTCTCTATCGGTCGTACGACTAAAGTCTAAAGGGGCGTGTGCGGTTTTGTCGCACCTGACGAGGGGTTTGACTGATTCAGGAACCAGATCCGGTAAATGCAGTCACTAAGGCTCGAAAGTGCGGCCCGGCCCTTAAAAAACGGGCCGCGCGCCGGGGATAACCCTGGCATCCGAGGTGAATTTTCTTTATCGTCACCGCCCTTTGAAAAGCCAGAGAAATCAAAATGTTAGAAGCATCTCTCAGCCAATTGGAACAACTCGTCAGCGACCTCGTACAACAGAATCAGGACCTGCTGGGCAGCAATGAATCCCTCAAGGCCGAACTGGCCCGCGCCAAGGATGAGAACGACAGCCTGCAACTGAGCCTGATGGAACAGGAAGAGAAGCACGGCGCCACCGCCGCCCGTATCCAGGCGCTGGTTGAGCGTGTGAGTGCAGGGCCTGTCAGCGCATGAGTGAAGGGATAAAGGTCGTTTCGATTCTCGGAGAGGATTACTCGATCAAGGCCCCGCCTGGGGAAGATAAGACCCTGATGCACGCCGTGACCCTGCTCAAGGCCTCCCTGGCCACCACCAAGAAAAAGTACCCGACCCTGATCGGTGACAAATTACTGGTGCTGGCGGCGCTGAACCTGTGCGCCGAGCAGATCGAAATGCAGCAGGCTCACCAGCAGGAACTCGACCGTTACCAAGAGCAAGTCAGCGCCACGGTCGATGTGATTTCCAAGGCGATCGGAACGCCTTAGAACCACTCATCCTGCATACCGAGGCACGTGTCATCGCGTGCCTCCAGAATCGCCAGTTCATGATGGCAGCCCGGTACTTCCCAGGTCAGGAAGTACCGGGCAGCCCGGAGCTTGCCTTTGTAGAAGGCCACATCGGCCGCATTGCCCTTGGCCAAGCCTTCTTCGGCGCGAATTGCCTGTTCCAGCCAGCGCCAGCCAATCACCGTATGCCCGAACACCTTCAAGTACAGCGCCGAGTTCGCCAGGCTGCTGTTGACCTTGCCCTGGGCGAGATCCGTCAGCAGGCCGATGGTCACGCCTTGCAGGCGGTTCACCAGTTGTTCCAGCGGTTCCCTCAGTGCAGTGAGGCTTGGATATTGCTGCGCACGGGCGCCGGTTTCGGCGATCAACCTGATGAGTTGCTTCAAGCCCGCGCCGCCATTCTGCGCCAGCTTGCGCCCCAGCAAATCCAGGGACTGAATGCCATGGGTGCCTTCATGGATCGGGTTCAGGCGGTTATCACGGTAGTACTGCTCCACCGGGTATTCACGGGTGTAGCCGTGGCCGCCGAGAATCTGGATCGCCAGTTCGTTGGCCTTGAGGCAGAACTCCGACGGCCAGGATTTGACGATGGGGGTCAGCAGGTCCAGCAGTTCATGGGCCTGTTTGCGCGCGTCTTCGGTTTCCAGGGTGGTGGTGTCGTCGAACAGGCGTGCGGCGTAGAGGCCCAGGTCGAAGGCGCCTTCCACATAGGATTTTTGTGTGAGCAGCATGCGCTTGATGTCGGCGTGCTGGATGATCGAGACCGGTGCGGTTGTAGGATCCTTGCTGTCGGGCAGGCGACCTTGAGGGCGCTCGCGGGCGTACTCCAGGGAATAGAGATAGCCGGCGTAGCCAAGCATTACCGCGCCCATACCTACACCGATGCGCGCCTCGTTCATCATCTGGAACATGCAGCTTAAACCTTGGTGCGGCTTGCCCACCAGATAGCCGACACAGTTGCCGTTATCGCCGAAATTCAACGCCGTGGAGGTGGTACCGCGCCAGCCCATCTTGTGGAACAGACCGGCCAGCAACACATCGTTGCGCTTGCCCAGGCTGCCATCGTCGTTGACCAGGAACTTGGGCACGATAAACAGCGAAATGCCCTTCACCCCGGCGGGCGCGTCCGGCAGCTTGGCCAGCACCATGTGCACGATGTTTTCCGACAGAGGGTGATCGCCGCCGGAAATAAAGATCTTGTTGCCCTTGAGGCGATAGGTGCCGTCAGCCGCTGGTTCTGCGCGGGTGCGAATATCCGACAGCGATGAGCCGGCGTGGGGTTCGGTGAGGGCCATGGTGCCGAAGAAACGGCCGTCGATCATCGGTTGCAGGAAGCGTTGTTTCTGATCCGCGGTGCCGAAGCTTTCGATCAGGTTGGCGGCGCCCATGGTCAGGAACGGGTAGGACGTGGACGCGGCGTTCGCCGACTGGAAGTGCGCGAAACAGGCTTGTGACAACAGGGTGGGCAGTTGCATGCCACCGGCTTCGAAACTGCGTGCTGCGTTGAGGAAACCGGCTTCAAGGAACGCATCCACCGCCGGTTTGACCTCCGGAATCAGAATGGCCTTGCCGTCTTCGTAGCGCGGTTCGTTCTCGTCGTTCTTGCGGTTGTGGGGCGCAAAGTATTTTTCCGCAATGCTGCGTGCGGTGCTGATGGCTGCGTCGAAGGTTTCGCGATTGTGCTCGGCAAACCGCTCGCGCTGGGTCAGGCCCTCGGCATCGAGGACTTCGTACAGCTCGAAAGCCAGATTGCGGGAACTGAGCAGCGTCTCGGACATGGCGGATTACCTTTGGAGGAATTGGCCTGAGTCTAAGTGCGCGAATAGAGGCTGGATAGCAACATTGATTTGGGTGATGCACAGGCAAATGTGGGAGGGGGCTTGCCCCCGATGGCGATGTGTCAGTCACCAAGTGCATTGGCTGATCCACCGCTATCGGGGGCAAGCCCCCTCCCACATTTTTTACCGCATTTCGTCAGGCAGTTAGCCGATGGTCATCAGGCTGGCGTTACCACCCGCCGCAGCGGTGTTGACACTCAACGCCCGCTCAATCACCAAACGCTCCAGCGCAATCGCCGTCTCGCCCTGGGATAAACCATGCACCCCGACAATCGCGCCACCACGCTGTGCCACTTGCTGGCACACCGCGCGCAACTGGTCGGAATCACCGTGGTGCAATACCGCATCGAACACCACTTCGTCCTTGGTCCAGTCGGCCACGCGCTTGATCTTCGCCTGAATCTCCTTCGGCAGGCGTGGGAACAAGGCCTTGGTCAGGTCAGATTCCGGCCATACCGCCGAACCGCCTACGGCCAGTACCGCCGCCAGTTGCGTCAACAGATCACCTTCCACGTCCGCCAGGCACAGAACGTGCTCGCGGGGCAGGATGGCGTAACTGTTGCGCTCGCCGGTCGGGCCGGCCAGTTGGCGGGTGATACCGCTTTGCGATTGCGCGGCGAACTGGCTGCACAGGGCGCTGAGTTCGCTGAACTGGTTGCTGTCGGCCCAGGTTTTGAGGGCCGTCAGCGGTTGGCTCATGGCGTCGCGCAAGCGAACATCCGGTGCGGCCAGTGCGTCGCCGCGTACGAAGGATTGCTCGATCGCATCCGTAGGACGGGTCGACAGCAGGCGGTACAGGTACAGCGGGCCGCCGGCTTTCGGACCAGTGCCCGACAGGCCTTCGCCGCCGAACGGTTGTACGCCGACCACGGCACCGACGATGTTGCGGTTCACATAGACGTTACCGGCATTGACGTTGTCGATCACCTTGGCGATGGTCTCGTCGATGCGGGTGTGCACGCCCAGGGTCAGGCCGTAGCCGGAGGCGTTGATCTGGCCGATGAGCTGGTCGATCTCTTTACGCTTGTAGCGCACCACGTGCAGTACCGGACCGAAGATCTCGCGTTGCAACTCGTCGAAGCTTTCCAGTTCGATCAGGGTTGGCATCACGAAGGTGCCGCGCTTGATCTCTTCACCATCGGCAATCGCCACCTGGTATACGTTGCGGCCTTTGTCGCGCATGGCCTGGATGTGTTTCTCGATGCCGGCCTTGGCTTCGGCGTCGATCACCGGGCCGATATCCACCGACAGGCGCTCCGGGTTGCCCAGGCGGCATTCAGCCATGGCGCCCTTGAGCATTTCGATCACACGGTCTGCTGAATCTTCCTGCAGGCACAGTACGCGCAGGGCCGAGCAACGCTGGCCGGCGCTGTCGAAGGCCGAAGACACCACGTCGATCACGACTTGTTCGGTCAGCGCCGAGGAGTCGACGATCATCGCGTTCTGGCCGCCGGTTTCGGCGATCAACGGGATCGGACGGCCCTGGGCGTCCAGGCGGCCCGCGACATTACGTTGCAGCAGACGCGCCACTTCGGTAGAGCCAGTGAACATCACGCCTTTGACGCGATCATCCCCCACCAGGCGGGCACCCACGGTTTCGCCCTGGCCCGGCAGCAGTTGCAGCACGCCTTCCGGAATACCGGCTTCCAACAGGATGCGCACGGCTTGCGCGGCGACCAGCGGAGTTTGTTCGGCCGGCTTGGCCAGTACCGGGTTGCCGGCGGCCAATGCGGCGGCGACTTGGCCGCTGAAGATGGCCAGTGGGAAGTTCCACGGGCTGATGCAGACCACCGGGCCCAGTGGCCGGTGGGCGTCGTTGGTGAAGTCGTTGCGTGCCTGCACCGCGTAGTAGCGCAGGAAGTCCACGGCTTCACGCACTTCGGCGATGGCGTTGGCGAAGGTCTTGCCGGCTTCGCGGGCCAGCAGGCCCATCAGCGGCTGGATCTCGCCCTCCATCAGGTCGGCGGCGCGCTCCAGGATAGCGGCGCGTTCGGCGGGCGGGGTGGCCTGCCAGATCGGACCGGCACTGATTGCGCACAGGATGGCGTTGTCGACGTCTTCGACGGTGGCTTCTTGTACATGACCGACTACATCACGCAGGTCGGACGGGTTGAGCACCGGCGCCGCTGCTTGCTCGCTGGAGGTACAACCGAGCATCGGCGTGGCTTTCCAGTTGTTGTGAGCGGTGGCGAGAAGGGCACACGAAAGCGATGCCAGGCGATGTTCGTTGGCCAGGTCGATACCGGCCGAGTTGGCGCGGTCGCTACCGTACAGGTCACGTGGCAATGGAATGCGCGGGTGCGGCAGGCCGAAGCCGCCTTCCAGCGTGGCCATTTGCTCGATGCTGGTCACCGGATCGGCCACCAGCTCCTGGATCGAGATGGATTGGTCGGCAATACGGTTGACGAACGAAGTGTTCGCGCCGTTTTCCAGCAGGCGACGGACCAGGTAGGCCAGCAGCGTTTCGTGGGTGCCGACCGGTGCATACACGCGGCACGGACGGTTCAGCTTGCCATCGGCAACCTTGCCTACAACCTGCTCGTACAGTGGCTCACCCATGCCGTGCAGGCACTGGAACTCGTACTGGCCGGGGTAATAGTTCTGACCGGCGATATGGTAGATGGCCGAAAGCGTGTGGGCGTTGTGCGTGGCGAACTGCGGGTAGATGACTTCCGGTACCGACAGCAGTTTGCGTGCGCAGGCGATGTAGGACACGTCGGTGTACACCTTGCGGGTGTACACCGGGTAGCCTTCCAGGCCTTCGACCTGGGCGCGCTTGATTTCGCTGTCCCAGTACGCGCCTTTTACCAGGCGGATCATCAGGCGGTGGCGGCTGCGGCGCGCCAGGTCGATGACGTAGTCGATCACATACGGGCAACGCTTCTGGTAGGCCTGGATCACGAAACCGATGCCGTTCCAGCCAGTCAGTTGAGGCTCGAAGCACAGGCGCTCGAGCAGGTCCAGGGACAGCTCCAGGCGGTCGGCTTCTTCGGCGTCGATGTTCAAACCGATGTCGTATTGCTTGGCCAGAAGGGTCAGGGACAGCAGACGCGGGTACAGCTCATCCATCACGCGCTCATACTGCGCACGGCTGTAGCGCGGGTGCAGCGCCGACAACTTGATGGAAATGCCCGGGCCTTCATAAATCCCACGGCCGTGGGAGGCTTTGCCGATGGAGTGGATGGCTTGTTCGTACGAGGCCAGGTACTTCTGGGCATCGTGTTCGGTGAGCGCGGCTTCACCGAGCATGTCGTAGGAATAGCGGAAGCCCTTGGCTTCGAATTTACTCGCATTGGCCAGGGCTTCGGCGATGGTTTCGCCGGTGACGAACTGTTCGCCCATCAGGCGCATGGCCATGTCGACGCCCTTGCGGATCATCGGCTCGCCGCTCTTGCCGATGATGCGGCTCAGGGACGAGGTGAGGCCGGCTTCATTGTGGGTGGCGACCAGTTTGCCGGTCAGCAGCAGGCCCCAGGTGGCGGCGTTGACGAACAGCGACGGGCTGTTGCCCAAATGCGGCTGCCAGTTGCCGGTGCTGATCTTGTCGCGGATCAGCGCGTCGCGGGTGCCCTTGTCCGGGATGCGCAGCAGCGCTTCGGCCAGGCACATCAGGGCGACACCTTCCTGGGACGACAGGGAAAACTCTTGCAGCAGGCCCTGGACAATCCCGGCACGGCCGCCGGCGCTCTTCTGGTTACGCAGTTTTTCGGCAATCGAGGCGGCGAGCTTGTTGGTGGCTTCGGCCATCGGCGCCGGCAGGCGGGCCTGTTCGATCAGCATCGGCACCACTTCCGGCTCGGGGCGACGGTAAGCGGCAGTGATCGACGCACGCAGCACGGATTGCGGCAGGATGCTTTCGGCGAATTCGAGGAAGCACTGGTGGGCGTGGTCGGTCTGGACCTCGCCCGCGTCGTCCGCGTCCTTGCTGCTCAAACCATTGAGTTCAGTCAGGGTTGCACCACCCTCCAGTTTCTCCAGGTAATTGAAAATCGCCTGCTTGATCAGCCAGTGCGGCGTGCGATCGATGGAGGTCGCGGCGGCCTTGAGGCGCTCGCGGGTCGGGTCGTCAAGTTTGACCCCAAGGGTGGTCGTAGCCATTTTCTTATCCTCATGGGTGCCACTACCGAGTGGCATCAGCTGGCGGCAAGATTAGCTTTGCGCATGCAGAGGTGCAACCGGGTGCAACCCATTTTCTTCATGATTTTTTCGATCGTGATCGGGAAAAAAACCGGCCTTCGACGGAATCCGCTTCGCCTTGGTGCGTTTGCTTCTGAGATCGGCTGTTCTTGCTCCGAAAAGGAGCAAAAACGAGGTGTTTTGCGCATTTAACATCAAGGTGCAACTTATTCTCGCGAAACTGGTTGCACCTTATTTGCTTTGTTGAATAGCATTCGCGCCCAAGGTGCAACCACCTCTGAGGTTTGGTTCATCGGCTGGCGGCTTTCCTGGGGAAACGTCAGTCATAAATGCGCGGCACGCAGCTACGTCTACCTACTTCCAGTGGGTGGTCGTCTGACAGACCGCCGCTACATAAAAACAAAGCCAGGGCGTCACTCTTATGAGCGTTAGTAATCCAACCCTGATCACGTTCGTGATCTACATCGCAGCAATGGTGCTGATCGGCTTCATGGCCTATCGCTCCACCAACAACCTTTCCGACTACATCCTAGGCGGTCGCAGCCTCGGTAGCGTGGTGACAGCCTTGTCGGCCGGTGCTTCCGACATGAGCGGCTGGTTGTTGATGGGCCTGCCGGGCGCGATCTACATGTCCGGCCTGTCGGAAAGCTGGATCGCCATCGGCCTGATCGTCGGTGCCTACCTCAACTGGCTGTTTGTCGCCGGTCGCCTGCGGGTCCAGACCGAGCACAACGGTGACGCCCTGACCCTGCCGGATTATTTCTCCAGCCGTTTCGAAGATAAAAGCGGCCTGCTGCGGATCATCTCCGCCGTGGTGATCCTGGTGTTCTTCACCATTTACTGCGCTTCCGGCATCGTTGCCGGTGCCCGCTTGTTCGAAAGCACTTTCGGCATGTCCTACGAGACCGCCCTTTGGGCCGGTGCCGCAGCGACCATTGCCTACACCTTCGTCGGTGGTTTCCTGGCCGTGAGCTGGACTGACACCGTACAGGCCACCCTGATGATTTTCGCGCTGATCCTCACGCCGATCATCGTGTTGCTGGCCACTGGTGGCGTCGACACCACCTTCCTGGCCATCGAAGCCAAGAACCCTGACAACTTCAACATGCTGAAAAACACCACCTTCATCGGCATCATTTCGCTGATGGGCTGGGGCCTGGGTTACTTCGGCCAGCCGCATATCCTGGCGCGCTTCATGGCGGCGGATTCGGTGAAGTCGATTGCCAAGGCGCGTCGTATCTCCATGACCTGGATGATCCTGTGCCTGGGCGGCACGGTGGCGGTGGGCTTCTTCGGTATTGCCTACTTCTCGGCACACCCGGAAGTGGCCGGTCCTGTGACTGAAAACCACGAACGCGTATTCATCGAGCTGGCCAAGCTGCTGTTCAACCCATGGATTGCCGGTGTGTTGCTGTCGGCCATCCTGGCTGCCGTGATGAGTACCCTGAGCTGCCAATTGCTGGTGTGCTCCAGCGCCCTGACCGAAGACTTCTACAAAACCTTTCTGCGCAAGACCGCCTCCCAGGTTGAGCTGGTGTGGGTCGGTCGTGCCATGGTGCTGCTGGTGGCCCTGGTCGCTATCGGCCTGGCCGCCAACCCGAACAACCGCGTACTGGGCCTGGTGAGCTACGCCTGGGCCGGTTTCGGCGCCGCGTTCGGTCCTGTGGTGCTGATCTCGGTGATCTGGAAAGGCATGACCCGCAACGGCGCACTGGCCGGTATCCTGGTCGGCGCGATCACCGTGATCGTGTGGAAACACTTTGAGCTGCTGGGCCTGTACGAAATCATCCCAGGCTTCATCTTCGCCAGCCTCGCGATCTACGTCGTGAGCAAGATGGGCGCACCGACTGCGGGTATGGTCGAGCGTTTTGATGCGGCGGAAAAAGACTACAACCTCAACAAGTAATTCGCCGGGCCTTAAGCGCCTGATGAGTTGAAAGAGAGGCCCGCTTCGTATGGATAGCGGGCCTTTTTTTGCGTTTGCTTTACGCCGACCCAGAGAGGATTCGTACGCGTTTTTGTAGGGTTTTACTGATTTGTCTGGCGCGTGCTCGGCAGAGGGCAGCCGTGATGCAGAATCGGCCCCTTACCCCTTGCAGAGAAACACCGGATGTTAGCTCCTGCCAATCAGAGTGCCTTTACCCTGTCCCTCAATGGGGAGCCCAGTGAATTCAAGGTCCACGGGTTCATGGGGACTGAGTTCATCAGCCTGCCTTTTCGCTTTGACCTGGAGTTGGTCAGCGAGCAACCCGACCTGGACCTTGAGAGTCTGCTGCACAGCCAGGCGTTCCTGGGGTTTGATGCCAATGGCCATGGCATTCATGGCCTGGTGTATCGGGTCGCACAAGGCGATTCGGGCAGGCGCCTTACGCGCTATCAGATCACCCTGATGCCGCAGCTGGCTTATCTGGAGCACAGCACTCATCAGCGGATCTTCCAGAAACAAACAGTGCCCCAGATCATTGCGCAGGTATTGGAAGCCCAGGCCATCAAGGCTGATGCCTTCGCGTTTCATCTGAGCGGCAAGTACCCCGAGTGTGAGTATTGTGTTCAGTTCGGCGAAACCGATCTGGAGTTTATTCAACGCTTGTGTGCCGAATGGGGCATTCACTATCACTTCCAGCACAGCCCCGAGCGCCACCTGTTGGTGTTTGGCGACGACCAGAGTGTGTTCGCGCAGCCGGATCACGTCACGCCGTATTCACCCGGCTCCGGGATGGTGGCCGATGGGCCTGCGATCAAGCGCTTTATTCTGCGGCTGAAGACCCGCACCAGCGGTGTGAATCTGCGGGACTACGACTTCAAAAAGCCGAACCTGACGTTGGAAAGCGCAGTCTCCAGCAATCGGCAACCGACTCTGAACGACCAGGGTTACCCAGGGCACTTCGAAGATCGTGAGCGTGGCAAGTACCTGGCGCAACGCGTGCTGGAGCGTCATCGCAGCGATTACCGCCAGGCCCGTGGCCATAGCGATCAACCGGCGTTGGTCACCGGACAGTTCCTGAAGATGGCTGGTCACCCTCGTCAGGAGTGGAATGCCTTGTGGCTGGTCACTCAGTTGCACCATACAGGGCGGCAGCCTCAGGTGCTTGAGGAATCTGCCCCTGAAGGATATGGCGATGAATCCTCCCAAGGCTACAGCAATGAATTTGTCGTAACGCCCTGGGACGTGCTGTTTCGAACACCGCTCCTGATGTCGCGGCCGCCCATATCGGGTTACCAGAGCGCAGTGGTAACGGGGCCAGCCGACAGTGAAATCCATTGTGACGAGTACGGCCGGGTCAAGGTGCAGTTTGCCTGGGACCGCAACGGTGAACGCAACGATCAGTCCAGCTGCTGGCTGAGGGTTGCCAGCGGTTGGGCCCATGATCGTTACGGTTCTGTGTTGATTCCGCGGGTCGGTATGGAGGTCCTGGTGGGCTTCGTCAATGGCGACCCGGATATGCCATTGGTGATGGGTTGCCTGCCTAATGCGGCAACACAGGTGCCCCTCGATTTGCCGGCGGACAAGACCCGAAGCATCTTGCGCAGCCAGAGCAGCCCTGGGGGGGGTGGCTACAACGAGCTACGCATCGAGGATCGCAAGGGGGCCGAGGAAATCTATCTGCGCGCCCAGCGGGATTGGACGCAGCATGTGCTACATGACCATCGGGTGATGGTGGACGGCGAATCGCACCATGAAGTGCAGGGCGAGGAACAGCGGATAAATCATGGCAACCGCCTGACCGACCTCAAGCAGGACGACCATCTGGTGGTGGGCGGTTCGCAGCAGGTCCGGGCCGGGCAGACCATCCAGATAGGCGCAGGACAAAGCATCGTCATTGGCGCGGGCGCGACCGTCACGATTCAGGCGGGTGGGCAGTCGATCACCCTGTCTGCCGGTGGCATTTTCAGCAGCGTGCCGATCCAGCCTGGCGGGGCGCCCGCTGCAGTAGCGGCGCCGTTGATGCCGGGGGTGAAGGAAAAATTGTTGGCAGTGATCCCGGCTCCGCTGTCCCGTGTGCAGGTCGCCAGCCTGAAACGCAGTGCACCGTTTTGCGAAGAGTGCGAACGATGCAGGAACGGCCAGTGCAATCTCACCTGACCTCCACCCAGAAGGACTCTACGTCGATGCTTCAACCCTTGCTTGCTGGTGAAAAGATCTTCGCAGTACTCGGCGCTGCCAGCGACGCCCAGCCCTTGAATGCGTGGCGAACGCTGGCCGGCGGAGCGCCTTTGCATCCCGTTTGGGCCAGTACGGCCTATGCGACCTGGGAGGAGGTGATGCCCTATGTAGGCATCGTCGATCCAGGTAGCGCGTTCCTGGAATGGGCTGCCGCCACAGACGCCACGGATTGGGGCTGGCTGGCCGTATCGTCCTGCCCATTGGACGTGGTGGTCGCACACCTGCAAAGCCTGACCAAGGTGTACCTGGCCGATGGGCAAGAGGTATTTTTGCGCTTTTGGGATGGCGCGCAGTTTCTGCCGATCATTCAGCGCTGCGGTGAAGAGCTGTTGCCGGTGTTCCCGCGATACCTCATTAGTGGCCAATCGCTGACTGTTGCGACTGGCCCGGTCACTGCCGCCAAAGCCAGCCCATGGTGGCGAGTGCCGGTACCTTTGCTGGAGCACTTGGCGGAGCAATCGCCGCAAACCCTGGTCGGTAACCTGTTGCAGTGGCTCGAAGAGCAGCGACCCGACCTCTACACCGCTTTTGCGCCGGCGACCTTGCAGCACAAGGTCGCCTACTTTGCGCGTCGATCGGGTATCAGCCATGAAGCGCTGGCTGATTACCTGGCCTCAGAGCTGAGTTGAGCCCAGCGCCTGCTGCAAATCCTCGATCAGGTCTTCAATGGCCTCGATGCCCACCGACAAGCGAATCATCTCGGGCTTTACGCCGGCCTTGGCCTGTTCTTGCTCGTTCATCTGCCGATGGGTGGTGGAGGCCGGGTGGCAGGCCAGGGATTTGGCATCGCCGATGTTCACCAGGCGCTTGAAGATGCGCAGTGCGTCATAGAAGCGCACGCCGGCCTCATAGCCGCCCTTCAAGCCAAATGAAAGGATTGCTGACGGTTTGCCTTGCAAGTACTTCTGCGCCAGTTCGTGGTGCGGGTGGTCCGGCAGGCCTGCGTAGCTGACCCACTCTACCTCGGCATGGCCTTGCAGGAACTGTGCGACCTTCAGGGCGTTTTCAGTATGGCGCTCCATGCGCAGGGCCAGGGTTTCCAGGCCTTGCAGCAGCAGGAAGGCGTTCATCGGGGCCAGTGCCGCGCCGGTGTTGCGCAGTGGAACGGTGCGGGCGCGAGCGATGAAGGCGGCCGGGCCGAATTTCTCGGTGTAGACCACGCCGTGATAGGCGGGCTCGGGGTTGTTGAGCCCGGGGAATTTCTGCGGGTAGTCGGTCCAGGGGAAGTTGCCGCTGTCGACGATCACGCCGCCCAGGGAGTTGCCGTGGCCGCCGATGTACTTGGTCACCGAGTGCACCACGATATCGGCGCCGAACCGGATGGGTTTGCACAGGATCGGCGTGGCCACGGTGTTATCCACCACCAGCGGCACGCCGTGCGCGTGGGCGACGTTGGCCAGGGCTTCCAGGTCGACGATGTTGCCCGCCGGGTTGCCGATGCTTTCGCAGTACACCAGCTTGGTGTTGTCGTCGATCAGCTCGGCGATGGCTTCGGCGCAGTCATCCCGGGCAAAGCGAACATCGACGCCGAAGCTGGGCAGCAAGTGCGCGAACAAGGTGTAGGTGCCGCCGTAGAGTTGCGGGGTGGTGACAATATTGTCCCCGGCGCGGGTGAGCGTCTGGATCGCGTAGTGGATCGCCGCGCTGCCGGCCGACACCGCCAGGCCTGCGATACCGCCTTCGAGCGCGGCGATGCGTTGCTCCAGCACGTCGTTGGTGGGGTTCATGATCCGCGTGTAGATATTGCCGGGCACGTCCAGGTTGAACAGGTCGGCGCCGTGCTGGGCGTTGTCGAATTCGAAGGCAACATTCTGGTAGATCGGCACAGCAACGGCCTTGGTGGTCGGGTCCGACTGGAAGCCGTGGTGCAGTGCGATGGTGGCGTCTTTCATGATGGTGATGGACCTCCCTGGAGTGTGGATCGCCACAATAAGTCCGAGTCATCATTGATATTTAGACTTTTTTCAGGTGAAAGCCTGTCTTTTCGATATAAGTACCGCCCGGCACGTTGCCCTGCACCAACGCTTGCGTAAAAGGTAAACTTCGCCCCCTGCGCAGGAGCAACCATGAATTATCGTCACGCCTTTCACGCCGGCAACCACGCCGATGTCTTCAAACACCTGACCTTGACCCGCCTCATCGCCCTGATGTCGCGCAAGGAGCAGCCGTTCGCCTACCTCGACACCCATGCGGGGATCGGTCTGTACGACCTGCAGGGCGACCAGGCCAACCGCACCGGTGAATACCTGGAAGGCATCGCCCGCCTGTGGGGCGCAAGCGACCTGCCGCCGTTGACCGCCGATTACATGCGCGTGCTGCATGAGATGAACCCGGATGGCGAGTTGCGCTACTACCCTGGTTCGCCCGAGCTGGCGCGGCGCCTGACGCGCCCTCAGGACCGCGTGCTGCTCAATGAGAAACACCCGGAAGACGGCGTGTTGCTCAAGGACAACATGAAGGGTGACCGCCGCGTCAAAGTGCACCTGGGCGAAGGTTGGCACGTACCGCGTGCGCTGTTGCCGGTGCCGGAAAAGCGCGCGCTGATGCTGATCGACCCGCCGTTCGAAAAGCTCGACGAGATGCAACGCTGCGCCGCCTCCCTCAAGGAAGCAGTGGGCCGCATGCGCCAGACCGTCGCGGCCATCTGGTACCCGGTGAAGGACCAGCGCATGTTGCGTCGTTTCTACCAGGACCTGGCCGGCACCGGCGCGCCGAAGTTGCTGCGAGTGGAGTTACTGGTGCATCCGCTGGACACCCCCAACACCCTGACTGGCTCGGGCCTGGCCATCGCCAACCCGCCGTGGGGGCTGGAAGAGGAGCTGCGTGAGCTGCTGCCGTGGCTGTCCAGGAAGCTTGGGCAGACCCAGGGCGGATGGCAGATGGATTGGCTCATCGCTGAGTAACCACGCCTTGTGAATACCTCATGTGGGAGGGGGCTTGCCCCCGATAGCGATCTATCAGTTACAGATGTACTGACTGACACACCGCTATCGGGGGCAAGCCCCCTCCCACATTTTACCCGTGTCGACTTTAGATCGGGCAGGTCACACCGGTGCCACCAATCCCGCAATAGCCCTGCGGATTTTTCGCCAGGTACTGCTGGTGATACGCCTCGGCGAAGTACACCGTCGGTGCCTCTTCGATTTCGGTGGTAATCGCACCCAGGCCGGCCTTGGTCAGTTCGGCTTGATACGCCTTGGCGCTGGCCTGCGCCGCCGCCAGTTGTTCCGGCGTGGTGGCATAAATCACTGAGCGGTACTGGCTGCCGATGTCATTGCCCTGGCGCATGCCCTGGGTGGGGTTGTGCAGTTCCCAGAACATTTTCAACAAGTCTTCGTATTTCACTTTGGCCTGGTCATACACCACCAGCACCACTTCGCTGTGGCCGGTCAGGCCCGAGCAGACTTCTTCATAGGTCGGGTTGGGCGTGTAGCCGCCGGCGTAACCGACCACAGTGCTGACCACGCCATCGCGCTGCCAGAACCGACGCTCGGCACCCCAGAAGCAGCCCAGGCCGAAGATTGCAAAGCCGACGTCATCGAGGAACGGTCCGAGCAGCGGGTTGCCATTGACGAAGTGCGTCTGCGGCAATGCCATCGGGGTTTCACGGCCAGGCAGAGCTTGTTCTTGAGTAGGCAGCACGTTTTTGTTCACCAGAATTTCCGAGCGCAAGACCATGATCAGTCCTCTCGTCAGGTTGAGTTAGCAATAAAGATTGAGACCGCCAGTGTGCCCGAGTGTTACAGCGCTGTCAGGCGATAGGGCCGCGCGGGTAGCGTTTCAGCATCGCCAACAGCTCGGCGCCGGGGATCGGTCGGTCGAACAGGTAGCCCTGGCCCACATCGCAACGGTGCCGGCGCAGGAACGCCAGTTGCTCGGCGGTCTCGATGCCCTCGGCCACCACCTTGAGCTTGAGATTGTGGGCCATGGCGATCACCGCCGAGGTGATTTCCATGTCGTCCTGGTTGTCCGGGATTTCGTGGATGAAGCTGCGGTCGATCTTGATGATGTCGATAGGGAATTTTTTCAAGTAACTCAACGACGAGTATCCGGTGCCGAAGTCGTCCATGGCCAGGGTCAGGCCGAAGCTCTTCAATTGATCAAGCTGCAGGCGCGTGTCTTCGGTGGCTTCCAGGAGCAGGCCTTCGGTCAGTTCCAGCTCCAGCAGGTTGGCCGGCAGTTTTTCTTCCTTGAGGATCGTGGCGATCGAGGCCACCAGGTCCGGGTCGGAAAACTGCTTGGGTGACAGGTTGATCGCCACCTGCAAGTTGCCCATGCCAGCGGCGGTCAACTGACGGCTCATGCGACAGGCCTGGCGCGCGATCCATTTACCGATGGGGATAATCAGGCCGGTTTCTTCAGCCACGCTGATGAATTGGTCAGGGCGGATCATGCCTTTTTCCGGATGGTTCCAGCGCAATAGCGCTTCCATGCCCAGCAGACGGCCACTGCGCAGGCACAGCTTGGGCTGGTAGAACACGTCCAGTTCGTTCTGGGTGAGGGCGCGGCGCAGGTTGTTCTCGACGAACAGCTTGTAGCTGGCCTCGGCATTCAGCGCTTCGGTAAAGATCTGCACCTGATGTTTGCCGTTGGCCTTGGCCTTGTGCAGGGCCAGGCCGGCGTTACGCATCAGGGTCTGCGGGTCGCGGCCATGCAGTGGCGCGCAGGCCAGGCCCACGGAGCCGGTGACGCTGATCAACTGGTTGTCGACGAACATCGGCTTGTCGAGGGTCGCGAGCAATTGGCTGGCCACCAACTGGCCACTTTCCAGGTCGGTGTCGTCGAGCAGCACCGCAAACTCGTTGCTGGCAAAGCGCGCCAGGCTGCCACCGGTGCTCAGGCTGTTGCGCAGGCGCCGGGCCAGGCTGATCAGCAGCTTGTCACCGGTCTGGTGGCCTAGGCTGTCGTTGATGCGCTTGAAGTTGTCGATGTCCACCAGCAGCAGGCTGATCGGGCTGTCGCTGTCACGGGCGAAGCGTTCATCGAGGTTGCGAATGAACGCCGGGCGATTGCCCAGGTTGGTCAGGTTGTCCGTGTAGGCCAGGCGCTCGATACGCTGCTGGGCCAGCTTGGTCTGGGTAATGTCTTCGTAGATGCCGATGTAGTGCGTCAGCTCACGGTTGTCGCCATACACCTTGGAAATCGACAGCTGGCCCCAGTAGGGCTCCAGGTTCTTGCGCCGGCTCTTGAATTCGCCCTGCCAGCTGTTGCTTTTGGCCAGGCTCGAGGGGGCGTCGAATAGCAACTCGCTGAGGTTCTCCAGCGCCGGCAATTGGGCCAGGCGGTGGCCGTGGACCTCTTCGGCGCTGTACTGGGTGATCGCAGTAAAGCTTGGGTTGACGTACTCCACTACACCATCGCAGTTGACCAGCAGAAAGGCGTTGGCGCTTTGTTCCACGGCACGCTGGAACAGGTGCAGGGCGCTGGTGGCGGTGCGGCGGTTGTGGTTGTTGATCACCTGGGCGAACTGGTCGGCCAGTTCGCCGGCAAAGGCAATTTCATCGGCCTGCCAGGCGCGGGTGCTGCCGCTTTGCTCCAGGCACAGTACGCCCACCACATGGCCATCGACGCGAATGCTCGCGTCAAGCATCGCGTGGATGTCTTTGTCGCGCAGGCTGTCGGCCATTTCTCGGGTGCGCGGGTCGCGCAGTGCGTTGGTGGCGTCGATGGCCCGGCTGGAGTGCAAGGCTTCCAGGTAGTCCGGGAAGCAACTGGCGTCGATAGGCTCGGGCAAGTGATGCTGCCCGTCTGCGCGGTGGTAGGCGGAGATCGGCACCAGGCGCTGGCCTTCAAGGTTCCAGATGCTGGCGCAGTCGATCTGGTAGATATCGCAGGCGCTGCGGGTGATCAGCTCGGCGGCTTCCTGCAGCGAATTGTTAGTGGTGTAGCGCTGGCGGGCCAGCAGCAGGATCAACTCCTGTTGGGCGCGCACCCGCTCAAGGTGCTGCAACTGTTCCTGCTGGGCCCGCTGGTTGAGTTCCAGGGCGATCTGCAGGCGGCTGTTCTGGTTCTCCAGGTCTGCTGTGGGCACGGCAGTGGGGATTTCACTGAACAGGCCATCGACTACCATCAGGTAGCCGCGCAGCAGGTGGCGATTGTGTTGTTTGTAGGCTTCGCCCATTTCCAGCAGGCTCAGCGGGCCGTCGCTGGTGTGCAGGGTGTAGCGCACCAGGTAGTGCGGGCTCTGGTTCAGTTGCTGCTGGATGATGTCGTGCAGTTGATAGCGCGCCTGGGGCTCCATCAGGCTGGCGTACGGAGTGCCGATCAGCGCGCACAGCTCGACCGCCGGTAGGCCGAATTGGCGCTCGCAATTGGGGTCGAGGTAAAGGAGGGCCCAGCTTGCCTCATTAAGCCGCTCGAAACGCAGCATACCGAGGCGCGAAGGCACCGGTAACTGCGTCACTACCTCGGCCGCCATTCGGGCGACATCGGGCTGGCTTTTCATGGGGGAGACTCACTTGAAATAACGCGCACGGCGCCGGGCTCACGCCCTCTTTTCTGTTGCCTGCGGCAAGGTTGCATCATGCGGCGCGGGCTGACAAGAGAGGATGAAGGCTAAGTGCTATAACGGGGTTATCGGCTGCGGAAGGGATTTCTGCAATCGAGGTGATGGAAGGTGTACAAACCTGTCTTGTATGTCCAGTTTCCTGCCTGAAAGCCGGCAAAAAAAGCCCCGCCAAGTGGCGGGGTTGAGGTACGAGCGTGGCGCTCGAAAATCGATACAGCCAGGCCTCCTCAGTGAAGAGGAGGCCGTGACGGTTTACAGCAAGATCGTGCGGATATCGTTCAGCACTTGGCCCAGACGCTGGGTGAAGCGCGCAGCGGCGGCGCCGTTGATCACACGGTGATCGTAGGACAGCGACAGCGGCAGCATCAGCTTCGGCTGGAACGCTTTACCGTCCCAAACCGGCTGGATAGTCGCCTTGGACACACCCAGGATCGCCACTTCCGGCGCGTTGACGATTGGCGTAAAGCCAGTACCGCCAATGTGACCGAGGCTGGAGATGGTGAAGCATGCGCCCTGCATGTCGTCCGGGGTGAGCTTCTTGTCGCGGGCCTTGGCAGCCAGCGCGGCGGCTTCGGCAGCGAGTTGCAGCAGGCTCTTCTGGTCGACGTTCTTGATCACCGGTACCAGCAGGCCATCCGGGGTGTCCACCGCGAAACCGATGTGCACGTACTTCTTGCGGATGATCGCCTTGCCGCTTGGCGCCAGCGAACTGTTGAAGTCCGGCAGCTCCTTGAGCAGGTAGGCACAGGCCTTGAGCAGCAGCGGCAGCACGGTCAGTTTCACGCCGGCTTTTTCGGCCACGGCTTTCTGCGCAATGCGGAAAGCTTCCAGGTCGGTGATGTCGGCCTGGTCGAACTGCGTCACGTGCGGGATGTTCAGCCAACTGGCGTGCAGGCCGGCCGCGCCGATTTGCATCAGGCGGGTCATCGGCACTTCTTCGACTTCGCCGAAGCGGCTGAAGTCCACGGTGCGGATCGGCGGAATGCCCGAACCACCGGTAGCGCCACCAGCAGCTGGCGCTTCCTTGGCTTTCTGCATCATGGCCTTGACGTAAACCTGCACGTCTTCCTTCAACACGCGACCGTGAGGGCCAGTGGCCGACACAGCGCTCAGCTCCACGCCGAACTCACGGGCCAACTGACGCACGGCAGGGCCGGCGTGAACCTTGGCACCGCTTGGCGCAGGTGCGGCAGCAGCAGCGGCCGGAGCGGCCTCGACTTTTGCAGCAGGTGCATGTGCAGGTGCAGCGGCAGCCGGTGCGGCTTCAGCCTTGGCGGCTGGAGCAGCGGCCGGGGCTGGGGCGGCGGCAGGCGCTGCGCCTTGTACTTTCAGCTTGAGGATGAAGTCACCGGTGCCGACTTCGTCTTCCAGCTTGACCGCAATGCTTTCCACCACGCCGGCAGCCGGCGAAGGGATTTCCATGGAGGCTTTGTCGGACTCCAGGGTGATCAGCGACTGGTCGGCTTCGACGGTGTCGCCGACCTTGACCAGCAGCTCGATGATCTTGGCCTTGCCCGACGAACCGATGTCCGGGACGTGAATGTCCTGGACAGTGGCGGCGGCAGGTGCGGCAGCCGCAGCGGCAGGCGCTTCGGCAGGTTTTTCAGCAGCAGGCGCAGGTGCAGCGGCGGCAGCAGGGGCCGCCGGCGCAGGGGCCGCATCAGCGGCACCTTCGATTTCCAGCTCCAGCAGTTCGTCGCCTTCTTTCAGGCGGTCGCCCAGCTTCACTTTCAGGCTCTTGACCACGCCGGCCTTGGGAGCAGGGATTTCCATGCTCGCCTTGTCCGATTCCAGGGTCAGGATGCTCTGGTCGGCTTCGACGGTGTCGCCGACCTTCACAAACAGCTCGATTACTTCACCTTCACCGCTGCCGATGTCAGGTACGCGAATGAGTTCGCTCACAAAAAGTCTCCTCAGCAGTCCAGTGGGTTGCGTTTTTCCGGGTTGATCCCGAACTTGACGATAGCGTCAGCCACCACCTTCGGTTCGATCTCACCACGGTCAGCCAAGGCTTCCAGGGCTGCCAACACCACGAAGTGACGGTCAACTTCGAAGAAGTGACGCAGCTTCTTGCGGCTGTCACTGCGGCCGAAACCGTCGGTGCCCAGGACTTTGAATTCCTTGGACGGGACCCACTGGCGAATTTGTTCAGCAAACAGTTTCATGTAGTCGGTCGAAGCGATCACCGGGCCTTTACGGCCGGTCAGGCACTCTTCAACGAAGGTGCGCTGTGGCTTCTGGCCAGGGTGCAGGCGGTTGTGACGCTCTACGGCCAGGCCATCGCGACGCAGTTCGTTGAAGCTGGTCACGCTCCATACGTCGGCCCCGACGTTGAACTCGTCACGCAGGATCTTGGCCGCTTCACGCACTTCGCGCAGGATGGTGCCGGAGCCCATCAGCTGTACGTGGTGCGCTGCTTCCTTGGTGTCTTCTTCGAGCAGGTACATGCCCTTGATGATGCCTTCTTCCACGCCGGCCGGCATGGCTGGCTGCTGGTAGGACTCGTTCATCACAGTGATGTAGTAGAAAACGTCCTGCTGCTCTTCGGTCATCTTCTTCATGCCGTCCTGGATGATCACCGCCAGCTCGTAGCCGTAGGTTGGATCAAAGGTGCGGCAGTTCGGGATGGTGGCAGCCAGGATGTGGCTGTGACCGTCTTCGTGTTGCAGGCCTTCGCCGTTCAGCGTGGTACGACCGGCGGTGCCGCCGATCAGGAAGCCACGGGTACGGCTGTCGCCTGCTGCCCAGGCCAGGTCGCCGATACGCTGGAAGCCGAACATCGAATAGAAGATGTAGAACGGCAGCATCGGCTGGTTGTGGCTGGAGTACGAAGTACCGGCAGCGATGAAGGAGCTCATTGCGCCCGCTTCGTTGATGCCTTCTTCGAGGATCTGGCCCTTCTTGTCTTCCTTGTAGAACATCACCTGGTCTTTATCGACTGGCTCGTAGAGCTGGCCGACGGAGGAGTAGATGCCCAACTGACGGAACATGCCTTCCATACCGAAGGTACGGGCTTCGTCCGGGATGATCGGGACGATGCGCGGGCCGATGTCCTTGTCCTTGACCAACTGCGCGAGGATCCGCACGAAGGCCATGGTGGTGGAGATTTCACGGTCGCCCGAGCCGTCAAGGATAGCCTTGAGGGTGCTCAGGTCCGGCGTCGGTACGCTGAAGCTCTGCGCGCGGCGTTGTGGCACGAAACCACCCAGTGCGGCGCGGCGCTCGGCCAGGTAGCGGGCTTCGGCGCTGTTCGGCTCCGGCTTGAAGAACGGCAGGTTTTCCAGCTCTTCATCCTTGACCGGGATGTCGAAGCGGTCACGGAACAACTTCAGGCTGTCGACATCGACTTTCTTGGTGTTGTGCGCAGTGTTCTTCGCTTCGCCGGCACCGGTGCCATAACCCTTGATGGTCTTGGCCAGGATGACGGTCGGTTGTTCTTTGTGGTTGACCGCTTCGTGGTACGCCGCATAGACCTTGTACGGGTCGTGGCCGCCACGGTTGAGTTTCCAGATCTCGTCGTCGGACAGGTCGGCAACCATCGCCTTGAGTTCAGGCGTGTTGAAGAAGTGTTCGCGGACGAACGCGCCGTCCTTGGCCTTGTAGTTCTGGTACTCGCCGTCGATGACTTCGTCCATGCGACGCTGCAGGATACCGTCGACGTCCTTGGCCAGCAGTGGGTCCCAGAAACGGCCCCAGATGACTTTGGTCACGTTCCACTGGGCGCCGCGGAATACGCCTTCGAGTTCCTGGATGATCTTGCCGTTGCCGCGAACCGGGCCGTCGAGGCGCTGCAGGTTGCAGTTGATGACAAAGATCAGGTTGTCCAGCTTCTCGCGGCCGGCCAGGGAGATGGCGCCCAGGGATTCCGGCTCGTCGCACTCGCCGTCGCCCAGGAAGCACCAGACCTTCTGTTTGCCTTCAGGGATGAAGCCACGGGCTTCCAGGTACTTCATGAAGCGTGCCTGGTAGATCGCCTGGATCGGGCCCAGGCCCATGGATACGGTCGGGAACTGCCAGAAATCAGGCATCAGCCAAGGGTGCGGGTACGACGACAGGCCGTTACCGTCCACTTCCTGGCGGAAGTTGTTCATGTGTTCTTCGCTGATGCGGCCTTCCATGAACGCACGGGCGTAGACGCCTGGCGAGGTGTGGCCCTGGAAGTAGATCAGGTCGCCGCCGTGTTCGTCGGTCGGGGCCTGGAAGAAGTAGTTGAAGCCGATGTCATACAGGGTTGCGCTGGAAGCGAAGCTGGAGATGTGACCGCCCAGGTCCGAATCTTTCAAGTTCGTGCGCATTACCATCGCCATGGCGTTCCAGCGTACCAGCGAGCGAATGCGGCGTTCCATGAACAGGTCGCCAGGCATGCGTGCTTCGTGGGTAACGGGGATGGTGTTGCGGTATGGCGTAGTGATGGCGTAAGGCAGTTGCGAGCCGCTGCGGGTCGCGAGTTCGCCCATACGGGTCATCAGGTAGTGAGCACGGTCTTCGCCTTCTTTGTCGAGAACCGATTCCAGGGCGTCCAGCCATTCCTGGGTTTCGACGGGATCGAGGTCTTGCATGGCTTGCTCCAGGGCGGAAAGGCTACCAGAATCGGTTGCCTGAAGTTTGCGACTGGCCTTGTGGGCAGACGACATAAATTCTTGGATGGCCGAAGGTTGCTTCGGCGTCCTGTAGTTTTACTACAAATCGTCGGCCATTTCAGCCTTTCGAATGTATATACGAGTAGTAAAACTACACAAGACTGAGCGTATGGCTCGGTCTGGCTGGTGAGCATAATCGTTATTGTTGATCTTTTGCGAACAAGAAAAGGTGAAAGCTTGATGTTGGCTGCCAAAATGAAATTAATTTCAGCTATTTCTAACCTTTGTTCGACAGTCCTTCATAGAGCGTGGTCCTTGCGTTCACAACACGTAGCCAATTACACGCCGATCAAGGATAGACCATGAGCCTTCCAACACTGGCCCAACTACCGGCCATTCTCTTGCCAAAAGCCCAGCGGGCCGAGCAGTCATTTCGTGACGCAGTGGCCGCGCTGGACGACGATCATGGACTTTCTGCGTGGACGCCGCAACGGTGGGCCGACTTCGCCCGCGTGTGCGCCGCCAGTGATTTCGTCATTGAACAGAGTGTTCGTGACCCTTTGATGTTGCTCGAACTGGCCGCCTGGGGCGAATTGGACCGGGGTTTTGCGCCCGGCGAGCTGTGCTGGCAGATTGCTGGCGCTGTGCAACAAGTCGAAACAGAAGATGAACTCGGCCGTGTGCTGCGTCGCCAGCGCACGCGCCAGCAAGTGCGCATCATCTGGCGCGACCTGACCCGCCAGGCCGACCTGGTGCAAACCTGCCGCGACCTTTCCGACATGGCCGACGCCTGCATCGACCAGGCCTACCAGTGGCTGTACCAACGTCACTGCGTACAGTTCGGCACGCCCACCGGGCGGCGCAGCGGCGAGCCGCAGCACATGGTGATCCTCGGCATGGGCAAGCTCGGTGCGGTGGAGTTGAACCTGTCGTCGGATATCGACTTGATCTTCGCCTACCCCGAAGGTGGCGAGACGGTGGGTGTGAAACGCGCCCTGGATAACCAGGAATTCTTTATCCGCCTTGGTCAGAAACTGATCAAGGCCCTCGACCCGATCACCGTTGACGGCTTTGTGTTTCGCGTCGACATGCGCCTGCGCCCCTACGGCTCGGCCGGTGCGCTGGTACTGAGCTTCAACGCGCTGGAGCAGTATTACCAGGATCAGGGCCGTGACTGGGAACGCTACGCCATGATCAAGGCGCGGGTCGTGGCCGGCGACCAGGTGGCCGGTGCACAACTGCTCGACATGCTGCGGCCGTTCGTCTATCGCCGCTACCTGGACTTCTCCGCCATCGAAGCGCTGCGCACGATGAAGCAGTTGATTCAGCAGGAAGTACGGCGCAAAGGCATGGCCGACAACATCAAGCTGGGCTCGGGCGGCATCCGCGAAGTGGAGTTTATCGCCCAGGCGTTCCAGTTGATCCACGGCGGCCGCGACCTGAGCCTGCAACAGCGCCCGCTGCTCAAGGTGCTCGGCACCCTGGAAGGCCAGGGTTACCTGCCGCCGGCGGTGATTGCCGAATTGCGCAATGGCTACGAATTCCTGCGTTACACCGAGCACGCGATCCAGGCGATTGCCGATCGCCAGACACAAATGCTTCCGGACAGCCCCGAAGACCAGGCGCGCATTGCCTTTATGTTGGGCTTTGCCGATTGGGACGCTTTCCACGAGCGCCTGATGTACTGGCGCGGTCGGGTGGACTGGCACTTCCGCCAGGTGATCGCCGATCCGGATGAAGAAGAGGGCGAAGAAAGCGAGTTGGTGGTGGGCGGTGAGTGGCTGCCGCTTTGGGAGGAATCCCAGGATGAAGAGGCGGCCTGCCGTCAGTTGGCCGAAGGTGGTTTTACCGACGCGGCCAAGGCGCTCAAGGCGTTGGCCGGCCTGCGCAACAGCCCGCAACTGCGGGCCATGCAGCGTTTGGGGCGCGAACGGTTGGATGCTTTTATACCGCGCCTGCTTGCCCAGGCGGTCGAGCACGCCAACCCGGACCTGGTGCTGGAGCGCGTGTTGCCGCTGGTGGAAGCCGTCGCCCGGCGTTCCGCTTACCTGGTGCTGCTCACGGAAAACCCCGATGCCCTGCGCCGTCTGCTGACCCTGTGCGCCGCGAGCCCGTGGATCGCCGAGCAGATCACCCGTTTCCCGCTGTTGCTCGACGAATTGCTCAACGAAGGCCGCCTGTTCAAGCCACCGCTGGCGCCGGAACTGGCCGCCGAACTACGCGAGCGTCTTACACGCATCCCCGAAGATGACCTTGAGCAACAGATGGAAGCCCTGCGGCACTTCAAGCTGGCCCACCGCCTGCGCGTGGCGGCCTCGGAGATTGCCGGCAGCCTGCCGCTGATGAAAGTCAGCGACTACCTGACCTGGCTCGCCGAGGCCATCCTCGAACAAGTGCTGGCCCTGGCCTGGCGCCAGACCGTGGGGCGCCATGGCTCGCCGCAGCGGTTGGACGGCACCCTGTGCGATCCTGGGTTTATCATTGTCGGTTATGGGAAAGTCGGCGGTATAGAACTGGGGCATGGTTCGGACCTGGACTTGGTGTTTATCCACGACGGTGATCCCCAGGCGGAAACCGATGGCGCCAAGCCCATCGACGGTGCGCAGTTCTTCACGCGCCTGGGCCAGCGCATCATCCACCTGCTGACCACCCAGACCAACTCGGGCCAGTTGTATGAAGTGGACATGCGCCTGCGACCTTCCGGCGCATCCGGTTTGTTGGTGAGTTCGCTGGGGGCGTTTGAGCGCTATCAGCAAAATGAAGCCTGGACCTGGGAGCATCAGGCCCTGATCCGTGCGCGGGTGCTGGTGGGCAGCCAGGATGTGGGCCAGGCGTTCGAGCGGGTACGGGCTAAGGTATTGGGGCAGGAGCGGGACCTGGCGAAGCTGCGCCAGGAGGTCAGCGAGATGCGCGCCAAAATGCGTGACAACCTGGGCACCAAGGGCACGGCGGCCGGCACCGGCGCCAATGCCTTCGAAGCCACGGCGCTGTTCGACCTCAAGCAGGACGCCGGAGGTATCGTCGATATTGAATTTATGGTGCAATACGCGGCTTTGGCGTGGTCTGCGCAACATCCATCGTTGCTGCGCTACACCGACAATATCCGCATTCTGGAAGGCCTGGAGCAGGTAGGCTTGATGCCCGCCGCCGATGCCCATCTGCTGCGTGAGGTGTATAAGGCCTACCGATCCGCCGCGCACCGCCAGGCCTTGCAGAACGAGGCCGGTACAGTGGCCGGGGATCAGTTTGCCGACGAACGGCGCCAGGTAATGCGAATCTGGCAGGCGCTGGGGCTGAGCTGAAACACTATTACGGCGGGGAGGCATAAGCCTCCCCGCATCGTTTGTGGAAACTACATGAATATTCTGATCGTTGGGCCCAGTTGGGTCGGTGACATGGTGATGGCGCAGACACTCTTCCAGTGCCTGCGCGTGCGTTACCCGGACTGCCAGATCGACGTGCTCGCCCCCGAGTGGAGCCGGCCGATCCTCGAGCGCATGCCCGAGGTGCGCAAGGCCTTGAGCTTCCCGCTCGGCCACGGTGCCCTGGAGCTGGCAACCCGCCGTCGCATCGGCAAGTCCCTGGCGGGTGAGTACGACCAGGCGATCCTGCTGCCCAACTCGCTCAAGTCGGCGCTGGTGCCGTATTTTGCCGGTATCCCCAAGCGCACCGGCTGGCGCGGCGAGTTCCGCTACGTGCTGCTCAATGACGTGCGCACGCTGGACAAAGCCCGCTACCCGCTGATGATCGAACGCTTCATGGCCCTGGCCTATGAGCCGGGTGCCGAGTTGCCCAAGCCGTATCCGCGCCCGAGCCTGCAGATCGACCCGCTGAGCCGCGACGCGGCCCTGGCCAAGTTCGGCCTGACCCTGGACCGGCCGGTGTTGGCCTTGTGCCCCGGCGCCGAGTTTGGCGAGTCCAAGCGCTGGCCGTCGGAGCATTACGCGAAGGTGGCCGAGGCGAAGATCCGCGAAGGCTGGCAGGTGTGGCTGTTCGGTTCGAAGAAGGACCATCCGGTAGGTGAAGACATTCGCCAGCGCCTGATCCCCGGCCTGCGTGAAGAGGCAGTGAACCTCAGTGGCGACACGTCCCTGGCCGAGGCCATCGACCTGCTGTCCTGCGCCGATTCGGTGGTGTCCAACGACTCCGGCCTGATGCACGTGGCCGCTGCGCTGAACCGCCCGCTGGTGGCGGTGTATGGCTCCACCTCGCCGGGCTTCACGCCGCCCTTGGCCGATCAGGTCGAAGTGGTGCGCCTGGGCCTGGAGTGCAGCCCATGTTTTGACCGTACCTGCCGTTTCGGCCACTACAATTGCATGCGCCAGTTGTTGCCACAGCCGGTGAACGAGGCCTTGCAGCGGTTGCAGGGCTCTGCGGTCGAGGTCCGATAGTTTGCGCGTACTGGTAATCAAGACCTCATCCCTGGGCGACGTGATCCACGCCTTGCCGGCGCTGACCGACGCGGCGCGGGCGATCCCCGGCATTCAATTCGACTGGGTAGTGGAAGAAGGCTTTGCCGAGATTCCCACCTGGCACCCGGCGGTCGACAAGGTGATCCCGGTGGCGATCCGCCGCTGGCGCAAAAACATCTGGCAAACCATCAAGAGTGGCGAGTGGCGGCGCTTCAAGCAGCAAGTCCAGTCGACCAAATACGATCTGGTGATCGACGCCCAGGGCCTGCTGAAAAGCGCCTGGCTGACCCGTTATGTGCGTGCGCCCGTCGCGGGTTTCGACAGAAACTCCGCCCGCGAGCCGATGGCTGCGCGTTTCTATTCGCGACGCCTCGCCGTTGCGCGAGGGCAACACGCGGTGGAGCGTCTGCGCCAGTTGTTCGCCGTGGCGCTCGGATATGACCTGCCCAAAGGCCTGGGCGACTACGGCCTGAGCACTGAAAAGCTCCTGGGCCTGCCGCCGAAAAAACCTTTTGTGCTGCTGTTGCACGGCACCACCTGGGACACCAAGCACTGGCCCGAAGCCTACTGGCGCGAGCTGGCCGAGCGCATGGGCCGCCTGGGTGTCGACGTGAAATTGCCGTGGGGTAACGCCGCCGAAAAAGCCCGTGCCGAACGCCTGGCCCAGGGCCTGCAAAACGCCGAGGTGCTACCCAAGCTGAACCTGGCCGGTGTGGCTCGTGTATTGGCCGGCGCTCGCGCCTGTGTGGCGGTGGACACCGGTCTCGGCCACCTGGCCGCCGCGCTGGATGTGCCGACCATCTCCCTGTTCGGCCCGACCAACCCCGGCCTGACCGGTGCCTACGGCAAGCGCCAGATTCATCTGGCCAGCGACTTCCCCTGCGCGCCGTGCCTGCAAAAGCAATGTACCTATCAACCGACGGCCGACGACCTGCGTCGGTTCGACCTCAAGCGCGAGTCGCCCCTGTGCTTCACGCGCCTGAACCCAGAGCGTGTGGCAAGCCGACTGAGCACGTTGTTATTGGCTGAGGAGCTGCACTGATGCAACTGGCTTTTGTGCTGTACAAATATTTCCCCTTCGGTGGCCTGCAGCGCGACTTCATGCGCATCGCCCTGGAGTGCCAGCAGCGCGGTCATCAGATTCGTGTGTACACGCTGATCTGGGAGGGCGACATCCCGCCCGGCTTCGAAGTGCTGGTGGCGCCGGTCAAGGCGTTCTTCAACCATCGGCGCAATGAAAAGCTCAGCGCCTGGATGGCTGCCGACCTGGCCAGGCGCCCGGTGGACCGCCTGATCGGCTTCAACAAAATGCCCAACCTGGACGTGTACTACGCCGCCGACGGTTGCTTTGAAGACAAGGCGCAAAACCTGCGCCACTCGCTGTACCGCTATTTCGGCCGCTACAAGCACTTCGCCGAGTACGAACGCGCAGTGTTCGCCAAGGACGCCAAGACCGAAGTCCTGATGATTTCCGAAGTGCAGCAGCCGCTGTTCATCAAGCATTACAACACCCCGGTGGAGCGCTTCCACCTGCTGCCACCGGGCATTGCCCAGGACCGCCGCGCACCGCCGAATGCCGCCGAAATCCGTGAGGGTTTCCGCAAGGAATTCAACCTCGGCGACGACGAGTTGCTGCTGGTGCAGATCGGCTCGGGCTTCAAGACCAAAGGGGTCGACCGCAGCCTCAAGGCCGTGGCCGCGTTGCCGCCTGAATTGAAAAAACGCACGCGCCTGTTTGTAATCGGCCAGGACGACCCCAAGGTATTCCAACTGCAAAGCGCCACCTTGGGCTTGGGCGATAACGTGCAGTTCCTCAAGGGCCGCAGCGATATCCCGCGTTTCCTGCTGGGCGCCGACCTGTTGATTCACCCGGCGTACAACGAAAACACCGGCACCGTCTTGCTCGAAGCCCTGGTGGCCGGGTTGCCGGTGCTGGTCTCGGCGGTATGTGGGTATGCCCACTACATTGCCGAGGCCGACAGTGGCCTGGTACTGGATGAGCCGTTTGAACAAGCGCAGCTCAACCAGTACCTGACGCACATGCTCACCGACACTGCACAGCGCGCGGCCTGGAGCCGCAATGGCCTGGCCTTCGCTGAGACGGCCGACCTTTACAGCATGCCGCAGCGCGCTGCGGATGTGATTCTGGCGGAGCCAAAACGATGAAGTTGATTCTTGCCGAACCGTTCAAGACATTGTGGGCCGGGCTTGATGCCTTTGCCGAAGTCGAGAAACTGCAAGGCCAGGTATTCCGTGAGCTGGCGGCGCGCCGCACGCTGCGCACCGTGGTGGATGGCCGTCCGTATTTCGTGAAGATCCACCGTGGCATCGGCTGGGGCGAAATCTTCAAGAACCTGATTACCGCCAAGCTGCCGGTGCTGGGCGCAGGCCTTGAATGGGCGGCGATTCATCGACTCCAGTCACTCGGCGTGCCGACCATGACCGGCGTGGCTTTCGGCGAGAAGGGCAGCAACCCGGCGGACCAGCACTCGTTCATCATCACCGAAGAGCTGGCGCCGACCCTCAGCCTCGAAGACGTCACGATCAATTGGGTCGCCGAACCGCCTGCGCCCGCGTTGCGTCATGCCCTCACGGCCGAGCTGGCGCGCATGGTTGGTGATATGCACCGGGGTGGCGTAAACCACCGCGACTGCTACCTGTGCCACTTCCTGCTGGACACCGCCAGGCCCATCGATGCGAACAACATCAAGCTGTCGGTGATCGACCTGCACCGCGCTCAACTGCGTGCCCATCTGCCGCTGCGCTGGCGCGACAAGGACCTGTCCGCGCTGTACTACTCGGCGCTGGATATCGGCCTCACCCGTCGCGACAAGCTGCGTTTCCTCAAGGGCTACTTCCGCCAGCCGCTGCGCCAGATCCTCGCTGAGCAATCGGCGTCACTGAGCCTGATGCAGCGCAAGGCCGACAAGCTGTATGCGCGCAAGCTGCGTTATGGGGATGCGATCTGATGGCGGGTTGGAACCTGGAACCTGCGTACGCCAGCCTGGCGGATGATTTCGGCAACCTCGAAGCGGTCTTCGCCCTGCAAGGCGAGCGCCTGACCCGCGATCCGCTGTCGGAAGTGATCCGCGTGGAGCGTGGCGGGGTCAACTATTACGTCAAGCGCTACATTGGTGCCGGCAAAGGGCTGCGGCGCTACCTGGGCAAGCCGCGGGTCAAGTCCGAATGGCAGAACCTCAAGCGTTTCGCCAAATGGGGTATTCCCACCGCTGATGTGGTTGCCTGGGGGCTGGAGCGAAAGGGCCTGGCCTATGATCGTGGGGCAATGATCACCCGCGAGCTGCCGAAGACCGAAGACCTCTCGGTATTGGCCGAGCGCAACGATGCGCGCCTGCGCGACCCCAAGTGGGTCGACGCGGTGAGCCGTCAGCTCGCCGAATACACACGCACCATGCACGATCATCGCTTTACCCATAACGACTTGAAGTGGCGCAACCTGTTGATCGATGACCAGCAGACCCTGTACCTGATCGACTGCCCCAACGGCGATTTCTGGCGCGGGTTCTGGCTCAAGTACCGCATCACCAAAGACCTGGCCTGCCTGGACAAGGTGGCCAAGTATCACTTGTCCGCCACCCAGCGCCTGCGTTTCTACATGCAATACCGTCAGCGCCGACACCTGAGTGCAGCGGACAAACAGCGTATTCGCCACGTGGTGAAGTTTTTCGAGGGACGTGAATGAGTGATTTCCTGGCGGCTGAAGACCGGGCGCTGCTGGAGCGCAACGGCTTGGCGACGTTCGACGCCCTGTGGGCCAAACAACTGGATGCAGTGGATGAACCCAACACCAGTCGCGGCGGCTGGAGCAGCGTGTTTCGTCTGGAGCTGGACGGCCACGGTTATTACCTCAAGCGTCAGAGCAACTACCTGACGCGCAGCCTGCACCGTCCCTTTGGCGAGCCGAGTTTCTCCCGCGAGTTCCGCAATATCAGTCGTTACCGCAAGCTCGGCATCCCTGCCTTGCAGGCGGCTTTCTACGGCGAGCGCAAGGTGGGCGGCGAGCATCGCGCCATGCTGCTGACCCGTGCCCTGGACGGCTGGAATGACCTGGATTCGCTGCTGGGGCAGTGGCCTCAATTGAGCGACGCCCAGCACCACGCGATCCTGCTGGCCTGCGGTCAGCTTGCGCGCCGGTTGCACAGCGTCGGCCAGGTGCATGGCTGTTTTTATCCCAAGCATATTTTTATGCAGGCCACCGGCGACGGCTATGCCGCGCAGTTGATCGACCTTGAGAAAACCCGCCCGCTGCTGTTCGGCTGGCGCGATCGGGTCAAGGACCTGGAGCCGTTGTTGCGACGTGCACCGCAGTGGTCGGATGAACAGGTGCGCCAACTGTTGGCCGCCTATCTTGATCAATCGAAGGACAGCGCGCTGGTCACCAGCTGGCTGCAGAAACTGACCGCGCGCCGTAGTCACAAGGAAAACCGTTGATGCGTCTGTCCGAGCTTAAAGCCGCCGGCCGTAACCCCGGGCTGCCACTGACCCTCGAACTGGCCGATGCGGCCGGCCCGGGCCAGTTGCAACTGCTGAGCCTGTTACGTGTGCTGCCGGGCGAGCGTTATGTGGGGGCGGCGGTCTGGCGCGGTCGTCCGGTTTTGGCCAAGTTACTGGTGGGCAGCAAGGCGGCGCGGCACTTTCAGCGTGAACTCAGCGGCGTGCGCCTGCTCGCCGAGCAAGGCCTGACCACGCCGTTGCTGCTGGCCGATGGCTTGCAGGAAGGCGAGGGCGGCTGGCTGCTGTTCGAGTTCATCGAGGGCGCCGAAAGCCTGGCCGCTGCCTGGCAGGCCGTCGAAGACCTGCCGCCGCTGGCTGACGAACAAACCGCCGTGCTGGCCGAAGCGCTGGGTGCCATTGCGCAGATGCACACCAGGGGCCTATGGCAGGAAGACCTGCACCTGGACAACCTGCTGCGCCAGGACGGCAAGCTGTACCTGATCGATGGCGCCGGGATCCGCGTCGAAGAAGCGGGTAAACCGCTCTCACGCAACCGTGTGCTGGAAAACCTCGGGGTGTTTTTCGCCCAGTTGCCGAAGAATATCGAGCCGTTTACCGAAGAGCTGCTGGTGTACTACCTGCTGAGCAACGGCGAGCACGCCCTGCCGCTGGAAGCCCTGGAGAAACAGGTGCGTAAAGTCAGTGCCTGGCGCCTCAAGGACTTCCTGAGCAAGGTCGGCCGTGAATGCACGCTGTTCAGCGTGGTGCGCGGCGCCTTTGCCTTGCGCGCGATCCGGCGGGAAGAGGAACCGGCCATGCTGCCGGTGCTGGAACAGGCTGACGCACTGCTGGACCAGGGGCATTTGTACAAGACCGGCGGCGCCGCCAGCGTGGCCAAGGTCGAGGTGGCCGGTCGGCCGCTGGTAATCAAGCGCTATAACATCAAGGGCTTCGCCCACTGGCTCAAACGCTTCTGGCGTCCGAGCCGTGCCTGGCACTCCTGGCGCGAAGGCAACCGCCTGGCGTTCCTCGGTATCGCCACGCCCAAGCCGCTGGCGGTGCTGGAAAAACGCTTCTTCTGGTTGCGCCGTCGCGCTTACCTGGTCACCGAATACCTGCCCGGCCCAGATATCATCGAGCGCTTCGCGCCGTACGTTGAAAATGGTGACGCGCCGGAAAACGAACTGCAGGCGCTGGATCACCTGTTCGCCGAGCTGATCCGTGAACGCATCAGCCATGGCGATTTCAAGGGCCACAACCTGTTCTGGGACCAGGGCCGCTGGTCGCTGATCGACCTGGACGCCATGTGTCAGCACGGCTCCGAGGCGAGCTTCGCCCCGGCGTATGCCAAGGACCGGGCGCGGTTCATGCGTAACTGGCCCGAAAGCAGTGCGTTGTACCAATTGATTGATCAGCGGTTGCCTCGAGACATCAACTGATCAGAACCGATACTCCGCCCCGGCGCCTGCATACCACGAACGTCCAGGCGCCGCTTCGTAGTAGCGGTTATTGCCGTCGCCGACGATCACCGAGCCGACGTACTGGCGGTCGAGCAGGTTGTCCAGGCGCAGGGTCTGGTGGAAGGTCCAGTGTTCGACTTTCTGCTCAAAGCGGGCGCGCCAGTTGAATACGCTGTAGGCCGGGGCGGCGTGTTGGCTGTTGGTGTCTTCGACGTAGACCTGGCTGCGGTACATCCCTTCGAGGGCGGTGCTGACCCAGTCCCTTGGTTTCCAGCTCAGTTCTGCGAACAGCGTGGTTTGAGGGACTCCCGGCAGGTAGTTGCCCTTGTCGACGGCGGTGTTGCCGCTGACGAAGTCACTGTCGTAGGTGGCTTGCAGGCGGGTGTAGGCGAGGTTGGCGCTCCAGTGCTCGCTGAGCTGGCTTTCGATGCCCAGTTCGAAGCCGCGGCGCAGGGTGCGGCCGGCGTTTTGGTAACTGGTGCGGCCGTCTTTGGATTGAGCGACCACTAACTCATCTTCTGTAGTTATCTGGAATACGGCCGCATTGATCCTGGTATTTTTCACTTGGGCCTTTAATCCCACTTCGTACTGTGTGCTCTCTGACGGTTTCAAGCCGAAGTTGAAGCCCTCCACATTGCCCGGCGCATAGGCCAATTCGGCCTGGGTTGGTGTTTCGAAGCCTTTGCCCGCGCTCACATAACCATGCAGTTCAGGCGTGAACGCATACATCACGCTCATTGACGGCGTATTTTTCTGATAGGTCTTGTTGCCGCTGGAATCGCCGTTGCTGAGGAACTGGTCGTCAACGTCCAACTGCATGGTGCTGTGCCGGACGCCGGCTTGCAGGGTCCAGCGGTCGAGGGCCCAGTTGGCCTGGATATAGGGGTCGAGACTGCGGGCGGTGTCGATTTCATCGCGGCGCAGTTGGCCTTTTACGCCGAGGGTGTTGCCGCTGTAGTTCTGGTAGCCGTGGCGACTGTCTTCGCTTTGATCGAAATCCAGGCCGGAGATGATCATTAGCTCGCCCGGTGCGCTTTCAATAGGCTGTATCCAACGCACGCTGCCGCCATAGAACTTGCGGTCGAATTGCACCACGCCGCCGCCACGCTCGTTGGCGGGTGTGCCCTTTGGAATCGACAAATACTGAATCACACTCCGCCGCCCCGTATATCCGTTCACCTGCAGTGTCGCATCGCCGAAGTACCGCTCGTAATTCATTCCCAATTGCTGATGATCGATGCTTTTACGCGTGTTGTACGTCAGCGCGTTGGCGCTCACCGAGCGTGGGTCGGCCTTGTACGCTGCCCAGGTCTGCCCCAGCGGGTCCTGGGTGCCGTTCTGCTGCAGGCTGCTGTAGATCAGCGCCAGCTTGCTGTCGTCATCCGGCTGGACATTGAGCTTGGCGAAGGTCTGGTCGCGGCGTGCGCTGCTGTGGTCGCGGTAGCCGTTGGTGTCCATGCGCGAAGCGTCGAGCACGAAACCGGCGCCGTTGGTCGCGCCTTCGGCGTTCAGGTGGTTCTTTTTCAGGCCGTCGCTGCCCACCAGGGTCTCGGCGCCGATGCGCGGTGGGCCTTCGCCGTCGCGGGAGAACATCTGGATCACGCCGCCGGCATTGCTGCCATACAGGGTGGCGGCAGGGCCGCGCAGCACTTCGATGCGTTCGGCGGTATCGAGGTTGAAGGTGGCCGCCTGGCCCTGGCCGTCCGGGGTACTGGCGGGGATGCCGTCGGCAATCAGCTTGATGCCGCGCACGCCGAACGCCGAGCGGGCGCCGAAGCCTCGGGAGGAAATCTGCAGGTCCTGGGCATAGTTCTGGCGGTTCTGCACCACCAGGCCAGGCACGCGGGACAGGGCCTCGGAGGCGTTGATGCCCAATTGGCCGTCGCTGATCTGTTCGCGGCTGATGCCGTCCACCGAGTACGGCAGGTCGAAGGTCGGGCTGGCGCTGCGCGAGCCGGTGACCACGCTGGGGTCGAGGACCAGCGGAGCGTCGTCGGCCCGAGCGGCATCGCTCAGGGCCAACAGGCCAGGCAACAACAAGGTGAAGCGGGCGAGGGTTTTCATCAGTCAGCCGGAATCCATGGCGCGCATAGGAGGTAGACGCGCAAAGGGGCGCGAGTTTAGTGGCTCAGGCGATTTTTATCATTTGGGAATCGTCCTACGCTGCAAATCAATTTTGCTGCTTTGGGTCACCCACCTTGGCGATGGTAGCGTGGTCAGCCTTGGCAATAACAATGGCGGACGGGCCATAAGGAGAGGGTCATGAGAATGGGGTCGAAAGTCTTGTGCAGTGCGCTGTCGCTTGTGTTGACGGGCTGCGGAACCATCAATACGGTCTTCCGGCCCGACGCGGTCACCAGCCAGAACCTCAAGGACTCGCGCAGTCACTGCGAAAACGTGCCGCGCATCTACAGCGGGGTGATCTACGGGTTCTGCACGCTCAATGGGGAGCCGGCGCCCGACAAGAGCCTGAAGGACAAGAGCCTGATCGACCATGACGGGAGCATGCTACCCTTTGTCGCGGTCGAGTTTGTCGCCTCCGGCGTGCTGGACACCCTTGTGCTGCCCTACACCGTTTACCGTCAAAGCCGGGACGGCAGCATCGAGATCTTCCGCTGATCCCTCTTGACGCTCGCCGCTAACAGCTTCCTTTCGCTTTTACGCTATAATCCCGCCCTTTAGCTGTTTCCCGCCCAGGCGGGGAGCACACTTTTTTCAGGCGCAACCCGCCTGCATGCAGACTAAAAGAGGCTAGACCCCTGTGGCATTGACGATTCTTGGCCTGTCCGGCGCCCTTAGCCATGATCCTTCCGCAGCCTTGTATATCGACGGCAAGCTGATCGCTGCCGCCGAAGAAGAACGCTTCGTACGCGACAAACATGCAAAGAACCGCATGCCCTACGAGTCGGCGAAGTTCTGCCTGGAACAGGCCGGTATCAAGCCTTCCGACGTTGACGTGGTGGCGATCCCGTTCGCCCCGATCAGCCTGTTCGGTGAGGCGCGCTGGCATTACGCCAAGCGTTACTGGTACGCCCCGGACCGCGCCCTTGATGCGATCCTGATGGGCAACCGTCGCTACAAGCGCTATCGCAACAAGATCGTCTGGTGCCTGGAGCAACTGGGCTTCGATCCGAAGAAAATCAAGATCGAACCGGTTGAACACCACCTGGCCCACGCTTCCAGCGCCTACCACTGCTCCGGCTTCCAAGAGAAAACCGCGATCCTCGGGATCGACGGTAAAGGTGAGTACGCCACCACGTTCTTCGGCTACGGCGAAAACGGCAAGATCCACAAGATCAAGGAATTCTACGACCCGGACTCCCTGGGCGGCCTGTACGGCGCGATCACCGAGTTCCTCGGTTTCGAGATGCTCGACGGTGAGTTCAAGGTCATGGGCATGGCGCCGTATGGCGACGCCAGCAAGTACGATTTCTCGCGCCTGGCCTCCTTCGAGAACGGCGAGCTGGTGATCAATACCGACTACGCCAACGTCATCGGCCTGCGCCGTTATAAAGAGAAGGGCAAGGGTTTCTACTTCTCGCCAAAACTGATCGAGTGGCTGGGTCCCAAGCGCGAAGGCGATATCGCCGACGAGCCGTACATCCACTACGCCGCCAGCATGCAGGCGCTGTTCGAGAAGCTGGCCTTGCAGATGATCGACCACTACCTGGGCGACATCCTCAAGGACACCGGCAAGCTGGCCTTCGCCGGCGGCTGCGCGCTGAACGTCAAGCTGAACCAGAAAATCATCGCCCGTGATGACGTCAAGGAGCTGTTCGTACAGCCAGCCTCCGGCGATGCCGGTACTGCCGTGGGCGCGGCGGCCTACGTGTCCCACGCCCGGGGTGTGCCGGTGGAGAAGATGGAACACGTCTACCTCGGCCCGTCCTACAGCAACGAAGACGTGATCGCCGCGTGCGCCAGGCATGAGAGCAAGCCGAACTGGCGCAAGATCGAGAACATGCCCCAGCGCATCGCCAGGATCATGGTCGACGGCAACCCGGTGGCCTGGTTCCAGGGCCGCATGGAGTTTGGCCCGCGTGCATTGGGCGGCCGCTCGATCATCGGTTGCCCGAGCGCTACCGGCGTGGCGGATCGCATCAACCACCAGATCAAGTTCCGCGAGCGCTGGAGGCCTTTCTGCCCGTCGATGCTCGACACCGTCGCGCCGCAGATGATCAAGGTCGACCACCCGGCACCCTTCATGACCTTCACCTTTGAAGTGGCCGAAGAGTGGAAGACCCGCGTGCCGGAAGTGGTCCATGAAGATGGCACCTCCCGCGCTCAGGTGCTCAAGCGCGAGTACAACCCGCGCTACTACGACATGATGAAAGAGCTCGAAGTACTGACCGGCAACGGCGTGTCCCTGAACACCTCGCTCAACCGTCGCGGCGAAGCGATGATCTGCTCGCCGACCGACGCGCTGAACATGTTCTTCGGCTCCGACCTGCAATACCTGATCATGGAAGACATTCTGGTCGTCAAGGACGGCGTGGACCCTTATGACGCCGTGGTCTAAATGCTGAACCGCTTCCAGGCGTGGCGTGAGCGTGGCTGGGCGCCTGTCGAGGCCGAGGTTTACGCCCAGGCCTGGCAGCGGTTTGGCGGAAGCGTTGCAACCCATCCGCAGGTTGTCGAGCGCTTGGCGGGCCTGGCGCAGATTCCGGTGCGTTACCTGGGCTGGGAACAGGACGGTGAACTCCGAGGGGCGATTGCCACCTGGGGGCGCGACCTGGCCCTGTCCAAGGACGTACTCAAGCGCAGCGGCAAGAAAGGCCTGTTTGACCTGGGCAATGCCGAGATCATCCTGCCGATCACTGCCGATGCCCAGTTGCCGGTGCGCCATCGCGGGCGCTACCTGTCAGCGCTGAACGAGGGCCGCATCAGCACCCTCAAGTCCCAGGCCGAGCAGTTGGCCATGGCGCGTACCCCCGAAGACCTGTCGAAGAAGTTTCGCTACAACCAGCGCCGCGAACTGCGTCTGCTGGAAGAGGCGGGCGGCGTGGTGCGGGCGGTGAGCGAGTTTTCCAGTGTGGAGCTGTCGGCGATCTACTGCGATCTGTTCCAGCGCCGCTGGGGCTTTGCCGCCACAGGCGCCGAGCGCCTGGCTGAGGTGCTGGAGCTGCTCAAAGAGTTCCTGATCGGCTCGGTCCTGTTTCTCAACGATGCGCCGATTGCCGTACAACTGGTGTACCGCGTCGAGGCGCCGGAGTGGATCAGCATCGAGTACGTCAATGGCGGTGTCGACCCTGAAACCCGGGCATTCAGCCCCGGCAGTGTGCTGAGCTTCCTCAACACCCAAAGCGCCTGGGAACAGGCGCGGGCCGTGGATAAACCGCTGCGTTTTTCCTTCGGGCGTGCCGACCGCGAGTACAAGGAACGCTGGTGCAACCCGGTGCCGGTGTTCAGCGTATGAGCCGCAAACAGCAACTGCTCAAGCGCCACCGGCGCAATAAACGCATTGCGCTGCTGATCGGGCTGCTGCTGTTGATCGCGACCGGTGTGCTGGTGGCCTGGTGGTTGCCGCTGATCCTCGCGGTCGTGCTGTGGGTGGTCCATGAAGCCTGGTTTGCCGACCACCTGTTTTATTCGCCCAAGGACGACTACCAATACAGGTTTGCGTCGAGTGGCCAGCAGGTCGGGCTGCGTCTGGAAGGGAGCCGACTGCTGGCAGAGACACCGCTCGAGCTGGCAGGCGATGAAACGCTGATCGTCGAAGTGCAGCTCAAGAGCACCCTCTGGGGGCGTTTGTTTGATCCTGCAGTTGATTTTCTGGACGATCGCCAGGCGTTCGAGCGCGGGGTTGCCGGCAAGCGTTGCCTCAATCTCACCGGTTCGGCGGCGGCATTGGCCGGCGGTGAACTGCGCCTGCGCGGGCGCTTTTGTCGCGTGATCGGCCAGCCGGTCTTGTGGGTGTTTCGCCAGCCAGATGCTGCCCGCCAGCGGGTGATGGTGATCGCCCCTCACGCCGATGATGCTGAGCTGGCTGCCTTCGGTCTGTACAGCCAGGCGGATGAAAGCTGGATCGTGACCCTGACCGCAGGTGAGATCGAGGCCGAGCACTATCAGCAAATGGGCTTGCCCAAGGCTGAAGCGGCGCGGATCAAAGGGCGCCTGCGTGCCTGGGACAGCATTGCCGTGCCGCGCTGGGCCGGTGTGCCAGAGGCGCACTGCGTGCAGTTGGGGTATTTCTGCCTGCAACTGTCGGCCATGCGTGACGCCCCCGATCAACCCCAGGCATCGCGCGAAGCGCAGTTGGACGATACGCGGCTGTTCCGCCAGTTCAATGCCTTGGCGTTGCCGGGGGATGTGGACGGTGCGCCGACCTGGAACAACCTGATAGCCGACCTGCGGGCGGTGTTGCTCAAGGCGCGTCCCGAGGTGATTGTGTTGCCGACGCCAGTGCTCGACCCCCACCCTGACCATATCTGCGCGCACACCGCGGTGGTGCAGGCGCTGCAGGGGCTTGAGTGGCAACCGACCACGTTGCTTGGTTATGCCAACCATCTGCATGATAACGACCGTTGGCCCATGGGGGATTCAGGCGCCGGCATCGCTTTGCCGCCGCAGTTCGATGCCGCCCAGGTACTTGAGCCCTATTGCCGGGTGCTCAGCTTGAGCCAGCAGCAGGACAAGGCCATGGCGCTGGGTATGATGCATGATCTGCAGCCCCGTGCACCGTTCAAGCGCCGGGTGCGTCGTCTGTTGCAGCAATGGCTGGCTGGCCGTGGTCCATCGCCTTACGGCGAGAACGAGTTTTTCCGCAAGGCCGTGCGCCGCCACGAGCTGCTTTGGGTGCTGAAGCAGGACTGAAATTGACTTTTTTCGTCGGGCTGCCCGCGTGCAGTAGCCCGATTGCCTCATGGAGTGATATGAAGCCTCGTTTCAAGGTTTTGCAGTTGCAGCCTGACTACAACGTCAAGCTCAATGATTTCGCTGATCTCGGCGAGCAGATCGTCAAGGCGTTGCCGACGGAGCGATTCGAGGTGACGTCCGCCTTCCTGAGCGGTCGACCGCAGCCGGGCCAGCCGTTGAGCGTGGCGGATCATTCCAAGTATTTCGAGTTTCCCGAGAAGGCCCTCAAAGGCATCCGCCTGGGCGCCATGTGGGAAATCTACAAGTACTGCCGTGAGCAGAAATTCGATGTGGTCATCTGTAACCGCTTCAAGTCGGTGAACATGATGCTGTCGCTCAACCGTTGGTTGAAGATCCCGTTGTGCATCGGCATCTCCCACGGTTTCGGCGAGTACGAACGCGCGTATCGCCGGCGCCAGACGCGCCGTCTGGTCAGCCCGGCCTGGCGGTTTGTGGGGGTGTCGGCGGCGGTCAGGGATTACCTGATCGGCCTCAACTGCGGCTTTACCCAAGAGAACACCACCTTCGTCACCAATGCCATCGATATTCCCCAGGCCGAAGCCTTGCAGTTGCCACGCGAGCAGGCTCGCCAGGCGCTCGGGCTGCCGCTCGACGCGCGGATCATCGGCGCACTGGGGCGACTGGTGCCGATCAAGGGTCATACGCACCTGCTGCAAGCGTTTGCCCGCCTCAAGGATAAGTACCCCGACGTTCAGGTCGGCATCATTGGTTCCGGCCGTGCCGAAGCCGACTTGCGCGCGGACATCGAGCGCCTTGGCCTCACTGGCCGTGCGCACTTGCTGGGCTTTCGCGAGGATGGCCTCAAATATGTACGCGCCTTCGATATTTGGACCATGCCTTCCTTGCTGGAGGGCCTGGGCCTGGCGCTGCTCGAAGGCATGAGTGGACGCCTGCCGGTGATTGCTTCCAACGGGCCGGCCATGCTGCCGCTGGTGGAAGGGGCGGGAGGCTTGTCTCACGAGCCTGGCAATGTCGAGCAACTGACAGCGGCCCTGGACACTTATCTGGCCATGAGCGACGAGCAATTGCGCGCCAAGGGTGAACAGGTATTCCGTTATCTGGAAGAAAACCACGCCCTGGCCGAGTTCCAGCAAAAGTACCTGAACCTCATCGAAACCGGTTTGAAAGAAGTAGGTAGAGCATGACAGCACAACAACCCCTGGTCTCGGTGATCATCGCGTCCTACAACCACGGCCGGTACATCGAGGAGAGCATCCTCAGCGTGCTTGGCCAGACGTACCCTAACATCGAGCTGCTGGTGGTGGATGACGGTTCCAAGGATGACAGTGTCGAGCGCATCCAGCGCCTGCAGGCCGAGCACGGCTTTGATTTCCAGGTGCAGCAGAACCAGGGCCTGACCGCCACGCTCAACGGTGCCATCGCCCGCGCCAAGGGCAGCCTGATCGCGCCCTTCGGCTCCGATGACATCATGTTGCCGGACCGCATCGCCACCCAGGTGGCCTACATGGAAGGGAAGCCGAAGGTGGGCATGTGCGCTGGCAATATCGAGTTGATCGATGGTGACGGCAACCTGCACCCGGAGAAAAAGCAGCGCCGCGACGTACCGTTTCGCAGCCTGGATTTCGACGACATGTTCATGGACCGCAAGCCCTTCCCGCCGGCACCGACCATGTTGATTCGCCGCGAAGTGCTGGAAGAAGTCGGTGGCTTCGACCCATTGATCCCTCTGGAAGACCTGCTGATCCAATTGAAGATCACCGCCGCGGGCTACACCATTGACGCGCTCGGCGTGGTGATGGCGCAGTATCGGCAGCACGCAAGCAACACCTACAAGAACCATCGCTACATGATCCAGAACATTCTCAAGACCTATGCCCATTTCAGCGAGCATCCGGCCTATGACGCGGTGCGCTATAACTTCCTGAACTCGATGTTCCTGAAGACGGCTGATCGTGACCGGCCACTGGCGCGCGAGATCCTCAAGCAGATCCCGCTGAAGTTCTGGGGGCGCAAGACCTTGCGTGGCTTGGTGCGGTTGTACCTGGCGCCCCTCAGGAAATGAGGCGGCGGGGGGTATGAAAAAGGCGACTATCAGCAGTGATAGTCGCCTTTTTTATCAGGTGGCGGGGCTGGTCAATGCCTGCACTTGCGCGCGGATCTTCGCCGTGGCGCCTTGGCTGGCAACGGACGCATAACCTTTGGCCAACTGTTCGAAGTGTGTCTCGAACAACCAGGCGCGGTCCTGTGGGTAGCGCTGCATATGGCGCAGGTTGCGCTGGCGCAACGCGTTGCGCAGCGGCGACGGGAAGATGCGCAGGTCGGCGATATCGATCAGGGCGAACTCACCGTCATCCATCAACAGCACGTTACCCAGGTGCAGCGAGCGGAAGTACACACCGCGCTCATGCAGCTTGGCCATGAACTGACCGAAACGTTCGATCAGCGACTCACGCAGGCTGTTGTCCAGGCCTTGCAGGGCCTGGCGCAGAGTCAGGCCGGGCAGTGGCGCGTAGCTGACGGCAGTGCTGGCATCGCGCAGGCTATAGAGGCCTAGAATCTGCGGCGTGGGGATGCCCAGGGTGCGCAATTGCTCGGCGTTGCTGGCAAACCGCTCGGAGTAGGGGTTGAAGCTGCCCGAGGTGTACCAGTGGCGCGCACGGAAGATCTTCAGGAAGCGGCCGTCGGCCAGGCGCAGGACTTTCGGACCCAGCCCGTCGGCTTCGATCACGTGGGCATTGCTGCACAACTGGTCGAAAGCTGCGGGCTTGAGCGCTTGTACCGGCATGCGCAACAGGCTGTGGCGGCGCTGGGCGATGCTCAGGCCGGCAATGATCGCCAGCGGGATCCACAGCACGAACCAGTGCTCTTTCGGGCGTGACAGGATGCCACCCCCTTCGGTCAGCCCGGCGCCGATGCCATAGGTCAGCAGCGACGAAGCCAGGATGAAGAGTGGCTGGGCGCGTTCTTTCAGGCCCTTGTACAGCCCCCAGCCGATCATGAAGATCCACGGGATAAAGCCGATGATGCCGACGTAATACAACACGCCCAGGGCAAAGCTGTGCGGCTCGCGCAGCTGATAGCCGTCGGACAGGGTCAGGTAGAGCTCGGAGTCGTAGCTGTGGCCGATCCATGGATGTTCGGCAATGCGTTGCAGTGACATGCCCCACAGTTCAAAGCGAAATGAGCTGCCTCGTTCGGTAATGGATTCCGGGTATAGCAGCAGCAATGCAGCAGCCCCCAGGACCAGGCTTGCTATCAGCAGGGCCGAGCGGCGGTTGCGGCTGACGAAGGTCATCCACAGGATGGTCAGTGTCAGGGCTACCAGCGGTGTACGCGAGCCTGTAGCCAGAACCGCCGCGAGCATGACTGCCAGAGCCGGGGCGCTGAACCACAGGACTTTCAGGCGCTGGGTGGTCATGCAGACATACAACCAGTAGACGCAGAAGAAACCGAAAAGATGAGAACTGAGCAGCGGATTGTCGAGAGCGCCACGCCCGCCGATCATGCGCATGCCCGGTTCGAAGCCTTTGACGAACGCCACCAGGTTGCACAGGCTCACCACCAGTGCGATTACAGCCGCACTGAAGAAGATCGGCTTGAACAGTTCGTTGCGGTAATGCAGCAACAGCCCGCAGCCACCAAACAACATGAAGGTATTGAGCGGGCGCTTGAACAGGTCGGTGTCGGTGGTGGGCTCCGGGCTCCACAGCAGGCTGGTCAAGGCCCATGCGGAGAAGACCAGAAAGGCGAGCGCCAGGGGCTCGCGCAGTAACTCTTTCAGCTCCCGGGGGCGCATGCACAACATGAAGAGCGTCGGTACGCTGAACAGGATGTAGACGATTCGATGCAACACGTTGCGGTTGGATACGAAGAACAGCGAACTCAGCAACAGCAACAAGCCAATGGGCAAGATCCACAGGACCAGGAAGTCAAAAACGCGATTTGAGCCATAGATCAGGCGCTTGGAGTGCATACAGTAAAGCCATTCCATTTGAGAAAGCCGACCATCATAAAGTAGTGGCTATATAATGTCGCCGGTTGGAGCCAACCGGTTTGAGGGTCATGCAGGGTGCAAGTACAACAGAGAAGCTGTGCTAAAGTCAGCCTCCTTTTTCAAAACGCCGCGTGATATGACCGACTCCAGTCCGAGCGCAAGCCCTTCGAGCTTGAAAATATACTTCCGCCTGCTCAGTTACGTTAAGCCTTACGCCGGCTTGTTCGCGCTGAGTATCGTCGGATTTCTGATTTTCGCGTCGACCCAGCCCATGCTGGGGTACATCCTCAAGTACTTCGTCGACGGCCTTTCCAACCCTGAAGCCGTGCTATTCCCTACCGTGCCGTACCTTCGGGACCTGCAACTGCTGCAAGCCGTGCCGCTGCTGATCATCCTGATCGCCGCCTGGCAGGGCCTGGGTTCGTTCCTGGGCAACTACCTGCTGGCCAAGGTGTCCCTGGGCCTGGTCCATGACCTGCGCGTGCAGTTGTTCAACAACTTGCTGACGCTGCCCAATCGCTACTTCGACAACCACAACTCCGGGCACCTGATTTCTCGCATCACCTTCAACGTGACCATGGTCACGGGGGCGGCGACCGATGCGATCAAAGTGGTGATTCGTGAAGGCATGACAGTGATCTTTCTGTTCGCCTCGCTGCTGTACATGAACTGGCGCCTGACGCTGGTGATGATTGCCATCCTGCCGTTGATCGCCGTGATGGTGAGCACGGCCAGCAAGAAATTCCGCAAGCAGAGCAAGAAGATCCAGGTGGCGATGGGCGACGTGACCCACGTGGCCTCCGAAACCATCCAGGGCTACCGCGTGGTGCGCAGCTTCGGGGGGGAGGTCTACGAAGAAAAACGCTTCCTCAAGGCCAGCCAGAGCAACACCAACAAGCAACTGCGCATGACCCGCACCGGGGCGATCTACACACCGGCACTGCAACTGGTGATCTACACCGCGATGGCGGTGCTGATGTTCCTGGTCCTTTATCTTCGCGGTGACGCATCGGCCGGTGACATGGTGGCCTACATCACCCTGGCCGGCCTGCTGCCCAAGCCGATTCGCCAGCTCTCGGAAGTCAGCTCCACGATCCAGAAGGGCGTGGCGGGTGCCGAAAGCATTTTTGAACAGTTGGACGAAGAGGTCGAAGTCGACAACGGCACCATCGAGCGCGACAAGGTCAGCGGTCGTCTCGACGTACGCAACCTGAACTTTACCTACCCGGGCACCGAGCGCCATGTGCTCAAGGACATCAGCTTCACCGCCGAGCCTGGGCAGATGATCGCCCTGGTTGGGCGCTCGGGCAGCGGGAAGTCGACCCTGGCCAGCCTGATCCCGCGCTTCTACCACCACGCAAGTGGCGAAATCCTGCTGGATGGTGTCGAGATCGAAGACTACAAGCTGCTCAACCTGCGCAAACACATTGCCCAGGTGACCCAGCATGTGACCTTGTTCAGCGACACGGTTACCAACAACATCGCCTACGGCGACCTGGCGGGTGCGCCTCGGGCGGACGTTGAAGCGGCCGCGGCGGACGCCAATGCCAAGGACTTCATCGACCAGTTGCCCAAGGGCTTCGACACCCAGGTTGGCGAAAACGGTGTGTTGCTGTCCGGCGGCCAGCGCCAGCGCCTGGCGATTGCCCGCGCCCTCCTGAAGAATGCACCGCTGCTGATTCTCGACGAGGCCACCTCGGCCCTCGACACCGAGTCCGAGCGCCACATACAGGCAGCGCTGGACAAGGTCATGCAAGGTCGCACCACCTTGGTGATTGCTCACCGTTTGTCCACCATCGAGAAGGCCGACCTGATCCTGGTGATGGACGACGGTCGAATTGTCGAGCGTGGCACGCACAGTGAGCTGCTGGCACAGAACGGCTATTACGCCCGCCTGCATGCCATGGGCCTGGATGCGCCGATTTCCGCCGACATCACCTGAACCTCCCTGTAGGAGCCGGCAAGCCGGCTCCTTGCAAAACCCTCCCGCAAACCTCCCACAACCCTGTGCTAATATCGCGCCCCTGTTCATTTTGTATGTGGGTTGCTCCATGAAGTTGTCCATGCCGCGATTCGATCAAGCCCCTGTCTTGGTGGTCGGCGATGTCATGCTCGACCGTTACTGGCATGGTGGTACCTCACGGATTTCCCCTGAGGCGCCGGTGCCGGTCGTCAAGGTCGAGCAAATCGAAGACCGTCCAGGTGGCGCTGCCAACGTTGCCCTCAATATTGCCGCGCTCGGCGCCCCGGCCTCGCTGGTCGGCGTGACCGGCGACGACGAAGCCGCCGACAGCCTGGCCAACAGCCTGCGCGGTGCTGGCGTGCGTGCGCAGTTCCAGCGCATTGCCCATCAGCCGACCATCGTCAAGCTGCGGGTGATGAGCCGTCACCAGCAATTGCTGCGTATCGATTTTGAAGAACCCTTCGCCACCGACGCCCTGGCCTTGAGTGGTCAGGTCGATCAGTTGCTGGAAGGCATCAAGGTGCTGGTGTTGTCCGACTACGGTAAAGGCGCCTTGAAAAACCACCAGGAACTGATCCAGGCCGCCAAGGCCCGGGGCATTCCGGTATTGGCCGATCCCAAGGGCAAGGACTTTTCGATTTATCGCGGAGCCAGCCTGATTACGCCGAATCTCAGCGAATTCGAAGCCATCGTCGGCGGTTGCGCCGATGAGCACGATCTGGTGACCAAGGGCGCGACGCTGATGGCCGACCTCGACCTCGGCGCCTTGCTGGTGACCCGCGGCGAGCACGGCATGACCCTGTTGCGCCCCGGCCACCCGGCAATGCACTTGCCGGCACGTGCCCGTGAAGTATTCGACGTCACCGGCGCCGGCGACACCGTGATTTCTACCCTGGCGGCCTCGATTGCCGCCGGTGAAGAACTGCCCCACGCCGTGGCCCTGGCCAACCTGGCGGCGGGCATCGTGGTGGGCAAGTTGGGTACTGCTGCCATCAGCGCACCTGAATTGCGCCGTGCGATCCAGCGCTCCGAAGGCTCGGAGCGGGGCGTGCTGACTATCGAACAATTGCTGCTGGCGATTGACGATGCCCGCGCCCACAACGAAAGCATTGTGTTCACCAACGGTTGTTTCGACATCCTGCACGCCGGCCATGTGACCTACCTGGAACAGGCGCGTGCCCAGGGGGATCGACTGATTGTCGCGGTCAATGACGATGCGTCGGTCAGCCGCCTGAAAGGCCCTGGCCGTCCGATCAACAGTGTCGACCGGCGCATGGCGGTGCTGGCGGGGCTGGGCGCGGTGGACTGGGTGATCAGCTTCCCTGAAGCGACCCCGGAAAACCTGCTGGCCCAGGTCAAGCCGGACGTGCTGGTCAAGGGCGGCGACTACTCTGTCGACCAGGTCGTGGGGGCGGACATCGTCAGCGCCTACGGTGGCAAGGTCAAGGTGCTGGGCCTGGTCGAGAACAGCTCGACCACCGCCATTGTCGAGAAGATCCGCAACAATGAGTAAGCAGGTTCTTGTCACCGGCGGCGCGGGGTTTATCGGCTCGCACCTGGTCGATGCGCTGCTCGCCAAAGGCTACGGCGTGCGGGTACTGGATAACCTCTCCACCGGCAAGCGCAGTAACTTGCCGTTGGACAATTCGCGCGTCGAACTGCTGGAAGGTGATGTGGCCGATGCCGAGTGGGTCGCCCGTGCCGCTGTCGGCGCAGCGGCGGTGGTGCATCTGGCAGCGGTGGCCTCGGTGCAGGCCTCGGTGGATGACCCGGTCAGCACGCACCAGAGCAATTTCGTCGGCACCCTGAATGTGTGCGAAGCCATGCGCAAGGCCGGCGTCAAGCGTGTGGTGTATGCCTCCAGCGCTGCGGTATATGGCAACAATGGCGAAGGGGCTTCGATCGACGAAGAGACCACCAAGGCGCCGCTCACGCCCTATGCGTCCGACAAGTTGGCCGGCGAGCACTACTTCGATTTCTACCGTCGCCAGCATGGCCTGGAGCCGGTGATCTTCCGTTTCTTCAATATCTTCGGGCCACGGCAGGACCCGTCATCGCCGTATTCCGGCGTGATCAGTATCTTCAGCGAGCGCGTGCAACAGGGCGTGCCGATTGCCGTGTTTGGCGATGGCGAGCAAACCCGCGACTTCATGTACGTGGGGGACCTAGTGGATTTGCTGGTGCAGGCTATTGAAGCGCCTGAAGCTCCGCTGGGCGCAATCAATGTCGGCTGGAACCGCACCACCACGCTCAAGGATGTGCTGCGGGCCTTGGAAGACATCGTCGGCAAGCTGCCGGCGGTGACTTACGGGCCGGCACGCTCCGGCGATATCCGGCATTCGCGGGCGAACAACCAGCGGTTGCTGGCGAGCTTCACACTGCCGGAGCCCACGCCGTTGAAGGTGGGCCTGGAGCGCTTGCTCAAAGGCTGAACGCCATCGCTGTGGGAGCTGGCTTGCGTCAGGCCTTGGTTTTTTTCTTCGGCACGATCTTGCGCAGCACCCGCTGGGCCAGGCGTTTCAATTTCGACTCTTTCTCAGGCTCTGCCAGACCTTGCTGGCGCAGCCAATCCTTCCAGCGAATCCGCTCCTCACGAACCAGCCAGCCTTCCTGCTGGGCGAAGCTCTCCGCCAGGTACAAGCCTCGCGTGCTCGCCGGGTACAACTGGTCTTTCTTGACGGTGTACAACTCAGCCTGGGGCTGGCCGTCTTTCAATGGCATCAGGTACAGGTCCGGGCGTTGACGGTCGAGGCGGGCGACCAGTTGGTCGCCTTCGAGGCGTTCGTCCACATGGAACAGGCTCAGGGATTTGGCTTCCTTGGGCACTTCCAGGCGCAGGTCGTAGATCAATTGCAGCGATGCCGTGGGCAGGTGCACATAGGCGCGCGGGCGTTCGATCAACTGGGTGGTGGCGCAGCGCACCGGGCGAGCCGCGCCGGACAGCGGGCTGAGGCGAAAGGGCAGGGCTTCGCGGTAATGCAGGGCGGCGGAGTAGGGGGCCGGCAGCCAGGTGTCGTTGAAGCGCCCGCCGAGCCAGCCTTCCGGCGTCTCCAGCAGGCATTCTTCGGCAATTTCCTGGATGGCGGTGTGCAGCGGCAGGTTCAGCTCATGGGCGGGCACGTAGCCTGAGATCAGCTTGAGTACCACGTCGCCACGGTCCTGGCGGCGCTGGCGCACCAGCACCCAGTAATCCTTGTTTTGCCAATGCAGGGTCAGGCGCACCGACACGCCGAGGTTGGCCAGTTCCAGGGCGAAACGCTCGGGGTCTGCCACCTCCACCGGCTTGCGCCGTTGCAGGGTCTGGGCAAAGTTGAGCGGCATGCCGACGCTCTGGTAGCTCAGGCCTTCGGGGGTGGCTTCGACGTGCAGCGGCAGTGTCTTGAAGTTGCTGGGGTTTTTTCTTATGAGCGTTCGCGGCATGTCGGCTCCTTCTTGCGACGGGGTCGGCCGCGTCGGCGGCATCAGAGTTGACGAATGACCTGGGCAGCGGTCGCCACGTTATGGGCCAGGTGCAGCGGATTAATGGTCCCGACAATAGCACTGGCAACGCCTGTTTGCGCAAACAACAACATGAAACTGGCGCGAATTGGATCCATTCCCGGCTCCAGGCACACGTGGCCGCTGGCCAAGGCCTTTTTCACCAGGATGCCCTTGCCATGGGCCGCCGCATATTCAATGACGGCTTTCTCGGCTTGTTCGTTCAGATTGTAGGTGACCATCGCGCAATCGCCCTGTTCCAGAGCCTTTACGCCGCCCTCGACGGTCTTGCCGGAAAAGCCGAAACCACGGATCTTGCCTTCCTGTTTCAGCGCCGACAGGGTCTGGTAGACCTCGCAGTCATTGAGGATATGCAGGTCGTTACCGTCGGAGTGCACCAGCACCAGGTCGATAAAATCGGTTTCAAGTCGTTTCAAGCTGCGCTCGATCGACATCCGGGTGTGGGCCGCGCTGAAGTCGTGGCTGGACGCGCCATTCTCGAATTCTTCGCCGACTTTGCTGACGATCACCCAGTCTTTGCGCTGGCCCCGCAGCAGCGGCCCCAGACGTTCTTCGCTCATGCCATAGGCCGGCGCGGTGTCGATCAGGTTGATGCCCAGTTCACGGGCCTGGCGCAACAGCATGCGGGCCTCGTCGTCGCCGGGGATCTGGAAGCCGCTGGGGTATTTCACCCCTTGGTCGCGGCCCAGCTTGACGGTGCCCAGGCCCAGGGGTGATACCAGCAGGCCAGTGCTGCCCAGGGGGCGGTGCAGGTCGTGCAGGGTGGGCAGGCTCATGGCAACAGTTGCTCCCAGGCAGGCACGCCGATGGCGGGTCTTGGCAGGTCGGGCAGCGGCTCGCCGACACTTGGGCGGATGCCGTCACGCTCCAGGCTGTTGATCACCCGATCGGCGAAGTCTGGTGCCAGGGCCAATTTGGTCGGCCAGCCCACCAGCAGACGGCCTTGCTCGGCGATGAAGGCGTTGTCGGGCCGGGTCAGGCCCGATTGCAGGGGCTCCGCGCGGTCGACGCGCAGGGTCGCCCATTGGGTCTGGCTCATGTCGATCCAGGGCAGCAACTGCGCCAGCTCTTTTTGCGCCATAGCAATCTGTTCCTGCGGGGTGCGCGCCACACCATCGGCTTCGGCAATATCGCCGCCCATGTACCACACCCAGTTGCCATCGGCCGCCGGGTGAGTGGTAACGGTAATGCGCGGTTTGGTGCCGCCGCCCAGGCAGTGGGCATACAGTGGCTTCAGGCCGGGCCCTTTGGCGATGATCATATGCAATGGGCGTTTTTGCATGGCCGGCTGGCTGATGCCCAGCGCGGTCAGCAGATCCGCCGTACCTGCGCCGGCACTCAACACGATGCGCTGGGCGCGGATCTCGCGACTGTCCACCTTCAAGCCCACCAACGTGTCGCCTTCCAACAACGGTTCGATGTGCTGGCCGGCGAGCAAACCATCGCCGGCCAGTTGGGCCAGGCGTTCGATCAGGCTCGGTACATCGATGACCAACTCGGCAAGGCGGTAGACCTTGCCCTTGAAGCGGCGGTCTTGCAGCGCTGCGGGTAAATCGTCGCCCTTGACCTGATCAACACGGCCACGCACGGCCTTGCTGGCGAAAAAACTGGTGAGGTTGCCGGCGAGCGTGCCGGGGGACCACAGGTAATGCGCCTCGGACAACAAGCGTACGCCGCGCAGGTCCAGCTCACCGCTACCCGCCAGTGCTTCGCGCCAGCGACGCGGCATGTCGGCAATGGCTTCGGACGCGCCGGTGATCGCGCCGTGCAGGGCGTACTTAGCACCACCGTGAATGATCCCCTGGGACTTCACGCTCTGCCCGCCACCCAAGGTGGCGTTTTCCACCACCACCGTGGAAAACCCCTGGCGGCGCAGGCGCGCATTCAGCCAGAGGCCGGCAACCCCGGCGCCGACAATCAGAACGTCGGTGGAAATAACGGATGGCATGGGCGACCTCAGTGTTCAAGACAAGAGGTGCAGTATACAGGCTGTTGAGGAGTGGTCAGTGCCCGGCGGTTTTCGAGAACAGCTGGATCACCACCACGCCCAGCACAATCAGGCCCATCCCCAGCATCGCCGGGATATCCAGCTTCTGCCCGTAGATGAACAACGCCGCGATGCTGACCATCACAATGCCCATTCCAGCCCACACCGCGTAGGCCACGCCCACCGGCACGGTGCGCACCACCAGCGTCAGCATCCAGAACGCCACGCCGTAGCCGACGATCACCAGCAGCAGTGGGATAGGCGTGCTCCAGCCCTTGATGGCTTTCATGGAAACGGTGGCGATCACTTCCGAGCAGATGGCGATAGCCAGATAGCAGTAGGCGGCGTTCATGGGGCAGTCCTCGGATAAAGCGGTCAGTTAAGGCTGGCATTTTAGAGTTATGTCAGATGGGGTAAAGTCATTACCTATCCGAATCAAAGATGGGTTGAGCCATGAGCGTACAGTGGGATCTGGAACGGATGCGTTTGTTTGTCAGCGTCGCCGAGCAGCGTTCGTTTTCGGCGGTGGCGCGCCAGCAGCGCAAGGCTCAATCGGCGGTCAGCAATGGGATTGCCATGCTGGAGGCGGACCTGGGCGTCAGCCTGTTCGAGCGTAGCAGCGGCCGCCAGCCCCGGCTGACCGAAGCCGGCAGTGTGTTGCTGGAAGAAGCGCGCGAAGTGCTGCGCCAGTGCGAGCGACTCAATGGCCGGGCACTGTCATTGACCCGTGGTGAAGAGGCCTGCCTGCGCCTGGCCCAGGATGAAGCCATGCTGTTCCAGCCAGTGCTCGATAGTCTTGAGGCACTGGCCGGGCAGTACCCGTTGTTGGAGGTACAGTTGTCCAGCGCGGCCCAGGGTGATGTGGCGCGCAAGCTGGTGGAGCGCAAGGCTGACCTGGGCCTGCTGTTCTATCACGACCAGATCCCAGAAGCCCTGGAGCGGCGCGTGGTCGGCAGCGTGGAGATGGTCACGGTGTGCGGTGTGAATCACCCGCTGGCCAAGGAAACCTATGTAACGTGCCAGCACCTGGCGCAGTTCCGCCAGTTGCTGATGTCGACCCAGACCAGTGTCTACCCCGGCAGCGAAGCCGCCAGCCCGCTGGTGTGGCGCGCCGACAGTTTCTACGTGCTGGCCGAATGGCTGATGAGTGGCCTGGGCTGGGCCTGGTTGCCGCGGCATATCGTGCAATACCCGACCTACCAGCAACAGATGGTCGAACTGGACAGCGAATGGACGCCGCCGGCCCTGGTGGTCGAGCTGGTCTGGCGGCGCGACGAACATCTGGGGCCGGCAGCGCGCTTCCTGGCCAAACGATTTGCCGAGTGCTTGCAGGCGATCGACTGAAAAAGCCGATAAACTCCGCCGCCATGAATAGAACTCTCTACAGCTGTCTGTTTTACCTGGCGCTGCCCTTGGTGGCTTTACGTCTGTGGCTGCGCGCGCGCAAGGCGCCGGCCTATGCCAAGCGCGTCGGCGAGCGCTTCTCCTATGGCTTGCCGGTGATGCGGCCGGGTGGGATCTGGGTGCACGCCGTGTCGGTGGGCGAAAGCATTGCCGCTGCGCCTATGGTGCGCGGGTTGCTGGAGCGTTATCCGACGCTGCCGATCACCGTCACCTGCATGACGCCGACCGGTTCCGAGCGTATCCAGGCGTTGTTCGCCAATGAACCGCGAATCCAGCACTGCTACTTGCCGTATGACTTGCCGTGCGCGGCCAAGCGTTTTCTTGATCGTGTACAGCCCAAGCTCGCGGTGATCATGGAAACCGAGCTGTGGCCCAATCATATCCACGCCTGCGTCCGGCGCGGGATTCCGGTGGCATTGGCCAATGCGCGGTTGTCGGCGCGTTCGGCCAAGGGCTATGGGCGCTTTGCCAGGCTGACGGCGCCGATGTTGGCCGAAATGAGCCTGTTCGCTGTGCAGACGCAAGCCGAAGCGCAGCGCTTCCTGGATTTGGGGGCTCGGCCGGAAACCGTCGAAGTCACCGGCTCGATCAAGTTCGACCTGACCATCGACCCCCAGTTGCCGGTGCGCGCCGCCGCGTTGCGCGCGCAATGGGGTGCCAGCGAGCGTCCGGTGTGGATCGCAGCGAGTACCCATGAAGGTGAAGATGAGGTGGTGCTGGCCGCCCATCGCCGACTGCTCGACAGCTACCCCAACGCTCTGCTGATTCTGGTGCCGCGCCATCAGGAGCGCTTCGGCCCGATGTTCGCATTGTGCGAGCAGCAGGGTTTTGCCACGGTGCGTCGCTCCAGTGGCGAACCCGTCACCGCGAACACGTCGGTACTGCTCGGCGACACCATGGGCGAGTTGCTGTTTCTCTACGCCTTGGCCGATAGCGCGTTCGTAGGCGGCAGCCTGGTGGCGACCGGTGGGCACAACCCACTGGAACCGGCGGCGCTGGCCTTGCCGGTGATCATGGGGCCACATGTGTTCAACTTCCTCGAAATCACCGCGATGATGCGTGAAGCCGGGGCGTTGCGCGCGGTGGACGACGCAGAAGGGTTGGCCGAAGCCGTGCGCCAGTTGTTCGAACTGCCGCAGGATGCGCGCAAGATGGCGCAGGCGGGGCTCAAGGTGATGCAGGCCAACCAGGGCGCGTTGAAGCGGTTGCTGGATGGCCTGGGTCGACTGCTGGCTGACTGAATCAGCACCTGACTCAATGTGGGAGGGGGGCAGTGGATTCAGTTGCCGGGGCGGGCCTTGAGCTGCTCGGCGGCAGCCTTGGCCAGGTCCGGCGGCAGGAAGTCGCGGTCCGGGTTGTAGTCAGCCTTGAGGTAGCGCGCCAGGTCCTGCAGGTCTCCCGGGTTCAAGGTGCCGGCCGCCTGCTTCAGGCGCAGGTTGTCGAGGATGTAGTCGTAGCGGCTGTTGTTGTAGTTGCGCACCGACGCGTAGAGCTGGCGCTGTGAGTCGAGCACGTCGACGATATTGCGCGTCCCCACCTGATAGCCGATTTCCGTGGCTTCCACCGCGCTCTGGTTGGAGATGATCGACTGGCGGCGCGCCTGTACCTGCTCCACGTCGGTGTTCACCGCGCGGTGCAGGTTGCGGGTGTTTTCCACCACCTGGCGGCGCAGGCCTTCGCGCTGCTGCTCGGTCTGGCCCAGGCGCGAGTAGGACTCACGCACCTGCGAGCTGGTCAGCCCGCCGCTGTAGATCGGGATGCTCAGGCGCAGGCCAATGGTGCGCTGTTCCACATCACCCCGGTACGGGGTGCCGAAGGCGTTCGGGTTGCTGAAACCGAGGGCGTCATTGTCGCCTTTCTCATATTGCGCCACGGCGTCCAGGGTTGGCGCGTGACCGGCCTTGCGCTGCTTGAGGGTTTCTTCGGCGGCAGTGACCGCGTAGTTGCTGGCCAGCAGGTTCAGGTTCTGGCGGCCGGCGGTTTCGACCCAGGCCTTGGCGTCGTTCGGCAGCGGCGGCAGCACCGGCAGCGTGTGGACGATGCCCTGGATCGAGTTGTACTGGCGGTTGGTCAGGGTGATCAGCGCTTCGAACGCATCCTCGACCTGGCGCTGGGCCAGGATGCGGTTGGCGCGGGCGGTGTCGTAGCTGGCCTGGGATTGCAGCACGTCGGTCTTGTCCGACAGGCCCACGTCAAAGCGCTCGTTGGACTGGTCCAGCTGGCGTTTGAACGCGTTTTCTTCGGCCTTGGTCGAGGCCAGGTTGTCCTGGGCGCGCAGCACGGCAAAATAGCTTTCGGCGCTTTGCAGGATCAGGTTCTGTTCGGTGGCCGACAGTTGCAATGCCGCCTGCTCATTGGTGGCCTCGGCGGCTTGCAGCTGGAACCAGCGGTCGGCACGGAACAGCGGCTGGCTCAGGGTGGCGCGCCAGGAGTGCGCATCGCGGTTGGCGGTGGCGGCCGGGGTGTCGATCTGGGTGCGCACGTTGTTGATATCGGCACCGCCGGTCAGGTTCGGCAGCAGGCCGGCGCGGGCCTGGGGCACCACTTCCTTTTGCGCGCCGTACTGGGCACGGGCGGCGGCCAGGTCGGCGTTGTTGTCCACCGCTTCCTGGTAGACGCTGACCAGGTCGGTTTTGGCGGACAAGGGCGCTTCAGCTGCCCAGACCATTCCGTTGGTCGCACAAGACACGGCAAAAGCCAGTGAAAGTTTGCGCAGCATGAGGCGATCCCTAGTTTGAATATTACGATGATAATTTAGCGCCCAAGGCTAAGGCCGGCCATTCCTGGCGTCAAGCATTGTGGCGGCAACCGAGTGTAGTGGTGCTGACTCGGCGCAACAATCCCGCAATCACGCCATTCATCACGCTGAATGCACCGCCATTGGCAATTTGCCCACGGCATGGTCTAGACTGGCCGCGTTCTTGTCGGGGTGCCTTGTTGGAAGGCTGAGATCGGTAAATACCGGATCCCGTTGAACCTGATCAGGTTAGCGCCTGCGTAGGGAACAAGATTTCTCGTCACCCGGCGAGTCCTCTTGTGCTTCGTCCGGGATGTTGTTCGACAATCGAACAGCCTCGTGCGCCAAGCACAGCACTGGTTCCAGTGCGTCCGTCCGTCACAGGTTCGCTCCGACAATAATCCACCGCCTGGATATTGGAGCCCGTGATGACTACAAAATTAAAAAATACCGTGCATTTGAGTGAGTCGGCCAAAGTCGACTCCGGCTCCGTGCAGCCCTTTACCCGCTCGCAGAAGATCTACGTAGAAGGCACTCGCCCGGACATCCGTGTACCGATGCGACAAATCAGCCTGGACGTCACCCCCACCGATTTCGGCGGTGAGATCAACGCGCCGGTTACCGTGTATGACACCTCCGGCCCCTACACCGACCCCAACGTGATCATCGATGTGCGCAAAGGCCTGGGCGATGTGCGCTCGCCGTGGATCGAAGCGCGTGGCGACACCGAGCGCCTGCCGGGCCTCAGCTCGCACTTCGGCCAACAGCGCCTCAGCGACGCCGAGTTGACCGCGTTGCGCTTCGCCCATGTGAAGAACCCGCGTCGTGCCAAGGCCGGCGCCAATGTCACCCAGATGCACTACGCGCGCAAAGGCATCATCACCGCCGAGATGGAATACGTCGCCATCCGCGAAAACATGAAGCTCGAAGAAGCCCGCGCCAGTGGCCTGCTCGACCAGCAGCACGCCGGCCACAGCTTTGGCGCCAGCGTGCCGAAGATCATCACCCCCGAATTCGTGCGCGAAGAAATCGCCCGCGGCCGCGCGATCATCCCGGCCAACATCAACCACACCGAACTGGAACCGATGATCATCGGCCGTAACTTCCTGGTGAAGATCAACGGCAACATCGGCAACAGCGCCCTGGGTTCGTCCATCGAAGAAGAAGTGGCCAAACTGACGTGGGGCATTCGCTGGGGCTCGGACACGGTGATGGACCTGTCCACCGGCAAACATATTCATGAAACCCGCGAATGGATCATCCGCAATTCGCCGGTGCCGATCGGCACCGTGCCGATCTACCAGGCCCTGGAAAAAGTCGGCGGCGCCGCCGAGGACCTGACCTGGGAGCTGTTCCGCGACACCCTGATCGAACAGGCCGAGCAGGGCGTCGACTACTTCACCATCCACGCCGGCGTGTTGCTGCGCTACGTGCCGCTGACCGCCAAGCGCGTCACCGGCATCGTGTCTCGTGGCGGCTCGATCATGGCCAAGTGGTGCCTGGCGCACCACAAAGAGAACTTCACCTACACGCACTTCGACGAAATCTGCGAAATCATGAAGGCCTACGACGTCAGCTTCTCCCTCGGCGATGGCCTGCGCCCGGGTTCGATTGCCGACGCCAACGACGCCGCGCAATTCGGTGAGCTGGAAACCTTGGGCGAACTGACCAAGACCGCCTGGAAGCACGACGTGCAAACCATGATCGAAGGCCCTGGCCACGTACCGATGCAGCTGATCAAGGAGAACATGGACAAGCAGCTCGAGTGCTGCGACGAAGCGCCGTTCTACACCCTCGGCCCGCTGACCACCGACATCGCGCCAGGCTACGATCACATCACCTCCGGCATCGGCGCGGCGATGATCGGCTGGTTCGGTTGCGCCATGCTCTGCTACGTCACGCCCAAGGAACACCTGGGCCTGCCGAACAAGGATGACGTGAAGACCGGGATCATCACCTACAAGATCGCCGCCCACGCGGCGGACCTCGCCAAAGGTCATCCGGGCGCGCAGATCCGCGATAACGCCTTGAGCAAGGCGCGTTTCGAGTTCCGCTGGGAAGACCAGTTCAACCTTGGCCTTGACCCCGACACCGCGCGTTCCTATCACGACGAAACCCTGCCGAAGGACTCGGCCAAGGTCGCGCACTTCTGCTCGATGTGCGGGCCGAAGTTCTGCTCGATGAAGATCACCCAGGAAGTGCGTGAGTACGCGGCCAACCAGCGCATTGAAGCGGTGGACGTGGATGTGGCCAAGGGCCTGGCCGAGCAGGCGGAGCGGTTCAAGCAGGAAGGCAGTCAGCTCTACAAAAAGGTCTGATTCGAGATCGTAGGCGCCTGTACCGGCCTTATCGGGGGCAAGCCCCCCTCCCACATTACACAAATTGTGGGAGGGGGCTTGCCCCCGATAGCGATCCGACAAACAACAAATGTTCCTCAGAGATAACCCCCTTGAGCATTCAACCGAGTACTTACTCCCCCGATATCGCAGTGCCGAGCGACAAAAGAGTCTTCGGCGCCCGCGACCTGTTCTCCCTGTGGTTCTCCCTCGGCATCGGCCTGATGGTCCTGCAGACCGGCGCCTTGCTGGCGCCGGGCCTGGGCTTGTCCGGTTCGTTGCTGGCGATTTTCCTCGGCACCCTGGTCGGCGTCCTGCTGCTGGCCGCCGTCGGCGTCATCGGCAGCGATACCGGCCTGTCCGCCATGGCCGCGCTCAAGCTCAGCCTGGGTGCCAAGGGCGCCAGCCTGCCGGCGTTGCTCAACCTGCTGCAACTGATCGGCTGGGGCTCGTTCGAAATCATCGTGATGCGTGACGCCGCGAGCCTGTTGGGCGCGCGAGCATTCAGCGACGGCAGCCTGTTGGCCAGCCCATTGCTGTGGACCCTGTTCTTCGGCGGTCTGGCGACCTTGCTGGCGGTCAGCGGTCCACTGACGTTTGTGCGTCAGGTCCTGCGCAAATGGGGTATCTGGCTGCTGCTCGCCGCCTGCCTGTGGCTGACCTGGAACCTGTTCGCCAAAGCCGACCTCGCCGCACTCTGGGCCAACGCCGGTGACAGTTCGATGCCGTTCGCGGTGGGCGTTGATATCGCGATTGCCATGCCGCTGTCATGGCTGCCGCTGATTGCCGATTACTCACGCTTCGGCAAGCGCGCCAAAAACGTGTTCGGCGGCACGGCGCTGGGTTTCTTTATCGGTAATTTCTGGCTGATGAGCCTGGGCGTGGCCTACACCCTGGCGTTTGCGCCGAGCGGTGAGGTGAATGCGCTGTTGCTGGCGCTGGCCGGGGCTGGCCTGGGGATTCCGCTGCTGCTGATCCTGCTGGATGAGTCGGAAAATGCCTTTGCCGATATTCACTCGGCGGCGGTTTCCAGCGGCGTGCTGTTGCGCTTGAAGGTGGAGCACCTGGCGTTGGCCATCGGCGTGATCTGCACGCTCATCGCCTGCTTTGCACCACTGGCCCAATACCAGAACTTCCTGTTGCTGATCGGCTCGGTGTTCGCGCCGCTGTTCGGCGTGGTGCTGGTGGATCACTTTATCCTGCGTCGTCGTGGCCAGGGTGCTGTCGCCAACCTGCGTTGGCCGGCGCTGCTGGCTTGGCTGGGCGGCGTCGCGACGTATCACCTGTTGGCCAATCTGTATCCGGACATCGGCGCGACCCTGCCGGCGCTGGTGCTGGCAGGGCTGTTGCAGTTAATTCTGGCTAAAGCCTTCAGCGGCGTGCAGGCACCAGCTCAGGCTGGATGATGCCGTCCAGGCGTGAATAGGGTATCTGCAATTCGACGTGGCCCAGGGCGTACGGCGCGATGGTGTTGGTAGGGTACTTGAGGATCACGCCCCCATAGGTCAGCGCCACGTTCGGGGTTTTCTGGAAGGGGTAGGTCTTCACATACTCCGGCTCCAGGCTCAGGCGGGTGCTGATCAGCCAGCTGTTGTGGGCCACCTGGGCGGCTTTCCAGAACGCATCTTCCTTGCCGGGCAGCAGCATGTCGGTCAGGGTCAGGGCCTTTTGCCGCTGGCGCGAATAGTTGATGAACGCACGGCCGGGCTCGCCGTGGGTGGCGCCCTGGTCCAGGTAGCTGGACAATTCGATGATCACCAAGCCGTCATGCTGTTCACGTACCTTGGCCTGCAAGTACATGCTGTTGCGTGGAGCGGCGGTTTTCAGGAATTGCTCGCGATAGGTCTCCAGGCTCGTCGGCAGGGGATCGCTTTGGGTCATTTCCAGCAGGCGCTGTTCAATCAATGCGTCCAGCTTGGGTTCCTTGGCAAAGTGCACGGTGTCGATATTCACCAGCGGGCAATCGGCGCTGGCGCAGCCCGGCTTGCTTTGCTCGGTGGCGTCGCGGGTGGCTTCCACCGGGGTTTTGTAACTCGGCTGGAACAGGCTCTGGCACGCGCCGAGGGTCAATGCGATGCAGGCCACGGAGGCGATTTTTAAAAGCGACATGTAAGTCCTTCGTCTATCGATAAGAGCGAAATTTGTGGAGCTTCGACTGCCAGCACGGCAGTCAGTTCGCCACTAAGCTGATTAGAGTGTGTTTGACGCCCGCCGTCTATCCCGGCAACTGGAAAGGGGCTGCATCCAGAGGCATGAGCGCGTTAGGATGGCGCCAATTGCGCAGGCTCAACGAGGAAGGGATATGACGGATTTTGCAAAATCGACGCCGAGCACAATCGAGATTGTTCAGCGCGACAATGCCTACCAGGGCTTCTACAAGCTTGATCGCGTGCAACTGCGCCACGAGAAGTTCGATGGCGGCATGAGCCGGGTGATCAACCGCGAAGTCTTTGTTCGTCATGATGCCGTGTGCGTGCTGCCCTACGACCCGCAGCGTGATGAAGTGGTGCTGATCGAGCAGTTCCGCGTCGGCGCCATGGGGCGTACCGACAACCCGTGGCTGGTAGAGATGGTCGCCGGCCTGATCGACAAGGATGAAGAGCCGGAGGAGGTTGCACACCGCGAAGCCGAGGAGGAAGCTGGGCTGACATTCTCCGCGCTGTGGCCGATCACCAAATATTTCCCGTCGCCCGGTGGCAGTACCGAATTTGTCCACTTGTACCTGGGCCGTTGCGACAGCTCGGGTGCGGGGGGCGTCCATGGATTGGAAGAAGAAGCTGAAGATATCCGCGTCACCGTGTGGGCCTTCGAAGATGCCCTGCAAGCGGTGCGCGACGGCAAAATTTCCAACGCAGCCAGCATTATCGCCCTGCAGTGGCTTGCGCTTAATCGCGCGGAAGTGAGGGGGTTATGGCAGTAAAGGCACGGGAACGTTATCGAGTCGACCTGATCGGGCTGCAAGCCGCCTGCGAGGCCAACTATGCGCGGCTGATGCGCCTGCTCCCCGACATGCGTCACGCCCCCGAGGCGCGGCGTATCGGCGTGACCCATGGCGACCAGATGCTCGGCGTGCTGGCCTTGGAAGTGATCGTCAACTGCCCGTACACCACCACCCTGCGCGTGCGCCAGGAGCACAGCCTGCCTTGGCTGCCGGTGCCGCAGTTGGAAGTGCAGGTGTACCACGACGCACGCATGGCCGAAGTGATCAGCGCCGAACATGCGCGGCGCTTTCGCAGCATCTATCCTTACCCCAACGTGTTCATGCACCAGCCCGACGAGAAAGCACAACTGAATGTGTTCCTCGGTGAATGGTTGAGCCACTGCCTGGCCCTGGGCCATGAGTTCGAAGCCGTGCGGTAGATGTGAACTGCGTCCGCTTCCTGGGTTTCCTCTTTGTGTCCTGCCCCAGCATAATCACGCCAAACGTCCATTCCTGCGATTGCCTTGGGAGAGCGCCTTGCCGAGCGTATCCACCGTGAGCCCCGATGCACCGGCCTTGCTGGTGCAACTGTCCGACAGCCACCTGTTTGCCGAGGCCGATGGCACGCTGTTGGGCATGAACACCCGTGACAGCCTGCAAAGGGTGATCGAGCTGGTGCGTGCGCAGCAGCCCCGGATCGACCTGCTATTGGCTACGGGGGATATTTCCCAGGACGGCACATTGGAGTCGTATCAGCAGTTTCGCGATATGACTGCGCCCATTGGCGCCCCGACGCGCTGGATTCCTGGCAATCACGACGAGCCGCAGATCATGGCCCACGCCGCCGTGCACAGCGACTTGCTGGAACCGGTGGTCGATATCGGCCATTGGCGTGTCACCCTGCTGGACTCCGCTGTACCCGGCTCTGTGCCCGGTTACTTGCAGGACAGCCAATTGCAACTGCTCGCCCAGGCCCTGAGCGAAGCGCCGAACCGTCACCATCTGGTGTGCTTCCACCATCATCCGGTGTCCATCGGTTGCGCCTGGATGGAACCCATTGGCCTGCGTAACCCGGAGGCCCTGTTTGCGGTGCTCGACCGTTTCCCGCAGGTGAGGGCGGTACTGTGGGGGCATGTGCACCAGGAAATCGACCACGAGCGCAACGGCGTGCGCCTGCTGGCGTCGCCGTCCACCTGCATCCAGTTCGCGCCGGGCAGCGAGGATTTCAAGGTCAGTGAACAGGCACCGGGCTACCGCTGGCTGCGCCTGCACGCCGACGGACGGTTGGAGACCGGGGTGGAGCGTGTCCAGGGCTTCGAATTTACCGTGGACTACGGCAGCAACGGCTATTGACTGTGGGATGGGGCTTGCCCCCGATGGCGGTGGATCAGTCACATCTAACAGTGCCTGACACTCCGCTATCGGGGGCAAGCCCACTCCCACATTGGATCTTCGGTGTATTGAGGGCTGAGGTCATCACACACGGCTTCGATCCCTGTAAACTGCGCCTCTTTGGCTGAGTCATGGAGAGCCCGGCATGTCCGCTTCGATCCTGTATATCCACGGTTTTAACAGCGCGCCGGCGTCCAACAAGGCCAGCCAGCTGATCACCGTGATGGACAACCTTGGCCTGGCCGGGCAACTGCGTGTACCGGCCCTGCATCACCATCCCCGTCAGGCGATTCCTCAACTGGAAGCCGCGATTGCCGAACTGGGTCGGCCACTGCTGGTCGGCAGCTCACTCGGCGGCTACTATGCAACCCATCTTGCCGAACGCCATGGCCTCAAGGCATTGCTGGTGAACCCGGCGGTCAGCCCCCATCGGATGTTCGACGGTTACCTGGGCACCCAGAAGAACCTCTACACCGATGAAACCTGGGAGCTGACCCACGACCACGTGACGGCCCTGGCCGAACTGGAAGTCCCGGCGCCCCAGGACGCCGCGCGGTATCAGGTGTGGTTGCAGACCGGGGATGAAACCCTGGATTATCGCCTCGCCCAGCAGTATTACCGGGCCTGTGCCTTGCGCATCCAGGCCGGCGGCGACCATGGTTACCAGGGTTTCGCCCGGCAATTACCGGCGATCTTGAGCTTTGCCGGTATTGGCGCAGATCAGTATCAATCCTTCGACTTTGCTGCACTGTAAAGTCGCAGGTCATTTTTTAATCGAACGACTCACGACGAGACCCCATGGCCACTCCCAGCGCTAGCTCTTATAACGCCGACGCCATCGAAGTCCTCTCGGGCCTCGACCCGGTGCGCAAACGCCCCGGCATGTACACCGACACCAGTCGGCCGAACCACCTTGCCCAGGAAGTCATCGACAACAGCGTCGACGAAGCCTTGGCCGGGCACGCCAAGTCGGTGCATGTCATTCTCCACGCTGACCACTCCCTGGAAGTGTCCGACGATGGTCGCGGCATGCCGGTGGACATCCACCCGGAAGAGGGGGTGCCGGGCGTCGAGCTGATCCTCACCAAGCTCCACGCGGGTGGCAAGTTCTCCAACAAGAACTACCAGTTTTCCGGTGGCCTGCACGGTGTGGGTATTTCCGTGGTCAACGCCCTGTCCACGCTGGTGCGGGTCAAGGTCAAGCGCGACGGCAACGAGTACCAGATGACCTTTGCCGATGGCTACAAAGCCACCGACCTGGAAGTGATCGGCACCGTTGGCAAGCGCAACACCGGCACCAGCGTGTACTTCGCGCCGGACCCGAAATACTTCGATTCGCCGAAATTCTCCATCAGCCGCCTCAAGCATGTGCTCAAGGCCAAGGCCGTGCTATGCCCGGGCCTGCTGGTGACCTTTGAAGACAAAGGCACCGGCGAGAAGGTCGAGTGGCATTACGAAGACGGCCTGCGTTCGTACCTGGAAGACTCCGTCAGCGACTTCGAGCGCCTGCCCAACGAGCCGTTCTGCGGCAGCCTGGCCGGTAATAAAGAGGCCGTGGACTGGGCGCTGCTGTGGTTGCCCGAGGGCGGCGATAGCGTGCAGGAAAGCTACGTCAACCTGATCCCTACGGCCCAGGGCGGCACCCACGTCAACGGCTTACGCCAGGGCCTGCTCGATGCCATGCGCGAATTCTGCGAATACCGCAGCCTGCTGCCACGCGGGGTGAAGCTGGCGCCGGAAGACGTGTGGGAGCGCATTGCGTTCGTGCTGTCGATGAAGATGCAGGAGCCGCAATTCTCCGGCCAGACCAAAGAGCGCCTGTCGTCCCGTGAAGCGGCGGCGTTTGTCTCTGGGGTGGTCAAGGATGCGTTCAGCCTGTGGCTCAATGAGCACCCTGAACTGGGCCTGGCCCTGGCTGAGCTGGCAATCAACAACGCCGGCCGTCGCTTGAAGGCCAGCAAGAAGGTCGAGCGCAAACGCATCACCCAGGGCCCGGCATTGCCCGGCAAACTGGCCGATTGCGCCGGGCAGGACCCGATGCGCTCCGAGCTGTTCCTGGTGGAAGGTGACTCCGCCGGCGGTTCCGCCAAGCAAGCGCGGGACAAGGAGTTCCAGGCGATCCTGCCGTTGCGCGGCAAGATCCTCAACACCTGGGAAGTCGATGGCAGCGAAGTCCTGGCCAGCCAGGAAGTGCACAACATCGCCGTGGCCATTGGGGTAGACCCGGGCGCGGCGGACATGAGCCAGTTGCGCTACGGCAAGATCTGCATCCTCGCCGACGCCGACTCCGACGGCCTGCACATCGCCACGCTGTTGTGCGCGCTGTTCGTCCAGCATTTCCGCCCGCTGGTGGATGCCGGCCACGTCTACGTCGCCATGCCGCCGCTGTACCGGATCGACCTGGGCAAAGAGATTTACTACGCCCTGGATGAAGCCGAGCGCGATGGCATCCTCGACCGCCTGGTGGCCGAGAAGAAGCGCGGCAAGCCACAGGTCACGCGATTCAAAGGCCTGGGTGAAATGAACCCGCCGCAACTGCGCGAAACCACCATGGACCCGAACACCCGGCGCCTGGTGCAGTTGACGCTGGGCGACGACTTCGCCGCCACCTCGGAAATGATGGACATGCTGCTGGCGAAGAAACGCGCGCCGGACCGCAAGTCCTGGCTGGAATCCAAAGGCAACCTGGCCGAGGTTCTGGGCTGATGCGCACAGGTTTCGCCCTGGCGATCCTGATGTTGAGCAGTTTGGCGGCCGCCCAGGTGGCTGCCGCGCCTGCGGCCGAGCTCAAGTTGGTGTCCGAACACCCGGTGGACGGCATGCGCGGCGGCAACCTGTCGGGCCTGGCGTTGTGCGGTAACGAGTTGTGGACGGTTTCCGATCGTGACGACGACCAGATCTACCGCCTGGATACAAGCGAGACGACTTGGAAGGCCGAAACCGTGAAGATCGACGTGCCGCCGGTGCCCGAGTCCGGCTTGCCCTGGGGGTTGCGTTCGCGCACCAAGGCAGCCTCGCTCATTCGCGGTGGCGACCTGGATTTTGAAGGTATCACCTGCGATGCCGCCGGTAACCGCTACATTGTCAGCGAAGCCCATGCGGCGGTGCTGCAAGTGCCGGTTACGGGGGCGCCGGACTGGTTGAGGATCGCGCCGGGCATGGTGCGTGAGGCCCGGGCCAGCGGCCTGTTGCTGCACTTCAATGCATTGTTTGAAGGCTTGGCGATCAACCCTGAAGGCAATCAGATCTGGCTGGCGGCTGAGCGTGAACGGCGTGGCCTGATTTCCATCAAGCGTCCGCAAAGCCTGTGGGACTGCGATGGCCCGTGCGTGTTATTGAGTGAGGCGGGCACCGAGATGCAGCCTGCCCAGGTGCCCAAGGCCAAGGCGGTCGCCAGGAATTTTTCGGATGTGGCGCTGTTTCAGGGCAAATTGTTCACGCTCGAAAGCAGCCAATACCAGCTGTGCCGCCGCGATGCCGTCACAGGGGCTGTCGAGCAATGCTGGTCATTTGCTTCCGAGATGCTTACGCCGCAACGCCGATACGATCAGCCCTACGGCCTGGCCGAAGCGTTGGTGGTGGACGCCGATGGCGCCTGGATCGGTCTGGACAACAATTTCGGCCCACGTGCCGATGGTGAAAAACGCCCCATGGTCTATCGTTTTGCCGCCCCTGTCGGTGGCTGGAGCGCCAAGCCATGAGCCAACACTTTTTTGAATTGACCCGGTGCCGTGGCATTTCCGCTGCGCCATACCCAAGCATGATGAGGCCCGCATGAGTGACATCCTCGCAGACAGCTTAGACGGCGTAGAACGCCGGTCGCTGGCTGACTTCACCGAAAATGCCTACCTCAACTACTCCATGTACGTGATCATGGACCGTGCCTTGCCGCATATCGGCGACGGCCTGAAGCCCGTACAACGGCGCATCATCTACGCCATGAGTGAGTTGGGCCTGGACGCTGATTCCAAGCACAAGAAATCGGCACGTACCGTCGGTGACGTACTCGGTAAGTTCCATCCCCACGGCGACTCGGCGTGCTACGAAGCCATGGTGCTGATGGCCCAACCGTTCAGCTATCGCTACACGCTGGTGGACGGCCAGGGTAACTGGGGTGCGCCGGATGATCCCAAGTCCTTCGCTGCCATGCGATACACCGAAGCGCGCCTGTCGCGTTACTCGGAAGTCTTGCTGAGCGAACTGGGGCAGGGCACCGCCGACTGGGGGCCCAACTTCGACGGCACGCTCGACGAGCCACTGGTGTTACCGGCACGTTTGCCGAATATCCTGCTCAATGGCACCACCGGTATTGCGGTGGGTATGGCCACTGACGTACCGCCGCACAACCTGCGTGAGGTCGCCACGGCCTGCGTGCGTTTGCTGGATGAGCCCAAAGCCACGGTTGAACAGCTCTGCGAGCACATCCAGGGCCCGGACTATCCGACCGAAGCGGAAATCATCACACCGCGCGCCGACCTGCTGAAAATGTACGAAACCGGCAAGGGCTCGGTGCGCATGCGCGCCGTGTACCACATCGAGGATGGCGACATTATCGTCACCGCACTGCCGCACCAGGTGTCGGGCGCCAAGGTGCTGGAGCAGATCGCCGCGCTGATGCAGGCCAAACCGTCGAAACTGCCGCAGGTGGCCGACCTGCGTGACGAGTCCGACCACGAGAACCCATGCCGCATCGTGATCATCCCGACCAACAGCCGGGTCGACCACGAAGTGTTGATGCAGCATCTGTTTGCCAGCACGGACCTGGAGTCCAGCTACCGGGTCAACGTCAACATCATCGGCCTGGACGGCAAGCCGCAGTTGAAGAACCTGCGCAACCTGCTGGTGGAGTGGCTGGAGTTCCGGGTGCAGACCGTGCGTCGCCGCCTGCAATTCCGCCTCGACAAGGTCGAGCGCCGCCTGCACCTGTTGGACGGCTTGCTGATTGCCTACCTCAACCTGGATGAAGTGATCCATATCATCCGTACCGCCGAGCACCCGAAAGCCGAGCTGATCGCGCGGTTTGAGCTGAGCGAGATCCAGGCTGACTACATCCTCGATACCCGCTTGCGTCAATTGGCGCGACTGGAAGAGATGAAGCTGCGCGACGAACAGGACGCGCTGCTCAAGGAGCAAGCCAAGCTGCAAGCCCTGCTGGGCAGTGAGGCCAAGCTGAAGAAACTGGTGCGCAGCGAGCTGATCAAAGACGCCGAAACCTACGGTGACGAGCGTCGTTCGCCAATTGTGCAGCGTGCCGAGGCGAAAGCCCTGACAGAAACCGAGCTGCTGCCAAACGAGAAAATTACTGTCGTTCTGTCGGAAAAGGGTTGGGTTCGATCCGCCAAGGGGCATGATATTGACGCCACTGGTCTGTCGTACAAGGCCGGTGACGGGTTCAAGACCGCTGCGGCCGGGCGTTCCAACCAGTTTGCGGTGTTTATCGATTCCACCGGGCGCAGTTATTCGGTACCGGCCCACACCTTGCCATCCGCACGGGGACAGGGCGAGCCGTTGACCGGGCGTCTGACGCCGCCGCCAGGGGCGAATTTCGAATGTGTGCTGCTGCCGGACGACGATGCGCTGTATGTGATCGCGTCCGACGCGGGTTACGGTTTCGTGGTCAAGGGTGAAGACCTGCAGGCCAAGAACAAGGCGGGCAAGGCGTTGCTGAGCTTGCCGAACAACGCCAAGGTGATCCTGCCGCGGCCGGTGGATGATCGTGAGAGCAACTGGCTGGCGTCGGTGACCACCGAAGGGCGTTTGCTGGTGTTCAAGATCAGCGACCTGCCGCAGTTGGGCAAAGGTAAAGGCAACAAGATCATCGGTATTCCCGGCGAGCGGGTGGCCAGTCGCGAAGAGTACGTGACCGACATCGCGGTGATCCCGGAAGGCGCGACCCTGGTGCTCCAGGCCGGCAAGCGTACGCTGTCGCTACGCCCTGACGACCTTGAACATTACAAGGGCGAACGTGGTCGGCGTGGTAACAAACTGCCTCGAGGCTTCCAGCGAGTGGATGCCTTGCTGGTAGAAGCGCCGGTTTAACGCGTTTTAGAGCTCTCGATCTACGATTTAACGCGTAGATCGATGCTTTGGCGCTGGAGTCATGGCGCATATTCACGGATGATATGGCCTTTCCAGCGCCGGCGTGGCCGAGCGTATTTAGGTTATTTTTAGTATTACATTGTGGTTCGCCTTGTGGCAGCCACCTGGATGGGATGATGACTGCTCCACGCCTTCCTTTTATTTTCATGCTCGCTGGCCTTTTGGGGCTGGCGGGTTGCAGCACACACCAACCGGTGTCGCTGTACCAGCTGGACAGCGGAAGTCCGGCTCAACCTGCACAGTCCGCCGGCATGGCCGTCCTGCTCGGCCCGGTGGTCGTAGCCGACTACCTGCAACGCGAAACCCTCCTGCAACGTCAGAACGATGGAAGCCTGCAAGGTTCCACCGATGGCCGTTGGGCGGGGAGTTTGTCCTCTGATATCAATCAGTTGATGTTGCGCCAGGTGGCGGGTCAGTTGGACAGCCAGCGGGTGGTCCTGGCACCAGGGCCCTCCGGGTTCACGCCTGATGTACAGGTGTTGCTGACAATTACCCGGCTTGACTCCGGCACGTCGCAACCGGCCATCCTCGATGCGCAATGGCGCTTGATCGACCGTCGTGGGCAGGTGCGTGATAACCGTATTGTGCACTTGCAGGAACAGCACACCGGTTCCACTGCGTCCCAGGTCCAGGCCCAGGGCGTGTTGTTGCAGCATTTGGCGCAGCAGTTGTCGGTGGCGCTCAAGCCATTGGCCAACCAACCGCCGATTGCCGAAGCGCCGCGCAAGCAAAGCGCGCCGGCGCAGGCCAGGCCGGCAGAGCCGCAAAAGCCGAAGATGCCGATGGCTACGCCGATCCGTACGGATATGGAAGTGTTCAGGTTCTGACCTGAATCGCGCACAAACAAAAGGCCCGCTGATTAAGCGGGCCTTTTTGTTTGTGCGCAATTTGAGCCAGGCTGCGGACCCAATGTGGGAGGGGGCTTGCCCCCGATAGCGGTAGTTCAGTTAATGATGTGTTAACTGATACTCGGCTATCGGGGGCAAGCCCCCTCCCACATGAGTCCTACCGTTTTATTTGGCGCGGGTCTCATGCATCCGCGCCAACTGCCGCTCCAGCATCGACGGATACGGCTCCATCAATCGCTCCACACAACTGGCCCCCTCGGGGCTGGCAATCGGGCGGATACGCGCGCGTTGGCGGATCAGCGTGTCTTCACTGATCTTGCGCTCCACCAGCAGCAGGTTGCGGCTGTGTTGGGACAGGGCCAGGGCGTCCTGGGCGATTTCGGTGAGCAGCAGGTCGATCTGGCTTATGCCGAACAGATCGTCGCCCACTGTCAGGCCAAGCTGCAGTTGCAGGGTAATGCCGCTGTCCGCCACTTCGATCTGCAATTCATGACCCAGGGCACGCAGCAACTCGCCGCAGCAGATGGCGTTGGTCAGGTAGTCTTCACCGCTGTCTTCACTGTGGAACAGCATCAGCGTGCTGCCATCGTTCAAGGTGTGCAATTCGCTCTGGTACAGCGAAGCGGCCTGGTCGAGGCAGTCACGGTAGCGTTCCAGCAACTCGGTCAGGCGTGCGCGTGGCAGGCGACGGAGTTGATCCTGTGCTCCCAGTTGCACCGCCAGAACGGCGCTGTACTGGGGTTCCGCACTCTTTACCGGAGCCGGTTTGGCGGCGACGGCCGGGGCGCTGGCTGAGGTGTCGCGCAGATCGGCGAACGGGTCTTCGTCGTCCAGCTCGTCCTCTTCGGCTTTGAACGCCTGGCGAGTGGCAGGTTTGAGGCCTGCGACCGGGGCGTCTTCCACTTCAAACTCAGGCTCATCGTCGAACTCAGGCTCGGGCTCAATCTCGCGCACCACCGGTTCCGGGGCGAAACTGGCGTGCAGCTGGCGAGCGAGGTCGCCTATTTCGTCCTGGCGATCAGTGGCCGGAGTATGTTCGTCGATGTCCCGCAGCCAGATGCGCAGTTGCATCAAGGGCGTAGAGATATGCCGTCCCAGGCGCAGGCTCAGGGCCAGGGCCAGGGCCAGCAGGATCGCGCTGAGAATGCCCATGCTTTGCAGGCTGATGGTCATCGGCTGCTGGAATTGCTGCATGTCGAGGCTGATGCGCAGTTGGCCGGCCTTCACATCCTGAAACGTAATATTGCTCGAATACAGGCCTTCGGCTTCACCCAGCAGGCCGTTTTTCGGGCGTTGCCCGGCTTCGGCCATGATCCGGTTGTCCACGCTGTAGATGGCGGCGTGGGCCACCAGCGGGTTCTTGGTCAGGTTGTTGAGCAGTACGTTGAGGCTGAGGATGTCGTTGGACACCAGCAACTCAGTCGCCGAGGTGGCGGTCTGGGTAGTCAGGCTCTCGCCCAGGGCGTCGGCTTGTTCGTGCATGGCCTGCTTGAACTGCAATCCCATCACGCAGGCGTAGATCACCAGGGCCAGGGCGACCAGGATCACGTTATGGCTGGCGATGCGTAATGCGATCGGTACACGGCGGTGGCGCAGTGCCCGGAAGATCAGCAGGAAGAAGTTATCGGTTTTTACTGGCGTGGGCCGGTTCACTTGCGCTCGGCTCTTGGTCCGTGAAGTTGACGCGCAGTATAGCGACAGCCCCATGACCGGCAAAGCGCTGGCTGTGCCCGATGGTCACTGAAAGTGGGTAGAATGCGGTTTTTTTCCAGCCTGGGGGTGCGCCTTGCGCGAAATTGTCCTGATTAACATCACTGGGGAAGACCGCCCGGGTCTGACCGCAGCCATTACCGGCGTTCTGGCCCAGGGTGGTGTGAACATTCTCGACATCGGCCAGGCGGTGATCCACGACACCCTGTCGTTCGGCATCCTGGTCGAGATTCCGAGCACCGAGCAGGCGTCTTCGGTGCTCAAGGACATCCTGTTTACGGCCTACAAGCTGGACCAACAGGTGCGTTTCACCCCGGTGTCCGAAGAGGATTACCGGCAATGGGTTGCCGGCCAGGGCAAGAAACGCCACATCGTGACGCTGCTGACCCGCAAGGTCACCGCCGAGCAACTACAGCGCGTCAGCTCCATCACCGCGCAATATGGCCTGAATATCGACCATATCGACCGTTTGTCGGGTCGTATGCCATTGGACACGCCGGCCGACAAGGGCAAGGGCTGCATCGAGTTCTCCGTGCGCGGTGAACCGGCCGACCCGCAGGCCCTGCGTGCCGAGTTCCTCAGCGTGGCCCAGGAGCTGAACGTCGATATCGCCTTCCAGGAAGACTCGCTGTTCCGCCGCAACCGCCGCTTGGCAGTGTTCGACATGGACTCGACGCTGATAGAGGCTGAGGTCATCGACGAGCTGGCCAAGGCCGCGGGTGTTGGCGAGCAGGTGTCGCAAATCACCGAGCGCGCCATGGCCGGTGAACTCGACTTCCGCGCCAGCTTCAAGGAGCGCCTGGCGCTGCTCAAGGGCCTGGACGTGAGCGTGCTGGACTCCATCGGCGCTTCCCTGCGCCTGACCGAGGGCGCCGAAACCCTGTTCGCCGAACTCAAGCGCCTGGGCTACAAGACCGCCATTCTGTCCGGCGGCTTCACCTACTTCGCCAAGCAATTGCAGGCCAGGCTGGGTATCGACTATGTGTTCGCCAACGAGCTGGAAGTGGTGGATGGCAAGGTGACCGGCGTGGCGGTGGAGCCGATTGTCGACGCACAGCGCAAAGCGGATCTGCTCAAGGAATTGGCTCACAAGGAAGGGTTGCGTCTGGAGCAGACCATTGCAGTCGGCGACGGGGCGAATGACTTGCCGATGCTGGCGATTGCCGGGTTGGGTGTGGCGTTCCGGGCCAAGCCGTTGGTAAAGCAATCGGCCAAGCAGGCGATTTCGACGCTGGGGCTGGACGGTGTGTTGTACCTGCTGGGCTTTCGCGATCGCGACGGTCAGCTGTAACTCGATCTCACAGTAGGAATACAGAGCAAATGTGGGAGGGGGCAAGCCCCCTCCCACATTTGCTCTGTACTGAATTCAAATCAGGCTTTTGGCAGTGCAATACCCTGGCCCATCTGCACTGGCGTACCCGCCGCCAATTCTTCAGCCCACTTCACCTGATCCGGCCCGAACAGCACAATCGCCGTCGATCCCAGCTTGAAGCGCCCCAGCTCGGCACCTTTTTCCAGGTGGATCGGCGCACGTGCAGCTTCGTCGTAGCGGAAGGTTTTCAGCTCGCGCTTTGGCGGTGTCACCAAGCCGGCCCATACGGTTTCAATCGACGCCACAATCATCGCGCCCACCAATACCACGGCCATCGGGCCGCGTTCGGTGTCGAAGATGCAGGCAACGCGCTCGTTACGTGCGAACAACTCGGGTACGTTTTCAGCGGTGGTCTGGTTGACCGAAAAGATGCGTCCAGGAATGTAGACCATCTCGCGCAGCGTGCCGGCCAACGGCATGTGCACGCGGTGGTAGTCCTTCGGCGAGAGGTAGATGGTAGCGAAGTCGCCGCCCATGAACGGTGCAGCTACGGCCGCATCGCCACCCAGCAGTTCCAGCACGCTGAAGCTGTGGCCCTTGGCCTGGAATACGCGGCCATGTTCGATCGAGCCCAGTTGGCTGACCGCGCCATCGGCAGGGCTCAGCACCGCGCCTGGGGTTTGATCCAGCGGGCGGGCGCCGTCTTTCAGGGCGCGGGTGAAGAAGGCGTTGAAGTGCTCGTAGGCGCTCAGGTCTTCAACCAGGGCCTGGGACATGTCCACTTGATAGCGCTTGGCAAACCAGGCGGTGAAGGCATTCTTGAACCAGCGCACGCGGCACTCGGCGATACAACCTGCCAGGCGCGACAGCAAGTGGTGCGGCAGCAAGTACTGGCTGAGGATAAACAACTGCTTTTTCATAACTGTCCTTAAACCTTAAATCTCGACGGGGGTGTCGGGGTGGTTGCCCCATTCGCCCCAGGAACCGGCATAACCTTTGACTCGCGGATAACCGAGCGCCTTGGCCACCAGATAGGTGAAGCCAGAGCGGTGGTGAGTCTGGCAGTGAGTGATGATTTCTTTATCTTTGGTCAATCCGAGGTCTTCGAGAATCTGCGGCATGTCACGACGGATACGCAGGTTGCGTGCCTTGTCCATGCCCGCGGTCCATTCGAAGTTGACCGCGCCGGGGATATGCCCGCCTTTGGCAGCGAGGACCTTCTCGCCGGAGTATTCCAGCGGCCCGCGAGCATCCCAGATGCCCAGGTCGGCAGCACCCAGGCGGCTTTGCAGGTATTCACGCGTGGCGGTGGGGCCTTCGTGCAGCGTGAGGCTGACCGGGCCACCGACAGGCGCGGGCACGTCGGTGGAGACCGGGTGGTGTTCTTCCAGCCAGGCCAGCAGGCCGCCATCCAGGTAGTGGTATTTCTGGTGGCCGATCACGTCGAGCATCCAGATAAAGCGCCCGGCCCAGCCGCCGCCTTCGTCGTCATAGACCACGTAGGTTGCATCCGGGGTGTGGCCCAGTTCGCCGAACAGTTTTTCCAGGTCCGCCTTGCTGGGCAGCAGGCCGGGCGCCGGCGGCTGGCCCAGTTGGGTGCGCTTGGGGTCAACGAAATGCGCGCCGGGGATATGCCCTTCGGCGTAGCGGGCAGCGCTGGTGAGGTCCACCAGAATCAGGTGTTCGGCACCGAGGCGACCAATCAGGTCGCTGGATTCGATCACCAGCGGCAAGCCAGAGAAGTCAGGCATGTGAGGTCTCCTGGGCACAAATGTTGGCGATAAAAGAGGGCGATTGTAGCGCAAGCATCAGGCGCTGCGGTTGGTAAAGCAGTGCAGGGCTTTTTCGATGCATTGGGCGGTTTTGCCGAAGGCCTGCACGGTGGTTTCCGAGAACGGCCCCCCACCCTGGTCGGCCACCATCAGCATCACCACCTTGCCATTGCAGCTCAGGGAGCGCAGCAGCAGGTGTTCGCCGGTGAACAGACGGCGCAGGATCGGCGGCAGCAAGGCTGAGAACTGGGCATGGTTTTCGGGGTTGAGGCGCACCTGGGCGGACTTTTCCAGCAGGCGTTGCAGCAAGGTGCTGTTGACCACGTCCAGGCTCAGGTTGGCGGCGTCCTTGGGCAGGCCATCGACCTGGTGCACGCGCAAGGTGCTCATGGCGCGATCGGCCATCAACAGCATGACCCGTTGCATGCCGCTGGCGACCAAGGCCTCCTTGGCGCAGGTGGTCAGGTGCATCGCGTTGGCAAAGGGGCTCGGTTCCACCAAGAGTTCAGTGCAGCGCTTGCGCCACACGGCCAGGGCCTCGGCGGTGGGCGGCGGCGCCGGCAGCAGGCCGCGATGGATCTTCGCCACGTGCCACGGCCAGATCAGCGATAGCGCCGGGTGCCAGAGGTCGGGCATCAGGGTGGTACGGGCACTGGTGACGGCTTGTTGGTGGACCAGTTGCTGCACCTCACCCAACGGTTGTTGCAGGTACAGCGCTGTGAGCAACTGCCAGCGTTCGGTGTGCGGGCAGGTCCAGGATTCCTGGGCCGACATCGCCAGGCCGTTGGCCAGCAACACGGTATTGGCCGGCTGGTTCAGCCAGCGCCGCAGATTGGGTTCAGCGTCGAGCAATTGCTGGTGGCGCAGCGGGTCGTCTTCACGAGCGATATGCAGGGCCTTGACCAGCAGGCGCTGCTCGCTCATCAGCAACTTATAGCCCTGGGACACCCAGATCGGCAGGTGCCAGGCTTCGGTCATGCCGACGCAAAGGTCCAGCAGGCGTACGCCGAACAATTCCTGCTCGACCGTGCGGGCTGATTGGCCCTTGTGGATAACCCGCAGCTCCCACTCCTCCAGAAGCTTGGGGTAGGCCACCGCCATCGGCCACAGTGGCGACAGGAACAACAGGCTGCCCCAGTGGATGTCTTGCCACAGCCGCGCCAGGCGACTGCCGAACAAACCGTTGGCCTGCTGCGACGCGTGCTGGCTGACCAGCAACAGTTGGCGCAACGCCACGGGGATCTCGTTGGCCGGCACCGAGGGCAGGCGTGCCAGCAGTTCTTCGGCGCGCTTGAGGCCCAGGCGGTTGAGCGCCACTTCCAGGTTTTCCGCCGGTTCCGCCAGGCTGCCATGGGTGTGGCTGTTGGCCTCGCGCATCACGCTGAGCACCAGGGCCGGGCTGCTTTGCATCAGTTCGGCAATATCCCGCAATGAACTGCGGTTATCGCGGATGCCTTTGCACACACGGTCGTGACTGGCCTGGGGAACGGGCAGCAGCACTTCGTCCAGGCGCTTGATCCAAGCGGCGAGAGAGTTGGGTTTTGCAGTTGGGACTGTCGTTTCATTAGCCATGATTGGGGCGCGATCATCACTTGCGGTCTACACGCCCGGAGCGGGCCGAACTGGCTTTTCGCCTTAACGGGCTATAGTCTGGCGCAGTTTTGCCGATAAGTAGAACAAGAGTTTTCTGCTACACCCAATATGTCCATGAACCCGACGGCGCAAGTACTCATCTCCTATGGCTAAAATTATCGGCATCATCGTCGTCTTCGCAAGCGTGCTCGGCGGGTACGTCCTGTCCCACGGTAAAATCGCTGCGCTGATCCAGCCTTTCGAGGTGATGATCATCGGCGGTGCGGCGCTGGGTGCATTCCTGCAGGCCAACCCCGGCTACATGACCATGCACGTGATCAAGAAGTCGCTGGGCATGTTCGGTTCACGCTTTACCCATACCTTCTACCTGGAGGTGTTGGGCCTGGTCTACGAGATCCTCAACAAGAGCCGTCGCGAAGGCATGATGGCCATCGAGGCCGATATCGAAGACGCTGCCGCCAGCCCGATTTTCGCCAAGTACCCGGCCGTGCTCAAGGACGAGCGCATGACCGCCTACATCTGTGACTACCTGCGCATCATGTCCTCCGGCAACATGGCCCCCCATGAGCTGGAAGGCCTGTTCGACATGGAGTTGTTCAGCCTTAAAGAAGAGCTGGAGCACCCCTCCCACGCTGTGACCGGCATCGCCGATGGTATGCCGGGTTTCGGTATCGTCGCGGCGGTACTCGGTATCGTGGTGACCATGGCGTCCCTGGGTGAGGGCGACCAGGCCGCTATTGGCATGCACGTGGGTGCAGCGCTGGTCGGTACCTTCTTCGGTATTCTGGCGGCCTATGGTTTCTTCGGCCCGCTGGCGACTTCCCTGGCCCATGACGCCAAGGAAGAAGTGAACCTGTACGAATCGATCAAGGCCAGCCTGGTTGCTTCCGCTTCCGGCATGCCACCGTCGCTGGCGGTGGAGTTCGGTCGCAAAGTGCTTTACCCCAAGCATCGCCCAAGCTTCGCCGAGCTGGAACAAGCGGTTCGCGGTCGCTAAGCCATGGAAAACAACCAGCCGATAATCATCAAGCGCGTCAAGCGCTTCGCTGCGGGGCACCATGGTGGCGCCTGGAAAATCGCCTTCGCCGACTTTGCGACGGCGATGATGGCGTTCTTCCTGGTGCTGTGGCTGATGTCCACCGCCACGCCTGAACAGAAGATCGCCATTGCCGGTTACTTCAAGGACCCGATTGGCTTTTCGGAAAGCGGCACGCCCTTTGTGATCGACCTGGGCGGTTCGCCGCAGTTGGCGCCTGAGCGCACCATCAACCCCGAAGTCAAGACTGAAGCGCCTCAGGAAAAAATCCCGATCGAGCGCGATACTGTCGAGTCGATGGCCGAACAGGTCGAGCAGGAGCGCCTTGAGCTGTTGCTGCAGGAGCTGCAGAACAAGGTCGAGGAAAACCCGCAACTGCTGAAGTTCAAGGACCAGATCTCCTTCGAAATCACGCCTGAAGGCCTGCGCATCCAGATCACCGACGCCGCCAACCGGCCGATGTTCGACTCCGGCAGCGCACGCTTGAAGCCGTACTTCGAAGACATCCTGCTGGCCATGGCCGATACCATCAAAGCGGTACCCAACAAGATCAGCATCAGCGGCCACACCGACGCCAAGCCTTACGCGGGCCAGGGGGATTTCGGCAACTGGGAACTCTCGGCCAACCGCGCCAACGCCGCACGCCGTGCGCTGGTGGCCGGCAGCTATCCGGATGCGCAGGTGGCGCGGGTGGTGGGTTTTGCTTCGTCGCAGCTGTTTGATCATCAAGACCCGTTCAACCCGGTCAACCGCCGGATCGACATCGTGGTGCTGACCAAAAAGGCCCAGCGTGCGATTGAAGGTGACCAGCCGCCAGCGCCGCAACCTACTCCGGGGGCCGGCGCACCGGGTGAAGTACCGGCCGACCCGAACGCCATTCCGCCAGGGCAGGAGCCGTTGCCGGCGCATGAGTTGCGCCAGAAGCTGAACCTGTTTGATGACGGTGGGGTGAAGGATCCTACGGTGCCCAAGACGGGTTCTTAAGCTGCCGAAGCTGCTTCACTCATGAAAACGCCCCGATACTGATCGGGGCGTTTTCTTTTGCAGTCATAGCGGGAGGTAGGCTTTGACGCCTTTGATCACGCCTCGCATGTCATCGGTGCACAGGCGCGGTACGAAGTACTCCCGCCCTGTGGCTCGCGTCTTTCTATGGAGCTTGCTTCGCCCCTTCTGCGCCGCTGGATCAGCCCCGAAGAGGATCCAGACTCCTGCCAGCTTGCGCTGGTGACGGAGCAATTATGCGCATCAGGAATTCCGAATTCAGGCTGGCTCGTGTCGGTGGGCCGCCCAGTTGTCCTGAATTCTTGATGCCAGACCCCGTTAAATCAATGGACCAGGCCATGCTGTGCCGTGCTTTATGTGTATCAAGGCAGGGCGGTTTTAGTAACTGCTCTCCGGCAAGCTCGCAATAATCGACCGATAGCTGTTCATCCGCTGCTGCTGCACGCGCCCATCCTCCAGCGCCTTGAGCAACGCACAGCCCGGTTCGCGGTCGTGTTTGCAGTCGCGGAAGCGGCAGGTGCCGATCAGGTCGTTGAACTCGATGAAGCCCGCTTCCACATCACTGCGGCTGACGTGGCCGAGGCCGAATTCGCGGATGCCGGGGGAGTCGATCAGTTCGCCACCGCCGGGGAAGTGGAATAACCGCGCGGTGGTGGTGGTGTGGGTGCCCTGGCCGGACAGTTCCGACAGCGGACCTACGCGGGTGTCGACTTCCGGCAGCAGGCTGTTGACCAGCGAGGACTTACCCACGCCGGACTGACCCACAAACACGCTGATGCGCCCGTCCAGCTGCTGTTGCAGCTGTTCCATGCCATTACCGTGATGCGCCGAAACCTCCAGCACCGGGTAACCCAGGGTGCGATAGACCGCCAGCAGGGCGTTAAGTGCCGGGGCATTCTGCTCGTCGATCAGGTCGAATTTGTTCAGCAGCAACAGCGGGCGGATGCCGGCGTGTTCGGCCGCCACCAGGTAGCGGTCGATCAGGTTGGCATGGGGCTCGGGCAGCGGCGCGAACACGATCACGATCATGTCGACGTTGGCCGCGACCGGCTTGAGCTGGCCGCGGCTATCGGGGCGGCGCAGTTCGGTGGTGCGCGGCAGTTGGGCTACGATTACGCCGATACCCTGGTTGCCAGCACGCCACACAACCCGGTCACCAGTGACCAGCGCCGGCAGGTTGGCGCGCAAGTGGCAGCGGAACACCTGGCCGGCGAGTTCGCCTTCGAGCGCCTCGACTTCGACCTGCACGCCGAAGTGCGCGATCACCAGGCCTGTTTGTTCAGGGCCGAGGTCGCCGCCCTCGAGCGCTTCCACGGCGGAGGATTCACGTTTGGCGGCGCGCGCGGCGCGTTCGCCCTGAATCTTTTCGATGCGCCAGTTTTGGCGACGGTTGAGCTGGCGTTTGGCCATTGGTGTTCCGTGTCGATAATGCAAAGGTTGGGTAAAACGGTCGCGAGTCTAGCACGGCCCCGCCTGCTAAACTGCGCAGCTACGCCAAGGTGCCAAGAGAATCAACCCATGCAAAACCCACAGAACCTGATTTGGATCGATCTGGAAATGACCGGTCTGAACCCCGACACCGACGTCATCATCGAGATGGCGACCATTGTCACCGACAGCAACCTCAACACCTTGGCCGAAGGTCCGGTGATCGCCATCCACCACAGCGATGCCGTACTCGCCACCATGGACGAGTGGAACACCCGCACCCACGGTAACTCCGGCCTGACCCAGCGCGTGCGTGACAGCCGCATCAGCATGGCCGAAGCCGAAGCCGAAACCATCGCCTTCCTGGAAAAATGGGTGCCCAAGGGCAAGTCGCCGATCTGCGGCAACAGCATCTGCCAGGATCGCCGCTTCCTTTATACGCATATGAAAGCGCTGGAAAGCTACTTCCACTACCGCAACCTGGATGTGTCCACGCTTAAAGAGCTGGCGGCGCGCTGGGCGCCGGAAGTGAAGGACAGCTTCCATAAAGGCAGCACGCACCTGGCGCTGGATGATATTCGCGAGTCGATTGCCGAGTTGCAGCACTACCGCAAGCATTTCATCAAGGCTTGAATTCCTTCAAGGGTGAGCCGGTTTTTTGTGGCGAGCGGGCTTGTCCCGCGTTGGGCTGCGAAGCAGCCCTAATACTGCCAACACACCTCTCCAAACAGATATCATTGCCGGCTTTGGGGCTGCTGCGCAGCCCAACGCGGGGCTAGCCCGCTCGCCACAGTTTTGCAAGGATCGCCCTCATGCTGCTGATGCTCTACCTCATCGCCATCACTGCCGAAGCCATGACCGGTGCGCTGTCGGCTGGGCGGCGGGGCATGGACTGGTTTGGCGTCGTACTGATCGCCTGCGTGACGGCACTGGGTGGTGGTTCGGTGCGCGATGTGTTGCTGGGGCATTACCCGCTGACTTGGGTCAAGCACCCGGAATACCTGGTGCTGACCTCCGTCGCCGCGCTGGTGACGATCTTTATCGCCCCGCTGATGCGCCGCCTGCGTTCGTTGTTCCTGGCATTGGACGCCCTGGGCCTGGTGGCCTTCACCCTGATCGGTTGCATGACCGCCCTGGAAATGGGCCATGGCATGCTGGTGGCCTCGGTCAGCGGCGTGATCACCGGGGTTTTCGGTGGCATCCTGCGGGATATCTTCTGCAACGATATCCCGCTGATCTTCCGCCGTGAGCTGTACGCCAGCGTGTCGTTCCTGGCCGCCTGGTTCTACATGCTGTGCCTGTATCTGGAATTGCCCAGTGAGCAATCGATCCTGCTGACGCTGTTCAGCGGCTTTCTACTGCGCTTGCTGGCGATCCGTTTCCACTGGGAAATGCCCAAGTTCGTCTACAACGACGACGTGCACTAGCGGTTGGCGTGCTGGTTCAGCGCCCATTCCACATGTTCGCGCACCAGTTCGGAGGGATATTCGCGCCGCGCCTTCAAGGCTTCCAGCACCGGAATGCTCGACGGTGCGTTGCCCAGGCCTACCGCCAGGTTGCGCAACCAACGCTCATAGCCGGCGCGGCGCAGGGGTGAACCTTCGGTGCTGCTGAGGAATTTATCCTCATCCCACATAAACAACTCGGCCAGTTCGGCGTTATCCAGGTTGTGGCGTGGCTTGAAGTCGCCTTCGGCCGTGGCGCGGGCGAAACGATTCCACGGGCAAACGATCTGACAGTCATCACAACCGAACACGCGGTTGCCGATCAACGGGCGCAGGTCTTCGGGGATTGCGTTCTTGAGCTCGATGGTCAGGTAGGAAATGCAGCGCCGGGCGTCCAGCACGTAGGGGCCGACAAAGGCATTGGTGGGGCAGATGTCCAGGCAGGCGGTGCAGCGCCCGCAATGTTCAGTGCTATGAGGTGCGTCGATCGGCAGTGGCAGGTCGACAAACAGCTCGCTGAGGAAGAAGTAGCTGCCGGCCTTGCGATTGAGCACCAGGGTGTTCTTGCCGATCCAGCCCAGCCCGGCTTTTTCGGCGATGGCTTTCTCAAGCACGGGTGCGCTGTCGACGAAGGCACGGAAGCCGAAGGGGCCGATTTGCGCCTGGATACGGTCGGCCAGTTGCTGCACGCGCTTGCGGATCAGCTTGTGGTAGTCGCGGCCCAGGGCGTAGCGCGAGATATAGGCTTTTTCCGGCTTGGCCAGCAGTTGCGCCATCTGTGTGTCGCCGGGCAGGTAATCCATGCGCAGCGACACCACGCGCAAGGTGCCGGGCACCAGCTCATCCGGATGGGAGCGTTTGCTGCCATGGGCGCCCATGTAGTCCATCTCGCCGTGGTAACCCGCGTCGAGCCAGCGTTGCAGGTGCTGTTCATGCTCGGCCAGGTCCAGGCCGCTGATGCCGACTTGCTGAAAGCCCAGCTCGCGGCCCCAGTCTTTGATCGATTGGGCGAGGGCAGGCAGATCGGTGGTGATGGCAGGCATGAGACAAGGGAAACCGCAGGTTAGATAGGTATAATTCTGCCAGACATCGGAGCTTGAAGACGCATGCCGCAGACAAAACACGCAATAACCGACGTACAACCGCTGCTGCACGGCCATTTGCCGCAACTCGCTGCGCGTTCCCCGGACGCCCATAAAGGCCGGTTCGGCCACCTGCTGGTCATCGGTGGTGACCACGGCTTTGGCGGCGCAGCGCTGCTGAGTGCCGAAAGCGCCTTGCGCAGCGGCGCGGGCATGGTGTCCCTGGCTACTCGCCTGGAGCATGTGCCCGCGGCCCTGGCGCGACTGCCGGAAGTCATGACCGTCGGCGTCGCCTCGGCCAACCAACTGATGGGCCTGCTGGAAAAGATCTCGGTCATTGTGATCGGGCCTGGGCTCGGTGACGCGTCTTGGGGCAGAAGCCTGCTTTCGGTCGCCGCCAACGCCAGCCAGCCGCAGGTTTGGGACGCCGACGCCTTGAATCAACTCGCCACCGGCAGCGTCAGCTTGCCGGCCAACTGCGTGATCACACCGCATCCCGGGGAGGCGGCGCGGTTGTTGGGTCTGTCGACAGCCGAGGTTCAGGCCGATCGCCTTAAGGTGGCGCGCGCGTTGAGCCAGAAATTCAACGCAGTGGCTATTCTCAAGGGCGCAGGCAGTTTGATTGCCAGCCCGGACGGGCGTGTTTCACGCTGTGACCAAGGCCACCCGGCGATGGCCACGGCAGGGCTGGGCGACGTGTTGGCCGGTCTGGTGGGTGCACTGCTGGCCCAGGGCATGCCAGCCTATGAGGCAAGCTGCCTGGCCGTGTGGTTGCACGCAACGGCGGGAGATCGCCAGGGCACGTTCGGTCGCGGGTTGGCCGCCAGTGACCTGATCCCTGCCATTCGTCAATTGCTGGAGGAGCAGTCACCGTGTCTGAAGTAATTCTTTTCCTGGTCGATGAAGAGGCCATGGTTGCCTTCGGCCAGCGCATCGCCCAGGTCACGGCGGGAGCGGGGCTGATCTTTCTGGAAGGCGACCTGGGGGCGGGCAAGACCACGCTGTCCCGGGGGATCATTCGCGGGTTGGGCCACACGGGGGCGGTAAAAAGCCCGACGTTCACCCTGGTAGAGCCCTACGAAATCGGCGACGTGCGAGCGTTCCATTTCGACCTCTATCGCCTGGTCGATCCCGAAGAACTGGAATACATGGGTATCCGGGATTACTTCGACGAAGATGCGCTGTGCCTGATCGAGTGGCCAGATAAAGGCACAGGCTTTTTGCCAAAGCCCGACCTGACCATTACCATTACGCCGCATGAGCATGGACGTCAGTTGAAGTTGTTGCCCCAGAGCGTGCGCGGCCAGTCGTGGTGCGCGGCTTTGGCATTGGAATTCAAATAATTGGTGGGGTTAGGTATGCGCTTTCGCGCGTTGGTTGCTGTCGTGGGGGTGTTGCTTGCGGCAATGACTGTCAATGCTCTGGCTGCTTCACAGGTGAAGAGTGTTCGCCTGTGGCGAGCGCCGGATAACACGCGACTGGTGTTCGACCTGTCTGGCCCGGTCCAGCACAGCGTCTTTACCCTGACGGCGCCTGATCGTCTGGTGATCGACATCAACGGCGCGACCCTGGCCGCGCCGTTGAAAGTCTCCACCGCCAACACCCCGATTACCGCCATGCGTTCGGCCCAGCGTACGCCGACCGATTTGCGCGTGGTCATCGACCTGAAAAAGGTCGTGACCCCCAAAAGCTTCTCTCTGGCGCCCAACGCCCAGTACGGCAACCGGCTGGTGGTCGATCTGTTCGACAACGCCGCCGATGCCGCGCCGCCGCCTGCGCCGACCCCGAGCGTGGCAACGGTGCCGGCGGTGCCGGTGAACCCGTCGCAACCGCAGGTCAAGCTGCCACCGCCGCCACCGGCCCCGGCCGGCAAGCGTGACATTATCGTGGTGATTGACGCCGGTCACGGGGGGGAAGACCCGGGTGCTTCCGGCTCACGCGGCCAGCATGAGAAAGACGTGGTACTCGCCATCGCCCGCGAACTGCAGCGCCAGGTCAATGGCATGAAGGGCTACCGCGCCGAGCTGACGCGTACCGGCGACTACTTCATTCCGCTGCGCGGCCGTACCGAAATCGCCCGCAAGAAAGGCGCCGACCTGTTTGTGTCGATCCACGCCGACGCCGCGCCTTCGGCCGCCGCGTTTGGCGCCTCGGTGTTTGCCCTGTCGGATCGAGGTGCTACGTCCGAGACCGCCCGTTGGCTGGCCGACAGTGAAAACCGTTCCGACCTGATCGGCGGCGCCGGTAACGTGTCCCTCGATGACAAAGACAAAATGCTCGCCGGCGTACTGCTGGACCTGTCGATGACCGCTTCGCTGACGTCCAGCTTGAACGTGGGCCAGAAGGTCCTGAGCAACATCGGCCGGGTCACTTCGCTGCACAAGCAGCGTGTGGAACAGGCCGGGTTCATGGTGCTGAAATCGCCGGATATCCCCTCGATCCTGGTGGAAACCGGGTTTATCTCCAACTCCAACGAAGCCTCGAAGCTGGCAAGCGCCAGTCACCAGCAGGCGCTGGCGCGTTCGATCAGTGCCGGTATCCGCCAGTTCTTCCAGCAGAACCCGCCGCCGGGCACCTACATCGCCTGGCTGCGTGACTCGGGGAAAATCGCCCAGGGCCCGCGTGACCATCGCGTGCAGCCGGGTGACACCCTGGCCATGCTGGCGGTGCGTTTCCAGGTATCGGCCGCGACCTTGCGCAGCGCCAACAACCTGAAAACCGATGAATTGAAAGTCGGCCAGGTGTTGACTATCCCCGGCACTGAATTGGCGGCACAGTAATGAGCGAATCACTCCTGAACAGCGGATCGCGCATTGAGCTGCTGAGCCCGCGCCTTGCCAACCAGATTGCGGCAGGCGAGGTGGTCGAGCGCCCCGCATCGGTGATCAAGGAGCTGCTGGAAAACAGCATCGACTCCGGCGCCAAGCGCATCGACGTCGATGTGGAGCAGGGCGGCGTCAAGCTGTTGCGCGTGCGCGACGATGGCAGCGGTATTTCCTCCGATGACCTGCCGCTGGCTCTGGCGCGTCACGCCACCAGCAAGATTCGCGACCTGGAAGACCTTGAGCGGGTGATGAGCCTGGGCTTTCGCGGCGAGGCCCTGGCGTCCATCAGTTCCGTGGCGCGCCTGACCCTGACCTCCCGCACCCGCGGCGCCGAACAAGCCTGGCAAGTGGAAACCGAAGGCCGCGACATGGCACCTCGGGTGCAGCCGGCGGCGCATCCGGTCGGCACCTCGGTGGAAGTGCGCGACCTGTTCTTCAACACCCCGGCGCGACGCAAATTCCTCAAGGCCGAGAAAACCGAATTCGATCACCTGCAGGAAGTCATCAAGCGCTTGGCCCTGGCCCGCTTCGACGTGGCTTTCCACCTGCGCCATAACGGCAAGACCATCCTCAGCCTGCATGAAGCCAACGATGACGCTGCGCGTGCGCGCCGGGTGTCGGCGATTTGCGGCGCGGGTTTCCTGGAGCAGGCGCTGCCGATTGAAATCGAGCGCAATGGCTTGCGGTTGTGGGGCTGGGTCGGGTTGCCGACGTTCTCCCGCAGCCAGGCGGACTTGCAGTATTTCTTCGTGAACGGCCGAGCGGTGCGCGACAAGCTGGTGGCCCATGCGGTGCGCCAGGCGTATCGCGACGTGCTGTTCAACGGGCGTCACCCGACGTTTGTGCTGTTCTTTGAGGTCGACCCGTCGGTGGTGGACGTCAACGTGCACCCCACCAAGCACGAAGTGCGCTTCCGTGATGGACGCATGGTGCATGACTTCCTCTATGGCACCTTGCACCGCACCCTGGGGGATGTGCGTCCGGATGATCAGTTGTCCGCACCGATTGTGACGGCAGTGGTCCGGCCGAGTGGCCCGCAAGCTGGTGAGTTCGGCCCTCAAGGCGAAATGAGCCTGGCGGCAAACCTGCTGCAATCGCCACAGCAGCAACCTTCGTATACCGCGCCGAATGCCGGCTCCGGCTCGGGTTATCAGTACCAATACACCCCGCGCCCGCAATCGGCGGTGCCGGTGGCCGAAGCCCAGGCTGCGTATCGCGAGTTTTTTGCACCGCTGCCGGGGGCTGAGCCGGGGGCGCCGGTCGCCTTGCCGGAGGGCGGTGGTGATATTCCGCCGCTGGGTTACGCGTTGGCGCAGCTCAAGGGCATCTACATCCTGGCGGAGAACGCCCACGGCCTGGTGCTGGTGGACATGCACGCCGCCCACGAGCGGATCATGTACGAACGCCTCAAGATTGCCATGGCCAGCGAAGGCCTCAGTGGGCAGCCGCTGCTGGTGCCGGAATCCCTGGCAGTCAGCCAGCGTGAGGCCGACTGCGCCGAAGAGCACCACAGCGTGTTCCAGAAACTGGGCTTTGAATTGCAACGCCTTGGCCCGGAAACCCTGGCCATCCGCCAGATTCCCGCGCTGCTCAAGCAGGCCGAGGCTAACCGGCTGGTGGCTGACGTGCTGGCTGACCTGATGGAGTACGGCACCAGTGACCGCATCCAGGCGCACATCAACGAGCTGCTCGGCACCATGGCCTGCCACGGCGCCATCCGCGCCAACCGCCGCCTGGCCCTGCCGGAAATGAACGGTTTGCTGCGCGACATGGAAAACACCGAGCGCAGCGGGCAATGCAACCATGGCCGACCGACCTGGACCCAGATGGGCCTGGACGATCTGGACAAACTATTCCTGCGCGGCCGTTGATGAGTGCCTTGCCCCCCGCGATCTTCCTGATGGGCCCCACGGCCGCCGGCAAGACCGACCTGGCCATCGAGCTGACCAAGGTGTTGCCGTGCGAGCTGATCAGTGTCGACTCTGCCCTGGTTTACCGGGACATGGACATCGGCACCGCCAAGCCTTCGAAAGAGCTTCTGGCCCAGTATCCGCACCGGTTGATCGACATCATCGACCCGTCCGAGAGCTATTCGGCTGCAGATTTTCGTACCGATGCACTCGCCGCCATGGCCGACATCACCGCACGGGGCAATATCCCGCTGCTGGTGGGGGGGACGATGCTCTACTACAAGGCTTTGCAGGAAGGCCTGGCGGATATGCCCCCGGCCGACGCCCAGGTGCGCGCCGAGCTCGAAGAAGAAGCGGCAAGCCTTGGCTGGCAAGCCCTGCACGACCAGTTGGCGGCAGTCGACCCGGTCTCCGCCGCACGCATTCACCCCAATGACCCCCAGCGCCTCACCCGCGCCCTGGAAGTCTGGCGTGTGAGCGGGCAGACCATGACTGAACACCGGCGCAAACAAAGTGCGCAAAGTGCTGACGCAGGCGCTTCGGGACAGTCACAATTGCCCTATACTGTGGCGAATCTGGCCATCGCTCCGGCAAATCGCCAGGTGCTGCATGAACGAATTGCACAAAGATTCACAATTATGTTGGAACAGGGGTTTGTGGACGAGGTCGTAGCTCTGCGTTCCAGAGGTGACCTGCATCCAGGGTTGCCTTCGATACGTGCCGTAGGCTACCGCCAAGTCTGGGATCATCTGGATGGCAAGCTGACGTCAGCCGAAATGCAGGAACGCGGCATCATTGCCACGCGCCAATTGGCGAAACGCCAGTTCACCTGGTTGCGCAGCTGGAGCGATTTGCACTGGCTGGACAGCCTGGACAGCGACAATCTGTCACGCGCCTTGAAATACTTGGGAACGGTCTCCATATTGAGCTGAGTCCTTGCAATTGCCGTCTATCCTTGGGGGTGTGACGGCCATAAGCTATCTATTTTCCGATTTTTTATTATTGATCCTTAAAGGAGTGCGGCACATGTCAAAAGGGCATTCGCTACAAGACCCTTACTTGAATACTTTACGTAAAGAGAAAGTGGGGGTTTCCATCTATCTGGTCAACGGTATCAAGCTGCAAGGTACGATCGAGTCGTTCGACCAGTTCGTGATCCTGCTGAAAAACACCGTCAGCCAGATGGTCTACAAGCACGCTATCTCGACAGTCGTTCCAGTTCGTCCAATCCGTCTGCCTAGCGCAGCGGGTGATGAACAGGGTGACGTTGAGGCAGGTAACGCCTGATAGGAGTCTCCTTTGTTCTTTGAGCGCCACGGTGGTGGTGAGCGAGTGATCCTCGTTCACTTGGATGGACAGGACCCTGAGGCGCGCGAAGATCCGCAGGAGTTTCAGGAGTTGGCAAATTCGGCCGGCGCCGAGACCGTTGCGTTTTTTAACGTGCCGCGTCATCGGCCAACCGCCAAATTCCTGATTGGCAGCGGCAAGGTCGAGGAACTGCGCGACCTGGTCCACGCCGAAGAAGCCGATCTGGTGATCTTCAACCACATCCTCACGCCCAGTCAGGAACGTAACCTCGAACGTGTCTTCGAGTGTCGCGTGATCGACCGTACCGGTCTGATTCTCGATATTTTCGCCCAGCGCGCCCGTACCCATGAAGGCAAGCTCCAGGTCGAACTGGCCCAGCTTGACCACATGAGCACCCGGCTGGTCCGCGGCTGGACTCACCTTGAGCGCCAGGGTGGCGGTATCGGTATGCGCGGCCCGGGTGAAACCCAGCTCGAAACCGACCGACGCCTGCTGCGGGTTCGCCTGCGCCAGATCAAGGGTCGCCTCGAGAAGGTGCGCAGCCAGCGCGAGCAATCGCGGCGTGGCCGTTCCCGTGCGGATATCCCGACCGTGTCCCTGGTGGGTTACACCAACGCCGGCAAATCCACACTGTTCAACAACGTGACGAAGTCGGACGTGTACGCGGCCGACCAACTGTTCGCCACCCTCGACCCGACCCTGCGCCGTCTGGATCTTGACGACCTGGGGCCGATTGTCCTGGCCGATACCGTGGGTTTCATTCGTCACTTGCCGCACAAGCTGGTCGAGGCATTTCGGTCTACGCTCGAAGAGTCGAGCAATTCCGACTTACTGTTGCACGTGATCGATGCGGCGGAACCGGATCGCATGTTGCAGATTGAACAGGTGATGCTGGTGCTGGGCGAGATTGGCGCCCAGGACTTGCCGATCCTCGAGGTCTATAACAAACTCGATTTGCTTGAGGGCGTTGAGCCACAAATCCAGCGCGATGAGAACGGCAAGCCCCAGCGGGTCTGGCTGTCGGCGCGTGATGGCAGCGGTCTCGAGTTGCTTGAACAAGCCATTGCCGAGTTGCTCGGCAGCGATTTGTTCGTTGGCACCTTGCGCTTGCCCCAGCGTTTTGCTCGACTGCGTGCACAGTTTTTCGAGTTGGGCGCGGTACAGAAAGAAGAACACGACGAAGAGGGTGTCAGCTTGCTGGCCGTTCGATTGCCGCGCTCGGAGCTGAATCGGCTGGTCAGCCGTGAAGGCGTGGTACCGACAGAGTTCATCGAACAACACACTTTGCAATAAAAGCCTCCTAAAGCGGTTGTGCCGCAGTGGCAGGCATTCTGTAGCATTGGTCGGCGCGCCGTGGGTGCGTCTTTGCTTTATCAGATGGAGAGCGCTATGGCTTGGAATGAGCCGGGTGGCAACTCGAATAATCAGGATCCCTGGGGTGGTAAACGCCGCAATAATGGCGACCGCAAGGGGCCACCAGATCTCGACGAGGCCTTCCGAAAGCTGCAGGAAAGCCTGAATGGGTTGTTCGGTGGTGGGAAAAAACGTGGTGGTGACGACGGCGGTCGCACAAGCAAGGGCGGTGGCTATGGCCTGCTGGGCCTGGGTCTTGTCGTGCTGGCGGCCGTTTGGCTGTACAGCGCCGTTTACGTGGTGGACGAGCAGGAGCAGGCCGTGGTGCTGCGCTTCGGCAAGTACTACGAAACCGTCGGACCGGGCCTGAACATCTATTTCCCGCCGATCGACAAGAAGTACATGGAGAACGTCACGCGTGAGCGTGCCTACACCAAGCAGGGCCAGATGCTGACCGAAGACGAGAACATCGTCGAAGTGCCGCTGACCGTGCAGTACAAGATCAGCAACCTGCAGGACTTCGTGCTGAACGTTGACCAGCCGGAAATCAGCCTGCAACACGCCACCGAAAGTGCCCTGCGCCACGTCGTCGGTTCGACCGCGATGGACCAGGTGCTGACCGAAGGGCGTGAATTGATGGCCAGCGAGATCAAGGAGCGCCTGCAACGGTTCCTCGACACCTACCGCACCGGTATCACCGTCACCCAGGTGAACGTACAGAGCGCAGCCGCACCGCGTGAAGTACAGGAAGCCTTCGACGACGTGATCCGCGCCCGTGAAGACGAGCAGCGTTCGCGCAACCAGGCTGAAACCTACGCCAACGGCGTCGTGCCGGAAGCCCGTGGTCAGGCCCAGCGCATCCTCGAGGATGCCAACGGTTACCGCGACGAAGTGGTCTCCCGTGCCAAGGGTGAGGCGGATCGCTTTACCAAGCTGGTTGCCGAGTACCGCAAGGCGCCGGAAGTCACGCGTGAGCGTCTGTACCTGGACACCATGCAGGAAGTCTTCAGCAACACCAGCAAGGTTCTCGTGACCGGCAGCAAGGGTGGGCAGAACAACCTGCTGTACCTGCCGCTGGACAAGATGATCGAAGGTGGTCGTAGCAGCACCAGCGCACCGTCCACCGGTTCCAATGCCGCTGCCAACGAAGCGAGCGCCCGTGCGGCCGCCGACTTGCTGCAACAGCAAACACGTACCAGGGAGAGTCGTTGATGAGCAATAAATCGCTGACCGCCCTGATTGTGGGTGTCGTCGTGGTCATCGCTGCCTGGAACTGCTTCTACATCGTGGCTCAGACCGAGCGTGCGGTGCTGCTGCAATTCGGTCGCGTGGTCCAGGCGGATGTCCAGCCGGGCCTGCATGTGAAAGTCCCCTACGTCAACCAGGTGCGCAAGTTCGACGCCCGCCTGATGACCCTGGATGCACCGACACAGCGCTTCCTGACCCTGGAAAAGAAAGCCGTGATGGTTGACGCCTACGCCAAGTGGCGCGTCAAGGATGCCGAGCGCTTCTACACCGCGACCTCCGGCCTCAAGCAGATTGCCGACGAGCGCTTGTCGCGTCGTCTGGAATCGGGCCTGCGTGACCAGTTTGGTAAGCGCACCCTGCACGAGGTGGTATCCGGTGAGCGTGACGCGCTAATGGCTGACATCACCCGTTCGCTGAACACCATGGCGGAAAAAGAGCTGGGCATCGAAGTGGTCGATGTCCGGGTCAAGGCTATCGACCTGCCGAAGGAAGTGAACCGCAGCGTGTTCGAGCGCATGAGCACCGAGCGTGAACGTGAAGCCCGTGAGCACCGCGCCAAGGGTAACGAGTTGGCCGAGGGTATCCGTGCGGATGCCGACCGTCAGCGTCGTGTACTGCTGGCTGAAGCCTATCGCGAGTCTGAAGAGGCCCGTGGTGATGGCGACGCTCAAGCCGCGGCGATCTACGCCAAGGCCTACGGTCAGGACCAGGAGTTCTACGCGTTCTACCGTAGCCTGCGTGCCTACCGTGAAAGCTTCGCGAACAAAACCGACGTCATGGTGCTGGACCCAAGTAGCGATTTCTTCCGCTACCTGGAAAAGGCCAAGTAATCAGCTCGTCACTGTGTAGGAAGCACTCCGTCGGGCGGCTAAAACGCCAGGCGGGGTGATCCTTTCAGAAAACGGGTGTATGATGCGGCAGCCGGGAAATTCCCGGCTTTTTTGCGTCTGCATGTTTGATTCGGCAGGCGTGACAGGTTTTTCGAGGAAAGTGCCCGACGAGGCCGATTGCAGGCCGTTCGTCACGTCGCTCTTGCGCGTGGTTTATGCAGGGGGCGGGTGTTTTCTGCTTCACTCAAGGCTCGGCCGAGGGCTGGCCGCCCGGATCAAAGGGGAATGGCGTAATGGCAACGGTAGACCGCTGGCTGCTGCCAGATGGCATCGAAGAAGTACTGCCACCAGAAGCTGCGCGCATTGAAGTAGCGCGCCGCCAGGTGTTGGATCTGTTCCAGAGCTGGGGTTACGAGTTTGTCGTGACCCCCCATATCGAGTACCTGGAATCCCTGCTGACCGGCGCGGGCCAGGACCTGGATCTGCGCACCTTCAAGGTCATCGACCCGCAGTCGGGCCGTCAGATGGGCTTCCGTGCCGATATCACGCCGCAAGTGGCGCGCATCGATGCGCACACCCTGCGCCGAGAAGGCCCGAGCCGCCTGTGTTACGCCGGTAGCGTGCTGCATGCTCAGCCACGTGCGTTGTCGTCGTCCCGCAGCCCGATCCAGTTGGGCGCCGAGTTGTACGGCGATGCCAGCCCAAGCAGCGACGTTGAAGTAATCAGCTTGATGCTGGCCATGCTGCAATTGGCCGACGTACCGGATGTCCACATGGACCTGGGTCACGTAGGTATCTACCGTGGCCTGGCCCGTGCGGCCGGTTTGTCTGGTGAAGTTGAACAACAGCTGTTCGATGCCCTGCAACGCAAGGCTATCGATGAAGTCATCGCCTTGACCGCTGGCGTGCCTGCCGATCTGGCCGACATGCTGCGCGCACTGGTGAACCTGTGCGGCGGCCGTGAAGTGCTGGTGGCAGCCCGTGAGCGCCTGGCCAATGCGCCGGCGCCGGTACTGGCGGCACTGGATGACGTGCTGGCAATTGCCGAGCAGTTGTCGGCGCGTTTCCCGGAGCTGCCGCTGTACTTTGATCTGGGTGAGTTGCGCGGTTACCACTACCACACCGGTGTGGTGTTCGCCGTATTTGTACCGGGCGTTGGCCAGGCCATCGCCCAAGGCGGTCGTTATGACGATATCGGCGCTGACTTCGGTCGTGCGCGTCCGGCCACTGGTTTTTCCACCGATTTGAAAACCCTGGTGACCCTGGGGCGTGCTGAGGTCGAGCTGCCGTCTGGTGGCATCTGGATGCCCGACAGTACGGACGCAGCACTCTGGCAGCAGGTTTGCCAGTTGCGCAGTGAGGGTCAGCGTGTTGTCCAGGCCTTGCCTGGCCAGCCATTGGCCGCCGCCCGTGAAGCGGACTGCGACCGGCAATTGATTCTGCAGAACGGGCTTTGGCAAGTATCGCCACTGGCTTCTTGAGTTTTCCTGCCGGCCATCGCCGGCACCAAGTTTGCGCGAATGAGGACAAGTGTTATGGGTAAGAATGTCGTAGTCCTGGGCACCCAATGGGGTGATGAGGGCAAAGGCAAGATCGTTGATCTGCTGACCGAACATGCTGCCGCCGTAGTGCGCTACCAAGGTGGGCACAACGCTGGCCACACCCTGGTCATCGATGGCGAAAAAACTGTCTTGCACCTGATCCCGTCGGGCGTATTGCGCGAAGGCGTGCAGTGCCTGATCGGCAACGGTGTAGTAGTTGCACCGGATGCCCTGCTGCGTGAGATCACCAAGCTGGAAGAAAAAGGCGTACCGGTGCGCGAGCGCCTGCGTATCAGCCCGTCCTGCCCGCTGATCCTGTCCTTCCACGTTGCGCTGGACCAGGCCCGTGAAAAAGCCCGTGGCGAGCTGAAGATCGGCACCACCGGTCGCGGCATCGGCCCGGCCTACGAAGACAAGGTCGCACGTCGTGGCCTGCGTGTGGGCGACCTGCTCAACATGCCACGCTTCGAAGACAAGTTGCGTGAACTGGTGGATTACCACAACTTCATGCTGGTCGGTTACTACAAAGAGCCGGCCATCGAGTTCGAAAAGACCCTGGCCGAGTGCAAGGAATACGCTGAGCTGCTCAAGCCGCTGATGCTCGACGTGACCGCCGAGCTGCACGACCTGCGTCGCGCCGGCAAGGACATCATGTTCGAAGGCGCCCAAGGCTCCCTGCTGGACATCGACCACGGCACCTACCCGTACGTGACCAGCTCCAATACCACCGCAGGTGGCGTGGCGACCGGTTCGGGCGTGGGCCCGATGTTCCTGGACTACATCCTGGGCATCACCAAGGCCTACACCACCCGTGTCGGTTCGGGTCCGTTCCCGACTGAGCTGTTCGACGAAGTCGGCGCTCACTTGGCCAAGCAAGGTCACGAGTTTGGTGCGACCACCGGCCGTGCCCGTCGTTGCGGCTGGTTTGACGCCGTTATCCTGCGTCGCGCTATCGACGTGAACAGCATTTCGGGCATCTGCCTGACCAAGCTGGATGTGCTCGACGGTCTGGAAACCATCAATATCTGCACTGGTTATAAAGATGCGGAAGGTAAAGATGTCGCCCCGACTGACGCTGACAGCTACGTAGGCCTGCAGCCTGTGTACGAAGAAGTGCCGGGCTGGACCGAATCGACCGTGGGCGCCAAGACCCTGGAAGAGCTGCCGGCGAATGCCCGTGCGTACATCAAGCGTGTTGAAGCGCTGATTGGCGCGCCGATCGACATTATTTCGACGGGGCCGGACCGCAACGAAACCATCGTTCTGCGTCATCCGTTCGCTTAATAAGCTGTTGATGTAAAAAGCAAAGGGTTCCTTCGGGAGCCCTTTGTCGTTTCTGTCGCCCGAGCGGCACGACCCTTGCTTTGGTTCTTTCTTTCGCGGTGCTATCAAATTAATGGCACCCGTGATGGAGGGATTCCCGATGTCTGCCGTTCTCTCATTGTTACAAAGCCGTCTGTTGCGGCCGGTGTTCGTTACCCTAGGTATCGCTCTTTTGGTGCAAGTACTGGTGGCGGTCGCCCTGACGCGAAGCACGGTCACTGCACTGGAGGCTGATCTGGGCAATCGCCTGGGTGTCGACAGCCAGAAGCTGTCCGGCGAATTGGCCCAGGCTGGCAAGGAAGTCACGTCCAGTCTCGATAGCTTGTCGACAAGCACTCGCCAACGTCTGACCGCTGGGCTCTCGGCTCGCCTGCAGGAAGAGCAGAAGCAACTGCGTGCAACCCTGGAAAAAGACCTGAAAGACTCCGCCAATGACATGGCACAGCTGCTCGCCTCAGTGGCGCCCCGCGCCATGTGGGACAGTGACGTGCCGACGTTGTCGGAGTTCGCCCGACGCGCCCAGCGCAATCCCAACGTGCTGTTTGTGGTGTATGACGACGCGGCAGGTGAGCACCTGACTCGCTACCTGAACCGTGAAAACCCGATCAACCAGGCGTTGTTGGAAAAGGGCAAGGGTGATCGTGCCCTGGATAAAGTGCTGGATGCGGCCAAGGATGATCCTTCTGTGTTCTACGTGGAAGCGTCCATCAGCCCGAATGGTGTAGAGATCGGCAAGGTGCGCATGGGGGTTTCGACAGCTGCGGTTGAAGCTGACTTGCAAGCGCTCGACAAGCGTTTCGCGGCGCTGATCGCCAGTGGTGATCAACTGGTCGGCGACAGCCTCAAGGGCGCAGCGGCCGACAGTGCTGCGGCCATGGGCGCCCGTCTGCAATCTGCGCAAGCCACAGCCACCCAAATGACGGCCAACACCACCAGCGCCGTCCAGGACGCTGCCGGCACCCTGCGCTGGCGCATTGGCATGGGGCTCGCGCTGGTCGGTCTTGGCGTATTGCTGTTGATCGCTGTTGTGCTGGGTCGTCGCGTGGTCAACCGCTTGAAGCTGTTGATCGCGGCCATGGATGATCTGGCGGCGGGCGAGGGCGACCTCACCAAGCGCGTACAAATCAGCAGCAAGGACGAAATCGGCGACATGGCCTCGGCGGTCAATCGCTTTGTGGATAAGTTGCAGCCCATCGTGCGTGAGGCGGGGGATGTAGCCCAGCGAACGGGTGTGGAAATCGGCGCCATGACCTTGCGCAACGCCGGTGCCGATGCGGCCGCGGGCTTGCAGCGTGATGAAGTGGCTGAAAGTCTGCGTGCGCTGTCGCAGATGGCAGATGAAGCTCAGGCTGAAAGCCACGCCATGCAGGCGGCGTTGCAACAGGTGGTGGATATTCGTCAGGCCACGGACGAGAACTCGCGCACCTCGGCTGAAGTCGGCAGTTTGATCGAGGCACTGGCGGGGCAGGTGCAGGCAGGTTCCACGGTTATCGAGCGCCTGGCCCAGCAAAGCGAGCAGATCGAGGTGGTGCTGACCGTGATTCACGGTATTGCCGAGCAAACCAACCTGCTGGCACTCAACGCGGCGATTGAGGCGGCACGTGCCGGTGAAACCGGGCGCGGCTTCGCGGTGGTGGCGGATGAGGTGCGCGCACTGGCGAGCAAGACCCAAAGCTCCACCGGCGATATCCAGGCGCATATCGTGGCGTTGCAGCAGGGCGCGCGGGAGGCGGTGGAAACCATCGGCAAGGCTGGGCGCCAGGCCAACGAAGGCTTGTTGGTGCTGCGTGACAGCGTGCGTTTGCAGCAGGCGGTGCAGGCCTCGGTGGAGCAGGTACATGCCGCGATTGGTTTGGCAACACGTGCAGCCGAGCATCAGGCCCAGGGCGCCCATGCGGTGCGTGGTCGGGTGGAGGTAATCCATGCCCAGGCCGAGCGTGCCGCGCAGGCGGTGGTGGAGACCACCGCCAGTGGCAAGGTGCTGGATGGGTTGGCGGCGCAGTTGAAGGCGAGCCTGGGGCAGTTCAGGGCGTAGTGTTGCCTGTACCTGCCTCATCGGGGGCAAGCCCCCTCCCACATTTGTCAGCATTCCATAGCTGGAACTCGGTCAACTGTGAGAGGGGGCTTGCCCCCGATGGCGGTCTCAACGGCTCAGATACATCCGCGTCGTGAGCAGATAAACCGGCAACCCCGACACCACTATCAACAACGCCGCATAAGGCGCCGCCGCCGCAAATTCCACATTCGAAGTGTGCGCCCACACCGCCGTCGCCAAAGTATTCAAGCCGGTCGGGCTGAGCAGCAGCGTCGCCGTCAATTCCTTCATCGCATCCAGGAACACCAGCGCAAATGCTGCGCCAAGGGCCGGGAAGATAATCGGCAGCGTCACCCGACAAAATGCACTGAACGACGAAGCGCCCAGCGTGCGTGCAGCTTCTTCAAGCTGTGGCGCCGCCTTGTTCAGTGCCGTGCGAATCGGTGCCTGGGCCAGTGGCAGAAACAGTAGCGCATAGGCAATCAGCAACAGTGCCGAGGTCTGGTACAGCGCCGGCACGTAATGCAGGGCGAAATACACCAGGCTCAGTGCGATCACCAGGCCGGGCAAGGCGTGCAGCAGGTAGGGCAGGCGCTCGGCCCAGATCGCCAGCTGACCTTTGTAGCGCACTACCAGAAGTCCCACCGGCACCGCCAGTACCAGGCAAAGCGCGGCGCCGCCGAGAGACAGCGCCAGGGAGGACAGCAACGCCTCACTGATCTCGGCCAGCGGAAATGCAGCCGATGAACCCACCGCCAGCCAATAACCGAGCATTCCCAGGGGAATGCCGCTACCGATGATCGCCAACGCCAGGCAATACACCTGGCCCAATGGCGCCCACTTACCCAATCGCACCAGCTCCGCATGTCGCGCTGCGCCCTGGCCAATGCGCACGTGCCGGCCCTTGCCACGCACGCGCAGCTCCAGCCACAGCAGCGTCAGGCACATCACCAGCAGCACGGCGGACAGCATCGCAGCATTCGCATTGCTGAATTCCAGCTCGAACTGCTGGTAGATCGCGGTGGTGAAGGTCTGCAACCCAATGATCGACAGCGCACCGAACTCCACCAGCATATGCAGCGCGATCAGCAATGCCCCCGCCAGCAGCGAGGGCCACAGCAGCGGCAAGGTGACGCGAAAAAAGATGCTCCAGCGATTCAGTCCCAGGGTGCGGGCCGACTCTTCCAGTGCGGGATCAAGATTGCGCAGCGTCGCCGCCACCGGCAAGAACACCAGCGGATATTTGGACAGGCTCATCACCAGGATGGCGCCACCGAGCCCTTCGAAACTGGCGCTCAGCGAAACCCAGGTAAAGCTGCTGACAAACGCCGGTACCGCAAACGGCAGGCACAGGATCACGCCCCAGATACGTCGCCCCGGCAGGTTGCTGCGCTCCAGCAGCCAGGCGAGGGACAGGCCGATCACTGCGCAGCCCGCCGTCACGCCCACCATCAGCGCCAGGGTGTTGCGCAGCAACCCAAACACATAAGGTCGCCACAGCAGATGCACCGCTTCCGCCCAGCCCGCTTGCCAGGCCTTGGTGCCGACGTACGCCAGCGGCAACAGGCTCAAGCCAACCAGAAACAGCACCGGCAGCAACAGCCAGATCGACGGACGTTTGCGCCTTGGGCTGAGCCCTGTGCGCAGGGCGGGTAGCGACGGGTTCATCAGTTCAAGCCAACGTCACGTTCCAGGTCCAGGGCTTCTTCGGCGTTGCCCAGGTCGGCCGGGGTGACTTTCGGCGGTTGCAGTTCGCTGAAAGGCTTGAGGCCGCGATTGGATTCCATACCCTTGCGCAGCGGGTATTCGGCCGAGGTGTTGGTGATCACGCGCTGGCCTTCTTCACTGGCCATGAACGCCAACAGTTGCTGGGCTTCCTTGGGGTGCTTGCTGGATTTCAGCGCGGCGGCGGAAGACACGGTGATCAAGCCGCCGGCGTCGCCATTGGTGAAGTAGTGCAGTTGGGAATCCAGATTGGTCTTTTCTTTCTTCAGGGCGAACCAGTAGTAGTTGTTCACCAGAACAGTGGCCACTTCGCCGTTTTCGACGGCTTTCAGCGCAACCATGTTGTTGCTGTACACCTTGCCGAAGGCGCGCAGGCCGGTCAGCCATTCTTCAGCCGCTTCGCGACCGTGCAGCTTGATGATCGCCACGGCTTGTTCCTGGAACGCGCCGCTGGTTGGCACGAAGCCGACTTTGCCTTGCCACTCGGGGCCGGCAAAGTCGAGTACCGATTCGGGAAGGTCTTTTTCAGCAATCAGCTTCGGGTTGAAAGCCACAACGCGGGTGCGCGCGGTCACGCCCATCCAGTCGCCATTGGCGCCAACATAATCCTTGGGCAATACGTCGAGGGTGCTGGCGTCGATCCTGGCCAGCAGGCCTTGCTCGCCGAGTTTGTTCAGCGGAGGCGATTCTTCGGTGTAGATCACATCGGCGGGCGAGCGGTCGCCTTCTTCGACGACTTGGCTGGCCAACTGGTTGCTGCTTCCTTTGCGCACGTTGACGTGGATGCCGGTCTTGGCTTCGAAGGCCTTGGCGAGTTCATCGCCGACTTCTTTGTGCTGGCCGTTGTACAGGGTCAGGGAGACCTTGTCGGCGGAATAGGCGGTGGGCGAGAGCAAGGTCAGGCCGAGCAGGGTGAGGGTCAGGCCACGCAGAAGGGATGTCTTGAGACGGGTATCGCGGATGGTCATCCGAAGTTTTCCTCGCTTGTGTGCAACAAATCATTGCAAGGATAAACGATAAAGTTTCTCAGGTGCGGACGCAGGCGGAAATCGGCTGGGAAGTTTTCAAACCCCGGAAACGAAAAAACCCGCTTTCGCGGGTTTGATCTGAATTTGGTGCCCAGGAGAAGACTCGAACTTCCACGACCTTGCGATCACCAGCACCTGAAGCTGGCGTGTCTACCAATTTCACCACCTGGGCATTATCAACAACGCTTGCGCTGTTGATGGAGCGAACTATACGGAGGGCTTTTTGATCTGTAAACCCCTGATTCAAAAAAATAAATCAAGTTTTCCGTTAAAAATCAGAGCCTTGAAACGAAAAAACCCGCTTTCGCGGGTTTGATCTGAATTTGGTGCCCAGGAGAAGACTCGAACTTCCACGACCGTAAGGTCACCAGCACCTGAAGCTGGCGTGTCTACCAATTTCACCACCTGGGCATTATCAAACAACGTTGCCGTCGTCGATGGCGCGCACTATACGGAGGGGATTTTAAGCTGTAAACCCCCGCCACGAAAAAAGCCTGGAAAATTTCGCCAGTGGTCGTGCAAGGTGCCTGTTGCGGGCTGCAAAGGGCTTTAAAAGGCTTGTTGACGTCTGAAATTTCCCGTTTCAATACGCGTATGCCAAACTAACCCGCATATAGACAAGGTGAAAACTCTCTAATGGCCGATTGGCAGTCCCTCGATCCCGAGGCCGCTCGTGAAGCGGAAAAATATGAAAACCCTATTCCTAGCCGCGAACTGATCCTGGCGCACCTCGCCGATCGGGGCTCGCCTGCTAGCCGCGAGCAGTTGGTTGAAGAATTCGGTCTGACCACCGAAGACCAGCTCGAAGCCCTGCGCCGCCGCCTGCGCGCCATGGAGCGCGACGCACAATTGATCTACACCCGCCGTGGCACTTACGCGCCAGTGGACAAGCTCGACCTGATCCTCGGCCGCATCGCCGGCCATCGTGACGGCTTCGGCTTCCTGATCCCGGACGACGGCAGCGATGACCTGTTCATGAGCCCGGCGCAAATGCGCCTGGTGTTCGATGGCGACCGTGCCCTGGCGCGTGTTTCCGGCCTGGACCGTCGCGGTCGCCGTGAAGGCGTGATCGTCGAAGTGGTGTCCCGTGGTCACGAGACCATCGTCGGTCGCTACTTCGAAGAAGGCGGCATTGGTTTTGTGGTGCCCGATAACCCCAAGGTGCAGCAGGAAGTGCTGATCACCCCGGGCCGCAATGCGAATGCCAAGGTTGGTCAGTTTGTCGAGGTGAAGATCACCCACTGGCCGACCCCTCGCTTCCAGCCGCAGGGTGATGTGATTGAAGTGGTCGGCAACTACATGGCGCCGGGCATGGAAATCGATGTCGCGCTGCGTACCTACGATATTCCTCACGTCTGGCCTGAAGCCGTCGTGAAGGAGGCGCGCAAGCTCAAGCCGGAAGTCGAAGAGAAGGACAAAGAGAAGCGCATCGATCTGCGCCATCTGCCGTTCGTCACCATCGACGGTGAAGACGCCCGCGACTTCGACGATGCGGTCTACTGCGAAGCCAAGCCGGGCAAGCTGCGTCTGTTCTCCGGCGGCTGGAAGTTGTATGTGGCGATTGCCGACGTCTCCAGCTACGTGAAGATCGGTTCGGCCCTGGACAACGAAGCCCAGGTGCGTGGCAACTCGGTGTACTTCCCCGAGCGCGTGATTCCGATGCTGCCGGAAGAGTTGTCCAACGGGCTGTGCTCGCTGAACCCGAAAGTCGACCGTTTGGCCATGGTGTGCGAGATGACTATCTCGAAAACCGGCGAAATGACCGATTACCAGTTCTATGAAGCGGTGATTCATTCCCAGGCGCGCCTGACCTACAACAAGGTCAGCACCATCCTGGAACAGCCGAAAACCAGCGAAGCCAAAGCATTGCGCGGTGAGTACGGCCATGTCGTGCCGCATCTCAAGCAGCTCTATGCGCTGTACAAGGTGTTGCTGGGCGCACGTCACACCCGAGGCGCGATCGATTTTGAAACCCAGGAAACCCGGATTGTCTTCGGTTCCGAGCGCAAGATCGCTGCGATCACCCCGACCACCCGTAACGATGCGCACAAGCTGATCGAGGAATGCATGCTGGCGGCCAACGTGGCCACCGCTGAGTTCCTGAAAAAGCACGAGATCCCTGCGTTGTACCGGGTGCACGACGGCCCGCCGCCGGAGCGTCTGGAAAAGCTGCGCGCGTTCCTCGGCGAACTCGGCCTGTCCCTGCACAAAGGCAAGGACGGCCCGACGCCGAAGGATTACCAGGCTCTGCTGGCCAGCATCAAGGACCGCCCGGATTACCACGTGATCCAGACCGTCATGCTGCGCTCCCTGAGCCAGGCGGTGTACAGCGCGGATAACCAGGGCCACTTCGGCCTGAACTACGAGGCGTACACCCACTTCACTTCGCCGATCCGCCGTTACCCGGACCTGCTCACGCACCGTGCGATCCGCAGCGTGATCCATTCCAAGATGAACACCCCGCACGTCAAGCGCGCCGGTGCCATGACCATTCCGAAGGCGCGGATCTATCCGTACGACGAAGCGGCCCTGGAACAGCTGGGCGAGCAGTGTTCCATGAGCGAACGCCGCGCCGACGAAGCCACCCGCGACGTGGTGAACTGGCTCAAGTGCGAGTTCATGAAGGATCGCGTAGGCGAATCGTTCCCGGGTGTGATCACCGCCGTGACCGGCTTCGGTCTGTTTGTGGAACTGACCGATATCTACGTCGAAGGCCTGGTGCACGTCACCGCCTTGCCGGGCGACTACTACCACTTCGACCCTGTGCATCACCGCCTGGCGGGCGAGCGCACCGGTCGCAGCTTCCGCCTTGGCGATACCGTTGAAGTGCAGGTCATGCGCGTCGATCTCGACGAGCGCAAGATCGACTTCGGCATGTCCGATAAACCAGCCGAATCGCCGGGCAGCCGTAAAAAGCGTGGTAGCGAACCGACCAGCAAAGGCAAGGCCGCGCCTGCCAAAGCAGCGACCGTCGAGCCTGCGCCAGCCAAGGCCGGTCGTCGTTCGTCGACCAAGGAAAAGGCCCCCGAAGCCTACCGCCCAAGCGATGCAGCGGCGAAAAACGCCGAACTGCGCAAGAGCCGTGAGTTGAAGCAGCAGTTGCTCAATGAAGCCAAAAGCGGTGGTAAAGCGGCGTCTGGGGGAAAGTCCCACGGGGCGGAAAAGCCGTCGAGCAAGCCCAGTAAACACCGTAAAGGCCCGCCAAAAGCGGGTTCGGCTCCCGCAAAGAGCGGCGGGTCGCGCAAACCTAAGGCCAAGTCATGAGTCTGGAAAAAATCTACGGCGTCCACGCCGTAGAAGCACTGCTGCGTCACCATCCCAAGCGCGTCAAGCAAGTCTGGCTGGCGGAAGGGCGCAGCGAGCCGCGCGTACAAGCGCTGGTTGAATTGGCCACGCAAAACAAGGTTGCCATCGGCCAGGCCGAGCGTCGTGAAATGGACGTGTGGGTAGAGGGTGTTCACCAGGGCGTGGTGGCGGATGTCAGCCCGAGCCAGGTCTGGGGCGAGGCGATGCTCGACGAGCTGCTCGACCGCACCGAAGGTGCACCGTTGCTGCTGGTGCTGGACGGCGTGACCGACCCGCACAACCTCGGCGCCTGCCTGCGCTCGGCGGACGCTGCCGGTGCGCTGGCGGTAATCGTGCCTAAAGACAAATCGGCGACGCTGACGCCGGTGGTGCGTAAAGTCGCGTGTGGCGCAGCCGAAGTGATTCCGCTGGTGGCCGTGACCAACCTGGCGCGCACCCTGGAGAAGCTCCAGCAGCGCGGCCTGTGGGTGGTGGGTACGGCGGGAGAGGCCGAGGTCAGCATTTATGACCAGGACCTCACCGGCCCGACCATCCTGATCATGGGCGCCGAAGGCAAAGGTATGCGCCGCCTGACCCGCGAGCATTGTGATTACCTGGTGCACCTGCCGATGGCCGGTAGTGTCAGCAGCCTCAACGTGTCGGTCGCCACCGGCGTCTGCCTGTTCGAAGCCCAGCGCCAGCGTGGCGCAAAGGCCAAGGCCAAAACGAAGAAGTGATCAAAATGTGGGAGGGGGCTTGCCCTCGATAGTGGTGTGTCAGTTGCAGATGATGTGGCTGATCCTTCGTAATCGGGGGCAAGCCCCCTCCCACAGTGTTTTTGGGGTGTCTGGAAGATTGTTCAAATAATCACCAATCACCTTGCACGCATCCTCCCCCTTCTCTACAATTGCGCCCCTTGCCTTCCTGGCGGGCACCGAGGTGCCTCCCTGCGGCAAGATCCATAAGTGTCATTCACTCCTTGTCTGACCGTTTTTGAGCGGCAGGCTACAACCCGTAAGGAGCATTCATGCGTCATTACGAAATCATCTTTTTGGTCCACCCGGATCAAAGCGAGCAAGTCGGCGGCATGGTTGAGCGTTACACCAAGCTGATCGAAGAAGACGGCGGCAAAATCCACCGTCTGGAAGATTGGGGCCGTCGTCAACTGGCCTACGCAATCAACAATGTTCACAAGGCTCACTACGTGATGCTGAACGTTGAGTGCACTGGCAAGGCCCTGGCCGAGCTGGAAGACAACTTCCGCTACAACGATGCTGTGATCCGTAACCTGGTCATCCGTCGCGAAGAAGCCGTTACCGGCCAATCCGAGATGCTCAAGGCTGAAGAAAACCGCAGTGAGCGCCGTGAGCGTCGCGACCGTCCTGAGCACGAAGGCGCTGATAGCGCTGATAGTGATGACAGCGACAACAGCGATAACGCTGACGAGTAATCCACGGACCTTTTAAGGAGCCTATCAAATGGCACGTTTCTTCCGTCGTCGTAAATTCTGCCGCTTCACCGCTGAAGACGTGAAAGAGATCGATTACAAAGATCTCAACACTCTGAAAGCCTACGTATCCGAGACCGGCAAAATCGTTCCAAGCCGTATCACCGGTACCAAAGCACGTTATCAGCGTCAGCTGGCCACCGCTATCAAGCGCGCCCGCTTCCTGGCCCTGCTGGCCTACACCGACAGCCACGGCCGCTGAGACCGGGCAGTCGACAAGTAGTAAGGGATTGAATGCATGCGCGCCTTAGCTGAGTTCATCATGCGCGGTCGCGTGCAGGCCACTCTCGTAGTGGCTGGATGTGCAGCATTGCCGTTGTTGTATTGGTTGGGTGCTGCCGCAGGTTGCCTTGTGCTGCTGCGGCGCGGTTTGCAGGATGCCCTTGGCGTCCTGGCCCTGGGAGTGCTGGCTGCCTTGATCTGGTGGCTGCAACTGGGCGAACCCAAGGTACTTCTGGTACTGCTGGGATCGTCGAGCCTTGCGTTGGTTTTGCGCGCAAGTGAGTCCTGGGCCCGCACGCTGCTGGTCAGCGTGGCAGTGGGGTTGGTGTTTTCGGTGTTGATCGACGCGGCTTTCCGCCCGCAGATCGAGGTGCTGTCGCAAGAGATCGTCAAGGTCCTGCCGATGGCCCTCGGGGAACTCTACCAGCAGCTTTCGGTAGATGAGCGAGCGCGTCTTGCGACACTGATTGCACCGGCCCTGATCGGCCTGATGGCGGTAATGATGCAGATTGTCAGCGTGCTGAGCCTGATGCTTGGGCGATATTGGCAGGCGTTGTTGTACAACCCGGGTGGTTTTGGTCGCGAATTTCGCAGTATCAGAATCCCCGTGGGCCCGGCGATGTTGCTGCTGGCACTCATGGTGGTCGGACCGTACTTCGGTTCACAAGCCACCTTGCTGGTGCTGTTTTGCAGCGTACCGCTGGTGTTCGCCGGACTGGCCCTGATTCACGGGCTGGTCGCGCAGAAGCGCCTGGCCAAGTTCTGGCTGGTGGGGATGTACGTAACAATGGTGCTGTTCATGCAGCTGATCTATCCGTTACTCGTGGTTCTGGCCATTGTCGACGGCCTGATTGATTTTCGCGGTCGTCTGGCGCCGAAAGACGCCGATAACGCGAACGGTGAAGGTTAAAAGTTAGAGGATTTTCACATGCAACTGATCCTTCTGGAAAAAGTCGCCAACCTGGGCAACCTGGGCGACAAAGTGAACGTTAAGGCCGGCTACGGTCGTAACTACCTGCTGCCATACGGCAAAGCCACCGCTGCAACCGCTGCCAACCTGGCTGCGTTTGAAGAGCGTCGTGCCGAGCTGGAAAAAGCCGCAGCAGACAAAAAAGCTTCGGCCGAAACTCGCGCTGCCCAACTGGCTGAGCTGGAAGTGACTATCACTGCCACCGCCGGTGACGAAGGCAAGCTGTTCGGTTCGATCGGCACCCACGACATCGCTGATGCACTGACCGCCTCCGGCGTTGAAGTGCAGAAGAGCGAAGTTCGTCTGCCGAACGGCACCATCCGCAACGTAGGCGAATTCGACGTAGCCGTGCACCTGCACGCCGAAGTTGAAGCCACCGTACGCGTTGTCGTGGTAGCAGCTTAAGCCGCACCTAACTGGCTGGCACCTCGCGTGCCAGGCGGTTAACATCGGGCACGATCCTGTTTACAGGTCGTGCCTTTTGTTTTTCTACACACCCCAAATTCCAAGTGGCCATGAACGATATTTCAGCTCCTGAGCAATACGATCTGCAAACCGCTGCCCTGAAGGTGCCGCCGCATTCCATCGAGGCCGAACAGGCTGTGCTCGGTGGTCTGATGCTGGACAACAACGCCTGGGAACGCGTGCTGGATCAAGTCTCGGACGGTGATTTCTATCGCCATGACCACCGCCTGATCTTCCGCGCCATCGCCAAGCTGGCCGACCAGAACTCGCCGATCGACGTGGTGACCCTGGCCGAACAACTGGACAAGGAAGGCCAGACCTCCCAGGTCGGCGGCCTGGGCTACCTGGGCGAACTGGCGAAAAACACGCCGTCCGTCGCCAACATCAAGGCCTATGCCCAGATCGTTCGCCAGCGCGCCACGTTGCGCCAACTGATCGGCATCAGCACCGAGATCGCCGACAGCGCCTTCAACCCCGAAGGGCGCACCGCCGAAGAGATCCTCGACGAAGCCGAGCGCCAGATCTTCCAGATCGCCGAGGCCCGCCCGAAAACCGGCGGCCCGGTGGGCGTCAACGAGCTGTTGACCAAGGCCATCGACCGCATCGACACCCTGTTCAACACCGACGCCGCCATCACTGGTATTTCCACCGGCTACACCGACCTCGACGAGAAAACCAGCGGCCTGCAGCCCTCCGACTTGATCATCGTCGCCGGCCGTCCTTCCATGGGTAAGACCACCTTCGCGATGAACCTGGTGGAAAACGCGGTGTTGCGCAGCGACAAGACCGTGCTGGTGTACTCCCTGGAGATGCCAGGCGAATCGCTGATCATGCGGATGCTCTCGTCGCTCGGGCGTATCGACCAGACCAAGGTGCGTTCCGGCCAACTGGAAGACGACGATTGGCCGCGCCTGACCTCGGCGGTCAACCTGCTTAACGACCGCAAGCTGTTCATCGATGACACCGCCGGTATCAGCCCCTCGGAAATGCGTGCGCGTACCCGCCGCCTGGCGCGCGAGCACGGCGATATCGCCCTGATCATGATCGACTACCTGCAGTTGATGCAGATCCCCGGTTCCAGCGGCGACAGCCGGACCAACGAGATTTCCGAAATCTCCCGGTCCCTCAAGGCCCTGGCCAAGGAATTCAACTGCCCGGTGGTGGCGCTGTCCCAGCTCAACCGTTCCCTGGAGCAACGCCCCAACAAGCGCCCGGTGAACTCCGACTTGCGCGAATCCGGCGCGATCGAGCAGGACGCCGACGTAATCATGTTCGTGTACCGCGACGAGGTGTACCACCCCGAGACCGAGCACAAGGGCATTGCCGAGATCATCATCGGCAAGCAGCGGAACGGCCCGATCGGGTTTATCCGCCTGGCGTTCATCGGCAAGTACACACGCTTCGAAAACCTCGCGCCGGGCAGTTATAACTTCGACGACGACGAATAACGCGCCTTACGGCCGGGCAAACAGCGCACGGATGGTGGCTTCGTCGTATTGGTAGTTCCAGCGCAACTCAGTGCCGGCGGGAATAGATTCGCTGGCAAATAATCCGGTGAGTATCATTTGATCCTGTCGGTTGCCGACCTGGGCCTGGACCCTGAATTTTGCCGCCTCAACGTTGTAGCCCGAGGCGGCCTGTCGCACCGGAACATCGGCCTCATATTCAAAAATGGTATTGATCCTCGACAACGCGTTGTCGCCGGACAGTACCGGCTGAGTGTTGAGCGCGTGGGGCGACACAGGCCTCACATCCTTGACGGCCATCAGATAAGGATCTCGGCGCGCCTTCGCCACGAAAAACGGCAGGATGTCCCCTCCATACACGCCCAGCGCTTCGCCCTTGCTCAGCGGGCGCCGCGTGATGACCGTGGCTTCGCCGATCATTGCGGCCTCCTGGGGGAATTTTTGATGAGCGGCGGTGAAGGGTAAAACCTCAAGCTTGTCTTCATACAGGCGCGCGACGTTTTCATAACCTTCCCAGCGGATGTAGGGCAGCAGCTGGTCTTTGCTGAATACCGTGCCGGACGTTAACGACTTCCCTTGGGCTTGCATGAGTCGGATCCGCATGGGCTGACCATTTTCATCGCGCAGTGGGTAGCGGCCACAGTTGGCGCGGTCATAAATACGCCGATAGTTCTGGCTGTGCTGGTAGCTGCGCTCGGTGCGCATGTAGGCCAATTCCTGAGGAGTGTAGAGTGCGTCTACAGTGCCTTCCTCGGCTGATCCGTAAGAATTGGACGAGTGTGCCGACCCATACCCGTCAATGGAGTCGACGCTTTCGAGTGATGGCGCAGGCGAGCCCCCTCCGCCCGGCAACCCACCTTTGGCGGGGTCGATTTCCCAACCCCCGTTGGCGTTTTTGCGCAGATAGGGCGAATAGGCCCGGAAACGGCTACGCGCATCGACCAGTCGCCATCCCTGCGGGTCTTTTTTGATCTGGTAGTAGTTCTGCTCGTCCTGGACGTAATAGCGAAAACTTCCGTCAGGCAGTGGCGGCGCTTGAAAGGTCTGGTCAGCCAGCCTTGTCAGTCCGGCCGGAGGGGTTGGTTCGGCGAACAAGGGGTCAAGTGGCAACCCTGCCGAGGGCCGGGTTTCGAGGGTAAGGGGCTTGCCGCGCAGACGCGGAAGGCTGCTGGCCATCAGTGACTTGCCGGATTTGTGCAGGGCCTGCTCAAACGAATCCGCACCCGATTGGCGCAGCAGTGCACGGTGCTCCAAGGGGGAAAGTGTTTGCTCGATTGCGTGAGGCAGATCGGTCAGTGGGGGGGGGAGGGTATCTGGTGAGGCGTGAAGCGCGTATAGCTCGCCTTTGCGGATCAGCGTATGGCTCGAAGTGGCATCCGCGTTACCGATACTCCCCAGAAGCGGCCCCTCGGTACTGTCGTCATACACATCAATCCGGCGCGACCCAGGCCAACCGGGTATCTGCTCCAGTGTGTAAAGCATCAATTGCACGCTTTCCCGGTTGCGCAAGGTATTGAGGAAAATGCTCTCTTGCAGCTGGGCGACCTTTGCCATCTTTGTGTAGTGGTCTGCTTCTTCGAGCGATACGGGGTCCAGGCTGTCTCCCGCTTGCAAGCGTTGGCGTTTGCTTGCTGGGAGTGTGCGCTCTATCTCTTCAAGATGTCGTTTGGACAGTTGCGGCATCAGTGTGCGCAGACTTTTTTCGGTGGGTGTGACCGCGGCTTCATTGGCCGCGTTGAGTTGAGAAAACAGCCATTGTTTTTTCTGTGCGGCCTGCTTGCTCAATCTCAGGGCAAGGTTTTCGGTTTTACTGAAGTAGTCGATAGGCGAGGAGGGCAGCAGATTATTGAACGCGGTCTGAGGCATTTGCGCCTCTATGGCATGCAATAACTCGCCCTTTCTGAAACGGTCTTCGCTGACCTTGATTTCGACGTTGCCCTGACCGAACTGCATCACGGTCTGTTGCTGCTGGTCGACCACCTTCAGCCCGTAAGTGGCGGGCCATTCGGGCAGCGAGGTGAGCAGGTGGGCTTGAATCAGCGGCGAGTGAGCCGTCACGGAGGTGCCCTCGGCACGGCTCAGGTTGAAATCATTGATTTCCTGGTCCAGGTTGAAGTGTGTAACCGTATCGCACAGCAAGGGCGCAGGGCGCACCATCTCTTGATGGGCTTGGCGCAATGTGGTGCTGTCCAGCCCGCTGATCAGCAGGATGGGCTCTACGGACGGTTGGGTTATGTTGGCCGCATCTGGGCCCAGGCGCTTGATCAGTTTGAGCGTGTCCCAATCCTCTGGCGTTTCGTGCACATGGCGCCAGCCGCCGGCTTCGTTGTTCAACAGGGGAGGTGAATAAGCGTGCGGATCGCTGGGGTGTGACAACTCCCATCGTGTGCCATCGGGTGAGCGCTGAATGGCATGGGGGTGATCATCCAGTTTTAGATACGACTGCTGTTGGTATTGATAGATACCTTGTTTATCGGCAACCACGTGTTCAGGCAATGTCGCGGGGTGTTGGTAGGGTTCCAAGTCAGAGTGCCAGAGGCGCCAGCCCTGATTGCGTACCTGAACTTTCACGAGGCCCGCCGTAAAGCGTCCTGCCTTGATCACGCCGGCGGTCGCTACGGCCATGGCAACGTTATCCACCACGTCCAGCAGGTCGTCGAGCGCCTGTTGGCTATCGCCCCGGCTCCAGGCGGCAAAGCCGTTATAGACCGTGCCGATCAATTGGGCGGCGGTAACGACCAGCAGAACCTCCCCGACGATTGGCACGAAGGATGCGGCAAAGAACAGCAGGGATTTACCCAGGTCGGCATAGAACTGCAGGCGTTTTTGTCGGCTGATGGCATCAACCTGTGCCGTCGGGACCGCGACTTCGCAAGCGTCGCTTTCTATCTGGGAAAACCGTCGCAGGATGATGGCGTGGAACAGATTGCCGGTGATTTTGGTCAGGGTCAGCGGTTTGTCCAGCTGCGCTGGCTTGATTTTCCCGGGTGAGCCGATGGGCAGCCAATCAATCCACATGGGCTTTACATGCAGCAGCGATTCTCGCTGATGCACTGGGGCCAGCCGCTTGAAGAAGGCCAGGTAGTCCGGTCGCATCAGGCGTTTAACGAGTTGAGTTTCCAGGTCGTCCATCGAGGGGTGCTGGCGAAGTGCCTCGATCGGGTCTTCAGGTGTGTAGAGAAGCGGTCCGGTTTCTGCCCGGACGTCAACGATGACCAGGACGTCAGGCAACACCACTCCACCAAGCGTCAGGTGAAAGCAGTCGAAGGACACGTGGTGTCCGCGCTCGGAGAGCTCGACCAATTCTTCGTAAAGGGTTTTCGGCATCTTCTTCTTGAGGTAGGCCAGGAGCAAGGCAACGTTGAAACGCTGCTGTTCGTGCTCGCGAAAGAACCGGCGTACCGACAGATTGGTGCTGATGACCGTGCGAATATGCTTGAGGTATTGCCCGCCCAGGTCCAGTTTGCGGCAAAAACCGGCGAAGAGCGTCGCGGAAATCAACGAAGGAAATCGTGAGTCCTGGGTGATGTTGAAAAGCTCGGTCCCGGTCTCCATGCCGCCGTCCTCTGCTTCCGAAGCCTCGAAGTTCTGCAGGGCCGCCTCCAAAAGGGATTGTTCAGTGGTGCGTGCGTGGGTGCGTAGCAGCCCGAACAGGTGATGGTTTTTCCATTCGCGCACCAGGACCGAAGTCTTCGCATTCAGCAGCGTCAGGTATTCGCGGCGCAGCGCCTGCTCAAACAGCGGAAAAGCGAACGCCTCGGGGCTTTGCAGTTGCCTGAGGAGTTCTTGGATCTTGTGCCTGGATTGATTGCTCTTGAGCAGGTTGGCGCGCAGGGCTGCGCGGGTGTCTGCGGGGGAGTCGGTGAGCCAAGTGGGGAGTTGGGTCTGGATGAAGGCGGCGTGGGCGTCGGGTGTTACCAGTGGAGGCGCGGGATTACTGCTCATCTGGGTTTCCATGAAAAGGCTAGTTGAATCCTGACAGCCTATCCAGGGTGTTTCCGGGGATGGGGCTAGCGGATTAGGCCCTTGCCCCCTGCAAATCCGGCTATGAGTACCGGGGAAAAGTGATGCCAGGGTAAAAGCCGACCATTACCGTCGGAATTGGTCAAAATTTGTGCTATATTCCGCGCCCGCGATTTTCCATCTCAACACCGGTCACCGTCATGCAAACAGCCAAGCCGTTATTTGACTATCCCAAGTACTGGGCCGAATGTTTCGGTCCAGCGCCATTCCTGCCGATGAGCAGGGAGGAGATGGATCAGCTTGGCTGGGATTCCTGCGACATCATCATCGTCACCGGTGATGCCTACGTTGACCATCCGTCGTTCGGCATGGCGATCATCGGCCGGCTGCTGGAGTCCCAGGGCTTCCGCGTCGGGATCATTGCCCAGCCGAACTGGCAGTCCAAAGACGACTTCATGAAGCTCGGCGAGCCGAACCTGTTCTTCGGCGTCGCGGCCGGCAACATGGACTCCATGATCAACCGCTACACCGCCGACAAGAAAATCCGCTCCGACGACGCCTACACCCCAGGCGGCATGGCCGGCAAACGCCCGGATCGCGCCAGCCTGGTGTACAGCCAGCGGTGCAAGGAAGCCTACAAGAACGTGCCGATCGTACTCGGCGGCATCGAAGCCTCCCTGCGTCGCATCGCCCACTACGACTACTGGCAGGACCGGGTGCGCAATTCGATCCTGATCGACGCCACCGCCGATATCCTGCTGTACGGCAACGCCGAGCGCGCCATCGTCGAAGTCGCCCAGCGCCTGTCGTGGGGCCACAAGATCGAAGACATCACCGATGTGCGCGGTACCGCGTTCATCCGTCGCGACACGCCGGCCGGCTGGTATGAAGTGGACTCCACGCGTATCGACCGTCCGGGCAAGATCGACAAGATCATCAACCCGTACGTCAACACCCAGGACACCCAGGCCTGCGCCATCGAGCAGGAAAAAGGGCCGCAGGATGATCCGGAAGAAGCCAAGGTCGTGCAGATCCTGGCCAGCCCGAAGATGACCCGCGACAAGACCGTGATCCGCCTGCCATCGGTGGAGAAAGTCCGTGGCGATGCGGTGCTCTACGCCCACGCCAACCGCGTGCTGCACCTGGAAACCAACCCAGGCAACGCCCGCGCCCTGGTGCAGAAGCACGGCGAAGTGGACGTGTGGTTCAACCCGCCACCCATTCCGATGACCACCGAAGAAATGGACTACGTGTTCGGCATGCCGTACGCCCGCGTCCCGCACCCCGCGTACGGCAAGGAAAAAATCCCGGCCTACGACATGATCCGCTTCTCGGTGAACATCATGCGTGGCTGCTTCGGCGGCTGCACTTTCTGCTCCATCACCGAGCACGAAGGCCGCATCATCCAGAACCGTTCCGAAGAGTCGATCATTCGCGAGATCGAAGAGATCCGCGACAAGGTCCCCGGCTTTACCGGCGTGATCTCCGACCTCGGCGGTCCGACCGCGAACATGTACCGCATCGCCTGCAAGAGCCCGGAAATCGAATCCGCGTGCCGCAAGCCGTCGTGCGTGTTCCCCGGTATCTGCCCGAACCTGAACACTGACCACTCGTCGTTGATCCAACTGTACCGCAGCGCCCGTGCGTTGCCGGGTGTGAAGAAGATCCTGATCGCCTCCGGCCTGCGCTACGACCTGGCCGTCGAGTCGCCGGAATACGTGAAAGAGCTGGTCACCCACCACGTCGGCGGCTACCTCAAGATCGCCCCGGAACACACCGAGGAAGGTCCGCTCAACCAGATGATGAAGCCGGGCATTGGCAGCTATGACAAGTTCAAGCGCATGTTCGAGAAGTACACCAAGGAAGCGGGCAAGGAGCAGTACCTGATTCCGTACTTCATCGCCGCCCACCCGGGTACCACCGATGAAGACATGATGAACCTGGCCCTGTGGCTCAAGGGCAACGGCTTCCGCGCCGACCAGGTACAGGCGTTCTACCCGTCGCCGATGGCCACCGCCACGGCCATGTATCACTCGGGCAAGAACCCGCTGCGCAAGGTCACCTACAAGAGCGACGCGGTAACGATCGTCAAGAGCGAAGAGCAGCGCCGCCTGCACAAGGCGTTCCTGCGCTACCACGACCCGAAAGGCTGGCCGATGCTGCGTGAGGCACTGACCCGCATGGGCCGCGCCGACCTGATCGGGCCGGGCAAGGACCAACTGATCCCGTTGCACCAGCCGAGCACCGACAGCTACCAGAGCGCCCGTCGCAAGAACTCGACGCCGGCCGGCAGCCACAAGGTCGCCAAGGAAACCACCACCAGGATCCTCACCCAGCACACCGGCCTGCCGCCGCGCGGCAGTGACGGCAGCAACCCATGGGACAAGCGTGAACAAGCCAAGGCCGCGGCCCAGGCGCGCAACAAGCAGGCCGCCAAGGAGCGTGCCGATGCGGCCAAGGGCAAGGGCGGCAAGCCTGCGCGCAAGCCGGTCGTGCCGCGTTGATCGCAGCCTGAACATGCCAGACGCCAGCCTCGTGCTGGCGTTTTGCTTTCTAGCTGTTGGGTAACCTGTTTGCTAAGGTGGCGCCCATTAGAAAGCCATCGCGGGCAAGCCCGGCTCCCACAGGAGAATGCATTCCAAATGTGGGAGTGGGCTTGCCCGCGATGGGGCCCGCCTGGTCACCATCATTCTCAAGGAAGAACACTTATGGCTAACCCCCTGGCCTCCATCGGCATGGACTCCAACCGCTCTCAGTTCATGGCGCGCCAGCGCATCGAAAGCCAGATCAACCTTCCGCGCCTGTTTGCGGCCATCGACGCCGATCCAGGTATCGTTGGCGCAGGCGTCGTATACATCGACGCCGACTTCAACGTCATTACCCTGCGCGAATTCAAGCCCATCTGCAGCATCAAGCCCAAGCGCATCATTTTGCGTGAAGCGCAGAAGTACATTGCGCCAACACAGTTTGCTCAACATGTCGTGAGCAATCCTCGAGAGTCGCGACTGATTGGCGAAGCCGTGAATACCGGAATCTCCTGCTTGGGGGCGGTCATCAGTTGGGCTGCGATCGCCAGTGGAACCATTCTGGTGCCTTTCAGCGCTGGCGCCAGTTCCGTCATCGTTGTAGTGGGGTATGCGGCCGCCGGCGCGAGTACGCTTCAGTGCTTTAACGGCATTGCTCGAACAGCGCTTGAGGTCGCCAAACCGGAGGTAAACGATTGGCTCGACAGTGAGGGCTGGTACCAGAATGCATCCGTTGTGCTGGACGCCGTTTCACTGGCTGGCGTAGGCGGTTCGGCCCTGACGACGGTCAAGCTGGTCAGGGCTGCCAAAGCATCGACGGGCAAGAGCCTGCGTGATGTGCTTCGCGGTTTGAATCGCCAGGAAAGAGCCAAGCTGACGAAAGAGCTGCTGAGCATCAACCATCCCAGCTTGACCGCCAAGATGCTCAAATTGCGGCAGGCGTCGGGCGAACTCACCAAGCGTTTCACCCCTACGCAGCTCAAGCACAGCACCACGACCCAGATCAAAGACGTCCTCGGCGCAACCGTAGGATTTGGCGGGAGTGCGTACTCCGGAAACGTCAATACCATCGCGATTGGGTTGTACGAGGAAATAAACGAATGAACGAGTTAATGACGCTACGCGACTTTTTCAGGCAATATTTTCTGACGTTTATGGGCGGCGTATTTGCTGCGTGTTTTTCTTTGGCGTTGGCTGTGGCGCTGGCGTTCATCACCTATTTTCGTGATGCGCCCATTGCTCAAGTGGGGCTCAAGATCATGTCTGCCGGGGCGCTGCTCATTCTGTTGACGGTCCATAGCAACTTTATGATTTTGCGGGGCCGCCCCTCCTGGGTGTGGGTGATGGTCGGCATCTACGTCGCCTGTCTGCTGTTTGTAGTTCCGATGATTCAATTCCAGCCTCACAAAATTCTTTATGGGTTGGCGCTGTTATTCCCATTGCTCGGATTATTGACACTTAACAGCAAGGTTCAACGAGAGATGCGCCAGAAGCTGCTTGAAATACGCCACCTGCGCCAAGCCGTGATCGCCAAGCGCAAAACCGGCTGATTGGGTAGATTCCCCACCCACCTTCACACCCGCGCCACAAATATGTGCGTCACTTGCACCAGAGCATCGCCGTTGGCGCCGTTTTGGTGCTGTACTGCACTGGGTCCCACGATAAAGCGCAATGACCGCCGCTCTGGCATAAGTCTTGCGCGCTTTGTGTCCATGCCCTGGCTCGCAGGAGGCCGCCGTGTCGATTCATGTCGCGTTGCACCACGTTACGCATTACCGCTACGACCGTGCTGTCGAACTCGGCCCGCAGATTGTACGGTTGCGTCCGGCCGCCCATAGCCGCACGCGGATTCTGTCCTACGCGCTGAAAGTGCTGCCCGAGCAGCATTTTATCAATTGGCAGCAAGACCCCCAGGGCAATTACCTGGCGCGGTTGGTGTTCCCGGAAAAGACCGATGAGCTGCGCATCGAGGTCGACCTGGTTGCCGAGATGGCGGTGTTCAACCCGTTCGACTTTTTCCTTGAACCCTACGCCGAAAAAATCCCCTTTAGCTATGCCGCCGATGAACAACGCGAGCTGGCGCCGTACCTGGAAACCCTGCCGCTGACGCCGAAGTTCGCCGCGTACCTTGCGGGCATCGACCGTACGCCGTTGCCGGCCGTGGATTTCCTGGTGGGCCTCAATCAGCGCCTGGCGGCCGACATCGGCTACCTGATCCGCATGGAACCGGGCGTGCAGACGCCGGAATTCACCCTGGAAAACGCCTCCGGCTCCTGCCGTGATTCGGCCTGGCTGCTGGTGCAATTGCTGCGCAACCTGGGCTTGGCGGCGCGGTTTGTGTCTGGCTATCTGATCCAGTTGACCGCCGACGTCAAAGCCCTCGACGGCCCGTCCGGCACCGAAGTGGACTTCACCGACCTGCACGCCTGGTGCGAAGTGTATTTGCCCGGCGCCGGTTGGATCGGCCTGGATGCCACCTCCGGGCTGTTCGCCGGTGAAGGGCATATCCCGTTGGCCTGCAGTCCCGATCCCTCATCTGCCGCGCCGATCAGTGGGCTGGTGGAACCCTGCGAGTGTGAATTCACCCACGAAATGTCTGTAGAGAGGATTTGGGAGGCCCCACGGGTCACCAAGCCCTACACCGAGGAACAGTGGCTGGCGATTCAGGCACTGGGACGGCAGATCGATGGCGACCTGCTCAAGGACGATGTCCGCCTGACCATGGGCGGCGAGCCGACCTTTGTCTCCATCGACGATCCCGACGGCGCCGAATGGAACACCGCCGCCCTCGGCCCGGACAAACGCCGCCTGTCCGCCGAGCTGTTCCAGCGCATGCGCAAGCACTACGCGCCCAAAGGGCTGGTGCACTTCGGCCAGGGCAAGTGGTACCCCGGCGAGCAACTGCCGCGCTGGTCGCTCAACTGCTACTGGCGCCGTGACGGCGTGCCGATCTGGCACAACAGCGCGTTGATCGCCGATGAGCAAGAGGATTACGGTGCGGACGGCGTGATGGCCGGGCGTTTCCTGGCCAGCGTCGCCGAACGCCTTAAGCTGCCGGCACGCTTTGTGTTCCCGGCCTTCGAAGACAATTTCTATTACCTGTGGCGCGAAGGCGCGCTGCCGCAGAACGTCACCGCCCAGGACCCGCGCCTGGGCGATGAACTGGAGCGCGAACGCCTGCGCAAGGTGTTCGCCCAGGGCCTGGATAAAATCATCGGGCAAGTACTGCCGCTGGCGCGTACGCCTGCCAATGATCGTTGGCAGAGTGGTCGCTGGTACCTGCGCGATAACCACTGCCGTTTGGTGCCGGGAGATTCTCCCCTGGGCTATCGCCTGCCGTTGGCTTCGCAGCCGTGGGTGACGGCGGCGGAGTATCCGTTTGTGCACCCGACGGACCCTAACCAGGATCAGCCCGAGCTGCCGTCCACCGCCCAACTGCAAAGCCATGGCGAACCTGCGCCGAGTGATGAACGTGTACCCAAGGTGGACGAGTCCGCCGACTGGCTGACCCGCACCGCACTGTGCGCCGAAGCGCGGGAAGGGCGGCTCTATCTGTTCATGCCGCCGCTGGAGCGCGTCGAGGACTATCTGGAACTGGTGGCGGCCATCGAAGCCACCGCTGAAGAACTGCACTGCCCGGTCTTGCTCGAAGGCTACGAGCCACCGGCCGATTCGCGCCTGAGCAACTTTCGCGTCACGCCGGACCCGGGTGTGATCGAGGTCAACGTGCAGCCGTCCGCCTCCTGGGACGAGTTGGTGGAGCGCACCGAGTTCCTCTACGAAGAGGCGCGGCAAACCCGCCTGACCACCGAGAAATTCATGATCGACGGGCGCCATACCGGCACCGGTGGCGGTAACCATTTCGTGCTCGGTGGCGCCACGCCCAAGGATTCGCCGTTCCTGCGTCGCCCCGATCTGCTGCGCAGCTTGATCAGCTACTGGCACAACCATCCTTCGTTGTCCTACCTGTTTTCCGGCCTGTTCATCGGCCCGACCTCCCAGGCGCCTCGGGTGGACGAGGCGCGCAACGATGCGCTGTATGAGCTGGAAATCGCCTTCGCGCAAATGCCTGCTCCCGGCGAAGAATGCCCGCCCTGGCTGGTCGACCGCCTGCTGCGCAACCTGCTGATCGACGTGACCGGCAACACTCACCGCGCCGAATTCTGCATCGACAAACTCTACTCACCGGATGGCGCTACCGGCCGCCTGGGCCTGCTGGAACTGCGTGCATTCGAGATGCCGCCCCATGCACGCATGAGCCTGACCCAACAACTGCTGCTGCGTGCCTTGGTCGCGCGCTTCTGGCGCGAGCCCTATGCACCGCCGAAGCTGGCGCGCTGGGGCACCGAGTTGCACGACCGCTTCCTGTTGCCGCACTTTATCGAGCAGGATTTTGCCGATGTGATCGTCGAGCTCAACGCAGCCGGCTACCCGCTGCGCGCCGAGTGGTTTGCCGCGCACCTGGAGTTCCGTTTTCCCAAGGTTGGCGACTACGCCGTCAGCGGTATCGAACTGGAACTGCGCCAGGCCCTGGAGCCCTGGCATGTACTGGGCGAGGAGGGCGCGGTGGGCGGTACGGTTCGCTATGTGGATTCGTCGCTGGAGCGCCTGCAAGTCAAGTTGACCGGGCTGCCACCGCAACGCTACCTGCTGACCTGCAACGGCATCCCGGTGCCGCTGCAGGCCACCGGGCGCGTCGGTGAGTTTGTCGCCGGCGTGCGTTATCGCGCCTGGCAACCGGCCAACTGCCTGCAACCGACCATCCCGGTGCATGCGCCCTTGGTGTTCGATCTGCTGGATACCTGGATGCAGCGCTCGTTGGGCGGCTGCCAGTACCACGTCGCCCATCCGGGTGGACGCAATTACGACAGCTTGCCGGTAAATGCCAATGAGGCGGAGAGCCGGCGGATGGCGCGGTTTTTCCGGCTTGGGCATAGCCCCGGCAAGCTCCCCGTACCGACGGTAACCATCAACGATGAATTACCGATGACCCTGGATATGCGGCGTTTCCCCAATAAAAATGACTGAACACTGTTTAAGTGTGGGAGAGGGCAAGCCCCCTCCCACAGTGGATTGCAGTGAATTTGAGTTAATCTGAGCCCCCTTGTCCCTGCCGAGCGTTCCATGTCCGACTTGCTCGACCGTTACCCGCTGACCGCGGGCACTTATCACGAACTGCTGGACGACAGTGGCGCAGTGCGTGCCCATTGGCAGCGCCTGCTCGACCACCTGCAACGCAGCACGCCTGCACAATTGGCCCAGCGCCAGGCGCTGCTGACCCGGCAGATCCAGGAAAACGGCGTGACCTACAATGTCTACGCCGACCCCAAGGGCGCCGACCGCCCCTGGGAATTGGACCTGCTGCCCCATGTGCTGGCCGCCGATGAATGGCAGCACCTGTGCGCCGGTATCGCCCAGCGTGCACGCCTGCTCAATGCCGTGCTTGCCGACCTGTATGGCCCGCAACGCCTGATCAAGGAAGGCTTGCTGCCGGCCGAGCTGGTGTTCGGGCATAACAACTTCCTGTGGCCGTGCCAGGGTATCCAACCGCCGGACGGTGCCTTTTTGCACCTGTACGCCGTGGACCTTGCGCGCACGCCGGATGGCCGCTGGTGGGTCACCGCCGACCGTACCCAGGCGCCGTCGGGCGCCGGTTATGCATTGGAAAACCGCACTATCGTGTCCCGCGCCTTTCCGGATCTTTACCGCGACTTGCAGGTGCAGCACCTCACCGGTTTCTTCCGCACCTTGCAGGAAACCCTGGCCCGCCAGGCGCCCGGCGATGACCAGCCGCCGTTGATCGTGCTGCTCACCCCTGGCCGGTTCAACGAAAGCTACTTCGAGCACCTCTACCTCGCCCGCCAGCTCGGCTACCCGCTGGTGGAAGGCGGCGACCTCACCGTGCGTGACAGCACGGTGTTCCTGAAAACCCTCAGCGGCCTGCGCCGGGTGCACGCAATCATGCGTCGCCTGGATGATGACTTCTGCGACCCGCTGGAACTGCGCACCGACTCCGCCCTCGGGGTACCCGGCCTGCTTGATGCGGTGCGCCAAGGCAACGTGCTGGTGGCCAATGCCTTGGGCAGCGGTGTGCTGGAGTCCCCCGGTTTGCTGGGTTTCCTGCCGAAAATCAACGAATTCCTGTTTGGCGAAGAACTGATCCTGCCGTCCATCGCCACCTGGTGGTGCGGTGAAGCGCCGGTACTGGCCGAGGCCCTGGAAAAACTGCCGGAGCTGCTGATCAAGCCTGCGTTTCCGTCGCAGAGTTTCACCCCGGTATTTGGCCGTGACCTGAATGAAGAACAGCGCCAAGCCCTGGCCGAGCGCATGCGCGCGCGGCCCTACGCGTACGTCGCCCAGGAGTTGGCGCAGCTGTCCCAGGCGCCGGTGTGGCACACCGAGGATGATCATTTGCAACACCGCGCCATCGGCATGCGCGTGTACGCCGTGGCCAGCGATGACGGTTATCGCGTGTTGCCCGGCGGCCTGACACGGGTCGCCGCTGAAGCCGATGCCGAAGTGGTGTCGATGCAACGCGGCGGCGCCAGCAAGGACACCTGGGTGCTCGGTGAACGCGCATCCGGTGGTGAACATTGGCGCGCACAACGCGCAATCGGCGCCCATGATCTGGTACGACGCGACCCTTATCTGCCGTCCCGCGTAGTGGAAAACCTGTTCTGGTTCGGCCGTTACTGCGAACGCTGTGACGACAGTGCGCGTTGGCTGCGCATCGTGCTGGCACGTTATGTGGACGGCGACGATCCACTGGCCTTGCAGGCCGCCGTCGAGCTGGGCGAAAACCTGCGCCTGTTGCCGGAAGAGGGCGAGTTACCGGAGCGCTTGCAGGCCGCACTCTTGGGCGATGACTGGCCATCGAGCCTGCGCGCCAACCTGCAACGCTTGCAATGGGCGGCGTCCCAGGTGCGCGGCAAGCTGTCCCGGGAGAACTGGCAGGCCCTGGTGGAGCTGCAACGCGAAGCCCTGGAGCTGGAAAGCGAGACCCCGGATTTTGGCGAATTGCTGGACTTTCTCAACCGCCTGGTGATGTCCCTGGCGGCGCTGTCCGGGTTCGCCCTGGACGACATGACCCGCGACGAAGGCTGGCGCTTTTTGATGATGGGCCGGCGCATCGAGCGCCTGCAATTCCTGAGCAGCAGCCTGGCGGCATTCCTGCGCGGTGTGGCAGTGTTTGACCAGGCTGGCTTGGAGTGGTTGTTGGAGTTGGGCAACAGCAGCATCACCTATCGCTCGCGCTACCTGGCGGTGCCGCAGTTGATCCCGGTGCTCGATCTGTTGCTGCTGGATGAACAGAACCCCCATGCGGTGCTGTTCCAGCTCAAACTGGTGAGCCGCACCCTGCGCCGTCTCAACGACGACTTTGGCGTGCCGCGTGAAACCGGCCTCGGCCCGTTGGTGGAGCGCCTGGCGCGCTTCGACCTGGGCTGCCTGGAGAACCCATTGTTCGGCGAGTCCAGCGTGCGTGCCGCACTGGACGGCCTGGCCGACCTGCTGCAAGCAGTGGCCGATGAGAGTGGGCAAGTGTCGGATCGCCTGGCCTTGCGCCATTTTGCCCATGTGGATGATGTCAGCCAGCAAACGGTGTCGGTGTGATGAGTGCGCGCTACCAGATTTTCCACGATACCCATTACCACTACGACAGCCCGGTGTCGCTGGCCCAGCAGCTGGCGCACCTGTGGCCACGGCCGTGTGCCTGGCAGCGTTGCAGCTCGCAGCAACTGGATATCAGCCCGCAGCCGTCGTCGCGCCGCGATGAGCTGGACGTGTTCGGCAACCCCATCACCCGCCTGGCGTTCGAGCGGCCCCATGACGAACTGCTGGTGAATGCCGGGCTGACCGTGGAAGTGCTGGCGCGGCCGGTGCTGGATTTCCAGCAATCGCCGGCCTGGGACCAGACCCGCGACCGCCTGACCTACAGCAGCCAGCCGATGTCCGGCGAGCTGATCGAAGCCTGCCGCTATCGTTTCGAATCGCCCTACGTGCACTTGAAGAAAACCTTCGTCGAGTTCTCCGAAAGCTGTTTCCCGCCTGGCAAGCCGTTGCTGCTGGGCGTGCGGGCATTGATGGAGAAGATCTTCAGCGAATTCACCTTCGATGCCGAAGCCACCCAGGTGGCCACGCCGCTGGTGGAAGTGCTGGAGCGCCGTCGCGGCGTGTGCCAGGACTTCGCCCACCTGATGCTCGCCTGCCTGCGCTCCCGAGGCCTGGCGGCGCGTTACATCAGTGGCTATCTGCTCACCCAGCCACCGCCCGGCCAGCCACGGCTGATCGGCGCCGATGCGTCCCATGCGTGGGTCTCGGTGTATTGCCCGGTTTCAGGCTGGGTGGACTTTGATCCGACGAACAATGTGCAGCCGGCACTGGAGCACATCACCCTGGCCTGGGGCCGGGACTTTTCCGATGTGTCGCCGTTGCGGGGGGTGATTCTGGGGGGAGGGAGCCATGACCCGGAGGTGCGGGTGACGGTGATGCCGCTGGAATGATGGTTGATTGTGCCGAGCCGGAGCAGCCGGCTCAGCACAAAGGAAATTATTCAGCCGGATCTTTTGATGTTTCGGTCTCGTCGCTCGTTACTTCAGCATCAGCGTCCGGGTTCAGTGCGCCAGCTTCTTCGTCTGCAGCGGCTTTCTTGCGTTGCAGTTTTTCCTCTTTCTTCTGTTCCTTGGCCAAGTCTCTCTGACGTTTGGCGAAGGAGTAATTAGGTTTGGCCATGGGCGATCCTCTAAGGTCGAAGGTGAGGGTGGCGGCGCGCAGCTGCCTTGGGACGACATGGTAGCAGCTTCAAGGTGCGCTTGGCCTTCACTTACCGCAGGCGTAGGCGGCCAGCAGGCCGTTGAACAGTTGATTGAGGTGCATGGCTCGGACTCCAGTGGGTGATGGGCCGATCATAATCAGCGTGCGGCACTTTGGCTGGTTGATTGTGTCGATAAGTCTGATAGCCTGAAGTTGTATACAATCTGTTGATTCAGGTCATAAGAATTTCTGCCTGCTTCAGGCACCCTTGTCGCATTACGCGTTTTTTAAACCCTGCCTTGGAGATTCACATGTTTGCCAAACTCGTTGCTGTTTCCCTGCTGACTCTGGCAAGTGGCCAGTTGCTTGCTGCAGAGTGCAAGGTCACTGTCGACTCCACCGACCAAATGTCCTTCAACACCAAAGCCATCGAAATCGACAAGAGCTGCAAGACATTCACCGTCGAGCTGACTCATTCGGGTAACCTGCCGAAAAACGTCATGGGCCACAACTGGGTGCTGACCAGCGCCGCCAACATGCAGCCGGTTGCCACTGACGGCATGGCCGCCGGTATCGACAAGGACTACCTGAAACCAGGTGATGACCGCATCATCGCCCACACCAAGATCATCGGTGCTGGCGAGAAAGACTCGGTGACCTTCGATGTGTCGAAGCTGGCCGCCGGGACTGACTACGCGTTCTTCTGCTCGTTCCCAGGCCACATCTCGATGATGAAAGGCACTGTGACCGTCAAGTAACACCGCATCATCGTTCATCGGGGGCAGCCCCCTCCCACATTTGGATGTGTTCACAAATCAAAGTGTGGGAGGGGGCTTGCCCCCGATGGCGTCCTACCTCACGGCGCAAACGGCATGACCCGCTTGTGCTCGGTCTTGCGATACGTCTCGCAGATAATCCTGAACGCTTCCTCACGCACCGGCTCGCCGTGCAGGAAAGCATCGATCTCCGCGTAGGTCACGCCATGTGACGCTTCGTCCGGCTTGCCCGGCGACAGGTCTTCCAGGTCCGCAGTCGGTACTTTTTCCACCAACGACTCCGGCGCCCCGAAGTACCGCGCAATCGCACGCACCTGGTTCTTCACCAGCCCGCTCAGCGGTGCCAAATCGCAGGCCCCATCACCGAACTTGGTGAAAAAGCCCATCACCGCTTCCGCCGCATGGTCGGTGCCGATCACCAGGCCACCGGTCGCGCCCGCGATGGTGTACTGCGCCACCATGCGCATGCGCGCCTTGGTGTTGCCCAGCACGAAATCGCGGGACACCGCCGCCTTGCCTTCGAACGCCGCCACTTCATTGGCCAGGGCTTTGACCGCCGGGCCGATGTTCACAGTGTGGCGCTCGTCAGGCTCGATAAAGTCCACCGAGGCCGTGGCGTCGATTTCATCGAACTGGGTTTCGTAGGGCAGGCGCACCGCGATAAAGCGGTAGGCCTCATCACCGGTATTTTCACGCAGCTCTTTCACCGCGCGTTGGGCCAACAGGCCGGCGGTCAGGGAGTCGACACCACCGCTGATGCCCAGCACCAGCGCCTTGAGCCCGGCATTGCACAGGCAATCCTGGATAAACCCCACGCGACGGGCAACCTCGGCTTCAAGTGCGGCCTGGTCGTTGAACGGCGCTTGGACCTTGAGCTGCTGCGCAATCTCACGCTGTACGGCTTGCATGATTCACTCCTTGCTGGATAGGGCAGGTACTTTGAAAACGTGACGCAAATAGGCGACGAAATTCGGGTCGGTGCAGTGGGTCTTGCCCGCTTCATCGGAGATCTTCGCGACGGGCTGGCCATTGCAGGCGGTCATTTTAAGCACGATGCTCATCGGCTCGACACCCGGGATGTCGCAGGTCAGGTTGGTGCCGATGCCAAAGCTCACATTGATCCGACCACGCAGTGCGCGGAATATTTCCAGGGCCTTGGGCAGTGACAGACTGTCGGAGAACACCAGGGTCTTGCTCATCGGCTCGATGCCGAGCTTGTGGTAGTGGGCGATGGCTTTTTCCGCCCACTGCACCGGGTCGCCGGAGTCGTGGCGCAGGCCGTCGAACAGCTTGGCGAAGTACAAGTCGAAGTCGCCGAGGAACGCGTCGGTGGTGATGCAGTCGGTCAGGGCGATGCCCAGCAGGCCACGGTATTCGCGGACCCAGCAGTCCAGCGCGGCGATCTGGCTGTCGATCAGGCGTGGGCCGAGTTGCTGGTGGGCCATGATCCATTCGTGGGCCATGGTGCCCAGCGGCTTCATATCGAATTCGCGGGCCAGATGCACGTTGCTGGTGCCGACAAAGCGCCCGGGGAAGTCATGCTTGAGCACACTGACCACTTCTTCCTGCACACGGTACGAGAAGCGCCGGCGCGTGCCGAAGTCGGCCACTTGCAGCTCGGACAGCTCGTCGCTGCTGGCGTTGGCGGTCAGCCAGTCGAACTTGCGGTACAACTGCTCGCGGGCCTGTTCGAGGATCACCGTCTGGTAGCGGTAGCGGTTACGCACTTCGCTGACGATGGCCAGCATCGGCACTTCAAACAGAATCACATGCAGCCACGGCCCGCGCAGGCGGATGAACAGCTCACCGTTCTCGATGCCGGTCTGCACGTAGCGCAGGTTGAAGCGGAACAGCCCGAGAAAGCGCAAAAAATCCGGCTTCATGAAGCTGATGCGCTCCAGGAAACCCAGTTGGTCGGGGCTCAGGCTCAGCTCGGCAAGACGTTCGATCTGGTAGCGGATCTCGGCCAGGTACGGGCGCAGGTCTTCGCTGTTACGGCAACGGAACTCCCATTCAACTTCCACGTTGGGGTAGTTGTGCAGCACCGCCTGCATCATGGTCAGCTTGTAGAAGTCGGTGTCGAGCAAGTTCTGCACGATGCGATCGGCAAACACACTCTCGCTCATAACGGGAATCTCCAGACGGGACGGCGATGGGCGCCGACCTTTACGCACAATTAAGGAAGGGGGCTAGTGGCGCATAGACCTGTGGGGTTTTGCCAGTGTTTTTTTCAGTGGGACCACTGGCCTCATCGGGGGCAAGCCCCCTCCCACACTTGGAATGCGTTTCAGATGTGGGAGGGGCGGCGCGACGATTCGACTTGCCCTCGATGGCGGTATTCCAGGCACTAAATGACCTGCTCCATCATCCACTTCACAAAATCACGCACCTTGGGCACCTCTGCTGAATGCTCCGGGTAGGCCAGGTAATACGCGTCCTGGCTCGGCATCGCATGCTGCCAGGGGATCACCAGCTTGCCGTCGGCCAGTTCCTCTTCCACCAGGAAGCGCGGCAGCAAGGCCACGCCGCAGCCCACCTGCGCCGCCCGGATGCACATATAGAAGGTGTCAAAGCGCGGCCCATGGTAGCTGTGTTCGGTCTGGTAACCCTGGCTGGCGAACCAGTCATGCCAGCCCTGGGGCCGCGAGGCGTTTTGCAGCAGGACCAGGCCGCTCAGTTGCGTGGGGTCGCTCAAAGGCTGCGCCGGCAGGCTTTCCGGCGCACACACCGGTACCAGCTCTTCGCTGAACAATTTCAGGCTCTCGGTACCGGGGCGTGAGCCCTGGCCGAAGTAGAAGGCCATGTCGGCCTTGCCTTGCAGCAGTTCGTCCGGCTCCTGCTCGTTGCACAGGTCCAGGTGGATCTGCGGGTGACGCAGGCGCCAACCCTTGAGGCGCGGCACCAGCCAGCGCGCGCCGAAGGTGTAGGGCGTGGACACGCGCAATACTTCGGTCTCGCCGCCGTAGGAGCGCAGGTAGTGGGTGGACATCTCCACCTGGGTGAGGATCTTGCGCACTTCCACCAGGTACAGGTCGCCTGCCGGAGTCATCTGCAAACGGCGGCGCACCCGGCGAAACAGCAGGTGTTGCAACAGTTCTTCCAACTGCGCCACCTGTTTGCTCACGGCGCTCTGGGTGAGGTTCAGCTCCTCGGCGGCGCGGGTAAAGCTCAGGTGGCGGGTGGCGGCTTCGAAGCACTGCAGGGCAGTGATCGAGGGCAAATGTCTTTTATTCAGCACGGCACGCCTCTTTTTATTCTTTGCATGAATAAACGGAATGATATCTCGCCTAATCGTCGTTTGTTGGCAAGTCTTGGGCCAGCTACAAATAAGGCCTGGATCGCCGTGTGTGTGACGGTGCGAATTTTCTGTTTGAAATTTAAGGAGTGACCCATGGTAGCCGCATTGCTTGATCGTCTCGGGGTAAACCCGGCGTTGTACCAGTCGGGTAAACAACCTGTGCATTCGCCGATCGATGGCAGCCGTATCGGCAGTGTGCACTGGGAGGGCGCCGCCGAGGTGGAGCAGCAGGTCAGTCGCGCCGAGCATGCATTCGAGGCCTGGCGCAAAGTACCGGCGCCGCGCCGTGGCGAACTGGTGCGCCAATTTGGCGATGTGTTGCGCGAATACAAGGCCGACCTGGGCGAGCTGGTGTCCTGGGAAGCTGGCAAGATCACCCAGGAAGGCCTGGGCGAAGTGCAGGAAATGATCGACATTTGCGACTTCGCCGTCGGCCTGTCGCGCCAGTTGTACGGCTTGACCATCGCCTCCGAGCGTCCGGGCCACCACATGCGTGAAACCTGGCACCCGCTGGGTGTGGTCGGCGTGATCAGTGCCTTCAACTTCCCGGTGGCGGTGTGGGCGTGGAACACCGCCCTGGCGCTGGTGTGCGGCAACGCGGTGATCTGGAAACCCTCGGAAAAGACCCCGCTCACCGCCCTGGCCTGCCAGGCACTGTTCGAGCGCGTGCTGAAAAAATTCGATGGTGCCCCGCAGTACCTGAGCCAAGTAATCATCGGTGGCCGTGACGCCGGTGCCGCGCTGGTGGACGACCCGCGTGTCGCCCTGATCAGCGCCACCGGCAGCACGCGCATGGGCCGCGAAGTGGCACCAAAGGTTGCCGCACGCTTCGCCCGCAGCATCCTGGAACTTGGCGGCAACAACGCGATGATCCTCGGCCCGAGCGCCGACCTGGACATGGCCGTGCGCGCCATCCTGTTCAGCGCCGTTGGTACCGCCGGTCAGCGTTGCACCACACTGCGCCGCCTGATCGCCCATGAATCGGTCAAGGAAGAAATCGTCACTCGCCTCAAGGCGGCTTATTCCAAGGTGCGCATCGGCCACCCGCTGGAAGGCAACCTGATCGGCCCGCTGATCGACAAGCACGGCTTCGACGCTATGCAGGACGCGCTGGAGCAGGCCCTGAGCGAAGGCGGCAAGGTGTTTGGCGGCAAGCGCCAGTTGGAAGACAAGTTCCCGAATGCCTACTACGTGTCACCGGCGATTGTGGAAATGCCCGAGCAAAGCGATGTGGTGTGCACCGAGACCTTCGCGCCGATTCTCTACGTGGTCGGCTACACCGACTTCGCCGAGGCCCTGCGCCTGAACAACGCCGTGCCACAAGGCTTGTCGTCGTGCATCTTCACCACTGACGTGCGTGAAGCCGAGCAGTTCATGTCGGCGGTGGGCAGCGACTGCGGCATCGCCAACGTCAACATCGGCCCGAGCGGCGCGGAAATCGGCGGCGCGTTCGGTGGCGAGAAAGAGACCGGCGGCGGGCGCGAATCCGGGTCGGACGCGTGGCGCGGGTACATGCGTCGCCAGACCAATACCGTGAACTACTCGCTGGAGTTGCCGCTGGCACAGGGCATCACGTTTGACTGATCCTGCTGGCCGGAATGAGATCAACATGTGGGAGGGGGCAAGCCCACTCCTACATTGACCGAGCTGTTTGTTAGGTTTCATCACGGAGTCTGGCAATGCCATTACGCGAAACATGTTTGTGGGAACACCTCACCCCCAGCCGGCCGGATCGCGCTGGGCTCAACGGCGAGGTCAAGGTGGATGTGTGCGTGATCGGCGCCGGTATTACCGGTCTGTCGGCGGCCATTCATTTGCTGGAACAGGGTAAAAGCGTGGCCGTGCTGGAGGCGCATCGCACTGGCCATGGCGGTTCGGGGCGCAACGTGGGGCTGGTCAACGCCGGGTTGTGGATCCCGCCGGACGAGATCGAAGCCGGTTTCGGCGAGGCGGTGGGCAGCCAGCTCAACCGCATGCTGGGCGCGGCACCCTCGCTGGTGTTCAGCCTGATCGACAAATACAACATCGATTGCCAATTGCGCCGTGAAGGCACCTTGCACATGGCGCACAACGCCCGTGGCGAGGCGGACCTGCGCAGTCGTGAAGAACAATGGAAGCGTCGTGGCGCACCAGTGGAACTGCTCACCGGCCAGGCCTGCGAGCAGGCTACCGGTACCAAAAAGATTGCCGCCGCCTTGCTGGACCGGCGTGCCGGCACCCTGAACCCGATGGCTTACACCAGCGGCCTTGCCAATGCTGCCGTCGGGCTGGGCGGGCAGTTGTTCGATCATTCACCGGTTACTCAACTTGAGCGCCAAGGTGCGCACTGGTCGGTGCAGACCGCCCAGGGCTCAGTGCAGGCTGCACAGGTGGTCATCGCCTCCAACGCCTACACAGAAGGCGAATGGACCGAGCTGCGGCGCAACTTTTTCCCCGGTTACTACTACCAGGTCGCATCAGCCCCGCTGACAGACGAAGCCGCCCAACAGATTTTGCCCGGCGGCCAAGGCTCCTGGGATACGCGCCAGGTGCTGAGCAGCATCCGCCGCGACGCTGACGGTCGCTTGCTACTCGGCAGCCTGGGCAACGGCAACCAGAAACCTACCTGGTTCCTCAAGGCGTGGGCTGATCGGGTGCAGCAGCATTACTTCCCGTACCTCAAATCGGTGCAGTGGGAGTACACCTGGACCGGCTGCATCGCCTTCACCCCGGACCATTTGATGCGCCTGTTCGAGCCCGCTCCGGGCCTTGTGGCAGTAACGGGCTATAACGGTCGTGGCGTGACCACTGGCAGCGTGGTCGGCAAGGCGTTTGCCGACTACTTGTGTCACCAGAATCCCCAGGCTTTACCGATTCCCTTCGCGCCCATGCAACCGCTTTCCGGGGTAGGGCTGCGTAGCTGTCTGTATGAAGCAGGATTTTCGCTGTATCACGCCGGCCAATGCCTCAGGATCGTGATCTGATCAGCGAAATACCGCTCAAAAGCCTGCATTTTCTTAGCAGGCTACTAATCTGTATTGGTGCAAGTCGTAGCAATCACGCACTGTAAATGTGCAGTTCCGTTACGCAGGTTGTTACAGCTGTAGGAACTGTCGTTTATAGCTCTGGTTGCAGGTGCGACCCGTCGAGGTTGTACTTTTTCGGTCCATCGGTTGCACCTCTGGGCGCTAGAGGGTTGCACGTCCTGGCGAACGGAGCCGAAACGCCTGCAATAACAATGACACCGTGTCTTTTTGAAGAATAAAAACCTAATGGCACGCGCTTTGCTCTGGGCTTTCAGTGAAAAGTTTGAACGCAAGTTGTCGTGCCAAAAATCAAAAATATCGGAGCACCACTCATGTCCCAGACGTTTTACAAGAAAGGTTTTCTGGCCCTCGCCGTTGCAGCGGCGCTGGGTGTTTCTACGTTTGTTCAAGCTGATGTGAAGATTGGCGTGGCGGGCCCGATGACGGGTGCCAACGCGGCTTTTGGTGAGCAGTACATGAAGGGTGCCCAGGCGGCAGCCGATGTGATCAACAAGGCCGGTGGCATCAACGGCGAGAAAATCGTGCTGGTGGCTGGCGACGACGCTTGCGAACCCAAGCAAGCCGTGGCCGTGGCCAACCGCCTGGCGGACCAGGACAAGGTGATCGGCGTGGTCGGCCACTTCTGTTCCTCCAACACCATCCCGGCGTCCGAGGTGTACGACGAAGCGGGCATCATCGCAATCACCCCTGGCTCCACCAACCCACAGGTGACTGAACGCGGCCTGGGCGCCATGTTCCGTATGTGCGGGCGTGACGACCAGCAAGGCATCGTGGCCGGCGACTACATCGTCGATGTGCTCAAGGGCAAGAAGGTCGCGGTCATCAACGACAAGGACACCTACGGCAAAGGCCTGGCCGACGCCACCGCTGCCCAGTTGACCAAGCGCGGCGTCAAGCCGGTGCTGGAAGAAGGCCTGACCCGTGGCGAGAAAGACTTCAGCGCCCTGGTCACCAAGATCCGCTCCACCGGTGCCGACGTCGTGTACTTCGGCGGCCTGCACCCGGAAGCCGGCCCATTGGTTCGCCAGATCCGTGAAGCGGGTCTGAAAGACGTGAAGTTCATGTCCGATGACGGCGTGGTCACCGACGAACTGGTTGCTACCGCGGGCGGTAAGCAATATGTCGACGGCGTGTACATGACCTTCGGCGCCGACCCGCGCCTGCTGCCGGACAGCAAGGCCGTAGTGGAAGAGTTCCGCAAAAACGGCACCGAGCCCGAAGGCTACACCCTGTACGCCTACGCGTCGGTCCAGGCCCTGGCCGCCGGCTTCAACGGCGCCAAGTCCAACAAGGGCGAAGACGCCGCCAAGTGGCTCAAGGCTCACCCGGTGAAAACCGTCATGGGCGAAAAAGCCTGGGACTCCAAGGGCGACCTGAAAATCTCCGACTACGTGGTTTACCAGTGGGATAAAGACGGCAAATACCACCAGCTGGAAAAACAGAAGTAATCCAGAACACCACAGCTCCAATGTGGGAGCGGGCTTGCCCCCTCCCACAGGAGATCGTGTTGTTATCAATATCTGTCTTTTCCTCCAGAAGCGCCGCGCACCTCCCGGTGTGCAGGTGCTCACCGCGTGAGATTGCGTTATGGATGGTATTTTCCTGCAGCAACTGGTCAACGGCCTGACCCTCGGGTCGGTCTATGGCCTGATCGCCATCGGCTACACAATGGTCTATGGCATCATTGGCATGATCAACTTCGCCCACGGCGAGGTTTATATGATTTCCGCTTACCTCGCGGCGATCAGTCTGGCACTGCTGGCTTACTTCGGCATCGAATCCTTCCCGCTGCTCATTCTCGGCACCTTGATCTTCACCGTGGTCGTCACTGGCGTGTACGGTTGGGTCATCGAGCGTGTCGCCTACAAACCGTTGCGCAACTCCACCCGACTGGCACCGCTGATCAGCGCCATCGGCATCTCCCTGATCCTGCAGAACTATGCGCAGATCGCTCAGGGCGCCAAGCAACAAGGCATTCCCACCCTGCTGGCAGGCGCCTGGCGCGTCGATTTCGGCACAGGGTTCGTCCAGCTCACCTACACCAAGGTCTTCATCCTCGTGGCGGCGTTCGCCGGCATGGCGTTGCTCACCTACGTGATCAAGTACACCAAGCTCGGCCGCATGTGCCGCGCCACCCAGCAAGACCGCAAGATGGCGTCGATCCTCGGCATCAACACCGACCGGGTGATCTCCTACGTGTTCGTCATCGGCGCCGCCATGGCGGCATTGGCCGGCGTGCTCATCACCCTCAACTACGGCACCTTCGACTTCTATGCCGGCTTCATCATCGGCATCAAGGCGTTCACCGCGGCGGTACTCGGCGGCATCGGCTCCCTGCCTGGGGCGATGCTGGGCGGGATCATCCTCGGTATCTCCGAGTCGCTGTTCTCGGGGTTGATCAACTCTGACTACAAAGACGTGTTCAGTTTCTCCCTGCTGGTGGTGATTCTGATTTTCCGTCCCCAGGGCCTGCTTGGTCGCCCACTCGTGGCGAAGGTGTAAACATGTCTGCTGCCAAATCAATCGATATCAAGAAAAGTGTGGTCGATACGATCCTTGCCGGGCTGATTTCGCTGATCGTGTTCGGTCCGATCGTCGGCGTGGTACTCGACGGCTACAGCTTCAACCTGGAACCGGCCCGCGTGGGCCTGCTGGTGGCCATCGTGATGGTCGGCCGCTTTGCCATGAGCCTGTTCCTGCAAACCCCCAAGGGCCTGAAGATCCTGCAGGGCTTCGAGAGCAGTGGTTCCGGGGTGCACGTGCTGCCACCGGACTACAAATCGCGGCTGCGCTGGATCATCCCGGCGCTGATCGTGATCGCCATCGTGTTCCCGATCTTCGCCAACAAGTACCTGTTGACCGTGGTGATCCTCGGGCTGATCTACGTGTTGCTGGGCCTCGGCCTCAATATCGTGGTGGGCCTGGCCGGCCTGCTCGACCTGGGTTACGTGGCGTTCTACGCCATCGGCGCCTATGGCCTGGCATTGGGTTATCAATACCTCGGCCTGGGCTTCTGGACCGTGCTGCCACTGGCGGCCATCGCCGCGGCGCTGGCGGGGTGCATACTCGGGTTCCCGGTGTTGCGAATGCACGGTGACTATTTGGCCATCGTGACCCTGGGCTTCGGTGAAATCATCCGGTTGGTGCTCAATAACTGGCTGTCGTTTACCGGCGGCCCGAATGGCATGCCGGTGCCGTCGCCGACCTTCCTCGGCCTCGAGTTCGGCAAGCGCGCGAAGGATGGCGGGGTTCCCTTCCATGAGTTCTTCGGCATCGACTACAACCCCAACATCAAATTCCTGTTCATCTACATCGTGCTGTTCCTGGTGGTGCTGGCCGTGCTGTACATCAAGCACCGCCTGACCCGCATGCCGGTCGGCCGCGCCTGGGAAGCCCTGCGCGAAGATGAAATCGCCTGCCGTTCCATGGGCCTGAACCATGTGCTGGTCAAGCTCTCGGCGTTCACTATCGGTGCATCGACGGCCGGTTTGGCCGGGGTGTTCTTTGCCAGCTACCAAGGCTTCGTCAACCCGTCGTCGTTCACCTTCTTCGAGTCGGCGCTGATCCTGGCCATCGTGGTGTTGGGAGGCATGGGGTCGACGGTGGGCGTGGTGATCGCGGCCTTTGTATTGACCGTTGCACCTGAGTTGCTGCGCAGCTTCTCCGAATACCGCGTGCTGCTGTTTGGCGTGTTGATGGTGGTGATGATGATCTGGCGACCGCGAGGCCTGATCCGCATCAGCCGTACCGGTGTGACACCACGCAAGGGGGTAGCGCCATGAGCAAGGAAGTCGTGCTCTGCGTGGAGCATTTAATGATGCACTTCGGTGGCATCAAGGCCTTGAGCGATGTGAGCCTCAAGGTCGAACGCAATTCGATCTTCGCCCTGATCGGGCCCAACGGCGCCGGCAAGACCACGGTGTTCAACTGCCTCACCGGTTTCTACAAGGCCAGCGGCGGCAAGATCGAACTGAACATACGTGGCAAGCAGACCAATGTGATCCAGTTGCTCGGCGAACGGTTCCAGCCGACCGACTTCGTGTCACCGAAAAGCTTCCTCAGTCGCCTGTACTACAAGATGTTCGGCGGAACGCATCTGGTGAACCGTGCGGGTCTGGCGCGGACGTTCCAGAACATCCGCCTGTTCAAGGAAATGTCGGTACTGGAAAACCTGCTGGTGGCCCAGCACATGTGGGTCAACCGCAATATGCTGGCAGGTATCCTCAACACCAAGGGCTACCGCAAGGCTGAAAGCGACGCCCTCGACCACGCCTTCTACTGGCTGGAAGTGGTGGACCTGGTGGACTGCGCCAACCGCCTGGCCGGTGAACTCTCCTACGGCCAGCAGCGCCGCCTGGAAATCGCCCGCGCCATGTGCACGCGGCCGCAGATCATCTGCCTGGACGAACCCGCTGCGGGCCTCAACCCCCAGGAAACCGAAGCCCTCAGCGCGATGATTCGCCTGTTGCGCGACGAACACGACCTCACGGTGGTGCTGATCGAACACGACATGGGCATGGTGATGAGTATTTCCGACCACATCGTGGTGCTGGACCACGGCAACGTGATCGCCGAGGGCGGGCCGGACGCGATCCGCAACGACCCGAAAGTGATTGCCGCCTACCTGGGCGCTGACGAAGAGGAGCTGGTATGAGTGCACCTATCCTCGAAATGAAGGACCTGGACGTGTATTACGGCCCGATCCAGGCCCTGAAGAAAGTCTCGCTGCACATCAACGAAGGCGAAACCGTCAGCCTGATCGGCTCCAACGGCGCGGGCAAGTCCACGCTGCTGATGTCGATCTTCGGCCAGCCACGGGCCGAGTCGGGACAGATCCTCTACAACGGCGTCGACATTACCCACAAGTCGTCCCACTACATCGCCTCCAACGGCATTGCGCAGTCGCCGGAAGGGCGGCGGGTGTTCCCCGACATGACCGTCGAGGAAAACCTGCTGATGGGCACCATCCCGATTGGCGACAAGTATGCCTTTGATGACATGCAGCGCATGTTCGAGCTGTTCCCACGGCTCAAGGAACGGCGTACCCAGCGTGCCATGACCATGTCCGGTGGCGAGCAGCAGATGCTCGCCATTGCCCGGGCACTGATGAGCCGTCCGAAGTTGTTGCTGCTGGACGAGCCGAGCCTGGGCCTGGCGCCGATCGTGGTGAAGCAGATCTTCTCGACCCTGCGCGAGCTGGCGGCCACCGGGATGACCATCTTCCTGGTGGAGCAGAACGCCAACCATGCACTGCGCTTGTCGGACCGGGCGTATGTGATGGTCAATGGCGAGATCCGTCTGACCGGCACTGGCAAGGAATTGCTGGTGAACGAGGAAGTGCGCAACGCCTACCTCGGCGGTCATTGATCTAAATAACGACGCGGTCCCCCTGTGGGAGGGGGCTTGCCCCCGATAGCGGTGGATCAGCAGTACATCTGTCGACTGACATACCGCCATCGGGGGCAAGCCCCCTCCCACATTAAGCAGATCCACATGTTTTTTTGTGGTGTGAAGAGGGTTGCCACCAAATTGTGGAAAACAAATCCAGCCCCCCTCCAAAGCGCGACATATAGCCGCCGCAAATCCCTGTTTTGTCACAGTTTTGACTTGTCCCCATCCGCTGTGGAACCGGCTGTGGGTAACGTGGGAGTAGCTGGCTGAAAGCCAACAAACACGCGGTCTGTAGCGCGGTGATTGTTTTTTGATCAGCGGGTTTTTGGGGACCGCCCGAGCCCGTTGTCAACCTGTTTAAAGACACAGGTATATGACTGGAATATGTCCTGGCGGCCTGTGGATAAGTCTGTGACTAAACTCTGGAAAGACCGCCGCAGAGGCCGGAATGACTGGCCTGGAGCCATCGTTCTGGTTTGCCGTTCGTGAAAGAGCCTACATACGCACCGGCCAAGGTCAAGCAAAAAACTTTCTAAAACCGCCTGGAACCCTTGTGTATAGAGGCCTGAGGCATTTTGCACTTGCCCCCAAAGACTGTGGGCGCAGTTGTGGATAACCTGCGCGCATATGGCTGTAAGCCACGGCCTGTAAGGCTTTGCGTTCAGTGGTTAAAAAGTGATCAGGCATGTGTCAACTTGTGTGCCCAGTAGTTGCCGCCATCGCGGCGTACGGGCATTCTGCTGGCTGTTTTTTTCCCGATGCCCGCAAGGAGAACACCATGTCCGACACGCTGTTTATTACTGGCGCAACCTCAGGTTTCGGCGAAGCCTGTGCTCGTCGTTTTGCCGAAGCCGGCTGGAAACTGGTGCTCACCGGCCGTCGCGCCGACCGCCTGAATGCTTTGGTCGAAGAGCTTTCCAAGCAGACCGAAGTGCATGGCCTGGTCGTGGACGTGCGTGACCGCCAGGGCATGGAAGACGCCATCGCCAACCTGCCGCCGTCGTTTGCCACGCTGCGCGGGCTGATCAACAACGCTGGCCTGGCCGTGGGCACCGACCCTGCGCCCAAGTGCAATCTCGACGATTGGGAAACCATGGTCGACACCAACATCAAGGGCCTGCTCACCACCACCAGCCTGCTGCTGCCGCGCCTGATCGCCCATGGCCGTGGTGCGGGCATCATCAACCTCGGCTCCATCGCCGGCAGCTACCCGTACCCGGGCAGCCATGTGTACGGCGGCTCCAAGGCGTTCGTGAAGCAGTTCTCGCTGAACCTGCGTTGCGACCTGCAAGGTACCGGCGTGCGCGTGACCAACATCGAGCCGGGCCTGTGTGAGAGCGAGTTCTCGCTGGTGCGCTTTGGCGGCGACCAGGCGCGGTATGACGCGACCTACGCGGGCGCCGAGCCGATCCAGCCGCAGGACATTGCTGACACGATTTTCTGGGTGATGAACACACCGGCGCATGTGAACATCAACCGCCTGGAGCTGATGCCGGTGAGCCAGACCTGGGCGGGGTTTGCGATTGAGCGTGGGGCCAAGTAAGGCTTAAAAACGAGTCGCTGCCATCGGGGGCAAGCCCCCTCCCACACTTGACCGAGTTTCAGCATGTGAATGCGGTCGAAGGTGGGAGGGGCGGTGCGACGATTCGACTTGCCCCCGATAGCGTCAGATCGGCCAAAACAGGCCATAAGGTACACTCACCTCCTGAAAACCCCTCCGCACTCTGCGGATTCAAGGTTTTGACGGGAGGAAATGTGAGTAACCGAGGTGAGCAGGCACTGCTCAAACAATCGACCATCCTGATGTTCGCCGTAGCGATCGCCGGGATTGTCACGGGTGTGGTATCCGGCGCCCAGTCCATTCTGTTCGACGGCTTTTTCTCGCTGATCGCCACCGCCATCAAGGTGTTGATGCTGATCACGGCCAAGCTGATCGCCAAGAAAAGCAACGAGCGTTTCCAGTTCGGCTACTGGCACCTGGAGCCCATGGTGCTGCTGATCGAAGGCAGCTTCCTGTTGCTGATCGCCATCTACGCGTTCCTCAACGGTGTGTTCGGCATTATCAATGGCGGGCGTGAGATCGAGCTGGGGCTGGTGATCATCTATGCGGCGGTGTTTACCGTCGTCGAGTTCGCCTATTTTTTCTACGTGCGCTACCGCAATCGAACGCTGAAATCATCGCTGATCCAGTTCGACAACATCAGTTGGCTGGTGGACGCGATGCTCTCGGTGGGCCTGCTGATCAGCTTTCTGGCGGCCCTGTTGCTCAAGTCCCAGGGCTATGGCGAGTGGGCGGTGTATGTCGACCCGTTGATCCTGATCCTGCTGGCCCTGAGCATGCTGGCGCCGGCATTCAAGATTTTGCGCCCGGCTCTGCGCGAGGTGCTGGGGATTGCGCCGGACCACCTGGACGACAAGGTGCGCGAGGTCATGGACGCGGCCCGGGCCAAACATGGTTTCGATGACTACGTGTCCTACGTGCAAAAGCATGGGCGCGCACGGTTTATCGAGATTCATGTGGTGTTGCCGGCGGATTACCCGGTGGATAACGTCGCGACCCTGGATGAGCTGCGCGAAGAGATATCCACAGGGCTTGGCACGCCGGATGCGGCGCGCTGGCTGACAATCAGCTTTACCGGAGATCGCAAGTGGATTGCATAAGGCCCTGGTAACAGGTCGCCAGGTGGTACGGCGTGGTCGACGGCATATCCCGTCGGCTCACCGCGCCCTGGGCATCCAGGCATTCATGCCAGCCTTTTGCATGCAGGAAGTGTTGTTGCAGCGCCAGCAACTGGCGCTGCAACCGCGCTTCGCTGTCCGGTCGCAAGGTCAGTGCCCGCAGGTACTCGGCCTGCGCCCAGATGCGTTGGGTGCCGTCGCGCACCGTGCCATCCAACGCCAACATGCCGCTGACGGCGCCGCTCGCGTTATCCACACCCTTTTCTTCGGCGTAGGCAAACGCCCGTGTCAGGGAGGCGTGCAACGGCGTACCGCGCAGTAACTCAGACGACTCCAGCAAGAAAAACCATTCGAACTGGTGCCCCGGCTCAAACCAGTTATCCACAGCACCCAGCGGTTTTTCCATCATCACGCCGTGGTGGCGGTCGATGAAGCGTTGCTGCAGGGCGTTGGCCAGGTCCAGCAGCGCGTCTTGGGTGATGGCATCTTCGCGCACGGCCAGCGTGGCGAGGAAGCCTTCGGCGAGGTGCATCAGCGGGTTTTGCAGGGGGCCGGACTTGAGGGACGCCCAATTGCGCTCCAGCACCGCTTCGTACAGGCCGTCGCCTGTGGAAAACCGTTCGGCGACCACGGCCAGGGCGGCATTGAGCACCGATTCCACCAGCGGCTCGCGCACCTTGGCCCAGTAATGGGCGCAGGCGAAGATGATGAAGGCGTGGGTGTACAGGTCTTTGCGCTTGTCCAGCGGTCGGCCGGCGGGGTCGATGCTGTAGAACCAGCCGCCGTGTTCGGCGTCGTGGAAGTGCCGTTGCAGCGAGCGGAACAACGCCGCCGCACGTTCTTCGGCAAAGGCCGCGCCGGGCTCGCCGATCAGGCTGGCGAACAGGTACAACTGCCGGGCGCAGGCCATGGCGCGGTAGCGTTGCGGGGGTAATGGCCGGTGGTCGGCGTCCAGTGCCTCATACGGCAATGCCAGTTCGGCATTCCAGCCCGGGCCTTGCCAGAGCGGCACGATCAGGCTGTGGAAGTGCGTGAGTACGGTGTTCAAGGAGGGTTGGGAAGCGCTGGGCATTGGCTGGCGTCGTCACGGCAGGGGTGTAGGCGCGCATGGTAGCAGGCTTGGGTTCCGTGGTGTCTGGTCTAGCGCTATCGGGGCAGGCCCCCTCCCCAAAGGTGGGAGGGGGCTTACCCCCGATGAGGCCGTCAAATACGCCGCAAATCAGCCTGCCAACAACCAGACCCCGGTCGCCGCCGAAGCCGCCCCGGCAACCCGTACCAGCGGCGCCGCCGCAGCCGGCAGCAAGCGCACCACAGCGTAACCGGCAGCATGCAGCACCGCCGTTGCACCGACAAAACCAGCCGCATACGCCCAGGGGCTGGACATGTCCGGCAGCTCCAAGCCATGGGCCACGCCATGGAACAGCGCGAACAAGGCTGTCGCCCCGACCGCCACGAACAGCGGCGGACGCACCGCCAGCGCGACCGCCAGACCCAGGGCCAGCACCGACGCGGCAATCCCGCTTTCCAGCGCCGGCAACTCCAGGCCTTCAAAACCCAGCACGCCGCCAATCAGCATGGTGCCCACGAAAGTGCACGGCAGTGCCCAGCGCGCGGCGCCTTTTTGTTGGGCGGCCCACAAGCCGACGGCGACCATGGCCAATAAGTGATCGATTCCGCTCAGGGGATGGCTGATGCCGGCCACCAGGCCGTTGTCGCCGTGGCCCGGGTGGGCGAAGGCCAGGGCAGGGGCCAGCAGCAGGGCGGCGGCGGTCAGCAGTTTCTTGAGGTTCATGGACAGGTTCCTTATGGGTTGATCAGGCGGCGGTCAGCAGGCCTTGGCGTTCGATGAAGGCGACGATGTCATCCAGGCCGACGCCGGTTTTCTGGTTGCTGAACACAAAGGGTTTACCGTTGCGCATGCGGGTGGTGTCGCTGTTCATCAGCTCCAGCGAGGCACCGACCAGCGGGGCCAGGTCGATCTTGTTGATCACCAGCAGGTCGGACTTGCAGATGCCCGGCCCACCCTTGCGTGGCAGCTTGTCGCCGGCGGACACGTCGATCACGTAGATGGTCAGGTCCGACAGTTCCGGGCTGAACGTAGCCGACAGGTTGTCGCCGCCGGATTCCACCAGGATCAGGTCCAGGCCGGGGAAGCGGCGATTGAGCTGGTCCACGGCCTCCAGGTTGATCGAGGCGTCTTCGCGGATCGCCGTATGCGGGCAGCCGCCGGTTTCCACGCCGATGATGCGTTCCGGCGCCAGGGCCTGGTTGCGCACCAGGAAGTCGGCGTCTTCGCGGGTGTAGATGTCGTTGGTGACCACCGCCAGGTTGTAGCGATCGCGCAGCGCCAGGCACAGGGCCAGGGTCAGGGCGGTCTTGCCGGAGCCCACCGGGCCGCCGATGCCGACGCGTAGAGGTTGTGCGTTCATGTGTGTTGTCTCCTAGGAACGGAACAGGCGGCTGTATTGGCGCTCGTGGGCCATGCACGCCAGGGACAGGCCAAACGCGGCGCTGCCGAGATGATCAGGGTCGATGTGGTTGGCGTCCTGCTGGGCTTGTTGCAACAGCGGCAGCAGTTCGCTGGTCAGGCGTTGGGCGGCTTGCTGGCCCAGTGGCAGGGTTTTCATCAGCACCGCCAATTGGTTTTCCAGCCAGCTCCACAGCCACGCGGCGAGGGCATCGGCGGGGCTGATGTGCCAGGCGCGGGCAGCCAGGGCCCAGCCCAGGGCGAGGTGAGGTTCGGTGCACTGTTGAAGAAAGGTGCGGGCCGCGTCGTCCAACTCGGGCAGGCCATTGAGCAGTTGTTGCAGGGAGTAGCCCATCTGCCGGCTTTCCTGATACAGCTCGCGTGTCTCACGGCTGGCGCGGTGTTCCTCACACAACTGTGCCAGGCGCGACCAATCCGCCGCCTGGGCGGCCTGGCAATGGGCGAGCAGCAACGGCGCCTCGAAACGCGCGAGATTGAGCAGCAACTGGTCGCTGATCCAGCGGCGCGCACTGGCCGCATCGTTGACGCAACCGTTCTCGACGGCCATTTCCAGGCCTTGTGAATAGCTGTATCCGCCAATCGGCAATTGCGGACTGGCCAGACGCAGCAGCGCCCAGGCTGGGTTCATAGACGCACGCCGAACTGATGCAGCTTGGGCGGGTAATTGAAGTCTTCATCGCCATGGCGCGAATGATGATGGCCGCCGCCATAGGCACCATGCTCCGGTTGAAACGGCGCTTCGATGGTTTGCGTTTGCGCACCCAACTGTTCGAGCATGGCCTTGAGCACGTAGTCGTCGAGCAGGCGCAACCAGCCGTCACCTACTTGTAACGCGACGTGGCGATTGCCCAGGTGATAGGCCGCACGGGTCAGTTCGAATGCACTGCTGCAGGTCACGTGTAAGAGGTGTTCAGGCCGGGCGCGCACACGTACGACGCGTCCGTCTTCAGCCTGCAGGAATTCGCCATCGTGCAACGGAGGCTGGCCGCGCTCCAGAAAAAGGCCTACGTCTTCACCGTCGGCACTGAAACAGCGCAGGCGGCTTTTGCTGCGAGCTTCGAAGTTCAGCAGCAACTCGGCGGCCCAGAGGGCTTGGGGGGCGATTCGGCGGTGGATCACCAGCATCAGGAAGCTTCCAGCTATGAGCGATGCAACAGTTAGAGCAAGGGGCTTGCCAACCTCACTGGGGTGTAGGAAATGCCTGTAGGTGTGTGGGTGGCGCCACTAAATAGGGCGAAAAGACTCGGCTGGATTGCGCCAAAATGGTGCGAAGTGTTGCCTGTTGCACTGCGATGGGTGTTTTCAGATTTTCCCTACAGGGTCAAAGGAATTGGCGTTCATCAGGTTACCTGCGAGATCTTTAGTCTGTGCGCCGTGTTTAATCCACTGCGACGTTCATCATGTTCAAATCACTTTGTTACCTGTTTATAGTCAGCCTGACTTTCATCCTGTCTTCGGCCTCCGCCAATCTGCAGCCTCATGCCTCTTTCTCCACTTCACTGAAAGAAGCATCCATCGATGACGTGATCGACCGCGCCCACGAACTGCTGGGCACGCCGTACAAATGGGGCGGCACCTCGGCGGACCAGGGCTTCGATTGCAGCAGTTTCCTGGTCTATCTGTTCAAGACCCAAGCCAATATCCAGCTACCCCGTACGACGGTCGCGATGCACCGCTCCACGGCCCCGACCATCAAGCGCAATGCGCTCAAGCCCGGCGATGCGGTGTTTTTCAAGGGTAACGGGCGCGGCCAGGTCAGCCATGTGGGCCTTTACATCGGCGAGGGCAAATTTATTCATTCGCCGCGTACCGGCAAGAGCATCCGCATCGATTCGTTGAGCAACAACTACTGGAACAGGAACTACACCACGGCCAAGCGCTTCCACTCAGCGGGATGATGGCGTTACTCGGTGCTGCCCAGGCCTTGCCAGTGTTTCAAACCGATAAAGATAAAGCGCAATTGCTGGGTGATTTTTGCCTGGGGCGTGAGGTGGTCAGGCAGGGCCTGGGCCGGCGGGTCGATGATATCGGGCAGCGTAGCGAATACACTTTTAACGATCAGGTCGGCCATCACGTGCAAACCTTCGGCATCCAGATGCTGCAGCTTGGGCATCAGCGTCAGATCGGCTGCCAGGTCGCGGGTGATGTCTTCGCGCAAGGCGCCGATCGCTTGACGCACCGCCAGGCAGCCACCGTATTGTTCACGGGCCAGGAACAGGAATTGCGAACGGTTGGCCGAGACCACATCCAGGAAGATCCGCACGGAGGCATCGATAATGCCGCCCATCACGAACTCGTTGTGGCGCACCAGGCGGATCGTGGCGCGGAAGGTCTGGCCCACTTCGCTGACCAGGACGAGCCCAAGCTGGTCCATATCGGCAAAATGGCGGTAGAAACCGGTGGGCACGATGCCGGCCGTCTTCGCCACTTCGCGCAGGCTCAGGCTGCCAAACCCACGGCCACACTCCATCAGATGGCGGGCTGCGTCCATCAGGGCGAGGCGTGTCTGTTGCTTCTGTTCGGCGCGGGGCAGCATTGGCGAGCGGGCTTTGTCGGCAAGTACAGCGACGCACTCTAGCAAAACAGTTCTGTTGGCGTCGAACTTGGCAGGGGAAGGGCGTGACGCGATCTACAGGAAAGCAAAAGCCCGATCGACAGATCGGGCTTTTTTTTCGGCCACCACGGGGTTAGCTCTGTGCTTGATGCAGTTCTTGCAGACGGTCAGCACCGCCTTCGGCAATACCCTGGGTGTAGGCACGTTCATTGGCTTGTTCAGCACCACCTTCAACCAGGCCTTTCTGTTCAAGGCGATCACGGCCACCTTCGGCAACAGCATTGCGTTCCAGCAGGCGATCGGCGCCACCTTCAACCAGACCTTTCTGTTCCAGGCGGTTGCGACCGTTTTCGGTCAGGCCTTCGGTGTAGGCGCGTTTGTTGGCTTGTTCAGAGCCATTCTCAGCAACGGCGCCTTTGGCGTAGTCACGGTTCTCTTCTTCTTGCGAACCGCTGCGAGCGACGGTCTGGCTGAAATGAGCGGCGTCGGCTTTGACTTGTGGGGTGGCCTGTTCGGCGGCTGGCAGGGCAAAGGCACTGGAAGCCAGGATGGATAACAGGACGGTAGCGAGTACTTGGCGTTTCATGATGGGTTGCTCCTTGGGAGGGCGATAAAGTGGGTACAGGGCTAATGCTACTCTCGATAAGTCGATATAAAAGTTCATAAACACAATGGTAATAATCAACAGAATTGATTGTTCTGGTCAGAGGCTCTAGGACGGGCCTCTCAAGCACGCGGTTTTGCACCGGTGTGGGTATTTTCGACACGCGCATGGGTAACAATGGTGCGGTGGCGCAGGTGGAATCTGTCGAGTCGGTCAGGAAATGAGCTTTTTCCTGGCAAATCGGCGATTGGGTTAAACCCCGCTGCGGTTTGCCAGTCGTAGTCCTATAAGCTGTCCTTAAAGGCTGTCATCCGGCCAGTCGTATTCAGGAGTCCTGTGCAATGACGCGCACGCGTAAAATCGCCGCTTGGAGCTGCGCCAGCTTCGTTCTGTTAATCGCCATAGTGGTATTGGTCCTGGTGTTCTTTGATTGGAACCGCATCAAGCCCCCCCTCAATGCCAAGGTCTCCGAAGAATTGCATCGACCGTTTGCTATCAATGGCAACCTGGCGGTGGTGTGGGCGCGCGAACCCGATGAAGGCGGCTGGCGCGCCTGGGTGCCGTGGCCCCATGTGATTGCCGAAGACCTGACCCTGGGCAACCCCGACTGGTCGAAAAACCCGCAGATGGTCACCCTCAAGAAGGTGGAACTGCGCATTTCGCCCCTGGCGTTGCTGGTGCAGCGTGTAGTGATCCCGCGCATCGACCTCACTGAGCCCAGCGCGCAATTGCAGCGCCTGGCCGACGGTCGCGCCAACTGGACCTTCACGTTCGACCCCAAGGACCCCAACGCCGAGCCCTCCAACTGGGTGGTGGATATCGGCGCCATCGGCTTCGACAAAGGCCACGTGACCCTTGACGACCAGACCCTCAAGACTCAACTGGATGTGATCATCGATCCGTTGGGCAAACCCATTCCATTCGGCGAAATCGTCGGCGACGCGGATGCCAAGAAAGCCCTGGAAAAAGGCTCGGCCCCTCAGGACTATGCATTCGGCCTCAAGGTCAAAGGCCAGTACCACGGCCAGAAACTCGACGGCAGCGGCAAGATCGGCGGCCTGCTGGCCTTGCAGGACGCGGCCAAGCCGTTCCCGCTACAAGCCCAGGTCAAGATTGCCGACACCAGCATCGCACTGGCCGGCACCCTTACCGACCCACTGAATCTGGGCGCCCTCGACCTGCGCCTGAAACTCGCCGGTTCCAGCCTGGGCAACCTGTATCCGCTGACCGGCGTGACCCTGCCGGATTCACCGGCCTATTCCACCGATGGCCACCTGATCGCCAAGCTGCACGAGCCCACCGGTGCCTCGTTCAGCTATGAAAACTTCAACGGCAAGATCGGCAACAGCGACATCCACGGCAGCCTCGCCTACATCGCCAGCCAGCCACGGCCCAAGCTCAGTGGCACGCTGGTGTCCAACCAACTGCTGATGACCGACCTCGCGCCCCTGATCGGCGCCGACTCCAACGCCAAGCAAAAAGCCCGTGGTGGCGACAGCAAGCAACCGGCGACCAAAGTGTTGCCGGTGGAAGAATTCCGCACCGAGCGCTGGCGCGTGATGGATGCCGATGTGGAATTCACCGGCAAGCGCATCGTGCACAGTGCCGATCTGCCGTTCACCGACCTCTATACCCACCTGGTACTCACTGACGGCGAACTGAGCCTGGAACCCCTGCGTTTTGGCGTGGCCGGCGGCAAGCTGGATGCGCAGATTCGCCTGAATGGCCGCACCACGCCGATGGAAGGCCGCGCCAAACTCACTGCGCGCAACTTCAAGCTCAAACAACTGTTCCCGACCTTCGAACCGATGAAGACCAGCTTCGGTGAACTCAATGGCGATGCCGATATTTCCGGGCGCGGCAACTCGGTGGCGGCACTGCTGGGCACCTCCAACGGTGACCTGAAGATGCTCATCAACGACGGCGCGATCAGCCGTGGCCTGATGGAAATCGCCGGGCTCAACGTGGGTAACTACGTGGTCGGCCGCCTGTTCGGCGATAAAGAAGTGAAGATCAACTGCGCAGCGGCGGACTTCGGCATCAAGACCGGCCTGGCGACCACACGTCTGTTCGTGTTCGATACCGAGAACGCTATCGTCTACATCGATGGCACGGCGAACATGGCCACGGAGCAATTGGATCTCACCATTACGCCGGAATCGAAAGGCTTCCGCCTGTTCTCCCTGCGTTCACCGCTGTATGTGAACGGGCCGTTCATCAAGCCGAATGCGGGTGTGAAGGCCATTCCGTTGGCACTGCGTGGCGCAGGCATGGTGGCGCTTGGGGTCATCGCCGGACCGGCTGCCGGGTTGCTGGCGCTGGTTGCCCCCAGTGGCGGGGAACCGAACGAGTGCGCGCCGCTGCTGCAACAGATGAAAGAAGGCAAGGCGCCAAAAACCGTGAAAGGCTAACTGCAAATGTGGGAGGGGGCTTGCCCCCGATGGCGGCATATCAGTCGATATCTCAATTGACTGATCCACCGCTATCGGGGGCAAGCCCCCTCCCACATGGGTATTGCGTTCTGCTGGGTTACAGGCTTTCGAGAATATCCGCCATGTCGTCGGCATGCTCTTCTTCCTGCGCGAGGATCTCTTCGAACAGGCGGCGGGTGGTTGGGTCCTTATCACCGATGTACTGGATGATTTCGCGGTAGCTGTCCACGGCAATCCGTTCGGCGACCAGGTCTTCGTAGACCATTTCCTTGAGGTTATTGCCCGCTACATATTGCGCATGGGAGTTCTTCGACAGCAGGTCCGGGTTGAACTCCGGCTCGCCGCCCAACTGCACGATGCGTTCGGCGAGTTTGTCGGCGTGTTCGGCTTCCTGGGTGGCGTGTTCGAGGAACTCTTGTGCAGCGACGGCGGCCTTGATGCCGCTGGCCATGAAGTAATGACGCTTGTAGCGCAACACGCAAACCAGCTCGGTGGCCAGCGACGCGTTGAGCAGGCGGATGATTTCTTCGCGGTCGGCGTCATAGCCCTCGGTCACGGCACCGTTTTCGACGTTCTGGCGGGCGCGGCTGCGCAGGGTCGCAACGTCAGTCAAGTTTGCTTCGGTCATCTCTATCTCCTGGGGCTAATCCGGTTTTGCGCCACGCTCTGCCGGCGTGATCGCTCCAAGTTGTGAGTCCTGGGAGGAGCAAAAAGTTTTATTGGATTTACCGGCAACGTCACAAGCCCGACTTGAGGCTGGGCTAGGCTGGATGGATCGGATTGAGAGGATGCCCGGTTCATGCCGCAGTCGTTGGCCACGCGTTACCCCCTGGTGTTGGTACCCGGCATGCTCGGTTTCGTGCGCCTGGGCTGGTTCCCGTACTGGTACGGCATCGTCCCGGCATTGCGGGCGGGCGGGGCGCAGGTGTTTCCCGTGCAGGTGGCGCCGCTGGATTCCAGCGAGGTGCGTGGCGAGCAACTGTTGCTGCAGATCGAACGCATTCGCCGCGAAACCGGTGCCGACAAGGTCAACCTGATCGGCCACAGCCAGGGCTCGCTCACTGCGCGGTATGCGGCGGCCAAGCGCCCTGAGTGGGTCGCCTCGGTGACCTCCGTGGCAGGCCCCAATCATGGCTCGGAGCTGGCGGACCATATCCACCTGCATTACCCCGCTGACGGCGTGAAGGGCCGAATCATGAGCGCGCTGTTTCACCTGGCCGCCTGGGTGATGGGCGTGCTGGAAACCGGCTATCGCGGGCCACGCTTCAAAGCGGACCTGCAGGCGTCCCATCACTCCCTGACCAGTGCCGGCGTGGCGTTGTTCAACCAGCAATACCCGCAGGGGTTGCCGCGGACCTGGGGCGGGCAGGGTGCTGAAGAGGTCAACGGCGTGCGCTATTACTCGTGGTCCGGCACCTTGCAGCCGGGTATCACCGACCGTGGTCGCAACCTGTTTGACGGCACGAATCGCAGCTGCCGTTTGTTCGCCCGCAGCTTCGTGCGGGAAAAGGGCCAGTGCGACGGCATGGTCGGGCGCTATAGCTCACACCTGGGGTTGGTGATCGGTGATGACTACGCACTGGATCACTTCGATATCGTCAACCAGTCCCTGGGCCTGGTGGGCAAGGGCGCGGAGCCGATCCGGCTGTTTGTCGAGCATGCCCGGCGCTTGAAGGCGGCCGGGGTTTAACGCACTGGGGTGGTCCAGCGCTCCGACAAGATCACCCCGCCCAAGGTCAGCAGGCCGCCCACCAGGTGGTACGGCGCCAGTTCTTCTTTCAACACCACGGCGGCGATCAGCGCGGTGATCAACGGCAGCAGGTTGAAAAACAACGTGGTGCGGCTCGGGCCCAGGGTCTTCACCGAGTGCATCCACGCCAGCGGTGCCAGCATCGAAGCCAACAGGCATGCATACAACACCAGCGGAATGTTGGCCCAGCCCAGGCCGGCCTTGGCCGAGAACAGGAACAGCGGAAACAGCACCACCACCGCCACCAGCACCTGCAGATACAGCAGCACCAGCGGGGGCAGGCGCAGTTGCCATTTTTTCAGCAGGGTGCTGTAGACCGCATAGGCCAGGGTGGCGACCAGCATCATGCCGTCACCCAGGTTGACCCCATGTTGCAGCAGTGCGCCGAGGCTGCCGGCGGACACCACCACGACCACGCCGGCGAATGACAGCACCGCACCGGTCAGCGCACCGTAGGTCAGGCGTTGGCCGAGGCTGATGATCGCCGCCGCCAGCGCCATCAACGGCATCAGGGACAGGATGATGCCCATGTTGGTCGCCGTGGTGAGCGATGCGGCGTAGTACGCCAGGCTCTGGTACACCGCCATGCCCAGCACACCAAGGATGAACACTTTGCCCAGGTTCGGGCGGATCTGCGCCCAGTGGGCAATCACCGGCTTGAGCATGAGTGGCGTAAACAGCAGTGCCGCCAGCAGCCAGCGATAGAAGCCAATCTCCGCCGGGAAGATCGAACCCACGGCCAGTTTGTTGACGACGGTGTTGCCGGCCCAGATAAAAATGGCCAGCAAGGGATAAGCGTATTGCATCGAAAGGAGCCCGGTGTATAGATGAGGCAGGATTATCCATTGTCCGGATCGAAGCCTATACTGCGATCCAGACAACCCACCGCTGTATCCAGACAACATGGCTAAGCACAACGTACGCCTCCAGGATTTCCCCCAACTGCCGAGCCCGGTGTATTTCCGCTACTCGGATTTCGCCCCCGACACCGAGTGCACGCCGCACCAGCATTTCTGGGGTTCGCTGGATTACTCCGCCAGTGGCGTGATGCGCATGGAAGTGGCCGGCAGCCGCTTCATGTCACCGCCGCAGTACGCCGTGTGGGTGCCGCCGCATACCGAGCACAGTTCCTATAACGCCGAGGCAATCGTCTACCACTCGGTGGGGCTGGCCCCGGAACTCTGCGAGCAATTGCCCCGGCAGCCGTGCACCCTGGCCATCAGCGATATCCTCAAGGCCATTCTCAGTGACTTCGCCCAGCGCGACGTGAACATGCCGCAGACCGAGTCCGACGTCCGCCTGGCCCAGGTGCTGGTGGACCAACTCAAGCAGGCGCCGATCCACGAGTGCTTCCTGCCCTACGCCCGTCACCCAGGGCTGCTCGGCGTACTGGAAGGCATGCAGGCCGATCCCGGCGACAACCGGCCGCTGGCGCACTGGGCCGAACAGGTGCACGTGAGCGAGCGCACCCTGGCACGTCAGTTCATACGGGAGCTGGGCATGAGCTTCGGCGAATGGCGCCAGCGCCTGCGTTACCTGGCCGCCATCGAGGCCCTCGACAGCGAGCGCAGCGTGCAACATGTGGCGTTTGACCTGGGCTACAGCACCGCCTCGGCGTTTATAGCCATGTTCCAGCGCCAGGCGGGATGTACCCCCGAGCAGTACCGGCGTGCCCATATTCGTAGTCGGTGAAGATGTAACAGGCTTTGACTACACTGCTCGGTAGGCCGTGCCCGTCGGCGCGGTAACAGGGAGAAAACTCCATGAAGATGCTGCGTATTCCGCTGTTGATGATGGGCTTGCTGTTGTGTTCCCAAGGCTTTGCCGCCACCGCCCAGCAAAACAAAATGACCACCTGCAACGCCGAAGCCACCACCAAGACGCTCAAGGGCGACGAGCGCAAGGCGTTCATGAAGACCTGCCTGTCCGCTCCGGCGGCCAATGATGCCAAGACCCTGACACCGCAGCAGCAGAAGATGAAGGATTGCAATGCGTCGGCGAAAACCAAGGCGCTGACCGGCGATGCGCGTAAAACCTTTATGAGCACCTGTCTCAAAGGCTGATCGCTCTTTCGCGAACGCCGCAGATCAACGGTGGGAGCCGGGCTTGCCCGCGATACAGGCGCCTTGCTCTGTCTGCTACACCGCGGCGAGGCCATCGCGGGCAAGCCCGGCTCCCACACTTGATCGCATTCATAATCGACCCACTCGCTTGATTCCCTCAAGGCTGGCAGACTGCCCATCCTTTAACGCCGTTCGTTTTGAGGCTGTATGCCAACGTTTTCTCAGCGTCACGTGCTATTGCTGGCCAGCTACATCATCATTTTTGGCGGGTTGCTGCTGGTGCTGCCGCTCAAATTGCTGCCCAGCCTGCTGGCCGGCCTGTTGGTCTATGAACTGGTCAACATGCTCACCCCTCAACTGCAACGGCTGATCGAAGGTCGGCGTGCGCGCTGGCTGGCGGTAGCGTTGCTGGGCACCCTGATCGTCAGCGTGCTGGCGCTGATCTTTGCCGGCGCCATCAGCTTCCTGCTCCACGAAGCGGAAAACCCCGGGGCGTCCCTCGATAAATTCATGGGTGTGGTCGACCGCGCGCGCGGCCAGTTGCCGCCGTTCCTCGACGCCTACCTGCCCGCCAGCGCTGCCGAGTTCCGTGTGGCCATCGGTGACTGGCTGAGCAAGCACCTCAGCGAACTGCAACTGGTGGGCAAAGACGCCGCCCACATGTTCGTCACCTTGCTGATCGGCATGGTGCTCGGCGCGATCATCGCCCTGCAGCGCGTGCCCGACCTGACCAAACGCAAACCCCTGGCCGCTGCGCTGTTCGACCGCCTGCACTTGCTGGTCCAGGCGTTTCGCAACATTGTCTTCGCCCAGATCAAGATCGCCGCGCTCAACACCGCCTTCACCGCCGTGTTCCTCGCCGTGGTACTGCCGCTGTGTGGCATCCACCTACCGCTGACCAAGACCCTGATCGTGCTGACCTTCCTGCTCGGCCTGCTGCCGGTGATCGGCAACCTGATGTCCAACACCCTGATCACCATCGTCGCGCTGTCGCTGTCGATCTGGGTGGCGGTGGCGGCGTTGGGTTACCTGATCGTGATCCACAAGGTCGAGTACTTCCTCAACGCGCGGATCGTGGGCGGGCAGATCAGTGCCAAGTCGTGGGAGTTGCTGTTGGCGATGCTGGTGTTTGAGGCCGCGTTTGGCTTGCCGGGGGTGGTCGCAGGGCCGATTTACTACGCGTATTTGAAGAGTGAGCTGAAGCTCGGTGGGATGGTTTAGGCCTTGTATTAGCCGGTCTGGCCCATCGGGGGCAAGCCCCATCCCACATTTTGATCTGTGAACACATTCAAAGGTGGGAGGGGGGCTTGCCCCCGATGGGCGCGACGCAGCGTTTCAGATAAAACTCAGCTGCCGTAGCGCTTGCTGGCCTCAATCGCCAAGCCGCTGCCAATACTGCCGAAGATATTGCCTTCCACATGCCGCGCATTCGGCAGCATCGCCGAAATGCTGTGGCGCAGTGCCGGAATGCCGCTGGAACCGCCGGTAAAGAACACCGTGTCCACCTGTGCCACGCTCACCGACGCATCGTTGAGCAACTGCGTGACGCTGTTGCGCACGCGCTCCAGCAAACCGTCGATGGCCGATTCAAATAGCGTCCGGCTCAGCTCCACGCTCAACCCTGGCTCAACCCGGTCCAGCAGCACGTGGCGGCTGTCGTCGTGGGTCAGCTGGATCTTGGTTTCTTCCACTTCCATGGCCAGCCAGTGCCCGGCGCGCTGTTCGATCAGCTTGAACAGGCGGTCGATGCCACCGGTGTCTTCGATGTCGTAGCGCATGCTGCCCAGGGCCAGCTGGGATTTTTGCGAGTACACCGAGTTGATGGTGTGCCAGGTGGCCAGGTTCATGTGGTGGCTGGTGGGCATGTAGGCGCCGCTTTTCATGCGGCTGCCGTAGCCGAACAGCGGCATCATGCCGTTCAGCGAGAGCTGTTTGTCGAAGTCGGTACCGCCGATGTGCACGCCGCCGGTGGCGAGGATGTCGCTCTGGCGGTTGTCGTTGTGGCGACGGTCCGGCGACAGGCGCACCAGGGAGAAGTCGGACGTACCGCCGCCGATGTCGACGATCAGCACCAATTCTTCTTTCTCGATGGTGGACTCGTAGTCAAACGCCGCCGCAATCGGCTCGTACTGGAACGAGATGTCCTTGAAGCCGATCTTGCGTGCCACGTCGACCAGGGTGTTCTCGGCTTCCTGGTCGGCCATCGGGTCGTCATCGACGAAAAACACCGGGCGACCCAGCACCACTTCTTCGAACTCGCGCCCGGCGTTGGCTTCGGCGCGGCTCTTGAGTTGGCCGATAAACAGCGCCAGCAGGTCGGTGAACGGCATTGCGGTGCCGAGCACGCTGGTATCGTGCTTGATCAGCTTGGAACCCAGCAGGCTCTTGAGCGAGCGCATCAGCCGGCCTTCGTAGTTTTCCAGGTATTCGTGCAGGGCCAGGCGACCGTACACCGGGCGGCGCTCCTCGAAGTTGAAGAACACCACCGACGGCAACGTGATCTTGTCGTCCTCCAGCGCGATGAGCGTCTCCTCGCCGGGGCGGATCCAGCCGACGGTGGAGTTGGACGTGCCAAAGTCGATGCCGCAGGCACGGGCTGGGGATGGGTTTTTCATGTCTATCGGGTTCCGGTTGAAAAACGGCCGCGCAGTGTATGCCAGTCGAAGGCGGATGCGTAGGCCGACTATCCGCTAAATCGTGCTTGAAAGTTGGGTATTCGCCCCCACATCTGCTGCATACGGCAAGTGCCGATAACACTTTGACGCATCCCCAGGCCACATCACTCAACAAGTGCAATGCAGCGCACGTTGTGCCCCGGGCTGTGCGATCTCGATTAAGGATGGTGAACCGCCGATGGATTTCAAAGACTATTACAAGATATTGGGCGTAGAGCCGACGGCCGACGATAAGGAAATCAAGGCGGCCTATCGCAAGCTCGCACGCAAATATCACCCCGACGTGAGCAAGGAAAAAGACGCCGAAGCCAAGTTCAAGGACGCGTCCGAAGCCTATGAGGCGCTCAAGAGTGCCGACAAGCGCGCCGAATACGACGAGCTGCGCAAATACGGCCAGCATGGCCAACCGTTCCAGGGACCACCGGGTTGGCAGAGCCGCGGCGGTGGTGGCGGCGAGGATTTCTCGGACTTCTTCAGCTCGATCTTCGGCTCCCGTGGCGACGCCTTTGGTGGCGGCCAACGCCGTCCTGCCGGGCGTAAAGGCCAGGACGTGGAGATGCAGCTGTCGGTGTTCCTCGAGGAGACGCTGTCCACCGAATCCAAGCAGATCAGCTTCCAGGTGCCGCAGTACGACGCCTCGGGCCGGCATGTCAGCAACACCACCAAGAGCCTGAACGTGAAGATTCCCGCCGGCGTGACCGACGGCGAGCGCATCCGGCTCAAGGGCCAGGGCGCGCCGGGCATTGGCGGCGGGGCCAATGGCGACCTGTACCTGATCATCAAGTTCGCGCCACACCCCAGGTTTGAAGTGGATGGCGAAAACCTGATCATCAACCTGCCGCTGGCGCCGTGGGAATTGGCGCTGGGTACGGAAGTGGCGGTGCCGACGCTGACCGGCAAGATCAACCTCAAGGTCCCCGCCAACAGCCAGAACGGCCAGCGCATGCGTGCCAAGGGCCACGGCCTGCTGAACAAGGCCGGGCAACGTGGCTACCTGTTCGTGCAGCTCAAGGCCGTGATGCCCAAGTCGGACGATGAGGCGGTCAAGGCCTTGTGGCAGGAGCTGGCGCAAAAAGCGGCGTTCAACCCCCGCGAGCACTTCTGAGGGGCTGAACGCCAGGGCGGCCGTTATTGCGGGCGGCGCCCCGTCACACCCCGTGAGGGGCCGGGTTGCTGGTGATCGCCGCCGTGCGGCGTCAGCTCGGCCACCTCCCGGCGTGACAGCTCCAGCAGCTTGAGGTTACGTTCGGTGGCCTGCTCGATTTCCAGCCGGTTCAAGGCCTCGAGGTAGGCGTCATCAAAGTCTTCGTGTGCATCTTCCAGGGCGTTCTGCCGTGCGTCGGCATTGCGTTTGAGGGTGGCGAACTCATCGGCATACCGCTGCTTGAGGTAGTCCACCCAGTAGTCCCGGCTGATCAAGTCCTCGTAAAACACCTCACTGCGTTCCGCGTCGAGAATATTGTGGCGCGCGTTGGCCAGTTCAGTGCCAGTGATTGGCCGGCTGAACCGCATGTAGCGGGGTTGCCCAGGCAGCTCCAACTGGTCCGGCCACCCCCTGGCCAGGCCGATGCGGTACGACAAGCGCACTTCCGCCACGTCCGAGTGTCGAACCAGCGCCCTGTCGGCCTCGACTTCGGCTCTGCCCAGCCGGAACAACTGCCGGGACAGGTTCAACAGCGCTGCACCTCTTAGATCCAGCCGCGCCGCATCGACGTTGAGCAACGCGTTGTGCTCGTAGACCCTGACTTCCAGCCCGCTGAAAGTCAGGATGCGGCCATCGACGCAGGTGCCGTGGGTATGGGACATGGCGAACAACGCCTGGCGCAGTTCGGTGTTATCGGCGGCTGCTTCCAGCACGTTGCGCACCCGCTGCGACAGGTCGGCGCGAGCCGCGCCGAATTCCGTGGTGTCCTGCAACCGTTCGAGCAAGTGAAAAAACGCCTGGTGATCCGGTTCAGCCTGTAGTTGTGTCCAGATCTCCCGCAGCCTGCCTTGTTCAGGAAGGGGCAGGTCGTCTATCCAGGGCACCGGTTGTTCAGGTAGGGCGGGTTGCGCTGGGAGCTCTTCGTCGGGTTGTTCAGGGAAGATTTCATCGGGCTCTGGTGATGACGGGAGCCCATCGTCCAACATTGTCTGGATGTCCCGCCGTGACAGGCCCAGCGCCGAGTTGTGCCCTGTGCGGTCCATATACTCGATAAGCGCCGTCAGGCTGTCGTGGGACAGGGGGTTGTCTGAGATATCGGTGCCCTGCATCAAGGTGTCGTGGCTGCCATCCAGTGCTTCGGTCGGGATTGAACGGATGTCATTGGAACTCAGGTCGAGTGCGCGCAGATTACCGGCTTCCAATGTACCGGCCGGCCAATCCGTGAGGCGGTTACCGTTCAGGTTCAACACCTCGAGGGGCGAGCCAGGCTCGAGACTGAAAAACTCCATCAGGTTGTCGCTCAAGTCCAGCCGTTGCAGATGTGGCCAGTCATCCAGGTCGACCGCCAACTCATCGTCGATTCGGTTGTATGACAGATCCAACTCCCGCAACTCAGGCATTTCTGCGAGTGCCCTGGGCAAGCCCTGCAACTCATTGCCGGTCAGGCGCAATGTGCGCAGGTTGGAAAAGCCTGCGAGGAAACCGTTGGAGCCTTGTTGGGCGAACAGGAGGCCGCTCAGGTCCAAATGTTGCACATGGGTAAAGTCCGCCATTACCGTCGGCAGGTTGTCCAGTTGCAAGCCGTTGAAACTCAGGGTCTGGCCTGCCGCGTCTGCCGCCAGGCCCTGGCGCCAGCACGTGACGATACGTTGCGCGGCCTGGTTGCGGCGGCTAGCCAAGGTCCCGTCGCTGGCAGGGGAGCCCCGCGTGTACAGCCAGCCATTGAGCTGGCGTGTCAGGGTGTGCAGGGCCTCATTCCAAACGTCGATCAGAGCGTGCAAGTGCGCGTCACTGGCGCCGCCTGCGCGCAGGCGTGCCAGCCATTGCTGCAATGCCTGTTCGTTCATCGCGGGTTGCAAGCGCTGCAGGCGTTGCGGCAGCGGCAGGTCGGGTCCGACTGCGGGCAGGTCGAGCAGGTGGCGGGCCAATGAGCCGCCGCTTTCGGCCTCGGGGAAAACGTTGGCGGACGGTTCTTCATAGGCAAAACGTTCCAGGGCTCCGGCGGGCAGGCCCCGGGCGGTTTCGACCCGCTGTCGGGCCGTGGCCAGCGCGCGTTCGGAGGCCTGACTCAACGGTGTTCCGGCCACGTTGGTATTGAGCAGCAACTCGTCCCTGGCCAGGATAGCCTCTGGCAACACCGTAATGCGGGTGTTGCGCAGGTTCAGCGAGGTCAGTTGCGCCAAGTCCTCGATACCGGTCGGCACCTGCTGCAGGTTCGTTTCTCGCAGGTTCAGGGTGCGGAGCCGGGGCAAGTGATCGACTTCTAGCCTTGTCAGGGGGTTGCCTTGCAGCGAGAGGTGTTCCAGCGCGGGGAAGTCCTGGAGCTCGGAGGGAGCGGCGGCCAGGTCGCAATAATTCAGTTCGAGAGTGCGTACCTGAGTGAACGCCTGTATGAAATGACTGATCTGCTCCATGGGTGCACGCAGGTTCATCAGGCGCAAAGCGGTGGTCTGGGGGAAGCTGTTGGCCGGCAGATCGGGCAAGCTCGAGGGTCTTAAACCGCGTAGGTCTACCTCCAGAAATGAGTTCGGCCGCACGCGCAGCGGGTCAGCCGCCGCGTAGAGGTTGAGCACCCCGCGACTCCATTGCACCCTCAGGTAACCGTCCATCCGCCGTTGGTTCACGTGTTCAACCTCGTGCGGAGAACGCAACCACTCGTTCAGTCGGCGGTCGATTTGACTGTACTGTTCGCTCAACGCCTCAATTGCTTCGAATCGGGCGCGATGACCTGCCCAGCGCTCGGTAAAACCGTTGATCAACACCTGCGAGTCCCCTGCCGGTGCCGTCAGGCGCGTCAGTTCTCCGACACAATAACTGCGCACCATTTCCTCAAGGTCGATCAGGTGATCCGCTCGGTTGCTCAGCCGGGTATAGAGCGCCCTGAAACCGTCGCGCGACAGTCCCGACCAGTTCAGCGAGAGGCCAGCCAGCAAGCGGTCGTGGCCTTCCAGCAGTTCGGCCGGAAAACTGTCGATGCTCGTGCCGCGCAGGTTCAGGCGCTCAAGCTGGGGCAGGTCCTGCACGCCAATCGGCCAGTCGGTCACCAGGAAGCCGGATATTTCCAACTGGCGTAGCCGCGTCAGGCGGCTGACATCCAGCCGGGGAAACACGCTGTTGCTGGCAATGCTCAGCTCCTCCAACTGGCTGAGCTCGCCCAGGGTGTTGGTGTTTTCGGCCGAGAGCGGTGAAAAGAGCCGCAACCTCGTCAGTCTTGACCAGTGTGTCAATGTCTCGAGTTGATTGATGCTCCGCGGGCCGGCGACGAAGATATGCAGGCGTTCCACGCTGGGGAACAAGCCAGGCAATTGCTCCAGCGGTTGGCCGTGGGTGACCAACACGCGCACATGGGAAAAATCCGCCGTCAACGGCGGCAATGGGGCGTCGCTGGTGAGTTCAAGTCGCGCGGCTGTCTGCACGTCATTGGCCAGTGGCGCACTTCGCCAACTGGTCCTGAGGTTTTCGGCGGTGGTACTGCGCAGCATGGCTTCCGGTGAAGTGGGCGGCGGCGTTGCCACCCACTGCGCCAATGTTGCCTCCAGGATTTCCCATTCACGCCCACGCGCCTGCAGCAGCCCGTAGATCTGTGCGTCGGTTTGCCCGGCGCGGCGTTGCTGGAGGATAAAGCCGTTGGCCTGCTCGTCGCTCAAGTCGGGGTACAGATCCTGCACACGCGTCACCAGGGACGGGTCCATGCCGGCACCACGACCGCTGGCGTAGTAGCCGGCCTGATTGACGCGAATACGTACCGGTGGCTTGAACCGCGTCGCCTCGCCACGGGCCTGGCCCAGCCACTGTGGTGCCAGGTGGCTGTGCTCGACCGCACTGCGAATGATGCTGTGCTGCAACTCGGCCTGCTGGCCCACATGGGGAACGCCCAACGCCTGGCGCGCTTCGTCGGGCAGGGCATGCAGCACCGACGCGTAGAAGTTGTCGCCATACCTGGGCAGGCTGTTGAGGGCTTCGCCATGCTCGTCGAACGCCTGGTAGACCGGACCTTTCTTGACCAGGAATTTGCGTTGCATCGCGTCCTGGTTGCCGATGGCGTCGATCAGTCGGCCACCCACGTGTTCATCGCGGATTTCCAGGCGCACCGCGTCCGACCAGCCAGTCAGTTTCTGCAATGCGTGCAGGGCCAGGCGCTTGCTGTCGGTGGTCGCTATGTGATCCGTGTACAGTCCGGCATAGGCGCGGGCCTGGCGCCCTTGTCGTGCATACCAGCGGCCTTCTTCGAGCAAGGCCAGCGGCACTTTGCCGGTGCTCTCCAGGCGCTCGAGGGCTTCGGCACTGGCGTGGGCAAGAATGTCTTGCGCTGCAGGCTTGCTCAACCCCGGACAGGCTTTTCGCAATTGCGTGATGCGCAGGTCAACGGGTTTGGGGCCTTCATAGAGACTGTCGAAAATCGCTGATCGACGGGTCTGCGCAAAGTCGGCGATCTGTTTTCTGAGCTCCACCGGCCTGGCCTCCCGCACCCGTGCCGCCTCACCGCCGAGCAGGCTGGTGATCTCGTCCTCGTCCAGGGCCGCCAGGATACGTGCCGGCAACTCGCTGCTCAGCACCTCGGCGCGGCTCATGCGGATGGGCGTCCTGGCACGGACACCGGTGTACAAGCGCTCGGCACCGTACTGCACGGACTTTCCCGTCAGACCCTGACCGTCAAAAACCTCCAGCACACGACCCGTCGGCCAGCGGGGCAACTCAGTGATCAGCGGCAGGATATACAGATAACGTTCATCCACTGCCGTGCCGGTCTGCACTTGGCTGATCACGTCTTCGACGCCCCTGTCGGCTTCAAACAGGCGCATGGCATCCGTCAACTCGGGCGGCGGCGGCTGGTTGTCCAGGTGGGCCTTGCGCAGGGTGTTATCGTTGACGCCGCTGACTTCGGCGATCTTCAACAGTTGCTCGTCGGAGTATTGCTCGGTCGCGTGGCCCAGCCGGCGCAGCAGGGTCAGCCGGTCCCAGGCCAGTGGACGTTCCAGGGTATGGCGCCAGGCCCCTTGCCCGTTGTGCCGTAGCAGAGGCTGATACGCATCGGGATCGCTGGGGTGCTGGAGGCGCCATTCGCCAGGTGTTGTACCTTGGCTGATTTCGTAGTGTTTACCGTCCTGGCGGATATAGGTTTTGCCGTTGACCGCATAGCGTCCCTGGGAATCGGGGCTGGCATCGGGTGGCAGCTTGACCGGCGTTTCATAGGGTTTCAGGTCGGCTTTCCACAAGCGGGTTTTTCCATTGGGCAGGGTAACGGGTTGCAACCCCTCGACCACCGGTTCGGCCGGTACCGCCGTCAGTTTGGCCAGGCCTTTGCCTGCGCCCACCATGGCGGCCAGCAGCACCAC
>NZ_FOWT01000017.1:0-3066 GCF_900115535.1 Pseudomonas sp. NFPP28 | reverse complement strand
CTGACCCAGGTCATCCGCGTGCTGTTCATGGTGAGTATCTATGCCGGGCTGCTGGCGTTCCACAACGCCGCCGCGCGTTACTTCTATGCGATTGGCCGCGATGGGTTGCTGCACAGCCTGCTGGGCACCACCCATCGCGTGCACCAGAGCCCGCACATGGGCTCGGCCTTGCAGAGTCTGATTTCCGCAGTGGTGGTGCTGATTTTTGCTGCGATGGATGCCGACCCGATCCTGCAATTGTTCGCCTGGCTGTCGAACCTGGCCACGTTGTGCGTGATCTTGCTGATGGCGCTGACTTCCGTCGCGGTGTTGGTGTTCTTCCGGCGCCATCCCGAACTCAAGGTGGGGATCTGGCGTGCACGGATTTTCCCCGGTTTCTCCTGCCTGGCCCTGTTCGCAGTGCTGGCGCTGGCGGTGGTGCACTTCGATGTGCTGACCGGGGCCAGCCAGCTCCTGTCCTATGGCCTCTGCGCAATCATTCCCCTGGCCCTGCTGGGCGGTGTGTACCTGGCGGCCCGCTTGCGCAAGGCGTCGCCGGAACGCTTCCGGGCGTTGGGCAGCCACAAGCTCTAAGGCGTGCCCTGCAGCTGGCTCCTCCCCCGTCAAACCCGGAAATGGCCCACCAGCTGCTGCTGGTGACTGGCCATTTCGCGCAGTGCATCACTGGCCTTCGCGGCCTCGTGCATGCGCTGGCTGAGGGTTTCGCTGATGCCCCGGATATCGCTGACCCGGTGGCTGATGTCGTCCACCACTGTGCTTTGCTCCAGGGCCGCGCTGGCAATCTGTTGGTTCATCTGTTCGATCACATCCACGGCCTGGGAAATACCCGCCAGCGCGGCGCGGGTCTGTTGCACCTGGACCACGCTGCCGCTGGCTTGATCACGGCTCAGTTGGGTGCTGTGCACCACGTCCTCACTCAGCTGTTGCAGCGTTTCGATCACCGTGCGTACCTGTTCCACCGAGCGCTGGGTGTTGCTCGCCAAGTGCCTGACCTCATCGGCCACCACCGCGAAACCCCGCCCTTGCTCGCCGGCCCGGGCGGCCTCGATGGCGGCGTTCAACGCCAGCAGGTTGGTCTGCTGCGCAATGCTGCTGATGACATCCAGCACCTGGCCGATCTGGCGGCTGCTGTCGGCGAGGGCGGTGACTTGCTGGAGCGTGGCGTCCAGGCGCTGATCGAGCGCCTCGATGCTGCGCTCGGCTGTGGCGAACACCGCCTGGCCTGATCGGCTCGCGCTTTCGGCGGCGGTGGCGGCATCGGCGGCGCTGTGGGAGTGGCGCGCCACCTCCTGGGCACTGGCGCTCATTTCATGCAGGGCGGTGGCCGCCAGCTCCACTTCGCGGTACTGGCGTTGCATGCCGGTGCTGACGTCGCGGGCAACCCCCGAGGAGGTGTCGGCGCTGTCCCGGGTGTCGCGGGCGGCGGTTTGAATGGCGCGAATCATCGGTTGCAAGGTGTCCAGGAAACGGTTGAAGCCACCGGCCAGCCTGCCCAGTTCGTCGCGCCGCCCGGCGGGCAAGCGTTGGGTGAGGTCGCCGTCGCCTTCAACGATGGCATCCAGCAATTCGACCATCTTGAGCAGTGGGCGTGTCACGCCGTAGGCGGTCACCCAGATCAGCAGCATACCCAGGCCGCTGGCGAGCAGGCCCAGGCCAAGGTTGAAACCGTTGGCGGCGCGGCTTTTGCTGTCCAGCTCGCTTTGCATCTGCCGGGCGGGAGCCTGCACCAGGGCTTGCGACACTTTGATTTGCAGGTGCCAGCCGGGGTTGCCGTCCACCACCTGCAGGGGCTGGCGGATATCGACAGTGTCCCCCGCGACGGCGCCGCTGCGTCCTGCGATCTGGCCGGCGGGCGACAGGATGCTCACTTCGCCGGCGCCCGAATACAAATCCTGGCCCAACTGGGCGGCGAGCTTTTGCAGGGTGTCGAGGCTGACGTCCATGCCGACCACGCCGAGTACCTGGCCGTTGGCGATCAGCGGCACGGAAATACTGCTCATCAGTACATCGCGACCTTCCACTTGGCTGGTGTAGGGCTCCACCACGCAGGTGCGCCGTTGCGTCTGGGGGCAGCGGTACCAATCGGTGTCCGGGTCGGCGCCGGGGAGCGCATGGTTGGCGGTGATCTGTTCTTCGGTCAGCACATCCTGCACCAGCTGCCCCGGCAGGCTCTGTGACCAGTACAACGCAAAGCGCCCGGTTTCATTGCCGGCCAGGGCGCGTTGCCCGACAAACTCGGCGTCTGCGCCGGCCAGCGCGCCAGGCAACAGCACCACGTACAGGCCGAGCACGTGCTGCTGTTTGAGCAGGGCCTGGCGGGTCACGCTGACCAGCGCTTCGCGCAATTGCGCGGCGCTGAGGCGGCCCTCGAGGGTTTGCTCGCGCAGTTGCAGTACCTGCTCGGCGAACCCTTCGCCTACCAGGGCGCTGTCATTGAAAAAGCGCTCCACGTGTTGGCCATGGGCAACGGCCTGGGCCTGCAGGCGCGCCTCGGCGGCTTGCCCCAGCAGGTGACTGCTCTGCTGCTTGAGCAGATCGGCGCTCTGTTGATTCTGGTACAGGCCGGCACCGATCAGCGCGCCGACCACCACCAGCAGGCACAGCCCGCTCAGCAGGGTGATGCGCCATTGGAGGGTGAGGTGAATTGAACGCATGGCTGAGGTTCCTACGCAAGGCATCCGGGAGAAGGGCGGGGTGACGCGAGCATGCGGCGGGACGCGATAAGCGGCTATCCCGAATCGGCAAACGCTGTGGGCACGCCATGGGTGGCTTGACCTGTTTTGGGGCGGCGCTTCGGATGCTACCGATTTGGGATAGCGAGCGGCTCAGGGGCGGGCATAGGATCAAATTCAGCGTGCAACCAAAACAACAACGCCAGAGGGCACCGATGCCGTTTGATCGGGCCCAATCCAACAGCGACTGCCTCATACAATAAGGTCAAAAAAATGAGTGTATCTATCCCGGTCAACAGCTCCACGGAGCTCAAGCGTGGCGCCCTGGGCGTGGGCTTCATCATTTTCTTTGTGGTTTCGGCGGCGAGCCCGTTGAGCGTGATCGCCGGTGGCT